>NZ_JBEDTC010000007.1:0-5375 GCF_040118815.1 Alcanivorax sp.
GAAACCCCTGTCCGCTTCATTAGCAGCGAGGCCGGCGCCCTCGGCCAGATCTCGTCCTTCCCGGATCAGAAGGTGCTGTTCCGCTCAGACAATCAGGCACCTCTGTCCGTAGTGAGTAACCGCTTCAAGGTGGTGCAGCCCCGGCAGATCCTGGAGTTCTACCGGGATCTCACCGAGCGCTCCGGCTTTGAGCTGGAAACCGCTGGCGTCCTTAAAGGGGGGCGCAAGCTGTGGGCCCTGGCCCGCACCGGGCAAACGGGCTCCTTGGCAGGCAACGACCAAACCAACGGCTATGTGCTGCTGGCTACTGCCTGTGACGGCACCCTGGCCACCACTGCCCAGTTCACCAGCATTCGGGTGGTGTGCAATAACACCTTGGCGGTAGCTCTCAATGGTGCCGGCCAGGCGGTGAAGGTTCGCCACAACACCACTTTCGATGCCCAGGCCGTCAAGAAACAGCTGGGGATCTCCGTCTCCGCCTGGGATGACTTCATGTATCGCTTGAAGGCCCTCAGCGAGCGACGCATTACCCGCAAAACCGCCGAGAAAGTCATGCGTTCGGTCTTCACCGATGTGAACTACTCATCAGGTGACATGCTGGTGAAGCCCAACGAACAGGCCATGAAGAAGGCCATGGCGCTGTATGAGGGCGCCGGTCGCGGTGCGGAGTTGCCGTCTGCCAAGAACACGGCCTACGGCCTGCTGAATGCCGTGACCGAGTTCGTGGACCACGAACGTCGCGCCCGCAGCACCGATAACCGGCTGGATTCCGCCTGGTTCGGCAAGGGTGCTCAGATCAAGCAGCGGGCCCTGGCGCAGACCCTGGAACTGGTGGCCTGACTGATTCCCGACTCATTCTTTTCCCTCGACTAAAGCCCGACCTGCTCTGTGCCGGTCGGGCTTTTTATTGTTTGGAGCCTGACCATGACAGAACGTAATCACGATAGCCGTGTGAACCCGGAAGCCAGACTCTATGCGCCACCCCTCTCCCCGCATCTGGCCGCCATCTGGGGCGCCTTTCTCCATGAAGGGGTGATGCTGAACAAAGAGCGCGGTACCCGGCTTCTGGAGATCTGGGGTAACGGCTGTATCGAGCTGATCAGCACCCTGTGTGACTTCATCCCCGATATCTGGAAACAGGTGCAACCCTACTGGTACGGCCCGCAAGGGTTTCCTGGGGTGTTCGAGTACGAGGTGGTGTCCATTCTGGGCGAACAGCTGGGCACCTATCTGCTCGAGAATGACGGCAATCTGCCACCCCAAGCCGACATCCAGCAGATGATCACCGAGCTGGTCGTCACCTTCTTCAGCCAAGGCGGCAGTCATGAGATCCCCACGGATCAGACGCCCCAGACCCACCGGCTGATCAATCTCCATGATCGCTTTACCGAGCGGCTGATCCAACTGGACGGAGATCACTCATGAGCACACCTCGCGCTATCAAACCCTCATCCCGTCCAGCCCTGCGTCTGGTGTCCACCAAGGGCATGAACCGGGAACAGTGGCTCAAGGTCCGCAAGCAAGGTATCGGGGCCAGCGATGCCGCTGCGGCGGTGGGGCTTAACCCGTATCAGTCTCCGCTGGAGCTGTGGATGATCAAGACCGGTCGGGATGGGCTGTTACCGGCCCCCGATCCGGACGACATCCATACCCCGCTGTACTGGGGCAACCTGCTTGAACCCAAGGTAGCGGAAGCCTATGCCAAGGCGACGGGCAACAAGGTGCGGCGGGTGAATGCGGTACTCCAGCACCCAGATGCCGACAAGTCCTGGATGCTGGCCAATCTGGATTATTCCGTTGTGGGCAATCCAGAGGTGCAGATCCTGGAGTGCAAAACCACTGGCCTTAATGGCGCCAGGCTCTGGGCCGATGGGGTACCGGAGTACATCCAGTGCCAGGTACAGCATCAGTTGGCCGTCACCGGCAAACAGGCGGCGGACGTGGCAGTGCTGATCTGTGGGCAGGAGTTGCAGGTGCATCGCATCGAGCGGGATGAGACGGTCATTAACCAACTGATCGAACTGGAACGGGCTTTCTGGCATTTGGTGGAGACCGATACGCCACCCGACGCCGATGGTTCCGACTCCGCCGATCAGGCGCTGCGAGCGCTCTACCCTCGTGATGATGGCGAAACCCTGGATCTCATTGAAGACACCGCACTCAACGGCGATTTCAGTGAGATGCTGGATATCCGGGAACGCCTAGCCCGTCTGGCCGAACGGGAAGCCCGACTCAAGCAGCGCATCCAGCAACGCATGGGTGACGCCGCTCGGGCTTACTTCATGGATGGCCAGGTGAGCTGGAAGCGCAGCAAGGACAGCACGGTGCTCGATACTGACGCCCTGCTCAAGACTCGGCCCACGCTACTGCAGCAATTCCCCAAGCATCGGGCCGGCAGTCGCCGGTTCCTGGTCAAGCCCAACGCCTGATCGTTCTCGCATCACCTTACTCAACACCCCACGCCTAACAGCATAAACGCCGGGCCCTGCCCGGCGGCTGTGCGGTTTCTTTATAACAGGAGATCCCCATGATCAAAGGACTCGCCATTACTCCACCCGTGATTGGCCGTATCAGTATTGGCCACATGGTGGAAAAGAACGGCAAGCGTCTGCCGGAGAAAGACGACCAATTCACCATCACTACCCAGATCCAGACCCGGGAGGGCTGGCTACCGCACCCACTGGATGAGGCCCTACGCCAAGAGGGTCAAGGCAAGAAGCTACGCAGCATTCCCGTCACCCTGCCCTTCAATGATCCGGACCTGAACCTGCGGGCGGAGTACACCTTCTTCGAGCGCAAGAGTGGCCGGCCCCTGTGCAGTGGCGACGGGGAGACCTGTCGACGCCGCACTGACCAGGGCCTGGAACAACTGCCCTGCCCGTCACCGGATCTTTGTGAGTTCGGCGCCCACGATCTGTGCAAACCCTACGGGCGGCTGTATGTACGGATCGGGGAAGAGGATGAACTGGGCTGTTTCGTGTTCCGGACCACCGGCTACAACAGCATCCGCAGCTTGGCGGCCCGGTTACGCTACTTCCATGCCATCAGTGGTGGCAACCTTGCCACCCTGCCGCTGGAGTTAAAGCTGCGCGGGAAGAGCACCACCCAGAGTCACCGGGCGCCGATCTACTACGTGGATCTGACGCTGAGAGCCAATCAATCCATGAAAGAGGCCGTTACCCATGCCCGAGAAGAAGCCAAGGTGATGGAAAATCTGGGGATTAGCCAGGCAGAGCTGGACAAGGTCGCTCAGGCGGGCCTGCTGAATGCCCAGTTCGAGTATGCGGAGGAGGAGGGGTTACAAGTGGTTGAGGAGTTCTCGCACGAGGGATCAGCTCATGCCAGGGAATCTCGTTCTCAATCAACCACTGAGCTAAGTAATAAGCTGGCAGGTAAGCAGGCTGCAGATTAATCCAGTAACGCCTTCAGGCCTTCCTGGCGGCTGTGTGAAAGTTTGCGGTAACGCTTTAGCAAATGCGCTTCAGCTTCACTGCGGACTTCCGCGCCGTAGGTACCTGCAGGGTCGGTGACGCCGCCCGCCTCATCTCCACATATCAAGTAGTCCAGAGAAACGCCCAGCACCTGTTTCAGGGCAGGGAAAAGACGAAAACCTGGAGCATCACGACCATTTTCCCATGCGGAAACCGTGGATTTGGTGACATCCAACTCAAAACCCAACTGTTCCTGAGTCAACCCCAATGCCAACCGGGCCGCTTTCAGGCGCTCGGGAAAGCTCATCACGCCCACTCCATCTAACTGATGAAGCAACGCTACGGCAGAGCCATACCTCTGTCGTATCACTATACTTGACCTTAATAGTATTGCATTGCAATACTTTCTGCGTCTTGGATCACATAACCCACCAGCAAGCACCTTCTTTAGGCAGGGCACGCTGCTCATGCCTGCCCGGGGATCTCAGGAAGAACCAACTCAAACAAGGAGAACGACAATGGAAGACTTTGACGCCAGCAATAGCCCTGTAGAGCAACAGGAGCTCAGCAGCATCCAAAAATCCGCTATTGGCTGGGGCATCGCAGCCCTGGTGCTGGCCATCATCATGGTGAGCTACAACAACTCAGCCATGGTGCTGGGGGCCGGTGTGATGGCCAAGATATTCGCAGCCGTCGTGGGAACCGTAACCGGCACTATTGGCGCCTTGATTGGTGACGCCATTCGCCGTTTCGCCAAGCCCGACATGATGTTCACCAGTGGCGGCATGGGGTCTCTGATCTGGATCAAGCTGTTCTGGATGATGGGACCGCAAACCGTAGGACTGGTCATTGGGGTATCCCTAGGTGCCAGCCTGGTATTGCAGTAAGGAAGCACCATGAATCAACCCATCAGCATTGCCCTATTAGCCTTCTCCCTTCTTTCTACGGGGTGCTCAGACGACCCCATGAACAAGGTCAAAGGAGAGTTCCTCGCAGGATGCACGCAAAGCGCCCCTACCGAGATGTGCCGCTGCGCCTTCAATAAGCTGGCTCAACAGTACTCCATCGAGGAGCTGGAAGGCTTCAGCCAGGGCAGAGGGAACGTCAAGCGTTTCTACACCAGTGTCGCTAAAGCTGGCGTGGAATGCCGATGACTCCCTCCTAGCCCACGACCTACTGCCAGACATGGTCTTCCCCACCCAATAAACAGCCAAAGGGAATCACATGAAAATCTCCAGCAGAATCAGCCTGGTCATTATGGCTATCGCCGCGCTACAAGGCTGCGGCGAAACCACGTTCGATGCGAACAACCACGTCGATAGCTTCATTGAGCTATCCGAAAGCGCCACCAACGAAGCCGACAAGAAACTGCTCTACGACCTTTGGAGCGTCTACCTGAGGGGCTATGTCGATCATGACGGAAACGTCATAGAGCCTGACTTTGCCAAGCTTGACGGCATGAACGCCGAAGAAACACTCCAGGAACTCAAAAACCATATTGATTTTGTGCAGTTCGAAGGGTTTGAGTATGCGACTGTCGATGACGATGGCAACTATGTGGACCCTGCAATATACGGCAACAGTGGCTCTTCGGGTTCAGGCCAACCCTCGGTAGATATCAAAGTCACCGGCCGCACTGTCTACCTCACTGCCAAGGAAGACGAAGTGACCGTGCATGACGTTGTATTTAACCGTGGTAATTGCGGACATGGAGCTTTCAAAGCCGGCCGTGAACTCACGCTGAAAGAAACAAAGATGGTTGATCTGGGCAAACTGGATATAGACATGGTGTATAACAGCGCCAGTGAAACCTTCCATGAAGGTGTCAGTTTGTTTCCAGCATCTGCCAAGTTTGGACAAAAACTAAAAGCGAAAGCAGAACGTGGCTGCAATATCATCGAGGTGTCTGTCACTGATGATAACGGCACATGGACATGGGAGTTT
>NZ_JBEDTC010000008.1:0-4921 GCF_040118815.1 Alcanivorax sp.
CAGACGCGGCTGCTGAAGAAGGAGGTGAGGCATGAGTTGTATTCGATCACTTGTTGCGGTCAGTTTCTTTGCCTCTATCGGATTCTCAACGGCGGTGACAGCTCAGGAAATGATCTCCGACACCACCGCTCGTAAACAGCCGCTCACAACCTGGGGTGTTCAATTCGAGGAGTTTGAATACCGCTACAGCGACGATGACGAGGAACTGGGCGTCTGGAATGCGGATGCTTTCTATGGCACCGACGAGTTCAAAGTCCGGTTGCTCACAACCGGGGAGTACGAGATAGAGGAGCAGGCCTACGAAACACTGGAAAACCAGCTGGTCGGCCAGATCCCCATCTCCAAGTTCTTCGACGCCAAAGCGGGCGTGCGTTTCGATACGCCCGAGGGGCCGGACCGTACATATGCCGTTCTCGGTGTAGCCGGGCTGGCTCCCCAATGGTTTGAGATCGATGCAAACCTGTATGTCAGTAAGGATGGCGATACGTCAGCCGAACTGGATGCAGAGTACGAGCTGCTTCTCACCAACTACTGGATTCTGGCGGCAACGCTGGATGCCACGGTTGCGTTTAGCGAGGACCGGGAAATTGGCGTTGGTAAAGGACTGGTTTCTATCGAAACCGGACTCAGGTTGAGCTATGATCTGATCGACCGTGCGTTCTCGCCTTATGTGGGCGTGGTGCATGAGCGCAAGTACGGCGATAGCGCGGATTTCGCCAAAGCCGGGGGCGGTGGTACGGAAGACTGGTTTGCCGTGATCGGCGCCCGCATCGCACTCTGATCAGGTACTTAGGGGCTAAAGATATTTCTTTGGCCCGTTTTTCTCGACATTGATGCAAGTGAGATCTACCCAAGCCAGCATTGGCTATTTATTGAGTATCAAACGCCGTTCAAAACAACAGGAGGTTGTATGAGCAGCACGCACGACAGAACCACGCGCTATCAGAAAGGCAGTCTTACACTTCCGGGAACTGTTATGCTGGGCACCGGTGTCATGATTGGCGCCGGTATCTTCGCCCTTACCGGGCAGATGGCGCAGATGACTGGCGTTCTTTTCCCGTTGGCGTTTCTGGCCGCGGCGGTAATCGTAAGCTTCAGTGCCTATTCCTACATCAAAATTTCCAATGCCTACCCGTCAGCCGGGGGCATAGGCATGTACCTGCACAAAGCCTATGGCAATCGGTTACCGACGGCTTTCAATGCTTTGCTGATGTATTTCTCGATGGTGATTGCCCAGAGCTTTCTTGCGCGAACCTTCGGTTCTTACACCATGCAACTGTTCGATGGCGATGAAAGTGGCCGCATGGTGCCCATTCTTGGCGTCTCACTAATTCTGGCCGCGTTTCTGATCAATCTGTTGGGCAACCGAATGATTCAGGGCGTGGCTTCCTTTATAGGTATCCTGAAGATCGGAGGCATTCTGGTTTTCGGGCTGGTGGGTATCTGGATTGCCGACAGTGTTTCTGTTGATTTCTCTAGCCCCGGTGAGGCTGGAACCTTTGGCAATTTCCTGGGGGCAACGGCCCTTGGCATTCTGGCCTTCAAAGGTTTTACCACCATCACCAACAGCGGCTCGGAAGTCATAGACCCCAAGAGAAACGTGGGGCGAGCGATTATTATTTCCATCGCAGCCTGCGTGGTGATCTACACCCTGGTCGGTTTCGCCGTTGCCAGTAACCTGTCCCTGGCGGAAATCATCAAAACGCAGGACTACTCTCTGGCGGCCGCTGCGCGTCCCGCATTGGGCGACTACGGCGTCTGGTTTACCGTCGCCATTGCGATGATGGCCACCGCCGGTGGCATTCTGGCCAGTATTTTCGCCGTCTCACGCATGTTGGCCATGCTGACTGAAATGAAGCTGGTCCCCCACAGTCATTTCGGCATGCCCGGTAGCATCCAGAAGCACACGCTGGTTTATACCGTGGTGCTTGGGCTTATCCTCACGGCCTTCTTCGACCTGTCCCGAATTGCAGCGCTGGGCATCATTTTTTACCTGATCATGGACATTGCTATCCATTGGGGCGTTCTGCGCTATTTACGGGAGGATGTGAAGGCCAATGTGTGGGTGCCCACGGTGGCAATTGTTCTGGATTTGCTCGCTCTTGGTGGCTTCGTTTGGGTCAAACTGAATACTGACCTGTTTGTTATTGGCGTGGCGGTTGTCACCATGATTGTTATCGCAGTGGCCGAGCAACTGTTCCTGAAAAAGGCCACAGAAGCCGAAGAAGCGGGACACAAAGAATCTCATGCTCATCATCACTAATCACCAGAACTCGATAGGGAGGGATCGGCCATGACGGCTGAGCACACGGTCAAAGATCCTGTTTGCGGCATGTCGGTGAATCCACACTCGGCGGAACATCGCAGCGAGCATGGCGGGAAAACCTGGTATTTCTGTTCTTCGGGGTGCAAATCGAAGTTTGACGGCGACCCGGGACACTACCTCAGTGGAGAACAGAAACAGGACGAACCCGTGGCTCCGGGCACCATGTACACCTGCCCGATGCATCCGGAAATTCGCCAGCAGGGCCCCGGAGATTGCCCTATCTGTGGTATGGCCCTGGAGCCCGAGCAGGTAAGTCTGGATGACGGGCCCTCGGCAGAGCTCAAAGACATGACCCGTCGATTTTGGATTGGCCTGGTGCTGGCCCTGCCGGTATTGGTGCTGGAAATGGGCGGACATCTCACCGGCCTTGACCAGATCGTTGCCCCACAAATGTCCAACTGGATTCAACTGGTGTTGGCGACGCCAGTAGTGGCCTGGTGTGGCTGGCCTTTCTTTGTCAGAGGCTGGAAGTCCGTCGTCAGCCGCAATCTGAACATGTTCACGCTCATTGCCATTGGTACTGGCGTGGCGCTGATCTACAGCCTGGTGGCGACACTGGCGCCCCAGATTTTCCCCGACGCCTTTCGGCAGGAAGACGGTTCTGTCGCCGTCTACTTCGAGGCGGCTGCGGTCATCGTGGTGCTGGTTCTGTTAGGCCAGGTGCTTGAACTGCGGGCCCGGGAGAAAACC
Organism: Alcanivorax sp.; assembly: GCF_040118815.1. Classification (GTDB taxonomy): domain Bacteria; phylum Pseudomonadota; class Gammaproteobacteria; order Pseudomonadales; family Alcanivoracaceae; genus Alcanivorax. The sequence goes on from NZ_JBEDTC010000008.1 coordinate 3,017, forward strand.
TCGGGCGCGATCAAGGCGCTGCTGGATCTGGCACCGGCGACGGCCCGAAAGCTGGATGACCAGGGCGACGAGTCCGATGTGTCGCTGGATCAGGTCAAGGTGGGTGATCGCCTGCGAGTGCGCCCGGGGGACAAGGTGCCGCTGGACGGTGAGTTACTTGAAGGCAGCTCCAACGTGGATGAGTCCATGGTGACCGGTGAGCCTCTTGCAGTCAGCAAAAAGTCTGGCGACCAAGTGATTGGCGGCAGTATTAACCAACAGGGCAGCTTTATCATGCGGGCCGACAAGGTTGGCCGGGACACCATGCTTTCCCAAATCGTGCAGATGGTGGCCAGCGCCCAACGCAGCCGCGCACCGATCCAGGGGCTTGCCGATAAGGTGGCGAGCTGGTTTGTGCCCACCGTGATCCTAATTGCCATTGTTGCCTTTATAGCCTGGTCATTCCTTGGGCCGACACCGCCCATGGCGTTCGGGCTGATTGCGGCGGTCAGTGTTCTGATCATTGCCTGCCCTTGCGCACTGGGTCTGGCAACGCCGATGTCGATCATGGTAGGTGTTGGCCGCGGCGCCCAAAGTGGTGTGCTGATCCGCGATGCGGAAGCCCTTGAACGCATGGAAAAGGTAGATACGGTGGTAGTGGATAAGACCGGCACGTTGACAGAGGGGCAGCCACAAATCACCCGAATTGTTACAGCGAATGGGTACGATGACGATGCTTTGATGCGTTTTGCGGGCGGACTCGAGAAAGGCAGTGAGCATCCACTGGCCCACGCCATTCTGGACAAAGCCAAGGGCATGGAGCTGAAGCTGCCGGATGCGGAAGACTTCGATTCTCCCAACGGTAAAGGGGTAACAGGAAAAATCGACGGCAAGCGGGTGCTGCTTGGTAATCGTCTTCTCATGGAGTCGGAGAATGTCGACACCACTAGATTTGACAGCGATGCCGACGAGCATCGCAAAGATGGTGCTACCGTGATTTTTGCCGCCGTCGATGGAAAAATCGCTGGGCTGTTGGCCATCTCCGATCCCATCAAGAGAACGACCCACGCTGCTATTGTCGCGCTGCAAAAAGACGGCATTCGAGTGGTCATGCTGACTGGCGATAACTACACCTCGGCCGAGGCGGTTGCTCGCAAATTGCATATCGATGAAGTGGAAGCGGAGGTACTGCCGGAAGATAAGGGCAAGATCGTCCAGCGTCTGAAAGATGAAGGGGGTGTTGTCGTGATGGCGGGTGATGGCGTTAACGACGCGCCTGCATTGGCAACGGCGGACGTGGGGGTGGCCATGGGCACCGGCACAGATGTGGCCATCGAAAGCGCGGGCATTACGCTGCTGCGCGGCGACTTGATGGGTATTGTAGAAGCGCGTCGTCTGTCGCTGGCGACCATGCGCAATATCCGACAGAACCTGTTCTTTGCTTTTGTGTACAACTCCGCGGGCGTTCCGATTGCGGCGGGGGTTTTGTACCCGTTCTTCGGGATACTGCTTTCACCGATCTTCGCGGCTGCTGCAATGTCGCTGTCGTCTTTCAGCGTGATTGTGAATGCATTGCGCCTGCGAGTTATCAAGCTTGGCCCTAAGTAATAATCGCTGGTGCCGTACACTATTGATCGAACCATAGAAGATGCTGATTTTGAGGCGGTTGACAAACGAGCGCGTCAGTCTCTCACGGATAACTGCTTCGGGGTGCTGATCGAAATCGACGTCAAAACCACGATGAAGGAGAAGCTGGGCACGGAAATACCTGCCTACCGGATCTTTGGGCATGCAATCCTAGGCCATCGGCGTGGAGCCTCGAGTAGGGGCTATTTTGCCATAGCTGGCGCCTTAAGCGACTTCATCCGTGATCTGTTGACCGTGATCAAGTTCCACGGGGTTTGCTCAGCCCGTTCAACTTTAATC
>NZ_JBEDTC010000009.1:0-179298 GCF_040118815.1 Alcanivorax sp.
GAGAAATACTGGCGAGACCTATCTACGTCACAGGCTCAGGGCCTCAGGTCGGATACGGGTTGCCCGCCAGCAGTGGCGAAAGGGTAGCAAATCCTTCCGCCGGAGAGACACAAGGTCGGATTAGCCGAAAGGCGTAATCCGACATCGCACTTAACTAACGGCTGGCCACGTGAGTGGGATGCTGTGCGTTCCAGCCCCCGCCCAATGCGCGATACAGCTCTGTTTCGTTGGTTAGCTGCTGCAGCTTCAGGGTGACGAGTTGCTGGCGAGCGGCGAGCAGGGTGCGCTGTGCGTCCAGTACCGCCAGATAATCATCCGCGCCTTGTTCGTAACGCTGTTGAGAGAGCGTCAGGGATTGTTCCGTGGCGGTAACCAGAGCTTGCTGAGCCTGCTGCTGGCGGGCCAGGGTGTCACGGGCCTCCAGGGCGTTGGCGACTTCCTGAAAAGCGGTCTGAATGGCTTTTTCATAAGTGGCCACGGCCTGATCCTGGCGCACTTCAGCCAGATCCAGATTGGCCTTGTTACGGCCTCCCGAGAAAATTGGCAGGGAAATACTGGGGCTGAACGACCAGGCTTTGGAGCCGCTGTCGAACAGGCCGGATAGCTCGCTGCTCATGGTGCCATAGGCGCCGGTGAGCTGAATGCTCGGGAAGAAGGCTGCTCGTGCTGCGCCGATGCTGGCATTAGCGGCGCGCAGTTGATGTTCGGCTTGCTGCACGTCGGGGCGTTGGGTCAGTAGGGCGGAGGAGAGGCCTTCCGGCACCGGTGCTACCAGCGCGAGGGTGTCGCTGTCCAGATTGACCGATTCCAGCGTGGGCAGTGGCCCCCCCACCAGCACGGCGAGAGCGTTGTAATCCTGGCTGACCTGGCGTTCAAAACTGGCCAGATTGGCACGGGCGCCTTGCAGGGCAATCTGCGCCTGCCGCACATCCAGTTCGGTGCCGAGGCCGCTTTCGAAGCGCCGCTGGATCAGTGTGAGTGAGTCCTCTTGTGCGGCCACGGTCTCTTCGCTGATCGCCAGGTTTTGACGGTCGCTGACCAGGGTCAGGTAGCTCTGCGCCGCTTGGGCAATCAGGGCCAGCTGGGTGCTGCGCTGGGCCTCTTCACTGGCCAGATAATTCTCCAGGGAGGCATCCTTGAGGCTACGCACCCGTCCGAACAGGTCCAGTTCCCAGGCGGTGACGCCAACCTGAACACCGTATTGATCAGAGAGGGTGGAACTGCCGGTGTATGACAGATCGCCGGGCAAGCGCTGGCGAGTGCCGCTGCCATCCACGGACAGGTTCGGGTATAGATCCGCACGCTGGATCTGGTACTGGGCCCGCAGGGCGGCCACATCCAGCACCGCCAGGCGCAGGTCCCGGTTATTGTCCAGGGCGCTCTGGATCAGTTGCTGCAGTTCCGCGCTCTGATACAGGGTGGACCAACCGGGCAGGGTCAGCTCGCTGGCGCCGTCAGTGGTGGTTTCGCCCAGTTGGGCAGGCACCGGGGACGCAGGTTGTTCGTAGCTGGGGGCTAGGGTGCAGCCACCCAGCATCAGCCCGCCCAGAAGGGCGAGCGTCAGAGGATTACGGGTCATGGGGGTTACTCCGCTTGGACTTACTCTTTGTCTTTCTTCTTGCCGTTGAGGGGCACGCCGGACAGTTTGCGTACCGCCACATAGAACAACGGAATAAAGAAGATGGCGAGGACGGTGGCGGTAAGCATGCCGCCGAATACCCCGGTACCGATGGCGTTACGGGCACCGGCGCCGGCGCCGGTACTGATCATCAGCGGGGTTACCCCGAGCATGAAAGCCAGTGAGGTCATCAAAATCGGACGTAGCCGCATGCGTACCGCTTCCAGTGTGGCCTTGAGCAAGTGCTCGCCTTTCTGCTCCAGCTCCAGCGCAAATTCCGCAATCAGAATCGCGTTTTTCGCCGAGAGCCCGATGGTGGTCAACAGCCCCACCTGGAAGAAGACGTCGTTGTTCAGGTCGCGGAAGGTGGCGGCCAATACGGCCCCCAGGATACCCAGTGGTACGACCAGCATGACCGCGAACGGAATCGACCAGCTTTCATACAAGGCGGCCAGACAAAGGAATACCACCAGCAGGGAAATGATGTACAAGGCCGGGGCCTGGTCACCAGACTGACGCTCCTGGTAAGACATGCCAGTCCATTCAAAGCCGAACCCGGCGGGCAGCTTGGCGGATAGTTCTTCCATGGCATCCATGGCGTCACCGGTACTGTAACCGGGCGCTGCGTTGCCCTGAATGTTCACCGAGGACACGCCGTTGTAACGCTCCAGCTTGGGCGAGCCATAGGTCCAGTGGCCGGTGGCGAACGTGGAGAACGGCACCATTTCGCCCTGATTGTTACGCACGAACCAGTCGTTGATATTTTCCGGCAGCATCCGGTAAGGGGCATCGGCCTGTACATACACCCGTTTCACCCGGCCCCGGTCCACGAAGTTGTTCACGTAGCTGGAGCCCCAGGCGATCTGCAAGGTGCTGTTGATGTCGCTGATGGACAGGCCCAGCGCCTTGGCTTTCTGCTGATCAATGTTGACCTGGTATTGCGGGCTGTCCTCCAGGCCGTTGGGGCGCACACCGGCCAGGCGCGGGTCCTGGGCGGCCATGCCGAGCATCTGGTTACGGGCCTGGATCAGTGCTTCGTGGCCCTGACCAGACTGGTCCAGCAGCTGGAAGTCGAAACCGCTGGCGTTCCCCAGTTCAGGAATTGAGGGTGGGTTGAGGGCGAACATCATGGCTTCACGAATAGTCGAGAAGTAACCCATGGCACGGCCAACCACATTGTTGGCGCCGTCCACGGACAGGTCCCGTTCTGACCAGTCTTTCAGGTTCACGAAGGCCATGCCGGCGTTCTGGCCTTGGCCGGTGAAACTGAAGCCGGCTACGGTGAACAGGCCATCCACGGCGGAGGACTCTTCGTTGAGATAGTAGTCCTCCATTTTTTTCAGCACGTCCACGGTCTGTTCCTGGGTGGAACCGGCCGGCAGGGTGACCAGGGTGAACAGAATCCCCTGATCTTCTTCCGGCAGGAAGCTGGACGGCAGGCGCATAAAGCTGAAAGCGAGTACGCCGACGATGATTACATAGATGAACAGGTAGCGACCCCGGCGGCCGAGGATCTTCTCTACGCTGCCCTGGTAGCGGCGGGTGCCACGATCAAAGGTGCGGTTGAACCAGCCAAAGAAGCCGTGATCGGTCTGATGTTCGCTGTCCTTGGCCTTGAGCATGGTGGCGCAGAGGGCTGGTGTCAGGATCATGGCCACCAGCACAGACAGCACCATGGCCGACACAATGGTGATGGAGAACTGGCGGTAAATGGCACCGGTGGAGCCGGGGAAGAAGGCCATGGGAATGAATACCGCCGACAGAACCAGGGCGATACCGACTAGCGCGCCAGTGATCTGGCCCATGGATTTACGGGTGGCCTCCTTGGGCGGTAGGCCTTCCTCGTGCATCACTCGTTCCACGTTTTCCACCACCACGATAGCGTCATCTACCAGCAGGCCGATGGCCAGCACCATGCCGAACATGGTCAGGGTATTGATGGAGAAACCGAAGGCGGCCAGCACCGCAAAGGTGCCCAGCAATACTACCGGTACCGCCAGGGTAGGAATCAGGGTGGCGCGGAAGTTTTGCAGGAACAGGTACATCACCAGGAACACCAGGATGATGGCCTCGAACAGGGTGTGCACCACTTCTTCGATGGAGATACTGACAAACGGCGTGGTGTCGTAGGGGAACTCCATCTTCATTTTGTCCGGGAAGAAGGGTTCCAGTTCTGCCAGACGAGCACGCAGTGCCTCGGCGGTGTCCAGCGCATTGGCGCCGGTGGCCAGGTTGATAGCCAAGCCCGCGGCGGGTTGGCCGTTGTACCGGCCCTGCACGTCGTAGTTCTGTGCCGCCAGTTCTACCCGGGCCACGTCTTTCAGGAAGACTTGAGAGCCGTCCGGGTTCACTTTTAGCAGAATATTCTTGAACTGATCCACGTCTTCCAGACGGGTTTGGGCAATGATGGTGGCATTCAGTTGCTGGCCTTCCACCGCAGGGGCGCCGCCCAGTTGGCCACTGGCCACCTGATTGTTCTGGACCTGGATGGTTTGGGTGATGTCCTGGGGCGTCAGGTCAAACTTGTTGAGTTTGTTCGGGTCCAGCCAGATGCGCATGGCGTAGGGCGAGCCGAATAACTGGATCTGGCCCACGCCGGGCACCCGGCTTACCGGATCCTGTACGTTGGAAGCAATATAATCGGCCAAGTCCGCCCGGGTCAGGCTGCCGTCATCGGAAGTGAAGGCCGCTACCATCAGGAAGGAGTCAGAGGACTTGGTGACCTGCATCCCCTGTTGCTGTACTTCCTGGGGGAGCAGTGGGGTCGCCAGTTGCAGCTTGTTCTGTACCTGTACCTGGGCAATGTCCGGGTCGGTGCCGGGGGCGAATGTCAGGTTCACCGCGGCGTTACCGAAGGAGTCACTGCTGGAGCTCATGTACAGCAGGTTGTCGATCCCGTTCATTTGCTGCTCGATCACCTGGGTGACCGAGTCTTCCACGGTTTTTGCCGAGGCACCGGGGTAGTTACCGGCAATGGACACTTGCGGCGGCGCAACGGTGGGGTACTGCTCGATGGGCAGGGTGTAAATGGCCAGGGCACCGGCCATCATCATGATGATGGCGATAACCCAGGCGAAAATCGGACGGTCAATAAAAAATCTGGCCATGGGAATCCCGTTTCTCGTCGTTGCGCGCTATTGCGCTGCGCTTTGTGCCTCGCCGGTGTTCTCGGCGGGGGACTGGGGCTGTTCTTGTTGGGCGGCTTCGCCGTCGGCTTTCTCGGTATCCACTGGCGTCACCGGCGAGCCGGGTTGAATGCGCTGCAGGCCGTCGACAATCAGGCGGTCGCCGTCTTTCAGGCCATCAGCGATCAACCATTGGCTTTTCACCGCACGCTCAGTGCTGACCTTCACCTTCTTGGCCTGGTCATTGCTGTCGATCAGCATGGCATAGGCTTGTCCCGTGGGATCGCGAGTAATGCCTTTCTGGGGAACCAGAATGGCATCCTTGCGCTGTCCTTCCGGCAGGCGGCCGCGCACAAACATGCCGGGCAGTAGCTCGCTTTCCGGGTTCGGGAACAGGGCGCGCATTGTCACGGAACCGGTGCTTTCATCTACTGCAAATTCGGAAAATTGCAGTGCGCCGGCTTCCCGGTAGTGAGAGCCGTCTTCCAGAATCAGGGTGATGCGAGCTTCATCGTCGCTGACTTGTTGCAGCTCACCGGCTTGCATGGCCTGACGAAGTTGGCGCAGTTCATTGCTGGACTGGGTCAGATCCACATAGATTGGATCCAGCTGCCTGATGGTGGCCAGGGTGTTGGCCTGGTTGGCAGTGACCAGGGCACCGGCAGTGACGCTGGAGCGACCAATACGGCCACTAATGGGTGCTTCGATGGTGGCGTAGTCCAGGTTGATCTGGGCGCTTTGCAGGTTGGCTCGGGCAGCGGCAACTGCGGCTTTGTTTTCATCTAGCTGGGCCTGGGCTTCGTCGTACTCCTGCTGGCTCACGGCTTTGTAGTCCAGCAGCTTCTTGAAGCGCTTGGCGCGTAAGTCATTGGACTTCAGCGTTGCCTGGGAGCGGGCCAGCTCGGCCTTGGCTGTGGCCACGGCAGCCTGATAGGTACGCGAGTCGATCTTGTACAGCGGTTGGCCGGCTTCTACTTCCTGGCCTTCCTCGAACAGGCGCTTCTCAATGACGCCGCTGACCTGGGGCCGCACTTCGGCAATTTGATGCGCAGTGGTCCGGCCGGGCAATTCCCGGTTCAGGGTGACAGTGTCAGCCTTGACCGTGACGAAACCGGCTTGTGGGGCTTGCTGTTGTTGTTGACCGGGCTGGTCGGCATCGCCGCAGCCGCTAAGCTGCAGGGCGAGTGCGCCTGCCATCAAGGGAAGAATGAAACCGCTGCGCATAATTACCTCAGTGCTTGGAAACACGCTAAAACACGCTACTTACCAACCCTGTGCAGACGGACTGGTAGCGCTTGCATGAATAATGAATCAGGTTCAGTATATACATTCAGCAATGTATGTATAGGCCTTTAGGCCCATCTGCACAAAAAATTCTTATGTCCATTTGGGAGCCTCCTATGGTCCGGCGCACCAAGGCAGAAGCGATGGAAACCCGTACCCAGATTCTGGATGCGGCCGAGCAGGTATTCCACCGCAAGGGTGTGTTGTCCGCCTCATTGAATGATATTGCCAGTGAGGCGGGTGTGACACGAGGGGCGATTTACTGGCATTTCAAGAATAAGCACGATGTCTTTGTGGCCATGGCCGATCGACGACGTCTGCCATTTGAGGCGCTGGCCCAGCGCGCGGGGGCCGATGATGAGGTGGATCCACTGGGTCGACTGCGCGAGTTTATGGTCTATCTGTTACAAAAAGCGGCACAGGACCCGTCCCAGCGCCGGGTGTTCGAGATCATTTTCCAGAAGTGCGAGCTCAGCGGGGAGAACCTGGATCTGCTGCACCGCCAGCAGGATGCCTGCAGAGACGCCTCTGACAGTTTGGAAACCACGTTCAGGAATGCCATTGCCAGGGGGCAGCTACCCGACGGGTTAGACGTTAGTCGTGCGGTGACCATGCTGCACAGCTTGTTAACCGGATTAATCATGCACTGGTTGCTGGACCCGTCGGTGTTCGACTTGGCGGAGTCTGCGCCGGATTACGTGGATACCTTTGTGTTCAGCCTGCAGCACTCTCCCTTTCTGCTCACCGACACTGACGCCCCGGCCTGAGGGGCGCGGCGCCTCAGTCCCCAGTAAAATTCCCGTCCGAATTTCCGATAACCGGTGTGTGCCTGAAGCATACCCGGTGGTATGTTCTTGGTCCTCCTGCCTGCTTTTCTGCTTTTTCCCCTCCGTTGTATTTGTTTTCAAAAAACAAAACGTAGTTCCAAAATAGTATTGACGCTCCCCATTGCCCGTGTCAGATTGACCGGCGAGTCAACACTTTGTATTCACCGATGAGCAGGCTGCGTTAGCCGGGTCTTGTCGGTTTTGCCCGCTTTTTTCGGGCATCAACAATAAAAGCAGCCCTGTAGGGCTGCATTCGGGAGAGTAAGCCATGTCTGATCGGCATTTTGCGGTCTGGCCAGAGAATATTCCCAAGCATCTGAGCCTGCCGCAGACCAGCCTCTATACCAATCTGGAGGTGTCTGCACTGCGTTACCCGCAGCGGGACGCGATCCATTATTACGATAGCCCCCTCACGTTTTCCCAGTTGAAGCAGCAGGTGGATGCCCTCGCGGGCTACCTGCAATCACTGGGCGTGGAGAAGGGCGACCGGGTGCTGCTGTTCATGCAGAACGCTCCCCAGTTCACTATCAGCTATTACGCCATCCTGCGGGCCAATGCCATTGTGGTGCCGGTGAACCCCATGAACCGGGCGGCAGAGCTGGAACACTACCTGGAAGATACCGACGCGTCGGTGGCGATCTGTGGTCAGGAGTTGCTGGCGGCGATGGCGCCGGTGGTGGGCAAGGTGAACCTGCGCCATGTGATTGTGGCGGCCTACAACGATTACATCGTCCGTGACACGGACTTGCCTTTGCCTCCAGAGGTGGAAGCGCCGGCCGCTGCCCTGACGGACCCGGCCCACCTGGCCTGGAAAGACGTTATCGCGGCAGATAAAACCCCCGGCGAATTGTTGGTCGGCCCGGACGATCTGGCGGTCTTTCCGTACAGCTCCGGCACCACCGGAGCTCCCAAGGGCTGCATGCATACCCATGCGTCGGTGATGGCCACCTGTGTGCAGGGGGCAGTGTGGAGCCATGGCACCACCGAATCCGTCACTCTGGCTACGCTGCCGTATTTTCATGTGACCGGCATGCAGGGCTCCATGAATTCGCCGATTTACTGCGGGTCCTTGACTGTGCTGATGACGCGCTGGGACCGCCGTGTGGCGGCCAAGCTGATCGAGCGCTACAAGGTGAGCCGTTGGGTGAACATTGTCACCATGGCCATCGACCTACTGTCCGACCCGGAAGTGGAGAACTACGACCTGTCATCGCTGGAAAATATCGGTGGCGGCGGTGCAGCTATGCCGGCGGCGGTGTCCGACAAGCTCTTCGCACTCACCGGCCTGCGCTACATGGAAGGTTATGGCCTGTCCGAAACCATTGCCGGCACGCACATCAATCCCACCGACCGACCCAAGTCTCAGTGCCTGGGGATTCCGGTGTTCGATATCGATTCGCGCATCATTGATGTGGAAACCGGCAAGGAGCTTCCCCAGGGGGAAGTGGGTGAAATCATCAGCCACGGTCCGCAAGTGTTCCAGGGTTACTGGAAACGCCCACAAGAGACGCAGAAAGCGTTTCTGGAATTGGATGGCAAACGCTTTTTCCGCACCGGTGATTTGGGCTACATCGATGAAGAGGGCTATTTCTTCATTGTCGACCGGGTGAAACGCATGATCAATGCGTCCGGCTTCAAGGTGTGGCCGGCAGAGGTGGAAAGCTTGATGTACCGCCATTCTGCGATCCAGGAAAGCTGCGTAATTTCCACTCCCCACGAACGCCGCGGCGAAACCGTTAAGGCCTGTGTGGTATTGCGCGATGACATGAAGGGCTCGCTCACCGAGCAGGCCATCATCGATTGGTGCAAAGAGGAAATGGCGGCCTACAAGGTGCCCCATGTGGTGGAGTTCCGCGATGAGCTGCCCCGTTCGCCCACCGGTAAGGTGATGTGGCGAGCCCTGCAGGAGCAGGAGTGGGCAGGCCAGAAAACACAGCAGGCGTCGTAACGGCGCTTGCCCATAGCGGTCTGTCTAATGGTGGGCAGGCCGAGTCAGCTCCAGCATAAACAAATAAGCGGAAGCGCTACTCCGCGGAGCTGAAATAACAACGCAAAACGAGAAACCGGTGCCCTACGTGGTGTGAAACCGCGAGGGCGTGGCGGCATGCCGCCGGCGGGTTTCTCCCCAACAGGAGGCTTTGCCTTGGAACTGTTCTTTCAACAAGTGCTCAATGGCCTGACGCTGGGCAGCATCTACGGGCTTGTCGCCCTGGGGCTGACGCTGGTGTACGGCATTCTGCACGTACCGAATTTTGCTCACGGGGCGCTGTATATGGTCGGCGCCTATGTCTCGTATATCACCATGGTCGACTTCGGTGTGAACTACTGGGTGGCCATGCTGTTGGCTGCCGTGGCAGTGGCGGCGCTGGCGGTATTGTGTGAACGGCTGGTGTTCAACCCGTTACGTGATGCGCCCCCGATTCACGACAAGATTGCGGCTATCGGCATCATGCTGTTTCTGGAAGCGCTGGTGCAAATGCAGTGGGGCGCCGAGTTCCGCCGCATGCCGACGCCCTATACCGAAATCCTGGATATTGCCGGCATGACCATTCCGGCCCAGCGGGTGCTGATCATTGCCGGTGCGTTTTCACTGATGGCGGTGCTGCATCTGTTCCTGAAGAAAACCATGACCGGTTCCACCATCGTGGCCATGGCGCAGAATCGTGAAGGCGCTTTTCTGGTCGGCATTGATGCCAACCGGGTGGCGATGATGACCTTTGCCATTTCCGGGGCGCTGGCGGCGGTGGGTGCGACCCTGTTTGCGCCGATTAACCTGGTCTACCCGGCCATGGGGCATCTGCTGATCATGAAAGCCTTTGTGATCATCATCCTTGGTGGCATGGGCTCCATTCCCGGTGCCATTGTTGGCGGGCTGATTATTGGCTTTGCCGAAGCGTTTGGTGGTTTTTATATCTCCACTGATTACAAGGACATCATCGCGTTTGCGTTATTGGTGGTGATTCTTTCCATCAAGCCGACTGGCCTGTTCAGCAAGGGGGTCCACTAATGAACGCCCTGACCAAGATTTCCAATTTTTTCATGACCCCGGCGATGAAGATCGTAATGATCGTGGCAGCGCTGCTGTTCCCCTTTGTGGCGGGCAATGAGTACCAGGTTTACGTGATGGCATTGGCGTTTGTCTGGGCGATTGCCGTGTATGGGATGAATATCATTACCGGCCTGTGCGGCCAGTTAAACCTGGCCCATGGCGGCTTCTTTGCTATTGGTGCGTATGCGCTGGCCATTCTGACCGTCGATCATGGCTGGGCTTTCTGGCCGGCGTTTATCGCGGCAGGGGCGGTGGGCGCTATCCTCGGTTTTCTGGTGGGGGTGATCTCGCTGCGCCTGAAAGAGCACTACTTCGCCATCTTCACTCTGTGCGTGGGCTTTATCATTTATCTGTTGCTGGATAAGTGGGAAGAGCTGACCCACGGTGCTCTGGGGATTATCAATATTCCTGCGCCGAGTGGCTTCGGGCTGGTGGACTTCACCGAGACCACCCCGTTCTATTACTTGGCGTTGGCGTTCATGGTGCTGTCCATCTGGCTGGCATCGCGAATCGCGCATTCCTTGTTGGGGCGGACCTTCCTAGCCATTCGTATCAGTGATGATCTGGCGGCGTCGCTGGGGATCAACCTGATGCGTAACAAGGTGCTGGCGTTTGTACTGTCTACCACCTACGCCAGTGTGGCGGGTGCGCTGTATGCCGGCATGGTGCGTTTTATTGGCCCGGCGGAAGCCGAGGTGACCCACACCTTCGACATGATTACCTACCTGTTGGTCGGTGGTATTGGCACCTTGATGGGCCCACTACTGGGCACCTTGGCCATTACCTGGCTGACCCAGTCACTGCAGTTCCTGGAAGAGTATCGGATGATCGTGTTCGGACCGATGCTGGTGGTGTTGGTGATCTTCTTCCCGAAAGGGGTGGTGGGGTCCTTCCTGTCCTGGCGCGGTCGTCGCCTTGCAGCGGCTCACGATGCCAGCCAGAAAAAAGAGAAGGGGGCCACCAATACGTCGTCCAACAAGACCTCGGCATCATCCACGCAGGAGGCCGGTAACCATGCTTAAGATTCATAACCTTACCAAGCGTTTCGGTGGGCTGGCGGCGGTCAATAACGTCAGCATCGAATTCGAAGCCAATAAGATCAACGCCATCATCGGCCCTAACGGGGCAGGCAAGAGCACCTTCTTCAATCTGGTGGCCGGTGCCATGGCACCCACCGAAGGGCGTATCGAATATCAGGGCATGGACATTACCGGCATGGCCTGTGATCGCATTGCCCGGCTGGGCATTGCGCGCACTTTCCAAACCACCATGTTGTTCGATCAATCCACGGTGCTGGACAACCTGATCGTGGGACACCGCCTGCGCACTCAGTCCCGCCTGTGGGATGTGATCATCAATTCCAAACGCCTGCGCGACGAAGAGAAAAAATGTCGCGCCCGGGCCCAGGAAGTGCTGGATTTTGTCGGCCTGTCTCACATCGGCCATCGCATTACAGCGGATATCAGTCAGGAAGAAAAAAAACGCGTGGCATTTGCTCTCGCGCTGGCGACAGATCCTGAGTTGGTATTACTGGATGAGCCCGCTGGCGGGATCAACCCGGAAGAAACCGAAAATCTGGCCGGGCTGATTCGCAAAATGGTGGATCACGGCGTCACGGTCTGCCTGATTGAACACAAGATGGACATGATCATGAGCCTGGCGGACAAGATTATGGTGATCGACCACGGTGAAAAAATTGCCGAAGGCACGCCGGATGAGATTAAGAATAATCCACTGGTGATCGAAGCCTATCTGGGGAGTGATGAAGATGCTGCAGCTTAATAACGTGGAAGCCCGTTACGGCAGCTTCAAGGCGCTGGAGCAGGTCTCCATGTCGGTGGCCCAGGGCGAGCTAGTGGTGCTGCTGGGCGCTAATGGTGCGGGCAAGAGTACCTTGTTCAACACCATTAGCGGCCTGATCAAGCCGTCGGCGGGCACCATTTCACTGGATGGCACCGATGTCACCGGCCTGAAACCGTCGGGGCTGGTGCAGAGTGGTGTGGTGCAGTGCCCGGAGGGGCGCAAGCTGTTCCCGGAAATGTCAGTGCTGAAAAACCTGATGTTGGGCGCCTATGTACATCGCCGTAACAAGGCGGCGATCAAAAAGACACTGGAAGAGGTGTTGTCACTGTTTCCGATTCTCGATGAAAAAAAGGATCAGTCTGCCGGGTCTCTCAGTGGTGGTCAGCAGCAAATGGTCGCCATCGGCCGCGCCATGATGGGCCGGCCCAAACTGCTCTTGCTGGATGAGCCTTCGTTGGGTCTGGCACCGCTGGTGGTCAAGCAGATGTTTGAAACCATCAAAGGAATCAACGAGCAGGGCACCACGGTTTTGCTGGCGGAGCAGAATGCCTTCGCCGCACTCAAGATTGCCCATCGTGCCTATGTGATCGAAAACGGTCGCCTGGTCATGGAGGGTGATAAAGACGCAATGCTGGGTAACGAAGCCATTCGCAAGGCCTATATTGGCGCGTAATGGTTATCGGGTATCCGCATGTGCGCTACAACATATTTTCGCTACAACAAACGCCATAAAAAATGGCGGCAACACAAGACTCACGGTTTGAGCAAAACAACAACGGGAGAGTTTCATGCGTAATGGAAGAAAGACATTGGCCAGCACCTTTCGCCGGTTAGCCTGCGCCAGCGCAATCGCTTTGGCGGCAACGGGTGTACAGGCGGCAGAAGAGGTCACTATCGGGTTTACCGGACCCTTGAGTGGTGGCGCGGCGCTATACGGCCAGAACACCCTAGAAGGCCTGCAGATGGCGGCGGAAGAAATCAACGATGCGGGTGGTTTCAAGGTGGGTGATGAAACCTACGAAATCAATCTGGTGTCACTGGACGACAAGTATTCGCCCAGCCAGGCGGCGGTGAATGGTAAGCGCCTGGTGCAGCAATACAATGCGCCGGTGATTTTCACTCCACATTCCGGCGGCACCTTTGCGTTACAAGCGTTTAACGAGCGTGACGGTTTTGTGGTGATGTCTTATACCTCGGTGCCCACAGTGACGGAGAAGGGTAACGAGCTGACCGTACGGATTCCGCCCACCTTTACCGGCTACATGAAGCCGTTTACCAAAATCGCCATGAAAGAAAATGGCAAAAAAGTGGCCGTGGCCAACGCCACCCACGACTATGCCAAGTACTGGACCAAGGCGTTTGTGCCTACCTGGGAAGCCATGGGCGGTACTGTGGTGGCGGATAACCCCATGGACTACAACAAATCCGCTGACTTCTATACCGGTGTGAGCAAGGTGCTGGCGGAGAAGCCGGATGTGATGTTCATTGGTGGCGCGTCCGAACCCACCGCCCTGGTGGCCAAACAGGCCCGTGAATTGGGTTTCAAGGGTGGTTTCGTGATTATGGACCAGGCCAAGATGGGTGAAATGTCCAAGATCATGGGTGGCTACAAAATGCTGGAAGGGTCTGTGGGGGTGGTGCCGCTGACCCTTTATGAAGAGCCGGGTGCTAAGGCGTTCGTGGCCAAGTATCACAAGCAGAACGCAGAGAAGGATCCGACTACTGAAGTGGCCTATAACTACTTCGCGCTGCACACGGTGGTTCAGGCCATGCAGGAAGCCGGTACCGTTGAAGATGCCGAGGCAATTCGTGGCGCTTTCAGCGCGGCGCTGAAGAGCCTGAAGCCGGAGAGTAACCCTTACGGCGTGACGGCAATTGATGGCAAGGGCGGCATGATGGCTGATCCGAATATCGCGACCGTGAAGAATGGCGAAGTGGTATTGCAACGTATGTCCGAAGTGCTCGAGGAGTAAGCGGATATCACAAAAAACAGGGCGCTCAGGCCCTGTTTTTGGTTCTTTTACATATAATGAAATTATATTCCGAAATAATTGAAACGCGCTTGTCTTTGCTTATACTGGTATGAATCTGATCCTTTCGAGTACGGTCCGTTAACAGGACTGGCGCTGCCTTTTACGCCGTACCGGCGATGCAGACTGGAAAGGACGTCCTGAGGAGAGTCGTAATGAGTAACCCGGTCAGCCTCAGTCGCGATAGCGACATTGGCGTTATTCGCATCAATTATCCCCCGGTGAATGCACTGGGCCATGGCGTACGTGAAGGCCTGCAGCAATGCCTGCGTGAAGCGCTGGCAGATGAACAAATTCGGGCGGTGGTGGTGATCGGTGAAGGCAAAACCTTCCCGGCTGGTGCCGATATCCGTGAATTCGGCAAGCCCCCCCAGCAGCCGGCGTTGCCGGCGGTCATTGACGAATACGAAGCCAGCGACAAGCTGGTGGTAGCGGCCATCCACGGCACTGCGTTGGGTGGTGGCCTTGAAGTGGCGCTGGGCTGTGACTATCGGGTGGCGCTGGATAGCGCACGCTTGGGGCTGCCGGAAGTCAAGCTGGGCTTGCTCCCCGGCGCGGGCGGCACCCAGCGCTTACCACGCTTGGTTGGCGCGCAAAAGGCGCTGGAAATGGTCGTCGGTGGCAACCCGGTGAAAGCCAAAGAGGCCCTGTCGTTGGGCCTGGTTGATAACGTGGTTAGTGGCGATTTGTTGGATGGTGCGTTGGCATATACCCGTCAACTGTTGGCCGATAACGCTCCCTTGAGAAAACTCCGTGATGTGGCCGTACCGGATGCGCAAGACGGGCTGTTCGACCAGTTCGAGCAATCCATCGCTCGCAAACAGCGTGACTTCAAGGCGCCGTTTTCCTGTATCAAGGCGGTGAAAGCGGCGGTGGAGCTGCCGTTTGATAAAGGCGTGGAGCGCGAGCGGGAGCTGTTCTTCGAATTGTTGATGTCCCCGGAATCGGCGGCCCAGCGTCATGTGTTCTTTGCTGAGCGCGAAGTGGCCAAGGTGCCTGGCCTGGACAAGAACACCCCCAAGCGTGAGATCAATCAGGTGGCGGTGATCGGTGCGGGCACCATGGGCGGCGGTATCGCCATGAACTTTGCCAATGCCGGCATTCCCGTGCGCCTTCTGGAAGTGAAGGAAGATGCGCTGGAGCGGGGTGTGGCGGTGATTCGCAAGAACTACGAAAACACCGCCAAGAAAGGCCGCATCAGTGATGAGCAAGTGGAGCAGCGCATGGCGCTCATTCAGCCGACGCTGAGCTACGATGATTTGAGCGACGTGGATCTGGTGATCGAAGCGGTGTTCGAGAACATGGACGTGAAAGAAGCCGTGTTCAGCGAATTGGATCGGGTGTGTAAACCCGGTGCCATTCTTGCCACTAATACCTCGACCCTGGATGTGGACCGTATCGCCAGCTTCACGCAGCGTCCGGAAGATGTCATGGGCATGCATTTCTTCAGCCCTGCCAATGTCATGAAGCTGCTGGAAAATGTCCGCGGTGAGAAAACCTCCGATGAGGTGGTGGCCACGGTAATGGATTTAAGCCGCCGGATCGGCAAGGTCGGTGTGCTGGTCGGTGTGTGCCACGGCTTTGTGGGCAACCGCATGTTGCATCGCCGTCAGGCGGAAGCCGTACAGTTGGTTAATGAAGGCGCCAGCCCCCAGCAGGTGGACAAGGTATTGTTCGATCTGGGCTTTCCCATGGGGCCGTTCGCCATGTCTGACCTGGCGGGCATGGATGTGGGCTACCGCATTCGAGAAGAGCTGCGCAAGGAAGATCCGGCCAATGGCCCGGCACGTAACTGGACTGACGAGCTGGTGGAAGCGGGGCGTCTGGGCCAGAAAACCCAAGCCGGCGTATTTGACTATAAAGACGGCGATCGTACCCCTGTACCTTCAACCGCTGTGGACGGCATTATTGAGCAATACCGCAGCGATAACGGCATCACCCCGCGTGAGATCAGCGACCAGGAGATTCTGGAGCGCTGTATGTATGTGATGGTGAACGAAGGCGCCAAGATTCTGGAAGAAGGTATCGCTGCGCGCCCGCTGGATGTGGACGTTATCTGGATCTACGGCTACGGTTTCCCGGTGTATCGGGGTGGCGTGCTGTTCTGGGCAGATCAGGTGGGCGTAAAGGCCATCTTCGAAAAAGCGAACGAGATCTATCAACAAACTGGCTCGGATGTCTGGAAGCCTGCCAAGCTGCTTAGCGATCTGGCAGAGCAGGGCAAGGGTTTTTACAGCAAATAAGCATTAGCTGAGGTAATCATGGATATTAACTTTACCCCGGAAGAACTGGCATTTCGTGATGAAGTGCGCAGTTTTCTGGATACCAAGCTGCCGAAAGAAATCGCCAGCAAAGTAAAGAACGGCCAGCACCTGAGCAAAGATGACTCCGTGCGTTGGCAGAAAATTCTCAACGAAAAAGGCTGGATGGCCCTGCACTGGCCGAAAGAGCATGGCGGCACTGGCTGGTCGCCGATTCAGAAGCATATTTTTGAAGAAGAGTGTGCGGAATACGGTGCGCCGGGGGTGCTGCCGTTCGGTGTGAACATGGTCGCTCCGGTGATCATCAAGTTCGGCACCGAAGAGCAAAAACAGAAATATCTGCCCTCCATCCTTAATAGCGATGTGTGGTGGTGTCAGGGGTACTCGGAGCCGGGTGCCGGTTCTGACCTTGCGGGCCTGAAAACCAAGGCCGTGCGTGAAGGCGATCACTACGTTGTCACCGGCCAGAAAACCTGGACCACACTGGGCCAGCATGCGGACTGGATTTTTTGCCTGGTGCGTACCGATCCCAGCGCCAAAAAACAGGAAGGCATTTCTTTCTTGCTGATCGACATGAACACCCCGGGCATCACCGTACGCCCACTGATCACCCTGGACGGAGAGCACGAAGTTAACGAAGTGTTCTTCGACGAGGTGAAAGTGCCAGTGGAAAATCTGGTGGGTGAAGAGAACAAGGGTTGGACCTGTGCCAAGTACCTGTTGACCTTCGAGCGTACCGGTATCGCTGGTGTGGGCCAGTCCAAGGCTGCCCTTAAGCACCTCAAGGAAGTGGCTCGCAAGGTACAGCAGAACGGCAAACCGCTGATTGAAGATCCGTTGTTCCGCAATCGGGTGGCGGATGTGGAAATGGAACTGATGGCCCTGGAAATGACCAACCTGCGTACTGTGGCTGCGGCCCAGGCGGGTGGTGTCCCGGGTGCTGAAAGTTCTTTCCTGAAAATCATGGGTACCGAACTGCGCCAGGAAATTACTGACCTGTTCCGTCGTGCCGCTGGTCCTTACGCCCAGCCGTTCCTGCCGGAAACCTTCGAGGCGGATTATGAAGGTGAGCAGGTTGGCCCGGCGTTTGCCAACAAGGTATCTGCTACCTATTTCAATATGCGCAAGCTGTCGATCTTTGGCGGTTCCAATGAAATTCAGAAGAACATCATCGCCAAGATGATTCTCGGTCTGTAAGGAGTATTGAGCATGGATTTTAAACTGAGCGATGAACAGCGCATGCTCGAAGAGACTGTGGGCCGTCTGGTTCGCGATGGTTATCCCTTCGACGTACGCGAGAAAGCCCGCACCAGCGAGTTGGGTTATTCCGCTGAAATGTGGCAACAATTTGCCGAGCTGGGCCTGTTGGGTGTGCCGTTCTCCGAAGACTTCGGTGGCTTCAACGGCGGTGGCCCGGAGTTGATGGTGGTAGCTGAAGGCTTTGGCCGCGGTCTGGTGCTGGAACCCTACCTGGCCACAGTGGTATTGAGCGGGACGCTGATCAATTCACTGGGCAGCGATGCCCAGAAAGAAAAACTGATTAGCGCCATTGTTGGTGGTGAGCTGCGCCTGGCATTGGCCGCTTACGAACCCGAAGGCCGTTACGACCACACCCATGTGGCTGCCACCGCTGAGAAAAGCGGCGATGGCTACAGCCTGACGGGTAATAAAGCCGTAGTGCTCCACGGTGACAGCGCCGACCAGCTGGTGGTGATTGCCCGTACCGGCGGCAACGGTACGGACCGTGATGGTTTGTCCGCGTTTATTGTGGATGCTAACGCAGAGGGCGTGAGCCGCCGTGGTTACGAAACCATCGACGGGCTGCGCGCAGCGGAAATTGCCCTGAACAATGCACCGGGCGAACTGCTGGGCGAAGCAGGCAAGGCCATTGATGCGCTGGAAGCGTCCCTGGCGCTGGGTATTGTTGCCCTGTGTGCCGAGGCCACCGGTGCCATGGAAGTGGCTTGTGATCACACGCTGGCCTACATCAAGGAGCGTCAGCAGTTTGGTGTGGCTATCGGTAAATTCCAGGCGCTGCAGCATCGCATGGTGGAAATGCGCATGGAACTGGAAAAAGCACGTTCCATGACCATCTTTGCGGCCTGTTCTCTGGACGCTCCAGCCCAGGTTTGCGCCAAGCGTGTGGCTGCCGCCAAGGCGATCATCGGCAAGTCCGGCCGCAAGGTGGCGGAAGAAGCCATCCAGTTGCACGGTGGTATGGGAATGATGGAAGAAACCGCAGTGGCCCATTACGCCAAGCGGATTGTGCTCATCGATCACCAGTTGGGTGATTTGGGTTATCACATGCAGCAGCTGGAAAGCTTGTTGGATGTGGATGACGATGCAGCATAAGTAAACGAAAAAGGGCGACTTCGGTCGCCCTTTTTCGTTGTCAGTGGCGGCCGCTAACGACACTGGGACGGCTTGAAACGACAATCCGTGCATTCAATCATTTGAAGCAGCCCTGTCGTCCCCCAGTGTATGGACTGACTTTTACTGCTTTACGTTTTACGGGAGAGAAAGCATGAGTGTAAATCGCCAGATTATTTTATCCGAGTACCCGAAGGGGATGCCCCAGCCTGAGCATCTGCCATTGAAAGACGGTGCGATGCCTTCGCCAAAAGACGGCCAAGTGCTAATCAAGACCATCTACTTGTCGCTGGACCCATACATGCGTGGGCGCATGAGCCCGGCCAAGTCCTATGCGGCCAGTGTGGAGCTGGGTGATGTGATGCAGGGCGGTACAGTGGGCCAGATTGTGGAATCGCACCTGGAAGGCTATGAAGCCGGTGACTATGTGCTGGGTTTCGGTGGCTGGCAGGAATATTCGGTGCAGGGTAAAGAGATGCTGCGCAAGCTGGACCCGAAACAGGTGCCCATCAGCACGGCACTGGGTGTGCTCGGCATGCCGGGTTTCACCGCTTATGCCGGCTTACTGGAGATCGGTCAGCCTAAAGAAGGCGAAACGGTGGTGGTGTCTGCAGCCAGTGGTGCAGTAGGCCAGATCGTTGGCCAGATCGCCAAAATCAAAGGGTGTCGTGTGGTCGGCGTCGCCGGTGCGCCGGACAAGTGCCAGCACGTGGTGGATGCCTATGGCTTTGATGCCTGTGTGAATTACAAGGACGACGATTTCGAGGCTCAGCTTAAAGCCGCGTGCCCGGATGGCATCGACGTGTATTTTGAAAACGTGGGTGGCAAGGTGTTTGATGCGGTGATGAAGCTGGTTAACGATTTCGCACGGATTCCTCTGTGCGGTCGTATCGCTCATTACAACGATACCGAAGCGCCCCAGGGGCCGGATCAGTTGCCGGCGTTCCTCACCAAACTGCTGGTGAAGCGGGTGCTGATCAAAGGCTTTATCCAGTTTGATTATGCGCACCTGATGAAAGATTTTGTCCGCGACATGAGCACTTGGATGCAGGCGGGCAAGATTCAGTACCAGGAAGATGTGGTGCAAGGGCTGGATAATACCGTGGAGGCTTTCCAAGGGCTGCTGCAAGGCCGTAACCGGGGCAAACTGCTGGTACAGGTCAGCGAAGATACCTCCCGGTAATGGCAACAGTGGATGCGCAGGTCCAGGCGCTTTTTGCTCTGCATGGCCCGCGCTACCGCTGGCTCGCAACGATAACGGTGATGCTTGGCACGATGTCCGTGGTGCTGGCATCCACTATTATCAATGTGGCGATCCCCACCATCATGACCGAGTTCCAGCTGGCGCAGGATCAAGTGCACTGGCTGGCCACCGGCTTTCTGGCGGCTATGACCGTCGGCATGCTGCTCAATGCCTGGTGCACCCAACGTTTCGGTGCCCGTGGCGCTTACCTGTTGGCCATGGGGCTGTTCGTGGTGGTATCCGTCATTGGCGCTGCCAGCGAGCATTTTTCGTTGCTGGTGGCGGCCCGGGTGGGGCAGGGCTTGTTGGCCGGGCTGATCCAGCCTCTGGCCATGATTACCATCTTTCAGGTTTTTCCCCTCAATCGCCGCGGCCAGGCTATGGGTATCTATGGGCTGGGCGTTGTATTGGGTCCGGCGATTGCTCCGGCCATTGGTGGTGTGCTGGTGGATACCTTGTCCTGGCGGGCGGTGTTTCTGGTGGTGTTGCCGGCTTGTGTTGTCGGCATGGTGATGGCCGCCCGTTACTTGCCCCGACGTGAAGAAGAGGCGGCGCCGGTCAGGCTTGACGCAGTGGGACTGATTACACTGGCGTTGGGTATCACTGCTTTGCTATGGGCGTTGGCTAATGGCCACCGCCGCGACTGGTTGGACCCGGTGCTACTTATGGCGTTCTTCGGTGGCTTGGGGCTATCTGTTTTTTTTGTCTATTGGCAAACCCGTTTGCGGCATCCGTTGATGGATCTTCGGGTGTTTCGTTATCGGGGGTTCACCGGCAGCTTCCTCATGTCGATGGTGATTGGTGCCGGGGTATTTGCGTCTACCTATATTACCCCGTTGTATTTTCAGCAGGTGTTGGGCGAGAGCGCGGCCAGTGCAGGGCTGATGCTGATGCCCGCGGGCCTGGCCATGGCATTCACTTTTCCGGTGGCCGGACATTTGACCGATCGCTTCCCGGAAGCGCGCATCATGGCCGCCGGGTTGGTGTTGTTTATCTTCAACATGGCGCTGATGGCCGGGGCCAACCTGGGCACGTCGGCGGTGTGGCTGGTGTGGTGGACCTTACTGGGTCGTGTGGGGCTGGGGTTGATGATGCCGCCGTCCTCCACCGGCGCACTGGGGCTGTTGCCTCCGGGCCTGATTCCCCAGGGCTCAGGCATTTTTAATTTCGGCCGCCAGATTGGCGGCGCACTGGGCGTAAATCTGTGCGCCCTGTGTATTCAGTTTTTCAGTGAATCCTTTGCACAAGACCGGCCGTCTGCGTCAGCAGCGCAAGCGTTTGAGTCGGGCTTTGATATGGCATTCCTGTTGTTGTTGGCCATTTTCGTGGTGGCGATGTTGCCACTGCGCGCCATGCAGCAGGGTATTCGACGTTTGGGAGAGCAGACACGATGAACCAAAAGAGCGAGAGTGATAAGCCTGATATTCTGGTGATTGGTGCGGGTGCCATTGGCAGTTTCTATGGTGCGATTCTGAAACGGGCGGGCTGTTCCGTGAGTGTGGTGCTTCGTTCGGATTACGACACGGTGAAGGCCAACGGATTTCGTTTTACCAGCCCGCTGGGTGACTTGTCGTGGACGCCGGATCAGGTCTACCAACCGGGTGATACCCCTGCGCAGATGCCAGATTATGTGTTGCTGTGTGTCAAAGTCTTGCCAGGTGTCGACCGGGCTGAACTGGTGCGCCCCTGGCTTGGGGAGCACACGGGGCTGGTGTTAATTGAGAATGGTCTGGATATTGAGCGTGAGTTGGCGGAGGCCTTCCCTCGCAATCCGTTGGTGAGTTGTCTGGCGTTTATTGCGGTGAGCCGCACCGGGCCGGGTACGGTGAATCACCAGGCCTATGGGCAGTTGGTCATGGGCAATTTCCCCCAGGGTTTTGATCGCCACTGTGAGCAATTGGCTGCGCTGTTTTGTGATGGCGGCATTGATATTAACGGCACCGATGCGGTGGTGGGGGAGCGGTGGCGCAAGTGCGTTTGGAATACCCCGTTCAATCCGTTGAGTGTGCTGGCCAATGGGGCCGACACCTTATCCATGCTCGATGCGCCGGGCGGCGAAGGGTTAATTCGCACCTTGATGGAAGAGGTGATCGCGGTGGCCCAGGCCGATGGCTACCCCATGCCGGACGGCATTATCGAGAAGAATCTGTCAGGCACCCGGGCCATGGGCGCGTATAAAAACTCCATGGCGCTGGATTATCTGAACGACAGGCCCATCGAGTTGGATGCGATTCTTGGCAATGTGGTCGCCATAGCGGACCGGCTGAATGTTCCCGTGCCGCACCTGCGTACGGTATTGGTGGCGCTGCGTATGCGCGCCAGTGGTTGAGTCCGTCTACGGCGTTTTCTAATCCGCTATTACCGCGAACCCGGTGTTGGCCTTTCACAATGATGAGCGGCGGTGCGTTACGGCGTGCCGTGGATCTGCGCGTCGTTCAGCTGCTCTTTGCTCAGTACTGAAACGGTTTCCGTGATTTCATCGAACACGACAAATGCCAGCTCTTTCTTCAGCTGCCCACGTACCTGTTCTACCTTGGTGGCAGTGGGGGTTTCGGTATCGCCGTAATCCGTGCCATCGCGAGTCACAAATTCCTCTATCAGGTTGTGAAGCGTTTCTGGTGGCAGATCTTTCCAGGGAACAATGATGGGCATAAATCCAGTTCCAGGGAACCTCTGAATAATTCCTGCACGCTTCAGGCCGCGCTGAGCATGCAGGAATTATTCAGAGGTTCCCTATAAAAAAGTGAATATTGTCAGGGCTGTATTCGGTGACGTACGAAACCTGAATTTCAGTTTTTCGTCTTTTGTTTTTAGCGTCAGGCATCCGGCGCGGGGCGTCGCTATACCAGCAGCAGCTGGATGCCGGTGCCGGCAATGACAAGCCAGGAGGTGAGGATACCCAGTTGGCGGGGCAGGTTGGCGCTGCTGCGCGGGACCAACATGCCATAGGCGTAGAGTAGTCGACCGGCCACCAGCAGGATACCGTAGACATGCAGGGCGCTACTGCCGCCGCCATTGATTTCCAGCAATGCCATCAGGATCAGTGCCAGCGGGATGTATTCCACCGTGTTGCCGTGTGCGCGGATAGCGCGAGTGACGTCTTTGTGGCCACCATCGCCCAGTGAGACTTTTTTACCCAGCCGGTAACGGACCACGTTGGCGGCCAGGGCGATGACTAGAAAACCGCACAGGGCGGCGTACAGGGCGGTAATAGGCAAGCTGATTAATTGCATGGTTTCCACTCAGGTTGTTTTTTTCGTTTGCGAACAATAAACCGGGATGGGTCCAGGGCGTCAACCAATTGTGCATCCGCCGGTAGCGGTTGCCCGGTAATTTGGTCGGCTAGCAGCTCGGCGCACAGGGGGGTGCCGGTAATACCGCGACTGCCATGGGCCAGGTTCAAATACAGGCCGGTGGCGATGCGGTGGGGGTTCTCGGTGGCCACAGGCAGTGGCCCGCACAGGGGGAGAAAGTCGAGGCTTTGGCAGCGAAAGGCCACGCGCCGATCCTGGATGACAATGGTTTCCCCGCCTAACGCTTGCCAATGCTCGGGTAGGTAGTGTTTCAGTTGCGCCAGATTGTCGGCGTCATCTGCATCGGTGGGGGTGGGGTGGTTGTCGTGCAAATTAAAGGTGGCACCGACACAGTGCAAGTCATCCAGTGCGGGCGTCAGGTAGCCGCTATGGCATTGGGCTTGCTGCCATTGCCGGGAAGCCTCGGTGGCCTGGCAATAACTGACCTGACCGCGAATGTGTTTGAGCGGCAGCCAGGCCAGCCCGGGTAGTTGCTGGCTGGCGCCCGCGGCACAGACCACCACTGCGTCCGCGTGCAGGGGGGTGCCGTTATCCAGAAGTACGCTGGCGGGTGTGCCTTCCTGTAGCGACGCTACGGAGTCACCAAGCAATGTGATGGCTGGGTGATCAAGAAGGTGCCGGCACCATCGATCCGGGCGCAGGTAACCGCCGCCCACCAGTTCAACGCCATTGCCTGCTGGCGACGGTCGGAGCAGATCGGCAGGCCAGGCACCGCTGTCCATGGCGGCAGTGAGCTTGTCTCGCTGCTTGTCGTTCACAAAGTGCTGGATGACCCCATTGAGCTGGCCGTCGCGGTCGTTGGCGGGAAAACCGTAACGGTGCAGCCAGTGCAATGCGTGGCGGTAGCTGTCCCGGTAGAAACGGTTCTGTGGCGTCATGTGCGGGCTGGCAGTGCTATACACCACGCCTGCCAGGTTGCCGGAGGCGCCGGCGGCAATGCCCTGGGGGTCCAAAACGGTCACGTGCCAGTTTCGCTCGACCAGGGCGCGGGCGGTGGTGGCACCGGCCAGTCCGGCGCCGATGACAATGGCGTGTTGTCGTGTGCTAGGGCGCAGGGGCGCGCTGATTTCAGTCATGGTCAATCAGGCCCGTGCAATCGGGCAGGGAACGGGGGCGTGATCATGGGATCCAAGTGGTTAGCGGCCGCGCAGTGAGCAGGATAACACGCTGTGCTTATGGCGCCGGCATGGTCTGGGCCGCTTTGAACTCTGCCAAGACTCGCTTTGCCTGCTGCAGGAGCCAGACGGTTTTCTGCCGGTAGCTGGCGCTGCTGATACGAATGAAGTCGTCGTTGATCAGGGTGACCAGTAACGCCTGGTTCTGAATCGGACGGTTGGGCTCTACCCAGCGCATTTGAGACTGGGCACTGGGGTTGCCTTCCAGATCGACCAGGCGTTCGCTGATGATGCTGAGCGCATTGGCGCTGTTGCTGAGAGCCTTGTCGACCCGGCGCTGTCGCAGTTCGCTGTAGTAACCCGCCACGGCGCGCTGGGGGTTCATGGTATCCCAGCCCGTGGGTAAGCCTGAGAGGGTGAGGGAAAGCTGCTCCTTGCCTTCCGCATCCCGGTAACGCAGGGTGCGCGCGCGTGCGGAGCTGATCTCTCCGTCGAACTGCAGGCCGGCCAGGGTTTGGGGTGCCTGATACAGATCAAGTTGCGCCTTGCTGTCTGGCAGGGCGCGGGCCTGATTTTCTGAACCCGTGGCTTGCAGAGTGACCTTGTCCAGCTTTTGCACGTTAAGCGGTGAGTCCGGGCTTTGCTCCACGGGCTTGTCGGCACAGCCAGATAGTAGAACGGCCAGTGTGAAGGCCGGCAAGAGATAGCAAACTTTTACATTCATGGGTCGTAGCATAGGGCAAGGTAAACATCTTGTTATAAGGGATATGCCGTTGTGTGCAGAGATGTGGCAAAGCCTCAGTAGTGGCAAACTACGAGCATAACCGTTTTCAGGGCAGGCCGATGGAAAAGCCATCACATAATGTGTCGCCAGACAGGCCGCAGTCAGCACCGGGCTTACCGGTTACCGGCCTGCGGACCAGCGCGGCCATGTTGTTGCTGTTTGCGCTGATCACCGTGCCGTTCGCCATCGCGTCGGTACTTTTGATTCAGCATCGCCTGGGGATGCTGGATACCTACGATACCATGCGTGAAGATGCACGCTTGTTCGAAGCAGGGCTGGCGGCGTTCCCGCCGCTGAATGAGATGCGCGACTTGGCCCCGGTGGCAATTCATACCCAGGAGCCGAAAATCGTCTCCCGTTTTGAGCTGAGCCGCTCCCGTGCCGGCAGCCGTTTGCTGGCTTTCCTGAAGCTTGTCCGCCAGCGCGATATTCCGGGGCTGAATGATCAGGGCGGCTTGCTGAGTGAAGCCTGGCGCGACCTGACGGTGAAAACCGGTATCCCCATGGAGGACGTGGTCGGCCCCTTCGATAACGTCAACCAGATTACCCAGCGGTTGAGCAATGCCTTGTCTACGGTGCTGTTTGTTTCGGACCTGTCGATTGGTGAGGGGCTGGAACCCAATGAGGTGTTGTCTCTGCCGTTGGGGTCCTTCCGGCAAGCCCAGGAAGACATTGGTCTGATTCGGGCGCTGGGGTTCTATGTAAGCCTGCGTGGCGGTTACCTGGGGGATAATGATGCCCGGCGGCTGGAAAACGCCTGGCAGCGGCTACAGCACCAGATGACCATCATCGACAGTGAAATCAAGGCGCTGGTAGCACGTACCGGTGCCATTGAGTTGCAGCAACAGTGGCGGTTGGTGCAGGGCGGGTTGCTGTCGTTTCTGGATTGGTCCGAGCAGGAATTGATCCTGGCGCCGCGAATTCAGGTGTCCTGGGAGGATGCCTACGACCGCAGCCGCGGTGCCATGAAATCACTGGACGGGATGTCCGCCACGTTGATTTCCCTGGCGGACCAGCTGCTCAGCAATGCTCGCCAGGAAAAGGCCCGGGCCACGGTCTGGATGATGCTGGGTATCGTGTTGCTTTATGTGCTGGTGTTGGGGTCGGCGTTGTTGGTGTACCGGGCCAGTTACCGGGCGATCAATGCCCGCGCCGAGAGCCAGGCCAAGGGCTTGTTTCTGGCCCGTATGAGCCACGAAATTCGCACACCACTGAACGGCGTCATAGGTCTGGCGGAATTGTTGCGTGAGACCGACCCGTCACCCCGGCAGCAGGAATATATCAGCCTGATCGACAGCGCTGGCCGAACCCTCACGGCGCTGATCAACGATGTGCTGGATTTTGCCAAGATTGAAGCGGGCAAATTGCAACTGGTCGAAGAATGTTTTGACCTGCCGACGTTGCTGGCGGAATGCGTGCAGATGTTCAATTTGCCCGCCAGCGATAATGGCACCCTGGTGATTCTGGATGTGGACCCGCACACCCCGTCGGATGTAGTGGGGGACGCGATCCGGCTGCGTCAGATCCTGATCAATTTAATCGGTAACGCAGTGAAATTCACCCGCAATGGGCGGGTGGTGGTGTCACTGGTATGCCGTCGTCACGGCGGTGAAGCCCCGCTATACACCTTTGCGGTTACCGATACGGGTATTGGTCTGACCCAGGACGAGCAAACGCAACTTTTCCAACGTTTTTCCCAGGCGTCCGCCAATACTGCTCGTCGTTATGGCGGTACGGGGTTGGGGCTGTCTATCAGTCGCGAACTGGTGGGGCTGATGGGCGGAGAGATTCATGTGCAAAGTGCTCCGGGGCTGGGGTCCCGGTTCAGCTTTAGCATCCAAATGGCCAGCGAACAGGACGAAATCCCGATGATGGCCGAGCTGCCGCCAGCCAGTTGGTTTTGGGATGTACAGGGAAGCCTGGCGGATTGGCTGGCTGATGACCCGCGGTTTGAAACCGTGAAGGTGGTGGAAAGTGCGGGCCAACTGGCGGAGGGGAATGGGGACGCTCGCAGTGGCATTTTGTTGATCAATGGCTTGCCGGAGCAGGCGTTACTCGACGAAGCGTTGCAGATGGTGCGCCTGAACCCGGCCCGTATTCAGGTTTTGCTGCTGATGGGCATGCGTTGTGAGGCGCCTAACTGGTTGCCCGAAGAGGTGCGCGTACTGCGCCGTTCAGTGGTGACGGTCAGCGACCTTCAGCAATTACTGGGCAGTTATGTGCCGGGGGCGATCCCGATCGTCACCGACCCGGTGGCGGTGGAATCTATCTCCAGCTTGCGTGTCCTGATTGTGGAAGACAACCCGGTAAACCAGATGGTCACCAAGGGCTATTTAGAGAGGCTGGGCGTCGCACATATCATTATTGCGGAAGATGGCCAGCAGGGTGTTGATTGCTTTGATGCTGAGGATGGGGATCTGGATTTGGTGTTGATGGATCTGGATATGCCGGTGATGGACGGGTTTGCCAGCGCCTATCATATCCGTGAACTGGAGGTTCAGAATGGCTGGCCTGCTTGCCAGATGCTGGCGCTGAGTGCGCATGCCATTACCGAGCATGGCGGCCGGGTGTCCCAGGCTGGCATGAATGGGCAATTGATCAAACCCCTGTCCCTGGCGGCCATGAAACAGGCCCTTTCCCAGTATCTGGGCGTTACGGCATAAGGTAGATCAGCGTGTCTTGCATAGCCGCGGGTAACAGCGGTTCGGATAGTACCAGGGCCATCAGGGTTACCAGAATAACGCCTTCAATACGCCAGGCCCGGTGTCGGCGTATAGCGTGCAACAGGCAGGCACATGCGGCTAGTAGAACGCCGCTGAAAAAACTGGCCATGCTGACCAGTTGCCATTGAACATCATTAAACGTCAGACCAATGCCACAGGCGGTGAGAGCCGCAGCGCTGACGGTGAGGAACGAGAATGATGAGTGGTGGCGAATTGATTGCATGTTCAGCATCCGAAAGATAATCCCCATGGTTACGGACCATGCAAGCAAGCACCGTGCCGAAACCTATCCTTTTGCCTGCCTGAATGCTAAGTATTATTTATGAACATGTTGTGAATTCCCTCAGTTTATTGGGTTAATGAATGTCATTTTTCTGCCGGATTAATGGGTAAAAATGGTTAACATGTGTACGCATTAGTTCGTATAATGCGCGCCGCAATACCGGCATTGTGATTTATTGATTTCTTGCTGTGAAAGCCAATGGGGCTCGCAACGGGGAGAAATGAGGTGAAATATGCGTTTATTTGCAATTATTCTGACTCTTTCCGCTATGTTGCCTGCCCAGGCTCAGTTGAATCCGGGGGTGGAGGGACGCCTGTGTCAGGCGGCGTCCCAAGACAGTGCTTTTGGTGTGCTGGTGGATCAGATGATCGAAACCGGGGAAGTGCAAATGACCGCGGGTGAGTCCCTGCTTTCTGTCACGTGTCAGGATGGGGGCAGCGTGCTTTCCCATATGGTCAAAGGCCGGCAGGCGGAGAACCTGGAATATGCGGTGATTGATCTGGGCCTGAGCCTGTCGGTTTCTCGGGTGAGCCTGAACGGCCAGACGGTGAGCCTGGGCGAGGCCTTGGCACGCCTCGGCGCTGACAGTGATACCGCGACTCGGGATTTTGTCGACAGTTACCTGGATGATTTGGCCGACGAAGACTTTAACCCCAATTTGCGGGTCAGCCTGAAGTAATCACCGTTCCTGTCACTTCACGTTTTTGGTTTTTTCAGACGGCTGCGCTCGCAGCCGTTTCTCCCCGGCTCCCCACCCCGCTATAATCGGCTCGCAGATGAATACCGGGGCCTCTATGTCAGACCAGCATGATCGCATTTACGCCACGTCCCACCAGCAGGTGGCGCGTTTTTCCTTCGATGATACGGTGGTGCGGGTTTTCCCGGACATGATTCGTCGTTCGGTGCCGGGTTACCCCACCATTATCGATATGATCGGGGTGCTGGCGGCCCGTTATGCTCAGCCTGATACCTGCCTGTATGACCTGGGTTGCTCCCTGGGCGCGGCGGCCACGGCCATGGCGTCGCTGACCGAAGAAACGGGTAACGATATTGTGGCCGTGGATAACTCCCGCGCCATGATCGAGCAGGCGGCTACCTTGCTGTCTGATGCGGGGCAGGCTCATCGGGTGGCACTGGAAGAAGGTGATGTGGCCGAGATGGCCTTCGCGCCTTGCTCCATGGCGGTGCTAAATTTCACCTTGCAGTTCATCGCCCCGCAAAAGCGCGATGCCCTGATTCAGCGCCTGGCGGATGCCACGGTGCCAGGAGGCATTCTGGTGTTGTCGGAAAAAATCCGTTTTGCCAATGAGGCAGAAAATGCACTGCAGACCGAGCTGCACCATGCCTTTAAACGCAATAATGGTTACTCCGATCTGGAAATCAGCCAGAAGCGGACCGCGCTGGAAAATGTGTTGATCCCGGAAACCGTGGCCGATCACGAGGCGCGCCTGAAAAAGGCGGGCTATCGGCACATTCATGTCTGGTTCCGTTGTTTTAATTTCATCTCATTACTGGCCGTGCGCTGATGCTTACCGATTACCTTCAGGCCTGCGAACGCGGGCTTGCGCCTCTGTTTTCTCCGCAACCCTTGTCCGCAGTGATGACGCTGTCACAGGAGCGTCTGGTTGATCGCCCCCACGGTGATTTGCCGCGTTGGCTGGCCGCCCTGGACGCCTTGCCGGCGGGGCCGGCCGAGTGCGCTCTGGATCAAAATACCCTGACCATTGGCGGTGCCGGAGAGCAAGACCCGGAGGTGGTGAAGCAGGCGTTGCAGGGGTTGATCCCCTGGCGTAAAGGGCCGTTCGAATTCTTCGGGGTGCCGGTGGAAACGGAGTGGCGTTCGGACTGGAAATGGCAACGGGTGGCGCCGCATTTGTCGCCGTTGGCGGGACGGCGCATTCTCGATGTGGGCTGTGGCAGTGGCTACCACTGCTGGCGTATGGCAGCGGCCGGGGCCAGTGCGGTGGTGGGGATCGATCCGACCATTCTGTTTCTGGTGCAGTATCTGGCAGTACGCCGTTTTGCCCCTGAATTACCGGTGTGGTTCCTGCCTCTGCGCATGGAAGAGCTGCCGGCAGAGGGCGGGCAGTTTGATACGGTGTTTTCCATGGGTGTGCTGTACCACCGGCGCTCACCGCTGGACCATTTACTGGAATTGAAAGGTGCGTTGTGCGCCGGCGGTGAGCTGGTGCTGGAGACCCTGGTGGTGGAAGGGGACGAGCGTACCGTGCTGATGCCGGAAGATCGCTATGCGGTCATGCGCAATGTGTTTTTCTTGCCTTCAGTGGCCATGCTCACTCGCTGGCTGGAACGGTGTGGCTTTGTGGATGTGCGATGCGTGGACGAAAGCAATACCACGATGCAGGAGCAGCGATCCACGGACTGGATGCGTTTCCAGTCGCTTCCCGATTTTCTCGACCCGGACGACCACACTCTTACCCGTGAAGGTTACCCGGCGCCACGCCGGGCGGTGTTGGTTGCCCGAAAACCGTAAGGTTTTGTGGGCGGGCTGGTTCGTGTGGATGCGTCGAGCAGGTGACCCACAAGCTCCAGACGTGCGCTTTCATCCAGGGCGTTGATGATTGGTGCCAGGGTGTCGAGCAGGCCATCTTGCCGGACCAGTGTTAGTAACGCATCACTGAGGGCTTGGCGCTGATTCCGCTCATCCTCTTGCGTTTTTTTAGGGGGCTGACTTTGCCGGCTGCGTTGTTTCTGTGCTTGGGGGGAGAGAATGCGTTGGCCGCGCTCCGCGGGTTGGCGCAATAGTTTCAGGGTATCATTCACCAGTCGTCCGGTGCCCTCGTTGTCCGCGCCGCTGTGTACATGGACGGCAATGCGCACATTCAGCGTGACACGAAACTCATCGAGCTTGAATTCATGATGATTAAGCCAGTCCAGTAGCCGCTCGGCGGCGAGATCGGCGCCGTCAGCGTTGGTGCCGGGCAGTGCCAGAAACACCACCTGATTGCTGCGCGTGGTAATCAGGATATCTTCACAGCGCTTGCGGTTATGCAGCTGTTCGCAGAATTGCCCGAGCAGTGGGGAAATGTAGTGCTCGCCAATTTCTGCCCGCAGTGTTTTCAACTCCTGTAGGTCGATGGCAAGGAGTGCGAGGGGTTGCTTGTGTCGCCGGCAAAACGATAAGGCTTGTTGTAAAACATGCTGGCTATGGCTTTCTGCGCGTTGCGGGCTTGTCACGGCAGTCATTGGCACCTCGGGACCAGAGATTATGATGGCATCCTGCTCAACGTTGTAGGCTTCCATTCCCGCTAGGATGACTCTAGCGGGTTCGCGGCTTTTCGACATCGGGTGCATACTCTATGTAACAACAATGCCGGGCACTGTTACGCAAACAGTTGCCAGCATGCGTGGCCCGAAACGGGTTTCACTCAGAAGGATCAATCATGTCAGTTACCTGGATTGTCGCGTCGGCGCTACTTAGTTCCCTGTTCACACTGGTGGCCGTGGGTGTGTGGGCACATTTCTACTTTCAGCCCCGGTTGCGTGACAGCCTGCAACGGGAGCTGGATGAGCAGGTAGAGAAAGCTGCACAAGTTCTCTCCGACCGGGTCGAGGAAGGGGTTCGTCGGGGGTTGGTGGAAGGAGTGCGCAATTTGCCTTCCAAGGAATTACTGGAAGGCGCCAGCCGTAATCTGGCGCGCACCAGTGCCGAGATGGTTGGTGAGCGTCTGGGCCAGATTTTCGGACGCAAGGACAGACCCTGACTGTGGCCCGGGTTGCCGGTTCAGGATTGTAGCGTCAGGCTTCCAGCGTTGGGCTTTTATTGAAGCCGTTTGGGCAGTAAACGAATGACCAGGCAGGCGATACCCAGGCTGAGCATGGCCAGGGAGAGGAAATCCTGTTGTAGCGCGTGCCAAGTGGTTTCCCACAGGTTGGAGGCTTTCATCAGTGACAGCAAAATCAGCAGCATGCCAGTGAGGGTAAAGAACTGATCCAGTTTGCGTGCCCGCCGGAATTCGCCACGCAGTTGCCGCAGCTCATCAAGAATGTCTTCCTGCAGCAATTGTTGCCGCGCCACCTGTTCTGCCAGCTGACCCACTTGCTGAGGCAGAGTGGCCAGCTGCTCCAGCCAGACCGGATCCTCCCGGCGTAGCAGCGCCAGCAGCTCCTTGAGTCGCACATGGTCGTCCAGCCAGTTGCGCATCAGCGGCCAGAGGCTGAACTGGTCAATTAGTTCGGCCAGTTTGACCACATGCTCTTCGCTGCCGGTGATACGCAATGAGTCGTGCTCTTCCAGCGGTTCGCTGGCGAATAGCCAATGCACCATGCCACCCAGCGGGCCACGCACCCGGATGTCCACATTGCCTTCATAGTCGGTGAGCAGCTCCACGCCGTCTTCATAAATCAGCACATACAGGACCGAACGCGGGCGTTCGGCACGGATTCGCACCACGGTTCCATGGAGGGCGGCGAGACGTTCTCGCCCTTGTTGTGTCCCGGTGAGGGCCTGGTTTAGAGCACTTTCCAGGCCCCCGAGCACAATAAGCTGGGGGAAACTACCGGTTTCAGGCATGGTGGCAGCGCAGTCCTGTCTTTATGTTGGGCCGAAGAGATGTTTCGATCCCGTTTTGTTGCCAAAAATTACGCGATGGCGCTTATATTTGGCATGACGGCTCCCTATACTATGCATTTTCATAATTAAACAACATTGGCTTTTTTGACTTGGATGGGTGTACACGGGACCTGTTCGCCTTGGCACTGTCGAGTTACAGTGCACCAGCCCTTGGAGGGGAGTTTTTTTTACATGCTGGACTCTTTGCTTGCGTACCCGGATTTCTGGAAGTACGTCAGTATTCCGTTCATCGCTGGTGCCGTCGGTTGGACAACCAACTGGATGGCCGTGCAGATGACATTCTATCCCCTGGAATTTCTGGGTATCCGCCCTTTTTTCGGCTGGCAGGGCATCATTCCCTCCAAGGTGGAAAAGATGGCCGGCATCGTGGTGGACAAGGCACTCTCGAAGCTGGGCAGCCTGGACGAATTCTTCCGCGAAATGGAACCGGAAAAAATCGCCGCCCACCTCACCCGTACCGTTCAGGTTCGCATCGAAGAATACACTGACGAAGTCATGACCGAGCGCAATGCGGTGCTGTGGGAAAACCTGCCGCTGTTAGTGCGCAAGCGGGTTTATAGCCGCGCCCGTCGGGCCATTCCGGCGGTGATGGACAATGTGGTCGACGATATCAGCCGTAACCTGGACAGCCTGGTGGACATGAAACACATGGTTGTCACCCAGATGAGCGAAGACAAACAGCTCATGGTTCAGATGTTCCGCGAAGTGGGTGATCCCGAATTCCGCTTTGTGACCAACTCCGGCTTGTATTTCGGCTTTCTGTTCGGCCTGATCCAAGTGCCCGTCTTTATTTTTATGCCAGAGAACTGGGTGTTGCCGCTGTTCGGCTTTATTGTCGGGATTGCCACCAACTGGTTAGCCTTGAATCTGATTTTTCGCCCATTGAATCCCGTAAAGGTTGGGCCATTCCGTATTCAGGGGCTATTTCTGAAGCGCCAGAAGGATGTGGCCGAATCCTTTGCGCGCCTGTCCACCGACGAGGTCATCACCTTACGCAATATCATGTACCAGGTGGTGAATGGGCCGCGGGGTGATCGCACCAAAGCGCTAATCAAGCGCCACTTGAAACCCCTGTTGAATGGCGGAATTGTGCGTACTGCGGCCCAGCTCACGGTGGGCCCGGAAGGGTACGCTGACCTGAAAAAGGCGGTGGAAGAAAAGGCAGTAGACCTGGCGGTGGAACCCTTTGAAGACCAGGGATTCAACAAAGAGCGCGGGCAGGTTGTCGAACGGCTTATGTCCGAGCGCATGCAGGCGCTGAGCTCCGATGAGTTTCAGGATTTGTTGCGCCCCGCTTTTCAGGAAGACGAATGGATCTTGATTGTGGTGGGTGGCTTCCTCGGCGCCATGGCCGGTGTCTTCCAGCTTGTGTTCATGTTTGGAGTCAGTTGAATGCAGGTGCTGCAGATAGACATGACCACCCTCGGGTGGTTGCTATTTGCGGCGGCGGCGGGCTCTTCGCTGCTCACCCTGATAGTGCTGGGGATTATCGGCCACTTTTGGTTGGGCCCCCGGCTTGAGCGCAAGGTGGATCGGCGTCTTAAAGAAGGCGCAGCGCAACTTGAAGAACGATTACGGCAGCGCTTCATGGATTTGCTGACCGGGCGCTCACGGGAAGTCATCCGTGAAAGGGCTCGGGATCTGGCCCGTGGCGTTGGCTTGATTAGCGGCCGTCGGCAAGGCTCCACCGACAAGGATGATGCCGGCGAATAGTGCCATTATCGTGTCGATTGTCTGGATTCTACGCACTTGGCTTAACAGGAAGAGATCTCCTGGCTAATACTGTTTTATTGTTCGACAATGTGCCGCTGTCCAGTGGCACTACCCCCCTATAATTTACCCCGCGCGCTGATGATGCTTGTGTGTTGTTTTCCCGCTGCATTCGCTCGTGGAATTGCCTTCGGGAGTTTGGACCATGTCCGACCAAGAACAGAACCAGAACGAAAAAGACGGGCGTCAAAACCCGCTGAAAGCCCTGAGCGGGGCTTCACGAGACATTCGCAAGTACACCCATCAGATCTGGCTCGCCGGTCTGGGCGCTTTTGCTCGCGCCGAAGAAGAGGGCAGCGGTTTTTTTGATGCCTTGGTGGAAGCGGGCCGCGAAGTAGAGCGGCACACCAAGGATAAAACTGAGTCCCGGGTGGAAGAGATTAAAGAACGGGTTCGCCACCATACGGGCGAAACCATGGATAAAATGGAAAAAGCCTTTGATGATCGTTTTAACAAGGCTTTATCCCGTTTAGGCCTGCCCAATAAACGGGAGGTCGAACAGCTTGAACAACGGGTGCAGGAATTGACTCAGGCACTGGATCACGCCGAGGAAAAGCCCGAAAAACCTGCCCCGAAACGCCAGGCTCGTAAAAAGAGTTAACGGCTTCAAACCGTGTTGTAGCGCACACCGCTAACCCCTTAGTGGTGTCTTTCAGCGGGTACCCTCCTTGGGTACCCGCTTTTTTTTGGTTTGGGAAAGTGCGGGTTGGATAACGGCCGCAGAGTTTGCCTTGCCACTTGCCACTTGCCGCTTCGCTTGGGCCAGCTTGGGAGGATTGCGGGTCCGTCGCAGTGGTTGTTTTGGTCATTGAGGCGCAGGAATAAAATGTGAAATAGTATTCCGAATACTGTTTTCCTGCGGGCCGCAATGCACCCTTTGACCCATCGATTATTCGACAACGATCACGCGCTTGCCACTAAAGTCGTTGCTGGCCATGTGCTCGTGGGCAGCGTTTGCGTCTTCAAAGGGAAAGGTTTCCAGCGGCAGGGGCAGCAGGGCGCCGCTGGCAAACAGTGGCGCCAGCCGGTCATTGAAAATCTGCGCCAGGCGAATGCGGTTTTCCAGCGGTTGGCTGCGCATGGTCATGCTTTTCAGGGTCTGGCGTTTCATCAGCAGAGCGCCCAGATTCAGCTCTGTGTTCAAGCCGCCAAGGACGCCGATGTTCACCAAGCTGCCTTCTGTACGCAGACCACCGAGCAGATCGTTCCAGTCCGGGCCGACCATATCCAGAATTACCGCGACACCGTCGCCATGGGTAATGGCGTTGAGCTGGGCAGTGAGGGTGCCGTCTTCACACACTTGGGCGGCAAGGCCCATGTTGTTGGCGGTGTCGAGTTTGCTCAAGTCCCGGCTGCTGCCGATGGGCCGGGCGCCGAGGGTGTTGGCCAGCTGTGTGGCGGCGAGGCCGACGCCCGCGGTGGCCGGACGCACCAGGCACCACTGTCCCGGTTGCAGTCCGCCTTCCAGAAACAGTGCTCGGTAGGCGGTCAGAAACGCTTCCGGCAGCGTGGCAGCGCGGGCAAAGTCCATGCCTTCAGGCACCGTCAGGGCCTCGCGCTCATGGGTGATGATCTGCTCGGCATAGGCACAACCCGGTACCAGCCCCATCACCGTATCACCGACTTTACGTTGCTGTACTCGTTCGCCAACGGCACTGACAACGCCTGCATACTCGAGTCCGGGGATACGGCTGCTGGTGCCCGGTGGTGCCGGGTAGCGGCCCAGCACTTGCAGCAGGTCTGCCCGGTTTACGCCAATGGCTTTGACCTGTACGCGGATTTCCTCCGGCCCGGGTTGCGGGTCGGGCAGGGTCTCCAGTTGCAGTTGCTTATCTTCAATACACCAGGCACGCATGGTTGTGCTCCTATTTGCCGTATTAGCAGTAAAAGGAAAACGTTATGACGAGTTCCCCATTAATCTACCCGTTTACTGACCTGCCGCCGGCAGGTCAGCCTTTCAAGGTGGCCGAGGGGGTTTTCTGGCTGCGTTTTCCGCTGCCCTTTGCGCTCGACCATATCAACCTCTGGTTGCTGGAAGATAACCAGGGTTGGGTGATTGTGGATACCGGCCTCGGTGTTCGGCGCAGCCGGGAAATCTGGCAGCAGTTGCTGGTAGAGCACCTCGATGGC
Source organism: Alcanivorax sp. (assembly GCF_040118815.1). Classification (GTDB taxonomy): domain Bacteria; phylum Pseudomonadota; class Gammaproteobacteria; order Pseudomonadales; family Alcanivoracaceae; genus Alcanivorax. The sequence continues at coordinate 36,324 of NZ_JBEDTC010000009.1, forward strand.
AAGCCGGTCACCCGGGTGATCGTTACCCATTATCACCCGGATCATCTGGGTATGGCGGGCTGGCTGCAGCAGCAGTGCGATGCGCCGGTAATCATGAGTCGTGGCGAGTGGCAACTGGCAACTGATATCTGTGTGGCAACGGACGCCCAGACCATTGAGCGGTTCAAGGGGTTTCTGGGTAGCCACGGCCTGCAAGGAGAAGACCTGGATAAAGTGGCGGGTAAAGGCAACGGCTTTCGCCGGGTGGTGATGCCTTTGCCTGAGAGCCCGGAATTTGTGGCCGAGGGCGACACGTTGACCATCAATGGTGAACGCTGGCTGGTGTATATCGGCCGCGGCCATGCACCAGAGCATTTGTGTTTGTACCGCAGCACCGACCGGTTGTTGCTCAGTGGCGATCAAGTGCTGCCGACTATTTCCAGTAACTTGATGGTGCGCCCCACGGAGCCGGACGCCAATCCGGTGACCGCCTTTGTGGATAGCCTGACGGTAATCCGTGATGCGCTGCCGGAAGACACCTTGGTGTTGCCCGCCCACGGGTTGCCTTTTCGGGGCCTGCATACGCGGATTAATGCGCTGGTGGATCACCATGCTGAGCAACTGGATCAGGTGCAGGCCGCCTGCCGTGATCAACCGCATAGTGCGCATGATGTGCTGCCGGTAATGTTTAAACGGCAACTGGATGTGCAGCAAATGATGTTTGCCATGGGCGAGAGCATTGCGCACCTTAATTGCCTGCTGGAGCAGGGCCGAGTGCAGCGTGAAGACTGCGATGGAATCTGGCACTTCGCGGCCTGATCAGAGGGTGAGTTGAAAGTTCAAAGTGTAAAGTTAAAAAGTTCGGGCGAGCCTGGCGTGAACAGTTAAGCCCTGCCCGCGTTGCGTGTTTGGCGGAAACGCGGGCGAAAGCATTTACCGGATGGCTGCGCCATTTTTCGCGCTTATCAACTTTACACTTTGAACTTTCAACTGCTCTCATAACCATTGCCCCAGCATTGCAATCCATAACGCCAGCATCGGCACCACCAGCGCAAAGAAGAGACCATTCCAGCGCCAGGCGATGCGATAGGGCGAGCGGTGAATCATCTGACTGAGCACTAGCATGGAGGCGGTGAAGGGCGAGGAGATCATCGACAGGCTCCAGGCGCACATTAGACCGACGGCCAGAATTCTTGGATCCACCCCGACGCTGTCACCCAGCAATGAAGCCAGCAGGGTGACAGACACAATCGGGTTCAGGCCCACCTGTGCTAACCCGACCACCAGCAACATGGCTGCCACGGCCATGGCGGCGCCTTGCAGATGGGTGGCCAGTAGCAGCTCGTGCAGGACATGTTGATCCACCAGGGGCGTAATCAATGCGCCCAGGCAGGCTGAGCCGCCCAGCACCGCAATTTCCCCTCGATTAGCGCCGAAGATTAAGCGCGAGTGTCGGGCTAGCAAGGTGAACGAGCGTCGCAGCCCGGTGCCGCCGCCGAGTCGCCGCCTTTGCTTTGCCATCCACAGAATGGCAGCAAGCGGACAGGCGATCAGGACGGCGACGGGTAAACGCAGATTCCCCGCCAGGGCGACGGCAAATACGCTCAGTGTGATCAGCAGGGCCAGCAAGGTGAAGCGAATCAGCGGCGATAGCGAGGGAGGCTGTGTTGCAGGTACCCGTTGCGCCAGTTGTTTGGGTCTGAGCTGCCAGTCCAGCCACCAGCCAAGTAGAAAAAAGAGCCCGGCGGTGGGCAGCGCCACCGGCGCCAGGCTGGCCCAGGTGAGGCTGGGCATATTGGCGAGAATGACTGCCATGGTCACCCCCAGAGGCGACACCAGAGGGGCCAGGGCAAAGCCGCGCAAAATGGACAGCATCATCCGCCGTTCGCGGGCTTGCTGGATATCATCGTGGCCACCAGCCGCCTTGAGAGTGTTGCTGCGCATTACCATGGCGCCGAACAGGTTCAGTACCCCGATGTTGATAATGATGCCGAACAGTGCGGTCCCCAGAGAAAGGGTGGGATAGCGCAGGGCGGGCTTCTGGCGGATCAAGGTCTGTCCGGCATCGCGAACCAGTCGCGAGCGCATGGCAGAGACGCGCAGCAGGCCCAGGGATGAAACAAAGGTGGCAAAAAAACAGAGGCGATCCAGGGCATGCAGTAAAACCGGAACAGGCTGGGCTTGACGCCAGATAACAACACCCGCCATTGTCACAACGACGAGCAAAATCCCCTTTGCCATCCGTGCCTGCCGAGGCCATTGCACCAGCAGGTAAAGCAGCAGAGCGATTCGCGCCAGCCAGGCTCCTGCGTCCAGATCGAACACCAGAAACAGGATCGTGCCGATCATGCACAGGGGGAGGGTGTAATCGAGAGTGCGGGTCAGGGGCATGGGGAAGTTGAAAGTTCAAAGTTTAAAGTTGAAAGGCGCGTTCAGGGTCAAAGGTAATTGATGAAATCAGTGCCCGCGATTAAATGCCGTATTCACTATGCCTGCATAGTGAATACGGCATGTCGGCGCGGTTCGGGCTTTGTTCAATTGGCAGAAACAGTGATTCGCGTTTCAACTTTGAACTTTCAACTATTCCCCGCCTGCCGTGCCAGCTCCCGAGCGATGACAATTTGCTGGATCTGGGTGGTGCCTTCGTAAATCCGAAACAGGCGCACATCGCGGTAGAAGCGTTCCACCGGATAGTCAGCCATATAACCTGCGCCGCCATGAATCTGCACGGCGCGATCGGCCACACGCCCCACCATTTCCGAACAGAACAGTTTGCAGCAAGAGGCATCCAGGCTGACGCGTTCACCCCGGTCCTTACTACGGGCCGCTTCCAGCACCATGGAGCGGCCGGCGAAAGCTTCAGCGCGGGAGTCCGCTAGCATGGCCTGAATCAGCTGGTGTTCGATGATGGGCTTGCCGAACTGTTTGCGCTCGGCAGAAAAATTCACCGCGTCCTCGATGAGCCGGTAGGCAACGCCAACGCAGATGGCCGAAATATGCAGCCGGCCCCGGTCCAGCACTTTCATGGCGGTTTTGAACCCCTTGCCTTCCTGTCCGCCGATAATGTTCTCTGCGGGGACTCGGCAATTTTCAAAAATGATGTCGCAGGTGTGGGCGCCTTTCTGGCCCATTTTTACGTCTGCTTTGCCTCGCTGAATGCCGGGGGTGTCGCCATCGACGATAAAGGCGGTAACGCCGCCACCGCCTTCGATGTCCGGGTTGGTGCGTGCCATCACGGTAAAGAGGCCGGCGTGGGGGCCGTTGGTGATAAAGCGTTTGGTACCGTTGAGAATGTAGTGGTCACCGTCTTTTTCGGCGCGGGTTTTCACTGCGCCGGAGTCGGAGCCCACGTCCGGTTCGGTCAGGCAGAAGGCGCCGATTACGTCCCCGGTGGCGAGCTGGGGCACGTATTTCTGTTTCTGTTCGTCGGTGCCGTCAATCAGGATGCCCTGGGCGCCGATGCCGTTGTTGGTGCCCATCAATGATCGAAACGCGGGGGAGGTGCGACCCAGTTCAAAGGCCACCATGACTTCCTCTTCCATGGTCAGCCCGAGTCCGCCAAGCTCTTCCGGAATCGACAGCCCGAATAGCCCCATAGCCTTCATGTCGGCGACAATGTCGTCGGGAATAGTATCGCTCTCGGCCACCTGCTGTTCGGCAGGCACAAGTCGTTCGCGTACAAAACGGGCAATGGTGTCGGTCAGTTGGGAGAGGATTTCGGCATCACGAATCATGGCTGGGTCCGGCGGCGATAATGGTTCGGGGCGATAACGACGGGTTCTTGTCGGCTGGGTGCGATCCGAGCCGTGACGGCTCTCTTGCACCACTTGCATCGCACTCTGTCACGGCCTATTCTGCCCGTCAAGTTTCAAAACATCATTCCGCATAGCGGACGAAATGGCCGCAACACGCTTCACGTAACAGGCAACAACGCGCTGGAAGCTAGTGGATTTGGCTGTCTCTTTTGGTCGCGCCCGACCGCGGATTCGCGGGCACGGCGACAGTTCTGATCAGAAGCGTTAACGCGTTGTTGCGTGTTACGTGAAGCCTGCTGCACATTCGGAGAATGCTTATGCTTGATGCCTATATCTACGATGGCTTGCGAACCCCGTTTGGTCGCCATGGTGGTGCGCTCGCACCGGTGCGGCCAGATGACTTGCTGGCCGGGGTGATCCGTGAGCTGGTCGCGCGCAACGCTTTCGATGGCAGTGGCTATGAAGACGTGGTGATCGGCAATACCAATCAGGCCGGTGAAGATGCCCGTAACGTGGCTCGCCATGCCGGTCTGCTCGCGGGCCTGCCAGAATCGGTGGCGGGGATTACCGTGAACCGGCTCTGTGGCAGTGGCCTGGCGGCGACCCTGGATGCCGCCCGTATGGTGACTGTGGGAGAGGGCGATTTGATCGTTGCCGGCGGCACGGAATCCATGAGCCGCGCGCCCTTCGTCATGGCCAAGGCGGAAAAAGCCTTCAGCCGTGATATGACGATTTTTGACAGCACCATCGGTGCCCGTTTTCCCAATCCGAACATTCTCCAACAGTTTGGTAGCGATACCATGCCAGAGACCGCGCAGAACGTGGCAGCGGATCTGGGCATTAATCGCGAAGCCGCGGACCGTTTTGCAGCGCAGTCCCAGCAGCGTTATGAAGACGCCCGGGAGCGGGGATTTTTCCATGAAGAAATTACCCCGGTAACCGTGCCGCAGGGGCGTAAGAAAGAACCGCTGACGGTGGCCGACGACGAACATCCGCGCCCGGGAACCGGCGTAGATAAGCTGGCCAAACTGCCGGCGATTGTTGAGGGGGGCATTATCACTGCCGGCAATGCGTCGGGAGTGAATGACGGTGCTGCGGCCTTGATTGTCGGTTCCCGCGCCGCCGGCGAAGCGGCTGGCATTGCCCCGCGTGCCCGTATTCTGGCCGGTGCGGTTGCTGGTGTGGCGCCCCGTGTGATGGGGCTGGGACCGGTGGCCGCGTGTAACAAGGCTCTGGCCCGGGCGGGCCTGACGCTGAACCAGATGGATGTAATCGAAATTAACGAGGCGTTTGCCGCCCAAGTGCTGGGCTGCTGTAAGCAGCTGGGCCTGGCCGGAGATGACGAACGCCTTAACCCGAATGGCGGCGCTATTGCGGTGGGCCACCCGCTGGGTGCGTCCGGTGCTCGCCTGGCCCTGACGGCCATGCGGCAGCTGGAACATGGCAACGGCCGTTATGCGCTGGTTAGCCTGTGCATTGGCGTGGGCCAAGGTGTCGCCATGGTGATTGAGAGAGTATAGATCTATGAATAGCTTTGTATGGAACGATGCGTTGTTACTGGAAACCCAACTCAGCGACGACGAGCGAATGATCCGTGATGCGGCCCATGATTATTGCCAGAAAAAATTGATGACCCGGGTGCTCGAGGCGAATCGCCATGAGATTTTCCACCGGGAAATCATGACGGAAATGGGCGAGCTGGGTTTTCTCGGCCCGACCATTCCTGAACAGTATGGTGGCGCTGGGGTAAATCACGTCAGTTATGGTCTGGTCGCCCGGGAAGTAGAGCGGGTGGACTCCGGTTACCGTTCTGCCATGAGTGTGCAGTCGTCCCTGGTGATGTTTCCCATCTATACCTTTGGCAGTGAAGCGGTACGTGAGAAATACCTGCCCAAGCTGGCTACCGGCGAATGGGTGGGGTGCTTTGGTTTGACCGAGCCAGACCATGGGTCGGACCCGGGTTCTATGAGCACCCGGGCCAAAAAGGTGGATGGCGGTTACCTGCTGACAGGTGCCAAGACCTGGATTACCAATTCGCCGATTGCGGATGTGGCGGTGGTGTGGGCGAACCTGGATGGCAAGATTAACGGTTTTGTGGTGGAGCGGGGCTTTGATGGCTTCAGCACCCCGAAGATCGAAGGCAAGTTCTCCCTGCGGGCGTCCATCACCGGGCAGATCATGTTGGATGATTGCTTTGTACCGGAGGAAAACCGATTGGACGTGGAAGGCCTGAAAGGGCCGTTCAGCTGCCTGAATAAAGCGCGTTACGGTATTAGCTGGGGCGCCATGGGCGCGGCGGAGTTCTGCTGGCAGGCCGCTCGCCAATACACCCTGGACCGCAAACAGTTTGGTCGTCCATTAGCGGCGACCCAGCTGATTCAGAAAAAACTGGCCGACATGCAGACCGAGATTACATTGGGCCTGCAGGGTGCGTTGCAGCTGGGTCGGCTCATGGATGCGGGAAACTGGGCACCGGAAATGGTGTCGCTGATGAAGCGCAACAATTGTGGCAAGGCTATCGATATTGCTCGCCAGGCCCGCGATATGCACGGTGGCAACGGGATCAGTGATGAATACCATGTGATTCGCCACGTGATGAACCTGGAAGCGGTGAATACCTACGAAGGCACGCACGATGTCCATGCGTTGATACTGGGCCGAGCGCAGACCGGCTTGCAGGCATTCGGCTAACAGGCAAACGCTGCCGCTCTTGTCCTGGAGGCGTGTTCTTGAGGAGGAGGGTGGCAGTGGCAACCGGATCGTCGGACAGGAAGGTGACCTGTTATATGCACGATTGTACCAGGGTGTCACTCTTGGTAACGCGCGCGTGCCCCAATTTTGTACACAGTTTTTTGTCAATGCTCTTTTTCTGCAGAAAAAAATGACAGTCACGTTAAATACTCATAGAAAACAACGTAACGCATTGATAAATAATTAAAAAAATGATTGATCAAAAAATAACCGTGTCGTCCTGATGCGTGATTTTTGGGTGATTTTGCAGGGTTTTCTACTGGCTATGCACAGTGTTATCCACAGGATCTGTGGAAAAAGTATATCCCCCGGGTAGAGCCAGCTATGTCATAGACCGAAAACACAGGGTCGTTATGACAGAGATGTGATTTCTCTGACGCTTTTGCACAAGCTGGTTACGACCGCCATTTTGAGAACCCGATCAATATCCCTCCGCGAAGAGTGTAAAAAAGCACCAATAAGTCACTGAATAATCAATAGTTTATGATTCGTGTAAAAATGAATCAGTTTGTGGGAGGTGGCGTGTACTGGGCGCTTCGGCGGCTTTTAGTCAGGTTGTTCACAAAGTTATGCACAGCTTTTGTGGAATAATCCCCAGGCCATAAAAAAATTCTAATGGGCTTGACCTTTTGCTGCCTATGCAGGTCTGTTTCAGCTTGGTGAAAAACCACGCAAGTCGCTGGAGGCCCTGCCAGTGCTCGCTTTGAAAGCGTTATCCGACACTCGCTAACAGTGTTATCCACAGATGCCGTGGATAGAAAACCGGATGTGAGTAACTGTGGTGATCGTTGATATGCTGATGACAAGAGGCTGTTGGCTGCTGATTGAGTTTAAGCGTAGGCCGGAAATTGCCAACAGGTGGTGGGTTATCCTGCATACAGAATCAAAAAAGGCGCCGTGAGGCGCCTTTTTTGTGCTTCTTTACAGTGAGTGCGCTAGAAGCGGTACTCTCCACCGTCGATGCCGTTTTGCGTGGCTTCGTCCAGTTTCTGGTAGCAACTTTCACCAGGCAGCAGCGCGTACACCGCGTTGCTTTGTTGGCTCAGGTCATACTTCTGTTCCTTGAGCTTGTTTTTCTGGTGCTTGAAGGTGCCAGTGGTTTCCATGGCTTCTTCATTGATACGCAGGAAAATCGGAATGGCGTAGGCGGGTAGCTCTCGCTTTAGGTAGTCACACAGGCCTTTGAAGTCAAAGTCGCTGTGGCTGCCAGTCAGTCGGATCTGCCCCATGCCAGCACGGCCGTTGGTGTTGGGAATTTCCACACCGTAGACCACGGATTCCTGGATGCCGTCGTAGCCATCGAGAATCTGCTCCACTTCGGTGGTGGAGACGTTTTCGCCTTTCCAGCGGAAGGTATCCCCCAGGCGGTCCACGAACTGGGCATGGCGGAAGCCGATATCGCGCATCATGTCGCCGGTGTTGAACCAGGCATCACCCTTGGTGAACACATCGCGGTAGATGGATTTCTCGGTCTTTTCTGCGTCGGTGTAACCGTCGAATGGGGTCTTGTCGGTGATCTCGCCCAGCATAAGACCAGACTCGCCTTTGCCGACCTTGATCATGTGACCGTTGCTATCGCGAACTGGCTCGTCACGTTCTTTGTCATATTTGACGATGGCGTAGCTAACCGGTGAGAAGCCAACGGTGTTGTCGAAGTTGAACACGTTAGTGAAGGCCACGTTACCTTCCGACGACGCGTACAGCTCTACCACACGGTCAATGCCGAAACGGTCTTTAAAGTCTTTCCAGATGCTCGGGCGCAGGCCGTTACCAACGATGGTATGAACCTTGTTGTCTTTGTCGTTGGGTTTTGCCGGCTGTTCGTGCAGATAACGGCACAGTTCACCTACGTAGCCGAAGGCGGTGCAGTTATGGCGGCGAATATCATCCCAGAAGCCACTCGCTGAGAATTTGCGCGCGATAACGATTGCCCCGGCATGGGCGATAACCGAGGCCCAGCAAACCACCATGCCTGTGGCGTGATAGAACGGCAGAGTAGTATAAATGCGGTCGTCTTTGGTCAGGCGTACGGCGGAGAAACCAAAGCCACCGTAGGCTTTTTCCCAGCGGCCGTGGTTGAAGACCACTGCCTTGGGCAAGCCGGTGGTGCCGGACGTATAGATGTAGAACAGCGGGTCGCGCAGGAAGGTCTGTTTGCTGGACGCGGGGTTCTCGCTGGAGCAGTCGCGGCTTTCGCTGGCCAGGTTCTTGTAACCGGCCGGGGCTTCGCCAGGGTTCTCCAGGGTGTTCTGATCAGCAAAGAAGAAGAAGTTGTCTTTCAGATCCAGATCACCGCGAACTTCTTCCACGGCATCAACCAGTTCTTCACCCACGATAGCGGCTTTGGGTTTCACCAGATTGAAACTATGGATCAGTACCTTGCCGCGCTGGGAGGTATTGATCAGGGCCGCACAGACGCCCAGTTTGGCGCAGGCAAGAACAGTGGCCAGCAGCTCGGGGCGGTTTTCAACGTTGACGGCAACGGTATCGCCTTTTTTCAGGCCGATGGAGGCCAGATAGTCTGCCAGGCGGTTGGCCCAGGCGTTGAACTGTTTGTAGGTAAGTTCTGTGTCTTGGTAGACCACGGCAGCGCCATTCGGGTTCATGCTGGTGGCGCGCTCGATAGCAACGCCCAGCCCCAATGGCTTGCTGGTGTCAGTGATTTTCGCCATCTTCGAGCCCTTGATCAGGCCGGGAAGATTGGTGATTACCTCTGGAACCTTGGACAGAAGCTTGGGCAACGTGATGATGTCGGCGTTGCTCATAGGATCTCCATTGTCTGTATTCTTGGAAGGCCCGGAAAAGCCGGGAGCCCAGTGTTGGCAAGCGGGCGCTTACCATAACCGTAGCACCAGGGCAGGGCAAGCGCCCTGCCCGGTGGCAGTGCCCGGGGAAATTGACGCGCATTGTTTTGGCTCAATTTGCCCGGTGCAAATTATTGAAGCACAACAGAGCATCCTTCTCCGTGACTAAATTGTCACTGACCGGATGTGACGGAGGTTACTCCGCCGCATCCGGGGTGACGGTGACCAGCAGTTGCTGGCGTTTTACCTGGCTGCCAGGGCTCAGATCGAGAGCCTCTACCTTGCCGTCGCAGTCTGCCTTCAGGCTGTGTTCCATTTTCATGGCTTCCATGACCACCAAAACCTGCCCCTTGCTGACGGTATCGCCGGCTTTCACGTTCACGTCGATAATGGCGCCGTCCATGGGGGCACGGATCAGGCCGGAACCGGCTTGGTCGCTGTTGCCGGCAGAGGTGTGGGTATCATCGGTGAAGCAGGCGGTGCGGCCCTGACATTGCAGCCAGTATTGCTTGCCATCCTGTAACACCTTGACGTCCATAGCGACGCCGTTGACGGCCACGCGGTTGTTGCTGAGTGGAGCCAGGGTGAGGGATTGTGCCGGGTCGCCGACGCTGATCTGTGCCGCGTCATCCTGATAACGAATGTAGAGCGTTTGGGTATGCTCGTCGCAGCGCAGGGTGACCGGCTGTGCGCCCAAGGTGCTGGAGTGCCAGCCGCGAAGGGCATCGGACGGGGTTTCGCTGCGGCAGTGATAAAACGCTGCGAGAGCCCACAACAGGGCGTCCGGGGCATCGCCGGCCAGGCTGCTGTCGTCGGCAAAGTCATCAGCAATAAAGGCGGTAGTCGCCTCACCACGGGCAAAGACCGGATGGGCGAGGATCGCGGCCAGGAACTGACGGTTGTCGTTGACGCCCATCAGAGTGGTCTCTTGCACGGCACGAATCAGGCGGCGGCGGGCGTCTTCACGGCTGTCGCCCACGGCGATGATTTTGGCCAGCATGGGGTCGTAATGACTGCCGATCTCGGCGCCTTCCACCAAACCGTGGTCAATGCGGATACCGTCACCGGTGGCCGGTTCCCAGCGCAGTATCGGGCCGGTTTGCGGCATGTAGTTCTGCGCCGGGTCTTCGGCATAGAGGCGCACTTCCATGGCATGGCCGGTGAGTGTCACCTGATCCTGAGTCAGTGGCAGGGCTTCGCCGCGCGCCACCTTGATTTGCCAGGCAACCAGATCCAGGCCGGTGACCAGCTCAGTGACTGGATGCTCCACCTGTAGACGGGTGTTCATCTCCAGGAAGAAAAAGTCGCCTTCCGGCGCAAGCAGGAATTCCACCGTGCCGGCACCCACATACTGGCAGGCCTTGGCCGCCTGTACGGCGGCCTCGCCCATGCGTTGACGCAGGGACTCGTCTACCGCCGGAGAGGGCGCTTCTTCCACCACTTTCTGGTGACGGCGTTGCACGGAACAGTCGCGCTCGCCCAGATGAATCACGTTGCCGTGGCGATCACCGAATACCTGGATCTCCACGTGCCGGGGCTGCAGGACCGCGCGTTCCAGTATCAGCTCGTCACTGCCGAATGCGTTTTTGGCTTCCTGGCGGGCGCTTTTCAGCTGAGCGCTGATATCACTGGCGTCGGTAACCACACGCATGCCTCGGCCACCCCCACCGGCACTGGCTTTGATCATCAGGGGCAGGCCAATACGTTCGGCTTCCTGCTGTAAGCGTTCGTCACTTTGCTCTTCACCCTGATAACCGGGGATACACGGCACGCCGGCATCCTGCATGGCGATCTTGGAAAGCCGCTTGGACCCCATCAGTTGAATGGCGTCTTCATCAGGGCCGATAAAGGTAATGCCTGCTTCTTTGCATGCCTTGGAAAAGGCGGCATTTTCGGAGAGAAAGCCGTAACCGGGATGCACCGCATCGGCCCCGGTTTGCTGGCAGGCGGCGAGCAGGGCGTCCATGTTCAGGTAGGAGGCGCTGGCCAGGGCCGGGCCGATGCAGACCGCTTCGTCAGCCAGTTGCACATGACGGGCACCGGCATCCGGCTCGGCATAGACCGCCACGGTCCGGTAGCCCAAGGACTGGGCGGTGGCGATGACTCGGCAGGCAATTTCGCCACGGTTAGCAATCAGGATTTTTTCAAAGCTCATTGTGGTTCCTTACCGGTGTTCCGGTTGAAAAATCTTTCCCGCAGGAGCGGCGCCTAAGGACAGGAACAGCTCAGGAGCGAGGTACGAGTGACGAAAGGAAAAACGAAGTCCCTGGTGATAGGTCTTCGCCACTCGCTCCGCGCAACGTTTGTTCTTATTGATTCCAGGCCGCCGGACGTTTTTGTACGAACGCCATGGTGCCTTCCTGGCCTTCTTCGCTGTTAACCGCCGCGGCGAAGTCGGTGGCGGCCTGGTCCAACAAGGTGTTCATGGGAATGTGGCCTACGTTCAACACCAGCTCCTTGGTAACCCGGTTAGCATGGGGCGCGCAGCGACGCACTGCCTTCAGCGTGTTCTCCAGTGCGCAATCCAGTGCGCCGGTGTCACTTGCTACCTCATGCACGATACCCAGCCGCAAGGCTTCGTTTCCCTTGAAGCGGACGCCGGTCAAGGCCAGGCGGCGGGCCTGAGTCAGGCCGATGCGTTCCACCACAAAGGGGGCAATTTGTGCGGGGATCACACCCAGCCCGGTTTCCGGCAAGCCGAAGGTGGCGTCTTCGCTGGCAATAGCCACGTCCGAGATACACGCCAGGCCGAAGCCGCCGCCAAGGACCGCCCCTTCCAGCACGGTGATGAGTACCTGTGGCTGGCGGTTGGCTGTGGTAATCATTTCCCCGAAGCGACGGTTCAGCGCCTGGAAGGCACTATCGTCGCCGCCGGCGGCCTGCTGTCGCGCTCCGGCCATGTCCTTGATGTCGCCGCCGGCACAGAAATGGCCGTCGGCGCCGCGCAGAACGATGGCGCGAATGGTTGTATCGCCGGCCACGCTTTCAAACACCGCCATCAATTCGTTCACCATGGTCAGGCTCATGGCATTGCGGCTTTCGGGCCGGTTCAGCGTGATATGCAGAACCGGGCCGTCCTGGTTAAGGGTGATTGTTTCGGTTTGCGGTAGGCTCATTGGTTTGTCCTTCGAAAATGCGGGCCTGACGCTGAACGCCAGATGCTTGACGCGAAAAGTCAAAACACACCATTTGTGAGGCGTTAGGCGTTAGGCGCCTAGCGTTTCTTGCCCGGCAAAATGTCCATGGTCTTGCAGATAATGCCCAGCATGATTTCGTCGGCGCCGCCGCCGATGGAGCCAAGACGACCATCACGGTAGAGCTGGCCGGCGGGGTTTTCCCACATGAAGCCATTGCCACCCCAGTACTGCAGGCAGCTGTCGGCCACTTCGCGGCTCAGGCGGCCCACTTTCAGTTTGGCCATGGAGGCCAGCTGCAGGACATCCTTGCCATTCACATACATTTCGCAGGCCTGGTAGGTGAGGGCGCGCAGTGCTTCCACTTCGGTCTGCAGCTCGGCCAGGCGGAAATGCACGCTCTGGTTATCGATCAGCGACATGCCGAATACTTTGCGGTCCTTGGCGTAGGCGATGGTTTCATCGATCACATGTTCCATGCCCTTGAGGCTGTTGGCGGCGGCAAACAAACGCTCTTCCTGGAACTGCATCATCTGCATCATGAAGCCCATGCCTTCCTGACCGATCAGGTTGCGCTGGGGCACGCGAACGTTATCGAAGAACACCTGGGCGGTTTCCGAAGAGCGCATGCCCAGCTTGTTCAGCGGCTTGTCCACGGTGATGCCGGCCGCATCCTTGGGCACCACGATCAGGGATTTATTGACGTGGGGCTTGGCATCGGAGGTGTTGGCCAACAGGCAGAAAAAATCGGCACTGGGCGAGTTGGTGATCCACATCTTGGTGCCGTTGATCACGTAGTCGTCGCCGTCTTTAACCGCAGTGGTTTTCACGGCTGCCACATCGGAACCGGCATGGGGTTCGGAAACCGCAATGGAGGCCACCATGTCGCCGGCGATGGCGGGGGCCAGGTAGTCACGACGCAGTTCATCGGAGCCGAAGCGGGCGATGGCTGGAGTGGCCATATCGGTTTGTACACCCACCGCCAGAGGTACGCCGCCACAATGAACCCGGCCCATCTCTTCGCTCATTACCATGCCGTAGGAGTAGTCCAGCCCCATGCCACCAAATTCTTCCGGTTTGGTTACCCCGAGCAACCCCAGGTCGCCCATTTTTTTGAAGACTTCATGAATGGGGAAACGGCCAGCGTCTTCCCATTCACGCACATGGGGGTTCAGTTCCTTGTCGACAAAATTACGGACGGTACGGCGAAGTTCTTCGTGTTCCTGAGTGAATTGCATGGGAGGCTCCCTGTTGTGTTCGTTATGTTCGTTGTGTTCGGTTATGTCGGCCATTTTTGGCTATGTGGGTTGCCAAAGCGGCTAGCCACGAGCTTCTAGCTGCCAGTAAAAACAAGACCGCGTTTTCTGGTTGCTCGTAGCTAGAAGCTCGTAGCTTTTATAGTCTCGCCACCCCGAATGAATTCGGGTGCAGCTGGCGTTGTTCAGCGTCGTCACAAATGTCCAATGCGTAGGCCACTACCCGGCGGGTGTCGCGTGGGTCGATGATGCCGTCGTCCCACAAGCGTGCCGTGCCGTAGAGGGCCGTGGACTGGCTGTCGAGTTTCTGGGCGGTGGTCTGCTGCAGCATGTCGAGGACTTTCGGGTCCGGTTCGATACCGTTGGCCCGTTGTTTCCCTTCGGCCACAATGCGCAGCACCATGCCGGCCTGCTGGCCACCCATGACCGCGACTTTGGAATTGGGCCAGGCAAAGATGAATCGCGGGTCCAGGCCGCGACCACACATGGCGTAGTTACCGGCGCCGTAGGAGCCGCCCACTAACACGGAGATTTTCGGTACCCGTGCATTGGCCACGGCCTGCAGCATTTTTGAACCGTTTTTGATCACCCCGTTCTGTTCTGCATCGGTTCCGACCATGAAACCGGTGGTGTTGTGAAGGAACAATAAGGGGCGGCGGGTCTGATCGCAGAGCTGAATAAACTGGGCGGCCTTGGCGGCGCCGCGTGGGGTAATCGGGCCATTGTTACCAATGATGCCTATGGGCTTGCCTTCGATGGTGCTCCAGCCGCAGACGGTGGCGCTGTCCCATTCGTTTTTGAAGTCCAGAAAATCAGAACCATCAACGACACGGGCGATGACTTCACGTACGTCGTAGGGTTTCTTGGCGTCAGCAGGAACCACGCCGAGCAGTTCTTCCGGCGGGAATTTGGGTTCTTCATGCTCGGGAGCGGTTGCTGCCGCCCGGCGCCAGCCCAGCAGCTTGACCAGATCGCGAGCCTGGCTGATACCGTCGCCATCGGATTGCGCCAGGTACTCGGCCGTGCCCGCAGTACCCGCATGCATCTCTGCGCCACCCAGTTCTTCGTCGGTGGCAATTTCCCCGGTGGCGGCTTTCAGCAGGGGAGGGCCGGCCAGGAACATCTTGGCCCGTTCGCGAACCACCACCACGTAATCAGATAGCCCTGGTTGATAGGCCCCGCCGGCGGTGGCGTTACCGTGCACCACGGTAATTTGAGGGATGCCTGCGGCAGACAAGCGTGCCTGGTTGGCAAAGGTGCGGGCGCCCTCCACGAATACTTCTGCGGCGTAGTTCAGGTTGGCGCCGCCGGATTCCACCAGGCTCACCACCGGCAGTTTGTTTTCCAGGGCGATGCGTTGCAGCCGCAGGGTTTTGTGCAGGCCGGAGGGGGAAATGGTGCCGCCCTTGATGGCCGAGTTGGAGGCGGTGACCAGGCAACGGACACCGGACACATAGCCGATGCCGGCAATGGTGCTACCGCCGGCTTCGGTGCCGTCCTTGTCGTCGTGCATCTTGTAACCGGCCAGATTCATTAGGCTCAGAAAAGGCGAGCCGGCATCCAGTAACCGTGAGATTCGCTCATGGGGTAGCAGCTGGCCGCGCTTTTCAAACTTGGCACGTTTGCTTTCAGCGGTATCCACCACGGCCTGTTCAATGGCACGGAACTCGTCCACTGCTGTGAGCAGAGCCTCGCGGTTCTGGCGGTATTCTTCGCTGTTGGGGTCAAGTGCGCTGTCGAGAGTCGCCATTAGAGATCCTTGAACACGTCCGGGGTGGTGGCACGGTGGAAGCCATCGAACGGCTTGCTCTTGTCGTGGGCGGGCAGCGGGAAGATCGCCACATTCCCCTGGCTGGCGGCGCCGTCGATGCGCAGGGTGTCGCCGCTGATAAAGGCGGCGGCATCGCTGAGCAGGAAGCAAATGGCGCCGGACACTTCAGATTCATTGCCCATGCGCTGCAGTGGCACGGCGGCGCGCAAGGTTTTAAGCGTCTCTTTAAAACCATCAGGGTAGGTGTCCATGCCACTGGACATGATCCAGCCCGGCGCCACTGCATTAACGCGCACGCCACAGCTGGCCCATTCATAGGAGGAAGTCTGAGTGAGATTGACCATGCCGGCGCGGGCGGCGCCGGAGTGGCCCATGCCGGGCATGCCACCCCACATGTCGGCGACGATGTTGACGATGTTGCCACCGTTTTTATTCATGCCTTGCATAAACACTTCGCGGGCCATCAGAAAGCCACCGGTCAGATTGGTACGTACCACGGTTTCCCAGCCCTTTTGGCTAATCAGTGCCAGTGGCGAGGGGAATTGCCCGCCGGCGTTGTTGACCAGGCCGTGGACAACCTCCACCGCCTTGTAGACATCGGCCACGGTGGCTTTTACTGCTTCTTCATCACGGATATCGCAGGAAAAGCCCAGCGCCTGTCCGCCGTCTTCGGCAATTTCGGCGGCCACGGCATCCAGCTTTTCCTGTTTGCGGCCGATAAGCACGACACGGGCGCCCAGGGCCGCCAGTTCGTGGGCAGTGCAACGGCCAATGCCGGAGCCGCCGCCGGTGACAATGATGTTCTGGCCGGCAAACAGATTTTCTTTAAAGACGGAACGGTATGACATTGTTGGGTCCTTGGAGTCCTAAAGGTGCTGGCTCGCAGCACTCTGAAACAGAATTATTTGCTCACTTCATCAGCGATGGTCTGACTGACGGAGATAGGCATATCCAGTAACTGCTGGGCAAAGGCCTTACCTTGCGGGTCAATGCGCAGAGAGGCGATGCCGCCGCCGCCCAAGGCATTTTTCAGCAGAAAGTTGAAGGCATTCATGCCCGGCATAGACCAGCGGTGAACGCTGCCTGCGTCTGGATCCAGCACGTGCTGCATGTAGGTGGCCACGGCTTGTTCGGTCAGCGCTGCATTCAGGTAAGGCAAATATTCCGCCTTGCGGGCAATGACGCCGATGTTGGCATGGTTGCCCTTGTCACCACTGCGGGCCCAGGCCAGCTTGACCAGTGGCACCGTGGTATCGGTGTCAGTATCGCCGTTGGCGGTGCCGTAATCCGTGTCCTGGGGCAGGGCGCTGGCATCAAAGACCTGGCCGGAGGAGATGTCGACGGAGTGCGGGTTGCCATCCAGATCCACGGTAGCGGTGACCGCCTTTTTCTCCACCAGAGTGGAGAACAGGCGGATACGCGGGAAGGGTTTGGGGCGACCGCCGACCAGGCCGGAGAGGCCCGGCGCCATGCCGGTGGCGGCCTGTGCGATTTCCCGGGCAAACAGGCCCAGGGCTTTCTTGTCATCGTGCAGGGCGGCGATTTTGACGACCACTTCACGGGTGTCCGCGCGGCGGGCATTGGCGCCATAGGTGCTTTCGCTGCCGAGTACTTCCACGCTGGTGTCGCGGAACGGGGCCATGCCAAGCTGCTGAAAGAGGCCTGCCACTTTTTTGAGTATGGCGTCGGCAACCACCTGGCCTTTGGCGGGTGCATCGATGCCCCCCATCAAAAAGGAGGCGGTAATGCGGTTGCCGTCCGGGTAGGTGGCGGAGACTTTATAGCTGTCCGTGGGGGGCAGGCCACGGGCGCCGGAGACGCTGACTCGATGCTCGCCGACTTGTTCCAGTGTCACTTGAGTAAAGTCGCACACCACGTCCGGCAGCAAATAGGCTCGGGGATCGCCAATTTCGTACACGATCTGTTCGCCCACGGTGGCGCAGGTGACCAGTCCACCGGTGTTGTCGGGCTTGGTGATCACAAAGTGGCCATCCGCATGGCATTCGGCCACCGGGAAGCCCATGTTGTGAAAGTCCGGTACGTCGTGCCAGTCGGTGAAGTTGCCGCCGGTGCATTGGGCGCCGCATTCGATCACGTGCCCGGCCAGTGACCCCTGGGCCAGCTTGTCGTACTCCTCGGCGGACCAGTCGAATTCGTGCATCAGCGGGCCCAACACCACGGCGGAGTCGGCGATGCGCCCGGTGAGCACGATGTCAGCGCCGGCATCCAGCGCCGCCTTGATGGGCAGGGCACCCAGGTAGGCGTTCATGGTGACCGTCATGGGCGGAAGGGGGGCGCCGCTGTCCAATTCGGTCACATCGGCAAAGTCGTTGCGGCGTGTATTCAGGTCGTCCCCTTCTACCAGGGCAATCTTCATTTCCACGCCCGCGGCGGCAAACGCTTTGTGCAGGGCATCGCGGCAAGCACGGGGGTTTACGCCGCCTGCGTTGCTGATCACCTTGATCTTTTTCGCCTTGATGTCCTTGGCCAGCGGGGCCATCACATTGGTGACAAAATCGTGGGCATAGCCTGCGTTGGGGTCTTTCATCCGTGCCCCGGCCATGATCGACAGGGTGACCTCGGCCAAGTAGTCGAACACCAGGTAATCCAGCTCGGTCTGGTGAACCAGCTGGAAGGCAGCGCTGTTGGTATCGCCCCAGAATCCGGCGGCACAACCGATGCGAACAGGCTCTGACATGGTGGCTCCATTTGCGTGTGAATTCATGGTTCCGTAAGCTACCAAGCAAGCGCTTGGTTTGTAAAGGGCGAAAAAAGCAGTTGAAAGCGAAAAGTTTAAAGTTGAAACGCGGCAACCCAATGCAGACAGGAAGGGAGGGCGCGCAAAGAACGAGTCGTGGCCCAAGAGATCCATGTCTGGCAACCAGTCCAGATCGCGTTTCAACTTTAAACTTTTCACTTTCAGCAGGCCTCACCTTGCTGCTCCCTGCTCGTAACCGTGATAATGCGTGCCTGAATAAAGAGGATAACAATGGCTGAGTCTCTATCGATTAATGGAATTGATGATTCCCCTCGTGGGCGTTTGCTCAGTGCCGCTGCACACCTGTTTCGCGACAAAGGGTTCGATCGCACCACGGTTCGTGATATCGCGGCGTCAGTGGGGATTCAGAGTGGTTCTATCTTTCATCACTTCAAAACCAAGGAGGACATCCTCTATGCGGTGATGGAAGAGGTGATCCACTTCAATACTGAGCGATTGCGCCAGGCGGTAGCGTCCCACGATACCGGTAAGGATCAGTTGCGGGCGCTGATTCGGGCGGAGCTGCAATCGATTGTCGGCGACACGGCCGAGGCGATGACGGTGATGGTGACCGAGTGGCGGTGCCTGAGTGCGGACAAGCAGGCAAGGGCGCTCAAGCTGCGCGGTATCTATGAACAGTTGTGGCTGGATGTATTGTCGGATCTGCACCAGCAGGGTGCCTTTACCACTGACCCTTTCATTATGCGTCGCTTGCTGACGGGGATGACCGGCTGGGCGCCGCACTGGTTTGATCGCGACGGGCCGCTGAGCCTGGATGACCTGGCCAACATTATGCTGGCTCGGGTTATTGGTGAGTCCGCACCATGATTGGCAACGCGATTGCTTGGGGGGAAACCGGTTATTCCATCATCGAGGAGGGCGAGCTGAACCGGCAGACCTGGGCCCTGGATGTGCATTGTTACCTGATTGCCAAACCGAATGGGCAGTCTTTACCGGGCAAATTCACCCTGGAAGAGGCAAAAGCGAGAATTGAGGCGCTTGAGAAAGAATAGTAGCTGCTAGCTTCGAGCTGACAGGAGAGCCTGGCCGCCGTGACATGGCCGGCACTTTTTGCCCCCGCTGCCCGCGGGCAGCGGGGGGTAGACGTTCAATGTTTGCTCGCGGCTGATGGCTAGAAGCTCGTTGCTAGCCGATTTTTTAGCCGTATCGCCCATTTTCTAGGCAAACGAACGGTTTTCTGAAAAAAGCCGTTGACACCCCCGGCTCAATCCCTAGAATGGCGCCCACTTCGCAGCGCGAACAAGGGTGATTAGCTCAGCTGGGAGAGCATCTGCCTTACAAGCAGAGGGTCGGCGGTTCGATCCCGTCATCACCCACCATATTTAGTAAGTGAAAGAATTCCGTAAGGGATAAGTGGAGCGGTAGTTCAGTTGGTTAGAATACCGGCCTGTCACGCCGGGGGTCGCGGGTTCGAGTCCCGTCCGCTCCGCCACTATTCAGCAAAAAAGGCTCTCCTTCGGGAGGGCCTTTTTTGTGTTTAAAGAAAGCTACATGTTCCACGCAACACGCTGCATACCAGTAGCTCGCCTGTGTTTCTCCTTTGCTTTCCGTGTTGCCTGTTGCGTGAAGCGTGCAGCGTCTCTTTCATCAACCTGTCACGTTCTTTCTGTCTAATCCCATGGACGACATGTGAAACGATAGAAGGAAAAAGACAATGGATGATTATCTGGAAGAGCGTTTGGAAGAAAAGCTGCTGATGGAAAGCTTGGAAGAGTGGCTGGAAGATGATGGTTGGGTGGACGACGGCGAGGAGTTGTAATCCGTCGCTGTTCTTCCGCCCCTCTTTTGTTGCCTCTCTCTGTTCCGCCCCCTCTTCTGTTTACCTTTTCTGCAGCAACGTGACCCCGGTACTGTTCTGGTGGCGTCGTCTGACGCAAGCTATCGTCGTTACTTTTTTTTAGCTGCCTTTCAGGTCACACTCTTTCCATAAGGCCTGACTATAATTGGCAGCGCCGTGACTGTGGGTGTCACTTTTGGGTGTGACAGGATGCGCGACGCATCTGCCTGCGGCGGCCACCTATAAAATAATTTTAAGGGAAGGACCGGCACCATGGCTGCATCCTCTGTTACCTCGGAAGCAATTCTGTTTTTTGATCATCGGGGTATTTCCAAAAGCATGCTCTACGCAGATTTCGAAGCCATTCTCGATGGAATGGTGGGGGTGCCGGAGTTTGCGGACAAAGAGGTGCGGGGCGCGTATTGCCTGGTTAACGGCCAGTTGCGGGTACGCTCTCTGGTGCTGTTTACCATTGATTTTGATGAAGATGGAATGGCCGATACCACGTGGAATGTGCCGTTACGCCATCTTGCGGAGCACGCGGGGCAGGGGCCGGACATGGGCGCAGGCCCGATTCGTCTTGCTTGCCGTAGCCAATGCCCGGTGGCTTGGCACCAGGACCAGATGTGGGATCCGGGGATGAAGCCCGGAGCCAACGATTTTATTGCGATCCGCGATTCTATTCGTGAGCGGGGCCCGAAGATGGGCCTGGAAATGGATGATGAAATGGAGGTCGCGGCCCCTCCAGTGGTGGGCACATCGGCGCCCACGATTGCACCGGTAGCGGATGACTCACAAAAGAAAGCGGATCAGGAGCGTGTTCGCCTGGCGCGCATTATCAAAGAGCTGCGCTTGCGTGTGCAGACCTTGGAAAACACCCAGTCGGAAGACGCCGCCAAAGCCCGCTATGCCGCGCAGCAGAAAGAAGAAATCCTCAATGCCCAGCTAGAAAAGGTGATGGGGCAGTTCAAGGCGATCAAATCCCAGAATGGCGCCTTGCGGGAGCAGAATGAGTCCCTGAAAGGACAGCTGCTGTCTTTGAATCAAAGTCTGGAAGAGCAGAGTCGCCGTAGTGAGCACCAGGGCAGCGAAATGGAGGTGCTCACAGAGCAGTACAAGCTGGCGCTGGAGCAGCGACTGGAGGAAGAGCGGGCGAAGATGTCGGAGCAGTTGCACTTGCTGGAAATGGATGTACTGACCCGGGATGACCTGATTGGCCAGCTCCGTGGTGAAATCGCCGAGCAGAAACGCAACAAGTCGAAAGACGCGAATAGTGGCGCACAGAAGACCCTGGAAAAGCTGGAAGAGCTGGGGTTGAGCTTTATCGCCTTCCATCCCGGCGCTGGGCATATCTCCATTGCGGCGGATCAGGTGGCCAGTTATATGGAAAACCCCACCGCCTTTGCTGCCCGCAAGTGCCTGGTGACCGAAGATCATTACCGGGCCTGGCTGGCGCATTATGAAAGCCCCACCTGTCAGGTCCTTGTGGGAGGGGATGAGTCGCCTTGTGGCAAGCGGGTGATTCGTGTGGAGGTGCCCAACCAGTTCAAGCCCGGGGTGTCAGATTGCAACGCCAACCGCTGCCCGAACTGCCGCAATGATTCTGCCATCGACAACGTGCTTCGATTCCGTTGAGGGCTTAACTGTGAACTGGTTCCAATAGATGCTTGATTGGTAAGATTTTTGCAGTACTTTTTTCTGATAGGGGCTTCGGCCCGGCAGGATTGCAATATCCATTGCAACAACAAGAACATCGGGAGCCGCTGTTATGGCGCAGGAATCCATCGATAAAAGCCTGTTACAGACGTTTGTGCCGGTTAATGCCCTGTCTGGCGATCAACTGGACTGGCTGCTAGACCAGCAGGAAGTGTGCCGCTATGCGTCAGGTGATGTCCTTTTTTCGTTGGGAGATCAGGATAACGCCACGATTTATCTGCTTAGTGGCCGGGTGGAGCTCACCGATGAAGAAGGCACAAGCCATACGGTGAGCGCCGGTGATACCGCGTCCTGGCATCCGCTGGAGCATGTGCAGCCTCGACGCAGTACCGCGAAAGCCGTGGGCGAAGTGAGTGTTGTGCGCTTTGACAGCTTCCGGTTGGATACCATTTTGTCGTGGGATCAGTCAGCGGGTTACGTGATTCTGGATATTAATGCCAACTCTGCCTACCAGAACGATCGGGAATGGATGATCCGGTTGCTCAAGTCCAAGCTTTTTCATCGGGTACCGCCGACCAATATTCTGGAGATCTTCCGCAGCCTGAAGGCCAGCCGCCACAAGGAAGGCGAGGTGATTATCCGCCAGGGAGAGGCGGCTGATTGCTGCTTTATCCTTAAAGAAGGGGTTTGTGAGGTTTCGGTTGGCATGGGGGAAAGCGACCCCTCACCGGTGGCCATGCTGGAAGAGGGGCAATGGTTTGGTGAGGAAGCGCTGTTGTCCGGAAAGCCGCGTAATGCCACGGTGACCATGGCCACGGACGGGGTGCTGATGAAGCTGGATCGGCAGGACTTTGATGCCCTGCTGCGCGAACCCATCATCAATACCATGCCGGGCGATCAGGTATTGTCCTCCGCAGAGAAGGGGGCCTGGTGGCTGGACGTACGCACCAGTGATGAATTTGACCAGGAGCACCTGGTCGGAGCCACCAACATGCCACTCAATGTGTTGCGCCTGAAATCCCGTCTGCTGGACCCGGGCAAGACCTATATCGCCTACTGTGATACCGGTCGACGTAGCGCCACCGCCGCTTTTCTGTTAAAAAACGCCGGCCTGGATGTGATCGTGCTGGATGGCGGGCTGAATGCCAATGCTGGTACCCTGCACGAGTACCTGACTCAGGGGTAGTGCTTGCCGGATGGTGAGGCTGCCCGATTTTCGGGTTTCGCATCACCCAACGCAGCATTACCTGAATGAGATCCCCCTGTGGCGCAAGAGAAGTTTCGCAACATCGGCTTAATCGCACGGTCGGAAAGTGAGCAGGCGCTCTATTCGTTGCGCCAGCTGATCCACTTTCTGCACGGCCGGGATTGCACCGTCATCCTCGACAAGAACATTATCCGCAACCTCCCGGAAATGGGATTACAGGCCGCCAGCGCTTCACAAATGGGGGAAGCCTGCGATCTGGTGATTGTGGTGGGTGGTGATGGCAGCTTGCTGGGGGCTGCCCGCACGCTGTCACGCTATAACGTGCCGGTGTTGGGCGTTAACCGCGGTCATCTGGGTTTCCTTACGGATATACTCCCCTCTGAAATTGAGTCCCGGGTCGGGCAGGTGCTGGATGGCGAATACAGCACGGAAAAACGCTTCCTGCTTGATCTGGAAGTGCGCCGCGGCAAAACCGTGGTGGGTGAGGGTGCCGCTCTAAACGATGTGGTGCTGCTCTCCGGTGACAGTGTTCACATGATCGATTTTGAATTGATGATCGATGGCCATTTTGTCTATGGCCAACGCTCCGATGGCCTGATTATCTCCACGCCAACCGGCTCCACCGCTTATGCGTTATCCGGTGGTGGACCCATCATGCATCCCAAACTGGATGCCATGGTGCTGGTGCCTCTGAATCCGCATACGCTGACAAGCCGCCCGCTGGTGGTGGCCGGTGATAGCGAAATCAAGATCCACATCACCACGGAAAAAGTGCGGCCACTGGTCAGTTGCGATGGCACGGAAGGGATTCGCCTGCAGGTGGATGATGTGATTGCCATCCGTAAGAAACCCCACCGGTTACATCTGATTCACCCCCCGGGCCACGATTTTTATCAGGCATGTCGGTCCAAGCTGGGCTGGAGCAGCCGGCCGGGTGACAGCAACTGATAGCTACAAGCTACAAGCGGAAAGTGGAAACAACGGAAAAGGAGAGGGTGAAGCGACGGAGCAAGCCCCCGAACAGTGGCTGCTTTGTCACTTAAAGAAGAGCCCTTCGCACTAAGGCTCTATTTTTTGACCACAGCCCACACTCAAGCATTAAGCGCGGTCTTGTAGTTATGAGCTCGCCACTCCACATAACCGCGTTGCAGCTTGAGGCTTGTCGCTATTTTTGCCGCATTATTTGAGAGCACAGCATGAACTACCAAAATTTTGAAGACCTTATTGCCTCTATGTCCCCAGAGGCCTGTAACAACATGCGCCGTGCGGTGGAAACCGGGAAATGGGCGGATGGCCGTGTTTTGACCCGTGAGCAAAAAGAGCTGTGTTTGCAGGCGGTGATTGCCTGGGAGCAGCGGAACCTGCCGGAAGAGCAGCGTACCGGGTATATGGAGCAGGCTTGCAAAAGCAGTGAAGAAAAACCGGAAGAGCAGCCGGTGACTCTGCGTGGTCCGGACACATTGCAGTAAACATATTTTAATTATCTGAATACTTTTCGCCGGTGACCGGCGAGTCGTCCCTGAAAAAACGCCTGCCGGCGTTTCCCTCCATTATTTTTCTATACCGCGCGTTTGTGGAAAAACCGAATTAATGTATTCTTCCTAGAAATCCCGCTTCGGTAGTGGGGTTAGCGTAGGTAAAAATAATGCGTTCGGTTAAGAGCCTTCTGCTGCTGGCATCAAGCCCCCTGAGTGTAAGTGCGAGCAACGGCAGAAATTAGATAATAAAAAGTGGTTTGGGAGAGATCATGAATACTTATAAAAAGGTACTGCCGGTGGCAGTGGCTATGGCACTGGCTGCCTGTGGCGGCGAGAGTGACACGGTACCGGATCAGAGTGAAGGGGCAACCTTCCTCGGGACTTACCCGAAATTTAACCCTGTGACATCGGATCTGCCTCTTAATACGGATCTGATCTTTGCCGATGCGGCCACCAGTGATGGCACGGCGAATGTGGGCGTGCCAGGTAACGCGATCGAGGCAGCAGTCAATGGTCTGGATGGCTTTTCGGTTACAGCCTATTTTGATATCGGCTTCGCTGGCGGTTCTATCGATCCTGACAGCATTTGTACCCCGATTCAGGCCGCTATGGGGGCTATGTGCCAGCCAAATGTCTTCCTTATTCCTCTTGATACCTCGGGCGGTGACGGTGATGCCCTGAACCCCGGTAACGTTGTCGGCGTTGATATGGCGGCACTGGCAACGACCGCATACGCGGCCTCAACGGCATCTGTTGATGGTGGCACTGACAACGTGCTGCGTATCACTCCAGCAACCCCGCTGATGGCGAAAAGCAAGTATCTGGTGTTTGTGACTGATGGCTTGCTCAACTCTCAAGGCGACCCTGTTGGTGGCTCTGCTTCCTACCAGTTAATGGGAGCCGACGCGCCTCCAGTACCTGCCAGCCTGGCACCCGTGCGTGGCGCTGTTCAGGGATGGGAAACCATTGCCGGCGGTGTATTGTTTGCCAATGGTTTGGCGGCCGACCCGGTATCCGCGAAAGATTCCGTGGTGATTTCCTACACCTTTACCACCACGGATCCGCTCACCCCGCTGGTTGCAATGGCCGCGCCACGCGCGGCAGTAACCCAGGCTCAGGTTGATGCCGGGCTGGATCAGACCACGGCTGCAACTAATGCGGCTGATTTGGAATCAGGTGGGCTGCTGAGTACGCCGAAAGAGCGCAGTGTTGACGTTAGCGCTGCTACTGGGCTGGATTTCAACACTTTGACTCAGGGTGCGTTGGATGCCGATGTGGGCAAGCTGTACACCGGGGCCATCGAGCTTCCCTATTATCTTAAGGCGCCAGCAAATGCGGCTGATCTGAGCTTCCTGCAAACGTCCTGGATGGCAGATCAGGTTCTCGGCTCACAGCTGGGAGTGGGTGTGCCGCCCATGGATGTGGACGGTTCATTCAATGTGACTTATCGCTACCCGTTTGCAGCGCAAAAGGGGAATGAAACGGTGCCGCTGCAGGTAACCTTGCCGAACCCGGTAACGACGCCGGCGGAGCTTGGCGGTGCCTCCTGTGCGAATGTCCGCGATAGCTCGGGTTACCCGACGGTTATTTACGTGCATGGCATTACCAGTGACCGGACGTCAGTGATGGCGCTGGGCCACACACTGGCGTCCAAGTGTGTGGCGACAGTGGCCATTGATCTTCCGGTTCATGGTGTTCCGGCCAACAGTGCTTTTGCTGGCGCGCTTAATGTGGAAAACAGTGCCTTGATCCCGTTCTCCACGCTGTATGGTGATAGTCTGCATGAGCGGCACTTCAATATTGCTCAAGATGCTGCGGGTAATCCGGCACCGATGAATTTTGACAATCCCACTGCGCTGGACGGAGCGGGTGCGTGGTTTATCAACCTTGCCGATCTGAGCAATACCCGTGACAACATGCGCCAATCGGTTATGGACTTGCTGAACCTGAATGCGAGTATTGAGGCTATCAGTGATCTGGATATTGATGGCAACGGCGCACTCGACACGGATAACGTGACGGTTGTTGGCGCTTCACTGGGCACCATCGTTGGTTCGGTGTTCACCACCGTGAACCAGATTGCCATGAGTAACGATGCCAGCTTCGGCAGTAACCTGAATTCGATCCAGGGTTTTGTAGGGTCCGTTGGCGGTACGCAGCTGGCTCACCTGCTGAACAATTCCGATACCTTTGCACCGCGCATCCAGGCAGGCCTCGCCGCCAATGGCGTTCAGGTGGGCACGTCTGATTACGAGAAGTTCCTGTATGTGGCGCAAAGTACCGTGGCATCCGGTGATCCTGTGAACTTTGCCGCTACCCTTGGAACCCTTGGTGTGCCGGTTCTGCTCCAGCAGATCAATGGTGATGCGGTTGTGCCAAATGGTGATGCAGCGCTGCCGCTGATGGGCACCGATGGTTTGTCCTCTCTGGTGGGGGCTGTACAGCTGACGCCGGGTGCGCAAGATGTTTCCGGCACCCCGGGCATCGTCAAGATGACTGCTGGTGGCCATGGTTCGTTGCTGACACCTTCTGGTGGTGCGCCTCAGGTAACGGTGGAGCTTCAGACCCAGGCGGTGAGCTTCATTCTCTCGGGTGGTGCACAAACGGCCGTGGGTTCAGCTGCGCCGGGTGATGTGGAAACTCCCGCTCCCTGATTCACCGTTAAGTCCAATAAACGACAACACCCCGCCTCGGCGGGGTGTTGTCGTTCTGGGCTAACCATTAAGATGGCGGTTCCCGTGATTTGTCAGGAGCAGTAGATGGAAACCGCGCACAGTGCAGTGAAAACAACCCGTCTGGTGGATTACCAGCCGCCGGCCTATTTGGTCGATAGCGTGGCACTGGATGTAGATATTCGCGATGGTGTGAGCACGGTGACCAGTAGTCTGTCTCTGCGCCGCAATCCCGCCTCTCCTGACGCCACAGTAATGACCTTCAACGGTGAAGGTCTCCTCTTGCGCACCCTGGCCCTGGATGATGTGGTGCTCGACAGCGACCGCTACCATTATGAAAACGGCCTGTTAACCGTTGAAGGGTTGCCTGATGCCTGTACGCTGACCTCCGTGGTCGATATTGAGCCGGAGAAAAATACCGCGCTAGAAGGGCTGTATCAGTCCAACGGAATGTATTGCACCCAGTGTGAAGCGGAAGGCTTTCGTCACATTACTTTTTTCCCGGATCGCCCGGATGTGCTGGCCCGGTTTACTACCACCGTAAGGGCCGACAAAGCCCGCTATCCGTTGTTGCTCTCTAACGGTAATCCCGTGGCCTGGGGCGATGAAGAAGAAGGCGGGAACGGTCGCCACTGGGTGACCTGGGAAGACCCGTTCCCGAAGCCTTGTTATCTGTTCGCTCTGGTGGCCGGGGATCTGGCCTGCCTGGAAGATACCTTTGTGACGGCATCCGGTCGTAAGGTGGCGTTGCGTCTGTATGCCGAGCATCGTGATTTGGACAAGCTGGACCATGCCATGGCGTCCCTGAAAAACGCCATGCGTTGGGATGAGCAGTGCTACGGCCGGGAATACGATCTCGACATCTACATGATTGTGGCAGTCAGCCATTTCAATATGGGGGCCATGGAAAACAAGGGGCTCAATATTTTCAACACGTCCTGCGTGTTGGCTCACCCCTCGACCACCACAGACGCGGGGTTTCAGCGGGTGGAATCTGTGGTGGCCCATGAGTACTTCCATAACTGGTCCGGTAACCGGGTGACGTGTCGGGACTGGTTCCAGTTAAGTCTGAAGGAAGGGTTTACGGTCTTCCGCGACCAGCAATTTTCGGCGGATATGAATTCCGCTGCCGTTCAGCGGGTGGAAAACGTGGACTTCCTGGTGAACCATCAATTCCCGGAAGATCAAGGCCCGATGGCCCACGCGGTGCGTCCGGAGGAATACCAGAAGATCGATAATTTCTACACCTTGACCATTTATGAAAAAGGCGCGGAAATTGTTCGCATGCAATATCACCTGCTGGGAGCGGAGAATTTCCGCAAGGCCACGGACCATTATTTCGAGGCGAATGACGGTCAGGCCGTCACCTGTGACGATTTCGTCGCCAGCATGGAAGCCATTTCCGGGCAGGATCTTGGCCAGTTCAAGCGTTGGTATAGCCAGGCAGGCACGCCCGTGCTCACCGTCACCGATGCATACAGTGACGGGCAATATCACCTTACTTTCCGCCAACATACTCCAGCCACCCCGGGTCAAGCAGATAAGCAACCGTTGGTGATCCCGGTGCGCCTGGCATTGCTGGATGAGCAAGGGGCTCCCTGTGCGTTGGCGAACGGGCAGAGTGAGCAGGTGGTCATTCTGGATCAGGCAGAACAAAGCGTGTCGTTCAGCGTGCCAGAGGGGGTCACCCCCTCATTGCTGCGCGGCTTTTCTGCGCCGGTGGTGCTGGATTATGACTACACGCCAGAGCAGCTGGCACGGTTGCTGGCTTATGACAGTGATGGTTACTGTCGCTGGAACGCAGCACAGCGTCTTTATTTCGCAGCTCTGGATCGCTTAGTGGCTGAGCCTCGCAACGCGGATGCAGAAGCTGCAGCGTTGGTGCCAGTATTGGAGCAGGTGATTGCTCGTAGCGATGAAGATCCGGCGCAGGCGGCATTGCTACTCACCTTGCCCGGTGAGGTGGCGCTGGGTGATCGGCACAGCCCTTTGAATCCTGCTGTGATTCACCTGGCACACAGCGCCATGAAGCAGGCGTTGGGCGCAGCATTGCAGCAGCACTGGCTGTCGCTGGCTGAAAATCTGCTGGCCACCGAGCTGAGTATGGATGGCCTGGCCATGGGGCGCCGGCAGCTCCGTAATCTGGCGTTGGATTTTCTGGCCGCGGGTGGTCACCCGGAAGCTGGCCGTCTGGCTGTGGAACTGTTTGAGCTGCCACTTTGCATGAGTGAAGAGCTGGGAGCGCTAAGAGTGCTGGTGCACCATGGCTTGCCGGGGGCTGAACAGGCGCTGGCGCAGTTTGCTGAGCGCTGGCAGGAAGAGGCCTTGGTGATGGACCAATGGTTTGCGGTGCAGGCCACGGTGCCAGGCGAGCAGACCGTTGATCGGGTCAATGGCTTGCTCGAACACCCGGCCTTTGACTGGAAAACCCCGAATCGGGTGCGCGCTCTGGTGGGTGCATTCACCAATGGCAACCCGTCGGCTTTTCATGCGGAAAGTGGGGCGGGTTACCGGTTGTTTGCCTTGGCACTGTCCCGGCTGGATGCCATCAATCCGCAGGTGGCAGCCCGTCTTGCCAACGGCGCGGCGCGTTTGCCCAAGCTTGAGCCGCAGCGCAGGGCGCGGTTGACGGATGCGTTATCCGATGCGCAACAAACTGCATCAGATAACGTGGTGGAGGTGCTGGGGCGCATCTTGTCATCCTGATTTCAGGGCGGGCGCCTGATGGAGCTGTACGGGGCCAATAACGGGATGACCGGCTAGTCGTTAATAATAGAGTACACAGGGGATTTATTTTTTTTCCTGATGTGTAAGAATTATGCATTAGCTCGGGCGGTGGTTTGTGTCAGGAAGAATGATGGGACCTGCTGCAAATGGGAGCTACTATTGCCCGAGTAAAAAACAATAAAGCCATGCGCATGGCAATTCGGAGAGCTACATGAATAATAATCACCTGCGTAGAACCAGGCTGGCGATGGCCGTCGCCAGTATCACTGCCCTCACAGGGCTGTCCCTCCCCGCTTCAGCGGTTCAACTGGATTTCGATAACCCGGACTGGTCAGGTCGGTTGGATACGACTCTGTCAGTGGGTGCCTTGTTTCGGACCGAAGGTCAGGATTCGATGTTGGCGGCCACCGGTGATGTGGTGGACATGACCAAGGCCGGGTACGGTTCGCAGATCAACAAGAACGATGCCAACAATAATTACGATACAGGCCTGGCGTCTCTGGTGTACAAAATTACCCCGGAGCTGGACCTGAGCTGGCAGGGCAAGTACGGCATGTTCTTGCGTGGTACTGCATTCTACGATCAGGTGATCATGAATGGCGGCCATGACGGTGGCGCTCTGAATGCGTCTGCCCCGTATGTGCCTGGTAATGGTTTCAGTCGCTATGCGACCTATTCGGATTACGCCAACAATGGCACCGGTGATGACTTTACCAGCGATGCCGAGCGCTATGCGGGCCAGCGTGCGCGTATGCTGGATGCGTATGTGTGGGGCAACTTCGATATGTTCGAGCGGCCGCTGAACGTGCGTCTGGGCCAGCAGGTGATTAACTGGGGTGAGGCCCTGTTCATGCAGAACGGCGTCAACACCGCCAACTACTTTGACCTGAATGCCTTGCGTTTGCCGGGCTCTGAAATCAAAGAGGCCTTGCTTCCCCTCAATAGTTTGTATTTCTCTTACGGTTTGACCTTCAATTCCACGCTTGAGGCGTTCTACCAGCTGGACTGGAAGAACTCGGAAGATGCGCCAACCGGTACATACTTCTCCACCCATGATGCCTTCCCGGGTAAAGGGGCCGACCACGTGATCATCGATGGTCGGGTCGTTGCTTTGGGCGCTAATGCACCGGGTCTTGAAGGGGCGTTTGCAGGCTATACAGGCGCGACCTATTCCGATTATCAATATGAAGCGACTCAGGTCACCGTAGATCGCATCCGGGACAAGGAAGCATCAGATAGTGGCCAGTTTGGTCTGGCATATCGTTATTTTGCGGAAGGTCTTAATGGTACAGAGTTCGCGCTGTATTACACCCGCACTCACGCGAAGACGCCGGTTGTGGGGGCGCGTTTGAACAATGTCCAGGCCGCACAAGGTGGTGGCGCGGCAGCGATGCCATTGATCATCGATACCGCAGAATATCAGATGGCTTATGCTGAAGATCAGGACATGATTGGCGGTAGCTTCAACACCAGCATTGGCAACATGTCTTTGGCCGGTGAAATTGCCTATCGTCCCAAGCGGGCGATTATCAACGAAGCGGGCGATGACCTGATTTCTGCCCTGGCGGGGGCCGCCGGTAAATCAGCGGGTTTGCTGGGCCCTGATACTGTCGTGAGAATCGAAGACCTGACCGGTCACTGTGTGCGTGCAGAAATGGGTGGAAGCTGCCTGTCTGGCGATACCGTGGTTACTGATAGTCAGCTTTATTACTTCTATGATGAAGTCGAGAGCTACAACGGTTCCCTGGTCAGCATCTTTAACTTCGGTCCTACATTCGGTTCTGATGGCCTGATTGCTTTGCTGGAACTGGGTGTTGAACACATCGAAGGGTTGGAAAGCCCGGATGAGGAATACAACTCAACAGCGGCAATTCTGGAATCAGAAGCACAAATCCTGAGCCCCGATGATCCGAACAAGTACAACCTGGACCCCACCTCCTGGGGCTACCGTGCGGTGCTGAAGGCGGATTACAGTAACGTTTTCGCGGGTGTTTCCATGAGCCCGAGTGTACGTTTTGCCCATGATGTAAACGGTAACTCCCCGATTGGTGGTAACTTTATGGAAGATCGTAAAGCGGCGACCCTGGGGGTGAGTTTCCTGTACTTGAACAACCTGGAAGTGGCCATGTCTGGTACTACCTTCTGGGGCGCCAAATATTCCAACAAACTGGCCGACCGGAACAACGCTTCGGTTTCTGTTAAGTACTCTTTCTAATTTGTTCCAGGTCGGGGTGCCGGCCTGTTTTTAACGGAGAGCAATCATGTTGAAGAAACTGACCGCAATGGGTGGTGCCCTGGCACTGTCTCTGAGCGTGGCGGCCAATGTGCACGCTGGTGTATCCAGCCAGGAAGCGGCGAAGCTGGGTAAATCCCTGACGCCTTTCGGTGCACAGATTAAAGGCAACGGCAAAGCTACCTCTACAGGTCTGGGTATTCCGGATTACACCGGTGGTATCCAGCGTAAGGATATTCCCAAGGAGTACACTCGTCCGGGCCAGCATCATCCGGACCCGTACAAGTCTGACAAAATCGCCTTCACCATCAACGCCCAGAACGTGTCCAAGTATGCGGACAAGGTGCCGGACGGTGTGCAGGCCATGCTGAAAACCTACCCGGATACCTTCAAGCTGAATGTGTACCCGAGTCACCGCTCCACATCTGCGCCGCAATGGGTGTACGACAACACCAAAAGCAACGCTACCAAAGCGAAGCTGGGTGAAACCGGTGTGGACAACGCGTTTGGTGGTATTCCCTTCCCGATTCTGAGCGGTACCAACGAACAGAAAGCCAAGCAGGCAATCTGGAACCATATTCTGCGCTGGCGTGGTCTGTACGTGGTACGTCGTGCGTCAGAAGTTGCCGTGCAGCGTAGCGGTGCCTATTCGCTGATTACCTCGCAGCAGGAAGTGTATTTCCGCTACTACGATCCGAAGTACAACTTCGAGACTTTGGATAACATCATTTTCTACTACCTGTCCTTCACCAAAGCGCCGGCACGTCTGGCGGGTGGTGCGGTACTGGTACACGAAATGCTGGACCAACAGAAAATGCCGCGTCAGGCCTGGGGCTACAATGCCGGCCAGCGTCGTGTGCGCCGTGCACCGAACCTGGCTTACGACACGCCGATTGCTGCGGCCGATGGCCTGCGTACTGCTGATGACACCGACATGTATAACGGTGCGCCAGACAAGTACAACTGGAAGCTGGTTAGCGACAAGCCGGTGGAAATGTTCATTCCGTACAACAACTACAAACTGGATAGCCAGGATGTGAAGTACGAGACGTTGCTGCAGCAAGGTCACGTGAATCCGGACTACCAGCGTTGGGAGCTGCACCGTGTCTGGGTGGTGGAAGCCAACCTGAAAGAAGGTGAGCGCCACATCTATGAGAAGCGTCGCTTCTATATTGATGCGGACTCCTGGCAGATTGCCGCTATCGACCAGTACGACCGTCGTGGCGAGCTGTGGCGCGTTAGCCTGGCCTACATCAAGAACTACTACGAAGTGCCGACCCAGTGGACTGCGCTCGATACATTCCACGATCTGCGAGCTCAGCGTTACCACGTGCAGTTCCTGGATAACGAAGAGTCAACAATGCTTGATTACAGCCAGCCGGTACCAAGCGACCGTTATTTCCACCCGGCAGCGCTACGCCGCCGCGGTCGTTAATTATAAAAACGCCGGCTCAAGGAAGTCGGCAAGGCAAAACGACCGGGACGCCCATGGCCCCCGGTCGTTTTGTGCTCGGCCCTGGAACGGGGCCCTCGGGAAGAGTAAGGGACAATGAAAAAAACAGTGTTAATGGCCCTGTCGGCCATGCTGTCTGCGCCTCTGCAGGCAGATTTCGTTTCGAATGATGCACCTCTGGTTACTGCCAACAACTATTTGGATATCGCCTATGCGGATAGCCGGATCGTTGCGGTGGGTGATCGGGGTAAAATTCTCTATTCCGATGATCAAGGTGATCACTGGAAGCAGGCGGTAACGCCATCTGAAGTGCTGCTCACTT
The DNA here is from genome assembly GCF_040118815.1 of Alcanivorax sp. GTDB lineage: Bacteria > Pseudomonadota > Gammaproteobacteria > Pseudomonadales > Alcanivoracaceae > Alcanivorax. The sequence continues at coordinate 70,078 of NZ_JBEDTC010000009.1, forward strand.
CGGTGTGTTTTGCTGATGCTCGCCATGGTTGGGCCGTTGGCCACGATGCGGTGGTGCTTGGCAGCGATGATGGTGGGGAAACCTGGACAGTACAGTACAGCGACCCCTTGGGGAGCAGTGAGGATGCTGCCCCGGTTGAGGAAGAGCTGGATGACTACGCCATGGATGACCTCTATGGCGACCCGTATGGCGATGATGCCTACGGCGATGAAGGCGACGACCTGTACGGTGATAGTGCTGCCATGGCACCAGTGGATACCTCCGGTGCGCCGTTGCTGGATGTGTTCTGCGATAGCCGCGACCGTGCGGTTGCTGTAGGTGGCTATGGTTACTTCCTGCAAACCACCGATGGTGGCGAAACCTGGAATAAAGCCCTGGATCGTCTGGATAACCGTGACGGTTGGCATTTGTATGACTATGCCGCAGCCAAAGGCGGGAACGACCGTTACGTGGTGGGCGAGAAAGGCGTGATGTACCACTCTGCTGACAAGGGCATGAGCTGGGAAAAGCTGCAAAGCCCCTATGGCGGCACCCTGTTCGGGGTGACCGCGATCTCTGATTATAATGCGCTGACTTACGGCCTGCAGGGTAATGTGTGGTTGACGGCCAACCGGGGTCGCAGCTGGGCGAAAATTCCCTCAAAGCTGACCCGCGGTGTTAACGATGGCACGGTACTGGCGGATGGCACTGTGGTGCTGGTCACCAATGCCGGAGGCATTCTTACCAGCCATGATGGCGGTCAATCTTTTTCCCTGCGGTTCTTGCCGGATCGCGATTCCATCTCCGCCGTTCTTCCCCGTAATGCAGGTGGCATTCTTGTCGCCGGGCAGGGTGGGCTGCGCGTGATTGAAGACGTTAAATAAGGGGCACAGCAATGTCAGGTCGCATTTCCAAAAGTATTGCCAGTGGGCTGTTTGCTGTTCGGCCCCTGATTCTGCTGGCCTTTATCGCAGCCACCGTGCTGTTGGGTTTCCAGGCAAGCAAGATCGAACTGAACACCGATATTCGCAAGATGGTCCCGCTGGATCATCCTTATATCCAGAATTTTCTGGAACACCAGAATGACTTGAGCCTGGGTAATGACGTCCGTGTGATTGTTGCGGAAACCCAGAGTGATGACATTTTCAATGCGGACTACGCCAATGCGTTGAAAGAAATCACTGACGAAGTCTTCGCGCTGGAAGGCGTTGATCCGAGCAAAATTCGCTCACTGTGGACCAGCAACGTACGCTGGAACGAAGTCACCGAGCAGGGCTTTCAGGGCGGGGAAGTGATTCCCGCAGGCTACGATGGTTCACAAGACTCCTTGGAACAGTTGCGTACCAATGTGCTGCGTTCCGGGCAGGTGGGCCGTTTGGTCGCCGATAACTTCCAGTCCAGTGTGGTGCATGCCTATTTGTTGGACGCGCTGGGTGATGACGGTGTTGATATTCCAGCCCTGTCTGCCCGCCTGGAAGAAATTCGCGGCAAGTATCAGGATAAATACCCGAACGTTCGGATCCACATTGTCGGCCTGGCGAAGAAAGCGGGCGATGTGATGGCCGCGGCGGAAGAAGTGGCGATGTTCTTCTTCTTCACCCTGGGTTTGATCGCGCTGCTGCTGTTGATCGACACGCGCTGTCTGCGCAGTGCACTGACCGTGACAGCCTGCTCTTTTGTGGCGGTGATCTGGCAGCTGGGTATTGTTAGCAGCCTGGGGTTCACCATTGACCCTTATTCCATGCTGGTGCCGTTCCTGGTCTTCGCCATCGCGGTATCTCACGGTGTTCAGATCGTTAACACCCTGGCCAACTATGCCGCGGAAGGGCGTAGCTCACTGGATTCTGCACGCTCTACTTTCCAGGCGCTGTGTGTGCCGGGCATGGTGGCGCTGGTGTCGGATGCGATCGGTTTCCTCACACTTTACATGATCGATGTGGGCGTGATTCGTGAGCTGGCCATGGCGGCCAGTATCGGCGTGGCGGTAATCATCATTTCCAACCTGGTGGTCGTGCCATTGGTGCTGTCTTACCTGGGCGTGAGTGGCGCTTCCATTCGCAAGATTCAGGCAGGGGAAAAGAAAGATCACCCGTTGGCAGGCTTGTTTGCCCGCTTTACTCGCACCCCATTGGCCGCTTTGTCCATTGCCGTGGCGGTTGCGGGTTACGGTGTAGGGATTTACATGAGCCAGGACCTGAAAATCGGTGATCTGGACAAGGGCGCTCCCGAACTCTGGCCGGACCCGTGTGAAGACATGGATTGCCCGCGTGGCTACGAGCCCAAGCCCCGCTACCGTTACAACCATGACGTGAACTTCCTGGTATCGAACTACTCGGTGAGTGCGGATGTGTTGGTAGTGATGGGCAAGACGCCGGTGGAATCCTGTAACACCTATGAAGCGATGCAGACCGTCGATGATCTGGCGTGGAACCTGCGCAACGTGGAAGGGGTGCAGGACGTGACGACCATCGCGTCTGCGACGAAACTGATCTCCACCAACATGAATGAAGGCTCCATGAAATGGGCGACCATTTCCCGGGACCAGTACGCCTTGAACAACGTGATGGGGTTCATGCCGGACAGCCTGTACAACCTGGACTGTTCCCTGACCCCGGTTTATGTGTTCCTGGATGATCACAAGGCCGAGACGCTGGAACGTGTTACCGGTGCCGTGGCCGACTTTGCCGAGACCCGTAACAACAAGGATGTGATGGAGCTGAAGCTGGCCTCGGGTAACGCGGGCGTGGAAGCCGCGACCAACCAGACCATCGCAGAGAACCAGTATCCCATGCTGGCGCTGGTTTACGCGGTGGTGTCGGTGCTGATTCTGATTGCTTTCCGTTCTTTCCGGGCTGTGATTTGTATCATTGTGCCGCTGGGGCTCACCTCGATTCTTTGTCAGGCGCTGATGGCGCACCTGGGTATCGGTGTCAAAGTCGCAACGCTACCAGTGATCGCTTTGGGTGTGGGTATCGGCGTGGATTACGGTATTTATATCTACAGCAAGCTGTCTGAATACCTGAAGCAGGGTATGGAGCTGGAAGAGGCCTACAAGCAGACACTGAAAACCACAGGTAAGGCGGTAGCGTTCACCGGTATTACCCTGGCTGTGGGTGTTGTCTTCTGGGGGTTCAGTTCCATCAAGTTCCAGGCGGATATGGGTATCCTGCTGACCTTTATGTTCCTGTGGAACATGATTGGAGCCCTATGGCTTTTGCCGGCTCTGGCTCGCTTCCTGCTCAAGCCGGACCCGGCCCGCGCCAAACTGCGCAGTTAACTGGCGCGCTGATTCGTTAGTTATTTTCAAGCCCGGCTCTGCCGGGCTTTTTTTGTGCCGCTCTGCGGCTGCTACACGCTTCATGCTGCATGCAACACGCACGGCGTCACGGGGTGTGAGAGGAGGCGGAGCGTGAGCCGGAGTTTCAATGGATTCGCCGTTCGCCTCACTGTCCGACACAAAACATCGAAGTCACCGGGGTGCTTGGCTATAATGCCGCCGATTACCACCGATCGGGCGCTTTCATGCTGTACTCCCTGGCACGACCTTTACTGTTCTCTCTCTCTGAAGAGCATTCCCACGAGCTGACGCTGGCATTGCTGCGCAAGCGTGCTGGCAAGTTGTGGCCCGGTGCGGTGCCGGCGGCGCCGAAAGAGGTAATGGGGATCGAGTTTGCCAACCCGGTGGGGCTGGCGGCGGGCCTGGACAAGAACGGTGATTGTATCGATGGGCTGGCCGATCTGGGCTTTGGGTTCGTTGAAGTGGGAACCGTCACGCCGCGCCCGCAACTGGGCAACCCTCAGCCGCGCCTGTTTCGTTTACCCCAGGCCCAGGCCCTGATTAACCGGATGGGCTTTAATAATTTAGGGGTGGAATACCTGGTGGGGGCGGTGAAGCGCAGCCGTTATCAGGGGGTGTTGGGTATCAATATCGGCAAAAACAAGGACACGCCGGTGGAAGATGCGGTGCAGGATTACCTGATTTGCCAACAGAAAGTGCATGCCTATGCCAGCTACCTGGTGGTGAATGTGTCATCCCCCAATACGCCGGGGTTGCGAACCCTGCAGCACGGCGCCGCCCTGGATGATTTGCTGGGTACGTTGCGCGAAGCTCAGACACGGCTGGATCAGGAGCATCGTCGCCGGGTGCCGCTAGTCATCAAGATTGCCCCGGACAACAGTGAAGAAGAGCTGCAGGGGATGGCGGAAGCGTTTGTGCAGCACGGTATCGACGGGGTTTGCGTGGGCAATACCACCCTGTCCCGCGATGGTGTGCAGGCCCTGAAACACGGTGAAGAGCAGGGCGGACTCAGTGGCGCGCCGTTAACCCCGATCGCCAACCGGGCGCTGGCTGCCATGCGCCATGCGCTCAATGGCCGTATTCCCATTATTGGCGTGGGCGGAATTAACAGCGCAGATGATGCACTGGAGAAGCAGCGCCAGGGGGCGGATCTGGTACAGATTTACAGTGGTTTGATCTACCAGGGGCCGGGTCTGATCGGTGATATTGCCCGTGCCTGGCCGAAGGGGATTTGAGCTATCCGCTGCTGGCTAGACGCTAGGCATTAAAAAGGGCCCGGGTGGGGCCCTGTGGGTCGGCGCGCTGAACGCGTCGGCGTTGTGAAACTGGAAGAAGTTAACCGATATTTTTCAGATTCTGGATGCTGGCGACACCAAGCATTCCGTGGGCAAAGTCAGTGCGACCTTCACGCCATCCCCCCATCCAGTTGGTGCGTGCCTGGAGAGTGCCAAACGGGCAATCTTCACGGGATTTTCCATCCAGGCCGGCGTTGTATCCCCGGTTGTAAGCGCGGTCGTCTTTACTACGTTTTTGTCGCTTCATAAACGCTTTCCCTTTCACAGATAGCGGTACCGAAAAATGGCCCCTCGGCTGAAAACGTAGCCAAGTAGCGGGGCCGACACATTCAGTATGGGAAAGCGGTAAGGTGGTGTCGAATACCATGTAGCAATATGGTCAGTGCTGGTTAAGCATATGACGTATAAAGGACAGGTTGATGACCGTTTGTGTAATGCCATGAAAAACAAGCAGTTAGTTTTTGAATGGGACATGAATCAGTCACTTAAGAGGATTTGGTAATGGAATTTGTGGCCACCTGCATGCCGGGCCTGGCAGATCTGCTCAGTGACGAACTGTCTTCACTGGGGATATCCGTAACAGAAACCGGGCGCGCCCACGTGAGCTTCACCGGGGGCTCTGCGGACGCCCTTAAGGTATGTCTGTGGTCGCGCCTGTCCGAGCGGGTTCTGTTGCATCTGGCCACGTTGGGGGTCACCCCTGATATCGCCCCGGAAAAACTGGCTGCCAGCCAGGATTGGCTGTCTTTGGTGGGCAACAATGCGCCGGTACACGTGCATATGGAGCATGGTGCAGAAGTGCGAGGCGATAACCGCATCAGCACCAAGCGCTTTATTCAGGCGCTGCCCACGCAATTTGCGATCTCTCGGGAGCCCAAAGGCAGTTGTTGTATTCGTGCGCGTCTGGATTTGAACGAAGCGCATTTGTGGCTGGACCTGGCTGGTGAGCCACTTCATCGTCGTGGCTACCGTCTCGCCGGGGGCCGCGCGCCGCTGCGTGAAACGCTGGCAGCGGCTATGTTATGGGCCATTGGTTGGGGTAAGCCGGATCGCCCTCCGGCCTTGCTGGATCCGTTCTGTGGCAGTGGCACCTTGGTGATCGAAGCGGCGCTAATGGCCGCAGGCCGGGCCGCAGGGGCCCAGCGTCAGCACTATGGTTTTCAGCACTGGCGCGGTTGCCGACGCCAGCTGTGGTTAGACGCTCAGCAAGAAGCCGGTGATAGCGCCAAGCGCCCGGTGCCGACCTTGTCGTTGAAGGGCTTTGATGCCGATAGCAAGACTCTGCCGTTGGCACTGCAGAACGCCGAGCGTGCCGGGGTGCGTAATGCGATTCATTTTGAGCGCCGGGAGCTGGGTGCGCTGCGGCCACGCGACTTTGTCGCCAACGGCATTGTGGTGGGCAACCCGCCCTGGGGTGAGCGTCTTGATGAGAAGCAACAGGCGGGCTGGTTACACTATTCTATCGGCCGGATTCTTGCGGTGCGTGCGCCGGGTTATCAAGCGTTGCTGTTAGGCGCCGATGTGGATGTGATGGATCGTTCCGGGATGAACCTGGAGCAGCAATGGCGCTTGAAGAACGGGCCTTTCAATAACTTTATTCGCCTGTATTCCCCACGCAAGCAAACACCGCCTGCGGTGGCGCAAGTCGCTGATGAAGGCGCTTTTAATGTGCCGGAAGGCGCGCAGCCTTTGCTCAACCGTTTGCGTAAAAACGGCAAGCATTTGCGTCGCTGGCTGGAGCGGGAAGATATCCAGTGTTACCGCCTCTATGATCGCGACCTGCCGGAATTCAATGTGGCGGTGGATATCTATGGCGACCAGGTGCTGGTGCAGGAATTCAAGGCGCCGAAAACCATTGACCCTGAAAAAGCCAAGGCCCGGCGTGACTGGGCGGTAACGGCGGTGCGGGCGGCTCTTGGCGTGCACCGTGAGCAGGTACACTTGCGCACGCGCGAGAAACAGAAGGGGAACCAGCAATACCAAAAGCTGGATACCCAGGGGCACTATCGGGTAGTGCGTGAAGGACAGGCGCAATTGCTGATTAACTTGCAGGATTACCTGGATACCGGTTTGTTTCTGGATCACCGTCCCACGCGACTGCGCATTGCGGAGCAGGCCAGCGGCAAGCGTTTCCTGAATCTGTTTGCCTACACCGGTTCGGCTACGGTGCATGCTGCCGTCGGTGGCGCCAAACGTACGGTTACCGTCGATTCTTCGAAACGCTATCTGGACTGGACGGCCTGTAACTTGGCGGCTAATGGGTTCTCCACCGACCAGCACGAGCTGGCCCGTATGGATGCCATGCGCTGGCTGGATGAATGCAAGGAGCAGTTCGACCTGGTGTTCTGCGATCCGCCCACTTTTTCCAACAACAAATCACGGAGTGACTTTGTGGTGGAAGAGCATCACGGCGATCTGATTCGCAAAATCATGCGTTGTCTGGAGCCGGGCGGGGTGTTGTATTTCTCCTGTAATTACCGCCGTTTCCAGATGGATGAAAGCATCAGTAAATGGTTCGACGTGGAAGATATTTCCCGCTGGAGTATCCCGGAAGACTTTCGGCGTAATGAGAAAATTCATTATTGCTACGCGATTCGTCATGTGGAGGATGCATGACGGTTTTGCTCTACACGACTCTTGGGTGTCACCTGTGCGATCAGGCCAGTGAGCTGGTTGCCATGGTGAATCCGGGGCTGGTGCTTACCCACGTGGATATTGCCGAGGAGGATGCACTGATCGAACAGTATGGTGAGCGCATCCCGGTGCTGGCATGCGAGGGCCGCGAGCTGGCCTGGCCCTTTGGTCTGCTGGATGTGCAGCAGTTTCTTTCCTAGATGTCGGGTGACGGCTTTCAGACTCTCTGTGTCCTTGGGTAAAGCCGACCTACACGACGACTCAGATCTACGCTGGCTGTGCGGCGGAGATCGGCGTTCGCCGATTTTCGCCCTGCATAACCAGTGAGCCGTAGGGCGAAAATGGACGAGAGCCCCTCTCCGCCGATCCTTTTAAACGCTTGTGTTAGCGAAACAAGTTCACCGTATTAGCATAGGTTATGGCGGCGACTTCCTCTGTCTGCTGCCCGCGTAATTGTGCGACACGCTGGCCAATCCAGGGAAGTAGCGATGGCTCATTGCGGCGTTTTTTCGGTGGCGGCTCCGGCAAATCACGAGGCAGCAGGTAGGGGGCGTCGGTCTCCAGCAGCAGGCGTTGATCGGGGATGTTGGGCACCAGTTCAGCCAGTGATTTGCCGCGCCGCTCGTCGCAAATCCAACCAGTAATGCCGATATGGCAATCCAGGTCCAGGTAGGCAAATAGCGCCTGACGAGAGCCAGTGAAGCAATGCACGACGGCACCAGGCAGGTCGTCGCGGAAGCTTTTCAGTATTGGCAGAAAGCGCTCGTGGGCGTCGCGTTCATGGAGGAAAACCGGCAGTTTCATCTCTGCCGCCAGTGCCAGTTGGGCTTCGAATGCGCGCTCTTGGTCGGGGCGAGGGGAGAAGTCGCGATTGAAATCCAGGCCCATTTCGCCTGCGGCTTTCGTCTGCTCATGGGCGAGCAATTCTCGCAGTTCCTTTTCCAGGGCAGAGGAGTAAAAACGGGCACTGTGCGGGTGCAGACCGGCGGTGGCAAAAAGGCTGGGGTGTTCGTCGGCCAAGGCGATGGCGGCGCGCGACTCGTCGATATTGGTGCCGGTAATCAACTGCCAGGCGACCCCGGCTGCGGCCGCCCGCTCAATCACTGTGTCGCGATCGTCATGGAATTGCCGATCGGTCAGGTTAACCCCGATATCAGCCCATTGATCAGGCGCGGTGCTCGGCGTTTTTGAAGGCGTGTTGCTGTGAGGTGCGGTCATCGGGGTCCTTTTCAGATAGCTGCTCGCGCAGAGATTCTACCCGACGACGGTTGGCACCTAAATCCCAGTAACCCGCCCGTGAGGCTGAGCGCACTTCCACTACACCGTTATCACGAACGTAGAAGGTTACATCGTCCACAAACCGCAGAATTCGGCTGGTGAAGCGCGCCTGAATGCGCGATTGGCCGACCACGTCGTATTCCACCCGAGGAAGATCACCCAGCAGGCCTTCCAGTTTTTTCAGGCTGCTTTCCCGGTCGCTGGCCACCTGCAAAGGGGCTGCGCGCTTGTCGCTCTGTGTGGCCAGGCTGGACACACAGTTAGGGGAGTCCGGGCAGGGCGCAAGAAGATGGGTATCAGCCATGGCAAACGCACTCCATACAATTAGGCAGGTAGTTATACCCGCGTGGATACAGGTCTTAATAAGAGTTCGGGTCACGAATCAGCCCCACAAAAATGCCTTCGATGATAAGTTGATCAGCGGGCACCTTGATGGGCTCATAGGCTTCGTTGGCCGGTAGCAGGGTGGCGCTGGATTTATTCAACTTTAAAGTCTTCACCGTGACTTCTTCGTCAATGCGAGCCACAACAATCTCACCGGATCGTGCCACATTGGATTTACGCACGGCAATCAGGTCGCCATCGAAGATCCCCGCATCCACCATACTGTCGCCCTGTACCTTCAACAGATAGGTAGGCCGTTGTTTGAACAGCCCCTGGGGGACCGGCACGGTGCGTTCCACGTTCTCGATGGCTTCAATGGGAACGCCGGCAGCGACTCTACCGACAATGGGCAGCTCTTCTTCACCCCAGTAGGCGTTATCCAGCAGCTGAATACCCCGCGAGCGGTCACTGTGCAGCTTGATGTAGCCCTTGCGTTCGAGTGCGCGGAGATGGTCCGAAGCCGCATTCTTGGACTGGAACCCCATGATGTCGGCAATCTCTGCACGGGTGGGGGCCATGCCGCTGTCCGAGAGGCATTCGCGGATGCAATCGAGAACCTGCTGCTGTCGGTCGGTAAGTTTGCTGCTCATAACCTTCTCCCTGTTTCGTGCAGAGTAGAGCGCTTGCCGGTGGCCATGATGGGCCAAGCCTTGCCGTCGTGCGCGTTAATCCCATGCCTGTCACCCGTTGCGTGTAGGCATTTGTATCGTTGCTTGCCTGGGCTTGTAAGTCGTGGCTGACAGGCAGTGCTACATTTTGGATGCTAGCACAGGCACTGATAATATGAACAGTGTTATTTGAACAGTTATTGGCCGAAATTTTATCCCGCTTTTACGTCCATGTCGTTGCCCTGCTAAGGCGCGGGTACTAGCATGTGTACAAAGGGTAACAGTGCCATCAAAACAGTGGGGATAGTGGATGGAGCAGGCCAATAATAATGATTTCGGCCAGCAACGGCGGCGCCAGCTGTTAGCGGGTGTGCCGTTTTTTAATGAAATCGCCCGTGATGATCAGGACGAATTTGTTCAGCTTGAAAAGACCACTCGTCTTTGGGTGGCAGCGTCCGGGGAAAGTGTCATTCGCGCCGGTGAGGTGGATTCCACCCTGTATTTCCTGCTTCGAGGTCAGTTGGAAGTATTGTCGGATAATGCCCAGGAGTCGCCGCTTTATTATGTTTCTCCCGGAGAAGTTTTCGGGACCCTGTCCATGTTGCTGGGGACCCCGCGCAGTGCCACGATTACCGTTGCAGATAACGCGCGCGAAGCGGTGCTGGCGAGCCTGGATTTTAACGAATTCAATGACGATGACGGCCCTTATTCGCTGGCGACCCGATTGGCGTTTTTCCATATGATCGTTCACCACATTCGCTGGACCCTGGAAGTGAAGCGAATGCAGGCGCCGACCCATGAACTGGTGCATTCCATGCGCAAACTGCCGGTTTTTCACGGAGAGAAGAACAGCCCGGAAGAGCTGGCTGCGCTGAAGGTGCAGGCTCAGGGGCTGGCTGAATTGCTGTGTCGCTGGAACGGAGAAGGGCAGGCGAGCACCGGCACACTACAACTGACCTGATTCACACTTGCGCGCAGTCTGCGCGTGGTAATGCCTTTTCGGCTCGCTGCGGCTACTGGTCGACCTTGACGGCCAGTACGTCGCAATGGGCGCCGGGCACCAGGCCGCGCGCAGTTGAGCCCAGCAGCAGGGCGAGACCGCTGCGAGTATGGCTGCCCACCACGATCAAATCCGCTCCTATCTTGTCCGCCTTGTCGAGAATGGTCTTTTCGATGGACCCCATGTCCACATAAACGTTGCCCTCAGGAATGCTGTACTGCCCGGCGTATTTGTCCGCCATTTCACGGGCCTGTTTCATCAGCCCGCTTTGCAAATCCGTCACATCCATGGGCACATCCGCGCCGTAGGCCAGGGCCAACGGTTCGATGACATGGATCAGATGCAGCTCACCATCATTGCCAGACAGTACGCCAGCGGCGCGGGACAGCACCTGGGGGGATTCGTCGCTGCCATCAATGGCAACCAAGATTTTGCGGTAGGGGCTGGGCACGGTTCTCTCCCTGAAAACGTGAGGTTTCCTGCAGTATAGCGCGCTTTGTCGGCGTTGCTAGCGGCTGTTTCACAGATGAGGGTTGCCCTGACAGGGCTGCCTGTACTACTACTAAAAAAGGAAAGGGGGGGCACTTCCTGCTTGACCCGCCTATACCGGCGCTGTCTAAATAGCGCCCATCACGAGCCTTAGACCGGATGTCGAGTACCTGAGAATGGGAAAATCGCTAGTAATTGTGGAGTCGCCTGCCAAGGCCAAGACCATCAACCGCTACCTGGGCGACGACTTCATTGTGAAGTCCAGTGTCGGCCACGTGCGGGATCTGCCGGTCAGTGGCGGCTCCAAAAAGAGCACCCCTCAGGAGCGGGCCAAGGAAGCGGCCTACACTCGCTCCCTGCCCAAGGAGGAGCGGGATGCCTATAAAAAGAAGAAGGCCAAGAAGCAGTTGGTTAACCGCATGGGGATCGACCCGGAAAAAGGCTGGGCTGCCCACTATGAGGTGCTTCCCGGCAAAGACAAGGTGGTCGATGAACTGAAACGCCTGGCTGCGAAAGCAGACCGCATCTATCTCGCAACGGATTTGGACCGCGAAGGGGAGGCGATTGCCTGGCACCTGCGGGAAGTCATTGGCGGAGAAGATGACCGGTTCGACCGGGTGGTGTTCAACGAAATTACCAAGAAAGCGATCCAGGCGGCGTTCGAAGAACCCGGCAAGCTGGACCTGCACCGGGTAGAAGCGCAGCAGGCCAGACGTTTTCTGGATCGGGTCGTGGGTTTCATGATCTCCCCATTGCTGTGGGAAAAGATCGCCCGTGGACTGTCCGCTGGTCGGGTACAGTCCGTCGCTGTGGAGCTGGTGGTAGAGCGTGAACGTGAAATCCGCGCCTTTATTCCGGAAGAATTCTGGGAGTTGTACAGTGACACCCACAGCGGCGATGGCGAAGCCCTGCGCCTGCAGGTAGCAAAACATAACGGCAAGGCATTCCGCCCTGACAATGGTGATGATGCCGGTGCCCACAAACAGGCACTGGAAAACGCCGGTACCCTGACCATCAGCCAGCGAGAGCAGCGGCCCACCCGCTCCAAGCCGTCGGCGCCTTTTATTACCTCTACCCTGCAGCAGGCCGCGAGTACACGGCTGGGCTTCGGGGTGAAAAAGACCATGATGATGGCGCAGCGGCTTTACGAAGCCGGCCACATTACTTATATGCGTACCGATTCCACCAACCTGAGTTCAGACGCTGTGGCGGCCTGCCGGGAGTGGATTGGCGAAAAACTGGGTGACAAGTACCTGCCTGATGCGCCGCTGTCCTACAGCAGCAAGGAAGGAGCCCAGGAAGCGCACGAAGCCATTCGTCCTTCGGATGTGCGGCGCACCTCTGACTCCCTGAAAGACATGGAACGCGACGCCCAGCGCCTTTACGAGCTGATTCGTCGACAGTTCATCGCCTGCCAGATGCCCCCGGCGGAATACCTGAGCTCCACCCTGACGGCGACCGGCAACGGTTACGAGCTGAAAGCCAAAGGGCGCATCATGAAGTTCGATGGTTGGACCCGCATTCAGCCGCCAGCTTCGCGCAAGGGCCAGGAAGACACCCTGTTGCCGGATGTGAAAGAAGGCGATGTGTTGGCCATCGACAACGTGGATGCCAACCAGCACTTCACCAAGCCGCCGGCCCGGTTCACCGAAGCGAGCCTGGTCAAGGAACTGGAAAAGCGCGGCATTGGCCGCCCGTCCACCTATGCTGCGATTATTTCCACGATTCAGGATCGCGGTTACGTGCGTCAGGATAGCCGCCGTTTTTACGCTGAAAAAATGGGTGACATCGTCACCGACCGTCTGGTGGAGAATTTCCCCAACCTGATGGATTACGGTTTCACTGCCAGCATGGAAGAAACCCTGGATGAAGTCGCCGAAGGGCAACGAAACTGGCAGGACGTGCTGAACGAATTCTACAAGGACTTCGTCAGCAAGCTGGATGCCGCCCAGGGTGAAGGCAGTGGCAAGCAGGCTGTGGGCGGTATGCGCGCCAACCTGCCCACTGATACCGACATAGAATGCCCCACCTGTGGTCGCCCGATGCAGATCCGCACCGGCTCCACCGGGGTATTTCTGGGCTGTTCCGGTTACGGTTTGCCGCCGAAAGAGCGTTGCACCGCCACCCTGAATCTGCTGCCCGGCGAAGAAGCCGAAACGGTGAAAGCGGATGATGAGGAAGCGGAAACCAACGAACTGCGCAGCAAAAAGCGGTGCGAAAAGTGTGGCACTGCCATGGAAAATTACCTGATCGATGAAAAACGCAAGTTGCACATCTGTGGTAATAACCCGGACTGTGATGGCTATGTGATCGAGAAGGGCGAATTCCGTATCAAGGGTTACGATGGCCCGGTACTGGAATGCGAGAAGTGCGAAAACGACATGCAATTGCGCACCGGTCGCTTCGGCAAGTTCTTCAAGTGCACCAATGAAGAGTGTGGTAACACCCGCAAGTTGCTCAAGAGTGGCGAACCAGCACCGCCGCGGGCAGATCCGATCCCCATGCCGCACCTGCAATGTCTAAAAGTGGATGACCACTACTTGCTGCGTGATGGTGCCTCTGGGCTGTTCCTGGCCGCCAGCAAGTTCCCGAAAAATCGGGAAACGCGCCCGCCGCTGATCGAAGAGATTCAGAGCGTGGCCAAGCAGCTGGACCCCAAACACGCCTACCTGGCCGAGGCGCCAGCCGCAGACCCGGATGGCAACAAAGGCGTACTGCGCTACAGCCGCAAGGCCAAAGAGCAGTACGTGATGAGCGAAATCGACGGTAAGGCCACCGGCTGGATGGCGTTCTATCGCGATGGCAAATGGGTCGAAGAACAGACCAAGAAAAAAGCCCCCGCGAAGAAGAAGGCCGCTGCCAAGAAAAAGGCAGCAAAAAAGAAAGCCCCGGCCAAGAAAGCCGCCGCCAAGAAGTAATCCAGCAAGCATCACGCATCATGCAACACGGCCCCATGGGGCGTGTTGCGTGGCGCGTGTTGCCTGATGCGGAGTGTTCCCATGTCCAGAATGGTTCGAGATAACACCGTCAGCGGTTTGCGCGAGCGCATTTATTTTGCCAAGTCCCTGTTGCGCCAGCTGACCCATGATCAGGCCGATGCCACACCGACTGTGCGTCTGGCGTTACGCGGGGCGGTGGTGTTTCATTTGTATTCGGTGCTGGTGGGGCTGGCGCGGCAATCCGGCAAGACCTTTCAAGTGACCGATGCGGACACCTTGTTCAGCCTGGATGCGCTGGAACAGGCCTTTCGGGATGCAGGCGTTGAAGCCCCGGAAATCGCTATTCTGGCCCGCGCCCGTGCTGATCGAGGAGATTTAATCGCCTGGCTGGACGGGGAAATGCAGACCGCCCTGGGCGCCGCGGGCCTGGCTCGCCGCCCGGCGCCACCCAGCGAAGAAAATGCCCTTAACCTGATGGCCGAAGACCGCTACGCGCCCTTGGCAGAGGGGGACCTGCAGCGCCTTGCCGACAGCGTGACTCGGGTGAGTGAGCTGGTGGAACATTGCATGGGCTACCTGGAAGAGTGGTGAAGCTCAAAGGTCAGGTGACAGTTGATAGTGGACAGTTGGCAGTGCGCGGCTGAGCACTTTCATTAGCTCCAACGTAAGAGGCCGTGCCCAGAGAAGGGGCGCGGCCTCTTACGTTGGAAACCAGAAGCATCGTAGGGGGCGCGTAGCTGTCAACTGTCTACTATCAACTGCCAATTATCTTTTGGCCCCTTCTGGCATCGCTGTTTCTGTTCAGATCGCTATCATGGTAAACATGCTGTTGCCCGTTTTGCCGGTGCAGCCCCAAACATGTGTACCGTGAGGAATGCGATGAACGCCCGCTTACTGCCCGCCGCTTTGTTAATGGCCCTGGCCGCACCTGCCGTATTGGCCCAGACCCCGGAAGAAAAAGGCTTGGAGATCGCCCGGGAGGCGGATAGCCGTGGTGAGGGGTTTGGGGATTTTCAGGCCGATATGAAGATGGTGCTGATCAGCAAAAGTGGCCAGACCTCGGACCGAGAGCTGCGCGTGAAAACGCTGGATGGCACTGGCGAGGAGGAGGGCGACAAGAGTCTGACCATCTTCGATACCCCTCGTGACGTGCGCGGTACCGCCATGCTCACGTTCAGCTACAAGACTCGTGACGACGACCAGTGGCTGTATCTACCTGCTCTGCGCCGGGTGAAGACCATTGCGTCGCGGAACAAGTCCGGCCCCTTCATGGGCAGTGAATTCAGTTTTGAAGATATGCGCGGGCAGGAAGTCGAAAAGTATACGTACAAGTACCTGCGCGACGAAGCTTGCGGTGAGCTGACCTGTTTCGTGGTCGAACGTTATCCGCAAGATGAAGACTCCGGCTATACCCGGCAGGTTTCCTGGATCGACCAGCAGGAATACCGCACCTGGAAAGTGGACTACTACGACCGCAAGAAAAGCCGGCTGAAGACGCTCACGGCCAGCGATTTTTCGCAGTACCAGGGCAAATACTGGCAGCCCGGCAAGATGTCCATGGTCAATCACCAGACAGGTAAATCCACGGACTTGTTCTGGAGCAATTACCGTTATGACACGGGTCTGAGCGAGTCAGATTTCAACAAGAATAGCCTGAAACGTGCCCGTTGATTGCGTCGGTTAATACCATGAAAAACGGGTTGCTAACGGCATCGCTGCTGGTGGTGCCTCTTGTTTCCCCTGCGTGGGAATTTCGCGGTGAAGTGGCGCTGGAAGGGCGCTATTTCACTCAGGACTCTCCCTATCCCAAGGCGGATTATTCCACCAATGGATCCGGCTATATCAAGCCGGAGATATTCCATGAGTGGAATAATCGCGATGACCTGTTCACGTTTATTCCCTATGCCCGCGTGGATGAGCACGATGGGGAGCGCACCCATTGGGACATCCGTGAGTTGTCCTGGATTCATGTGGGCAATGGCTGGGAATCCCGGGTCGGTATCCGCAAGGTATTCTGGGGCGTCACCGAAGGTCGTCATCTGGTGGATATCATTAACCAGACCGATCAGGTGGATCAGGTAGATGGCGAAGAAAAGCTTGGCCAGCCCATGATCAACCTTTCCACGGTACGGGATTGGGGCATTGTGGATGTGTTTGTGTTGCCGGGCTCTCGTGAGCGGACCTATGCCGGGGAAGAAGGCCGTCCACGCACGCCCTTGCCTGTGGCCGATAATGCGCAGTACGAATCTTCGAAAGAGAGCCAGCGGGTGGATTTTGCCATCCGTTACCAGCAGTACTTCGACAATGGGCTGGAGCTGGCGCTGTCACATTTCTCTGGCACCAGCCGCGACCCGTTGCTAATTCCAGATTCTCTGACGCTGGCCGAGCTGCAGGCGCTACTTGCCACCGGGCAATTACCGTCGGGTAGTGACCCGGAATTTACCCCGCTGTACAACGTTATCGACCAGACGGGCCTGGAGCTGCAATACCTGAACAGCGGTTGGCTATGGAAGCTGGAAGCCATTAGTCGGTCCGGGCAGGGCGAACGTTTTAATGCCGTGGATGGCGGTTTTGAATATACCCAGGTGGGATTGTTCGATACGGCTGCGGATCTGGGCTGGATTGTGGAGTATATCTGGGAAGACAGGGACGACAGCCTGGCGTCGCCCCTGGCCAGCGATGTGCTTCTGGCTACCCGTTTTACCTTCAACGACGTGGCCTCCACAGAAATCCTCGCCGGCATTATTTACGACACCGAAGACGAGGAAAAAGCCATCAGCCTGGAATCCAGTCGCCGTTTTGGTAACAGCCTGAAGGCTAGCCTGGAAGCCCGGTTCTATACTGATACCGGAAAACCCCAAAGCGCGTCCGCGCTGTACCGCGATGCCCTGCGCAACGTGAACAGCAACCCGGGCCTGGGACCAATCAGCCGATCTGACTTCGTCCAGGCGGAATTGGTGTATTACTTTTAGTGCTGTGCTTGACGCTGAACGTCGAAAGGCTGACGGGAACTGCCGCCTTTCTTTCTTGACCCTCCTGGCAGCCAAACGTATGTTTGAAACGTATGTTTTGAACACACAGGGCAGGCTATGGCACAGGCGGGCACAGTAGACCGGATTCTTGATACCGCAGAGGTATTGTTTGCCCAGAGGGGCTTCGCGGAAACCAGCCTGCGCGCCATTACCAGCAAGGCCGGGGTGAACCTGGCAGCGGTGAATTATCATTTCGGCTCCAAGGAAGCGCTGATTCAGGCGGTTTTTGAACGGTTTCTGACACCGTTTAGCTTGGCGCTGGATGCCAAGCTCGACGAAATGGAAGCCTCCGGTATCCCCGATACCCCCGAGAACGTGCTGGGCATCGTCTTTCGTTTGGCGTTGGGCACCCACCCGGATGATCCCCAGCGCGCTGCCATCTTCTTCCGCCTATCAGGCCAGGCTTACAGCCAGCCCCAGGGGCACCTGCGCGAGTATCTCCACACCCATTACGGCGCCGTGTTCGCCCGTTTGCAGCTCCACCTGCATCAGGCGGTGCCTGGTGTACCACCGATGGAACTGTTCTGGCGCGTACAGTTCAGTCTCGGGGCGGTCATCTTTACCCTGTCGGGCATGCAGTCGCTGCAAAGCATCAGCAAAGCCGATTTCAACATGGACGCCAGCACAGCGGATATCACCAAGCGCTTGCTGCCGTTTCTGGTCGGGGGTATTCAGGCGGAAGTGCCGGATCAGCCGTTGCATACGGACAAGTAAAGGCGGTAACGGGTGAGGCTGGCCGGTTGCCTGACGCGATGATGTGGTAAGGGTTCGCGTTGCAACTTTGCACTTTCAACTTGAAACTATCCCCATGGAATTAATTATCAACGTGTCTGAACAATGGCTGGAGCTGCGTGGCTCGCGGACTGAGCGCTTTGCGATTTCCTCCGCCGCTAACGGTGTTGGCGAAGCCATGGGCAGCGGCGCCACGCCGCGAGGTGCCCATGTGGTTCGGGCTCGTTTCGGCGCCGGGCTACCGCCAGGGGCGGTGCTGCTGGGGCGCAAGTTTTCCGGTGAAGTGTTCGACGCCGATCTGGGCGCCCGCTTTCCCGAGCGTGACTGGGTGCTGAGTCGCATTCTCTGGCTTGGCGGCCTGGAACCAGGACAGAATCTGGGCGCTGACGTGGATAGTTTTCGGCGCTTTATTTATATTCACGGCACACCGGACAGTGAGCCCATGGGGACACCTGCCTCCCACGGCTGCATCCGGATGCGAAATGATGCGGTGATCCGTTTGTTTGACCAGGTGCCGGTGGGTACCCGGGTGACGATCACCGATTAATGTCCTCTGCCCACAAGGTTGTCATGTCTGTATCCGCCTCCCCGTTATTAATGCTCGACCTGGAAGGGCTTGAAGTCAGCGCCACGGAAAAAGACATGCTGGCTCACCCCGGTGCCGGTGGCCTGATTCTGTTTACCCGTAATTATGCCAACCGCGAACAGCTGGCCGAACTGGTGCGCCAAGTGCGTGCCGTACGCCCGGATATGTTGATCGCTGTGGATCAGGAAGGCGGGCGAGTGCAGCGCTTCCGCGACGGCTTTGTGCGCCTGCCACCCATGGCGACGTTGGGGCAGCGTTATGACCAGTCTCCCACAGAGGCGGTACGCGAAGCGGCGCTGCTGGGGGAGCTGATGGCATCGGAGCTGACCGAGCTGGATATCGATATCAGTTTCGCGCCGGTGCTGGATCTGGACTACGGCAACAGCTCGGTGATTGGTGATCGCAGCTTCCATGGTGACGCCGATGCCATGACCGCCCTGGCCGGGGCCTTTATTGATGGAATGAGCGCCGCTGGCATGGCGGCCACGGGCAAGCATTTTCCCGGGCACGGCCATGTGGTTGCCGACTCGCACCTTGAATTACCGGTAGATCCGCGTCCGCTGGCGGCCCTGGAAGCGGCGGATATGCGCCCCTTCATGGCGCTGGCGCCTAAACTGGACGGCATCATGCCCGCCCATGTGATTTATAGCGCGGTGGAGCAGCAGACAGCGGGATTCTCGCGCTTCTGGTTGCAAACGCAGTTGCGTGAGCGGCTGGGCTTCCGGGGCGTCATTTTTTCCGATGACCTGTCCATGGCGGGTGCCCACGGTGTGGGTGGCTATGCGCAGCGAGCACAGGCCGCCCTGGAGGCCGGTTGTGACATGGTGCTGGCCTGTAATTGCCGCGAAGGGGCAGAGCAGGTGTTGGACTTCCTGGGCAAGCACCGGTTCCAGGGCCAGGTCCCGGCAGCCGGGCTGCGTGCCCGACCACGCTTGCCCATGGTGGCGGAGCGCCGTGCAGCCGCAACGGAACTGGCCGCGGCATTGCGCGAGCAGGTGGCTTTGTAAAGCCGGCCTGCGTCAAAACTAACGAAAGAAACAGACTCTCACTGAACCCGTAAACGCGAAGGAAAACAGTAATGAACTGGGATTGGAATCAGCTGCTGCAGTGGCCTACGGATCAGACGCCGATGGATATCTGGCTGACGCAGCTGTTTGTCATTGTGCTGTGCACGGTGTCCATCAACTTTATTCTGATGCGCAGCATCGATGTGGCCGAGCGGTTAATTGGAAAAACTGAAACCCTGTGGGATGACGCCTTGTTGGAAGCGGTGCGTATTCCCATACGTCTTGTGTTCTGGGTAATCGGCTTGTCGGTGTCCATGGAGCTGCTGCAGGCGGTGTCCGCAGAGGAAAACGCTATTTTTGAATTCGTCCCTCAGGCACGCCGTATCGCCTTTATCATTATTATTGCCATGTTCCTGAGTCGGTTTATTTCCTATACGGAAAAGAATCTGATTGATCCGGGCCGCATGCGCAAACCCATGGATCAATCTACTGCGGCGGCGATTGCCAAGTTGCTGCGGGTATCGGTGATTATTACGTCCCTGTTGATTATTCTTCAGACCATGGGTTACAGCATATCTGGCGTGCTGGCCTTTGGCGGTATTGGTGGCATGGCAGTGGCCTTTGCGGCCAAAGATCTGCTGGCAAACTTCTTCGGCGGCATGATGGTTTATTTGGATAAGCCATTCCGGGTCGGGGACTGGGTGCGCTCACCGGATCGTTCCATCGAAGGCAGTGTGGAAGATATCGGTTGGCGCCTGACGCGCATTCGTACTTTCGATCAGCGCCCGCTATATATTCCCAATGCCATGTTTACCTCCATCGTGCTGGAAAATCCGTCGCGCATGTTTAATCGGCGGATCAATGAAAAAATCGGCATTCGTTATGACGACTGGCAGAAGATGCCGGGTATCGTCGCCGATGTGCGCACCATGTTGGTTGACCATGAAGACCTGGAAACAGAGAACCGCACGCTGATCGTGAACTTCGACAGTTACGGAGCCTCTCACCTGGAATTCTTTATCTATACGTTCACCAAAACCACCCAGTGGGTGCAGTACCATGAAATCAAACAGGACGTACTCATGAAAATCATGAATATTGTCCATGAGCACGGTGCCGAGTTTGCGTTCCCAACACGTACGCTGCACCTGGTCAGCCAGAACGATGATGCTCCGGCAACGGGGCTGGAAGACAGCAATCCGGAGGACGCACAACATGTCCAGCGCTGATACATTGCAACAGGAACTGATGCAGGTTCGCCGCAACGCCATCGAACTGCATTCCTCTGATCAGGTGCAGGAAGCCATCGGCAAACTGGCTTTTGAAGTGACCGAAGCTTGCTCCGGTAAGGTGCCAGTGTTCGTGACCATCATGAACGGCGGCATGATCTTCGCAGCGGAGCTGGTCAAACGCCTGGATTTTCCGCTGGAGATGGATTACCTCCACGCCAGCCGGTATCTGGGTGCCACTACTGGCGGCGATGTGGAATGGATCGTGACGCCAAGCGCTACCCTGGAAGGACGCCATGTGGTCATTGTGGATGACATTCTGGATGTGGGGTCCACGTTGCTGTCGATCATCGAGGCTTGCAAAGCCCAGGGCGCGGCGTCGGTGAAAACCTGCGTGCTGGTGGACAAGCAACACGACCGCAAGGCCAAGCCGGGGCTGAAAGCCGACTTCACCGCGCTGGAAGCGGAGGATTATTACCTGTTCGGCATGGGTATGGATTACAAGGGCTTCTGGCGTAACGCGCCAGGCATCTACGCGGTAAAAGAGAGCGACATCTGATGTTGGCGTTCATTGGCGGTACGGGCCTCACGCGCATGGACAACCTGCGCATCATCAAGACTCACACGGTGGAAACCCGGTTTGGTTCTCCTTCCGCACCGGTGGTGGAAGGGGAGCTGGATGGCCAGAACGTCCTGTTTCTCGCTCGCCATGGTGATCCACACGTATTGCTGCCTCATCAGGTGAATTACCGTGCCAATTTGGCCGCGTTGAAAGAGGCCGGCGCCACAGCGATTGTGGCCGCCAATGCGGTGGGCGGTATTACCGCCCAGGCGCCCACCGGTGCGTTGGTGCTGCCGGATCAGATTATTGATTACACCTACGGCCGGGATATGACCCTGTTCGATGACCCGGATGAACCTCTGGTGCATGTGGATTTCAGCTGGCCGTTCGATGTGACGTTACGCAATGCGTTGAAAGCCCGGTTGGCGGCGGCTGAGCTGAACTGGAATGATGGCGGCTGCTATGGCGCAACACAGGGCCCCCGACTGGAAACGGCCGCTGAAATTGCCCGCCTGGAACGCGACGGTTGCGATATCGTTGGTATGACTGGCATGCCTGAAGCCGTACTGGCCCGGGAGCTGGCATTGCCTTATGCCATGCTGTCTCTGGTGGTCAATCCGGCGGCTGGCAAGTCCACCCATGAAATTACCATGGCGGAAATCGAAGCCGTCATCCACGATGGCATGGCCAATGTCCGCCAGCTGTTGGCGGGCTTCGCCCGGCACTATTCGCGTTAACCGCATGTGCCGTCATAATATTTATCCACGCAGTCGGGCCCGGTTGCGTGCTGGCATAAGGAGCATGCATCGGTGACGTTGCTGATTATTTTCGCCACCATTTCCATTGGTTTTTCTTTTGTGTGCTCCGTGCTCGAAGCGGCGCTACTGTCCATTACCCCCAGTTTTATTGCTGGCCTGCGCGACAGTAATCCGAAGCTGTACAAAAGTCTGCGCGCCTTCAAGGATGATATCGACAAGCCCCTGTCGGCCATTCTGACCCTTAACACCGTGGCGCACACGGTCGGTGCCACTGGCGTCGGTGCCCAGGTGGCGGTGGTGTTCGGTGAAGCCTGGCTGGGGGCTGCGTCGGGGATCATGACGCTGGCGATTCTGGTGTTCTCCGAGATTATTCCGAAAACTATTGGTGCTAAATACTGGCGGTCACTGGCTCCATCGTTACCGCCGACACTCAAGGTCATCATGGTGTCGCTGTTGCCGTTTGTGTGGTTGTCCAAGTTGATTACCAGCCGTATCGGTGGCAATGAGCATGATGTGGATGTGCGGGCGGAAATCCGCGCGCTGGCCGACATGGGCGAGGACCAGGGTGCGCTGGATGACGATGAACACCGGGTGATTCACAACATCCTGCGCCTGCACGACATTCGCGTGGGCACCATCATGACGCCGAGCACGGTTTGCCGGATGGTGGCACCGACCATGACCGTGAGCGAATTCCGGGAACAGGAGAAAGGCCAGCCGTTTTCCCGCTATCCGGTAATGAGCGCCAGCGGCGAAGCAAAGGGTTATATCCACAAATCTGATTTGCTGGAGAGCGGCCCGGAGCAAACCATGCAGGCGCTGGCCCGCGAGGTCTCCATGGTGCATACCACGCTGAGCATCGAGGACTTGTTTAGTGCCATGCTGACCCAACGTCAACATATGGCAGTGGTTTATGATGACCACGGCACTTGGGTAGGCCTAATCACCCTGGAAGATATTCTGGAAAGCATCCTGGGCCGTGAAATCATGGATGAAACCGATAACGTGGCCGACCTGCGCCTGTATGCGCGCCAACGCTGGAACCGGCGGCTTAAAAAGCAGGACAAACCACAGTAAGGCATTGCGCAACGCGCGCCGAGAATGGAGGAGAGCATTATGACCGGCATTTACCAAGACAATAGCGAAACCATCGGTAATACCCCCCTAGTGAAGATCAATCGCATCACTCAGGGCAATATTCTCGCCAAGATCGAATCCCGTAACCCGGCAGGCAGTGTAAAGTGCCGGATCGGCGCATCCATGATTTGGGATGCAGAGAAGAGCGGTACACTGAAGCCGGGCATGACCCTGGTGGAACCCACCAGCGGTAACACCGGGATTGCGTTGGCATACGTGGCGGCCGCCCGGGGCTACGATTTGGTCCTGACCATGCCGGACTCCATGAGCCTGGAGCGTCGCAAGATCCTCAAGGCGTTGGGTGCAAAGCTGGTACTGACGCCTGGCCCGAAAGGCATGCCCGGTGCCATCGCCAAGGCGGAAGAGTTGGTGCAAGAAAACCCGGATAGCCATCTGATGCTGCAACAGTTCAATAATCCCGCCAATCCGGGCATTCACGAGAAAACCACCGGCCCGGAAATCTGGGACGCCACCGGCGGTGATATCGATGTGCTGGTGAGCGGGGTGGGCACTGGCGGCACCATTACCGGTGTGGCCCGCTATATCAAGAACACCCAGGGCAAGGCGATTACCGCCGTGGCCGTGGAACCGGATTCCTCAACCATGATTTCGGCAGCCCTGAAAGGGGAAGAACCGACCCATGGCCCCCACAAGATCCAGGGCATTGGCGCCGGCTTTGTGCCCAAGAACCTGGATATGTCAGTGGTGGACCGGGCGGAGCAGGTCAGCAACGAAGAGGCCATGGAGTGGGCCCACAAGTTGATGCAGGAAGAAGGTATTCTGGCGGGTATTTCCTGTGGGGCGGCCATGTGTGTGGCGGATCGTCTCAGTCAGCAGCCGGAATTTGCCGGTAAGACCATCGTGGTGGTGCTGCCGGACTCCGGCGAACGTTACCTCAGCTCCCCCTTGTTTGCCGATACCTTTACCGAACAGGAGCTCGGCCAGTAGTCCGTCGAGGTCAGTTTGTAGGTCGGCTTAGGCGAAGCCGTAAGCCGACTGTCAATATTCGCCGCCCGGTTTATGTCGGCTTACGGCTTTCAGGCTAAGCCGACCTACGACATGTTTTGGACACCTTTACCGAGGCGGCCAGTAGAGATTCGAGAGTAGAATGTGGTGTGCAGTCCGGGTTGCCCCTTGCGGGCTGTCCGGGCTGAGCGCTGTACTGTCAGGGGCGGGCAGGGTATAACTGCATCATAAGCCCGCACACGGGCAGTTTCCGCCTTCAGGCGGGCTATTGGGGGAACACCATGAAATACCTCGCAGTGATGCTCTGCGGTGCCACATTGCTCAGTGGTTGTTATTTTGAAGAAGATGACATCAGCAGCAGTGATCGGCAGGAACAACTTCCTATTGTGCAGAATGATGCGCCGCAAGGCACCCGCGTAGTGCCGGGCGAGCAGGTCATGAGCAGTGGCAGCTATCGCAACGACATTCAGGTGGCCAATGGCGCTGCCGCGATCAAAGCGACCAGCGAACACTACGGCGCCACCGCCGAACTTTCCGTTATTCAGTAATTGATGGCTGGCGTTACTCAATAACGCAAGCCAGATTCCGGGAAGACAAGCCATGTGCCCGGCGGCGAATGTCGCCGTTCATTAAGCTAATGTCTTCCGCGGAATATTTTCTGCACGACTTTCCTTTTGTTCGCCTCATTGCGTTGCTAAAGCCCGTGGCATCGCCAGAAGGATCACGCCGTTATTAAGTGGCTTTGCAGTGTGTCTGCATTGTTAGCACGATAGTCTCTTTAAACGCCTCATTTTACGTTTCAATCCTTCATTTCTCCTTCATGTGTCAGTAGCGCGTGAAATTTTGGCCGTTTTTTTGTTAAGCCCGATCGTGCGGCGGTGAATAACTGTCGTCGTGTAGTAAGGCTGCCAACCTTGACCATGACGTTGCTGTTTTCCCGAGCGCAGACTCCCGCAATGCGGCGTATACAAAGCGTTTCTTTGTGTCGGGCGTGGATAACAATTAATTCGGGAGAGAGACCAATGAAGAACCTGGAGCGACTTGCTGGGTTGGGCTTGCTGACCGCGGCGCTGATAGCTTGTGGCGGCAGCGGCAGCGGCAGTTCCGCGGGCACCAACAATTCTGACCCCACCAATAACAGCCCTGAACCAAGCCCAACAGAAGGCGATGGTTCCCAGGGCAACGATCCTGATGATCCCATGGCACCTGCGCCGGCTCCGCAGGCGTCTTCTTTCGCTGGTCGTGAATACAGCTGTGAAGGGGATGAGTGTCTGTTAGGTAAATTCGATGGCCCGTTTGCCGAGCCAACCATTCGCTACAGCGATTCGACCACCGGTGAAGACTTGAAGGTGGTGACGACCGAAGACAAGTGTCTTGAAGATGCTGATGGGGCATTGCGTTGTAAGCCTGCTGCCGGCTCCATGGCGCTTTTGCCAGATAACCGTCTGGTGTATTTCAATGCCTTGGAAGGGACTGAAAACGTCGAGTTCTCAATTGTGGCTGAATTCGGGTTCGTCGCGGTTAACGATCAAACGCGAGTACTCAATTTCGGCCCCGCCGGTGCCAACGATGAAATCTCCTGGCAGCGGCCCTCGCCTGTACGTGGTGGCGCCAATGTGGACGGAAACGACAGTGATACGTTGTTGCCGGGCGGTGAATTGAGCGACGCGGAGCGCACGGAAGGCAATGATGGCGCGCTATTCTGTGCCGATGTTATCCAGCTGGCTGATGGCCGAATCATGGCTGTGGGTGGCACGGATTATTACACTGAACCGTCCCTTGGCTCGGTCTTTCCTCCGGCCCGTGATGTGCTGGGCTCCATCGATACCGAAATTCCTTTGCCCAGTAATTTCGGTGAAATCAGCGTGCCCGACGATATCGGCGTAGTGGAGCTGGAAGGCCTCAAAGACGCTCGTATTTTCAATCCTGAGGACAACAGCTGGACCCAGACCGGCCACATGAATCATGGCCGTTGGTACCCCAGCATGGTGACCTTGCCCGACGGCGATGTCTTCGTGGCAAGCGGGGTAACCAAGCTGCTCAAGCCGGTTTATACCGGTGCTTTGCTGGGTGGAGAAAGCGAAGGGCTGCGTGAACTGCTGCAGTCTGCCGATAATGTGCGCACCAGTGAAACCTATGATTTGGAAGAGGGGACCTGGTCCGAGAATGGAGACCGTCCGCTTGAGGGACTGGACAGCACCGCGGGTAAAGCGTTGCCGTTGTATCCCCGCCTGCACCTACTGCCTAACGGCAAAGTATTCTATAACGCTGGCGGGCAGGCTTTTAATCCCTTTGGCCAGTCATACAATCAGGCCCAGTGGAACTTCGTCTCGGTGTATGACCCGCAAGAGGAGCTCTGGACTGACCTTGGCTACGCGGGCCTGAATGTGCAGCTCGATGAGCTGGGTCTGGATCGTATTACTTCTGCTCTTACTCTTACCAGCCCGAACCTGGTAGAGGACTTGATCGGAACAGGAGAGGGGCTACTTACCAACTTGCTGGGTGACCCGCTTGGCAGTCTGGAGCAGGTCGAGAACCTGCTTGGCGATGTTGCGGACCCGCAGGTGGCCAACCGTTTAATCGGCGCAGGTTTCCGTGGTTCCAGCTTCTCTATCATGATGCCGCTGCGCCAGAGTGAAAGCGGCGCCTACAGCGAAGCACAATTCCTGACTGCTGGTGGCGTGCTCGGCGCCGTTGCCGCCTCCAGCCCGGGCAGTTACCTGGCGGTCCCCAATAGCCGTCTGGATACAGTGAATGTGAACGCAGATACCGAAACAGGAATGCGTTACTCCTCAGAGATTGTCGGCAACCTGAACGGCCCGCGCTGGTTTTCCACCGGGGTATTGCTGCCTGATGGTTCGGTGATGGCTTTTAACGGTGCCAACAGGGATGAAGTCGTGCTACCGGGTTCGGCTACGCCGGTACAAACCACCGAGCGGTATGACCCGCAAACCCGTGAGTGGACGGAAATGGCGACCTCATTGAATCCGCGCACCTACCACAACACCGCGTTACTGCTGCCTGATGGTCGTCTGTTGATCGGCGGGCACGCGCCGATCAACACGGCCTACCTGTTCAGTCTTAACCTGGAAGAGCTGGGGCTGTCACCGAATGATGGTCGTGATCCTTCGTTTGAAATATATAGTCCGCCGTATGTATTCAAGGATCGTCCTGAAATCCAGCAGGCTCCGAGTGAAGTGGATCATGGTGACTCCATCGACATCGCCGTGGATGATGCGGCCGCAATCAATGAAGTGATATTGGTGCGTCGTACCAGTCTGACCCATCTGGTTGATGGGGATCAGCGCAACGTGGTGCTTCCGCATACCGTTAGTGGCGGCAATGTGAGCGTACAAATTCCGGAAAATGCTGCGGTGCTTCCGGCGGGTCATTACATGTTGTTTGTTAACCGTATCGCCAGCGATGGCTCCAACATGGTGGTGCCGTCCGTCTCTGCGCCGGTACAGGTGATGTTGCCTGAAGAAAGCCCGGGCTTGATGGCTCAACGCTAAGGAGTGATGAGGATGCCTTTATTTTCGTTTAATCCTTCGCGTGCGTTGGCCCGCTCGTTAGGTGCTGTGCTGGTGACGGTTCCGGCTTTGCTTGTGGCTCACGGGCCGGAGGCGAAGGCGGTCAAAGCCCGTATGGATCCGCTGCCGGCTACGCTGAAAAGTATTGATGCTCAGGTACAGACCACAGTGGCGCCACAGATCGTGGTTGCCAACGACAGTGCCCGGACGCTGGACATTCTTGATGCACAAGGGCGAAGCTTTCTGCGAATCAACCAGCAGGGTGTGCAGGCGGATCTGACCAGTCCAGCCTGGTACCGTAGCCAGACTGCCGCCCGTGGCGTGCCGCTCCCGAAAGGGGTGGCGCAGGATGCAGAGCCACGCTGGGCGCTGGTGCACAAGAAACCCAACTGGGGCTGGTTTGATCCGAGGCTGCGTACGGAAGACATCGAGGTGCCCCACCAAGTAGAGCATGATGGCAAGCCTGCGCGCTTGTCGGAATGGTCGGTGCCGGTGCGGTTTGATGGCGAAGAGTCAGCCCTGGCCGGTGCTTTTCGTTATGAACCCTTACCGCCTGGTTCCTTTCATTCGCGCCTGACCTCCAATGCCACTCCGGTTGAAGGGGTTACCGTAGGGTTGTCTCCCGGTACCGTGCCGGCGGTGCACATTCACAACCAAAGCGGCAAGCCGGTGGTGGTGGCTGATGCCAAGGGAATGCCGCATTTACGTATCGGGCCTGGCGGCAGTTTCATGAACGCCAACCGGGAGGCTGGAGAGCCCCAGTGGGTGAAAGTGGCAGGTGGCTCACGTTACACCTGGACAGAACCCCGCGCGGCCTACGGGTCGCTGCGGGCACCGGGAGAAGTGATCGAAGCGGGAAATCGTGCTCGAGTGGCCACCTGGTCTTTGCCGGTCACGGTGGACGGCAAACCCGTGGCTGTAAAAGGCGTAGTGGACTGGTTGCCCGGGGAGCAAATCGCTGCCAGTGGCGGACATCACTGACTTTATCGATCCGGGGGTGGCCCGCTGTTTCGGCGGGGCTGGCCCCGGATCTCTAAAGAAGGGTAGATACAGTCCAATCACAGAAAACCGGGTAAACCCATTAGGCAGAGCTGCAGATACAGCTCTGCGGCACCGATGGCACTAGCGGTGCATCCCCGTTATCCTTGCCGGCCGTATTCAGGCTGGTGGTTTCATGTCAGATAAAGCAGGGGCAAGCACAACCCAAGTCGATGTGGTGGTTATCGGTGCCGGCGCAGCCGGGCTGATGTGTGCGGCCACGGCGGCGTATCAGGGGCATCGTGTGTTAGTGCTGGACCATGCTAACAAGGCCGGCAAGAAAATCCTCATGTCCGGCGGCGGGCGCTGCAACTTCACTAACCTGAATACCACCCCGGAGCATTTCGTCTCCGCCAACCCGCATTTCTGCAAGTCTGCCCTTAAACGTTACAGTCCTTGGCATTTCGTGGAACTGGTAGAACGCCACGGTATTGAGCATGTGGAAAAGGCCCCGGGGCAATTGTTCTGCGCGGATTCCTCCAAAGAAATTCTCGGCATCTTGCTGACAGAATGTGAGTGGGCCGGTGCTGAGATCCGCTTGAAGACTGATATTCGCCGCGTAAAGCAAACCGCGTCGGGCTTTGCCCTGAGCACCAGTGCAGGCACCGTTCAATGCGCAAAACTGGTGGTGGCCTGCGGAGGGCTGTCGATTCCCTCCATGGGCGCTTCCGGTTTTGGTTACCAATTGGCGGAGCAATTCGGGCTTAACGTATTACCCACCCGCGCCGGGCTGGTGCCGTTTACCCTGCAACCGGATGACAAGGCCTGGTTGGCCGCCTTATCCGGCATCAGCACTGATGTAGTGGCTCAAACCGCTGATGCGTCTTTTAGCGAGCCGATGCTGATTACTCACCGCGGTCTGTCCGGGCCTGCCATGTTGCAGGTATCCAGCTTCTGGACGCCGGGTCAGCCGGTGACGGTGGATTGGTTGCCCCAGGTGGCAGATCCATTCGCCGAGTTGGTGGAAGAACGTCGGGCGCATCCCAACCGTGGATTGGAGCGCTGGTTACGTCAGTATTTTTCCCAGCGACTGGCCGCTGCGCTGGCGGATCAATTCGGTTGGCAGGGCAATTTGCAGCAGTTCAATAATGAACGGCTGGCCAGCGTTGCCGCCACGCTGAAAGGCTGGGCGTTTAAGCCTTCGGGCACAGAAGGTTATCGCACCGCGGAAGTGACGCTGGGCGGGGTCGACACCGATGCTATCTCCTCGAAAACCTTTGAAGTGAAAACCGTACCCGGTCTGCATTTCATTGGTGAAGTGCTGGATGTGACCGGGCAACTGGGCGGTTTTAACTTCCAGTGGGCCTGGGCCAACGGCTGGTGCACAGGCATGTCGTTGTAATCACTGCATTGGCGGGCGATTGAGCAAAGCGAACGGTGGTCCGAAACGCTTGCCCCCCTGATACCCCCTTTCTATGATGAAGGTTAATGAGTGGTGGGCGGGGCAGGTGGGCGGTGGTGAGCGACACGGATAATGATGAGCTAATTGGGCAGATTTACGAGACCGCGCTTTCACCGGGGGATTGGGTCGATCTGGTCGATACCATTACCGGTTGGACAGACGTTCCCGCAGACGCGTTGTCCGAATCCGGCGGCACAGAGATTGATACCCAGAGAACCCCTGCCGACGTCGAGATACTGATCAACCACTTGGATCGCGCTGTGCGTAGCAGTGCTTACATGCATGCGCTGGAAGATCGCACCCGCATCCTCAATGACATGTATAACCAGATGCCCTGGCCCATGCTGATGCTGGATGAGCAAATGGGCGTGCTCGAGTGCAATCCTGTCGCCGAGCAAGTGCTCTCCAGCGGGCCGGTGGAGATCCTGCCCGATCGCTCTTTGCACTTCAGCGACCGGGAGCTGCGCCAGTCACTCAAACGGGTGATTTCTCTGGAAGCGGGGCGGGAAACCCAGCTGCTCAATTCCCGGCAAGACTCTGTGTCGTTGCTATGCCTGCCGGTGGAAAAATCCGATGCGCCGGGCACTATTTCCCAGGTGCGCACTATCGTTTGGGTGCTGGCCGGGCAGAGTATGGTGACCCCGTCGCCGGACATGCTCCGATCCGTCTTTCACATTACTCACGCGGAAGCCCGGCTGCTGCACCTGCTGTGCAAGGTCGGCAACCTGACTCAGAGTGCCGAGCTACTCAATATCAGTGTGCACACAGCACGTACTCAGCTGAAATCCACCATGAGTAAACTTAATGCCAGCAGTCAGGTGCAGTTGGTCAGCCAGGCCATGGGGCATGCGCTGGTACAGGCAGCTCGCTTGCCTCAAGTGCAGCAGGAGCGAGAATTCACCCTGAACCTGCCGGATGATCGGGTGCTCAGCTGGTATGAATACGGTGACCCGGGAGGGCGCCCGGTACTGACCTTGGATAACCTGGGCGGAGCCGTGCCAGATCATACGATGTTTGAGGCTTGGTACCGGGAAAAAGGCTTACGCATGATCATGATCGTGCGCCCCGGATATGGTATTTCCACCTATAAGGCCAATTTTGAATTCCGTGATTTCGGTGACGACATTCAGGCCCTGTGCAATCACCTGAAAATCCAGCGCCCGGCCATGGCAGCCTACTGTGGTGGTGGCCCCTATGCGCTGTGTGCGGCGGCTCAGCATCCAGCGTTGTTTGATCGCCTGGGTATTCTTGCCAGCACGGTGCCCATCGAACATTTCGAGCTCGACAAGTTGGATCGTCTACACAAAATGTTCCTTCGCCTTTTTCGTCGTGACCCACGCCTGTTTGTGTTGATGGGCAGGTTGGGATTGCGCGGCGTGCAACACGCCCCCGAGAAGTACTTTGCCAAATTGGCCAAGTCGCTCTGTGAGCACGATCAGGCGGTGCTGGGTAACCCTGACTTGCTGGGGCGTTTGATCAAAAGCATGCGGCGTAGCCACTTCCAGGGGGCTAAAATTCTTATCGATGAATATTTGCGCCTGCAGTTTCCCTGGAAAGTTCCGTTGGGAAATATCACCATCCCGGTCCTTCATTGGCACGGTGAAGACGACAGAATCATCTCCATCGGTAGCGCCCGTGGGCTGGCGTCTGATATTCCCGGAGTGCGTTTCCGCAGCGTTCCCGGTATGGGCCGTTTCATGATCTATGCGGTGTGGGAAGAGTTTCTGAGCGAATTACTTGAGCTTCCAGCGGAGACTCAGAGGCGCTGACGTGGCGCTAACCCTTCAAGGATGCGAGCTCAGACAATACCGGGAAACTTGGCCTTGAAGTCTTCTGGTACCGGCGTTACACCGTGGTTTTGGTGGTCAAAAAATACGAACCCCTGTTTGGCCAGTACCACCAGTTGCCCGCTGGGTTGCTTGGTAACCCGAAAGATAAGATCTGCCCCGTACTTGTTGAAATCCATTAGCCCCACTTCAA
The DNA here is from genome assembly GCF_040118815.1 of Alcanivorax sp. Taxonomy (GTDB): domain Bacteria; phylum Pseudomonadota; class Gammaproteobacteria; order Pseudomonadales; family Alcanivoracaceae; genus Alcanivorax. The sequence continues at coordinate 101,941 of NZ_JBEDTC010000009.1, forward strand.
ACTGCAAATCGTCACGGGCAAAGCTCTCGGAGCGGTAACTGGCCACCAGGTCGGTCACCACAATGCGCTCTTGGCTGTAATCGATATCGCAGAAAAAGCGGTAGCGAGCCTCGGAAAGCAAGGAGATCATCTGATCGTTGCCCACATGCTTGCCGGTATTCAAATCGGTCATGCGCACGTTAATGGTGTGGGTGTAGAGAAACTGTTCGGGCAATTCGAGTTTGACGCGCGCCATGGTGAAGCTCCGGTGGAGTAGGGAAGAGCGTGGCCGCTATTTTAGCAATGGTCAGGATAGTGTGTGAAATCGAACTTCGATAAATGAAGTGAGCTGCGACTGTCGAAAAAGCGAGCAGAAAGTGACTTTTTCTAGCCAGCAATTGGCGCAACTGGAGCGTGCTAGAGTGCCAGCGACGGCGAACAATGATGCTAACACCCATCAACCAAGGACGACCCATGGCAAAATCCCGCTGGCGCGCGGCGCAAATTCCCGACCTTTCCGGGAAAACCATTCTGGTCACCGGTGCCAACAGCGGTATCGGCCTGGAAGCGGTGAAACTGTTCACGGCCAATGGCGCGCAAGTGATCATGGCGTGCCGCAACCCGGACAAGGCCGAGACTGCCGCGCAGCAGGTCAGGGCCATAACCCCTGGCGCGAATCTTATTATCATGCCGCTGGACCTGGCCGATCTGGAATCGGTGAAAGCCTTTGCGGCGGCGGTAAAAAAACGAGTCAAAAAGCTGGATGTCTTGCTCAATAACGCGGGGCTAATGGCGCCGCCGTTGCAGCGCACCAAGGATGGTTTTGAAATGCAGTTCGGCACCAATCACCTCGGCCACTTCGCGCTGACCGGTCCCTTGCTGGATCTGCTGGAAGCCGCACCGGCTCCACGCATCGTGCAGATCTCCAGCCTGGCGCACCGTGGTGGGAAAATCATGTGGGGGAATCTTAATGCAGAAAAACGCTATTCCCGCTGGCCTTTCTATTGTCAGAGCAAGCTGGCCAATTTGATTTTCGCCAAGGATCTGCATCGCCGGCTGTCGAAACGCGGCTCTAACATTCAGGTCATGGCGGCACACCCCGGTTATTCCGCGACACACCTGCAGGATACCGTGCCCGGCGGTGGTTTGTTCAACAAACTGCTGGCTCAGCCGGCAGAAAGAGGGTGTTTGCCCGGCGTGATGGCGGCGACCAGTGATGATGTGGTTTCTGGTGGATATTACGGCCCGGATGGAAAGTTTTTGGAGCTGCAAGGCTACCCGGCCCCGGCCTTCGCCCGTAAAGTGGTCGACAACGTAAGTGTTGCTCAGCGACTGTGGGAAGAGTCCGAGCGCCTTACCGGTGTTCGTTATTTGAGTGCATAAGTGTGTTAAAGGGGTAAGGGCATCAAGCCGCGATGATGGGGAAGCGTGCCAACTGGCTGGCGGGCTAACGGCGCTGGGGGAAATCATGGGGATATATACAGGTTCGTTGTTTCGGGTGATGGTTCTGGCTTTGTGGGTGTTCGGGTGTACCCCGCAAGCTTGGGCTCTGGAATTCACTTTGCGTAATGGCAGTGTACTGAAAACGGACGATAGCAATTTTGTCCCGGAAGATAATACCGTCACTGGCCCGGCAACCATTACCAGCCCCGATGGCACGGTTGCAGAAGGGGAAATGGTAAAAGGCGGCTGGCAGGGCCCGGTGAAGTTCTTCGTCCCTGCCACGGGGCTACGATTTGTGGGCCTCTACGACAAGGGCGTGGAGCTATCGATGTATTCGGAGCTTGAAGCCGACATGGCCATTGGTCGGTTTGATAATGCGTTTGCGATTCGTGGCGAAAGGCCGTTCATGGGGATCGCTTTCCATGAGGTTCCCGGCCCCAACGGCGAAACACTCGTGGACATTAAAAGTGTGATCTACAACTCTCCTGCCTATCTGGCGGGTGTTGAGGCCGGTGACAGGGTTGTTGCGTATAACGGCAATCGGACTACCGGCATGCGTGCTCTGGTGACCGATATCCAGACTGTCCGTTTTGGCGACACCGTGACGTTTAAGTTGCAGCGCAATGGCCAGCCGCTGACGATTACCTTTTCGCCCCATATCATCCCAGCAGACCATGCGTTGGTGAAAGCCGGCAAGCTCACAGCCTCGCAAACCCTGCTTTGGCAGGCGATTCAGCGGGCACCATCACAAAGTGGGCTGGCGGATTACATTAACGAAGTGGCAGATCCGGCTTACTTGCCTCAAGCAAAAGCGCTGCGAGAAACACTGAATAAGCAGGAGCCGGCTGCGTATAGCCGAGCGATCAAAGCCAATACGCTGGCAGCTTACATCGCCTATTCTTCCACCTACGATTTATCCGTTAATCGCAAAGAGGTGGATAAACGCGTGTTGGGGATTCAAGAAAAGGCCGAAGACCCGGTTGCCGTATACCAGGCATATCGGCAAGCGTGCCGAACCTGTGGCGATATTTTTCCGGGTAACTATGCTGTGCTGGAAGTCGGCCCAGGAGCGGGCGCAACGGTGGGTGACTTGTTGCGTCAGGAAAAAGGAGGGGCAAACATTGATGAATTGCAGGCCATTATCGACAGCCACCCGAGTTTCCGTTATTCCGAACTGACACCGGCGAATCGTGATTTGTTATTGTTCCTTGGCATGAGCGATGCACTGGTGACTGCTATTGAACGAGACGCCAAACAAAGCTTTTCAGCGGTTCCTTCATCTGTGGCAACCACAGCGCCAACCCCTGCTCAGGCTGGCCTTACGGATACGGCGGTGGAGTGCACCAAGCTTGCCGTTGCTTTGGAAGGCTGTGATCGTTTGGGGTCCTTTGCGTCCATGGGCTGTCGAGCGGTGGTGAGGAAAAAATTCCAGTGCCCCGGTATGTAAGCTATTCGGTGGCTGAAAAAAACGCGGGCTATCCAATCTTCGGTATGGCAGCAGGCCGCCTTTAGTGCGGTATTTTTATCCGAGAAAGCAATGGCAACAAGGTGAGTAAAGGCATGGCAGATACTCCATTGGCTCAGGCACTGGAACGTGCGGCTCAGGAACCGGCCCAGCGGCCCGCTTTTTATCGGGCATTGATGAATGCGGATGTCTTCGTGATTGGCCATACGGACCAACCGGAACAGAATGAGCACGGTCACCACACGATCCCTGCCGGGGCTAACGTATCGTTGGTGAACTGGGAAAAGGCCGATGGTTCGCCGGTGGTTCCGTTTTTTACCCATCTGGAAGCGTTGCAACGAGCTATTGATGCCGAGACGTCTTACCTGTCGCTGCCTGCCCGCAGTCTGTTTGAACTGACGCGAGGGGCCACGCTGTTTCTCAACCCGAAATCGGATCACGGCAAGGAGTTCGTTCCCCACGAAATTGAAGCCTTGCTGGATACCGGCATGAATCAGAAAGTCGAACCCCGGGTGGTGGAGAAAGAAACCCGGGTGATGTTGGGTCAGCCTGCCCAGTATCCTTCCGCTATGGTCCAGGCATTACAGCAACTTTTGCCCAACCATCCCGGTGTGAAAGCAGCTTACTTGTGCATGATGCATGACCCGGAGGTTCAGGATGCCCCGGCGTTGATGGTGGGCTTTGAAGGGCTGGATCTGGACGGCGCCATGTCCGAGGCCGGTTCTGTGGTGGCGGATACGGCGCCAAACGGGCAAGCGGTGGATTTCGTGGTGGTTGATGGCAGTGGTATCGGCGGATACATGAAAGAGAATGGCGCGTTTTATGAAAAACACTGAGTGTATGGTTCAAGCAGGGTGAGAGAGGTGGGCATCAGTGGTTTCTAACAGACACGTCAAGGTGACACTTTGTCCGCTACTTGCATTTCCGCTGGAATGCCTCCTTTTATGCTGTTTTATAGAGAATTCAATCGAGAGAGGCTTGGAAGAACTAATGCCCGGCTCGGGGCTGGTCCCGCCAGCCCTTTCGTGATGCAAGCATCGCTTCCCCGTGTAGAAAAGAAATTTTGAGAGTCTCTTGAAGCGCCAACGTCACGTGGGTAAAAGGCACAAGGGAAAATGTGCCTGGGCGACCTCAGGCGCGGGTCACCCTCACCAGCATGCCGAACAGGGCGTGGTCAAAGTAGTAGACTCCATGGCCTGCTAGGCGGCGCTTTTCGTCGATATCCACATAGAGCCGTTCGCCATTACTTTCCGTGTTGAACCAGATCCGTGGCGTGACATGCAGGTAGCGGGACTTACTGAATTCCAGGGTGCCTTCAAGCTCCGGGACCTGGCCTTCTTCGGTGGGCAGTGTTTGCCCGCCGCGGACATAGACGGGCAAGGTTTCGGCTTTACTGCCGATGGGTTGCTCCCAGGCGGCATGATACAGCTCGCGGTAGTCACCGGTGCCTTCCATGCGTTCCAGCATATAGCGAAGTACTTCGTCGTCCTGGGACAGCGGCTGCCAGGCGCCTCGGGCAACGGCATCCGGGTCGGCCATTTCACTGGTTTCTGGTTGGCCAATGGTCACGGCCTGGGAGGCATAGTGAGGTTGTAGGCCGGTGGCCCAGATTTCTTCACTGTTGGCGTTGTTTTGGGCAAATACCAGCACTTCCACTTTGTACCAGCTTTGTGCGATGGCCGTGTTGCCCAGCAGGGTCAGAACAACCAACAGTAATGCGCGATGCATTGAAAACTCCTTGTTTTGCTTTATAACGCCGGATGCATAATACATGACGCCGGATGCCTAAACCCCAACCCCCGAAGATCAAAACCCTACCCTCCGGTTTTATTGCATCAGGCGCCATGCGTCCGGCGTTTAATCTTGGTGCCGACTATACCCCAAGCGACGCGCATTGCTCACGGGCGATGGGGCGATCGGCACGCTTTTTGTGACAAGAGTGCGGTTTAAGCCGCTCCCAGACGCGCAGGCTGAGTGTGTATTCAGTCTGCGGTGCCTGTCTTGATGCTTTGGGCCGCCAAACGTTTGAGCAGTTCCTGCACCACCTGAATGCGTTCTTCCGGTGTGTCGCTGTCTTCCACGAAACGCAGGGCGTTGGCGCCTTCCAGTTTGAAGCGGTTGGGGCCGGACTGAACCAGTTTGACGATGGTAAGTGGGTCCACCGGGGTGCGTTCGCCGAACTCCAGTTTGCCGCCAGTGGCGTGGGCGTCCAGGCGAATAATGCCCAGTCGATCTGCCTGTTGGCGTAGTTCGGTCACGGCAAACAGGTTTTTCACCGGCTCCGGCAGTAGCCCGAAACGGTCGATCATTTCCACTTGCAGCTCTTTCAGGCCGGCGCGGGTTTTGCAGCCGGCGATACGTTTGTAGAGCGTGAGCCGGCCGAATACATCGGGCAGGTAGTCTTCCGGGATGAGCGCAGGAATGCGCAGGTTCAGCTCCGGGCCACCGCTGAGCGGTTTTTCCACGTCTGGCTGTTCGCCGCGTTTCAGTGCTTCCACCGCTTGCTCCAGCATTTCCATATAGAGGCTGAAGCCAATGGTTTCGATGTTGCCGTGTTGCTCTTCGCCGAGCAGTTCGCCGGCGCCGCGAATTTCCATGTCCTGGCTGGCGAGCATAAAGCCGGCGCCCAGGTCGGTGGCTTGTTCAATGGCTTCCAGGCGCTTGATGGCATCCTTGGTCATGACCTTGGGGCTGGGGGTGATCAGATAGGCATACGCCTGGTGGTGGCTGCGGCCCACCCGGCCACGAAGCTGGTGAAGTTGTGCCAGGCCCAGTTTGTCAGCCCGGTCGATAATGATGGTGTTGGCACTGGGTACGTCGATCCCGGTTTCGATGATGGTGGTGCTCACCAGTACGTTGAAACGGCGGTGGTAAAAATCGCTCATCACCGCTTCCAGTTCCCGCTCGCGCATCTGGCCGTGGGCGATACCCACGCGAGCATCGGGCACCAGCTTGCGGATATCTGCGGCGGTTTTTTCCATGGTGTCGATGTCGTTGTGCAGGTAATACACCTGGCCACCACGCAGCAGTTCACGCAGCAGCGCTTCCTTGATGACGGTGTCGTTGTGTTGCTGCACGAAAGTTTTCACCGACAGGCGTTTTTGCGGCGGTGTGGCGATGATGGAAATATCGCGCATGCCGCTCATGGCCATGTTCAGGGTGCGCGGAATCGGCGTGGCGGTGAGAGTGAGGATGTCGCACTCGGCGCGCATTTGCTTGAGGCGCTCCTTGTGGCGCACCCCGAAGCGGTGCTCTTCATCGACTACGATCAGGCCTAAATTATCGAAGGCCACGGTTTCCTGCAGTAGCTGGTGAGTGCCCACCAGAATATCCACCTTGCCTTCTTTGAGCCGCTGCAGCACCTGGGTTTTTTCCTTGGCGCTGCGGAAACGTGATAACACCTCGATGTTCACGGGCCAGTCGGCGAAACGGTCAGTGAAGGATTCGTAATGCTGTTGGGCGAGCAGGGTGGTGGGTACCAGCACGGCGACCTGTGCCTGGTTTTCCACCGCCACAAAGGCGGCGCGCATGGCCACTTCAGTTTTGCCAAAGCCCACGTCACCACAGACCAAGCGGTCCATGGGTTGGCTGGATTGCATATCGGCAACCACCGAGGCGATGGCGGCCTGCTGGTCCGGGGTTTCCTCGAAGGGGAAGCCGGCACTGAAGCGGTCGTAATCGCTCAGGTCCACATCGAACTGACGGCCTTCACGGGCTTCGCGTCGGGCGTAAGTGTTGAGTAGCTCGGCGGCCACGTCATGGATTTTTTCCGCCGCTTTCTGGCGGGCCTTGGTCCATTGCTCAGTACCCAGACGGTTCAGCGGCGCCGTGTCGCCGCCACCGTAGCGACTGATCAGGTGCAGGGCGGACACCGGCACATAGAGTTTGTCGCCGCCGGCGTATTCGAGCAGCAGGAATTCGTGTTGCTGGCGGTGCACTTCCATGTGGATGAGGCCAAGATAGCGCCCCACACCATGCTCCAGATGCACCACCGGGGAGCCCACGGTCATTTCTCCCAAAGAGCGGAACGCCTGTTCGGCGGCGCCATCGTCGCTGCTGGACTTGCGACGCCGGCGTTGCAGCACCCGTTCGCCGTACAGGTCGTTTTCGGTGACCACTAGCAAGGCGTGTTCCGGGGCGTAGAAGCCGGCATCCAGTTCACCCCGAGTTAGGCTCCAGCGTGCCGGGTTAGCGATAAAGTCGGGCCAGCTGTCTTTCATGGCCGGCTGGATGTGGATCTTCTGCATCAGTTCTAGCAGTGCTTCGCGTCGCCCGGCGGTTTCTGCACAGATCAGGATGTGGGTGTCCGGGTGCGCGTCGGAAAACGTATGCAGCAGGGCCAGCGGGTTGTTGGCGCGCACATCGGCGGTGAGCGCGGGCATGGCGGCCACATCAAAATGAATAGCCTGGTCCGCGCTGGGCGAATCGTTATTCGCCTGGCGTGCCCGAGGGTGCTGTTTCAGGGCGGCATTCAGTTCATCCGGGCGCAGGAACAGCTGCCAGGGGGCGAGGATCGGGCGATGAATATCGTGGCGACGGGATTCGTGGCGCTGCTCCACATCCTGCCAGAAATGTTCGATGGCGCTTTGGGAGTCCGCCAGTTCTACCAGCCGTACATCGTCGGGCAGGTAGTCGAACAGGGTCGCCATCTGGTCGAAAAACAGTGGCAGGTAGTATTCCAGTCCAGGGGCGGCCAGGCCGTCGGTCACATCCTGATAGAGCGGAACGTGTCGGGTATCCACGTCGAAGGTGTCACGGAAGTTGCTGCGAAAACGGGCAATGCCTTCGGCGCTAAGGGGGAATTCGGCGGCGGGCAGCAGGGTGATGTCGTCCACTTTGCCGGTGGAGCGCTGGCTTTCCGCTTCGAACAGGCGCAGGGATTCGATTTCATCGTCGAACAGTTCGATGCGGAACGGTTGCTCGGCGCCCATGGGGAAAATGTCCATGATCGCCCCGCGCACGGCAAACTCGCCGTGTTCGTACACGTTGTCGCGTTGTCGGTAGCCGCTGGCGACGAGCCGGCTGCGTGTGGCTTCCATGTCGAAACGATCGCCCACCTTGAGCAGGAAGCTGTTGCCGGTGATGTGAATTGGCGGCGCCAGGCGCTGCATCAGCGTATTCACCGGCACCACCAGAATGCCCTTGTGGGTGCTGGGCAGCTGGTGCAGCACCTGAATGCGGTCGCTGATAATGTCCTGGTGCGGGCTGAACAGGTCGTAGGGCAGGGTTTCCCAGTCCGGGAACAGCATCACCGGCGTTTCACTGCCGGCCAGATAGAAGCTCAGAGAATCGGTGAGCTGCTGGGCGCGGCTGCTATTGGGCGCCAGGATCACGAACAAGTGGTCTTCGCTGCGGGCCAGCTCGGCCAGCACCGCGGCCATGCTGCCGGCGTTCAGTCCGGCCCAGTCTTTGTAGTGCTCGCGGCCACTGGGGAAGAGGTTGCTGTCTGGGAGTAGCTTCATCGAGACCCGTTCCTGCGCATTCGGTGAGATATCAGGCGGCGTATTGTAGCGATGCGGCCAACGGCAGGCCATGTCGGACTCAGGTTTCATGGTTGGTAGTGCTGAATATGACCCCTGTTAGCGGGTAAGATGGGACATTGTCGTACGCTGAGGGTTGGATATGAAAGCACCGGTTCAGGAACTGATGGGTCTGTTTGACCTGGAGCAGCTGGAGAACAATTTGTTTCGCGGGCAGAGCGAGGCCAATGGGCAGCGCAGCGTGTTTGGAGGCCTGGTGGCTGGGCAGGCGCTGCTGGCGGCATCGCGGACGGTGGATGACACCCGGCCGGTGCATTCGCTGCATGCGTATTTCCTGCGCCCGGGGGACTTCAATATACCGATTGTCTATGACGTGGACCGTATCCGTGATGGCAAGAGTTTTACCACGCGCCGGGTGAATGCCATCCAGCATGGTCGGCCCATTTTTTCCCTGGCGGTGTCTTATCAGGTGGCTGAGGAGGGTGTCTCTCATCAAGCGCCTATGCCCGAGGTGCCCGGCCCGGAGGGTCTGGAAAGCGACGAGGCAATCCGGCTGAAGCTGGTGGACCGTTTGCCGGAGCAATACCGGCAGGATTTCCTGACCGAACGCCCGGTGGAGTTTCGCCCGGTGACGCCGCAGGACTCCATTTCTTCAGAGCCGAAAGCGCCGATCCGGGAAGTTTGGTTCCGGGTGGTGGACCGGATAGACGCGAACCCCATGACCCAGCGGGCATTGCTGGCCTATTGTTCGGATTTCGGCCTGATGGGCACGGCCATGCTGCCCCACGGGATGAACTTCTGGCAGCCCAATGTGCAGTGCGCAAGTATTGACCACGCCATGTGGTTCCATGATGACTTCCGTATTGATGAATGGCTGCTGTACCGCAGCGACAGTCCCTTTGCGGGCGGTTCTCGCGGCCTGAACTTTGGTTCTATCTATCGGCAAGACGGCACGCTGGTGGCGTCGGTGGCCCAGGAAGGGCTGATGCGTCTGCACCCCTCTGACAGCCCGGCGGAATGACGCAGCTGATTGACCTGCTGGACGAGGTGCGTGCTTGCCGGTTGTGTGAGCCGCACCTGCCGCTGGGCCCGCGGCCGGTGGTGCAGGCCGGGGAGGGCGCTCGGCTGTTGATTGTGGGCCAGGCGCCGGGGACCCGCGTTCATGAAACCGGTATTCCCTGGAATGATCCCTCCGGTGAGCGATTGCGGGATTGGCTGCAGATCGGTCCTGAAACGTTCTATGACTCGAATAAGGTGGCCATTATCCCCATGGGGCTGTGTTATCCGGGCCGGGGTAAAGGGGGTGATCTACCGCCGCGGCCGGAATGCGCCCCGCAATGGCATGGGCCGTTGCTGGCGGCGCTGCCGAACGTTCGCTTGACGCTGCTGGTGGGGCAATACGCCCAGCGCTATTACCTGCCGGAGCCGGGCAAGACCCTCACCGATAATGTGCGGCATTTTGCCCGGGCGCTGGCCCAGGGCTTTTTCCCGTTGCCTCATCCCAGCCCCCGCAATCGCCTGTGGCTGCGCCAGCGGCCCTGGTTCGAGGACGAGGTGGTGCCGATGCTGCGCGACCAGGTGACCATTGCCTTGCAAGCATCGCCTGCCGGCTGATAAAGGTGATGTGCTGGCGGTTTGCTCCCGCCAGGGCCGAATCATGGCTGTAGCGCGTAATATCCCCGTAACCCGGGTGGATAATGCGGCTTTTTGGCGCTATTATGCGCGCCCCGAACTCCACCACCGCAGGTGTGCACGGAAGCAGGGCAATGACGCCGCTTTCCGCCGCCTGAACCCAAACTGAGAGGGCCATCTCCGTGAGCAAACTGGAAGACCATTTCGGACGCTGGAAAAATCGCGAAGAAATTGCAGAAGCCATGATCCCCATGATCGGCCGCCTGCATCGTGAAAAGAACGTGACTACGACCGTGTACAGCCGTTCCCTGGTCAACAAGTCTGTTATCCAGATTCTGAAGAGCCACCGTTTCGTCAAGCAGGTCGAAGATTCCGAGCTGTCTGTGGTCGATACCTTCCCGATTCTGCAGGAAGTGGCGAAATCGGATCTCGGTCCTTGCCGGATTGATGTTGGCAAGCTGGCGGTGGAGTACAAGAAAGACAATCGTGGCCTGTCTGTTGAAGACTACGTGCGCGAAGAGCTGGCCGAAGCGGTGAGCGGCAAGGTGGCCATGCCCGAGCGCACCGACGTGGTGTTGTACGGTTTCGGTCGTATCGGCCGTATTCTGGCCCGCCTGCTGATCGAAAAAGCCGGTTCCGGCGATGGCTTGCGCCTGAGGGCCATCGTGGTTCGCGAGTCGGGCAAGGGTGACTTGCAGAAGCGCGCCAGCCTGATGCGTCGTGATTCCGTACACGGCCCCTTCGCCGGCACCATCGCCGTGGACGAAGAAGAGAATGCCATTATTGCCAACGGCAACTTCATCAAGGTGATCTACTCCAGCGACCCGGCGGCCATCGATTACACCGATTACGGCATCAACAATGCCGTGGTGATCGATAACACGGGCAAATGGCGTGATGAAGAAGGCCTGTCCCAGCACCTGCAGTGCAACGGTGTATCCCGCGTGATGCTGACTGCGCCGGGCAAAGGCAACATGAAGAACATTGTTCACGGCGTGAACAATGATCTGATCGAAGACAGCGACAAGATTATTTCCGCTGCCAGCTGTACGACCAATGCCATTGTTCCGCCGCTGAAAGCGCTGGAAGACAAGTTCGGTATCGAGTTCGGGCATGTGGAAACCGTGCACTCTTACACCAACGATCAGAACTTGCTGGATAACTTCCACAGCGGTCCTCGTCGTGGGCGTTCCGCACCGCTGAACATGGTGCTGACCGAAACCGGTGCGGCCACGGCCGCCACCAAGGCATTGCCGACTCTGGCCGGCAAGCTGACCGGTAACTCCATCCGCGTTCCTACCCCGAACGTGTCCATGGCGATCCTGAACCTGACTCTGGGCAAGGAGACCTCCCTGGAAGAGCTCAACGATTACCTGCGTTGGGTCAGCCTGCATTCTCCATTGCAGCGCCAGGTGGATTTCGTGAGCAGCCCGGATGCGGTGTCTACGGATTTCGTCGGCTCCCGTCACGCCTCTGTGATCGACGCGGAAGCGACCATCGTGAATGGCCGCCACTGTGTGCTGTATGTGTGGTACGACAACGAGTTCGGCTATAGCTGTCAGGTTCTGCGTATTTTGCAGCAGATCTCCGGGGTGGAATTCCCGGTGTATCCAAAGGACTGAACCCCGGATGAAGAAGCCCGCCCTGCGGGCTTTTTTTCGGTGCATTTTTCGTTTTTTTGTCGCACCAACATGGCTCTATGCGACAAAAGGCGGGTCTGACGGTGCTGGCGAACAGGCAGGTACGACTTTATAATGTGCCCGCCGGGTTTTTGTCGGCATCCATTGCACATTCCGGAATTTGCGAACATCCCCGGTAAATCCCTGCTTTTCAGGGTGATTTGGGGGTGTGCCTCGACTTCAGCAACACGCAACGTGGGCGAGAAACTATGATTAAAATCAGGAAGGGCCTTGATCTGCCCATCGCTGGTGCACCGCGCCAGACGATTGAGGAAGGTCATCAGGTTCGTTCTGTTGCCGTGCTCGGCGGCGACTATGTGGGGATGAAGCCCACTATGGAAGTCCGCGAAGGAGACGTGGTCAAGAAAGGCCAGCTGATCTTCACGGACAAGAAAACCGAGGGTGTGAAATACACCGCTCCTGCTGCTGGTAAGGTGATTGCGATTAATCGCGGTCACAAGCGCGTGCTTCAATCCGTGGTGATTGAAGTGGCAGACCAGGAAGATGAAGTCACCTTTGCCTCTCACAGTGCCGATCAGCTGGCCTCTCTGGACCGCGAAGCGGTACAGCAGCAGTTGGTGGATTCCGGTGAGTGGACCTTGTTGCGCACCCGTCCGTTTGGCAAGGTGCCAGCACCGGGCAGTGCACCCAATTCCCTTTTCGTTTCCATTCTCGACACTAACCCCCTGGCATTGGACCCGGCGGTGGTGATCAAGGAAAACGAGCAGGCTTTCCGCAATGGTCTGGCGGTGCTTAGCCGCCTGACGGATGGCCCGGTATGGGTGTGTCGTGGTCCGAATACGGACCTGCCGAGCTTTGCCGGTGGTCAGGTTCGTGAAGAAGCCTTTGCGGGTAAGCACCCGGCAGGCAATGTGGGGACCCACATTCACCACCTGGATCCGGTGGGCCTGAGCAAAACAGTCTGGTCCGTGGGCTATCAGGACGTGATTGCCATCGGCAACCTGTTCACCGACGGTAAGATCAGCTCCGCCCGCGTGGTTGCGTTGACCGGCCCGCAGGCGAAAACACCGCGTGCCCTGCGCACCCGTGTAGGTGCCAGTGTGGACGATTTTGCCCAGGGCGAACTGAAAGATGGCGATAACCGCCTGATTTCCGGTTCTGTGCTGAATGGTCATAACGCCCGTGGCCCGGTGGCCTGGTTGAGCCGCACCACCAGCCAGCTGACGGCCCTGCGTGAAGGCCATGAACGTGAGCTGCTGGGTTATATTTCACCCGGCACCAAGCGTTTTTCGGTGATGAATATTTATCTTTCCAAGCTGATGCCCGGCAAGCGCTTCAATTTCACTACCACCACCAACGGCTCCGAGCGTGCCATGGTGCCGGTGGGGGCTTATGAAGAAGTGATGCCGTTGGACATTCTGCCGACACAGCTGCTGCGTGCACTGATCGTAGGCGATACCGATAGCGCCACGGCCCTCGGTGCCTTGGAGTTGCTGGAAGAAGACCTGTCCCTGTGTACCTTCGTGTGCCCGGGCAAGTATGAATACGGTCCGATTCTGCGCGACAACCTGACCACGATTGAGGCGGAGGGCTGAGCATGGGTATGAGAAGTTTTCTGGATGATAAAATCGCCCCCCATTTTCATGAGGGCGGCAAGTTCGAGAAGTATTACACCTTCTACGAAATGTTCGACACCATGCTCTACACCCCGGATTCGGTGACCCGTTCCGCGGCCCACGTGCGTGATGGTCTCGATCTGAAGCGGATCATGATGACGGTGTGGTTCTGCACCTTCCCGGCGATCCTGTTCGGTCTGTACAACACCGGTTATCAGGCCAACCTGCAAATCAGCGAATTTGGCTACAGTGCTATCACTGGCTGGCGCAGCGATATCGTCATGGCGTTGACCGGTTTCGACCCCGGTAGCCTGTGGGCGAACCTGCTGCACGGCGCGGTCTACTACATCCCGATTTTGCTTACCGTGTATATCGGTGGCTTTATCTGGGAAGGCCTGTTCGCGTGGAAGCGTGGCCATGAGGTGAACGAAGGTTTCTTCGTCACCGGCATCCTGTTTACGTTGATTTTGCCCCCGGCGATCCCGCTGTGGCAGGTGTTTCTGGGTATTTCCTTTGGTGTTGTCATCGGTAAGGAAGTGTTCGGCGGTACCGGCAAGAACTTCCTGAACCCGGCACTGGTTGGCCGTGCGTTCCTGTACTTTGCCTACCCGGCACAAATGTCCGGTGATGCAATCTGGACCGCGGTAGACAGCTTCTCAGGTGCGACGCCGTTGTCTTTGGCGGCGTCCGGTAACCTGGACTTTGGCGCCAGCCTGGCCAGCAATGCGCTGACGGAAGGCGCCAATGCAGCCACCGCCGGCCTGACCTGGATGAACACCTTCCTGGGCGGTATTCAGGGTTCCATTGGTGAAACCTCCACGCTGGCCATCCTGATTGGCGGCGCGGCGTTGCTGATGACCAAGATCGCCTCCTGGCGCATCGTACTGGGCGTGTTCCTGGGCATGGTGGGTATGTCTGCACTGTTCAATGGCATCGGTTCCGACACCAACACCATGTTCGCTATGCCCTGGTACTGGCACCTGACCGTGGGTGGTTTTGCTTTCGGTATGATCTTCATGGCCACCGACCCGGTATCTGCCTCTATGACCAATGTGGGCAAATACGTCTTTGGTGCCCTGATTGGTGTGATGACGGTGCTGATTCGCGTCATTAACCCGGCTTTCCCGGAAGGCATCATGCTGGCCATTTTGTTCGCTAACCTGTGTGCCCCATTGATTGATTACTTTGTGACCCAGGCGAATATACGTCGCCGCCTGCGTCGGACCGGGGGAGAAGTCTAATGGCTGGAAATAACGAAAGCGTCAGCAAAACACTGTTGGTCGCCTTTCTGGTGTGTGTGGTATGCGGTGTAGTGGTTGCCACTGCGGCCGTGAGCCTGCGCCCGGTTCAGGCGAAGAACCAGCTTCTCGACAAGCGCATGAACATTCTCCAGGCAGCAGGTTTGTACCAGGAAGGTACGGATGTGGAAGAAGTGTTCAAAACCATCGAGCGCAAGTTTGTCGACATCGACACCGGCAAATATGTAGAAATGCCGGAATCTTATGATCAGCGCAAAGCGTCCAACGATCCCAGCCAGTCCCGGTCGTTGAGTGGCGATATCGATATTGCGAGTATCAAGAGTCAGGCGAAAGTCGCCGAGGTGTACTTGGCCAAAGATGATAGCGGCGACTTAAGCCGCATTATTGTGCCGGTTCATGGCTATGGTTTGTGGTCCACCCTGTATGGTTTCCTGGCACTCGAGCCTGACGCGAATACGGTGGCCGGGCTGGGTTTCTATGAGCACGGTGAAACCCCGGGTCTGGGCGGTGAAGTGGATAACCCCAAGTGGAAAGCACTGTGGGAAGGCAAGAAGCTTTACGGTGAGCAAGGTGAAGTGGAAATCCAGGTAATCAAAGGCACCGTGGATAGCAACACCGCAAACGCGGAGTACAAGGTTGATGGTCTGGCCGGCGCCACCCTGACCAGCAAAGGCGTAAGCAACTTGCTGCGTTTCTGGGTAGGCGAGAACGGTTTGGGTCCCTATCTAAAGCGTATGCAAGACGGTGAAGCCGCGGTGGCCAGTGGTGCCGTGGCCCCTGAGCAGCCGGAAGGAGAGGCGTAATGGCGGAGAAAACCAAGGACATTCTGTTAGGTCCGATTTTCGACAATAACCCCATCGCTCTGCAGATCCTGGGTATCTGTTCCGCGCTGGCGGTGACCAGTAACCTGAGCACCACGGCGACAATGTGTATTGCATTGACTGTGGTAACCGCGTTTTCGAACTTTTTCGTGAGCTCGATTCGCAACTATATTCCTTCCAGCATCCGGATCATCGTGCAGATGACCATTATCGCATCGCTGGTAATCGTGGTAGACCAGTTCCTTAAAGCGTATGCCTACAGCATTTCCAAGCAGCTGTCGGTGTTCGTGGGGCTGATTATTACCAACTGTATCGTGATGGGGCGTGCGGAAGCCTTTGCCATGAAGAATCCGCCGATTCCTTCCTTCCTGGACGGTATCGGTAATGGCCTGGGCTATTCGGCAATCCTGCTGGGGCTGGGTTTCATCCGTGAACTGCTGGGTGCTGGTAGCCTGTTTGGGCACCAGGTTCTGCCGAAGGTGGCGGACGGTGGCTGGTACATGACCAATGGCATGATGCTGTTGCCGCCCAGCGCCTTCTTCCTGATTGGGCTGTTTATCTGGGCGATTCGAGCCTGGAAGCCGGAGCAAGTGGAAGAAGACGACTTCAAGATGAAGCCCAACACCCGTGTCAGCGACGCGTTTTAACGGAGACGAGTAATGTTTGAACATTATCTGAGCCTGTTCGTCCGCGCCGTCTTTGTTGAAAACATGGCGCTGGCTTTCTTTTTGGGCATGTGTACGTTTAT
The DNA here is from genome assembly GCF_040118815.1 of Alcanivorax sp. GTDB lineage: Bacteria > Pseudomonadota > Gammaproteobacteria > Pseudomonadales > Alcanivoracaceae > Alcanivorax. Next base: position 118,024 of record NZ_JBEDTC010000009.1, read on the forward strand.
TGCGATTTCCAAAAAAATCCAGACCTCCATTGGTTTGGGTATTGCGGTTATTGTGGTGCTTACGATTACGGTCCCAGTGAATCATCTGATTTTGCAGTTTTTGCTTAAAGAGGGCGCACTTGCTTGGACCGGCAGTGAGCAGTTGGCTAGCCTGGATTTACGTTTCCTTGGGCTGTTGAGTTACATCGGTGTGATTGCGGCGCTTGTACAGATTCTGGAAATGACCCTGGATAAGTATGTACCAAGCCTGTACAACGCGCTGGGTGTTTTCCTACCGTTGATTACCGTGAACTGTGCCATTCTGGGCGCGTCTCTCTTCATGGTGGAACGCGACTACGACTTCGGTGAGTCCGTGGTGTATGGCGTAGGTGCCGGCGTGGGCTGGGCTCTGGCCATTACACTGTTGGCCGGCATCCGTGAAAAGCTGAAGTACAGTGACGTACCCGATGGCCTGAAAGGCCTGGGCATCACCTTCATTACTGTGGGTTTGATGTCGCTGGGCTTTATGTCTTTCTCCGGCGTGCAGCTGTAAGCGAGGGGTTGAATCATGAGTTTTGAGATTATTCTCGGTGTTGTCATGTTCACCGCCATCGTTTTGGCGCTGGTGGCGATTATCCTGGGTGCCCGCTCTCGTTTGGTGGCAACTGGCAATGTGCAGATTGCTATCAACGACGATGCAGAAAAATCCATTGAAGCCCCGGCAGGCGGCAAGCTGCTCGGGACCCTGGCGGACCAGGGCATTTTCCTGTCCTCCGCCTGTGGTGGTGGTGGTACCTGTGCGCAGTGCCGCTGTCAGGTCCTCGACGGGGGTGGCGATATCCTGCCCACCGAAGAAGGCCACTTTACCAAAGGGCAAATTCGCGATGGCTGGCGCTTGAGCTGCCAGGTTAACGTGAAACAGGACATGAAAGTCCAGGTGCCGGAAGAGTTCTTCGGTGTGAAAAAATGGGAGTGTGAGGTTGTTGCCAACAACAACGTGGCCACTTTCATTAAAGAGCTGACACTGAAGCTGCCAGAAGGCGAGAACGTGGATTTCCGTGCGGGCGGTTATGTGCAGTTGGAAGCGCCACCGTTTGACGTGAAGTTCTCCGACTTTGATATTGATGATGAATATCGGGGTGACTGGGAGCGTTTCAAATTCTTCGACTTGAACACCAAGAACAACGAAGAAGTGATCCGCGCCTACTCCATGGCCAACTACCCGGAAGAAAAGGGCATTCTGAAGTTTAATATTCGGATTGCGACGCCTCCTCCGGGGTCCAAGGATATTCAGCCCGGGATCATGAGTTCCTACGTGTTCAACCTGAAGCCGGGTGACAAGATCACCGTTTTCGGGCCCTTCGGTGAATTCTTTGCCAAGAAAACCGAAGCGGAAATGATCTTCATCGGTGGTGGTGCGGGCATGGCTCCCATGCGTAGCCATATCTTTGATCAGCTTAAACGGTTGGATTCCAAGCGCAAAATCAGCTTCTGGTACGGTGCGCGGAGCGTACGTGAGTGTTTTTACAACGATGAATACGATTTGCTTGCGGACGAAAACGATAACTTCGAGTGGCATCTGGCCTTGTCGGATCCGCAGCCCGAAGACAACTGGGACGGCCTCACCGGCTTTATCCATAACGTGTTGTTCGAACAGTATCTGAAGGACCATCCGGCCCCTGAAGACTGTGAGTACTACATGTGTGGTCCGCCGATGATGAACGCCTCAGTCATCAAGATGCTCGAAGATCTTGGTGTCGAACCGGAAAATATCCTGCTGGATGATTTCGGCGGATGATCCTAAACGCCGGCCTTCGGGCCGGCGTTTTGTTATCAGTATTCTGATGATTGCAGGGAAACTCGTGACTCGAAACTTTTGCCTTTGCTCGCGCTGGTCCCTGCGGCATCAAAAATCTGGATTATGAGCATGTCTCGTCCTGTTGGTTTTCTCGTTACTCTTGCCGTCGTCGTGTTGTTGTCTGCCTGTGATGACAGCAAGAATCGCCTGTCTGCTCTCAGTGGCCCGACCATGGGGACCACCTGGAGTGTGAAGTACACGGGGGCACCGGATGAGGGCGTGGAAGCGTTGAAGGCGGATATTGAGGCGGCGCTGGAGCAGGTGAACGCTCAGATGAGTACTTACCGCCCCGATTCCAACCTCACTCGTTTCAATAATGCCGAACCGGGGACACTGATGAATCTGCCCGCGGATACGGTGAAGGTGCTGTTGGCCGCGTTTTCTTTGTCGGAGCAGACCGGAGGCGCCTACGACGTTACCGTCGGCCCGCTGGTTAACTTGTGGGGTTTTGGCCCTGATGCGGACCGGTTTGAGCCGCCAGAGTCCAGCGAGGTTGAAGAAGCTCGAGAGCGGGTAGGCTGGCAAAAATTGCTGCTTAGCGAGCAGCAGCTTCTGCAACCGGGCGGCGTGTATGTGGATCTGTCGTCCATTGCAAAGGGCTTTGCGGTGGACAAGATTGCCGGTTTGCTTGATAGCCAGGGGGTGAATAACTACCTGGTGGAAGTGGGCGGTGAATTGCGGGGTAAAGGTGCGAAACCCTATAAGCAGCCTTGGCGGGTTGCCGTAGAACGGCCCATTCCCGGTGTCCGCGAGGTTGAGCAGGTTGTGGACCTCAAGGATATGGCTGTCGCCACTAGTGGCGACTACCGGAACTTCTTTGAATCGCAGGGCCGGTTATACTCGCATACGATTGATCCGCGTACCGGTTACCCGGTGGAGCATCAGTTGGCTTCAGTGTCTGTTTTGCACAAAACGGCAATGATGGCGGATGGCTTGGCCACCGCCATGACGGTGCTGGGCCCGGAAGCAGGAATGGCTTTCGCCAAAGACCATGAACTGGCAGTCTTTTTTATTGTCAGAACCGAGAAGGGCGTAGAAGAGTTATCGACTCCCGCCTTTGATGCAATTGTGGAGGGTAAGTGACATGTTCATGACCATTGTGGCAGCAGTAATTTTCATTGGCCTGCTTTTTGCCGGCATGGCTGTGGGCGTGATTCTTTCCAATAAGCCGGTCAAAGGCTCCTGTGGTGGCCTGGCGGCGCTAGGCATGAAACAGGACTGTGAAATTTGCGGCGGCAACGACGATGAATGCGAAGAAAATGCCCGCAAGGTGAACAGCGAAAAAGCGGCGGCACTGGGTAAAGACGTGATGAAGATGTAGCCCTGGGCTCGGCCACAGGAAGCCCGCTCCGTGCGGGCTTTTTTGTGTCTGAACGATCTGTAGGAGCGATAACAGCAGTCGTGAGTTGCGAGGAGTGAGTTTCGAAAAGCTAAACCTCAAAGAGCGGAAACTTCAGGTTTCGCGATTCGAAACTGCTTTATTGTGACGCTCGGCAAGGCGTTATTCAGAGGCGGCTCAATATCACCGCAGTACGAAGCTTTGCCTGACCGTACTGCCGCATTTGTTCAAATTTCTGTCGGGTGATTGGCACGTGCTGGCAATCCATGGGGACCTGATCTTCGCCGGGGTCCGGGTCATGGATATAAAAGCATTCCTCATCGCTGCCGCTGATGGCGACCCAGTGTGGTGCTTTTCGCCCGTCCAGTCGCCAAGTGCTGATCAGCACCAGTACGACGCTGGCGGCAGCAATAGCCTCGTCCACGTCCGCGGCGCTGAAATCTTCGTAGTAGACAGGGATTTTTTGCCGTGCACATTCGCTGACAAAGTGATCATGAACAGTGGTTATGACCGCTTTTTTATCGCTGTCGCGCACAGAGTCCACAAACAGCGGGCCGGTCTGGTTACACCAGACGCTGGCGTTGAGCCCACGCTGCCGGGCGGCCAGCGCCAACCCCAGCGGGTGGCAACCGCCATGCCCTGCGGTCATGAAAATGGTAGTGGCTTCACGCCACAGCAATAGCTCTTCGGTGGTGCTCGGCGCCTGCTGTTTCAGGGCGGCCAGCGCCATTAGCAGGCACGCGGGCCCACAGGTGAACGGGGTCGTCTGCTGAACCCAGGGCAAGTGTCGAGAGCCGGGATTGTCGCGTTGATCTCCGGGCTGACTGCTGGGTTGATAGTGCAGCCGTTTCTGGTAACGCAGGGCGTCTTCGTGATCCTCGTAATAGTCTGCTGTCTGGGCGAACAGGCGATATCCCAGGCGTTCATACAAGGCAATGGCCGCGACGTTATCCTTGCGCACTTCCAGGCGCAGGAATAGGCGCCGCTGCTGGTGTGCATAGTTTTCGGCGGCGTCGAGTAAACGCTCCCCGAGCTTTTTGCCGCGCTGTTGTGGATCGACCGCGATGGAATAGAGCCGCGCCAGGCGTGTGCCGGGTTGAAGTAACACCAAGGCATAACCGGCCAATTGTTGCTGTTCGTCCAGGGCAACAATCAGGCCCGCGTGCTGGCGCTTGAGCCATTTACGGAAACTGCGGCGTGAAAGGCGGTCGGAGGAAAAGCAACGCTGTTCCAGCGCAGTGAGTGCATCCAAGTCGTCGGGGAGAGCGGGGCGAAGGGAAAAAGTGCACATAATCCTGTGTCCTTGAGAGTGTTCAGAATAAGGCAGTGCGAATTGTCCCGCCAGCATTATTCATGCGCTGGGCGGTGGTGGCGGGGCGGTCTGAGCGGCATACTGAGTACAACCAACAGGGAGGGCATCAATGCACAAGCAGGATCCGGTGAGAGGATTGATATTATCCGGCGGTGGGGCGCGTGGCGCTTACCAGGTCGGTGTCCTGGCAGCGATTGCGGAGATGGTACCTCGCGGTGCGCCCAACCCGTTTCCGATTATTTGCGGTACCTCGGCGGGGGCGATCAATGCGGCGGCGCTGGCAGCCAATGCCGGTAATTACCGTGCAGCGGTGCGAGGCTTGGAGCGGGTCTGGTCGAATATTACTGCCGAACAAGTGTATCGCACGGACTTGTATGCCTGCCTGCGTGGCGTCATGCGCTGGTTTTTTTCTGGCGTGGCTACTGGCAAGACGCCGGAGCGCAGTTCTCTGCTCGATAACACACCGTTGCAACGCCTGTTGTCGCTGGTGATTAACTTTCGCCGTATCCAGGAGAGCCTGGATCAGGGGCATTTGCGTGCGTTGGCGATTACTGCCTCAGCCTATGCCAGTGGCGAGTCGGTAAGCTTTTTTCAGGGCACAGACGAACTGCCTGAGTGGATACGCGCGCGCCGCAAGGGCAAGCGTTCGCACATTGGGGTGGAGCATCTGCTGGGATCGGCGGCGATTCCCATCCTGTTTCCTGCCAGTAATGTGGATGGTGCCTACTACGGTGACGGGGCGCTGCGTCAGCTGGCACCATTGAGCCCGGCGCTGCATCTTGGGGCCACGCGCTTATTGGTGATTGGCGTGTCCGGCAACGTCAGTGCCGGGCATCAGCGCCGGCTTAGTGGCTATCCATCCATGGCTCAGGTGTTGGGCCACGTTCTGAACAGTGTGTTCGTGGATACGCTGGAAGGGGACGTGGAGCGGCTTGAACGAATCAATCACACCCTGTCTGCTCTGGGCGAGCGCACCCGCAGAAAACACGGTATCAAGCTTCGCGAAGTGGATGTGCTGAAAATCTATCCCTCGCGGCCCATTGATGAAATCGCAGCGGAGCATATTCGTGAATTGCCCCGCACCTTGCGATTCTTCCTGCGCAGCTCTGGCGCGACCCGTTCCCCGGGGGCCAGTGCCATGAGTTATCTGCTGTTTGAACCCGGTTTCACCAACGCCCTGATCGAGATGGGACGCAAGGACGCCATGGCCCGTAAAGAGGAAATCATGGCGTTTCTTAACGATCAGCCGTTAATCGAGGCCGCTTCTGAAGAGCCATAACGGTGTTTGCGGCGGAAGTGGCTGACAAAGCTGGTGGGGAAGTCAGTGATGATGCTGTGTACTTTCAGCTTGGCTAGCCGTTCGGCTTCGGTCAGGTCGTTCACGGTCCACACGGACACTTTCAAACCCCGTCGTTTGGCCCGGCGCATCAGCGCAGGGCCAACCAGTGAGAAATGCGCGATGACCCAGCTACAACCCAATGCCTTGGCTCGTCGGGTGGGTTGTAGGTAACGATATTGACACACATAACCCCGCTCGATATCCGGTGCCATGGTGCCGACCATGCGTAAAAAGCCGGTGTGGCTGGACGTAATCACCACCCGCGATTGCAGCTGCTGATCATGGATCATGTGCGTCAGGTGGTGGGCCAGCTGATGCAGGACGGTACGGTCTGCGCCTTTCACCTCAAACTGGAAACGCATTTCCGGGCCGCACAGTTCAACCACTTCCTGCAGGGAAGGAATGCCCGTGGGGCTGTGCCAGCCGGGCGTATTGCGGCGGGCATCCATCACACCGAGCTGAGCGCGAGTGTACTGGCGCACATTGCCACGGACACCGGTGGTGCGGGTCACGTCGCTGTCGTGCAGTACGATCAGCTGGCCATCGGAAGACAGGCGAACGTCCAGTTCCATTTCCGTCACACCGGCTTCCACCGCCACTTGAAAGCTGGCCAGTGTATTCTCTGGCGCTTCGCCGCGGGCGCCACGGTGGCCTACCAGAGCAGGGTAGGCAGAAGGGTTGGTCAGGTCGGTCATTGGTACAGTCATAGCGCTATTGTTTGTGAGAAAGATGACAGCGCTGTGACCTGGACACAAGAGGCGGTGTTGTCATTTTTGTGACTTGAAACTGTTTTATTGTTTCAACGTTTCTTCCCTTCGAGCCTGACCATGCCAACGCTGCTGAAACGTTATACCGCACTGTTTACCGCCAGTTGGTTCCCTCGCTACCAGGGCCAATTGCGCGGAGTCTCGTTGCAGCGGCTACTGGTGATGCTGCTGTTCTGGCCGTTATTCCTGCTGGTGCAGGGAATCAATGGCATCGGCCTGGGGCTGGATTATCTTCTGTTCCCGGCATTTCGGCGGGTGGCGGTGCGTCAGCCGTTGTTTGTGACCGGGGTGCCCCGCAGCGGTACCACCTTCCTGCATCGCCTGCTGGCCATGGATGAACGCTTTACTACCACGGCCCTATGGGAGCTGTTGTTTGCGCCCTCGATTACCCAGCGCTATTTCTGGACCGGTGTCGCTCGTCTGGACAGCTTGATCGGCCGACCGGGCGCCCGGCTTCTGTTCTGGGCGGAAAGGCGTTTGTTGGGTGGGCTGGACGGCGTGCACAAGACCGGGCTGCTGGATCCGGAAGAGGATTATCTGGGATTGATCCCGGTGTGGGGCTGCTTTCTGCTGGTGCTCGCGGTGCCTGTTCCTGCTCTGTGGCAGCTGACATTTCTGGACCGTGATGGCCGCCCGGAAGAAAAGCAGCGATTGATGCGCGCTTACCGCCGTTTTATTCAGCGCCACCTTTACTTCCACGGCCCGGAAAAAATCCTGCTATCCAAGAACCCATCGTTTACCCCGTGGATGGAAACTCTGGCCGACGCCTTTCCGGATGCCCGGTTTATCGGCTGCCTGCGTAGTCCCACCGCGGCGGTGCCATCGCAAGTAAATTCCATCCTTATAGGAGCGCGCCTGTTCGATGGCCGCGACACCACCGCCTACTGGCGTGAAGGGTTTCTGGCGATGCTGGAATACTACTATCGTCACCTGCTGGAGGTGGTAGAGCAGATGCCGGAACAGCGCCAGGCGCTGTCGGTGATGGAAACTCTGGCATCTGCTCCTGGCGAGACCGTACTGGGTTTTTATCAGCGGTTTGGCTGGCAGCCCGACGCGCAATTTTGTGAGCGGCTGCAGGAGCAGGATCGCAAGGCCAAACAGTACCGCAGCGGCCATCAGTATTCTCTGGATGCCTTGGGTGTCAGTGGTGAGGAGTTGCTACAGACGTTTGGCTGGGTTTATGAGCGCTTCGGATACCCGCTCCCCAACACTGATGAAAAACTGCTGTAGGAGCGCCGCTTGAGGCGCGAACCAAAATAGTTTCGAGTTGCTAGAAGCGAGTTTCGAAAAGCAAAAATCCATTCGCGGGTTTCGATTTTCGTTACACGCTTCTCGTGACTCGCAGCTGATGAGCCAAGCAGATTCGCGCCTCAAGCGGCGCTCCTACAGCGTCGTTGTAGATGTCACGGAATCGCGCGGCCAGCGACGCTCTTACAGCGAGTTCGGGGTTCGTTACATCTTGTCGCAATTACACCTTCATGGTGCGAAGCTCCTGTCACATTATCGACATGAGCGGCCCGGATACTGCCGGCCATGGATACCAAAGAGCTACGCATACTGTTTGTGGTGGATGCGATCAAGGGGCGGAATGGCGTCGGCGCCTACTTCCAGGACCTGGCCTCTCATCTAAAAGATCAGGTGGCGCAAGTGGAACTGGTGCAGCCCTGCATGCAGGATCCACATTCCTGCCAAGGCGCGTCCATTCCGATTCCCGGCGATCCCACCCAGCGGCTGTTTTTTCCCAAAGTGCGTGAACTCAGTGCGCTGGTCTGGGAAATGAAACCGGATGTGATTGTGATTCCGGGGCCAGGTATTTTCTCCATGATCGGCTACTGGATTGCCAAGAAATGGGGGATTCCGGTGTGCGTCACTTTCCAGACGGATTACAACCGCCTGGTAGAGCTGTATTGGGGGAAGCGGCTGGCGCGGCTAGCTGGCGGCTTTCTCAACTGGGTGAACCGCACCCTGTTTCAGGGCAGCGAAACCGCTGCCACCATCTGCGAATCGATGATCGCCCAGGCCCGTGCAGCGGGGGCGCGCAATCCACAACTTGTAGGCACACCGTTGGCCCGCGAGTTCGTGCATACGCCAGTGGTTGAGCTGGACAATACCGTGCAGCGGGTCTGTTATGTGGGCCGGCTGGCGGCGGAAAAGAACATTGAATCCTTCCTTGCGCTGGCGTCCCGTCGCCCGGACCTGCAGTTTGAAATCGCTGGTGATGGCCCGCTGCGCGGCAAGGTGGAAAAGGCCTGTGGCGAGCAGGGTAACTTGCACTTCCACGGCTGGTGTAGCCGTGAGCAAGTGGTCAGCATGCTGGATCGCTGTCAGGTGCTGGTGCTGCCCTCATCGGTGGAAGCCTTTGGCACGGTAGCGCTGGAAGCCATGGCGCGGGAGCGGCTGGTGATTACCACGCCGGCCTGCGGCATCAATGAATGGCCTGCATTAGCCAGCGGGCTGTGGATCATGGAGCAAGGGGAGAGCCTGTTCGATACCCTTGAACGCCTGCAATCACTCAGCCCGGTGACGCGCTCGCTTAAGGCCGGCCAGGCCCGCCAGGCCGCATTATCCATGAACGACCATGCGGTGACGCAGTGGACGGCGGTGCTGGCCCACTGCGCCACGCTGGCACCCAACCCAAACCCGGCGCTGCCTTCTCCCACCCTGGCATTGCTGCGCCGCTTGAGCAGCAGTTATATCCGCAATGCGCTCTGAGCCATTAACTGCACTGGTTTCGATTCACGACGTGATGCCCGAAACCCGCACGCGCGTCACCGCTATGCTGGCGCGGCTGAGCCTGCCCGCCAAAGCGGTGACCTTGCTGGTGGTTCCCGGTAAAGACTGGCAGCCAGAGGACCTGGATTGGTTGCGGGGTCTGCAGGAGGCGGGGCATCCGTTGGCCGGCCATGGCTGGTCTCACCGTTGTCAGCCACCCGTGACGCTTTATCACCGCTTGCACAGCGCACTGTTGTCACGGGATGTGGCGGAGCATTTGTCGTTCTCAGGAGACGGCATTCAGCGGCTGGTGTGGGATTGTTATCGCTGGTTTATCGGTAATGGCCTGACGCCATCGCCGCTCTATGTGCCGCCGGCGTGGGCATTGGGCGCGCTGACCCGGTCACAGCTTGCCGGGTTGCCGTTTCGGTATGTGGAAACCTTGTCTGGTGTTCACGATACACAGACCAGCACCTTTACCCGATTACCGTTGGTGGGCTTTGAGGCGGATAACGCATTTCGTGCCTGGGTGTTGCGCTTTTTCAACGCAATCAATGTCCATCAGTCGCAGCATTCCGGTGTGCCGGTACGGGTCGGCTTGCACCCGTATGACTTTGAATTGAGGCTTGCCAATACGATTCAGCCTTTGGTGAGTTCGCTGTTTCAGGCGCAATCCTACCCAGAGGCGCTGGCCGCTTCGTCTCGAATAGAGGGCTCGTTGTTGTAGGCGCAGTGAAAACAACGGAGGAGCAAAGTGCCGGTTGATCGACGCGCTGTGCACTAGCTCCTCTCGCTTCCTGTGCAGGGATTTAGTCTCGGTAACGTTTGTTCAGGTCTGCGTAGGCGTCCACGCGCCGGTCGCGAAGATAAGGCCAGATCCGGCGTACGGATTCGCTGCGTTGCAGGTCCACGTCGGCTAGTAGCACCTGCTCATTGTTGCTGTCGGCCTGGGCCAGAAATTCCCCCTGCGGTCCACAGATAAAACTGTTTCCCCAGAATTGAATACCGCTGTCGTCGGCCGGGCTTTGTTCAAACCCGGTGCGGTTGGCGACCAGCACTGGCAGGCCGTTGGCAATCGCATGAGAGCGCTGGATGGTGATCCAGGCGTCCAGCTGGCGTTGCTGTTCGTCTTGCTGGTCCGTGCGGTCCCAGCCAATGGCGGTGGGGTATAGCAGCATGTCGGCACCTGCCAAGGCCATCAGGCGGGCGGCCTCCGGATACCATTGGTCCCAGCATACCAGCAGGCCCAGTTTGCCCACGCTGGTTTCGATGGGGCTGAAGCCGCTGCGGCCATCGTTGAAATCCGCATCGCCGGGGGTGAAATAGAATTTCTCGTAGAAGCCGGGGTCATCGGGAATGTGCATCTTGCGGTAGATGCCGGCCAGGCTGCCGTCTTTCTCCAGTACCACGGCGGTGTTGTGGTACAGGCCGGTGGCGCGCTTTTCAAACAGGCTGCCGACGATGACGATGCCCAGCTCTTTGGCCAGTGCTCCGAGTGTGTCGGTGCTGGGGCCGGGAATGGGTTCGGCCAGGTCAAAGACGCGGGTGTCTTCGGTCTGACAGAAATACAGGCTGCGGTGTAATTCCTGCAGTAGCACCAATTCGGCGCCCTGGGCGGCGGCGTCACGCACCTGCGCCAGGGAATGATCCAGGTTGGCTTGCAGGTCGGCGGTGTTTGTTTGCTGAATAACGGCAACACGCATGGGCATTTTCCTTGTGCTGGGGCGGCGCGCTCGGTTGTTAGAGTGCGCCTTGCGGCAATTGCATGGTGACACAGTGCAGGCTGCCGTGCTGTTCGATCAGTACCCGGCAGTTGACGGCCACTACGGTGCGCGAGCCGGCGACGGATTGCAGTGCATCCAGGGCTTGCTGGTCGGTGTCGCAGCCATAAATCGGCACCAGAATTTTCTCGTTGGTGATCAGGAAATTGGCATAGGTGGCCGGCAGGCGGTCGCCTTCGCGGCAATACTGGGCAGACGGCAGTGCCAGTGGAACCAGAACCAAATCATGCTGGTCTGCCAGGTCCAGCAGTTCCTGTTCCATGGCGGCGAGACCGGGGTAGTGGCTGTCACGGGGATCCTGACATTGCACATAAGCCAGGGTCTTTTCATCCACAAAGCGGGCGAGGGTGTCCACGTGGGCGTCGGTATCGTCGCCTTCCAGTTCGCCATGGTCCAGCCACCAGATGTCACTGACGCCCAGCTGTTGTTTCAGTTGTTCGGTCAGTTCCGCTTGCGAAAGGCCCGGGTTGCGATTGGGGTTGCGCAGGCAGTGGCGGGTGGTCAGCAGGTTGCCGTTGCCATCGGTATCGATGGCGCCGCCTTCCAGCACCAGGGCGTGGGTGTCCAGCGGCAATTGCCAGGGCAGCTGCGGGTTGAGGGCGTTGTCCTTGCCGGCGGCGAACTTGCCGCCCCAGCCGGTAAAGGTGTAATTGAGTAGTTTCGTCTGCTCGCCATGGCGGATTGCAATGGGGCCGAAATCCCGGGCCCAGGTGTCGTTGTAGTCGGCGATCACCACCTGCAGGCGCAGGGTGTCGATGCCCCGTGCAGCGACCTGAGCGTGAATATGTTCACGGGTGTGGGCGTTACGGCACACCAGCAGCACATGCTCGTGATCAAGCAGGGCAGCGAGGATATCCAGATAACAGATTTCGGCGTCGGCCAGGTGATCGGCCCAATCGGTATGGGCATCGGGCCAGGCGAGCAGGACCCCCCATTGGGGAGCCCATTCAGGAAGAAGTTGGCGCATGGCGAAGAAGGTCCGCAGGGTTGGCTATGCGCGCGAGTGTGCTACTGGCGGGCACCCCAGTCAATATAGAAACCGCCGCCATCGGCGTCTTCTTCAGCGCTTTTTTGGACGTCATTTGCTGCGTCCTGTGCGGCCTGCTGAGTTTGCTCTACCTCTTCAGCTTGTTCCGCGACGGTCTCTTCGGCTTGAGCCTGAGCGGCTTCTGCTTTCTCACTGACGTCGTTGACGGCTTTATTCGCTTCGGCCTGACTGTCTTCCACTGTTTTACTGGCAGACTCGCTGACTTGGTCGGCGGACTGCTGGGCCTCTTTCTTCATGCTGGCGGCCTGTTTTTGCGCGGCCTGCTCAGGGGTATCTTCACCGGCGATGATAATTCGGCCAGTGACCGGGTCGAAGCGGAATTCGCCTTCGCCTTCACTGGTGGCGTTAGTGGCAGGCGCTGTTGCCGGAGTGGTGGCGTTCGCTTTAGCCGCTGCGGTGCCGGTGGCGGCGGCAGCTGCCGGTGCTGCTTTCGCTGTGTCGGACGCGGGAGCTTTTTCGCTAGTGGCTGTGGCTTTCGTTTCAGGCGCTGCGGCTGTGGTCTGGTTTTGTGTGCTAGCGGCGGACTTGGATTCCGGGCTGCTGGCTGGGGTTGCGTCGTTGTCGTCTTCGCTGACAAAGCGGCCGGAAACCGGGTCGAATACTGGCCCGCCTTGGGTGTCGTCACTGTCGGGGGCGGGATCAGTCGATGCTGGTGCGTTGGAGGAGACAGTCGCTTTTTCTTCTATGGGAGGAAGAGTATCGACCTGTTGTCCGGACACCACATCCGGTGCTGCGCTTGCCGGACGATCAATCACGGTGTGCAAGGCGGTATTGTTTTCGAAGTAAACGGTGAAGCCGTTGTAGAACCAGCGGGTGATGGCTGGGCTGCCCACGGGGCCTTTGCTCTGGTTTGGAGCGCCGAATTCAGCGCGAACCTGGGATTGGGACATGCCGCGTTGGGGAACGTCGGCTGCCAGTGAGGCAGCGGGCATGGCCAGCGCTGCTGTGGCCAGCAACGTCATTATTTTTATCTTCATTTCTTCCCCCGGCGAGATTGTATTTTCTTTCGATATTAGAAAGTTAGGTAAACTTATTCAACCATTTTGCTAGCACGGGAACGCTGACGCCGATCACAAAGCGGCGCCCCGAGGCATTCGGGCCCGTTTCCGACGGTGATGGCCGTAGTATTTGCCCCGGGTTTCGGGTTAAATGCGCTGCATGTTTCGACCTCTATCCTTCTATGTGGGGCTGCGCTATACCGGCGCCCGCGCCCGCAACAGTTTTATTTCGGTGATTACACTGATTTCGGCACTGGGCCTGATGTTGGGCGTTGCGGTGCTGATCACGGTGCTATCTGTCATGAATGGCTTTGATCGTGAGTTGCAGACCCGCATTTTGGGCATGGTGACCCACCTGTCAGTGCACGGCCGTGAGCCGGTGCAGGACTGGCAGGCGCTGGCCAACCGGCTGGATCATCACGACCAGATCGAGGCGGCGGCGCCGTTTGTGCAGCTTGAGGGCATGTTGACCCATCGCGGCAACGTGGCAGGATCGCTGATCAACGGCATTGAGCCTGACGCTGAGCGCAAGGTGTCCATTGTTGGTGACTTCATGCACCAGGGGGAGCTGGACAGCCTCGAGCCGGGGGCATTTGATATGGTGCTGGGCTATGGGCTGGCGCGACGCCTGGGCGCAGAGCTAGGCGACAAGGTCACCCTGGTGCTTCCCGAAGCAACGATTTCGCCTGCCGGGGTGATGCCCCGTTTCAAGCGTTTTACCGTCACCGGGATTTTCCGGGTGCGGGCCGAAGTCGATTCCCTTTATGCCTATGTGAATGTGGCTGACGCCGCCAAACTGGCGCGCCAGGCGGGCACCGTGCAAGGGGTGAGGCTAAAGCTCAACGATTTGTTCAGTGCTTCCAACCTGGGCTGGAAGTTGCAGCAGGAGCTGGGGCCGGATTACTACACCAGTGACTGGACCCGCAGCCACGGCAACCTGTTCCAAGCCATCAAGATGGAAAAGACCATGATGACGCTGTTGCTCAGTTTCATTGTGGCGGTGGCTGCATTCAATATTATTTCCAGCCAGGTGATGCTGGTGACCGAGAAGCGCGGCAACATTGCGGTGTTGCGTACGCTGGGCGCCTCGCCGGGCACCATCATGCGGATTTTCATGGTGCAGGGTACGCTGATTGGCGTGGCGGGGACGTTACTGGGCACTGCGTTGGGGGTGCTGTTGGCCACCAATGTGAGCAATATTGCCGAGTGGGTAGAGAAGACTTTCAACACCCGTTTGTTTGATGCCTATTTTGTGAATTACCTGCCGTCTGAGCTGCAGTGGTCCGACGTGGGTACTATTGTCGGTATCGCGCTGTTTATCAGTTTCTCTGCCACCCTGTATCCCTCCTGGCGCGCGAGCCGGGTACAACCTGCGGAGGCGCTGCGTTATGAATGATTCGACGCCTGTCCTGCATGCGCAAACGTTGGTGAAAGCCTACGAAGAGGGCAATAACGAGCTGGAAGTGCTGCGCGGTGTGGACCTGACCGTGCACAAGGGCGACATCCTGGCGATTATCGGGGCGTCCGGTTCGGGTAAATCAACCTTGCTGAATTTGCTGGGTGGGCTGGACCACGCCACCCGGGGCTCGGTCTCTATTGCGGGGACGTCGGTGGCGTCGTTAAGTGATCGCGAAACCGGACGGTTACGCAATCGCTACCTGGGGTTCGTCTACCAGTTTCACCATCTGCTGCCGGAATTCACCGCGCTGGAAAATGTGGCCATGCCACTGTTGATTCGCGGCGAAAAGCCGGCGGATTGCCAGGCCCGGGCGGCGACGATTCTGGAGCGAGTGGGGCTGGGGCCTCGCCTCAAGCACAAGCCTTCTGCGTTAAGCGGTGGGGAGCGCCAGCGGGTGGCGATTGCCCGCGCGCTGGTGACAGAACCTGCGCTGGTAATGGCGGATGAGCCCACCGGGAATCTGGATGAGCGCACCGCCGCCCAGGTTCAGGCGCTGATGATCGAGTTGAATGAAAATCTGGGTACGGCGTTCATGATCGTGACCCATGATCGGGAATTTGCATCCCGCTGCCCGCAGCAATATGAGCTGCACGATGGGTTACTGCGGCGGCTTTGAGTCGTCGCGGGCCTCGTCGGCCTCACGTTTTGCCTCTTCCTTTGCCTCCTGTCTGGCTTCCCGGCGTTCCGCCCGGACGCGACGGTGGGCGCGCAGGTTCCAGCTACGAATCACCGCCAGCCGCCAGCTGACCTTGACTGCCAGGTAGGCCAGCCCACCGAACAGGAATGCGCACAGCAACGAGCCCACCCACAGGGGAATCAACTGCTCCACAAACCAGGCCACGGTAATGCCTTCGCCACTGTGGGGCGGCATGCCCAGTAACCAGGCGCCGATGCGGTAGGTGAAGTAGAAAATGGGGACATAGGTGACCGGGTTGGAAATCCAGACCAGCATCACCGACAGTGGCAGGTTGCAATGAAAGCGTACCGCCAGTAACGCGGCCAGTCCCATCTGCAGAGGAATGGGTAGCAAACCGGAGAAGATACCGATAAAGGCGGCGCCTGCCAGCGAACGGCGATTAATGTGCCAGAGATTGGGGTCCGACAGCACCTCCCCGAGAAAGCTCAACGACTTGGTCTGCCGAATGCGTTCGGGTGTTGGCAGGTATTTGCGGAATATCCGTTTTGGCATGAACTCGCATCTACTGGCTGGGTCGGGAGCGTTTGGCTGCCCCGGTACATTCTGGCTGGCGTTATCTGGCCATTCACGAACGCACTCTATCAGTTCGTTGCTAGGCCCGGTACGTTCGTGCCGGGATTGGCCGCGAAAAAAGTGGGGTAGAAGGGTGTTTGTGTTCCCTTCCGGTTTCCCCGCGGGCGCTATTATGCCCGCATCGATAAAAAAGGCATACTCCTTCGCTGGCGACTTCAGGATTTGTCGGGTTGAGGTTTTGCTATAACCGTTTTTACGTCGTCGTTTCAGAAAATACCGCGGAGCAAGGATGCGAATGTGGTGGACGGCAGCGGCCATGGTGGCAGGCTGCTGGTTGGGTGTGATATGGCCGTTGTTGGTGCTGTCTGCCGTGGCGGTGGTCGGGATTTGGCGTCACCGTTACCTGTGGCTCGTCTGGCTGGTGCTTGGCTACGGTTTTGGCGTCTGGCAATTGCACGAGGGGTTGGTGCAACGCTTGCCTGTGGAGCAAGATCGGTCGGTGCTCAGCCTCCAAGGGCGGGTGCTGGATATACCGGTGACCCGCCGTGAATTTCGCTTTGGTCGTTGGCAGGTGCGCCAACAAATTCGCTTGGTGGTGTGGGGCAGTGACGTCTGGCCCGGAACGCACCGGGTGATACTCAATAGCTATGCGCCTTCTGTGTTGTTGAGTGCGGGCGATCGCGTGCTTCTCGATGCCGAGCTGAAAGTGCCTCGTGGCGTGTATAACCGGTTTGGCCCGGATCGTGCCCGTGCGGATCTTGCTGCCGGGGTGGATGCCCGTGGCAAGCTCAAGGATGTGTCGATCATCGCCAATGACGGTGGTATTGATGTCTGGCGCGAAGCGTTGTCACGCCGGATCGCGGCATCGGTGTCCGGCTCCCCCTTTGGCCAAGCGGTACTGCCGGCGCTGGTTGTTGGCGACCGTTCCCGGCTGGAGTCATCGCTCTGGCGCACCTTTCAACTCACTGGCGGGGCTCACCTGCTGGCCATTTCCGGGTTGCATATCGCTATTGTGGCGGGCTGGTTCTGGTGGCTGGGCCGGGCGCTGCTTGCGCCACTGATGCAAGCGGTGATGCCAGGGCTGCGCCGATATTCCCTACAGCAACTTGCCTGGGCGCCGGGTTTGCTCGGTGCCGTGGGCTATGCGGCATTGGCGGGCTTCAGTCTGCCAACGGTACGCGCACTGGTGATGCTGATGGTGGTGGCATTGGCCCAGTGGTGGCGAGTGCCGATTTCGCTGTGGCGCGCGTTGGGGCTGGCCTTGTTGGTGGTACTGCTGATGACACCTCTGGCTGCGTTGTCTGCGAGCCTGTGGTTGTCCTTTGGTGCGGTTGCCTGTATCGCCATGCTGACCCGTAGCCATGCGCCCTGGCGGTTGCTGCTGTTACTGCCTGCGGTGATGGCTGTGGCAAGTGCGGTGCTGTTTCAGCAGTGGACACCCAGTGCGCCGCTGGCAAACCTGCTTCTGGTTCCGCTTTATACCTTGTTGGTCATTCCCGCGGCGTTGCTGGGGGCGTTGTTTCATCAGCCCTGGCTGCTGAGCGCTGCCGCGACCGGGGTGGAGTTGTCGGTGTGGGGCATGGCGTGGCTGGCGAATCTGGGGGCTCCGTCCTGGCTGAGCTTGCCGTCGATGATGGCAGGTATTGTCTTGCTGTTGGGTTTAATGCTTCTGCTTATGCCTTTTCTGCCGTTTCCTCGGCGTTTGTTGCCGCTTTGCCTGCTGCCTTGGCTGACGCAACAGCCGGAGCCACTGGCGCCGGGCGAGTGGTCGTTGACCGCGTTTGATGTGGGGCAGGGGCTGGCATTGGCAATACGCACCCGTGAGCACCTGCTGATTTATGATACCGGCCCGTCCTGGCCCGGTGGCAGCTTTGCTGCGCAAAGCATGGTTCCTTGGTTGTCAGTGACGGGGCAGGCGGTGGATCGCACGATTATCAGTCATGGCGACAACGACCATGCTGGCGGGCTGTCGGCCTTGCCGTCGCCAGGTCTATTGCTTAGCGGGGAGCCGCACAGAGTGCCTGGCAGTCGGTTGTGTCAGGCCGGTGATCAGTGGCGCTGGGACGATGTTACGTTCACCGTGCTGTGGCCCCGCGAGCCAGGGCAAGCAGGGAATGGAGCCAGTTGTGTGCTGCAGGTTGATGGACCGTTTGGTTCCGCCTTGTTGCCTGGCGATATCGGCACTCAGGAGGAGTACCGTTTGCTTGGGGCCTTATCATCTGTGGATCTGCTGGTGGTGGGCCATCATGGCAGCAAATCCAGCACCAGTGATGCACTGCTGCGGCAGCTACAGCCCGACTTCGCGCTTGTCAGTGCTGGTTACCGCAACCGGTTCCGGCATCCGCATCCACAGGTGCTGCAAAAGCTGGATAGCGCGGGCATCACAGTTCTGCGCACCGACCTGGATGGCATGATTGTGTTTCGACAGGGGGGCGTCGATAATGGCCGGCTTATAACAAAATGGCGGCAAACGGTTGCCCGGCCCTGGCATGGACCGGCTCGTTGGCGGCTTTGGTAACCCGATTTCGCCAAATGGCGAACCTGTGAGCAAGGGGAGAAGTTAAGGTGCAGGATCTTGTGCAGTCCGGAGGCTGGATGATGCTTCCGATCTTGATCTGTTCGGTGGTGGCGCTGGCCATTGTGGTAGAACGTTTCTGGACCCTGCGGCCCAGCAAACTGGCGCCGGCGGATACGGTGCCCCAGGTGCAGACGTTACTTAAACGCGGCCTGTTAAATGAAGGCAATCTGGTGAAGCTGCGCGACAGCTCGCCGCTTGGGCGTATTTTGGCCACTGGCCTGGCTAATGCCCGCCATGGTCGCGACATCATGAAAGAAAGTATTCAGGAAAGTGCCACCGGTGTGGTGCACGAACTGGAGAAATTTCTCAGTACCCTGGGCTCCATCGCAGCGATTACTCCGCTGTTGGGCTTGCTGGGCACCGTGGTCGGCATGATCGATGTGTTTGCGGCCATCATGATTCATGGCACCGGTGACGCGGCACAGTTGGCTGGCGGTATTTCCCAGGCACTGCTGACCACTGCAGCGGGCTTGGTGGTTGCGATTCCGGCGATCTTCTTTCATCGATTCTTCGTGCGCCGGGTAGAAGAAATTACCGTGGAACTGGAGCAAAGCGCCGTTCACGTGGTGGATCTGGTACACGGTGATCGTGAGGCAGAACCGGGAGAGAAGGCGTGAAATTTCCCCGGCCCAGCCAGGAGGAAATCAGCGTTAACCTGACACCCTTGATTGATGTGGTGTTTTTGCTGCTGATTTTCTTCATGGTATCGACCACTTTTGATGACAAGACACAGTTGTCGATCACCTTGCCGGAAGCCGATGGCGCTCCGCAGGCTCAGGTTGATGATCAGGTTGAAGTGACGATTACCTCCACGGGCGATTACCTGGTGAACGGCGAGAAGCTGGCGGCCAGTGACAGTAATGCGTTGCGCACTGCGCTGTTGCGCCTTGGTCAGGATAAAACGGATCAACCGTTGCAAATTTATGCGGACGCCAATGTGGCGTATCAGGCTGTCGTGCGTGTTTATGACGTGGCCGGGCAGCTGGGTTTTGTTAAGCTGTCGCTCACCACTCGCGAATCACCCAACGAGGCACAATGACTCAACCCCTTTCCTCTGAGGACGTGTGGCCTACCTATAAGCGGCTACTGAGCTACGTCCGTCCTTACTGGTTCATGCTGATTATTAGCGTTATTGGCTATGCCCTGTATGCCGGGACCCAGGCCGGGGCTGCACAGCTGGCCGGTTACCTGGGGGAAACCATCGTTAACCCGACTGATGCTCGCGTGCTGATCGTATCGATCGCGCCTCTGGTATTGGTGATATTCCAGGGCTTGGGTCAGTTCATGGGCAGTTATTCCATGAACTGGGTGGCTCAACAGATTGTGTATGTGCTGCGCAATGATGTGTTTGGCCATGTGCTGAAATTGCCCCAGTCCGAATACCACCGCAATGCATCCGGGCGCATCATGTCGAAGATCATCTTTGATGCGCAGCAGGTCACCAGCGCCGGGACGGATGCCATCATTGTGATCATCCGTGAAGGCCTCACGGTGATTGGCCTGTTCGGTTTTCTGTTATGGCAGAACTGGAAGTTGACGCTGATTCTGGTGGCGGTGGCGCCCTTGATTGCCTTGGTCATGAATGTGACCAGCAAACGTTTCCGTAAAATCAGCCGTCGCATTCAATCGTCTATGGCAAACATTACCCATTTTCTGGGTGAAGCCATCGAGGGTAGTGGCGAGGTGAAGATCTTTGGCGGCCAGAAACAGGAAGCGGACCGGTTCCACAATGTTAGCCGCAGTTTTGCCAAGCAGAATGTGAAGCTCAATGCCAGCAAGATTGCCAGTACTGTGATCGTGCAGTTGTTCGTGGCGATGGGCATTGGGGCCATTACCTATCTGTATATTCACTTGATGGGTGAAGACCTGACAGTGGGGGGGTTCCTCTCCTACATTGCCGCCGCTGGCATGATCCAGAAACCGCTCAAGCAACTCACGGATGTGAACGTGAAAGTGCAGCGGGGCGTAACCGGTGCGGCCAGTCTGTTTGAACTGCTGGACACCAAGCAGGAAGTGGATGCTGGCACCTATACTGTGGCCACCAAGGCTGACGGCAATATCGAGTTCCAGGGTGTAACCTTTGGTTATGACCCGGCGTCACCGGTAGTGCGGCATCTCAACTTTTCCATCAAGGCTGGTGAGACGGTTGCGCTGGTGGGGCGTTCCGGTGCAGGTAAAAGCACCATCAGCGCCATGCTGCCGCGCTTTTTTGATCCGGATCAGGGGCGCATTCTTCTCGACGGTATTCCCCTGGATGAGTATCAGCTTGGTGAGCTGCGCAACCAGATCGCCATGGTCAGCCAGCGGGTGGTGCTGTTTAACGACAGCGTGCGAAACAACATTGCCTACGGTGAACTGCGCAGTGCGGATGATGCCACTATCATGAAAGCGGCACAGGACGCCCACGCCTGGCGTTTCATCGAACAACTGGAGCACGGTCTGGATACCTTGCTGGGTCAGGACGGTGTGCAATTGTCCGGTGGCCAGCGGCAGCGAATCGCGATTGCTCGAGCGCTGCTCAAGGATGCGCCGATTTTGATTCTTGATGAAGCAACAAGTGCGCTGGATGGCGAATCTGAACACCACATCCAGCAGGCGCTGGAACAGGTGATGGAAGGGCGTACTACCCTGGTCATTGCCCATCGCTTGTCTACCATCGAAAAAGCGGACCGTATTATGGTGCTGGATCAGGGGCAGTTGATTGAGCAGGGCTCGCACCAGGAATTGCTGGAAAAGAACGGGCTCTATACGCAGATGTACCGGATGAATTTTTCCGAGGAGTAAGCGGGCGACATGGGGTCACTGAGCGAATGGATTCAACAGGGTTGGTATAAGGGCAGTCCCTGGCTGGTTCCGCTGCGGCCTCTGTCTGCGCTGGTGTCTTTTGAGGCGCGGCGCCGTCTGCAACAATTTAGAAAACAACGCCCAAGCCCTCCTGTCCCGGTGTTGGTGGTGGGCAATATCACCGTGGGCGGTACAGGCAAAACCCCATTGGTGATTGCGTTGGTGAAAGCGGCGCGCTCACGAGGCTTGAAAGTGGCGGTGGTATCCCGCGGCTTTGGCGGTAAAACCGAGCAGTATCCCCAGCATGTGTCTGCTAGCAGTGATGCGCTGGAAGTCGGGGATGAGCCTGTGCTGATTGCTCGCCGTACCGGGGCTCCTGTGGTGCTGGACCCGGACCGACGCAATGCGCTGGATGTGGCCATCCGCGAATACGCCCCGGATCTGGTGATCAGCGACGATGGTTTGCAGCATTATGCTCTGCCGCGCAGCGCCGAAGTGGTGGTGGTGGATGGTCAGCGCGGGCTGGGTAATGGTCGCTGTTTGCCGGAAGGCCCATTGCGTGAGCCAGCTACCCGGCTTAAGGAAGTGGATTTCGTGATCAGCACTGGCGGTGGCTGGACCGGGGCTTACCCGATGATCATGCGCCCGTCAGGCATGACCTGCCTGGCCGATGATCGCACCCTGAGCCCGGACGATTTTTTGCGCCAGCATCCCCAGGTGCATGCCGTGGCCGGTATCGGTAACCCCAAACGTTTTTTCAATTTGCTGAGCATTCTCGGTTTGAATGCGACGCCCCACGTTTTTCCGGATCATCATGCTTACCAGCCGGCGGATCTGGCATTTTCTGATGGTTTACCTGTGCTGATGACAGAAAAAGATGCGGTGAAATGTGCTCCCTTTTCCGAACCCCACTGGTGGTTTCTTCCTGTGACCGCGAGCTTGCCGGACGGGTTGCTGGATCAGATGATTGATCGGGCGCTGGGAGTGGACGGTAAAGAGGGTTGAAAGTGTAAAGTTCAAAGTTGAAAAGTGCCTTCAAGGCGGGAGTGACTCCAAGGCTGTGCTATCAGCGCGGAATGGAAAATTATCAAAACCCACGCTGAACATCTTCGCGTTTTAACTTTGAACTTTACACTTTCAACTCTACCCAGATTTTGTTGCCGAGGTAGTGAATGAGCTTTTATGTAGTGGTGCCGGCGCGGTATGCGTCTACCCGTTTACCGGGCAAGCCGTTGGCGGATATTGCCGGCAAAACCATGGTGGAGCGGGTAGCGGAACGCTGCCAGCAAAGTGCTGCTGATCAGGTCTATGTGGCCACTGACGATGCCCGTATTGCAGATGTGCTGGCTGACACCGTGCCCGTGGTTATGACCCGGGCGGATCACCCCTCCGGGACGGACCGCCTTCAGGAAGTGGCGGCAAAGCTGGAGCTGGCTGACGATGACATTATCGTCAATGTGCAGGGTGACGAGCCATTGATTCCGCCGGCGGTGATTAACCAGGTGGCGATGAATCTTGCTGATAATCCGGACTGCCAGATGGCTACCTTGTGTGAACCCATTGAGCACGCGAACGATCTGTTTAATCCGAATGTGGTGAAAGCCGTGTTCGATGACAAGGGCAGGGCGTTGTATTTTTCCCGGGCACCGGTGCCTTGGCATCGCGATGCGTTTGCGGATGGTAAACAGGACATGTCCGGTGGCCAGTGGTGGCGCCATATCGGCATCTATGCGTACCGTGTGTCTTTCTTGCACCAGTATGTGCAATGGCAACCCGCCACCCTGGAGCAGCTGGAGTCCCTGGAGCAGCTGCGGGCCATGGCCAATGGTGTGTCTATCCATGTTGAACCGGCCTCTGAGCCGGTTCCCGGTGGGGTCGATACCCAGGCGGATCTTGATCGTTTGCGAGCAGAGTTGGGAGGCGAGAAATGAGCGTGTCGGTATTGTTTGTCTGCCTTGGCAACATTTGCCGTTCGCCTACGGCGGAAGTGGTATTCCGCGAGCGCGTAAAGGCCGCCGGCCTGGAAGACCGTATCCGCATTGATAGCGCAGGCACTGGCGATTGGCATATCGGCCGAGCCCCGGACCCGCGAACCCAGGAAGCGGCATTGCGACGGGGCTACCCGATGGATGCGTTGCGTGCCCGGCAAGTCAGCCCGGCGGATTTTGCTGAATTCGATTGGGTGCTGGCCATGGATGACGCCAACCTGGTGAATCTGGAAGCCATGCGTCCGGCATCGTATCAAGGTACTGTGGCCCGTTTTTTGGACTACGCACAGCATACATCGGTGCGGGAAGTGCCTGATCCTTATTATGGTGGCGAGGACGGTTTCGACACGGTTCTGAACCTGATTGAAGATGGTGCTGACGGCTTGTTGGACCGTGTGCGGGAGCAGCTGTGAGCCAGTCGTTGCCGCCTGCCGATTCGTCTTCCCAGCTGTGTGATGCCGACCTGACAGCGCTCAACACCTTGCGCTTACCAGCACGGGCCCACCGCTTGGCGCGCCCGTCCACCGTGGATGAGTTGGCGCAGGTATTGGCCGAGCGCAATCCTGCGGAGCCGCTCTTTGTCATCGGTGAGGGCAGTAATCTGGTGATCGGTTCAGACCTGCCAGGCTTGACGCTGAGCCTGGCCATTGATGGCATGGTGCAGGTAAAGGAAGACGATGTGCATGTCTGGATTGCGGCGGGTGCCGGCGTGCATTGGGACGATCTGGTGGCTTGGACCGTTACACAGGGCTGGCAGGGGCTGGAAAACCTGTCTTTGATTCCAGGCACCGCTGGCGCAGCCCCTTTCCAGAATATCGGCGCCTATGGGGTCGAATTGTCCCAGGTGCTGGAGCAGGTGACGGTGCTGGATGTGGTCACGGCTCGCGTCGAACATTTTGCGGCGGATGAGTGTGAATTTGCCTACCGGGATAGTCGGTTTAAAAGTCGCGACCGGGGCCGTTATATCATTACCGGCATTGAGCTTCGTCTGCGCAAGCAGCCGCGTTGTGATGTGCGTTACGGGCCGCTCCAGGCAGCTTTCGGTCACCTGCCAGAACATGAGGTTTCGCCAGTGGCGGTGCGTGAGCGGGTGATCGCGGTACGGCAAAGTAAACTGCCAGACCCAGCAGTATTGGCCAATGCCGGCAGTTTCTTCAAAAACCCGGTGGTGAACGGGGCGGAGGCTGATGCCCTTAAGGTGCGTTTTCCTGACTTGGTGGCGTATCCGCAACCGCAGGGTGTGAAGCTTGCTGCCGGTTGGTTGATTGAGCAGGCCGGCTGGAAGGGCAAGTGCCTGGGCCCGGTTGGTATGCATAGCGAGCAAGCTCTTGTACTGGTCAATCACGGTGGGGCAACCAGTGCGGATGTGATGGCCTTGGCCGACGCGGTTCGTGCCGATGTGCTGGAGCAGTTCGGCGTGACATTGGAGCAGGAACCGGTGTTGTTGCCGTAGTAGTCCCCGTTACCGATTATCTAATCGGTAAATCACTAGACGGCTGACGTCGAACGCGTTCATTCAAAACCTGATGCCCTTTTACCTCTATTCGAAATGACTCTGCCGCTGCTTGAAGCGGTATTCGGCCACTATGCGCTGTAAGAAAGTCACGCCTGGTGTGCGTGAGCGGCGTGGTGGTTCGCAGAGCAAAAACGTACCGGGATAACGACAGCCTCTCAGGCTGTATGTTCTTTACGTCAGGCCCCGGCATCGAGCGTCCGGCAGCTCGCGAAGTTGGCCAAACTGCTAAAAACGTGATGCTCCTCTAACCCTCGACTAACCACAAAAAAGCCCGCACGAAGCGGGCTTTTTTGTGGGTGGGGCTTTCCTCAAGACTCTGAGGGAGGCTCCGCTTGGGCCTTGGCGGCTTCCTGAGCGGCTAGCTGCTCACGACGACGCTGGCGCGGGTCGTTGCTGGCACGGCCTTGCTCGGCGGCGGCGGGTTTGGCTTCTGCCTTGACCGCTTTCACTTCCGTGGCACGGCTGGGCAACTCATTGCTGGCCGGGGCCGGTTTGGGCTTTTCTTCCGCCTGGGGGGCCGGGGCCGCCGGGGTCGGTTTGTAGCCCGGAGAGCGCGGATCATTGCTGGCCCGGCTTGGGGTTGCCGGCTCGGCGGCGGGAGCGTCTGCTTCTGCTTTGGGAGCTTCGGCCTCTACCGCTTTTTCTGCCTGCTTTTCCTCTACCGGCTTGGCCGGAGCTGGTACCTCTGCCGGTTTGACTGCTTCCGGTTGAGCTGCTGCCGGTGCTGTCGCAGCGTCTTTGGCAGCTTCAGCTTGTGGAGCCGGCTGCGCTGCTTTCTCGGCATCGGCGGTTTTCGGCGCGTCAGCCTTAGGCTGCTGCGGCTGGCTTTCGGCAACCGGCTTTTCCTGCGCCGGAGTAGCGATAGCAGTGTCACTGTCACTGGTTGCCGGCTGAGCGCTGGCCGGTTTATCGTCCTCGGCTTTCGGCGCGGCGGTGTTTTGCGCGGCCGGGGCCTTGGTGGCCGGTTGTTGCTCAGCAGCAGGTTGCTGCGGCTGAGCCGGTGCAGCGGTTGGTTCCTGCTCCGGTTCAGCTGCGGCTTGCGGCTTGCTGGCAGCCGGTGGTTGCTCGTTTGTCTGAGCAGCCTTGGCCACTTCTTTTTTAGCCTGATCGTCGGTCTTCGTTTGCGCAGATGGCTCCTGTGCCGGTACCAGCTTGGCCGGTGGGTGACCTTCATCATCCACGGGCGCGGGCTGCTCGTTACGCACACGGGCTGGTTTGGGCGCATTGTTGCGCTGCGGCTTGTCCGCAGAAGCTTGAGCTACCGCATTCTTGCCGTCGCTATTGTTGTCCCCTTTGCCTGGACGCTGGCGTTCGCGCAGCGGACGATCGTCCTTGGCATCGGTGCGGCGTGGGGCTTTCGGGCCCTTGTCGCTGCCTTTGCTGTCGGCGCTGTCAGCAGCATTGTCCGGCTTGCGGTTGTTACGCGGTTTGCCGCCGTCATTTGCCTTGCTGTCGGGCTTGTTGTCGTTACGATTTTCGTTACGAGCGTCGCCACGATTGTCGTTGTTGCGATTGTTACGACGGTTGTCGTTACGGCCGCGACGTTCGTTGCGGTTGCTGTCGTCTTTGTTGTCGCCACGGTTGTCGTTGCGATTCTCGGACGAGCGATTGTCCGCCTGACGGTTATCGTTCTTGCGGCCTCCGTCTTTGTCGTTCTGGCGCTTGTTGCGGTTATTGCGATTGTCGTTATCGCCACCTTTGCCGCCATCACGCTTGTTGCGGTTGTCGCTCTTGCCGCGGTTATCGTTGTTACGGTTGTCGTTGCGGTTGCGGTTGTTGCCACCACGGCCACGGGTGTTTTGCTGCTGGCGCTGCTTGCTGTCGCCTTTGCGTTGGGGCTGTTCTTTCTTCGCTTTGGCAGGCTTGGGCTCAGAAGTGAAGACCTGGGCCAGCCAGGTGAACAGGCGCGCCAACAAGCCCAGGTTCTGTGCTTGCGGGGTCGGTGCTGCGGCGGCTGCCGGTTTGGGCGGCGGTGCGGCGGTGTCCGGTGCCATCAGTTTGACGGCCGGCTCCTGGGTTTTGATTTCCGTGTCCTGGGCGGAGGCGATGTCTGCATCCTTGTTGCCCTCCAGCAGATCCATTTCATGGCTCAGCTGAGTGGATGTCTGGTCATCACGGATGCGCTCCACTTCGAAGTGGGGCGTGTCCAGGTTCTGGTTGGGAATGATCACTACGCGGACGTTGTGGTTCTTCTCAATGGCGCGCAGGGGATCACGCTTCTCATTGAGCAGGTAGGTGGCAACGGCCACCGGCACCTGGGCTTGAATCTCGCCAGTGCGCTCTTTCATCACTTCTTCTTCGATAAGACGAAGGATGCTTAGCGCCAGGGATTTCACGTCACGGATGTGGCCTTGGCCGTCGCAACGGGGGCAGACGATGCTGGACGTTTCACCCAGGCTTGGACGCAGGCGCTGACGGGACAGTTCGAGCAGACCGAAACGGGAGATGCGGCCCAGCTGAATGCGTGCGCGGTCCTGTTCCAGCGCATCGCGCATGCGGTTTTCCACGTCACGCTGGTTGCGAGCGGGGCCCATGTCGATGAAATCGACCACGATCAGGCCGCCGATATCCCGCAGTCGCAGCTGCCGGGCAATTTCTTCGGCGGCTTCCAGGTTGGTGTTCAGGGCGGTTTCTTCGATATCCGCGCCCTTGGTGGCACGGGAGGAGTTGATGTCGATGGAGACCAGTGCTTCCGTCGGGTCGATGACAATGGAGCCACCGGAAGGCAGCTTCACTTCGCGCTCAAAGGCGGTCTCAATCTGCGACTCAATCTGGAAACGGGAGAACAGCGGGGTCTCGTCGTCGTACAGTTTGATCTTGTGCTGGAAGTCCTGCATCACCTGCTGAACAAAGCCTTGAGCTTCGTCGTAGACTTTCTTGGAGTCGATCAGCACTTCGCCGATATCTTTGCGCAGGTAGTCGCGGATGGCGCGGATGATGACGTTGGACTCCTGATAAATCAGGAAGGGCGCCTTGCGATCCTGGGAGGCATCGTCGATGGAGGTCCACAGCTTCAGCAGGTAGTTCAGGTCCCACTGCAGTTCTTCGGCACTGCGGCCAAGCCCGGCGGTACGCACAATGACGCCCATTTCATCGGGAATGGTCAGTGCGCCCAGCGCTTCTTTCAGTTGCGCGCGCTCTTCCCCTTCGATACGACGGGAAATGCCGCCGGCACGGGGGTTGTTGGGCATCAGTACCAGATAACGGCCAGCCAGGCTGATAAAGGTGGTGAGGGCGGCGCCTTTGTTGCCGCGCTCTTCCTTGGCCACCTGAACGATGACTTCCTGACCTTCCTTGATGACTTCCTTGATGTTAACGCGACCCTGGATGTCCTTGGGGTCTTTCTGGAAGTACTGGCGGGAGATTTCCTTGAGGGGCAGAAAGCCATGGCGCTCGGCGCCGAAGTCGACAAAGGCGGCTTCCAGGGACGGTTCGACCCGGGTGATCTTGCCTTTATAGATGTTGGCTTTTTTCTGTTCCCGTGTGCGGTGTTCGATATCCAGGTCGTACAGACGTTGTCCGTCGACCAGTGCCACCCGAACCTCTTCAGGGTGAGTGGCGTTAATAAGCATACGTTTCATGGTGCTACCACAAGTTTGTGGTGGCATGGGGCAGGGCCGGGTGTAACCGGTAGCAGACCAGGGGGAGTGCTGTGGCAGGCATGTCACGGATTGGGCGCACGCTGTGCGTGTGAATCGCTTTCCTTGGTGATCGTTTTGCCTGAGTTAGCGGCTCTCCGAGTTGTGTGCAATGTTTAGTGCGTAATCATGCTGGCAGTTGGCCAGTCTGTAATGCTTCACGCGATTGCCGTGGTTATTATCACACAGCAATGTGTAAACTCTTGTCTGTCTGTTTTCCAGGTCATTTGACCGGCGCTGCAGGCCACCATCGTTAATGTTCAGGGCCCGTTTTCGGGCGCTGTAAATGGGTCTTCTGCAGCGTGAGCCCAGTTCCGTGTGGGTATTTCCCGTGTGGAAGGTGGGCCTAACGCTTTTTCTGTGACCTGGGGGCGGGCTCTGTCTTCATCGGCTGTAGCCGGAGAGGGCCGAACGGCGAATGTTCGCTGCGCGTCGCCGTTGCCTATTCAGGTCGACGCTTGACTATAGCAACAAAAGGCCAGCCGGATCAATCAGATAGATTGCTGAGCTTCGCCACGGTAGATGCAGACTTTTATCCCGATCACGCATAGAATCGCGCCATGTCAGAAGATACCCCCGCAGCAAACCGCGTGACGTTTGTCACCATAGATGAAGGCCGGCACGGCCAGCGCCTGGATAATTTCCTGTTTACCCACCTTAAAGGGGTACCCAAATCCCGTGTTTACCGGATTATCCGTTCCGGTGAGGTGCGTATTAACAAGGGGCGCGTCAAGCAGACCACCCGGCTGGCCAGTGGTGATGTGGTGCGTATTCCGCCTATCCGAACCAGTGAATCCGCCGCGCCGCCGGCGGTGAGCGAAGGGTTGGCTGAGCGCTTGCGACGGGCCTGTGTCTATGAAGATGACCAGTTGTTTATTTTCAACAAGCCTGCAGGGCTGGCGGTGCATGGTGGCAGTGGCGTCAGCCTGGGCCTGATTGAGGCCTTGCGGGTGATGTACCCCGGTGAAAAGGAAATGGAGCTGGTGCACCGCCTGGATCGCGATACCAGTGGCTTGATCATGGTGGCGCGGCGTCGCTCGTTTTTGCGCAAGTTACAGCGCCTGATGCAGGGCGGCCAGGTGGAAAAGCGTTATTGGCTCCTGTGTCAGGGCTTTAAAGGCAAGGAGCGCACCCTTGATGCGCCCCTGCTGAAAATGATGAATGGCAACGAGCGCATTGTGCGAGTCTCCCGTGAGGGCAAACCCTCGGTGACCCATTTTCGTCTGCTCGAGCGCTTTGCTCAGGCCCAGTTGGTGGAGGGCACGCTGGAAACCGGGCGTACTCACCAGATCCGGGTGCACAGCCAGTTTGGCGGCTTTCCGCTGCTGGGGGATGACAAATACGGGATTGCCAAAGGGGAGGCGCTGTTGGCTGAAATCGGTCGTCGTCGCCTTTGCCTGCATGCCCGTACCCTGGTATTCGTGCATCCAAATACGGGCAAGCGACTGACTGTGACCGCACCGCTGGATGATGATTGCGAGGCCATTCTGGCGGCCCTGCGGAGTCAGCAATGAATAGTGCTCGCCCTTATGACCTGGTGATTTTTGATTGGGATGGCACGGTCATGGATTCCACCGGCCGTATTGTCAGCTGCATGCAGTTGGCGGCGCTGGATTTGGAGTTGCCTTCCCTGGCGGATCCAGTGGTGTGCAGCATTATCGGGCTGGGACTGCCGGAAGCTATCGCTACGCTTTATCCGCAGCTGGACGGTGACGGGGTGGAAGCCATGCGTGATCGCTATGCTTTTCACTTTATTGCCGCCGAGCAGACACCCAGCGCCCTTTATCCGGCGGCGGAACAGGTGCTGATTCACTTGCGTGAAAGTGGCTTTAAGCTGGCGGTGGCCACTGGCAAGAGCCGCAAGGGGTTGCAGAGAGTGTGGGGAAATACCGGTCTGGACCGTTATTTTCATGCCTCCCGCTGTGCCGATGAAAGCCAGTCCAAGCCGCATCCGGCCATGGTGCTGGAGCTGCTGGAGGCCATGGCTGTGCCGCCAGAGCGGGCTGTGGTGGTGGGTGATACTACATTCGATCTGGAAATGGCCCGTGCTGCCGGTGTTGACCGCATTGGTGTGAGCTACGGTGCCCACCCGGTTGAGCAATTGCTCCCGTGCGAGCCGTTGGCTGTGATCGACAGATTGGACCACTTGTTGCCGCTGGTGGGATTGGCGGCGTCTGAGTTTGTAATGGAGAGTGTGTGACTATGGAAAATCAGCCATCTTCCCAGCCCCCGCAGAATGAGCGGGAATGGAAGCTGATCGAGAAGTTGCTGGGTCAGGCCCAGGATGAGCAGCGTAAGTCTCGCCGTTGGGGCATTTTTTTCAAGGCGCTGACCTTTGTGTATCTGTTTACGATATTGGTGATGGTGATTCCGGGCAAAACCGGTTCTGCGGTGACCATGGCGGAAGATCATGTGGGGATTGTTGACGTCAACGGTGTGATCGCGCCGGATCAGGATGCCAGTGCGGATTTGATCGTCACCGGCCTGACGCGGGCGTTTGAAGCGGAAAATACCACGGCGGTGTTGTTGAAGATCAACAGCCCGGGCGGCTCTCCGGTGCAGTCCAACCAGGTGTATAACGCCATTAAGCGTTTGCGTGCGCAGTACCCGGAAAAGAAGGTGTACGCGGCAATTACGGATGTGGGCGCCTCTGGGGCGTACTTTATCGCGTCCGCTGCGGATGAAATCTATGCCGACCCGGCCAGTATTGTCGGCTCCATCGGTGTGATCATGGCCGGTTTTGGCCTGGAGCAAGCTGCTGACAAGCTGGGCGTGGAGCGTCGTGTGCTCACCGCCGGTGAGAACAAGGATTTGATGGACCCGTTCTCGCCGATTAAGCCGTCCCATCGCAAGCATGTGCAGACCATGCTGGATGACATCCACCAGCAGTTTATTACTGCCGTGAAGGAAGGGCGTGGCGATCGCCTGAAAGTGGATGGCCACCCGGAATTGTTCTCGGGTTTGTTCTGGACCGGCGAGCGGGCTTTGGGGCTGGGGCTGATAGATGGCTTAAAGAGCCCGGGTGAAGTGGTTCGTGAGGTTGCGGGGCAGGAGGAAATGCTCAACTACAGCTCTAGCCGTTCCCCCATGGAAGAGTTTATCCGCCGTTTTGGTGTGTCGATTGGTGAAGGCATGGCGGCCCAGTTGGGGCTGAGTGCGTCACCGGTGATTCGTTGAAATACAGCTGCTAGCTACGAGAAGCTAGAAGCTAGAAAAGGCGAGTTCCGAAAAGCGAAACAGCGTTCGGAGCTCGCCTTTTGCCTTATATAGGTAGCTGAAGCCCTTCGGCGGCCAGGAATTCTGTTAGCACAATTAAAGGCAGGCCGACCAAGGTGTTCGGGTCGCGACCTTCCAGTGCCTTGAACAAGACAATGCCCAACCCTTCGGATTTGAAGCTGCCGGCACAGTTTAATGGCTGTTCGATATCCACGTAGCGTTCAATCTGTGCCGGTTTTAGGGTGCGGAACTGCACATGGAAGGGGTCGCAGACGACCTGGCTGCGGCCGGTGGTTGTGTTGAGCAGGCACAGGCCGGTAAGAAACGATACCCGCTGCCCGCTGGCGGCGCTGAGTTGGCGAATCGCGGTGTCCCGGTCGCCGGGCTTGCCCAGCACTTGGTCGCCGATGACGGCGACCTGATCAGAGCCGATGATCAGCGTGTCCGGGTGCTGGTTCGCCAGTGCCAGGGCTTTTTCCCGGGCCAGACGCATCACCAGAGCGGTGGGGGACTCATTCTTGTGCCGGGTCTCGTCGATATCCGGGCTCTGGTGGATAAAATCCAGCTTCAGCTTGTCCAATAATTGCCGCCGAAAGGGCGATGAAGAGGCGAGTAACAGGGTGGGTGTCTGGTCAGTCATGGGGGTCTCCGCGCGTTGCGGGGGCAAGTGTAAGGATTATTTTTTCATGACGCACGAAAAACCCTGTTGACTCAGGTGCTTAGTGCCTCACATTAACTTTGACAGCGGGGCCTCACGGCCCTAGAATTGCGCGCTTATGTTTTCAGGGCAACTGCCACAGTTCCTCGATCCTCGCAAATATGCGGATCAAGGTCGCGTCGTTGAGGGCCAGCTTACCGTTGGAGACCTGCCTCGCCTGCAGGAATACCGCGAAAGTCTGGACCAGCCAGTAGCTATATCACTGGCGTTCGATCGTGATGAAGAGGGGCATCGGCGTATCAAGGGCGAGGTTAGCACCGTATTGGTGCTGCCATGTCAGCGCTGCCTGGAGCCAGTGAATTATTCCGTTACCGCCCGTATTGATGTGGCGCTGGTGTGGAATGAAGATCAGGCCAAGGCATTGCCGGAGCGACTGGACCCCTGGTTGGTTGGCGAAGAACGCATGGTTCTCACCGATCTGATCGAAGAGGAGCTGTTGCTGGCCATGCCGTTGGTGGCACTGCATGACCCTTGCCCGACAGCTTTGCCGCATGATCGCGGTGAACCTGAGAAACACGAAAACGCGGATAATCCTTTTGCCGTGCTGGCCAAATTAAAAGGTCAAGGCAAGTAAATTCAGGCTGAATAAACGCCCGAGGAGCTCGAAATGGCTGTTCAAAAGAACCGTAAAACCCGTTCCAAGCGCGGCATGCGCCGCTCTCACGATGCGCTGCCCGCCGCTGCGCTGACTGAAGACACCAACACTGGTGAAGTGCATCGTCGTCACCACATTTCTCCGGACGGCATGTACCGCGGCCGCCAGGTGATCAGTCAGGGTGAATCTGACGACGAATAAGTTGTATAAAAACGGGAGCTGCGGCTCCCGTTTTTTTGTGCCTGATGGGTTCTGCGCTGCCCTGTGCAGTAAGGTTCCGTCCTGCGGGCACCCCAAAATCCTCCTTCGGGAGGATTTTTTGTAAGTGGATTTGTGATTGGATGCGGGGAGATGTCGCCGGCGGGCGAATTTTGTCAGAATGCCTCCAAATTTGAATACAAGGAAGCAGCCCATGCCGGTTGTGACGCTAGCTGTGGATGCCATGGGAGGCGATCACGGCTTGTCCGTGACGGTGCCCGCCGTGGCAGCCATGCTGTCTCGCCACGCGCACATGCACATCATTTTGGTCGGCCAGCCAGAACCCTTGGCCGATGCCTTGTCCCAGGCGGGTATCGCCGACCATTCTCGAATTACTGTCCAGCCCGCCTCTGAAGTGGTGGCCATGGATGATCCGGTTGCCATTGCTCTGCGGCAGAAAAAAGACTCGTCCATGCGGGTGACCATCAATATGGTCAAGGAAGGGCGTGCCCAGGCGGCGGTCAGTGCCGGCAATACCGGTGCCTTGATGGCGGTGAGCCGCTTTGTGCTGAAAACCCTTCCCGGCGTAGACCGTCCCGCCATTTGTACAGCGATTCCCACAGCCAATGGCCACTGTCATATGCTGGACTTGGGCGCCAATGTGGATTCCGAACCCGCGCACCTGTTGCAGTTTGCCCTGATGGGCCAGGCGGTAGTGCGTGCTGTTGATGGCGTAGAGCATCCTCGGGTGGCGCTGCTCAACATCGGTGAGGAAGACATCAAGGGCAATGAACAGATTAAGGAAGCGGCCGGCCTGTTGCGCGGAGCCGACGACCTGAACTATGTCGGTTTCGTGGAAGGCAACGGCATTTTTGCCGGCGAAGCGGATGTGGTGGTCTGTGATGGCTTTGTCGGGAACGTTTCGCTGAAAACCATGGAAGGCGTGGCGAAAATGATCGGCAATATGCTGCGTGAAGAAATCAAACAATCCTGGCTGCGCAAGCTGTGCGGCCTGTTTGCCTTGCCGGTTCTTGTCGGCTTGAAAAAGCGCATGGACCCGGACCATTACAATGGCGCCAGCCTGGTGGGCCTGCGTGGGGTGGTGGTGAAAAGCCACGGTGGCACCAGCAAGGAAGGGTTCGCCTGCGCGCTGGAAGTGGCGCAACTGGAGGCGCGGCGTAATGTGCCCTCGTTAATCAGCGATGCACTGGGTCAAGCCAGCGCTGACTGAAATTCTGTGTCGGGGCCGGCTGGCTCCGTCTATTCATACTTTGTTTCAGGCCCGACCGGACAGCGAAAGCGAAAGCCGGCATACTGCGGCCTGCCTATTTTTAAGGGGATGTTGAATGTCGAAGACAGCCTTTATTTTTCCCGGTCAGGGTTCCCAGAGTCTGGGGATGCTGAGTGAATTTGCCGAACGTCCGGCAGTGAAACAGACCTTTCAGGAAGCCTCCGGTGCACTGGATCAGGACCTCTGGGCATTGGCCCAGGAAGGACCGAAAGAAGCACTGAATCAAACCGAAATTACCCAGCCCTTGCTGCTGACCGCAGGCGTTGCCCTGTGGCGGCTGTGGGAGCAAAGCGGTGGCCCACGGCCGAATGTGCTGGCCGGGCATAGCTTGGGTGAATACACCGCGCTGACCTGCGCCGGTGTGATCAATCTGGGTGATGCCGTGCGGCTGGTTCGCACCCGTGGCCAGCTAATGCAGCAGGCAGTGGCGCAGGATGAGGGCAGTATGGCCGCGATCCTGGGCCTGGATGATGAGCAGGTTCGCTCTGCTTGTGCGCAAGCGGCGCAGGGTGGAGTGGTTGAGGCAGTCAACTTCAATGCGCCCGGTCAGGTGGTGATCGCCGGTTCCGCTGACGCGGTCGAGCGCGCCATTGCGGCGTGTAAAGAGTCAGGTGCCAAGCGTGCCATGGCACTGCCGGTAAGCGTGCCTTCTCATTGCGCATTGATGAAGCCTGCCGCTGAGCAACTGGCTGATACCTTGAGCGGTACCCGTTTTCACGCGGCTGAGATGCCGGTGATTAACAATGTGGACGTGGCCATGGAAACGGATCCAGAGCAGATTCGTGATGCGCTGATTCGTCAGCTTTATTCCCCTGTGCGGTGGGTGGAAACCATCCAGGCGCTGAAAGAGCAGGGCGTGGGGCACCTCTACGAGTGTGGTCCGGGCAAGGTTCTGTGTGGGCTGGTGAAGCGCATTGACCGCGATATGGCGGCGCGTCCGCTGGAAACAGAGGCTGCTTTCACGGCAGCTCTGCAAGGAGAATAAGAATGTCTGAGAGAAAAGTGGCGCTGGTCACTGGCGCGAGCCGGGGCATAGGCCGGGCGATTGCCGAGCAGCTGATTGCTGATGGCTTCTTTGTCGTTGGCACAGCCACCACGGAAAAAGGTGCGGCTGCCATTGGCGATGCGCTGGGTGAAAACGGTGCCGGCAAGATGCTCAACGTGGCCGACAAGGCGTCGGTGGACGAGACCGTCAAAAGCATCAACGACGAATTCGGTGCTCCTCTGGTGCTGGTGAATAACGCCGGTATTACCCGCGACAACATCATGCTTCGAATGAAGGAAGATGAGTGGGAAGATGTCATCAATACCAACCTGAATTCCCTTTATCGCGTTAGCAAGGCATGCTTGAAAGGCATGACCAAGGCGCGCTGGGGTCGGATCATCAATATCAGCTCGGTGGTCGGCACCATGGGTAACGCCGGGCAAGCCAACTATGCAGCGGCAAAAGGTGGTGTAGAAGGTTTTTCTCGGGCGTTGGCTCGCGAGCTTGGCTCACGTAACATCACAGTGAATTCTGTTGCACCGGGCTTTATTCAGACGGACATGACAGAAGCTTTGCCGCAAGCCCAGAAAGAGGCGCTTTTGCAGGGTATTCCCCTGGGGCGCTTGGGGCAGCCGGCGGAGATTGCCAGTGCTGTTGGCTGGCTGGCCAGTGATGGCGGTGGTTACGTAACTGGAACCACTTTGCACGTCAATGGGGGCATGTTTACCGGGTAGCTCAAAATGTGGGCATCCGAACGTTTCTGGGAAAGCTGTCTAATCGACTGTTTTCGCAGAAGAAAATATTTGGAAAAACTTCAAGGAGCCGCATCGGTCCAGTCGGCTTGCAAGCGCAAACAGCGTTCACCTAGAATAGCCGCTGACAGGTGCTAGCACACCATTAATCAGGAGAGTAATACGATCATGAGCAGCATCGAAGAACGCGTAAACAAAATCATCGTTGAGCAACTGGGTGTTAAGCCGGAAGACGTAAAATCTGAAGCGTCCTTCGTTGAAGATCTGGGTGCAGACTCCCTGGACACCGTTGAGCTGGTGATGGCCCTGGAAGAAGAATTTGAAACCGAAATTCCGGACGAAGAAGCTGAGAAAATCAGCACCGTCCAGTCCGCTGTGGATTACATCAAAGCGCACAGCTGAGTTCGGTTGATCGAATAACAGAAAAGCCGCAGGTTCCATGAGCTTGCGGCTTTTTTGTGGCCAGAATATTGGTGGTGGCAAGTGACGTTTTCTTACATTACGGCAAGCAGTTATCGGGCTGTATGTAGTATCTTGTCGCATTCAGGCTCCTTTTGAAGGGCGCCAAAATAATGGATTGGGAGGTATCGGGTGACGTCACGTCGAGTCGTTATTACAGGGTTGGGAATGCTCACGCCGCTGGGAGTCGATGTGACTTCTACCTGGGAAGGGATCAAAGCGGGCAAGAGTGGCATTCGTAACATCGAACACTTTGATACGGAGCCTTTTGCTACCCGCTTTGCCGGCCTGGTGCCTGACTTCGATATTTCCGAGTACCTGACCCCCAAAGATGCTCGCAAGATGGATGTCTTCGTGCAATACGGGCTGGTGGCGGCCATTCAGGCGGTGCGTGATGCGGGCCTGGATATGGAAAAGGAAGACGCCGAGCGCGTGGGGGCTGCCATTGGCTCCGGTATCGGCGGCCTCACGAATATCGAAGACAACCACCGCAAGCTGCTAGATTCCGGTCCCCGCAAGCTGTCTCCTTTCTTTGTGCCCGGCACCATCATCAACATGATCGCGGGTAATCTGGCGATCATGTACGGCATGAAAGGGCCCAACTTTGCCACGGTAACGGCGTGTACCACCGGTACCCATAACATTGGGTTTGCCGCCCAGCAGATTGTACTGGGCCAGGCGGACGTGATGGTTGCCGGCGGTGCCGAGAAGGGCTCTTCGCCGTTGGGCCTGGGCGGTTTTGCCGCAGCCCGCGCGTTGTCCACCCGCAACGATGATCCGCAGGCCGCGAGCCGCCCCTGGGACAAGGACCGGGACGGTTTCGTGCTGGCTGATGGCGCCGGGGCGGTGGTGCTGGAAGAGTATGAGCACGCCAAGGCCCGTGGCGCCACGATTTATGCCGAGCTGGCCGGTTTTGGTATGAGCGATGATGCCTATCACATCACCTCGCCGGCTGAGGGCGGCGACGGCGCCATGCGGGCCATGCGTAATGCGCTTCGCAATGCCGGTGTCGAGCCGAATCAGGTGGATTACATCAATGCCCACGGCACTTCCACGCAGATGGGTGACGTGGCGGAAGCTATGGCGGTGAAAACCCTGTTTGGTGACCACGCCTATGAAGTAGCGGTGAGCTCTACCAAATCCATGATTGGCCATTTGTTGGGCGCAGCGGGTGCAGTGGAAGCGATTTTCTCGATTCTGGCCATGCGTGATTCGGTGGCGCCGCCCACCATCAACCTGGATAACCCGGATGAAGGCTGTGACCTGAACTTCGTGGCGAACCAGGCACAGGAACGGGATATCAATTACGCGATGTCCAACTCGTTCGGTTTCGGTGGTACCAACGGCACCTTGCTGTTCAAGAAGGTGTAATGCCACTGGATCCCCGTGACCGCGGCCTCGCCTACGGCGACGGTGTTTTTGAAACCGTGCGCGTGGCCGCTTCCGGCGAGCCGCCCTTGTGGCCGCGGCACCGTGCCCGCCTGGCCGCAGGTCTGCAGGCGCTCGGTATTCCGCTGCCCGATCCATCCCGACTGGACGCAGCCCTGAATGAAGGTATTACGGCGCTTTGCGGCGAGGCCGGGGTGGTTAAGCTGACGGTCACCCGCGGCGTCGGTGGCCGTGGCTATTTGCCGCCTTCATCGGCAAAACCTACGGTCCTGTGGCAAAGCGGGGCGCTGCCCGTCTGGTCCGAGCGGCATCGCCGCGAAGGGTTGGTATTGGGACTCTGCCAGACGCCGCTGTATCCTGACCCGTTGGCAGGATTCAAGCATTTGAACCGTATCCCACAGGTAATGGCACGCCGTGAAGTAGCGCGACAGGGTTGGGACGAGGGGTTGCTGCTCAATACCCGCAGACAGCCGCTGGAAGCGACCGCAATGAATCTCTTTGTCCGGTTTGCCGATCACTGGTGGATGCCGGATCTGGCTGCCGCCGGAACTGGTGTGGCCGGCGTGATGCGAGCGCACCTGTACGACACGCTGCGCCAGCGCGGCGAAAAGGTGGTCTGCGATCTGCGGCCACTGTCACAGCTGCGTACTGCCGAGGGGCTGTTTCTGTGTAACAGTGTTGTCGGCGTGCTCGCGGTGCGTAAACTGGCGCAATGGCATTGGCCGGTGCTGACATCGGTCCAGAAACTGCAACAGTCGACAGAAACCTTTTTGGCCGGCTCACTGAAGGGCTAATAACCGCACTATGCGTAAAAAAATCCGTATTTTTGGACTGCTGGTTGTCTTACTGGTAGTCGCTGTACCCGTGGCGGGGGCCTGGGTCAGCAGTTATCTACACCGCCCATTACCGGTTTCTGAAGCATTAACGGTGGAGGTGCCCCGGGGCGCTGGTTTGAGCCGTGTGCTGTACAACCTCAAAGAGCAGGGCCTGCTCGGCCAGGGCCTGGAGGCCCGTTTTCGCCGTGTCGGCGCGCGCCTTTATTCTATCTTCACGGGCATGGATGGCCGCATGCATGTGGGCGAGTATCAACTCAAACCCGGCGACTCGCTGTTGTCCCTGCTGGAGAAAATGGACCGGGGTGATGTCTTGCAACGTAGCCTGACCTTGGTCGAAGGCTGGAACTTCCGTGAGCTGCGCGCCCGGTTAGCCTCCCAGGACACCCTGAGCCATCGTCTGGACGGCTTGACCGACGAGCAAGTGATGGCCGAGCTGGGGCGCCCGGACCGACATCCGGAAGGCTGGTTCGCGCCGGAAACCTATTTTTATACTCGTGGCACTGCCGACCTGACCATCCTCGCCCGGGCGCTGGAGCGTCAGGAAAATATTCTCGACGACGCCTGGCAGCAGCGGGCCAAGGATCTCCCCTACGACACGCCATACGAGGCGCTGATTATGGCTTCTATCGTGGAAAGGGAAACCGGTGTGCCGAAAGAGCGCCCGGAAATTGCCGGGGTATTTACCAACCGGTTGAACAAGGGCATGCGCTTGCAAACCGACCCGACGGTGATCTACGGCATGGGGGAATCCTATACGGGGAATATTCGCCGCTCCGACCTGCGCCGCGCGACCCCATACAACACCTATGTGATTAGCGGCTTGCCGCCCACGCCAATCGCCATGCCCGGCCGGGAAGCGATCCTGGCGGCGGTGAACCCGGGGGAAACCGAGTCTCTGTATTTCGTGGCCCGTGGCGATGGCAGCCATTCTTTTTCCAAAACCCTGGCTCAGCATCGCAAAGCCGTGCGTGAGTATCAGCTGCGACGTCGGGAAGGCTACCGTTCTTCACCCGGAGGCGGGCAATGAGCGGTCGTTTCATCACTCTGGAAGGGGGCGAGGGGGCCGGCAAGAGCAGCAACCTGGAATGGTTGGCTGAAACGCTCAGAGCGGCCGGTAAGACGGTGACGGTGAGTCGTGAGCCCGGTGGCACCGCACTGGCTGAATCGATCCGTGGCGTGTTGTTGGCACCCGGTGACGAAACCATGGCGGATGATACAGAGCTGCTGCTGGTCTTCGCCGCCCGCGCACAACATTTGGAACAGAAGATCCGCCCGGCACTGGCCCGCGGTGAATGGGTGTTGTGTGATCGGTTTGTGGACGCCACCTGGGCCTACCAGGGGGCAGGGCGAGGGCTGGACAGCGCGGCCATTGCTGACTTGGAGGCACTGATTATTCGCGACACTCGCCCGGACATGACGGTGTTGTTCGATGTGCCGGTCGAGGTGGGCATGGCGCGTGCCGGCAAGCGTGCCGCTCTGGATCGTATCGAGCAGGAAGATCAGGCCTTCTTTGAGCGCATCCGTCAGTGTTACCTGGCCCGCGCAGCCCAGGAGCCCAACCGGTTCCGTACTGTGGATGCCGGGCAGCCGCTGATGTCTGTCCAGCAACAACTGGCCGGGATCGTCGAGGAGATGCTGTCATGGCGGTAACCGGCGCAAAAGTGCAGGTCCCGTGCCCCTGGCATGGCGATGCCATGGCGAAACTGCTTGACCAACACGCGCAAGGGCGGCTGCCCCATGCCCTCTTGCTCACCGGTGCCAAAGGCATTGGCAAGTTGCGGTTGGCCGAATCCCTGGCGCAGACCCTGCTGTGCGATAAGCCCTCTGCTGGGCTACCGTGCGGTCAGTGTCAGGGTTGCCAGCTCAGTACTGCGGGTACCCACCCGGATTTGCACCGCCTCAGCCCGGAAGAGAAAAGCAAAACCATCAAGATCGACCAAGTGCGCAAGCTGGTGGGGTTTGCTACCCGTACGGCCCAGTACAGTGGTTATCGGGTCGCGATTATTTATCCGGCGGAAGCGCTCAACCGCAATGCGCAGAATGCGTTGTTGAAAACGCTGGAGGAGCCGGGCGCGCAGACCTTGTTATTGCTGGTCAGTGACCAGCCGACGCTGCTGTTGCCAACCATTCGCAGCCGTTGTCAGCAGCGAACCTTGCCGTTACCGGGGCAGGAAGAGGCGCTGCAGTGGTTGCAGAGCCAGGTGGGCGAGAGTGCCGCCTCGTTACTGGATGCCGCCCAGGGCGCGCCGCTACAGGCGCTGGCACTGGAGCAGGCGGACTGGTTTGCCGACCGGGCCCGTTTGCTCGATACCCTGGTCAGTGTGGCGGAAGGGCGTCAGTCCGTGGCGCAAGCGTCGCCGGTGTTGGCGAAACATGATCCCACGGAAATGGCCGGGGTGATTTATGGTTGGTTGTCGCGCTGTCTGAATCAGCGGTTTTCCGGCCAGCAGAGCGCTGATGCGTCCTTGGCACCGCTGTTGGATCGACTCAACAAGGCTGTGCCACCGGCGCGTTTGCTGCGAGCCGCCCAGCGAGTGCTGGAAGGGCGTCGGGCACTGCTGTCCGGGGCCAACCCCAACAAAGAATTGTTGTACGAGCAGTGGTTGTTGGTGCTGGTGGGCGTTGACGCTGCCGCAGCCGCGCACTAACCTTTATCCAAGATTAATAATAATTTCGTAAGAGGTTAGTTCATGAAAATGCCCGGCGGTCGTAGTGGCATTCTGTCGCTTTCCATCAAAGACAAGGCGGTGCTGTATTCGGCCTATATGCCGTTCATTACCAATGGCGGCTTGTTTATTCCCACCGACAAGCAATACAAGCTGGGTGAAGAGATCTTTCTGCTGCTGAACATCATGGATGAATCTGACAAGATTCCCGTGGCTGGCAAGGTGGTATGGATTACGCCCAAAGGCGCTCAGGGTAACCGCAGTGCTGGCATCGGTGTGCAATTCTCTGATCAGGACGATACTGCCCGCGTGACGATTGAAAATCATCTGGCAGGCTCACTGGAATCGGATCGCCCGACGCATACGATGTGAAACTGAGACGCTGACACGCATCACGCTGCATGCAACAACGCGATAGGTTTTTTCGTATTGAAACCTTTGGGGCCGCGCTCTTAACCTGAGCGCGGCCCCATGCGTTTAGAGACACACAAACCTGGCCCGTGTTGTTGCGTGCTGCGTGTCGCGTGTTGCCTATCTATTCTACAATGCCTGCGTTTTTAACCTCGGAGTGTCCCATGCCTGCTACCCCTTTTGTGGATTCCCATTGCCATCTGGATCGCTTGAATCTTGACGCCCACGGCGGCGATTTTGACGCCATGATGGCGGCCACGGCGCAGGCGGGGGTGAGCCATATGCTCTGTATCGGTGTGGACCTGGAAAGCTTTCCGCAGGTGCAGGCACTGGCTGAGCAATACGAGCATGTCTTTGCCAGCGTGGGCGTGCATCCTCTCTATAAGGAATCCCGCGAGCCGCAATCGTCAGAATTGGTAGAGCGAGCGGCGCACCCGAAGGTGGTGGCCATCGGCGAGACCGGGCTGGATTATTTTTACGCCAAAGAGGAGCGGGAGTGGCAACAGCGCTACTTCATTGCGCATATACAGGCTGCCCGGGAAACCGGTTTGCCGTTAGTGGTGCATACCCGTGGGGCCAAGGACGACACACTGGCGTTATTGCGCGAGCACGGTGGTGGCGAGGTGCGAGGGGTGCTGCATTGCTTCACTGAAGATCTGGACATGGCCTTGCAGGCCATTGAATTGGGCTTCTACATTTCCATTTCCGGGATTGTTACCTTCCGCAATGCTGAGGGCCTGCGCGACACCGTGAAGCAGTTGCCGCTGGAGCGGCTGTTGATTGAAACCGATTCCCCCTGGCTGGCCCCGGTGCCGTTCCGTGGCAAACCCAATGAGCCCCGTTATGTCGCGCATGTGGCGGAATGCGTTGCCGAGCTTCAAGGCGTTAGTGTGGCGGAGCTGGCCAAGGCCACCGCGGATAATTTCTTTTCCCTGTTTAACAAGGCGCAAGCATGAATCTGTATGCAATGGTGGCGCTGGCGGCGCTATGTGGTGGTGCCGTGGCGGCACTGGTGGCGGTGTTGGTGGAGCGACGCCGGGCGATGGCCCGCGAAGCAATGTTGGTGGCCGAGAAGCAGGCATTGAGTGAGCCGCTAGCCCAAGTGCCGTTGCTGAAGCAGCAGCTGGAAGGGCAGCAACAACGTCAGCGTGACACCGATGCCCAATTACAGCAGCTGGGGGCGGAAAAGGCGCGGCTGGAAGAGCGCCTGGCCGGACAGCAGGAGAAGCTGGCGTTCTCCGAGCAAAGCCGTGATCAACTGAAGCAAGAGTTTGAGAATTTGTCGGGCAAGGTGCTCGACCAGCGCGGTAAGCAACTGCAAGAGCAGCACCAGCAGGGGTTGGATGGCATGCTCAAACCGTTTCGTGAGCAGCTGGCGGATTTCCGTCGTCGCATAGATCAAATCCACAGTGACGAGACCCGCGCTCAGGCGTCTTTAATCGAACAGTTGGGCCACCTGAGAAGCCTGAACCAGCAGATGCACGAAGATGCCCGCAATCTGACCGATGCCCTGAAAGGGCAGGCCAAGACGCAAGGTAACTGGGGCGAAATGATTCTGGAGCGGGTGCTGGAGTCCTCTGGGCTGACGCGCGGGCGCGAGTATGAAACCCAGGTCACGCTGAAAGACGAGAGCGGCCAGAGGCGCCTGCCGGACGCCATTGTTCACCTGCCGGAAAACAAGGATGTGGTGATCGATGCCAAGGTGTCGCTGGTGGCCTACGAGCGGCTTTCTTCAGCGGCTACGTCAGAGGAGCGAGAGCAGGCGCTGCGTGATCACTTGGCGTCCCTGCGCAGTCATATCAAGGGTCTGGATGCCAAGGATTACAGCGGCCTGGAAGGGATTCGCAGCCTGGATTTTGTATTGCTTTTCATCCCCATCGAAGGCGCGTTTATGGTGGCAATGGAGCAGGACTCCAGCCTTTATACGGACGCCTTTGCCCGCAACATCGTATTGGTTAGCCCGACCACGCTATTGGTGACCCTGCGTACTATCCAGAACATCTGGCGCTATGAATACCAGAACCGCAATGCCTTGGATATTGCTGATCGTGCAGGAAAAATCTGCGATCAGGTGTCGTTGATAGGGGAATCCATGGATGACCTGGGGGACAAAATTGGCAAGGCCCAGGTGGCCTGGGATACCACTTTCAAGCGTCTCAGCAGTGGCCGCGGCAACCTGTACCGTCAGGCCCAGCAATTGAAGGATCTAGGTGCAAAAGCGCGCAGGGCGTTGCCGGAACCGGGCGATGAAAATGATGACCGTGCAGCTGTGACGGATGAGTCAGGCGGAGAGAAGTAATAATTAGATGTAAAATGTTTACCCTATAAGCAGTAAATTTTAGAGGTTTTTTCTGCACTGTAATTGCGCGCAAGCTGATGGGATTTGTCGCTAAAAGTGGCAAAAGTTGGCGAAAAATGACGGGACTTGGTGGTCATTTTTCAGCATCTTCAGGTACGCATGTGCCACCATTGTAATATCAGAACTGGGTCACAGGATTACGCTTAAAACCTTAGTTAGTATGCGCTGCGTAACGCAATGCTAACGAAAGGTAATTTTATGTATCGTTTGATGTTCGCCTTGGTGCTGGGGATGGGTTTGGCACAAACGGTATCGGCGCTTGACGCTCAACCTCGCATTATCGGGGGACAGGACGTAGCAACAATCCGGCCGTGGATGGCCGAAGTGGAAATCAGTCGATCCGGAAATCCTGCCTATGGCGCCACGCTCTGTGGTGGAACCTTGATCGCACCCGGCTGG
This sequence comes from Alcanivorax sp., assembly GCF_040118815.1. Taxonomy (GTDB): domain Bacteria; phylum Pseudomonadota; class Gammaproteobacteria; order Pseudomonadales; family Alcanivoracaceae; genus Alcanivorax. Next base: position 162,604 of record NZ_JBEDTC010000009.1, read on the forward strand.
GTGTTGACCGCGGCACATTGCGTGGTGACGTCCAGTGGCGCCACCTTGCAGGCTGGGCAACTGTTTGTGGCTCTGGGTAGCCTGGATCGGACAACCGCTAACCCGGCGGAGCGCCTGGGGGTATCCTCGGTGCGGGTGCACCCGGGCTACCGTGCCGCCACCTTCCACAATGATTTGGCCCTGTTGCAGCTGGCTTCAGACAGCGTCGCCACGCCGCTGGATCTGGCTAAACCGCAGACTGTGTCTGCGCTGGCCACGGGCGGCAGCGATGAAGCACTGCAGATCATGGGGTGGGGGTCTACGTCAGCCAACGGCAACGGCCTTTCTGACTCGCTGCGTGAAGCCAGCGTGGACTATGTGTCCAGTGGCTATTGCGCCAGCCAGTGGAGTAACTTGAGCGGTAATCAGATCTGTGCGGGCGAAATGAATCCACAGGGGGTGGCGCAGGATTCCTGTCGTGGTGATAGTGGCGGCCCTCTGGTCTACGGCGAGCCGGGGCAGCAATGGCTGGTCGGTATTACCAGCTACGGCCATGAACAATGCGCCACCGCTGGCGTGCCTGCAGTCTACACCCGTGTGGACCGCTATCTCACCTGGCTGGAACAAACCACCTCAGGCAGCCTGGTGGACCTTGCGCTCACCGGCAGCACCACCGACACCTATAGTAATCTGGGGGCGTCAACGACGCTGCGTACGCGTATTGCCAACACCAGCCAGCAGACCCGGGCCAATAACGTGGGTTTGCGCATCGCCCACAAGAACGGGCTTACGGTGCGCGTTCCCGGGCTGACCTGTGTGAAACAGAGTGGCTATACGGACTGCCGTGGCAGCAGCGACCTGGCGCTGGGGCAGGAAACCGCGATTTACAGTGTCACCCTCAGTGCCAGTGATCGCTGGGCGGATGAGGTTCGCGTTGAGCCGATCAGCAGCGTGTCCCACGATTACTTCGCCAGCCTGGGGGAAAGCTTCAAGCTGGTATTCAGCAATGAGCCGGATGTGGTGCTCAGCCTGACCACTCAGCGGGGCAATAATGGCCAGGTGCGAGTCAATGCCCAGGTGGTTAATGCGGCGACCCACCAGACGGCGGCACGGGTACGGGTGGGCTTTACCTTGCCCTCCGGCTGGAACGCGGTGTCGTTGCCGGCTAACTGTTTCGGGCGTACCTCGGTGCAATGCGGATTGGGCGACCTGTCGCCGGGAAAAGTGGCGTCCCAGCAATTGATTCTGGACGGTCAGGGCGATGATAGCCTGGCCGTGCAGGTGTGGACTGATAACGGGGATTATCCGGCGAACGATAGTTCGGCCAATACCCATCCGGCCCAGGCGCGTAGCGCATCTACCGGCGGCAATGTCAGTGGTGGGGGCGATGGTGGGAGTAGTAGTGGCGGGGGCAGTCTGTCCTGGCTGCTGCTGGCGCTGTTAACCGTGGTTTCCGTTCGGCGGCTCCACCAGTGACAGGTGGCGCTGGCGTTCCGGGGCCAGCGCACCCTGGTTGCCCTTCCAGGGCAGGGCATCAATTCCCTTGGGGATGGCATCCAGTTGGAAGGGTGCCTTGATGATTTCGAAATAGGGCGAGTGGTCGAAGTCCGCAGCGGTAATCGCTCTGGGTTGCAGACGGAGTAAGCGGGCGGCCGGTTCGCTTTCTTTCACCAGCGGCATCACCGGGAACTGCACAAAGCTGAAGGCATCGGCTACCACTGTGCCGCTAAGCGCCTTGATCAGTTCACCGGCCCAGCGTCGGAACAGGCCGGTGCGCCAGCGCAGCGGGAGCCAACGCCAGGGGAGCAGAGTCATCATGGCCAGCGCACCCCAGGATTGAGCGCCACCGGCGCCAATGCGGCTGATGGCGTAGCGAAGCACATCCTGAGCTTCATTGTCACTCAGCCCCTGAGCCCGGCAGACGCGAATCTGACGACCTTCCAGTGCCGATAGCGGTTCCACGATCAGCCCCCGTTCCAGGCGGGCATCGATCACTAGTTGGGTATCCGGTTCGCAGGGGGTGTAGTCCGCGAGTAAGGCGCGCAGTGCCGGGTCTGCCACGTCGTGTAAGCGACCGATGTAGAGCACCGCGCGTGCGTAGCGGCTATCGCCAATCACCTTGAAGGTCCGGTCTACGCTGCTGTGACCGGCGACCAACAGCACGTCACAGGATTTCAGCACCGTTCGCAGGCTTTCCAAGTCTGCGCTGGGCTGGCCGCTGAACTGCTCATCACGCTGCAAACGGCGGCAAATCCATTGATAAAAGGCCAGCTGTCGGTTCATCTGTGAGGCTCCGGTATCCATAACGAGGCGCGTATGAGGTTCAGGAGCTTACAGCAGGGCCAGAGCCTGGTCGATGACCGAATCGGCAGTGTAGAAGTGTGGCGAAAAGCGCACACCACCGCCGCGTTCTGCGCACACCACACCGCCTTTTTTTAGGCGCTGAAAGGTGTCGCCGGGGGCTTCTTCGGGCAGACGGAAGGTGACGATTCCGGCCCGTCGTTGCAGGGCTGAGGCGCTTAGCAATGTGGCGCCTTTGTCGTTCAGTCCGTCGATCAGCCGTTGCACACGCTGTTGCAGGGCATCGGCTACGACGTCCATGCCAGTGTCCTCTAGCAGAGACAGTGACGCGTTCAGGGCATGGGCGCCGAGCATGTTTGGGCTGCCGCATTCAAAGCGTTTGGCGGTGCTGGCGGGTTGCCAGTCCTGGCGGGTGTAATTGCCTGGATCGGCCACCATATGCCAGCCGTGCTGACGCAGAATGAGCTGGTCTTGCACCGCGCGGCGGCAGTAAAACAGGGCGAGCCCTTCCGGCCCCAGCATCCACTTGTGGCCGTCGGCCACCACAAAGTCGGCCTGCACTTGCTCGGCTGAGAACGGCAGCGCGCCGAGAATCTGAATGGCATCCACACAGAAAAGCGTGCCCTGAGCCCGGCAGGCGGCGCCGATGGGCGCCATGTCCATCAGCAGCCCCGTGCCGTACTGGACGGCCGAGAGTGACACCAGCCGGGTGCGTGGCCCCATGGCGTCAATGACATTTTGTTCCGGGTTGTCTCCCTCCAGGCTGACTTCAATGACCTCGACCCCCTGATTGGCCAGGGCTTGCCAGGGAATACGGTTGGAGGGGAATTCCTGATCGCTGATGATAATCTGATCACCCGCATCCCATTCCAGGCCCTGGGCAATGACCGACAGGCCTTCTGACGTGTTCTTGAGCAAGGCGATCTCCTCGCTGCTAACCCCCCCCACCAACCAGGCCAGTCGCTCACGCAGCCGTTGTTCCACCTTCAACCAGTGCGGATAATCCCGCGCGCCGATGCTCACATTCTGGCGGGCAAATTCGGTTACCGCGTCCTGGGTCCGCTGTGGCCAAGGGGCGACGGCTGCGTGATTGAGGTAAAGCAGGCCGTCCTGCTGGGGGAATTCTGTTGCGATATTCGGGGGGCTACCGTCAGAGCTGGCCATGTTGTGTTGCCTCCGTGCGTCGGGTTGAGCGAAATGCGTGGTGCAAAACCATGACGCTATGCTAACCGGCGGTGGGTTTCCATGAACAGGTTGTTGGCAGGCAGTATCGGAAATGCGAAAGGTAGCTATCCGATATGCGTATAAAAAGGGAATGCGTTAGAATTGCGACTGTTCAGTCGGCTTTAGCCCGCATACCCGGGCGCAAGGAGAAATAGATGGGTGATCTGGAAAAAGCCACACGCAAGGCTCAGGAGTTTCGTCAGCGCGAGCGTGAGATTCTCGATGCGGCCCTGGCCCTTTTTCTGGAAGAAGGCGAAGACCGGGTAACCGTGGAAATGATCGCGGACCGGGTGGGCATTGGCAAAGGCACTATCTACAAGCATTTCGAAACCAAGAACGAAATTTATCTGTTGTTGATGCTGCGCTATGAGGAAGATCTGGCTGGTGTGTTCCAGCAGATTTCCGATGATGACAACAAGGAACGCCTGGCGCGGGAATACTTTCGTTTTCGGATTTCCGACCCCAAGCGTTATCAGCTGTTTGATCGACTGGAAAACAAGGTCATCAAGGATCATGCCCTGCCTGAACTGGTAGCAAAACTGCACAGCATCCGCGAAACGAACTTTGCCCGGCTTACTGATATCGTCAAAGCTCGGATGGCGGAAGGCTCGCTGGAAGACGTGCCGCCGATGTACCACATCTGTTCTGCCTGGGCGTTTGCCCATGGTGCGGTGGCGCTGATGGAATCGCCGTTCTACCAGAAGCAAATTGACGACAAGGACGACTTCCTCGATTTTCTGATCGAAATTGGTATCCGGATGGGTAACAAAGGTCAGCGGGGATCACGATGAAACAGGCCGAAGAGCTACTGGCGCTGCTGGAAAAAGCCGCCGGGGATGAAACCGGCTTGCCGCCGGTGCATCAGTGGAACCCGGAACGCCATGCCGATATTGATATGCGTATTGCCCGCGATGGCACCTGGTTTTATCAGGAATCGCCGATTGAGCGCGAAAGAATGGTGGCGCTGTTTTCTACCATCTTGCTGCGCGAAGAGGATGATTATTTTCTGATAACGCCGGTGGAGAAATTGCGCATTCAGGTGGATGATGCGCCCTTTGTCGCTACAGAAGTGCAGCAAGTTGAAGAAGACGGCACCACAAAACTGGTGTTCACGACCAATGTGGGCAGCCATGTGGTTGCCGGTGCCGGCCACCCCATCTGGGTTAACACGGATAGCGAAACCGGCGAGCCTTCTCCGTACCTGTGCGTGCGAGAGAATCTCAATGCTTTGATAGGTCGCGCTGCGTTTTACCAATTGGTTGATTGGGCTGAGCAACAGGGCGATACCCTGCAAGTGCACAGTAACGGCCAAACCTTCACCCTAGGCACTTTTACAGAATAAGCCTCGACATAGAGGGCGGAGATAGGCGTACGGCCGTCTATGCCCTCTACGGTCGCGTCAGCGTAGTGTCACGCTGATCAGCAACAAGACGGCCAGCACGACCACGGCGCCTTTCCACATTCGCAATTGCCGAATATTACTGTCGACCATCGGTTTGCTGCTGCGTACCGGTCGGCGCAGTGCGTCACGGAATTCAGCCGCATCAGTAAAGCGCATTTTCGGTTGCCGTTGCAGCGCCAGTTGCAACACGCTGTTAATCCACAGAGGAATAAACGCATTGTGACTCTGCAGGGGTGGAAGCGGGCGGTGCACAGCTTTTTCATAGCGTCCCTGCCAGGGCAGGGCGCCGGTGAGCATTTCATGGATGATCACCGCCGTGGAGAACAGGTCACTCTGCTCACTGGGCGCTTCGCCTTCTACCAGCTCCGGCGCGCTGTAGTGCCGGGTCCCTAACGGAATACTGGCGATGTGCTGTTCCATGCCGCGGCAATGGCAGCTGCCAAAATCCACAATGCGCACCAGCCCGGTGGTATCCACCATGATGTTGTCCGGCTTCAGGTCACCGTGAATCACATCGGCGCGGTGCAGGGCGCGCACGCCGTTGAGTAATTGATCAGCCAGATACAGTTTTTCTTCCACTGGTGCATCCGGGTGCTCCTTGAGCCACTGCTTCAAGGTGACCCCGTCGATGAATTCCAGATGTTGATACAGGCACGACGGATTTTCAGGTAATGGCAGGGCATGCAGCAAATGCGGGTTGCGTAACCGGTTACCTACCCAGCCTTCCATGACGAAACGTTCCAGGGCATCGCGATCATCTTCCAGGTTCACAGAGGGAGTTTTCAGTACCGATTGCTTTCCGTCCTTGTCTTCCACCAGATACAAATGGCTGCGCACACTGGCATAGAGCTCCCGTTTAACAGTAAAGCCATCAAGACGAATGCCGGCAGACAGTGGCGGGGGCAGGGGCAGGTTGCCACGTTGTTTCAGGGTTTCATCGGCGCTGGCATCGGGTAACCCTTCCACTTGCAGTACTTGGCAGCTGAGGTTGTCATCACTGCCGTTGGCCAGTGCCGCTTCCACCAGGGTTTGTGCGGCCAGTTCCGGTTGGCTGGTGCCGCGCAAAATGCCTTGCATGCGTGAGCGGGAAAGAAAACCGTGCACGCCATCGCTGGTTAACAAATAGACATCCCCCACCTGCAAATCACTGCTGCTGTAGTCCACATCCAGGCGTGTGTCGCCGCCCATGACGCGGGTCAGTACCTGGCGATTTTCGCCAATCATCCGGCTGTGGTCCCGGGTCAGGCATTCCAGCTTGTTGTTGCGCATGCGCCAGACACGGGAATCGCCCACCTGAAAAATGTGCGCGGTGCGTGAACGCAAAATCAACAGGGACAGCGTGCACAGGTGGCTTTCCCCGGCTAGCGTTTGCCGGCAGAGCCAGCGGTTCAGGGCTTCGAGGACCCGTTGTGCGGAACGTGGCACGCTCCATAGCGCCGGGGTGGCGTAGTAATCACTGATAAAACCGAGCACACAGGACTCTGCCGCTTCGCGGGCAGCGCCCGCACTAGACAGGCCATCGGCCAGTGCCGCCACAATTCCCTTGGTGCGCATCAGCGAGCCTTCCGGAACCTGCATGGCCAAGGCGTCCTGGTTATGCAGCTTGGGGCCGCTGTCACTGAATTGGCCGATACGCACCCGTGGGTGTAGATCCGGTTCCCGTGGAGGGGGCAGGCTGCTTTCAGCAGCGGTGGATACATCCATCGTCAACTCTCCTTGGGTTGGCATGGGTTCCTCACCCAATCCCGTGCAGCTACAAGCTTCAAGCGATAAGCCGCAACGCGAGCCTGGTTTGTTTGTATTTTCATGTCACTCGGCCGCGCTCCGGGTTCCGGGCGCGGCTAGTGACGTTCGGGATTTATGAAATCGTCAAATGCGTTGTCGCTTGAGGCTTGGAGCTCGCAACTTGTCTCATTACCCAACCTCAATCAACTGAACATTGCCGTCGTCATCGATTTCCGCAATGTGCCCCTTGGGCTCATCCAGAAACTGAACAGCGACGAGAGATATCGCCGCACTGGCGGCAATCACCAGGAAGAACGTGGACGGTTCGACGAAGGTGAGTACGGTGAGGAAAATCACTGCACCGGCGTTGCCGTAGGCGCCGACCATGCCAGCAATCTGCCCGGTGAGACGGCGCTTGATTAGCGGTACGGTGGCGAATACGGCGCCTTCACCCGCCTGCACGAAGAACGAACAACACATGGTCGCGATAACGGCCAGCGCGATGGGCCAGCTGCCGGCAATCTGGCTCATCATGGTGTAGCCCACCATCAGGCCACACAGCATGATCGCCAGGGATTTCTTGCGGCCAAACTTGTCCGACACCCAGCCACCCCCCGGTCGCGCTACCAGATTCATAAAGGCATAACCGGAGGCGAGCAGGCCGGCGGTAACCGCAGACAGGCTGAACGTGTCGGTGAAGAACAGCGGCAGCATGGAAACCACGGCCAATTCCGAGCCGAAAGTCACCATGTAGGCCAGATCAAGAATAGCCACTTGCTTGAAGCTGTAACGATCATGCTCAGCTACACCTTCTTTCAGATGCTCGCGGTTAACGCGCCATGCCTGGCCCAACTGTACAACCGCCAAACTGATGATCAGCGCGGCCAGAATGATTTGTGTGGTGCTGCCAAACAGATCCAGGTTGGTGGGGCCCAGGCGCCATACGATCACCAGTAGCGCGATATACAGCGGCAAGCTCATCAGCAGGTAGAAAAACAGATCCTTGCGGGTGCTGACTTCCAGTGCGCTGGCTTTTTTCGGTTTGAAATAAGAGGCACCAGCCGGTGTGTTGCGGGCCCGCCACAGGAAGAACACACCGTAAGCCATGGCCAATGCACCGGTGCTGGCAATTGCCCAGCGCCAGCCATTGTCACCGCCGAACAGCAACGCCACTGTAGGCAGCGTGATGGCCGCGGCGGCGGAACCAAAGTTACCCCAGCCGCCATAAACACCTTCAGCAAGCCCCACTTCGCGAGCCGGGAACCATTCACTGATCAGGCGGATACCGACCACAAACCCGGCTCCGACGAAGCCCATCAACAGACGGGTAACCGCCAATTGTTCAAAGGTGGTCGACAGGGCGAAGGCCCAGCAAGGAAAGGCGGCGAGTATCAGCAACAGGCCGAACACACGCCGTGGGCCAAACCGATCCACCAATGAGCCGATCACCACCCGGGCAGGAATGGTCAGCGCCACGTTAAGAATCAACAGCGCCTTGATTTGCTCAGCGCTCAGATCAAAGGCTTCGCGCAGATGCCCCATTAATGGGGCGTGGGAAAACCACACCACAAAAGTAATAAAGAAGGCGACCCAGCTTAGATGCAGTAACCGTATGCGAGGCTGGGACAGGTTCAACAAATTCAGGTTTTGAGCGCTCATGAAGTCTCCGTGCATGGGCGGTTAGCGACAATCGAAGCTGAGCAACTCCTGTGCCATGTTCCTAACTTTTTGTTTTATATGCGTTATTTGTGGAGGGCAAAGAGGGGGCGTGGAAAATGTGCGCAAATGGGGAGCGTTTCTGGATCATTACGGTGCACGCAAGAGTGCATTCATGTCGTGCACTGACGCATTAAAAGAAAGCAGGTTTTTTGTGGTTATTCGATAAAAAATAGAATAAAACTATTTAATACAACGAGTTATGGAGTTGGCATAGGGATTGCTGTAGTGCTGGTGTCAGTTACGCACCGCGAGGGTGAGCCTTATGGCAAAGCAACAACTTCTTCTGATCGGCCACGGGATGGTCGGACAACGTTATCTGGAGTCTCTGGTGGCCCAGGGCGGCCGAGAGCACTTTGATATTACGGTACTGTGTGCCGAGCCGCTGCCGGCCTATGACCGCGTAGGGCTGACCAGCTACTTTTCCGGCAAGACCGCCGACGACCTGTCGCTGGTGCCGGAAGGTTTTTTCGAAGAGCACGACATTACGCTGAAACTGAATACTAAAGTTGACGCGATTGATCGGGCCAACAAAACAGTCACTACCAATACCGGTGAGACCCTGCCTTATGACAAGGCCGTGTTGGCCACCGGCTCCTACCCGTTCGTGCCGCCGATTCCCGGCAACGATCGCGATAACTGCTTTGTGTACCGCACCATCGACGACCTAGATGCCATGATTGCCGCCAGCAAGACCGGTAAGGTGGGCACGGTTGTCGGCGGCGGCCTGTTGGGCCTGGAAGCGGCCAAGGCGCTTCACGATCTGGGCCTCGAGACTCATGTAGTGGAGTTCGCCCCGCGCCTGATGGCGGTGCAGGTGGATGACTTCGGCGGTGGCCTGCTGAAAGACAAGATTCAGGAACTGGGCGTTACCGTGCACACCAGCACCGGCACCCAAGATATCGTCGACGGTGAACATTGCACGCACCGCATGAACTTCGGTGAAGACAAGCACCTGGAAACCGATGTGATCGTTTTCTCCGCCGGCATTCGCCCCCAGGACACCCTGGCCCGCGCCTGCGAACTGGAAATTGGTGAGCGGGGCGGCGTGGTGGTGAGCAACCACTGTGTCACCTCCGACGAACATATTTATGCCATTGGCGAAGTGGCGCTATGGGACGGTCGTATCTTTGGCCTGGTGGCGCCGGGTTACCAAATGGCCGAAGTGGCTGCCGAGCATCTGATGGGCAAAGCCGAACAGCAGTTTGCCGGTGCGGACATGAGCACCAAGCTGAAACTGATGGGTGTGGATGTGGCGTCCATCGGTGATGCACACGGCAACACGCCGGGTTGTCGTAGCACCGTGTTCATGGACCAGACCGCCGGTGTCTACAAGAAGGCGGTGATCAGTGCTTGCGGCAAGAAACTGTTGGGCGCGGTGCTGGTGGGCGATGCCGCGGATTACGGCAACCTGTTGCAGCTTTGTCTGAACGAAATGGACCTGCCTGGCGATCCGTCTGCCCTGGTGGCGCCCATGTCTGATGGTGCCCCGCTGCTGGGCGCCGATGCACTGCCTGACACGGCTCAGATTTGTTCCTGTAACAACGTCTCCAAAGGCGATTTGTGTGCCGCCATCGACGGTGGTGCCCAGACCGTGGGCGACCTGAAGGCCTGCACCAAGGCATCGGCCACCTGTGGGGGTTGTTCGGCGCTGGTGAAACAGGTGCTGGACAGCGAGCTGGAAAAACGTGGTGTGGAAGTGAACAACCACATTTGCGAACACTTCGCGTATTCCCGCCAGGAAATCTATCACCTGGTACGCGTGGGGCAGATCACCACCTTTGATGAGTTGCTGGAAAAACACGGCAGCGGTGACGGCTGTGACATCTGTAAGCCGACCGTGGCCAACGTGCTTGCTTCCTGCTGGAACGACTGGGTGCTCAACAAACCCCATGCCGGGCTGCAGGACACCAACGATTACTTCCTGGGCAATATGCAGCGCGACGGCACCTATTCGATCGTGCCCCGTGTGGCGGGCGGTGAAATCACCCCGGACAAACTGATCGTGCTGGGGGAAGTGGCCAAGCAATACGATCTTTATACCAAGATTACCGGCGGCCAGCGGGTGGATCTGTTTGGTGCCCGTGTGGAGCAGTTGCCGGAAATCTGGAAGATCCTGGTGGATGCCGGATTCGAAACCGGGCACGCCTACGGTAAATCCCTGCGTACGGTGAAATCCTGTGTGGGGTCCACCTGGTGTCGCTATGGAGTGAAAGACTCCGTAGGCACCGCCATTCAGGTGGAAGACCGCTACAAGGGCTTGCGTAGCCCGCACAAGATCAAGATGGCGGTGAGCGGCTGTACCCGCGAGTGTGCCGAAGCGCAGAGCAAGGACGTGGGCGTCATCGCCACCGAGAAAGGCTGGAACCTGTATGTGTGTGGTAACGGTGGCATGCGTCCGCGCCATGCGGATTTGTTCGCCTCCGATCTTACCGACGAGCAGCTGATCAAGACCATCGACCGGTTTCTGATGTTCTACATTAAAACGGCGGACCGCCTGCAGCGCACCAGCGTCTGGCTGGAAAACCTGGAAGGCGGGCTGGATTACCTGAAAGACGTGATCCTGAACGATTCGCTGGGCATGGGTGAGGAACTCGAAGCACAGATGCAGCACGTGATTGAGACGTATCAGTGCGAGTGGAAATCCACCATTGAGGATCCCGAAGCGGTGAAACGCTTTAACCACTTCATCAATGAGACCGCCGAGGCGGATGACAACCTGGCCTATGTGCGTGAGCGCGGCCAGCGTCGTCCCGCTTTCGAGCACGAACGCATCGAACTGGTCGAGGAGGCGTAAGCCATGAACAGCGCAGTGACCGTGGAATGGAAAGCAATCTGCAGCGTCGACGATGTGTTGCCGGGTACCGGGGTGGGCGTGCGCCTGCCCAAGGGTCAGGCCGCCTTGTTCCGTACCCGTGATGGCAAGCTCTACGCGTTGGACAACATGGACCCGTTTAGCCATGCCAACGTGATCAGCCGGGGGCTGTTGGGCTCGTTGGGCGACAAGCGCGTGGTCGCCTCACCGTTGTACAAACAGCACTTCGATCTGGAAACCGGGCAATGCATCGAAGACGACAGCGTCAAGCTGAGCGTGTACCCGGTGCGGGTGACCGGTGACATGATCGAACTGGCGACCCCTGCCTGAAACGAACCAGAAGAGTGACGCAATAATGAAGCGACTGGTTGTAGTGGGTAACGGCATGGCGGCGTGCCGTCTGCTGGAAGAGCTGACCCGCCTGGCACCGGATCTGTATCAGATCACGGTGGTGGGGGATGAGCCCTTCGCCGGCTATAACCGCGTCATGTTGTCACCGCTGTTAGGCGGTGGCACCGATGAAAAAACCATTACCACGCACCCCCACCAGTGGTATCGGGATCGCAATATTCGCTTGATTACCGGCACCCCGGTGGTGGCTATTCATCGCCGTCGCCGACAGGTGGAAACCGCCGCCGGGCATATGCTCGATTATGACCGGTTGTTGCTGGCCACCGGTGCCGCGCCGCGTCAGTTGCCGGTGGAAGGCGTCTCTCTGGATGGCGTGGTCAGTTTTCGTGACCTGTACGACGTACGGCGGTTGTTGTCGCTCTCGGCGGCCCGTGTGGTCGTCGTGGGCGGCGGTTTTTTAGGGCTGGAAGCGGCGGACGCGCTGGTGAAGCAGGGGCACGACGTGACCCTGGTCCACAGTCGCGGCCATCTGCTCAACCAGCAGCTGGATGAAAGCGCAGGGCATCGCCTGCAACAGGACCTGGAGGCCCGTGGGCTCAAGTTCGTGATGCAAGCGCGTACCCAGTCCATCGAAGGCATCTCTTTAGAAAAAGACAAACCAAAAAAAGGCTCAGGCAATAACCGTTCCGAAGTTGCCCGCGGCCGTGTGGCCGCCGTGCATTTGGCGGACGGTCAGCGGTTGCCGGCGGACTATGTGGTGCAGGCAGTGGGTATTGTGCCCCGCGCCGAGCTGGCCGCCAGTGCTGGGCTGACCGTGAATCAGGGGGTGCGTGTTGACGACACCCTGCAGACCTTTGACCCGGCCATCTATGCCATCGGTGAATGCGTGGAGCACCGGGAACGCACCTTCGGCCTGGTGGCGCCGTTGTACGAGCAAGCGTCGGTTTGTGCCAGCCACCTGGCAGAGCTGGGGCACCGCCGCTACCTCTACGCCGATTCCGCCACACGATTGAAAATTTCCGGTATTGATCTGGTGTCCTGTGGTGACTTTCTTGGCGATAAAGAGAAGGGCGCCAGCCAGGGGGAAACCCTGCAGCTGAATCTGCCCGGCAGTTATCGGCGTGTACAGATTCGCGATAACCGTGTGGTCGGCATGGTGCTGTATGGCGATGTGTCTGACGCCCCGTTTTTCGAAAAACTGTGGAATGAAAAGACCGATATCAGCGCGCTGCGTGAAACCCTGTTGCTGGGCGAGGCGTTCTGCAAGCGCCCCGGCGACAGTGATGAAAATTCGGAGGAAATCGCTGCGTGAGTGTTGAAGCGAAGACCCAGGAAACGGAGCCAATGAACGCCCCGTTATCTACCTGTACTACCTGCCCGTACTGCGGCGTGGGTTGCGGTATCCGCACCGACGGCGTGTCCCTGAAAGGGGACACGCAGCACCCGGCCAATGCCGGGAAGCTTTGTGTCAAAGGCTCATCGGTACTGGAAACCCTCGGCGATCAGGACCGCCTGCTGAATCCGGAAGTGGATGGCGAGGTGGTGTCCTGGGATCAGGCGCTGGATGAAGTGGCGGGGCGGTTCGGTCGCATCGTCGCTGAGCACGGCCCGGATGCCGTGGCGTTCTATGTTTCTGGCCAGCTACTGACCGAAGATTATTACGTGGCCAACAAGCTGATGAAGGGCTATATCGGTAGCGCCAACATCGATACCAATTCCCGACTGTGCATGAGCAGCGCGGTGGTCGCCCACAAGCGTGCTTTCGGTGAAGACGTGGTGCCCGGCTGTTACGAGGATCTGGAGCTGGCGGATCTGGTTATCCTCACCGGCTCGAATACTGCCTGGGCGCACCCCATCGTGTACCAGCGAATCGTGGCGGCCAAACAGGCGCGCCCGGACATGAAAGTGGTGGTTATCGATCCTCGCCGCACTGCCACTTGCGACCTGGCTGACCTGCACCTGGCTATTCGCCCGGGCCAGGATGTGCCGCTGTTCAATGGCCTGCTGACTTGGCTGGACGATAATAAGGCGCTGGACCGGGCGTACATCGACGCGCATACCGAAGGCTTTCAGGCGACCCTGGAAACCGCCCGCAGCCAGGGCAACGACTGGGATGGGTTGGCCGAGGCAATGGGCGTGAGCAAGGTGGACCTGACCACGTTTTATCATTGGTTCGCCGCCTGCGAGCGCACCGTTACTGTGTTTTCCCAGGGCGTGAATCAAGCCCGTAATGGTTCTGACCAAGGCAACGCCATTATCAATGCGCACCTGGCCACTGGCCGGGTCGGCAAGCCCGGCGCCAGCCCGTTTTCCATCACCGGCCAGCCCAACGCCATGGGCGGCCGGGAAGTGGGCGGGCTGGCCAATCAGCTGGCGGTGCATCTGGATATCGACAACCCGGCGCATCACGCCGCGGTGGCGGATTTTTGGCAGGCACCGGCATTGGCCACAAGAAACGGTCTGACTGCCGTTGAGCTGTTTGAGGCGGTAGCCAGCGGTGAGGTGAAAGCCGTGTGGATCATGGCCACCAACCCGGTGGATTCGTTGCCGGAGGCCGACAAGGTACGCCAGGCACTGATGGCCTGCGACATCGTGGTGGTGTCTGACTGCGTGGCCAGCGGTGACACGCTCGCCTGTGCGGATATTCGCTTGCCGGCCCTGGGCTGGGGCGAGAAATCCGGCATGGTCACTAACTCCGAACGCTGTGTGTCTCGTCAGCGGCCGTTTGTGCCTGCTCCCGGTCAAGCCAAGGCCGATTGGTGGATTATTACCGAAGTGGCCCAACGCATGGGCTTTGCCGACGGCTTTCCCTATCAGCATGAACACGACATTTTTGCCGAGTTTTCGGCGCTCACCGCGGTGGCCGGCCAATTTGGCAAGCGGCTGGATTTGACCGGGGCCGCGGGTTTGAGCGCCGACCAATATGCCCAGTGGCAGCCCCAGCAGTGGCCGCTGAATGGCGATCCCCGCTGTTATGCGGACGGCCAGTTTTCTACCCCCAGTGGGCGGGCACGTTTTGTGACCTGTGAGAACCCGCCCGTGCGGCAGATCGGCGATGCCTTCCCGATCATTCTCAACAGCGGGCGGATTCGGGACCAGTGGCACACCATGACGCGCACCGGCCGTGCCGGGCGCCTGTTTGCCCACCTTAGTGAGCCCTTTGCGGCGTTGCACCCCAAGGATATTGAGCGTTACCGATTGCAGGAGGGCGGTTTCGTGCGCCTGACCAGCCGTGTCGGTGATGCGCTGGTGCGGGTCACCTGCGATACCGGGCAGCGCCCCGGCACCGCGTTTATGCCCATGCACTGGACCGATCAGTTTTCTCGCCGCGCCCGGGTCGATGCCCTGGTGCCGGCACGTCTGGATCCGCATTCCGGCCAGCCGGCGTTCAAGCATACGCCGGTTAACGTTAGCGATTGGCAACCCCGCTGGCATGGCTGGTTGTTCACGGCGGCGTCCCCGCCCGCCGTGGAGTACTGGGCCCGAGTTCCCGTCGATGCATTTTTGCAGGCGGGCCAAGTACAGCGCTATCGGCTGGCCGGCGATGCGGACCTAACCGAACAACAGCTCCACGACTGGCTGCCAGAAGCGGCACAGTGGTTGGCGCTGAACGACCCCGCCACCGGGCACTACCGGCGCGCGGCGCTGGACCAGGATGGTCGTTTGCTGGCTTGGCTGGCCATCGGTGAAACCCTGCCGTTGTGCGATGTGGATTGGTTGGCAGATTGCTTTGTTGACGATGCGGACATACAGCACATGGCCATTCTTGCCGGGCAACCGGCGGATGCCGGGCCGGATCTGGGGCCGGTGATTTGCAGTTGCTTCCAGGTTCGCCAGAAAACCATCGAGGGGGTGGTGGAAGAGGGTGCAGATTCCGTGGAAGCCATCGGCAAAGGCTGCCAAGCGGGCACCAACTGTGGCTCCTGTATTCCGGAGCTGCGCGGTTTGCTGGAAACCTGCACCACCTGATCTTTTTTTCGTTAACATCATTTGGCTTGTAACGCGCATGCCGGTTTTGCATCTTATGGATTGATTCGAAACGGGAACGACCATGAAAAGCCTTAAATCACTGTTTATCTCCGCGTTTATTTCCCTGGCGGTGTTCACCACCGGCATGGCGCTCTGGCAGCTGTTTACCGGTGGCGGCTGGCCGTGGGCGGTACTGCTGCTGACCTGCGTCCCCTCGGTGGCATTCTTCAGTTATCTGTTCGTATTGAAACCGGCTCGCACCAGCGAGAATCTGCCGGCAGTGTTCTGGCCGACCTTGCTGGGTACGCTGGCTGTCATCAGCCTGGCATTGGCCGGGCTGGCCTGCGTGGTCATGGTTAGCCTTGCGGTTCTCAACCTGCTTGGGGTGCATGCGTATATCCGCTGGTACAGCCGCTACGGTGCTCGCCGGGCGAATGTGGCGCTGGGTGAACAGCTTCCTGCTGTTTCGTTCAGCAATCTGGAGGGGAAACCGGTTTCTCTGGCGGATTACGCGGGCCAGCCGCTGGTGATGCTGTTCTTCCGTGGTAACTGGTGTCCGTTGTGCATGGCACAGATTCGTGAAGTGGCGGCGCAATACCAGTCGTTGCAGGCGCAGGGTGTGCGGGTGGCCTTGATTAGCCCGCAGTCCCATAGCCAGTCTGCGGATCTGGCAAAACAATTTCAGGTGGATTTTGAATACCTGCGCGATGACGACAACCAGGCGGCACGAGCCCTGGGTATTGTCGATGCCGGCGGTACACCGGCTGGCCTGGAAGCGCTGGGCTACGACAGTGACACGGTGATGCCCACGGTGTTTATCGTGGATGGCGAAGGTCGGCTGGTGTATCAGCACCTGACAGACAATTACCGAGTGCGCCCGGAGCCGGACCTGTTTATTCAGGTGTTGCGCGAGAAAGGGTTAATCGACGGTTAAAGGCAGGAGTGAGCTACGAGCTACGCTCGCTTCGATAAAGAAAGGCGGGAAGTTCCTCAGCATCTGCTTTTCTACGAAGCCGCTGTAGGAGCACCGTTTAGGGTGCGAACCGAGCGAAGCGAGGTCATCGTCCGCAGGACGATCAAAGCTAGAAGCTAGAAGCTAGAAGCTAGAAGCTAGAAGCTAGAAGCTAGAAGCTAGAAGCTAGAAGCTAGAAGCTAGAAGCTAGAAGCTAGAAGCTAGAAGCTAGAAGCTAGAAGCTAGAAGCTAGAAGCTAGA
>NZ_JBEDTC010000010.1:0-3525 GCF_040118815.1 Alcanivorax sp.
AGCTAAAAACCTGCCGCTGTCTTTAATCATCCGGGCCTTTCAAGGAAAGCTTCGGTAATTCCTCCCCACACTGCTGGCAGAAGCGGGCGTCCGGGTCGTGGGAATGCCGATAGCAATTGGGGCACTCTCGTTCATAACGCATGCTCACCCGGGCCGCCGAAATTTCGGCGGTCACAATCCCGGTGGGCACGGCAATAATCGCATAACCGGTGATCATGGCCAGTGAGGCGATCAGTTTGCCAAAGCCGGTCTGCGGTGAAATATCCCCATAGCCAACCGTGGTGATCGTCACAATGGCCCAGTAAATGCTCTGGGGAATACTGGAAAAACCGTTCTCCGGGCCTTCCACCACATACATCAGGCTGCCGAAGATAATAATCACCACGAACACGGAGAACATGAACACCGCAATCTTGCGGCGGGTGCGGATCAGGGCAATGCCAAGCTGGTTGGCCTCGCCCATGAACTTGGCCAGTTTCATCACCCGGAACACGCGCAGCACCCGCAAGGCACGAATGGTGAGCAGATAATTGGAGCCGGGAATCAGCAGGCTCAGGTAGGTGGGGATAATCGATAACAGATCCACAATCCCGAAAAAACTGCGAGCATAACGAAGCGGCCGTTCGCTGACCCACAGGCGAATGGTGTATTCAATCGTGAACAGAATGGTGAAGAACCATTCGGCAGCGTACAGCACCACGCCGTACTCTTCGTGCAGGCCAGACACACTGTCGAGCATCACGGCGACGACACTGCCCAGGATCGCCACAATCAAAATGATGTCGAATAATTGCCCGGCGGGGGTGTCGGTGCCGAAAATAATGTGTTGCCAGCGTTGCCGCAGGGTTTCCATACCGGGATTGAATCCTTGACCGTGAATGAACAAAGTTTGGCTTATTGTGGCTTGTTCAGGCTGGGATGACCACTTAGGCTCAAGTCTCCACAGCCGGATGGCCAAAGGCATGGCAGACAACAACAAAAAACATTACCCGGCCTGGAGCTGGCAAGGAAAAGTCATCACCCGGACCATCAAAGGGATGGTTAAACCGGTGGTGAGCCGTATCCGTTTTACCCGCCGTTTCATGAAATTCTCCCAACTGGGCTTTGATGCCGTGACCCTGGCCCTGCCTGTGCCCTCGTCAGTGCATATTGCCCGGGCGCATATGGGCGGGGTGCCCGGGGAGTGGTTGATTGCCGGGCGCAACGTGCGCAGCAATCGGGTGGTGCTGTATTTTCACGGCGGTGCCTACTTTTTCGGATCGCCCCGTTCCCACCGGGCAGTGACCTGGCGGCTCAGCCGCGAGTGCCGGGCGAAAGTGTTGGCGCTGGATTATCGCCAGCCGCCCGACTGGGCTTACCCCGCACCGTTGGAAGATGCGGTACGTGCCTACAAGGCATTGCTGGATACCGGTTATCGCCCGGAGCATATCGTGTTGGCGGGGGACTCCGCCGGCGGCAACCTTGCCTTGGTCACGCTGCTGCGGTTGCGTGAGCTGAATGTGCCGTTACCCGCTACCGCTGTGCTGATCAGCCCCTGGGGTGATCTCACCTGTAGCGGAGAGAGCATTCATGGCAACGCAGAAAACGATCCCCTGATTCCGCTTGGCGTCCTGCGCTTTGTGGCCAAGTCCTACAGCCGTGGCCAGGATCCTGCGGCGCCCTTATTGTCACCAGTGTATGCCGACTACACCGGCTTGCCGCCGTTGCTGATTCAGGTGGGCAGTACTGAGG
Source organism: Alcanivorax sp. (assembly GCF_040118815.1). Lineage (GTDB taxonomy): Bacteria > Pseudomonadota > Gammaproteobacteria > Pseudomonadales > Alcanivoracaceae > Alcanivorax. The sequence goes on from NZ_JBEDTC010000010.1 coordinate 1,732, forward strand.
TGCTTTACAGTGATGCGGTGCGGGTAGCGGAACAGGCCAAGCGAGCGGGGGTAGAGCATACGCTGCAGGTATGGGAGCAGATGCCCCATGTTTTTCATGCCTTGGCAGCCTGGTTGCCTGAGGCCGGCATGGCCCTGCGTGAAATCGGGGTATTCGTGAATGCTCGCCTGAATCACAGTGATGATGGCGCCCATGTGCGGGCCCGTGCACGGATTGCCGGGGGCAATCGTTAGTTGATGGTTTCATCGACTGTAAGTAAGAAGTTGTTCTGAGTCTTGTTCAGATACCAATGAGTAACGCTGGCTACGCTTGTTAACAGACTGCCAACCTCCTTGCTCTACAGCAGATTGGACATCCCTTCCATAGTCGTTGATAGCAGCTCCTGTACTGGGGCCATAACGACAAAAATATGATGGAGGGGTTCATCTTGGCTAATCAACTTAAACTTCTGGTAGGTAGCAGCGCCCTTGCGGTAATGCTTGCCGCTTGTGGGGGTGGGGGCGGCTCTGATCCCGTCACCAACCTTACTCCCACTGCGAACGAACGACCATCAACAGAGGAAACCACGCAGATTATCGATGAACAAAATGAGTTCACCGATGAGGTGTGCCCGGAGACCTCTGCCGAGGCGGGTGAAGGTGAGGCGCTAGATTCAGATGAGTGCCTTGAAGAAGGTGAAGAAAACACTGAAGAAGATACAGGTTTTGAACTGTCACAAGACTTGATCGTTCAGCAATTTTGCCCTGATGCATCCTCCGCCTTTGATATTGAAGGCGTTTTTGATCCAGCTATGTTGCAGGAAGATCCTCAGGGTGCTGTCACTGGCGGACTGGAACAGTCGGGAACCTTTCTTGCTGCTTGTCTGCAGGAAGCTGCAGGCAACCTGCAAAACCTCGGCGACTTGATCGGCGGTTCTAATCCTATTACCGACGCCATCTGTCCGGAAGAATCAGCAAAAGAGACTGTCGACCCAGCGAGTTGCTTTGCTGAAGCAGTCAGCGAAGGGGGGCTTCCCGGCGGCGACGGTGGTGGAGGCCTGCCTGGTGCGGATCTGCTTGTCGAGCAACTGTGTCCGGAGGCGGGCGCAGGGGAGTTGAGCCCAGAGTTACCAATCAATTGTCTCATGGAAGCCGGTGGTAATTTTGGTGACGTGCAAGAGTTGCTATTGGGCTCCAATCCGTTGACTGAGCAACTGTGCCCGGACGCCTCTGCAGTTAGCCCGATTGATCCTGTGGCTTGTTTTATGGAAGCGGCAGAAGGCGCTGCGCCAGGTGAAGGCGGCACGCCGCTGGATCCGGTGATTGGCCAGTTTTGTCCGGATGCAGCAGCAGGTGGTATAGCTGAAATCGATCCAGCAGCCTGCCTGGCGGAAGCCGGTGGTAATTTCGGTGATGTGCAGGAGCTGCTGTTGGGGGCCAATCCGTTGACTGAGCAATTATGCCCGGCGGCAGCGGCGGATAGTCCGATTGATCCGGCTGCTTGCTTTATGGAAGCCGCTGAAGGTCTCGCTCCAGGTGAAGGTGGGACTCCCTTGGATCCGGTTATCGGTCAGTTCTGTCCCGATGCAGCAGCCGGCGGTGTAGATCAAATCGATCCAGCAGCTTGTCTGACTGAAGCGGGCGGCAACTTCGGTGATGTACAAGACCTATTGTTGGGCAGCAACCCATTGACCGAGCAATTGTGCCCGGAAGCGTCTGCTGAAAGCCCGATTGACCCGGCAGCGTGCTTCATGGAAGCGGCCGAAGGGCTTGCCCCAGATGGCGGCGGTTTGCCAGGCACAGACGGCAACCCATT
>NZ_JBEDTC010000011.1:0-276524 GCF_040118815.1 Alcanivorax sp.
GCAATCCGCTGACCGAGCAATTGTGCCCGGAAGCGTCTGCTGAAAGCCCGATTGACCCGGCAGCGTGCTTCATGGAAGCGGCCGAAGGGCTTGCCCCAGATGGCGGCGGTTTGCCAGGCACAGACGGAAATCCATTTGGTCCGGTGCTGGAACCGTTCTGCCCAGAAACCGCTGAAGCGGAGCTTGGCGCGACGGTGCCGTTTGAATGCTTGATCGAAGCGGGCGGCAACTTCGGTGACGTGCAGGACCTATTGTTGGGCAGCAATCCGCTGACCGAGCAATTGTGCCCGGAAGCGTCTGCTGAAAGCCCGATTGACCCGGCAGCGTGCTTCATGGAAGCGGCCGAAGGGCTTGCCCCAGATGGCGGCGGTTTGCCAGGCACAGACGGAAATCCATTTGGTCCGGTGCTGGAACCGTTCTGCCCAGAAACCGCTGAAGCGGCCCTTGGCGCGACGGTGCCGTTTGAATGCTTGATCGAAGCGGGTTCCGCCTTTGGCGACATTCAAGAGGCTATCTCAGGTTCTAATCCGTTGACCGAGCAGATTTGTTCAGAAGAATCGGCTGACGGTACTGTGGACCCTGCGGCATGTTTCATGGAAGCGATCAGTGGTGGCGCTGGAGGTAATGGTACGCCGCTGGATCCGATCCTTGATGGAATCTGCCCTGATGCGGCAGCGGGTGGCCTTAGCCCGACGCTGGCATTCGAGTGTCTGCTGGAAGGCGGTTCTGGCTTGGCCGGCTTGTTCGGCGGCTGAAGTTAGCCCTGCTAACCGTTTGAAGAAGCCCGGCAATTGCCGGGCTTTTTTTGTTCTGTTTTCCAGGAAGAGTGTTGCGCCGGGAGCTGGTCTGCAAGCGAAGTGGATCGATAGGCAGCAGCAAACCTCATAGGGCGAAGGGCGACACCCACAAAAAAGCCGCCTCTAGGGCGGCTTTTCGTATACTGCGGGGCGTTATTTCTGCCGTTTCGGCAGTACCTCGCGCAGTTTGTCGGCCATGCTGCGAATGGCTTCTTCGGTGGTGTCCCAAGCAATACAGCCGTCGGTGATGGACACTCCGTATTCCATGTCGTCCAGGTTCGGCGGGATCTTCTGGTTGCCGAATTTCAGGTGTGATTCCACCATCAAACCGAGGATGGACTCGTTGCCTTCCAGAATCTGGTTGGCGATGTTTTCCATCACCAGCGGCTGTAGGCCCGGGTCCTTGTTGGAGTTGGCGTGGGAGCAATCCACCATGATGTTGGTGGAAACGCCGGCTTTCTCCAGCGCCTGCTCGGCCAGCGCCACGGACACGGAATCGTAGTTTGGCTTGCCGCCACCGCCACGCAATACCACGTGGCCGTACTGGTTGCCCTTGGTGGTGGTCAGCGCCACGCGGCCTTCCGGGTCGATGCCCAGGAAGCGGTGCGGGTGCTTCACGCTGAGCATGGCGTTCACGGCCACATCCAGGCTGCCGTCGGTGCCGTTCTTGAAGCCCACCGGGCTGGACAGGCCGGAAGACATTTCCCGGTGTGTCTGGCTTTCGGTGGTGCGCGCGCCAATGGCGTTCCAGGCGATCAAATCCTGCAGGTACTGCGGGGTGGTCGGGTCCAGCGCCTCGGTGGCAGCAGGCAGGCCCAGTTCAGCCACATCCAGCAACAACTTGCGGGCGATATGCAGGCCGTCTTCCACCTTGAAGGAATCGTTCATGTAAGGGTCGTTGATCAGCCCTTTCCAGCCGACAGTGGTACGCGGCTTCTCAAAGTAGACACGCAGCACCAGGTAGATGGTATCGCTCACCTCATCGGCCAGCTTCTTCAGCTTGGCGGCATATTCCATGGCGGCGTCCGTATCGTGGATCGAGCAGGGGCCAATCACCACGAACAGGCGATGGTCCTTGCGGTCCAGAATATTACGGATGGTCTCGCGGCCGCTGATCACTGTCTGAAGGGCATTCTCGCTGAGAGGCAGCTTTTCCTTCAGGGCGTTGGGCGTAACCAGTACGTCCTGCGAGGCAATGTTGAGGTCGTCTACCTGCTTGTCGGTCATGATGTGCTTTGCTACCTGTAGTTGCTGGAGGCCCCGTACCCCGTTCTTGCGCGGCGGGCTCTGGCTGACACTCCTTTTGTAGAGGTTCAGCAGTCTAGCGGAATCAGGCGGCTAGAGAAATACGGGGTGGGCTCTGGGAGAAATAGATGGGGGCAATTTAGCAAGCCACAAGCTGCAAGCTACAAGGCGCGGGATAGGTCTCGGGTAATGGAACGGGTAGTGCCCGCGTTGCGGCGTATCAGCGCGAAGATCCATCCCTGGCGGATACTGTGAATCCAGCCTCGTGTTGCAGCTTGTAGCTTGTAGCTATAAACCGGCTATTAACGCTTCCACATAGGCCGGCACTAATTCCGAGGCCAGCCCATGCTGGTGCTCCGCGAAGGCGGTAAGCCGCTGGGAGGGCTCCAGGTTCAGCTCCACGGTGTGCGCCCCATGGCGGTTGGCTTCTTCCACAAAGCCGGCGGCCGGGTACACATTGCCGCTGGTGCCAATGCTGATAAAACGGTCGCACTGGGCCAGAGCACGGTAGATCGTTTCCATCTGCAAGGGCATTTCCCCGAACCACACCACATGGGGGCGCAGGCAGCCTTTGCCGCCGCAAAGGGGGCAGGGCAGGCTGACGGTCAGGTCGTGGTCCAGGTCCACCAGCCCGCCGCTGGTTTGGCAGCGCCCCTTGAGCAGTTCGCCGTGCATGTGAATTAGGTTGCGGCTGCCGGCCCGCTCGTGGAGGTCGTCGATGTTCTGGGTCACCAACAGCACCTTGCCCGCCGGAAACGCTTTCTCTAACGTGGCCAGCGCCCGGTGAGCCGCATTGGGCTGAATAGCCGGCGTGAGCAGCTGTTGGCGGCGCTGGTTGTAGAAGTTCTGCACCAGCAGGGGGTTGCGCAGAAATGCCTCCGGGGTGGCCACATCTTCCACCCGGTGGTTTTCCCACAGCCCGTCAGCGGCGCGGAAGGTCTTGATACCGGATTCCGCAGAGATTCCGGCGCCGGTAAGTATTACAATGTTTTCAGCCATTTATCCGCCCGTATTACGTAAGGTTTGAGACTCTATGGATACCATTATCGACCTACAGGAAAACCTCAGCCTGCCACCGCGCGGTAACGTGAGCCTGCTGCACTTTCATCAGGGCATGGTGCTGCTGGTCGGCGAAGATGCGGTGGGCCTGTATCGCGACCGGGTCGCCATCGATGACCCTCTGGCCAATGGTGTCATCGGCTACGAAACCATTCCACCTTCATTACAGCCGCAGTGGAGCAGCGAATGCGGCTTTGTCCGTGAGCACCAGTCCGGTTTTGTGGGGCTGAACGGCGATGGGGTGATTTTTATTCGTCCGGACGGCGTGGCGCTCTATCCCAGTGGCATGCATGCGTTGCAGAATCGGGATATGAGCTGGCTGATTCCTTTCCCGCCATTGAATGCGTAGAAGAGACGCAGCATGCGACACGCGGCACGCAACACGGAAAAGCAAAAAACGTCGTAACCTGCAGCATTGAAGCGCGGTTGCGGCATTGAAGAGATGAATTGACCTGTATCGCGTTGTTGCGTTGAGCGTGACGCGTGCAGCGAAAAACGGAGTTTTATATGGCCGAAGAAACCACTCGCCTGCGTCTGCGTACGCTTACCGAAGACGATTACCCGGCGTTGGCGCGTCTGATGAATCAGGTCTATCACGATATCGGTGGCGCCTGGCCGGAAGATACCATCAAGACCCTGATCCGTATTTTTCAGGACGGGCAGTTGGTGATCGAAGACAATGGCGAGCTGGTGGCCACGGCGCTGACCATCAAGGTCAAATACGACCGTTTCTCCAACCCGCACCGCTACGAAGACCTGATTACCGATGACAAGGTGCGTTCCCACGACAAAAATGGGGATGCGCTTTACGGCCTGGATGTGTTCGTGGACAAGGAATACCGCGGCTACCGGTTGGGGCGTCGTCTTTACGAAGCGCGCAAAGAGCTGTGCCGGGAAGAAAACCTGCGCGCCATTCTGGCCGGGGGGCGCCTGCCGGGGTTCACCAACTACGCTGACCAGATGAAGGTCACCGAGTACATCGAGCAGGTGGAATCGCGCGCCATTTATGATCCGATTCTGTCATTTCAGCTCTCCAACGGTTTCGACGTAAAACGGCTGATGAAAGCGTACCTGCCGGAAGATGAAGACTCCCACGGCTACGCGACCTTGTTGGAATGGGACAACATTCTCTACGAACCGGAAGACGACGACGCCGAATGGCCGCGCCGTACCGTGGTGCGTGTGGGCGTGGTCCAGCGCCGCATGCGCGCCGCTCGTGACGTGCAGGACCTGCTCAATCAGGTGGAATTCTTTATCGACGCGCTGTCCGATTATCGCGCCGATTTTGCCGTGCTGCCGGAGTTCTTCAGTGCGCCGCTGATGGGCCTGCGCCCGGAGCTTAATTCCGTGGAAGCGGTACGTTTCCTGGCCAGCTTCACCGAAGAAGTCCGCGATGCGCTGGCGGATATGGCAGTGAGCTACAACATCAACATCATTGGTGGCTCCATGCCGGTGATTGAAGATGACAAGGTTTACAACGTGGCCTACCTGATGCGCCGCGATGGCTCGGTAGAATCCCAGTACAAAATTCACATCACCCCCCACGAGCGCCGTGACTGGGTGATCCAGGGCGGTGACAAGTTGCAGGTGTTCGATACCGACGCGGGCAGGGTGGGTATCCTGATCTGCTACGACGTGGAATTCCCTGAACTGGGCCGCATCCTAGCCGACGAGAAAATGGACATCCTATTCGTGCCGTTCTGGACCGACACCAAAAACGGCTACTTGCGCGTGCGTCACTGTGCCCAGGCCCGCGCCATCGAGAACGAATGCTACGTGGCCATTTCCGGCTCCGTGGGCAACCTGCCGCGAGTGGACGCGGTGGATATCCAGTACGCCCAGTCGTCGGTGTTTTCTCCCAGTGATTTCTACTTCCCCCACGATGCCATCATCAGTGAGTCGGTGCCCAACACCGAAATGCTGATGTTTGCGGATGTGGATTTGGAAAAACTGAAACTGCTGCACCGGGAAGGGTCGGTGACCAACCTGCGGGATCGTCGGGACGATCTTTATAGCCTGGATTGGAAGAAGAAAGACTAAACCCTCAGGGCAGGGCCGTCCGGCCCTGCCTGTTACCTTTGTTTCTGTAGGAACGTAGCGTAGCGAAGTAACGCACGTAGTTCCGTGCGGCCCGAAGGGTGAGCGAAGCGAATACGGCGCTTGAGCCGCGAACACCCTTTCAAAAGCCACCTTCGTCAGAAAAATTCGCCCAAACGGGTATTAAAACTTGGACCCCCGCTAGCACCTTCCTCATATCACAGCCGCCCGGAAAGCATGCCGTTGTAACCCGTTGAGATTTCTGCTTTTATCGGTCGATATATGATTTCGATAAATAGGATATGACGCCGGCGCTTTTATTGGATGTTCGAGCGGGCTTTCTAATACCTGTTAAGTGTAGGCAAGTATGGAGTGGACTGAGCTTAAACTGTTCCAGGGCATTGATCTCAATGATTCGTTCGTTTTGGGGTGGCGTCACGAAGGTTGGAATGTCATTTTCGATATTGAAGCAAGCATTTGGCCATCTTCTGAGCATTACATGACACCGAAGGCCAATGAATACACTTGCTATCGCAGAGCTACGCTGGCGTTCGAGAATATTAGTGAATGCGTAGGGTTGTTACCCATGGCAAGTGCGCCAAAGTCCACTGATGAGGTGGGAGAGATAGACTTTGGGAATATTGACTCGCTTTTCTTACTGGAAGACGGGTTCGAAGTTTCAGGTGATTTCGGAAACCTTAGCATTAAGGGAGGCGAGCTTCTCTTTGAAATCCACACATAAAAAAGCCATTAAATTCGCTCCCTGCGGTCGCCTGACCTCGTTTCACTCGGCCGTTTATGGCGCGATGCGGGGTCAGGTCTTGCCCCGTGCGCCAAGTAGAAAAAGGCAAGACCTGCCCCCGGAATTGTGAGTGATACACGCATGAATATAGATCTCACCAAACCAAAAGATCTGCCCGAACGGTTTGCTTCAAAGTTAGAATCCATTCGGCGGCTTTGCGAAGAGACGGAATTTTCCGAGGAGCTGGTTGGTAACCCAGAGGTGGTTTCCCTAGTCCACGATATCGACCGCTTTTGTAATATGAATCAAGTGATAGGCGTTCACTACACTAGAGCTATCCCCGCCAGTATCCGAACGCGCGGGTTGTTGGTAAGAAATGGCGAGGATATCAGGCAATCCTTCTTGAAGGATCATGGCTATATATTTTCATCATCCGAGATCGATGAGATCAAGAAACGATGGGGAAGCTATTTTTCTGGTAGCCAAAGCGATGGGAGAGATGGACGTATATTCTTTAACTTTACTGAAAAGGAGCTAGGCAAAAGCGGTACGAAATACCTTCTTGGCCTTTATGGCGGTGAGCAGGTCAGTATGTGCTTCGAACTTGATGAGCCCATTGGCCAAAAGCTCGCAAAGATTGGACAGCCTCTGGTAGTAAAGTGTGTACTTCAGCCATCCTTAGTGAAAACGTTTATCGAATATCCTTGGGGGAAAATGTTGGTATCCTCGTACCATTTTATGGTAAATCCCGAAGCTTGCCGTATTGATCAAGACGGGTACCAGTCTGTCCCTGTCAATCCAAATAATATCGTAGAAATAAGAGCACTAACATGATGTGGGCGCAGGTCTTGCTCCGTGTATTTCATCGAACCCGGAGGGGAGCGTTGATGGCTCGGCTGTTCGCGCCTCAAGCGGAGCTCCTACAGCAGGCTTTCGCACCAGCGTAGAAATAGTGATCTTGTCGTTCTCTGGCAAGCCGAATGAAATCAAAATAACCCTGAAATATTTTGGAGAGATAATGAACGCCAACCTGATCCGAAACGGTTTTATCGCCGCTGCTGCCATGAATATCGGTGGTGTGCTGCTTTTTTCCCGTGCCTTTACCAATGACGCCATCAACCAGGCCGATCCGGTGGTGATGTCCAACTTTGGGCTCTTGATGATTGTGGTGTGGGGGCTGGCGTATTTGGGGGCGGCCTTTATTAAGGGGAATCTTCGCTGGTTAGCGGCGGCCTTTGCCATTGAGAAGCTGGTGTACGTTGTGGCCTGGGTGTTGTGGATCTCTGGCAATGACCTTGGTGCTTTGTACGAGCAAGACCTTTTCGCCGGGGCTTTCTTTAGCATCTATGGGCTCAATGACGTGGCCTTTATGTTGTTCTTTGGTTGGGTGGCGTTTTCGCAACGCTCTAATAGCTAACCATTCATTTTGAATCTCTGCTAACCGACAGGAAAGAACCCGTTAAATGGATGAGGGAAAGAGGGGCAGGAATATGCCGCTACGCTTGGCACGTGGGTTAGCGTTACTTTGGATGCTGTTGTCAGGCGCTGTGCAGGCTAACGCTTTTCAACAGGAGCTGGTGTCGGCGGCCCTTGAGCGCACGCAGCATCAGGTGAGCTACAACGGTGCCTATTACCGGTTGGATTACCCCAATGGCGATGTGCCGGCCAATATTGGTGTCTGCACGGATGTCATCATCCGTGCTTACCGTGCCGTTGGCACGGATCTGCAGGTCAAAGTCCATGAGGATATGGTCGCTAACTTCGCAGCTTATCCGTCCAAACGGATCTGGGGGCTAGCTTCCACTGATCGCAATATCGACCACCGCCGCGTGCCCAATCTGCAAGCTTTCTTCAGTCGCCATGGTGAGTCATTGCCCGTCAGTGATAGCCCCGCGGATTATGTGCCGGGGGATCTGGTGACCTGGATGTTGCCGGGTAACCTGCCGCACATCGGCATTGTTACAGACCGGACAAGCGAGGGCAGCGACAACCCGCTAATTGTGCATAACATTGGTGCCGGCCCCGAACTGGAGGACATGCTGTTCGACTATCCGATTACCGGGCACTACCGTTACCGTCCCTCATCGAACGCTGGGAACACCCGGTAAATCATTGCCTGTTAGGACAGGCCAAAAATCCGTTGGGCGTTGCCGGCGAGAAATAGCGATTTTGCCTCCTCATCCAGGCCGAGGGCGTCGAGCCCTTCCAGTGCCTTTTCGGCAGTGATCATGGGGTAATTGGTCCCGAACAATACCTTGCTACGGCCGTGGTGGCGCATGAAATCTACCAGTGCGGCGGGATAGCGGTTGGCGGTGTAGGCGGAAGTGTCGATGTAGACATTTTCGTGCTTGGTGGCAACGGCGATGGCTTCTTCGGTCCATGGGTAGCCGATATGGCCTGCGACAATGTTCAATTCTGGAAAATCCAGCGCGACCTGATCCAGATAGAGGGGACGGCCCACTTCGCTGGGCATTAACGGGCCGGTGTGGCCAATTTGGGTACAAAAAGGAATGCCGAGTTCGGCACAGGCCGTATACACCGGATAAAAGCGCCGATCGGTGGGCGGCACTTCCCATAGCCAGGGCAGTACGCGTATGGCTTTGAAGCCCAGTTCATTAACGCAGCGTTGAATTTCCTGTACCGCTGCCATGGGGCGTGAGATATCCACCGAGCCGACCCCAATTAATCGGTTTGGCGCCTGATCAACGAACTGAGCGACTTCATCATTGGAAATCATGCTCTTGCCGGGGGCTTCCCAGGCAGAAATCAAACTCTGATCCACGTTGCCGGCATCCATCAGGGCAATCGTGGTGGACACGGGAAGCTCCGATTGCGGTTTTGGCATTTTCGTCCAGCGCCGTAGCGAATCGAAGATAGGGTCCTGTAGGTGACGCAACGTGGGGTGTTGGGCCCAGGCATCAATGATCATGGTTTGCTCCTCGCGTGTGCTAGCATGGTGCTATTAAATGGATAACGCTATTAAAGTAATAGCGATCTGTCAGGAGATCAAGCGTGGCGCAAAGTCGACCTGTTAAACCGGGCCAGCCGGTCCGTAATTCTCAATCCGGCCAGCCCATCATGGTGGCTCTGGATCTGCTGGGTCGTCGCTGGGCGTTGCGTATCCTCTGGTGCCTGCGAGACCATCAGCAAAAGAGCACCCGCGTATTGCAACAGGAATGCGGTATCAGCTCGCCCAACGTGTTGATGTCGCGGCTCAAGGAGCTTCGCGAGGCGGGAATCGTGGTGCTGGAAGAGAGCAGCGGCTACGCCCTTACCGAATTGGGGGGCCAGCTCATGGAGTCCATAGGGCCGTTGGCTCAGTGGGCTGATGAATGGGCCAGACAATCAGGCAGGGACGATTTAGCCTGTTATGGGCGTGCCGAAAAGGCCCGTCAATCAGATGACTGAATAAGCGGAGGAAACGATGGCAACTTATCCGATCCAAGGCGCTTGCCAGTGCGGCGAGGTGACCTACCAGTTATTGGCTGAACCCCAGAAGGTGCTGGCCTGCCATTGCAAGGCCTGCCAGAAGCTGTCCACCAGTGCGTTCAGCCTGACTGCCGTTGTACACGCCAAAGACATCGTGTTTCACGGTGAAATGCGCGAATGGTTGCGTACCGCTGACAGTGGCAATACCAGTGCGGCCATGTTCTGTCCCACCTGCGGCAATCGCATTTACCACGTTAACCCGGATGACCCCGATAGTATTAAGCTCAAACCAGCCAATCTGGCGGATACCAGTATTCTTGAGCCTCAGGCGCATATCTGGATCAGCGAAAAACAGGATTGGTTCAAGATTCCGGAAGGGGTGAAAACCTTCGACAGGCAGCCGTAGGCGTGCTGCCTGGCTGGCCGTGGCTGTGAAGCAGCGGATTTCTCGTTAAAAAAAGGTGCGGGATGATTAACGTTTGGATGGTCAGGACCGTCGCTATTCTGGACGTTTTTCTCGGCGTGATGTTTTGGGCTGCCGATATCGGGTCGCCTGTGTCGAGTAATAACCTCACTACGGTTTCTGGCTCGTCTCTTGAACTCAAGATCCCTGCTACGTTCTGCCTTGCCCTTGGCGTAGCTCTTTTTGTGCTGGATCGATATCCGTGGACGCGGCCAGCCGCTGTCATGGCCACTATGTTTCAGGTTGTCGGGGCTGTCGTCGCGCTGGGGTATATCAGCGTGGGGTGGCTCCTACAGTAGCCTATGGCGGGTGTCAGTGTCGTTTGGCGTAGGCGTAAATCACGGCGGCAACCGGGAGGCCCAGGCCTAACCACGACACGGTGTCGTAGACACCATCGCCGAGCAGGGCGGCCAGCAATCCCACGATACTGGTGATGCCGATCAGCAGGGGAAGGGCAAAAATACGGCCCATCATGCACCTCCTGTTGTGCGATTTCGTCGCCGCACCCACCACAGGTACAGACCGGTCACCAGCACCACAATGGTAAACAGGTCCAGTACAAACCAGAGAATCTTCAGCGGTAATCCGCCGTAATCCCCAAAGTGTAGTGGCCCGGAAAGGGCGAGTGCCTTGTTGTACCAGGGCATCTCGCGCATGCCGGCAAACTCTCCGGTGCGTGCATCAATCAGCACCGGTGTGGTGATGTGCGAGGTCAACGGCGTGTTGCCGTGCAGGAAAATGGCGTAGTGATAGTTGGTAGACCAGGAGCCACCGGGGAAGGCCACGAATTGCAGGGTCATGTCTGGCGCTGCTTCCACTGCCTGCTTGACGGCATCATCCAGCGAGGCCATCTCAGCCGGGGTGGGAACAGTGTCGTCCTGGTAGCCGGCAGTCAGGTCGGCCAGTGCCTGGGTTCGCCAGGTAGTGGTGATGGGGTCAGCCAGGCTGTTCACCACTCCGGTGAGGCCCACCACGGTGAGCCAGGCGACGGTCACGATGCCAAGCAGGTTGTGATAGTCCAGCCACTTGATGCGTTTGGCGCGCTGGGTGCGCAAGGCACCGAATTCCAGCTTGCGCATGAAGGGGGCATAGAGCACAACGCCGGACACAATGGCGATGATCAGCAGCAGGCCCATAGCGCCCAGGAACAGCATGCCGGGTAAGCCCAGGAACATGTCGGTGTGCAGTTGCAGCAGGAATTCCATGATGTCGAAGCCATCGTGCCCGGGTACCGGTTCACCGCTGGTTCGATCGAAGGACGCCATGGTCATATCGCGGCCGGGGGAATCCGGAGCGGGACCACTGGTGACGTTAATCACCGGGCGGTCGATATCGAAGCTCATGTACAGCGGGACTTCGCCGGGGCGGTGCTGCGCCGCCTGCTCGAGAATATCGTCCAGACTTAGCAGCGCACCGTCAGGGTTGGCGGGTTGCCAGTGGTCACTGTGGAGAACGCTGTCGAGTTCATCATGAAAGATCAGGGGTAGTCCGGTGATACAAAGCATCAACAGGAAAGCGGTGCTGATCAGGCTGGTCCAGGTGTGCAGCGAGGACCAGGTTCGGAACGTGCTTTGTTTCATAAAAGATTGCCCCGGCACAAGCCGGGGCGTTTCCCAGGGATCAGAATTCGTAGGTGCCGGATAGCATAACGGTACGTGGCGCGCCTACGGTCAGGTAGCTGGAACCGGGGAAGCCGCCGGCGGAAGCCCAGTAGTCCGCATCTGCCACATTTTCGACCCGGGCGCGCAGGGTTAGCATCTTAGCGTCTCCGACTGGGATCAGATAGCGGGCACCGAGATCCAGGCGGGTCCAGTCCGGTATCTTCTGGGTGTTGGCGGCATTCGCATACTGGGAGCTGGTGTAAATCACGCGGCCGTCCAGGGACAGGCCTTCCGTGCCGGGGACAGCCCAGTCCACATTCAGGTTGGCCTGGGTGTCCGGGGAGCCAATGGCGTCTTCACCATCCACGTCGGTATCCAGCAAACTGACACCACCGAGCACCGTCAGGCTGTCCAGTGGCTTACCGTAGGCCATCAGTTCCAGGCCGTTGTTTGTCTGGTCATCCACGATTTTGAATGTGTTGTTGCCGTCGTAGCCGGTAATGGGTTTCTTGCTTTGGAACAGTGAAATGCTGCCGCCCAGATTTCCGGCGTCGAACTTCATACCCAGTTCGGTCTGTTCGGTGGTGAAGGGGGCAATGGTTTCCCCGGCGTTAGCCACCGGCTGGCTGTTGTTGTTGGCGGGGGCGTTACCGCCTTTCACCAGGCCTTCGATGTAATTGGTGTAGAGGGAGACGGAATTGGTGAGTCGGTACAGCACACCAACGGACGGGGTCACATCGTTATCTTCGTACTTGTTGCTTCGATCACCGGTGTTGTAATCGTAGCTGGTGTCTTCGATTTCCTGGTAGCGGGCACCGAGCGTCACCAGGAGTTTATCGTCCAGCATGGCAAGCTGGTCAGCCAGTGCGACGCTGCGCATCTGGGTTTTGATGGTAGTTTTGGGATCGTTCAGATCGCCACCGGCGAAACCCAACGCCGGCATGGGAGCCGTCTGGGGGTTATAGATATTGCCGGTGATGCCTCCCCCAAAGATAAAGGCGTTCTTGGAGTCCAGTTCATAGCTGGCGGTGGACAGGCTCAGGGTGTGGCCTATCTCGCCGGTTGCCAGTTCCCAGCGAACCCCGGCTTCGCCAGTGATGACGGTATCTTCCCGGACATTCTCGAAACGGTTCGCGGTGTAATCGCCAGCGGTATTGTTCACGGTGGGGTTGGCGAAGATGGCGTCTTCGTCGCCTTGGCGGACCCCGGCAGCAAGCCAGGCGGTGACGTTATCGGCAAAGTCATATTCTGCGCGCAGGGTGCCAAACAGGTCTTCAGAGTTGGAGTAAGTCCAGGGTTGGGCGACGCTCTTGTCGGCATCCGGGGTTTTCTGGATGGGCACGCCGGAGGCAAAGGTGATGCTGGGCATGGATGCATCCATGCTGACCTTCTGAAAGCCCAGATCAGCGGATAAGCGCAGGTTTTCTTCGCGGAAATCCACACCGATATGTGACATGGATATTTTCTGGTTCTCACCATCCACAGCGGTGTCGCCATCGCGGCGGGCGGCGTTGATACGGATGCCGGCACGGCCATCATCACTGCGGCGTGCCAAGTCTACTGCGCCGTAACCCTGGCCGCCGCTCTCCACGCCGAGGGTAAACTGGTTCACCGCATAGTTGGGGGCGCGTTTGGGCAGTACGTTGATTGCACCGCCCAGTCCACTGCCGCCGGGCGCGGCGCCGTTCAGGAACGCATTAGCACCGCGGAATACCTGGACGCGCTGAATGAACTCCGAGGACAGGTATTGGCGGGGCAGCAGGCCATACAGGCCGTTGTAGCTCATGTCGTCGGAATACACCGGCAGGCCGCGTACCAGATAGACCTGCTGGAAGTTGCCGAAGCCACGGGCAACGCGAACCGCAGGGTCATTCAAAAGTACATCACCGACACTTTCGGCCTGCTGGTCTTCGATCAGCAACTCTGTGTAGTTGGTGAAATTGTAAGGCGTTTCCAGTGTGTCCTGCTTGCCCAGAACTCCCAGGGATCCGCCCTCGGCTACTTGGCCACCCGCATAGGCGTCACTGAGCCCTTCTTTGGAGGCATCAGCACTGCTTTGTACTTTTACCGCTTCAAGAACATGGCCTTCTTCATCGGCTGCATGAGCAAAGGGGGCGGTGATACAGGCGAGCGTCAGTGCGGTCAGGCGATAGGGGAAGGTCGACATGGCAATCCTGTAGTGGCAGCGGAGGGAGTATTTGGATAACGGCCCGGCTCGGCAGTGGCGCAAAGCGTTATTCAGTGTGCTCTTGATAAAATTATGATTACTAATAAGAACTGTTTGTGTTCTCTTTTCATAATGATATTTTCTAATGCATAAATAGCATTTAGCTATCACCATCTCGATTCTTGACAGGTAAACTGCGCCGATGCCAACCCGCTACCATCGTCTCGATCGTTTTCTCAGCCAGGCTCTGCAAGTCAGCCGCAGTGGACTGCGGCCGGTGTTGGCTGCGGGGCGTGTCCAGGTGAACGGTGTGCCGGTACGTGACCGCCAGCAGAGAATCGGCCCCTTCGACCGGGTAGAGCTGGATGGTGAGCTACTGCAAAGTGAAGCGCCACGTTATCTGATGGTGAATAAGCCAGCCGGCGTGGTCAGTGCCACCAGCGATGACCGACACACCACCGTGATGGATTTGTTGCCCGCGTCCCAGCGCGAGGGTTTACACCTGGCAGGAAGGCTGGATTTCAACAGCACTGGCCTGGTGTTGCTGACGAACGATGGCGCCTGGTCCCGGCAGCTGAGCCAGCCGGAGAATCAGGTTCGCAAGCATTACCGGGTGACGGTGGAGCAGCCTCTGACGGAGGATTATGTGGCCGCGTTTTCGGAAGGCATGTGGTTCGAATTCGAGGGCATAAAGACACGCCCGGCAACGATCAGGATCCTTGGTACTTACGAAGCGGATGTCTGGTTGTGCGAAGGCCGGTATCACCAGATCAAGAGAATGTTCGGGCGGTTCGATAACAAGGTGCTGACGTTGCATCGGTTGGCAATAGGTCATCTTGTGATGGATGACAGCTTGAAGCCGGGCGAGTGGCGAGAGCTTTCGTCGCTGGAGCTTTCCTCGATTTTTCCTGAGGGCAAGGGAAAGCATTCACTTTGCGGGCAAGGCTCCAACAGCGATCAATGATTATTGTTGGAGGCTTGTTCACAAGGCGCAGGGGATGAGCGTCACCAAAAGGTTCCGGTGTCCCGGATTTGAGTCGTTAAACCAGCGGCTTGTCATGCTTCAGGCGGCGGCGGAAATCCCATAACACCAGGTTGTAGGGTGCCTGTCGGATGACGCGCGGTAGCAGCAGACTGATGCGGCCAATGGTGCGCACGGTACGCTCGAAACGCCGCTGTTTCTTGTCATTCCATTTCAGCTGCATTTGCTCACGGATCTCGACTGGCAGGAAACCGGTGGTCACAAACCGGTTGAAACGCCCCAGCAGAAACCGGGTTGGCGAGCTGAGGAATGTCAGGTCGGCAATGATCATCAGATACTGGCGAATGCGCTCGTCGATGTGGAGCTTCTGGAGACTCTCCTGCCAGTAGGCGTCAAACGCCTCCAGATCTTTCGGCCAGGTATCCTGGCGCACTTGCAGGGTGGTCCCCAGCGGGTGGGCCAGCTGGTAAAAGATTTCCTGTTCCTCCTGGCTCATTGGCCCATGGAGTTTCTGGTGGGTGTCCACGAAGCCCCAGTAGAGACAGGCGGCGACCCACATCTGCAGGTTTTCATCGAAGGCGTTGTATTTCACCGGTGAATCTTCGGTGGAGTGTACTTGGGCATGGGAACGATTCACTGCCTTGCGGTAGGACAGCTTCTCTTCGCTGGTGCCCATCATGGCGACGGCCAGGTAGGTGAAGGTGGTGCGCGAGCGTTTGACAGGATGATGCAGGATTGAGCCACTTTCCACCCGGCTTTCCACCACCCCATACCCCACTGCTGGCAGAGCCAGTTGCAGGATGATGTTGGCGCCACCGGCCAACAGCATGGCGCCATCGAAGATACCGGGGAATTGCTGGTCCAGTTCCCCGGCTGTGAGGGGAGTGGGCCATTCGTGTTCCAGTCGCGCCTGGCGGCTTTTCAGGTTGGCTTGAGCGGTCATTGTTTTTTTTCCTCGCGGTCAGCGGGTTCATGCGCCTGCTTCATTTCATGCTAGCGAGGAGTACGCCATCAAACAATGAGACAAAATAAACTATCTGTATCATGTTGCCTTTTTCTGGCTGCTTATAGCCGCAATGCCCGGAAAACCGCTCGCACATGGCCGGCGAGCACATGGGTGGCAGAGCCTTCCTCGCCCCGATAAAGCATAGCGATTTGGTAATCGCCCAGTTCGGGGAGGGGGTATTCGTCATCCAGCTGCTGCAAGGGTGGCTGGATCAGACTAAGAGGGAAGGGACCGATGGCCAGATCTGCCTGCATGGCAGCTTCCTGGCCGGCACAATGTTCGCTGGTATAGGCGACCCGGTAGCGATACTCGCTGCGGTCCAGCGCTTCCAGCGCTATTTTGCGCCAAGGGCAGCCTTGGCTGGCCAAAGCCAGCGGCAGCGGATTCTGGGTGACCGCGATACCACTCTGGGCGCCTGCCCATACCAACGGTTCGCTATGCACCACTTCCCCCCGTGCTGGTCGCGCTTGCTTGCCCGTGGTCACCATAATCAGGTCCAGTTTGCCGGCATCCAGTTGCTGCAACATGTCGGCGCTGCGTCCGACAAGAACATTCACCTGTACGGCAGGGTGGGAGCGGGAAAATTGGGTCAACACCTGGGGCAGAATGCGGGTGCCGATATCATCCGGAGTGCCGAGCCGCACGGTGCCTTCCAGCTCCGGGGCGGTGAAGTGGCTGATCGCTTCCTGGTTCAGTTTTAGTAGCCGCCGGGCGTAACCGAGCATGGCCTCTCCTTCGGCGGTCAGGCTGACTCGCCGGGCTTCGCGGAGAAATAACCGTTGGCCAACCTGTTCCTCCAAGCGCTTGATTTGCATGCTCAGCGCGGAAGGAGTGCGGAACACTTCGTTGGCGGCCTGGGTGAAGCTCTCGGTTTCAGCAATGGCCACGAAACTGCGCAGGATTTCCGTATCCAGCAGGGGCTGGAGAGGGGGGCTGGGTGGCATGATTGACCTTTCAGAAAAATTGAACGATAGGTGCAGTTCTTTTCGATTTACTGATCATAAACCGGATTGCATTATGGAGGCCAATCACAGCCCAGCTGCTCAATTCAACCACTCCATATTGTCACCAGACAGGGAGGAGACCATGAAGCACAACGAAACCCAGACACTTGAAGCCCCGGTACAGATTCAGTCCCGCAAACCGGATTTGCACATGCCTGCCATGCCTCCGCTGGCGATGATGGATGCGTTGGATTATCGCATTCGTTTGGCTTGGTACCGCCTGCGCAAGAATCGCGCGGCGCAGCGTGCTCAGGTGATTCAGCGCCTGCAAAGGCCGTTGGCTTAACCCTGTCTCTGCATTGCTCGGGTGCTTCCCCTGACACCCGGCAACAAAAAAGGCGCCTGAATGGGCGCCTTTTTTGTTTGTGACACGGAATCCGTGGCGAATTACATGTTCGGGTAATTCGGGCCGCCGGTGCCTTCCGGTGCCACCCAGTTGATGTTCTGGGTGGGGTCCTTGATGTCACAGGTTTTGCAGTGGACGCAGTTCTGGGCGTTGATCTGGAAACGATTTTCGCCGGTGTTCTCGTCCTCTACCACTTCATACACGCCAGCCGGGCAGTAACGCTGAGCCGGCTCGTCCCACTTGGGAAGGTTGACTTCCAGCGGCACGCTTGGATCTTTCAGTGTCAGGTGACACGGCTGATCTTCTTCGTGGTTGGTGTTGGACAGGAATACGCTGTCCAACTTGGCGAAGGTGATCTTGCCATCCGGTTTCGGGTAGTCGATCTTCTTGCTCTGGTCCGCTGGCTTCAGGGTCGCGTGATCCGGGGTGGTATCGCGCATGGTGAAGGGCAGTTTGCCGTTGAACAGGTTGATGTCTACGAACGCAAAGGCGGAACCGATCAGGTTGCCAAACTTGTGCTGGGCCGGGCCGAAGTTACGCTGCGCGTGCAGTTCTTCGTAAACCCAGCTTTTCTCGAAGGCGTCTTTATATTCGGTCAGCTCGTCGCTGCCGCGGCCACCCTTGAGGGCTTCAGCCAGGATTTCAGCGGCAATCATGCCGGATTTCATGGCAGTGTGAGTGCCCTTGATCTTGGCAAAGTTCAGGGTGCCGGCATTACAGCCCACCATCAGACCACCGGGGAAGGTCATCTTCGGCAGAGATTGCAGACCACCTTTGGAGATGGCACGAGCGCCATAAGAGACACGCTTGCCGCCTTCCAGATGCTTTTGAATTTCCGGGTTGGTCTTCCAACGCTGCATCTCATCGAACGGAGAGACGTGCGGGTTGGAGTAGGCCAGATCGGTGATCAGGCCCAAGGCAACCTGGTTGTTCTCGATGTGGTACAGGAACGCACCACCCGGGGAGCCGGATTCGGTCAGCGGCCAGCCAGCGGTGTGAACCACCAGGCCTTCCTGGTGCTTGGCCGGATCAATGTCCCACAGTTCCTTGATGCCGAGGCCGTAGTGTTGCGGGTCGGTGCCTTCGCGCAGGTTGAATTTTTCCTGCAGCTGCTTGCCCAGGTGGCCACGGCAGCCTTCGGAGAAAATGGTGTACTTGGCGTGCAGCTCCATGCCCGGCGTGTAGCTGGGTTTGTGCTCGCCATCGTGGCCGATACCGGAATCGCCGGTGGCGATACCTTTTACCGAGCCATCTTCGTTATACAGCACTTCACTAGCGGCGAAACCGGGGAACACTTCGATACCCAGGCCTTCGGCCTGCTCACCCAACCAGCGGCACAGGTTACCCAGGGAAATAATGTAGTTCCCTTCGTTGTGCATGGTTTTAGGAACGAACATGTTAGGCACTTTCTGTGCCTTTTCCGGGCCGGTGAGAAAGAAGATTTCATCACCGGTGACCTTGGTGTTCACCGGCGCACCCAGTTCCTGCCAATTGGGGAACAATTCATTCAGGGCGCGTGGCTCGAGCACAGCACCGGAAAGAATATGGGCGCCAACTTCGGAGCCTTTCTCTACAACAACAACACTGATTTCCTGACCGGTTTCCTGGGCAATCTGGCCCAGACGGCAGGCGGTTGCCAGACCGGAAGGACCGGCGCCAACGATGACTACGTCGACTTCCATAGATTCGCGTTCCACAGCCTGTCTCCTCGCTATCAATTGCGTGTTTGGCCCGGGAGCCACTGAGAAAGATGTTCTGACATTTGCAGCAACAGAAAATCTTTCTCAGTGGCCGACCGAGACCAACCTTGGGGTGGCGCGGAGTATATAGAGATAGAAGAAACCACACCACTATTGGGGTTGACCCCGCTGACGTGAACCTGTGTCAACATTTGAACAGCCGCGGGACACTTTCAAACAAGTGTTTGGATTATCTCTTGCTAGATGGTTGATTTTCAACAAAATCGCCGACCGACAGGTCACAAAAAGTGGACAGTTTGTGTGGTCTATTTGCAGCAAAATCATCTGCTTACAGATTTTCGGCCTATTGACCTGCTGTGGGCGAGCGTTCAAGATAGCGGCTCTTTCGCGGGGGTGGACCCGGCAACGGCGTCATGTCGCCTCCTTCTACAAGTCACCCAATGGAACATTCCGAGGATCCTATGAAGGTTCTTGTACCCATCAAGCGGGTCGTTGATTACAACGTCAAGGTTCGCGTGAAGGCTGATAACACTGGTGTTGATCTCGCCAATGTTAAAATGGCCATGAATCCCTTTTGTGAAATCGCTGTAGAAGAAGCAGTGCGTCTGAAAGAAAAGGGTGTGGTTACCGAAATCGTTGCCGTTTCTATCGGTCCAAAGACCGCTCAGGAACAGCTGCGTACTGCCATGGCTCTGGGCGCTGACCGCTCCATCCTGGTCGAAACCGACGAAGACGTTCAGCCGCTGGGCATTGCCAAAGCGCTGAAAGCCATTGTTGATGAAGAGAAGCCTGAGCTGGTTATCCTGGGCAAACAGGCTATCGACGGCGACAACAACCAAACCGGCCAGATGCTGGCTGCGTTGGCTGGTCTGCCGCAGGGCACGTTCGCATCCGAAGTGGATGTGGCTGACGGTAAAGTGAAGGTTACCCGTGAAATCGACGGCGGCCTGCAGACCGTTGAGCTGAGCCTGCCGGCAGTGGTTACCACTGACCTGCGCCTGAACGAGCCGCGTTACGCGTCTCTGCCGAACATCATGAAAGCCAAGAAGAAGCCGCTGGACGTTAAGACCGCAGCTGATCTGGGCGTTGACCTGACTCCGCGTGTTACCACCGAGAAAGTGGAAGCACCGGCCGAGCGTCAGGCTGGCATCATCGTTGGCTCTGTTGACGAGCTGGTCGAGAAACTGAAGAACGAAGCGAAGGTGATCTGATGAGTGTATTAGTTTACGCCGAACACGATAACGCCGCGCTCAACAAAGTTACCCTGAGTGTGGTTGCTGCTGCCAAAGATATCGGCGGTGACATCACTGTGCTGGTAGCCGGTAAAGGCTGTGGCGCTGTTGCTGAAGAAGCGGCCAAGGTTGATGGCGTTTCCAAGGTACTGTGCGCAGACAACGATGCCTACGAGCATCAGCTGGCTGAAAATATTGGTGATTTGGTTGCTGAAGTGGGCGCCGATTACAGCCACATTCTGGCGGCTGCCACCACCACCGGTAAGAACTTCGCGCCCCGCGCGGCGGCTCTGCTGGACGTGGCTCAGATCTCCGAGATCTCCGACGTGGTCGATGCGGATACGTTCAAGCGTCCGATCTACGCCGGTAATGCCATTGCTACCGTGAAATGTGGCGATGCCAAGAAAGTGATCACCGTGCGCGGTACCTCTTTCGATGGTGTTGCAGCAGAAGGCGGTTCCGCCTCTGTTGAGAGCCTGGACGTTGTTAAAGACGCGGGCATCTCCTCCTTTGTAGGTGAAGAGCTCGCCAAGTCTGACCGTCCTGAGCTGACCGCTGCCGAGATCGTGATCTCCGGTGGTCGCGGCATGGGTAACGGCGAAAATTTCGAAATCCTGTACAAGCTGGCTGACAAGCTGGGCGCTGGCGTGGGTGCATCCCGTGCCGCCGTTGACGCAGGTTTCGTACCCAACGACATGCAGGTCGGTCAGACCGGTAAAATCGTTGCGCCGAACCTGTACGTTGCGGTTGGCATCTCCGGTGCCATCCAGCATCTGGCCGGCATGAAAGACTCCAAGGTCATCGTTGCTATCAATAAGGACGAAGAAGCCCCCATCTTCCAGGTGGCGGACTACGGCCTGGTGGCTGACCTGTTCGAAGCAGTACCGGAGCTGGACGGCAAGCTGTAAAAACAGCTCGCAGTTAAGCACCAGAAAAACCCGGCCTTGTGCCGGGTTTTTTGTTTCTGGTCAGAAGAAAAGCCAGTTAAAAGTTCAAAGTGTAAAGTTAAAAAGCGTGGGGGACCCCCTCTGGTTTTGAGTGGCCGTGCTCGCGCCATTAACGATAATCGCGGTGACGACCCGGCAGGATTCTCGGCCCTTGGTCGCGTTTTAACTTTGCACTTTGAACTTTCAACTCATCGTCCCTCCGAGATACCCGATGCAAACTTTCAACGGAAAAACGGCACTGATCACAGGCGCCTCCAGCGGTATTGGTGAACAAATGGCGCGACAGCTTGCGGCTGGTGGCTGCCACCTGATTCTGGTGGCGCGGCGTACGGACAGGCTGGATGCGTTGGCCAGCGAGCTTGGTGCGGTCACTGTTGATGTGATTACCGCGGACTTGGCTGATCCACTCGCCGCCGATGATGTGTTTGAACGAACCCAGGCGTTGGGGCGGCAGGTGGATATTTTGATCAACAATGCCGGTTTTGGTTTTCAGAAACCCTTGTTGTCACTGCCCATGACGGATCAGCTGGGCATGGTGGATGTGAACGTGCGCAGCCTGCTGGCGTTAACCCAACGTTTTGTCGCCCCCATGGTGCAACGCGGGCAGGGTTGGGTGCTGAATGTGAGTTCGGTGTCCGCGTGGTTTCCTATTCCAGGCATGGCCACTTATGCGGCCAGTAAAGCGGCGGTGCTACACCTGAGTCGGGCGCTCCATGAAGAATTAAAGCCGTTCGGCATTATCGTGAGTGTGTTGTGTCCGGGCGGCACTCGTACGGAATTTTCTTCCCTGGCCCGTGAAAAAATGGATCCGGATTTGGAGAAAGCGATGATGCCAGCGGACAGGGTAGCTGCTGCAGGGTTGCAGGGGCTTGCCAGTGGAAAAGCGGTTGTGGTGCCTGGTGTGCTTTATAAGCTTATGGTCGCGGTGACGCGTGTATTGCCGGGCGCCTGGGTGGCACGGCTAGCGGGCTCAGTAATGGGGCGCCATCACTAAAGTGAATTGACGGCAGATGCCCGACGAAAACACAGGTTATCCGGTATGTGTTTCGTCAGGCTTCCAGCCTCAAGCGTCAGGTGTTTTATTTCCCGGTTTTTCCGTCTTTGTCATCCACGTTGTCGTAGAACATATAACGGGCCGTTTCGTATTGTCCACGGGCCAGGTCGTACAGTTTTTCAAAGACTTCGGGGTGTTGCTCGGCGCGGTCAGTTTCCGGGTCATCGCTGTGTAGATCGTGAAGGGTGGCGTTGCTGCCATCGTGGTTCATGCGCACGAAGTAATCCTTGGTCAAGGCGCCATACACCGGGCGTGGCCCTTCCTGCATCACCACAAAGCTGGCTCGGTCGCCTTCCGGTGCCGGGCTCTGAATGTCTCGGCCCAGGGTGGTGTTGCGGTAGGTCAGGCCCAGCATGCCGGCGACGGTGGGCATCACATCGGTCAGCCCGACTGACTGTTCAATTACACGGTGTTTCAGGTAAGCGGGTGCATAAATCATGTGAGGCACATGATTGCTCTCCAGTCCCAGTTTTTCCATGGCCGGTGGCATGTGGGGGATGGTGGTAATGCGGTTGTTATGATCCCCGAAGAACACAAAGATCGTATTATCGAAATAATCACTGGTGCGCGCCATTTTCATGTATGCGCCCACGTTGTAGTCGAGCAGGCGTACGGCGTTGTATTGCGCGGGATTACGGAACCCGTGTTCTCTCAGTTCTTCTTCCGGTATATCCCGCGCTTCGAAGTCCCCGTTTTTTTCAGGAATGGTGAAGGGGCGGTGATTGCCGGCGGTCTGGATAAAGGCGAAGAAGGGCTGATCGTTTGGCAGATCGGCCAGTATCTGATTGGACTCGCGGAATAGCTCCAAGTCGGATATTCCCCATACATCCACATTGGGGGCCTTCCAGTCGCCTTCCTCGTATAACTCTATTCCGTCAATGCTTTGCTGAATCAGCCCGTCGATGTTGGCCCAGCCGGCGTTGCCGCCGACGAAGTAGAACTTGCGGTAGCCCTTGAATTCGTTCAACACCATGCGTTGATGGCCGGTGAGAGGGTTACGGCTGGCACTTTCCGTGGGGGCCACATCAGGAATGCCGGTGAAGGTGGCCCAGATGGTTTTGGCGGTGCCGGTAACCGGTACGTAGAAGTGTTTGAAGAACCAGCCTTCATCGGCAATCTGATCCAGATTAGGAGTGGGGTTAAAGGGGGTGCCATAGGCGCCGACACGGCTGGCGCCGAGAGACTCCAGCATTACGAACACCACGTTTGGC
Source organism: Alcanivorax sp. (assembly GCF_040118815.1). Lineage (GTDB taxonomy): Bacteria > Pseudomonadota > Gammaproteobacteria > Pseudomonadales > Alcanivoracaceae > Alcanivorax. Next base: position 23,023 of record NZ_JBEDTC010000011.1, read on the forward strand.
GGCTGATCGTAATCCAGCTTGTGGGACTGCACATCCACAATACGGTCGAAGTTAAGGTCCTCGCGCTGGTCTGCCGGAATGCCCAGATAATCCGCCATCAGAGGGTAATACTCTTTCACCGCGTCCTTGTCGTAGGGCGAGGCAGGAATGAGGGTGGTGTCGTAGAAATACAGTACCGGATTCAGCCCCAGGGACCCTACGGCCTTGTTGCCGGTGGCAAAGGCTTCGCTCCAGCGCAGCGGAATCGGGTTGGAAAAATTGATGTTGCTGACGCGGCCAAGAATGGCGAAGAAAAACAGGGCGAAGCAGATAAAAAAGCCTAATGTGGCCTGGCTTTTGGAGATGCGAGTCTGCGGACGGCCGAGCAAGGTTTTCTCAATCCACAGGGCGGCCCAGAAAGTGAGCGCGGTGGTGATCAGCCAGCCCAGGGTGATCCAGATAACGGGGTAGCTCTCCCAGACCATCTGGGTGGAAATGGCGGTGTCTTCCAGAAAGCGTAACGCGGTGACATTGAGCCGGTCGGCCAGGTAGGCGTAGTGGCCAAAGTCGAGAATATAGGTGAGAACCAGCAGCAACAGGGCCAGCAGCAGGTAGGCATGGCTGACAAAGCGGGCAATGCTGCTGCGTAACAGGTTGAGCCAGGGCAGGTAGGCCAGTGCGGCCAACGGGAGCATCATCAGCAGGGCCAGGCGCAAGTCAAAGCGCAGGCCAATGCCCCAGGCGGTGAGAATGGTGTCGGTGGCGATATCACTGTCACCGGATAAAGGGGAAAAGCCGAAATAAAACACGGCGCGCAGTACTACCATCAGCGAGAAAAAGAGCGCGGTGATGGCCAACAGGTACTGCAGGCGTCGGGATTTCAACCAGGTCATGCGTTTATCTCCGTACTGGCGAAACTGAAAAAGAGGCGCCTATGCTACCGACAAGGGGGACCAAGCGCATGGGGAAAACGCGTTTTACGGTGGTTTTATGCGTAGTCTTGCTGGCTATGGCGCCGTTGGTCACCTTTGCGTCGGGATAATGACTTTTACTGATGCGGCTGGGATGGTAAATAAAGTGCCGCTGATTTCAGGTATGCAGAATAGAGAGAGACCATGACATTCGATGAAATTCTGGCCACGGTAGATGGCAAGGGAAATGCTTCGTTTCCGGAAGGGTGGGGGCAGGGCCGGGCATTGTTTGGTGGCCTGGTGGGAGCCGTGTTGTTTGATCATCTACAGAAGACGGTGGCGGCAGAGCGATTTTTGCGCAGCTTTTCCCTGTCGTTTGTGGCGCCGGCCACGCCAGGACCGGTTGCCCTGGAGGCCACTGTGTTGCGGGAAGGAAAATCGGTGATGCAGGCCATGGTGTCTGCCCGTCAGGGGGAGCAGGTTGTGGCAGTTATGCTGGCCAGCTTTGGCGTGGGCCGGGAGTCGAGGGTTGTTGTAGAAGGACCTGCCGCGCCCACCCTGAAAGCGGCTGATGAGAGTATCGCATTGCCGTTTATCAACGGGCTGACACCGGATTTCCTCTCCCATTTTGATATTCGTTACGCAGAAGGTATGCCGCCGTTCAGCGCCAGCGCGGTGCCGGATTTTGCGGGTTATATGGGCTTTGTGGTGCCGCCGGCGACTATGAGCACGGCGGCGCTAATTGCCCTGGTGGACACCTGGCCGCCTTCGGTGCTGCCGTTGCTCAAAGGCCCGGCCCCTGCCAGCTCCCTGACCTGGACCATGGAGTTACTGGATGATCCGGGGGCTCGCCCGGCGGATACGCTGTGGCAGTATCGGGTCAACACTGACCAGTGTAGTGATGGTTATGGGCAAAGCCAGGCGGTGATTTGGGATGCGGCCGGCAAGCCCGTGGCTCTGAGTCGACAAACCTTTACGGTATTTGCATGAAATCAGAACTGGCACCGCTGACAGCGCGAACATTGGGGGCTCAGGTACCCCGGCGCGGCCACTGGCTGCTAGCGGGCCTGGGCCGGCTGATTCTGGGGGCCATGGGTTGGCGCATTGTTGGTAGCCTGCCCAATACCTCCCGTGTGGTTCTGGCGGTGGCACCGCATACCTCGAACATTGACGGGCTGATTGGTATCAGCGCCATCCAGTCGCTACGGGTACAGGTGCGCTTTATGGGTAAGCACACCCTGTTTGAGGGACGTCTGGGGCGATTTATGTACTGGCTGGGGGGGATCCCGGTGGACCGTGACAGCGCTCGGGATGTGGTCGATCAGACTACGGCGGTCATGCGTGATACGCCATTCTGGCTGGGTTTGGCTCCGGAGGGTACGCGTACCGGCGCCAAGCGCTGGAAAACCGGGTTCTACCGTATTGCCGAACAGATGTCGGTACCGATTGTGGTGTTGGGCTTTTGCTACCGGCGCCGTCAGGTGCGCATCGTCGATTGCTTTTTGCCGACGGGTGACATGGATGCGGACATGGCTCGGATGGTGGCATCGCTGGCCGATATCGTGCCGCGTAAGCCTGCGCTGCTGTCTGCCCCTCTGAAGGCGGCCAAAGCCGCCCGTGGTATTGACTGACGTAACCGGGAAGGGCCTTTATGCGTTAGCGCTGGCGGCCTGATCCAGAAACTGCTGGCGGCGCTGGGCGGATTGCAGCGCAAAGGCGAGTGGGCGATGGAGCTCGCTGATCAGTGTTTGCTGCTCCTGATCAAACCCTTGAGTGTTGGCGATTTCAATAATGCCCAGAGGGAGGTCTCCCTGTATCAGTGGCCATAGCAGCACGGCGCCCGGTGGCCGTTTGCCCTGGCCGGTCTCCAGATCCAGATAATTCTGTGGTACGTGATGTTGCTGCATCAGTAGCCGCTGGTTAAGCGCGGCGCCCAGCAGGCCCTCGCCAGCGGGGAGGGTGTCCCGGGTTTGCGCCGCGTCGTTTAGTGCCCAGCCGGCTTGGCGCACCAGTGTGTCCTCTTCCAGGGTGTAGGCGGCGCCCACCTGTGCGTTCACTTGCTGAACCAGATAACCCAGCACCCGTTCCAGTAATTGTGTAGGTGTCAGGTTGCCGGCGATTTGTTCCATAAAGGTATTGAGCTGTTGTTGCCGGCGGGTATCTTTTTCTGCCTGTTCCCGCCAGTGTTTCAGCTGCTCGGATTCATGGGCCAGTAACAGGTTGTTGGCAAAATTGCGGCGTGCACTGATATCCAGGATGTAGCCGTTCACGGTGCAGATGATCAGCGGGATACCGAATGAGAGGGACACCAGCAGCAGCGGAAGGTCCAGCCGCATAAGCAGGCTGATTGCGAAGGCGGCGACGGCGGCAACGGTGCAAGTGATCAGCGTCTGGAGGGGCGGCAGCCGCAGAATTGAGAAGCCGATAATGAGCAGGTAAATGGTTTCAAAAGAAGAAATTTGCCCGGGGAAACTGCCATTGAATCGGATAGCCCCTAGAACCGTTCCGGACAGGGATAATCCCAACGCCAGGTACATGACGCCAATGGCGTGGGGGCGAAGCCAGGCCAGGCGGGTACAGCACCAGAGCCCCATCAGTGCAACGGCGATGGGGTATACGCCGTAGTTTCGCCAAGCGTCCATCTCCGGCGTTTTCACCAGCAGAATGACCGGCAGTACGACCAGCAGATACAGCCCCATCAACAGGTAGACGGAGCGATTGATTAGATCGCGGGCGCGCTGATGCGCGTGCTCGCTATAACGGCGTTCCAGGGCACGATCAAACTGCACCAGAAAGGTATTGATGGCATTGCGAAGGATGCCCTCTTGCTGTGGGTCGAGGGTCTGGCTGGCCTGGGATTGCCCTGCGTCGCTCATGGCGTAACCTGATTGTTCTTCGTTTTGGTTTTGTTGGTATGTTGATTCATCCGTGATCACAGCGCACTATTTCCTGCACAGATTACGGCTTGTGCCTTATACATCGATGATCACATATGACAGGAAACATCATGACCGATACTGCCCGATTTGAACAAGCTCAGAAAGATGTCAAAACCCTCGACAGCAAACCGTCCAATGATGACCTGTTGTTTCTCTATGCTCACTTCAAGCAGGGAAGCGCAGGGGACGTGTCCGGCAAGCGCCCGGGAATGCTGGATATGGTGGGTCGCGCCAAGTATGACGCTTGGGCGAAGCTGAAAGGGTTGGGGGCAGATGAAGCCAAACAGAAATATATCGACAAAGTGGATGCCCTGCTGAAAAGCCACAAGGGGTGAGGGTGCGGGAGCCTGTGACGATGGTCAGCGTGGCTCAGGCATCCCGCATTAGGCGCTCCTTTCAGGATTTTTTCTGCAGCAGCTGGGCCTTGCCCAGCTGCGCTTCCCCCGCCAGGTTCCGGTAGAACGTTTCCAATTCCGGAAGCTGTGCTTCCAGCGCGTCACGTACTTGGCGCCGTGCCTTGGTCAGATTCGATTCCACCTGCTGTTTCTCCAGTGCGAGCAGATCTTTGCGTTGCTGAAGGGCCGCTGGCAGTGCGGTGCCGCCGAGTTTATTGAGCCGGGTATTGAGCCGCTCTAGTCGTTCCTGGGCGTCGGCCAGCCGTGCGCTTAACCCATTGGCATCCGGGGCGTTTTGCAGGATGCGTTGCAAATCGGCCACTTCCTGTTCCGTTGCCGCTTTTTCCCGCTTTGCGGCAGTGCGAAAGGCGCCATTGGTCAGGTCTCTGGCGGTGGCATGCTGAATGGCATTATTTAGGTCGGTTTCCTGGTGCGCCAGGCACTTGTGCTGATGGTGTGCGGCCATGAGTTGGCGGGTGGCGGCGAGCACCTGGCTATCGTCATCGCGGACCATGGCCAGTACCAGCTGGTCCATTACTGTAGTGCTGTTGCCGGCGACGGTGTTGGTCAGAGTACGGTACAGCTGCTCCGGCTCGTTGGCGAGTTGATCCAGGGCGTTGAGGTTTTCTGCAGCCTTGGTCAGCGCCAGATTATACACCGGTAGCGCTAGCGCATCGGCGCCCTGGTTACGCCAGTCATCGCCGGCGAGAACTAGCCCGGATACCGCTCGGGGGTTACCCGGGAAGCGTGCGGCGATACGGATAAACCAGGCTCTGGCTCGCTCCTTATCGCCGTCGCGACGGTAGCTCTCTGCCAGCAGGAAAGCGGCATCCACAGCCGCTGGGCTGTTCTGTTCCACTTCACTGAGTTGTTGACGAGCAAAGTCGGTATCGCCGTCTTTCAGGGCCAGCGCGGCCAGCCGCAGGCGAGCGTAATTCCCCAGTATGGGTTTGTTTATGCTGTTGGCGTGCTGGTTATAGGCCAGCAGGGTGCCGGCGTGTGTGGCCGTGGCTTGGTGACCCAGTAGTTTCAGAAGTTGTTCATCATTCTGGCTGATGGTCAGTGAGGATGATGAGGCTGCCGAGGAGGCAGCGCTCAGGCAGGCCGAGTCGGCCATGGCGCCAAGGGGCAGCAGTGTCAGGGTCAGGCTGGCAATCGCCGTACGTGAAAAGAATCCCGTCATCATGTCAGTCTTTTTATTATTGGCGTTATCGGCTCCAAATGGTGCGCCAACTGGCGCGCCAATGAGGGAACCAGATCACAGGATATTACACAATTTTGTGCACTTTATGGCTGCGGGGGCCGGTGTCAGAAACCGCGATGCATAGAAAGGCCCAGCGCCATGATCCCGATGGCCAGGCAAATACCGATGACCATCAGTACTGTTGCCAGAATACCCAGCACTTTGCCGGCGGTGGTCATGCCTTCACCCGTGATGTCCATCTGGCCAGCGCGCATGGCCCGCAAATCGCCGTTTGCCATGATCCAGGCGGCGATACCCAGAGGGGCGAACATGAGCATGCTGAGGATGCCCAGTACGAGTACCAGCCCGCCGCGATGGGGACGCTGGGCGCTTACCATGGCGGGAGAGCTTAGCGTGGATGTGTCGCCGCCGCCGGTTGCTGTGGCATGCACGGGTGCCTGAGAGGGTGCGGGTGGCCGAGAGCGGCCAATAAAGGCGGCGGTCAGCAAGCTGGCGGTGATCCCCAGATACAGCAAATGGTAGGCGCCATTGACGAGCACGCTATAGACGTCGTTGGAGAGCACACCATCCATCAGCAGGGGCATCAGCAAGAGTTGGTTGAGAATGGTAAAGCCTGCCTGCATGGCAGTGAGCAGCCCGGCCAGCATGACCAGCATGGCGGGAGTGCGGGCGCGGTCCATAAAGACGCCGGCGAGGACAAAACAGAGGAGGCTGATCAGGGCGCCCGGGGTCGCAATAATCAGCAGGGTGAGGAAATCCGGTTCCATGTTGTCTCCTTGGGTAGTACCGCCTTGGCGGCAATGCGTTAAATTAACGGTTCTGACGGTGTTTCGGTGCGATCAGTGACTTGAGCAAGGTGCGCACCGCTCGCCAACGGTTCACCAGTAGTGATGCAAAGATTAGCGCACAGCCCGCCAGCTGCGTACCCGTCATGCTTTCGCCAAACCAGGCGGCAGCGATGAGGGCTGTCCACATGGGTTCCAGTACCATGATGACCACCCCATGGCTGTGCAGGGACAGGCTCTGGGCATAGGTTTGTACGAGAAAACGCAGAGCCGTGCCGATAGTGGCGCTGAGAACGATCCACATCACCAGGGTGGGGGGCATCGACGTAAACACGGGCTTCCATGCTTCATTGAAGGCGGACAGGATGCCGGTAACCAGCCCCACGACGGCCAGCACGACGGTGGTCAGGGCCATGGCGGGAATGCGGGGGTGTTCGATGCGTTCACCGTCGGCAGACTCAGTGGCGATGGTGTTGGCGGCGCGGGTGTTCAGATTGAAGTACAACGCGAAAATGGTGGCGGCCGCCACAAAGCAGAGCTGGCCGACTTCCAGATGCAGCCCTTGCTCCAGTGACAACAACGCCAGCCCGCCAGCGGCCACTGGCAGGGCCAGCCAGGTACTACCGGGCACCGCTTCGGCAAAGAAGATACGGGCGATCACCGGTATCAGCACCACGCCCAGACTGGTCAGGAAGGCGCCTTCACCCACATGGTTGCCCACGGCCAGCCCGGTAATCCAAAAGCTCATGGCGGTGCCAAATACCAGGCCTACACGCATACTGCGCATCAGTTGCTGACGGCTGAGCCGACGCAACTGGCGGTGGGCCACGCAGGCCAGCAGTAATGAGGCCAACAGGAAGCGCAGCGACATGAACAGCAGAGGCGGCATGGCCAGCACGGCTTCTTTGGAGAACATCCAGCTGATGGCGGCCAGGAGCGTGACCACCAGAAGCAGCAAATCGGCTTTATGGGCGGGGCGGATAGGCACTGAACAATATTCGCATTAAGGACTGGCCGGCGATGGTAGCACAGCCACGGTGACCGGTAACGGCTGGTGAAACGCCGCTCTCATGGTCAAAGTAGCCATCATTGATTGTGTACGATTGATGAAACACGGGTTAGTCATTGTGGTCTACGGATAGAGAGTGATCTACAGCAAAAGGAGGGTGGATGTTTGCAGCCTGGAAAAACTGGCGTGATGCACGGCGAGTCAAAAAAATGGGCTATACCCGGGGGGAGTGGGAAGCCGCGGTATCGGACTGGCCGTTGATGGCCCAGTTTGAGGGTGAAGAGCGGAGCGCGTTGTTTGATCTGTCGTTGCGTTTTCTGGCCCGCAAGAGCATCGCCTCCGGTGGCGACTTCGTTTATACCGATGCCATGTGTCTAAAAGTGGCCACCATGGCCTGCGTGCCGATTCTGTACCTGGGGCTGGACTGGTATGACGGCTGGTATACGGTGATTTTGTATGAAGGCGCGTTCATTCCCAATCGGCCACACCTCAGCGAAGATGGCGTGGTGCATGCCCAGGGGCCGGTGCTGGCGGGTGAAGCCTGGCACCAGGGGCCGGTGATCCTGTCCTGGGACGCAATCTGTGATGCCTGTGAGATGGACAACCAGGCCAGTAATGTGGTGATTCACGAGATGTCCCACAAACTGGATATGCGCCGCAATGGGGCCAACGGCAGGCCGCCGTTGCATAGAGGGATGAACCCGAAGCAATGGCATGACACCTTCACCGCTTGTTGGGAAGAGTTGCTGAGCGATTACCAGCACCATAGGCACATGCCCGTGGATTCCTACGCGTTGACCGGGCCGGGCGAGTTTTTTGCGGTGTGCAGTGAAGCCTTTTTCGAAGGGCCAGATCAGCTCTACAAGGATTGGCCGACCCTCTATCGCCTGTTGGCCCAGTTTTATCGGCAGGGAGAACGATGATGAAATTTATTTTTGAGGTACGCGTAAAGGCGGGCTTTAGCGTGGAGGAATACGCCCAGGGCTGGGTGGAAGCCAGTGAAATTATTCAGCAGAGCGAGGGAGCAAAAGGCACCTATCTGCACCGCAAGATCGGCCATCCTGATACCGTGCTGGCTATCGCTCACTGGGAGAGCAAGGCACATCGGGATGCCAAAGACGACAGTCGTAGCGCCAGGGTAAAGGCAATACTGGAAAAGCATGCGAAGGTGGTAGAGGTCACCGTGATTGGGGAGTACGACGAGCCTGAATGGCAGGTGTTGCCGCCTTGAGTCGTTGGGTTGTTTAGCGGTGAGCGGTGGGCAGAGGCGGTTAGCCCCTGAGCTGCAGTCTTTGCCAGCCCAGGGTCTTCGCCGTGGAATCAGCCTTCCGGCAGGGTGATATTCAATTCGAGAATTTCACACCCGGATTCCCGGTCAACCTGGACGTTAACGGCGTCCTGACCCACTGGCACATACTTGCGCACCACCTGCAGTAGCTCTTCCTGAAGCTGCGGCAGGTAATCCGGACCGCCCCGGGTGGATCGTTCACGAGCGACAATGATCTGCAGGCGTTCTTTTGCCACAGATGCCGTGTTCTGCCTTTTAGGAAGCAGATAACTGAAGATGCTCATCCCTTAGCCTCCAAACAGACGGCCGAATAGACCTTTCTTGTTAGTGGTGAGAAAGCGGTGCGGCAGCTGGTCACCCAGAAAACGTGCAACCGCATCGCTGTAAGCCTGGCCGGCATCGGAATCCGTATCCAGGATCACAGGGCTGCCGGAGTTGCTGGCATTAAGCACCGCCTGGGATTCCGGGACCACGCCAAGCAGTTCGATGGCGAGAATTTCCTGCACATCTTCCACTGACAGCATCTGTCCGTTTTCCACCCGTTCCGGGGAGTAGCGGGTCAGTAGCAGGCGGGACGGGATGTCGCCGTCGCCGAGTTCGGCGTGGCGGGTCTTGCTGGCCAGAATGCCGATGATGCGGTCGGAGTCCCGCACGCTGGAGACTTCCGGATTGGTGACGACAACGGCCTCGTCAGCAAAGTAGGCGGCCATGAGTGCGCCTTTTTCGATGCCGGCGGGGCTGTCACAGATGATGTAGTCCATCTGCATGTCATCACGAAGGGCGTTGAGCACGCCTTCCACGCCTTCAATGGTGAGGGCGTCCTTGTCGCGGGTCTGGGAAGCCGGAAGGATGAACAGGTTGTCCACCTTCTTGTCTTTGATCAGCGCCTGCTTGATGTTGGCATCGCCACTGATCACGTTGACCAGATCATAGACCACACGACGTTCGCACCCCATGATCAGGTCCAGGTTGCGCAGGCCTACATCAAAATCAATCACAGTGGTTTTAAAACCGCGCAGGGCAAGGCCTGTGGCCAGCGCTGCACTGGTGGTGGTTTTGCCGACGCCACCCTTGCCGGATGTCACGACCACGATCTTCGTCACGCTCTTCTCCTTACCTTCCATGTTTCATGCACGCTAGTTAAGCGCGGTAAAATGCATCGCGTCGCCCTGCATACAAAGATGCACGGGCTTGTTACGGAATGACTCGGGCAGATCTTCGGCTACCCGATAATGGCCGGCAATGGATACCAATTCGGCATTCAGTTGCTGGCAAAAAATACGTGCGCTGGTGTCGCCGCGAACCCCGGCAAGGGCACGGCCACGCAAGTTGCTATACACGTGGATGTTGCCGTCGGCCATGATTTCGGCCCCGGTGCTGACCGGGGCGAGCACAATCAGGTCACCGCGGCTGTAGACCTGCTGACCGGACCGTACCGGTTGGTCGATCACCATGGTGTCGGCCTGTTGCGGGGGCGGCGTAGTGTCGGTGTCGCTGACGGCATTATTCTCTGCGGCAGCGGGTGCCGGTTCCGCACGGCGGGGCACATCACGACCGCCGGCCAGACTCAAGGTGCCAAGCCCCAACATGGTGGCGGTGTCCGCATCAATGTTCTCGCTGCGGGCCAGGGCGACCATGTTCACGCCCAAGCTGCGCAGCGTGTCTACGGCGGCCATCAGGGCTACCGGATCCGGGTCCAGTTCGGGGCTCACATCGATGACGACGGGGGCTTCCTGCAGCCATTGGGCGGCGTCATCCAGACGCTGGCTCACCTGTTGGTGGAGCACGTTGGCATCCAGGTCTTTCAACTGGAGGACCGTCATCATCAACATGCGGCCCTTGAATTCGATTGCGGTTTTTTCTTCGACGACTGCTGTCATTACTGACCTGTTGTCCGAGGGGCAAAGGGAGGCGTAACGGCGCTCCAGGCCCGGTGGGGCGTAATTTGGGCAAGACTAGACGAAAGCGACCATGCGTAAAAGCGCCAAAAGGGTGATCTGAATGTTAAATCTCTGTGAGATGGGATAAACGGGGGATTAACTGCTGGAAAAAGCAGCATTTTGAAAGGAAGCGCCGGCGTTGCGTTTTTGTGAAAATGTGCGCTGGTTAATGTTTAGGCATGGGAAGACGGGCGCAATGGCGAGGCCATTGCGCCCGGGTGAGTTACATCATTGGCCGTTCGGCATGGACCTGCACTTCTTTGAGGTCCTTGTCGAAGGCATCCGTGAGCAGGCAGTCGTAACGCATGGCGTCGTACTCGTTGATGGCGTCTACCTGACTCTCGTTGATGATGCCTTTGCTGGCAGCGTCCTGCAGTTTCTCCAGCACCGTTTTGCCTTCCAGTTGGCCTTTGCCTTCCGCTTTCAGGTAGGCAAGGAAGCCGGGTTCCACTTCCAGCAATTTGCTGTAGGTAGCTTCTACGCGGCCAATGGAATCCTCCGGATCCTGAGAGATATAGGCCGGCTCCGCCAGCGCATCGCGCACGGAGGTGGGCTCCATGATCATTTGCCCCAGGGTGCGTATCTGATCGTCACTGGGTGCCTGTGCCTTGCACGGGCGACCGCAGGGGAAGAACAGGCGCTTGAGCACATGCCCGATGCCGAAGAAGCCAAAGTTGCTGTAGAAGGCTTCCAGGGAATCGTGGGCCCGGCTGAAGGACAGCCGCAGGGCGTACTGCGCGTGGGCGTCGTTGGCCTCGTCCCTGGGGAGCGTGGCGTGATACTTGAGAATAGAGCAGGCAATCAACAGCTGGCTGTGCACATCCCCCAGGCGGGCGGAGAGCAGTTCGCGGCGCTTCAGGTCACCGCCCAGCAGGGCAAGGGCCATGTCCGAAGTGCTGGCCAATACGGCGCTATAGCGGCTGATCAACCGGTACCAGGGGGCGCTGAAGGCGTCGGAGTTGCCTGGCGCGCCAGACAAGTAAGGGCCTGTGACGGCCTGCACGATGGCGCTGCTCATATTGCCCAGGGTATGCGCGGCATGGGTGAAGAACAGGTCGTCGAAATCCTGCAGCCCCTGCTTTTTGTCCTCTGCCTGAATCGCCTGCAATTCATCATAAAGGTAGGGATGGCAGCGCATGGCGCCCTGGCCAAAAATCATCAGCGAACGGGTAAGAATGTTCGCCCCTTCCACGGTGATGGCAATGGGAGTGGACTGATACGGCAGAGCCAGGAAGTTACGCGGGCCGAGCTGAATGCCGCGGCCGCCAGCGATATCCATGCCATGATTGATCAGTTCGCGCATCATTTCCGTGGCGTGGTACTTGGCCATGGCGGTGACCACGGAGGGTGCGCCATCTTCCAGTGAACGTGTGACCAGGTGGCGATAGGCTTCCAGGGTGTAGGCCAGCGCGGCCACATCGGCGGACGCTTCCTGTACCCCTTCGAATTCACCTACGGCGGTGTTGAATTGGCGACGAATACGACCGAAGGCGCCGGTCATGCGATAGCCCATTTCGCCACTGGCGGTGGCCAGTGCCGGCAGCGAGACACCGCGCCCCGCGCCGAGGCACTCAATCAGCATGCGCCAGCCTTTGCCAGCCATGTCTGGGCCACCGATGATGGCGTCCAGCGGCACAAACACATCCTTGCCGTTGATGGGGCCGTTCATGAACGGCGAGCCAGGATAATGGCGGCGACCAATTTCCACGCCTTGGGTATCGGCGGGAATCAGCGCGCAGGTAATGCCCAGATCTTCTTCGTCGCCGAGCAGTTTTTCCGGGTCATAGAGTTTGAACGCCAGCCCCACCACGGTGGCCACCGGGGCCAGGGTAATCCAGCGTTTGGCGAAGTTCAGGCGCATGCCCAGCACTTCCTTGCCGTCGATCTTGCCTTTGCAGATTACCCCGGTATCGGGGATGGCGCCGGCGTCGGAGCCGGCTTCTGGTCCGGTGAGGCCGAAGCAGGGAATTTCGTCGCCTTTGGCAAGGCCGGGTAACCAGCGGTCTTTCTGCTCCTGGGTGCCATATTCGGCCAGCAGCTCACCCGGGCCCAGGGAGTTGGGCACCATGGCCGTGACTGCAGCGGTGAGAGAGCGGGTGGCAATCTTGCTCATAATGCGGCTCTGCGCATAGGGCGTGAAGGCTTTGCCGCCGTACTCTTTGGGAATGATCAGGCTGAAGAAGCCCTTGTGCTTGAGGAAGTCCCAGACTTCTTCAGGCAGATCGCGCAGCTCGTGGAAAATCTGCCATTCATCAAGCATGTCGCAGAGTTGTACCACTTCGTTGTCGATGAACGACTGCTCTTCATCACTGAGGGTGCTGAACTGGATGTGGGCGAACTTTTCCCAGTCCGGGCGGCCGGAAAACAGGTCAGCCTCGAACCAGGTGGTGCCCGCTTCAATGGCCTCGCGTTCAGTATCACCAATAGTCGGCATCACCTTGGCCAAGGCGTTGTAGACCGGTTTGGTAATGAATTTCTGCCGCAGGTCCACGTGGTTGAGCACAGTGACGCCGGCGGCAAGCAAAATCAGGGAAACGGGGTGGAACAGCCAAGAAGCGAGAAAGCCGCAGAGCAGCCAGACGATAACGAAAACGGCACTGCCAATGCCTCGACTGATTTGCTGATAGAAGAGGGTCATCAGCGTGGCAATTAACAACACAATAGCCAATAGGCTAAGCATGGTGATCTCCTTTGCCTGGGTGGAATACCTTCCAGCATACGGGCACGGCCATGGGGAGGGCGTGAAGCTGTCGCCAGGGACCGAAACCGCATACTCACTTTCAGTCTAACGCGCAGATGCCATCTCTTGCACAGGATTTAACCGGATTTAATCTAGATGATGCCTTACACTTGGCGACACTTTGAATGCGTTTTCAGGAGCAATAGCGTTGCAGCCGAACAGCCCTATCATCGAAGCCACCGAGCAGAATATTCAGCAAATTCTTGAGCAGTCTCAGCAAATTCCGGTGATCGTGGATTTCTGGGCCAGCTGGTGCCAGCCGTGTTTGCAGATGGCGCCGATACTGGAGCGATTGGTCAATGAATATCAGGGCAAGGTAATCCTGGCGAAAGTGAATGCCGACGAGCAGCAAATGTTGGCCAGTCAGTTTGGCGTGCGCAGCCTGCCGAGCTTGAAGTTGGTGTACCAGGGGCAGCTGGTCAGTGAACTGGATGGCGCCCAGACGGAAGGCGCCCTGCGCGAGTGGTTGGCACCGGTGGTTGATCCGGAAGCTGCCCAGCAGCAGCAGGAAGAAGGGTTTATCGAGCAGGTGCGCATGGCCATTGAGGCGGGTCACAGCGAGCAAGCAGAAGGCGCCTTGCGCCAGACACTGGAGCAGAGCCCGGACAAGCACGCTATTCGTGCCTTGCTGGTGGAGCTTCTCTTGGGTGAAGGCCGTCTGGACGATGCCCAGTCGGTGCTCGCGGAAGTTACCGAGGATGCCGAGCCCCTGCGCCCGTTCAGGGCGCGTTTTGCGCTGCTGGAAAAACTGGAAGGGGAAGGGCAGTCGCTGAACGCGCTGGCCGCTCGCATTGCCGACAACGCCACGGCTGACGACCTTTATGCCTACGGTCTGCAAGCCGCCGCTGCCGGGCAGTTTCAGCCGGGGCTTGAAGCCTTGCTGCAATTGTTGCGTGATCATCGGGATTTCAAAGATGGCATTGCACGTGCTGCATTGCTGGAAGTTTTCGAATGCCTTCCCAAAGGAGATCCGCTTGCCAGTGAGTACCGCCGCAAGATGTTCAATTATCTGTATTGATTGAGAGACCTTTGCTGGCGACAGGGTTATTCCCTGTCGCTATTTCATCGCTTTGCTTTTTCCTCTTCCTCTCCCTTTCTCTTCTTGTCTGTCTCTGAGCGTCGTTGCAGATGGTGTTTTTTGGTGCGCGTTATTTGTGTAAAGCGACACACCGACTGCGATATGCCCTATGAGGGATCTTTCCTTTGTACCGATATGGTGCATTTAAATGGTGCAGTGTTCGTGAGTGGTGCGAAGTGAATGCTATTCATGGGTAAGTGACTGAAAAATAGTGCACTATTTTGTGGCCTGATTCTTGAATGCTCCTTGTCGGTGCAACTTTCCGGCACGTGTTGTGTTGGTGCATGAGGACGAGGAGATACCGAATGAAAATGCTGACAGCGGTGGTCAAGCCGTTTAAGGCCGAAGAAGTGCGTGATGCGTTGGCCCAGATTGGGGTGCAGGGCATGACGATTACCGAGGTGAAGGGGTTTGGTCGCCAGAAAGGCCACACCGAATTGTACCGGGGCGCTGAATACGTGGTGGATTTTGTGCCCAAGGTGAAGCTGGAGCTGGCGGTCCGTGAAGAGCAATTAGATCAGGCAATCGAGGCCATCATGAAGGCGGCGGGGACCGGCAAGATCGGTGACGGCAAGATTTTCGTTAGCGACCTGGAGCAGGTGATCCGTATCCGTACCGGTGAAACCGGCAGCGAAGCCATTTAAGGGGCCCATGATGAAAAAATTGATTGCTGTACTGTTGATGCTGCCCTCGCTGGCGCTGGCCGACGGCCTGGATTCCGGTGATAGTGCCTGGATTCTCACCGCCACCGCGTTGGTACTGTTTATGACCCTGCCGGGCCTGAGCTTGTTCTATGGCGGGCTGGTGCGGGCGAAGAACATTCTGTCCGTGTTGATGCAGTGTTTCGCCATTACCTGTGTCGTGTCGCTGGTGTGGCTGATCTGCGGTTATTCCCTGGCGTTTTCCGATGGCGGCAGCATGAATGCCTGGATCGGTGGGCTGGACCATATCTTCTTCTCCGGGATTGGCCGGGACACCCTGGAAGGCACCTTGCCGAAAAGCCTGCACGGGCTGTTCCAGATGACCTTTGCCATCATTACCCCGGCGCTGATCGTCGGTGCTTTTGCCGAGCGCATGCGTTTCGGTCCCATGCTGGCGTTTTCCGTTCTCTGGTTGCTGGGCGTTTATATCCCGGTGTGTCACTGGGTCTGGGGTGGTGGCTGGCTGGCGCAACTGGGCCTGTACGATTTTGCTGGCGGAACCGTGGTGCATATCACCGCAGGTGTGGCTGCGCTGGTGGCGGCGCTGGTGTTGGGTAACCGTAAGGGTTTTCCCACCCAGGGCATGATGCCCCATAACATGACTATGACCGTCACCGGTGCCGGCATGCTGTGGGTCGGTTGGTTCGGGTTCAATGGCGGTTCGGCGCTGGCGGCCAATGGCGATGCGGCCATGGCCATGCTGGTGACGCACATTTCTGCGGCTGCCGGTTCTCTGGCCTGGATGGCCATGGAATGGAAAAAATTCGGTAAGCCATCTGCGCTGGGCATTGCTACCGGCATGGTGGCGGGCCTGGGTACGATTACCCCGGCCTCAGGTTTTGTCAGCCCGGCAGCCGCATTGGTGATCGGTTTGTCTGCCGGCGTGATCTGTTTCTACATGGTGATTTTCGTCAAGCACAAGCTGAAGATTGACGATTCCCTGGATGTCTTCCCGGTTCATGGCATTGGCGGCATTCTCGGCACCTTGCTGGCGGGTGTGTTTGCCTCCACCGAGTTGGGCCTGTTCTCAGGCTACGGCTTTGCCAAGCCTGAATACACCATGCTGGATCAGCTCGGTGTGCAGGCTCTCGGTGTAGTGGCAACCTTTGTTTATACGGCGTTGGTGACCTGGGGGCTGCTCAAGCTAGTGAGTCTGTTTGCGCCGCTGCGTGTGAGTGGTGATGAAGAGACCCAGGGGCTGGATATCGCGCTGCATGAAGAGCGAGGCTACGACCTCTGATTGTTACGCTTGAGGCTGGCTCTCAGACCCTCGGAAAGCCCGGCATTTTGCCGGGCTTTTTTGTCCCGTAAGGACTCATCTGCGGCTATTGCCACCCTCTGAGCCTTTCTATAAGGTACGGGTAAGTTTCGAACGCTCGTTTGAATGGCTAGGCCTTGGCAGGCCCTGTAAACAGGGGCGTCAACGCCGCAACGATACGTTATGGAGAGATAGCAATGAGCCTGGAATTTTTGTCTGATGAATGGTTTGCAAAAGTAAAAGAAATCCGTGAAGGCGCGGGCGATGTTGAAACGCCGGCAGCCCTGGCTGACTTGGTCATCAACATCACCGTCAATGCTGACGGTGGCGACAAAGAAATGGCTCTGGTGGGCGGCATGATCGAAGAAGGTCATCACGCTGATGCCCCAACTACCATGATCCTGCCGGCCGACCTGGCCAAGCGCATCTTCATTGAAGGTGACCAGTCTGCAGGCATGCAGGGTTTCATGAGCGGCCAGATCCGCATCGAAGGGGACATGAGCAAGCTGATGGCGCTGCAAACTGCACAGCCTTCTGCTGATCAGCAAGCCCTGATGAAGCAGATCCAGGAGCAGACCGCGTAATTTCGCGTTCTTGCACCAACACAATGCCCGCCTCGTGCGGGCATTGTTGTTTTAGGCGTGGAGCCGGCGGCACGCCCGTAGCGAGTTATGTGTCTCTCGTGAGCCCTTCTCTGTGATTCAGGTTCTGCAATGGCGTGGCCACGGCCACGGGGTGAACGGATACCTGGTCTAGCCAGCCGTGCGCACTACGCTTGTCCGCATCAAGATAATCCCTAAGCGACGCTTGCCAGGGCTCGGCATACAAGGCCAGGCATAGCGGTTGCCGACGTAACGGATCGTGGGCGACGCAGATGTGTTCCGCTGATGCAGCTGCCAGCAAATCGCGAATCATGGCAGCGGGTGGCGCAAGCAGATCACAGGGCAGGCACAGGCACAGGCCGTGGGCTTCGCCTAGCGCGGCTTCAAGCCCGGCCAGGGGGCCCATAAATCCTTCGCGGCGATCGCCGACCACCTGATTTCCCCAGCGTCTGTAGCGGTCTTGGTTGCGGTTGGCGCTGATGATAATACGGGCAGGGCGGGGCGACAGGTGCGTGATCAGATGGGCGACCAGGGGTTTCCCGTCCACTGCCACCAGTCCCTTGTCGGCACCGCCCATGCGTCGCCCTTGTCCGCCGGCCAGAATGATTAAGGTATAGTCGATCATATTGCCTTCTCGTCTTGCTCTCGCGTTGGGTTCCGGGGGCGAATGGGCTATGCTCTGCGCGCGCTTTGGGCTATCCCGGCGGGTTCCGGTGTGCCGGCCCCAGGTGCAGACACGTTTCAGGGAAATTATGTGACTACCGCCCGTAATCATCTTACCGATTTAGCGCGCTTTGCGCCGCTCCTGCCCGGCTACCAGCCGCGTGAACCGCAGCTGGAAATGGCTGATGCGGTGGAGGACGTGATTGGCAGTGGTGCCACTTTGCTGGTGGAAGCGGAAACCGGCACAGGCAAGACGCTGGCTTACTTGGTGCCTGCGCTGCTGTCTGAAGGCCCGACGTTGGTATCCACTGGCACCAAGAGCTTGCAGGACCAGCTGTTCTTCAAAGACCTGCCCATGGTCAAGAAAGCCCTGAACTTGCCAAGAAAAGTGGCGCTGTTAAAAGGTCGCGCCAACTATCTATGCCCGTACCGGCTGGAATTGCATCAGGAAGACGCCCGTTTTCTAACCCGTGAAACCGTTGGGCAGATGCAGATTGTGGCGCACTGGGCTGGGCGCACCCGCACCGGTGATATCGCCGAACTACAGCAGATTCCAGAAGATGCTCCCGTGTGGCCCTGGGTCACCAGTACCGCGGACAATTGTCTGGGTACGGAGTGCCCTCGCTATAATGAATGCCCGTTGATGAAGGCGCGCAAAGAGGCCCAGGAAGCGGATTTGGTGGTAGTGAATCATCATCTGTTTTTTGCCGATGCGGCTTTGCGTGGCAATGGTGCGGCTTCTGAATTACTGCCTACGGCAAACACGGTGATTTTCGATGAGGCGCATCAACTGCCCGAAATTGCCGCGGCGTTTTTTGCAGACACCCTGAGCACACGACAGATTCAGGAGCTGGGGCGCGACAGCCTGTCCGAAGCCGGACACACCGCCGCCGATTTGGCGGAGTTGAACCGCCTGGTCGCCGCCGTGGATAAAGGCGGCATGGATTTACGCCTGAGCCTTGGGGATGGCGAGCGCCGTGAACCCTGGACCGAAGTGGCCGAAAACAAGGCGGTGGTTGAGGCGGGGGAAGGCCTGTTGCAAGCCTTGCAAGAGTTGGACGCATTTCTTGGACCATTGGCCAAGGCGAGCAGGGGCATGGATGCTTGTTCCCGGCGTGCCAGCGAACAGGTGGACTGCCTGGCGGCCTACCTGAAAGGCGGCCAGCCTAATCGCGTGTACTGGTTTGAGACCTTCAAACGTTCCGTTGTATTGCACAGCACGCCGTTGTCCGTGGCCGCGCAGTTGCGAGCCCAGCGGGAACGTCATCCTTGCAGCTGGATTCTTACCTCGGCCACCCTGTCGGTGGGCGGGCGCTTTGAACATATTCAGCATCGCCTGGGGCTGGACTCGGCCCGCACGCTGCGGCTGGAAAGCCCCTTCGATTTCAAACGCCAGGCGGTGTTCTATGCCCCGGAAGGCCTGCCGGCGCCGAACGACCGCGAGTACACAGCGCAACTCACCAATGCCATGGTGCCGGTGATTAATGCGGCGAAAGGGCGCACTTTTTTCCTGTTTACGAGTCATAGGGCACTACGCGAAGCCGCTGGCATCCTGCGCGGGAAAATCGATTTCCCTTTGTTGGTGCAGGGGGAATCCGGTCGGCGTGAACTGCTGGAGTCATTCCGGGAAAAAGGGAATGCAGTGCTGCTGGGTACCAGCAGCTTTTGGGAAGGCATTGATGTGCGCGGTGAAGCACTCAGTTGTGTGATTATCGACAAGCTGCCGTTTGGTTCGCCCGGTGATCCGGTAGCCGCAGCACGTATCGAACACATTAATCGCAATGGCGGTAATGCGTTCCGTGACTACCAATTGCCCCAGGCGGTGCTGGCCTTGCGACAGGGAGCCGGGCGATTGATTCGCGACCCCAAAGATACTGGCCTGCTGGTGGTTGCGGACCCACGGCTGTTGACGCGCAGTTATGGCAAACTTTTCGTCAACAGTCTGCCCAACATGACCCGCACCCGTAAGCTGGACGTGGTAGAACGGTTCTTTGATTATCTGGCCCGCCAGGGCCTGGAAGCGGAAAAAATGGAATCATGACGCGCATACTCGCACTGGAAACCGCCGGCGAAACCTGCTCGGTGGCACTGCTGGACAATGGCAATGTGCTCGAACGCTTTGAGCACGCGCCAAGGCGACAGACCGAGCTGGTACTGCCGATGGTGGAAGGGCTGCTGGCCGATGCCGGGGTCCGGTTGAAAGACCTGGACGGCATTGCGTTTGGCCACGGCCCGGGCGCGTTCACTGGCGTGCGCGTGGCTGCCGCGGTGACTCAGGGTCTGGCTTTTTCGGCGGATCTGCCCGTGGTGGGCATCTCCACCTTGGCTGCCTGCGCGCTCAGTGCACAGGCCATACAGGCACATTCTCATGTGATTGCCTGTTTTGACGCGCGCATGGGCGAGGTGTACCTGGGCGCTTATGCCTGTGAGGAGGCTGCAGCCAGTGCCATCTTCAACGATGGCCTGTTCAACCCCGATGACTTGCCGGATTTGCCGTCGGCGGACTGGATGATAGTGGGCTCCGGGTTGGTGTATCAGGACGCACTGGTGGAAGCCTATGGCGCAAGCTGCTGCATTGCTGACGCCCATCCCCATGCGAAAGCGGTGGCGCAACTGGCATTATCAGCATTTGAACGCGGAGACGGTGTGAGTGCTGAACAAGCACAGCCGGTGTATCTGCGTGACCAAGTGATTCAGGGAGCAGCACGATGATCAACTGGGACCTTCCCAATGTGCACGAGTTGACGGTGACCGTACCTGCCGAAGCCATTGATGTGATGGGGCATGTGAACAACACCGAGTACCTGCGCTTCATGGAGCAGATCGCCTGGCATCACACCACCGAATTGGGGTTGGGCTGGGACCTGTATCAGAAGCTTAATCGGGGCATGGTGGCACGTCATACCGAAGTGGATTATCTGGCGCCGGCTTTTGAGGGTGAAAACCTGAAAATCGGTACCTGGATCGTGCAAAATGATGAGCGCATCAGCATTACTCGTCGTTACCAGATTGTGCGTGAATCCGACGGCCGCACCTTGCTTCGCGGCCGTACCCGCTGGGTGTGTGTGGCGCTGGATTCTGGCAAGCCTCGCCGCATGCCCCCGGAGTTCCTCAAGGGTTATCAGATTACCGCTGACGAATAGAAAACGTTACGAGTGACGAGAAGCGAGTTTCGTAAAACCAAACCGGTTTTGATTTTCGCTCTTCGAAACTCGTGACTCGTCACTGACGTTTCATTCAACAAGGATATTCCATGGATTGGTTTCAGGCTCTGGTTCTTGCTCTGATACAGGGGCTCACCGAGTTTCTCCCTATTTCCAGTTCTGCCCACCTGATTCTTCCGTCACAAATTTTGGGCTGGCCCGATCAGGGCCTGGCCTTTGATGTAGCGGTGCATTTGGGCACCTTGCTGGCAGTGATGGTGTATTACCGCCGTGATCTGGTAGCCATGGTCGGCGGTGCCGGTGTGGCGGTGCAACAGCGCCGCATGAATGATGATCTCAAACTGGGTTTGCTGGTGGTATTGGCCACTATACCGGCAGTGGTGTTTGGTTTTCTCGGTGATGATTTTATTGAACATCAGTTGCGCTCGGCACTGGTGATTGCCATCACTACCCTGGTATTTGGCGCCCTGTTATGGGCCTCGGATGCTTTCGGAAAGCGGGAGTTTTCATTGGCCCGCTTGGGCATTGCCGGTGCGATTTTCATTGGCCTGGCCCAGGCACTGGCGCTGATCCCCGGCACGTCCCGTAGTGGCATCACCATTACCGCCGCACTGGCGCTGGGGTATCGCCGGGAAGACGCGGCCCGCTTTTCCTTTTTGTTGTCCATTCCGGTAATTCTGGGTGCCGGGTTGTTGAAAACCAAAGACCTGATCGAACAGCAAATTGCGGTGGATTGGGGAATGATGGCACTGGGCGTATTGGTTAGCGCGGTGACGGCATATCTGACCATTGTGTTCTTCATCCGCCTGCTGGAGCGCATCGGTATGCTGCCGTTTGTCATCTACCGGCTGGTGTTGGGTGTAGCACTGTTGTTCTGGTTGGCATGACGTTGAGCGGGTCTCTGGATGCCATACTGGGTCTGTTGCCTGGCTGCCCGGAAGGGCTGCCCGGAAGGCCCGTGGACAGTGAAGCACTGGCCTGTGCTGCCGAGCTTGAACTGGTGCTGGGTTGGCACAATGAGTGCCTGAGCCTGTGGCGTCCGCAGGGCAAGGAAACGCCGCTGACGGTCAGTTTCTGCGAGGGGAAGCAGGGTTACCGGCTGACGTCGGAGAGGGTGCGCCATGAGCGTTTGATCAAGGCGCTGGGTAAGCCTAAAAACGACCGTAATCGCGTGGTGGATGCCACGGCGGGGTTGGGGCGCGACGCCGCCTTAATGGCGCAAGCGGGATTTCAGGTATTGCTGGCGGAACGCTCACCTGTACTGCACGCTATGCTTGCAGATGGCCTACAACGGGCGCCTGCTGGCCTTGCTGCCAACATGGAGCTGCTCGGTTGCGAGGACAGCCGAACGCGACAGGTGAGTGATTTACACGCGGTGTACCTGGACCCCATGTTTCCTGCCCGGGAAAAAAGTGCGGCGGTGAAGAAAGACCTGCAGTGGTTACAACGTCTCTGTGCTTATCCTGACGCCGATGAAGAGCATTTGCTGCTGGCGTGGGCCCGTGGGCTTGAACCCGCTCGTGTGGTGGTGAAGCGTCCGGTAAAGGCTGGCTATCTGGCCGGCGTTATGCCGTCATTCAGCCAAAAGGGCAAGGCTGTACGTTTCGATATTTATACCTGCCCCTAGAATGTTTTCTCCTCTTTTTTCAGCGCGATAACGCGTCGGTCAATCAGGCCAGCCGCGATGGCCGGCTATCGGATATCACGATGCATCTGACGATGCTGTGACCAAATTCCCCAGGTTGGTTACCCGAGTGACGCGCTGAATCGCATCACTGATATCCGGGCTGAGGATGCGATTGGCTTCGTCATCCAGCGCTTCCAGTTTTTCCCCAAATTCCAGTGCGCCATTGTCATCGGGCGTTACCAGGCCGGTGGAATACAGCTGGGCGATAAAGTTTTTCAGTACTACCTTGTCGAAGAATTCGGGGGAGTTGAATTCATAGAGTAACGACAGTCGTTGGGCGGTCTGGTGAGCCAGCTCGCTCAATTGTTCGGCGGTGAGCATCCCGGATCCGTACTGCACCAGCAACCGAATGGTCAGGTAGTAGCGCTCCAGCGAGGGCATCACTGTTTGTCCCAGATGGTCGAGCATGTCGGATTCATGGGTATGAATCGCGGCGCCATGCAGGCAGTCATTTTCCCGGCCAATCAGTTGTTCCTGTTGCAGCACAGTCACCAGATTGTTGACCGCGGCAGCCAGTTCCTCGTCATCCTGCCAGTGCAAGAAGTACTCGTTACGCAGGAAGGGGTAGAGCAGACGCACCATGCTTTGCAGCACATCCATGCTGATGGAACGCGCATTCATCACAAGCGAACAGATCAGGCCGGGGAGAATAAAGAGGTGCAGGCTGTTGTTGCGCACGTAGGCCATCTGCAGGGCCGTTTTCTCATCGGTGGTGACCACGTCGCCCAGTTTGTGTTCGATGCGATCCAGAAAATCGTGTTCCAGGCCGTATTCGATGATGGCGTTGGCATCGTCCGTGGCCAGTGCGGCGCTGTCGCTGTAAGGCGCCTGTTTGAGCAGTGAGATATACAGATCCAGCTGTTGGCGAAGCTGGGCAATATCCATGGTGTGTTTCGGGGACGCCAGCAATGCCAAACTGAGTAAGTTGATCGGGTTGGCTACGGCGGCGGCGTTGATGGATTCGACCACTTCCTGACCCAGTTCTTGCACCACATGTTTGAACCAGGGGGGGGTGTCACCGGCGGCCACGGTTTCGTTACGCCATTTCGAATTGTGCTGATCCAGGTAGTCCACCAGTTTAATCGGCTCACCAAAATTCAGATGCACCTGCCCAAAGTGGCTGCGCAGAACGGACAGTGACTTCATTAGCCCGCCCACGGATTCTTTTTGCTTTTTCTTGCCGTGCAGTTCGCCGATGTACGAGCCTGCCTCAATCACTTTTTCGTAACCCACATACACGGGGACGAAGGCAATGGGTTTGCGCGAATCACGCAGGAAACTGCGAACGGTCATGGCCAGCATACCGGTGCGCGGTTTGAGCATTCGTCCGCTGCGGCTGCGACCGCCTTCAACAAAGTATTCAATGGAGAAGCCGCGCGCGGTAATGGTGTGCAGGTATTCGCTGAACACCGCTGCGTACAAAGGATTGTCGCGGAAGCTGCGGCGCATAAAGAAGGCGCCAGCACGGCGTAGAATCGTTCCCACAACGGGCAGATTCAAATTGATGCCGGCAGCAATATGCGGGGGCACCAAGCCGTTGCGGAACATCACAAAGGACAGTAGCAAGTAGTCGATGTGGCTGCGGTGGCAAGGCACATAGATGATTTCGTGATCGCCGGCGACCTTGGTTAGGTTGTCCATGTTGTACAGACGAATCCCGCCATACAAACGGTTCCAAACCCAGTTGAGCAGCAACTCCAGAGCCCGGATCACCGTGTGGGAATAATCCGCGGCAATTTCCATGACATAGCTGCGTGCCTTGGCTTCCAGTTTTTCCTCGCTAACGTCCTGGCGTTTTGCCTCTGCCCGAATCACTTCGCGCACGGGAATGGAGTCCACCACGGTGTTGGTTAGGGTGCGCCGGTGTGACAGGTCCGGGCCGATGGCCGCTTCCTGCTGGCGGCGGAAGTGGACACGCAGAATGCGGGAAGCCTTGCGCACTGCCTGGTCGTCTTTCTGGCATTGATCTACCAGAGTGCGCAAAGACATGGGGCGGCTGAACTGTACGTACAGCTGGCGCCCCTGGGTGATGATGATAAAGAATTTCTTGATGAAACCAGCGGGGGACCAGTTATCCGAAAACAGGATGCGCCACATGGAGTTTTCTTTTTCCGGGCGGCGGCCCCAGAACACCGATACTGGCACAAGCTGTACATCTGCCTCCGGGTTGGCACGCAGGGCCGCAACCAGTTTTTCCAGCCGGGGAGGGGACACGGCGCGGCGCTGCCGGCGGTTACCCAGCTGGCGGCGGTAGAGCTGGAAATAGCTGTGGCTCAGGTGCGTTTTACCCAGCGTCAGGCCGCGCAGGGCAGAAGAGAGTCCCAGCTGGCGGGCGGTTTGGTCGGCCACGGCGGCATCGGCCGCAGAACGGTCGCTAAGCACATACACCACCGGGGTGTTGGCGGCGAGTTGTAGTTCCTTGGGATCTGAAGGGAGCGCATTGGCGCGGGTGCACAGGCGTAAAAATACGCGTATGAGAAAGAAACCTAGTCGATCCAGGCCAAGCCACGGTGTCATAGTCGGGTACAGTTAACGAATGTGTGCCAAGTGTATCGAAAGCCCTGATCCCGGAACACCAGTGGATATTTCAATTTGTTTCAGAATTGCTGCGAAAGGCACCATCATACGTGTATGACAGGGGTCTGCTCTGGGTTCACCTGCTATAATTGTGGAGATAATTACCACGCAAAGTGAAGGAGCCTCCGGTGTCGACACCGCAATCCGGTATTTTTGACCGCAGTTACGCCCATCATGTGTTTTTCGAGTTTAGCCTTGGTAGTGGCCATAAAACGGAGTCATTGCGCCAGGTTCTGCGTGATCTGGTTGCGCTGAAGAGTGAAACAACGCCGGTTTTATTGGCTTTCGGTCCGGACCTCTGGGCTTGTTTCGATTCCCGTTTCAGTTTTCCTGCGTTCTCCCTGGAAGGGCATATTCCGGCCACGCAAGGCGATTTGTGGGTGTGGGTGCAAGCTCGTGAAGCGGGGGATTTGTTCGATACCACCATGCGGGTACGCCAGGCCGTGGGTAACTTGCTCGCCACCCAGCTGGAGCTGACGGCTTTTGTCTATCACGACATGCGTGATTTGACCGGCTTTGTGGATGGCATTGGTAACCCTACCGGAGAAAAGGCAGAACAGGCCGCGTTTATTGCCGAGCCGCATCCGGGGGCCGGTGGTAGCTGGGTGCTGACCCAGAAGTGGATACACGATCTGGCTAAATTCAACCAGCTGGCGGTTAGTGAGCAAGAGAACGTGTTTGGCCGTACCAAGGAAGATGCGGTGGAGTTCGATGATGAGCGAATGCCTGCAAATGCCCATGTGGGGCGTGTGGATGTGGACAGAGATGGTGTGCCGCAGAAAATGTGGCGTCGCTCGGTCCCTTACGGAGACAGTGGCCAACACGGTTTGTACTTCCTGGCGTTTTGTTGCGAGCTTGACCGCTACGATTTTCTGATGCGCCGTATGTATGGCATTGCCGATGATTCGGTGAAGGATCGCTTGCTGGACTTCACTCGTCCGGTGATGGGTTCCTGGTGGTATGCCCCGTCCCAGGATTGGCTGGAAGCACTTTGACGTCTACCACCATGGCGGAGATCGGCTAGCGCTGATTTCCGCCTTGGCCATCCTGGTAATTCAGTTGGAGGGGGGGCGTGAGAGCCTATCTCGGCAGAGTGGCTGCCTTGGTCAGTCCTTGTCGCTCGGTGACGCATGGTCTTCATTGCCGGAGTCGAGCCAGATAAACAGGGCAAAGCAGCCCGCAAACAGCAAAATTCCTGCAATAACGGCAATGCCTGCCAATACCACGGTATCCATATACATAAAAAATCCTCCCTGTACCTGTCGTTCTAGCATGACAGGAGCAGGGAGGATGGTGATGACACAGGTCAAGTTTGCCACCGGGAATCCGGCAGCAGCATGACCTTAGTCGCCGGTTTTCCAGCCGGTGAACATTTTCTTCACCAGAAAGGGGGTGAGCTTCAGGGACGCGCCAAGCCACTGGCCGATGCTGGACGGGAAGACGAACAGCAGGGCATTTTTGATGCCGTTGTAGGTGGCTTCATCAAACGGGTACCAGAAGATATTGCGCTTGGCCGGCAGAATATCCCAGTTGACCACTTTCACTTGGGTCATTTCTTCCAGCCCTTCCGGGCCATGGGTGCGGCCAATGCCGGATTCCTTCCAACCCCCCCAGGGAGTTTCGGACAGGCCGTGGCTGTAGAGGTGATCGTTCACTGTGGTGACACCGGTTTGCAATCGGGCGGCAATGGCGCGGCCGCGTTTGTTGTCTTTGGTCCACACA
The DNA here is from genome assembly GCF_040118815.1 of Alcanivorax sp. Classification (GTDB taxonomy): domain Bacteria; phylum Pseudomonadota; class Gammaproteobacteria; order Pseudomonadales; family Alcanivoracaceae; genus Alcanivorax. The sequence goes on from NZ_JBEDTC010000011.1 coordinate 49,665, forward strand.
GAGGACGTCAGGGCCAGGTTGGAATCGTTGGCCTTGCGAATAGCTTCTTCTTCATTGGCCACGCGCTGCACGGCAATCAATGGCCCGAAGGTTTCATCGCACAGGGTGAGCATGTCGTCGGTGACCTGGGTGAGCAGGGTGGCCGGGAAGAAGAAGCCGTTCTCCACATTGCCCACTGGGCGAGACTGGGCTTCGATACGCGCGCCTTTGGCTAGCGCATCTTCCATATGCTGCTGCACCGTACGTAGTTGCCCTGCGGTGGTCAGGCTGCCGATATCCACATCAAAACCGCTGCAGCCGATGCCGTGGCGCAGTTGGCGAGTCTTCTTGGCCAGCAGGTCCACGAATTGGTCGTATACCGCATCCACGACATAGACGCGCTCCACGCCACCGCAGCTTTGCCCGGCATTCTGGTAGCCGCCCCAGGCGGCGCCGTTGGTGGCGCGCTCCAGGTCTGCGTCTTCCAGAACCAGCATGGGGTCGTTGCCGCCCAGTTCCAGCGATACCGGGGTCAGCGTCTGAGCTGCCTGGGCCATGAGCGTTTTGCCGGCAGGGACTGAGCCGGTGAAGAACAGCTTGTCGATGCCGTTATCAAAAAAGCCAGTGGCCACTTTGGAGCCAGAGCCAACGATGTGCTGGAACAAGCCTTCAGGAAGTTCGCCGGCCGCGACGATTTGCTCAATGGCGCGGCCCACCGCCGGGGTGGCGGCAGCGACTTTCAGCATCACGCCGTTGCCGGCCATCAGGGCCATGATGATTTCACCGAAGGGAATCGACAGTGGGTAATTCCACGGGCTGATAATGCCCACCACACCGAGCGGCACACGCAGCATGTGCGTGCGCTTGTTGAAGAACAGGATGCTGCCGGCGGGGCGGTTACGTTCTTTCAGGTAATGTTCGGCGTTTTTTGCATACCATTTGCAGGCCAGCGCACAGGGCAGCACTTCGGTGGCCAGGGCATCGGTGAGGGTTTTGCCGTTGCTCTCGCTGACGGTGCGGGCCAGGTCGTCCGCACGGTCTACGATGTAGCTGCGCATCATCTGAATATGGTGGGCTCGCTCCTTGAAGGATTTGGCCGCCCAGATGGCTTGCGCCTCGCGGGCCTTTGCCAGCATTTGTGGCAGGGCTTCAAGATTGGTTTCGCTCAATTCAGCGACGGCGGTGCCGGTGGCCGGATTGGTATCTACCACCACATTGGCGGTGAGTTTCTCTTGTGCAGTCATGTGAAGGGGGGCTCCATCACGGCGGGCCGCAGTGGGCGGCCAGCGGGCTATTCGGGGCGTATAAACGATCGCTAGGGAAACATAGAGTAAACACGCTGGCTAGGGCCTGTCGACAGGAATTTGGGGGAGTTCCGCCTAGCCGGTACCGGAAGCATTCCCTGCTGTGCCATCCAGCTGTGCAGTCCCGGCCAGGCGAGAGGCCATGCGCTCGAAGGTCAGCGCTATGCGTTCCACGGCGCCGGCAATCAGCTCCTGGTTGCGTTGCTCCAGATTACCGGCTTCGGCCATGGCCGCTTTCAGGTGCTCGGAGGCGTCTCGAAAACCTCCGTCCGCGTGTCCCCTGGCGCAGGCCTGGTAGGCATCGGCCAGGGACTGTTGCCATTGTGCGGCGCTGTTTTGCAGGGTGGGGGATGTCTGGGTATTGATACGCCCTTGTACCCATAACGAAACCTGACCCAGGTTGAGACCGGTCAGCCCCAGGTCGGTGAAGTGACGCTGCTCTTCGGGCAGAGCCTTGTCACAGATAGTGAGCCAACGAAGGCGGTCCGCCATGCGAGCATTGAAACCTTCTTCATTGATACGGTGGCGATGATGGCCAATCATCGCCAGGTCCGCGGCGGTATCGCGAATTAATCGTCGGCGAAGGCTGGGCCCGCTGGGTGGTGTGATTAAGCGGAACATCATGAAGGCGATGAAGATGCCACCGGAAATGGCCAGGCCGTTGCTGGCGACACGGGCCACATCGAAATCCATGGCGTTACCGGGCTGCACCAAGATGATGTAGGGGGTGCAGAAACCGAGCCCATAAGCCAGGGTGGACGGGTTGCTGATGGCCAGCAACGCTACGAACAACGGTGCGCCCAGAATCAGGATAAGTAGGGGGAAGTCTCCATTACTCAGGGCCAGCAGGGGCAGAGTGAAAAACAGGGCGACGGGGGCGGCGAGCACCGAGGTAATGGTAGCCCGGCGCAGTACTACATCTGGTTCGGGCAGGCGGGCAAAAAGAATGGTGAAGATCACCGGCATGATCATCAGCATGATGGCCATGGGGCTCGCTGTGCCGATCCACAATCCTGCGGCAATCATGAACACCAGCGCACTGCGAACCCCTACGGCGGCGGCGATTTGCAGGTCACGGTAGGGTTTCAGGCCCTGTGGGCGCAGTTGCATTTCCTTGCTGAAATGCAGGGCCCGGTTGGCTTCCAGAGCGAGAATGATGTCAGCGGTCAAATTTAGGGCGACCTGGAAAAAACGTCTTTGTAGTGGTGAGGCGTCGTCGTCCTGTTCGCCGCTGGCGGTACGCAATTGTTGACGCAGGGATTGCACTTCTTCCATGGCGTCTTCGGCGGATTGAGTTTCGCGCATGCGCTTGAATGACTGACGTAATGATTCAAGCATGTCCTGCAGAGCGGGTGTCAGTAATTCACTGTGGTTACGCATCAGGCGGCCGATGACCCGAATGCGGGCAATCAGCGACAGGGTCTTGTGGCAGATGACGGTGGCGGCGCGGGCCCGGCCCGGGCCTTGGGCGCCTTCGTACAGGACGGCGCTGCTGTCATCACTCAAGGGGAAAATGCTTTGCAACAGGGTGTCCACTTGGATGTGACGTTGGGCGTGGGTGCCGGTCGGGTTGAGCTCCAGTTCCAGATAGGCAAGGGTTTTATTGAGGGCACCACGGGCGTGTTTTTGTAGCAGATGGCTGACGCGGGCCGGCCAGAGCAGATTACTGGCCAGGGTTGCACAAACCGCGCCGACAATAATTTCGCTGACACGAGCGTTGGCCACATGAAAAATGCCCACACTGGAAGTGGTGGTCGGGTTGGCGATGGAGATCACCACAATCAGGGTTGCGGTAATGCCGGCCATGGCAAAGCCATAAATGAAATTGGCTTGCCGCACCCAGGCAGAAGCAGCCGCATTGAGGCCGATCCACAGGGTCAGTGCCAAAAGTGCCATGAACGGGTAGGGCAACAAGGTGGCGAGGATCAGTAGGCCCATGGCGCCGCCCACCAGGGTGCCGCCAATCTGGCACAGGCCTTTTTCAATCACCAGGCCGGTTTCAGGGCGCACCTGCAGAAACACTGCAGAAATAAGCGCCCAGTAGGGGCGCTCCAGTTGCATGAGCATGGACAGGTAGAGCGCCAGGCTCATGGCAATAATGCCTTTGAGCGCAAAGAGCACCGAGTGGCGCTCGGGGGTGAGGATCACGGCCAAGCGAGGCGGTAACGTCATGGCAGGAAAATCATTTTTTGGCTGGTGCGTCGTGCAGGCGCACGGTGGCGGTCATGCCGGCGGCAAGCAGGATGTCATCGGGCACCGATTCCAGTTCGATATGCACCGGAATGCGTTGGGCCAGTCGCACCCAGTTAAAGGTTTGTTGTACTTGTGGAAGTAATTGGCGGTCCGTCTGGGTGTTGGCGTTGGCGATGGCTTGTCCCACGCTGGTGACTTTTCCCTGCAGGGTGCGCGAGCCATTCATGAGAATCACGGATGCGTTCTGGCCCAGGTGCACCAACGGCAATTTGGTTTCCTCGAAATAGCCGGTGACATAGAAGCTGTCGGCTTTAACCATCGACACTACCGGGTTGCCCTGGTTTACAAAGTTACCTTCCTGCAGGGTCAGATTGACGATGGTGCCGTCTGCCGGTGCATGAATACGGGTGCGCTCAAGGTTGATGTTGGCGCTGTCCAGCTCGGCGTTGGCCAAGGCCACATTGGCTTTCGCCAGCTGGGCCTGAATGCCGGCGCTTTCCAGGGCCTCCTTGCTGATGCTGTTGTTGTTGCTGCGGTGCAGGTCTTGGCGTCGCTGGTATTGGTGTTGGGCAAGACGCAGTGCTTCCTGCTGGTAGAGCAGCTGGGCTTCGGCTTTGGCCTGCGCGGCCTGATAACGAGTGTCATCGATGCTGAACAGTGGGTCGCCGTGGCTGACGGTCTGGTTGTCTTCAATGTTGAGTTCGCGGACCCAGCCGGACACATCCGGAGACAGGGTGATAATTTCTGCCCGCACTTTGCCGTCCCGGGTCCAGGGAGCATAGAGATAGTAATTCCACACCCAGTTTCCGGCGATTAAGGCCAGAATGACCAGCACGACGGTGACCAGAATTCGAAACGATTGTCGCATGGCGCGTCCTTGTGTCACTCAGTAAAGGTTAGCTCAACAGTCGCAGGGAGAGGGCGACGAAACAGATGAACAGGGAAAGGTAGAACCAGGCGCCTTTCCAGACTTGATTGTGCCAACCCAGTTGTCGCAGCAATAGGTGGCTGATTAACGTGAGCGTAAGCGCTAGCAGTACAAGCAGCACCATGGGGCTGAACAGCATGCCGCCCACAGGGATTTCATGCAGCCACATGGTGACTCCCGATCCGTGATGACGTTTTTATAGTAGGGGCAGTTTGCCTGAATGTGTAGCGGGGCGCTGCGCTTGCCTGATGCCGTCGTTCAGGCAGGCATCAGGCACGTTGTTTTCATGGTTTTGTCGTAACGGGGTTATCCGTTGGTCATCAGGTGCTGGAGCAGGCGCTGATAAATCTGTGTGAGGGTGTCCAGTTCGCTGATGCTGGTGTGCTCGTCCACCTTGTGAATGGTGGCATTGGTGGGGCCCAGTTCCACCACCTGAGTGCCGGTGGGGGCGATGAAACGGCCATCGCTGGTGCCGCCGGCGGTGGACAGTTCGGTGTCCAGCTCAGTGACATCACGGATGGCGTCCACCGCTGCATCCACCAGCGCGCCGCGATCGGTGAGAAACGGCTGGCCGGACAGGGTCCATTTCAGGTCATAGTCCAGGCCATGTTTGGCAAAGATCGCCTCAGTACGCTCGCGCAAAATGGCGTCAGTGAGCTCGGTGGAAAAACGAAAATTGAAAATGATTTCGCAGGTGCCGGGAATCACATTGGTGGCACCGGTGCCACCGTTGATATTGGAAATCTGGAAACTGGTGGCGGGGAAGAAATCGTTGCCCTGATCCCATTCGGTCGTTGCTAGTTCTGCCAGAGCGGGGGCCACATCGTGGACCGGATTGCGGGCCAGATGTGGGTAGGCCACATGTCCCTGGATTCCCTTCACGGTGAGCTTTGCACCCAATGAACCGCGGCGGCCGTTCTTGATCACGTCCCCCACGGTGTTGGTGGAGGACGGTTCACCAACCAGGCAGTAATCCATATGTTCCTGGTGGGCTTCCAGGTGCTCTACCACCTTGACGGTACCGTTCACTGACGGACCTTCTTCGTCAGCGGTAATCAGAAACGCCAGGCTGCCGTTATGGTCCGGGTGGGCGGCGATAAAATCTTCCATGGCCACCATCATGGCGGCGATGGAGCCTTTCATATCCGCGGTCCCACGCCCGTACAGCAAATCGCCTTCTTCGGTGGGCGTGAACGGATCGTATTTCCAGGCGGCGACGTCACCGGTGGGCACCACATCGGTATGGCCAGCAAAGGCGAATAACGGTCCTTGCTTGCCGCGGCGAGCCCACAGGTTTCGCACTTCCTTGAACCACAGGGTTTCGCACTCGAAACCCAGCGCTTCGAGCTTTTCGATCATCCAGTCCTGACAGCCTTCATCTTCCGGAGTGACGGAAGCGCGGCGGATGAGTTCCTTGGTGTAGTCGAGGGTGCGGGACATTAATATACGCTCCAGCTTCGCTGGCACGTCTCACGCAACACGCAACACGGAAAAGCGTGCTGCATGAGGCGTGGTGCGTGCTGCGGCTCAGTTATGCTTATGCAGCTCTTCGTTCAGGGCAATGGCGCTCTTGTTGGTGAGGCACTGCACGGCACCGCTGAGGGTGTCACGACGGAACAGCAGGTCGGATTGGCCGGCCAGCTCTCGGGCTTTGACGGTGTTGGCGATCTCGCCTTTGTCGTCCAGCAGTTGCACCTTGGAGCCGGAGGTGATGTACAGGCCGGCTTCGATGGTGCAGCGGTCGCCCAGTGGGATACCGGTGCCGGCATTGGCGCCGAGCAGGCAGCCTTCGCCCAGGGAAATGATGATATTGCCACCGCCAGACAGGGTGCCCATGGTGGACGCGCCACCGCCTATGTCGGAGCCTTTACCCACAAACACACCAGCGGAGATGCGGCCTTCGATCATGCCCGGGCCTTCAGTGCCGGCGTTAAAGTTGATGAAGCCTTCGTGCATGATGGTGGTGCCTTCGCCCACGTAGGCGCCCAGGCGAACCCGGGAGGTATCGGCGATGCGTACACCGGCAGGGACCACGTAGTCGGTCATCTTGGGGAATTTGTCCACGCTGTTCACTTCCAGCACCTTGCCGTTCAGGCGGGCCAGCAGTTGACGCTCGGGCAGCTCTTCCAGATCTACGGCACCTTCATTGGTCCAGGCCACGTTGGGCAGCAGCGGGAACATGCCGGACAAGTTAACGCCGTGGGGTTTCACCAGACGGTGCGAGATCAGGTGCAGCTTGAGATAGGCTTCCGGGGTGGTGGCGGGCTCGGCGTCCGTTTCCAGAACGGTCAGCACCACCGGGCGATCGGATTCCTGAAACGCTACGGCATAGCTGGCTTCGTGCTCGAAACCGGCTTCACGCCATTCGCGGGCAATATGCTGAACCTGGCGATGGGTCAGTTCCATGGCTGCGTTGCCGCCCTGGTAATCCAGCTCGTCGCGAATCACGTCGATCAGTTTGTCGTCCGGGTTAAGAGCCGGGTCCGGGTAAAAGACTTCGAGCCAGTTATCGTTACGGTTCTTGGTGCCGCACCCCAGTGCGATGGCGAAAAAATTACTCATGATGTCTCCTGACGTCGAGCTGGAGGCCTGATGCAGGAGGCCGGACGCTGATTTAGGGAGCGTCGGGCATCCGGCTGGGCGTCCGGCGTTATTTCAATGTGGCTTCCCACTCGTCGGCCTTGAAGCCGGCAAGAATGAAATCGTTGTTCTGCAAAATCGGGCGCTTGATGACTGACGCGTTTTCCATGGCCAGATTGACGGATTTTTCCGTGTTCATGGATTCCTTGACCGCATCGTCCAGTTTACGCCAGGTGGTGCCGCGTTTGTTGATCACGGTTTCCCAGCCCAGCGCTTCCAGCCATTGGCGTAAACGTTGTTCCGGCACGCCTTCTTTCTTGTAGTCGTGAAAGTGATAGGCCACGCCGTTGTCATCCAGCCATTTCATGGCTTTCTTCATGGTATCGCAGTTCTTGATACCAAAGACGGTCAGTTCCATGGAAAACCTATAAAGCAGTTGAAAGTTCAAAGTTCAAAGTTGAAACGCGATCATGGTCCTGCATAAGCTCGATGTCTTACTCACGCTTGGGCTCATCTGTTTCTCGGGCAGGGTATTTGATTCCTGCCCAGGCCTGTCCTGTCACGCGCTTTTCAACTTTTAACTTTCATCTTGTAACTCATCCAGCAACGCCTTGATGCGTTTGGCGCCTTCCATACATTCATCCAGCGGTGCCACCAAGGCCATGCGCACTCGATTTTCTCCCGGGTTTTTACCATTGATGGTGCGTGATAAATAGCGGCCGGGTAGTACGGTGACGTTCTGTTCTGCTTGCAAGCGCTGGGCAAACACTTCGTCACTGATGGGCGTTTTGGGCCATAAGTAGAAGCCCGCTGCCGGGGCGGATACCTTAAGGGGGCCGCCAAGAATGTCCAGTACCGCGTCAAATTTTTCCCGATACAGGGCTCGGTTGGTCTGTACATGTTTTTCATCGTTCCAGGCGGCGATGCTGGCCAGCTGGTGGTGAATCGGCATGGCGCAGCCGTGATAGGTACGGTAGCGCAAAAAACGTTTCAACACTTCGCTGTCACCGGCGGCAAAGCCAGAACGAAGGCCCGGCAGGTTGGAGCGTTTGGACAGGGAATGAAAGACTACGCAGCGGCGGTAATCGTGGCGGCCCATTTCAGCGCAGGCTTCCAGCAGCCCGGCGGGGGGCTTGTCGCGGTAGATTTCCGAATAGCACTCGTCCGAGGCGATGACAAAATCGTACTTGTCGGCCAGCTCAATCAGGGCCTTGAGCTGGGCCTTGCTGAGTGTGGCGCCGGTGGGATTCCCCGGGGTGCAGATAAACAGTAGCTGGGTACGGATCCAGGTGTCTTCGCTGACTGCATCGAAGTCCGGCTGCAAGCCAGTGGCATCGGTGCAGGGCAGGTACATGGGTTCGCCGCCGGCCAGCAGCGTTGCCCCTTCGTAAATCTGGTAGAAGGGGTTGGGCATTAGCACCAGCGGCTGACGCTGGCGGTCTACCACTGCCTGGGTAAAGGAAAACAGGGCTTCCCGGGTGCCGTTTACCGGCAGCACCTGGCTGGCCGGGTCGATATTTTGCAGGTGAAAGCGGCGCTTGAGCCACTGGCCGATGGCCTCGCTCAATTCCGGTATGCCGGCGGTGGTCGGGTAGTTGGATAACCGCGCGGTGTTGTCTTTCAATACCTGTTGCACGAAATCCGGCGACGGGTGTTTCGGTTCGCCGATGGACAGGGCAATGGGCGACTTGTCCGATTGGGGCAAGCCGCTGAACAGGGTTTTCAGTTTTTCAAACGGGTAGGGGTGCAACCGTTCCAGATCTGGATTCATAGGGTCAGGTGTTTCCGTTGTTCTTGTCGTCGAGTTCTTGCTTGAGGGTTTGCTGCAGTTCCTGGCACAAGGTTGAGTCGGAAACCGGTTCGCCATCAAGGTCGGTAATGAAGAAAACGTCTTCGGCGCGTTCGCCCAGGGTGGCAATGCGGGCGTTCTGAACCAGAATTTCAAAGCGCATGAAAATGCGCCCGATGTGGGCGAGCAGGCCGGGGCGGTCCAGGGTCTGAATGTCCACGGCCGTGCGATCGTTGACGATGTCGTTGCTGATTACCACCTGGGTGGGTACATCAAAGTGCTTGTTGCGCCGAGGCATACGGCGGCTCACCGTGGTGGCATAGCGGTCCGGGTACTTCAGCGTTTCGGTGAGGGTTTTGCGGATCTGTTCGATGCGCGCCCAGTCTTCGCCGATGGGGGTGCCGTGTTCGTCCAGCACGATGTAGGTATCCAGGCTGAAACCGTCCACGCTGGTGATAATGCGCGCATCCATAATGGTCAGGCCCAGGCTGTCCAGCGCGTTCACGGTGGCGCTGAACAGGTTGCGGGTGTCCGGGGTGTAAATGAAGATCTGTGAGCCGCCGGCCAGCACGCTCTGGCTGGATTCGCGAATCAGTACCAGTGGATCGTCCGGGTCTTCCCGGTCGAGCAGCGCTTCGGTGTGCCAGGAAATATCCCGCGGGGTTTCGCGCAGGAAGTATTCATCCCCGATGTTGCTCCACAGGGCTTCGATTTTGCCGCCGTCGTGATCCCGGTCTGTGAGCAGTCGCAGGGCCGCATCGCGGGTTTCGTCGATCCAGTCCTGTTTTTCCACCGGGTTGTTGAGGCCACGGCGCAGGGCGCGCTTGGTTTCGGTATACAGCTGACGCAACAGGGAGGCGCGCCAGGAATTCCACAGGGTGGGGTTGGTGGCGTTGATGTCCGCCACGGTGAGCACATAGAGATAATCCAGATGCACCAGATCGCCCACCTTGCGGGCGAAATCGTAGACCACGTCCGGGTCGGAGATATCCTTGCGCTGGGCGGTCACGCTCATAGTCAGGTGGTTGCGTACCAGCCAGGCCACCAGCTTGCCGTCCCAGGCGGTGAGCCCGTGGCGCTGGCAGAAAGCGATGGCGTCTTCTGCGCCGAGCTGGGAGTGGTCGCCGCCACGGCCTTTGGCGATATCGTGGTAGAGGCCGGAGGCGTACAGCAACTCGGGCTTGGGCAGGCGGTAGAACACTTCACTGGCCAGCGGAAACTCTTCGCGCAGGTCTTCGTAGCGTAGCCGGCGCATGTTCTTGATCACCAGCAGGGTGTGGGCATCCACGGTATAAATATGGAACAGGTCGTACTGCATCATGCCAATGATGCCGCCGAATTCCGGCAGGTACTTACCCAAAATGCCGTAGCGCTTCATGCGGCGCAGTTGGGAGAACAGGGCATGGGGGCTGCGTAGCAGCTGCATGAACAGGTCTGTGTTAACCGGATTGTTGCGGAAGGCGTCGTCGATCTGGCGGCGATTGTAGATCAGGGCGCGGACCGTGGAGGCGCGAATACCTTTCAGGTCCGGGTTCTGTGCCATCAGGACAAAGGCTTCCAGCAGGGCGCTTGGGTGTTGCTCTAAGACATCCGGGCTGCTGATTTCCAGGTAATCGTTGCGCACCTGGAAACGGCGATTGAGTGGGCGCACCTGCTCCTGGGTGTCGCTGCGCAGTATCACTTCATCAAAGAGCTGCAGCAGCATTTCGTTGAGTACGGACAGGGCAAGGGCGACTCGGTAGAAGCCCTTCATGAAGTGCTCCACCCCCAGGTTGGCGCTGGTGTCTTCGTGGCCTAGTCGGCTAGCCAGTTGCCGCTGGTGATCGAATAGCAGACGGTTTTCGTTACGGTCGGTTTGCACATGCAACTGCCAGCGCACTTCCCAGAGGTAGTCCAGGCACTTGCGCAGCACACCGTACTCTTCCGGGGTCAGGAAGCCGTCGTTGACCAGTGCTTCCAGGCTGTCGGCATTGAAGTGGCGTTTGGCGACCCAGGCGATCATCTGCACATCGCGCAGGCCGCCGGGGGCGTTTTTCAGGTCAGGTTCGAGATTGTATTCGGTGTCATTGAAGCGCTTGTGGCGGGCGGTCTGTTCTTCCCACTTGGCGGCGAAGAAGGCGGCGGAGTCCCACATATGTTCCGGGCCGGTGCGGTCTTCCAGATGCCCGCGCAGGGTGTCGTTTCCCGCCAGGGTACGCGCTTCCATGATGTTGGTGGCCACGGTGATGTCTTCCCGTGCCAGGTCCACGCACTCGTCCAAGGTGCGCACCGCATGGCCAATTTCCAGGCCCATATCCCAAAGGAAGGCGACGAAACGCTCAAGGCTATCGCATAGCGCCTGTTCCGGCGTGTCAGCGAGCAGCACCAGCAAATCCACATCGGAGCAGGGGTGCAGTTCCCCGCGGCCATAGCCGCCTACGGCAACCAGCGCCACATCATCCCGTTCGGCCATGCCAAACAGGGACCAGGCCGCGATCATCACCTGATCCACCATGGTCGCTCGGGCCTGGACCAGCTCGGTAATGTTGGTGGCTTCAAACGCCTGGTTCAGGCGTTCTTGCCCCTGAGCCAGATATTGACGGGCGTATTGGCCGGGTTGGGCGTTTTCCTGCAGAGCGTCGAGCAGGGAGTCCTGAGATATTGCGGGTAGCAATGACACTTAATAAAGGTCCGTTTCTTCGCTGCGGGCAGTGAGGACTTCGTAGCCATCGGCAGTGACGGCGATGGTGTGTTCCCACTGGGCGGACAACTTGCGGTCTTTAGTGACCACGGTCCAGGCGTCGGGCAGCAGTTTATTGGCGGCTTTGCCGGCGTTGATCATGGGCTCGATGGTGAACACCATACCTTCTTGTAATTCAAGACCCGTGCCTGGCTTGCCGTAGTGCACCACCTGGGGCTCTTCGTGGAAGCCTTCGCCGATACCGTGCCCGCAGTATTCCCGCACCACAGAGAAGCGTTCGCCCTCGGCCATTTTCTGAATCCGATGGCCAATGTCGCCAAGCTGTATGCCCGGCCGGACCATGCGGATACCGGCCAACATGCATTCGCGGGTGGTTTCCACCAGTCGGCGGGCCAATACAGACGGTTCGCCCACGTAAAACATCTTTGAGGTGTCGCCATGCCAGCCGTTTTTGATGACAGTGACATCGATGTTGACGATATCGCCTGTTTTCAGGGCTTTGCGGTCGCTGGGAATGCCGTGGCAGACCACATGGTTTACCGAGGTGCAAACCGATTTGGGGAAGGGCATGCGACCTGGGGCGCCGCCATAGCCTAGCGGAGCAGGGATTGCCTGCTGCTTATTGACGATATGCTCGTGGCAGATACGATCCAGTTCCTCGGTGGTGACCCCCGGCTTGACGTACTCGCCGATCATTTCCAGGACTTCGGCGGCCAGCTTGCCCGCTTCACGCATTTGCTCGATTTGCTCGGGGGTTTTAATGACGACATTCATGATGCTTGGGGAAACTCCTGCTTTTTCAGTGAGTTGGGCGGGGCTTGGGCAAAGCGTTTCGGGCCGGGTAGGCACCTTTTCGTTGCCTGCGAGGGGCGGCTGTGGTATAAAGCGCGCGCTTTCCCGCTCTGCGTCGGTCAACACACGACGGTGTCGCATTGTAACCGCCGATGAGTGGGGAAGGAAATCACACATGCCCCGTCACATAGCCCTGGGTGCCTTCTGGTCTTTAAGTCAGACCGATTTGGTTGGGTTTATGCGGGGGCGTGGAGGCCTAACCCAAAGTGGAGTACTAACAATGTCTAGCGTAACGATGCGCGATATGCTGAAAGCGGGTGTGCACTTCGGTCACCAAACCCGTTACTGGAACCCGAAGATGAATGCTTACATCTTCGGCGCCCGCAACAAGATTCACATCATCAACCTGGAGCAGACCCTGCCCCTGTTCAACGACGCCATGGCGTTTCTGAACAAGCTGGCTGCCAGCAACAACAAGATCCTGTTTGTTGGTACCAAGCGTGCAGCGCAGAAAGCGGTGAGCGAAGAAGCTCAGCGTTGCGGTATGCCCTATGTGGATCACCGTTGGTTGGGCGGCATGCTCACCAACTGGAAAACCATTCGTCAGTCCATCAAGCGGTATCGTGAGCTGGAAGCCCAGTTCCAAGATGGCACTTTTGACAAGCTGACCAAGAAAGAAGCCCTGATGCGTAAGCGCGAGATGGATAAGCTCGAGCGTTCCATCGGTGGTATCAAGGATATGGGCGGCCTGCCTGACGCACTGTTCGTGATCGACGTGGATCACGAAGATATTGCGCTGCAGGAAGCTCGCAAGCTGGGTATCCCGGTTGTTGCGGTGGTTGATACCAACTCCAACCCGGATGGCGTTGATTACGTCATTCCCGGCAACGACGACGCAATCCGCGCCATTCAGCTGTATGTGAAAGCAGCAGCTGACGTGATTCTGGAAGGCAAGCAGTACGCCCAGAACCAGACCGGTGGCGAGAGCGAGTTCGTCGAGGTAGCAGATGAAGCCCAAGGCGAAAAAGCCGAAGGTTAATCTATGGTAGGCGAGCCTCTGGCTCGCCCGCTTTACCGAAACATACCCAATTTAAGAGGATAATCATGGCTGCTGTCACTGCTGCAATGGTTAAAGAGCTTCGTGAGCGTACCGGTCTTGGCATGATGGAGTGCAAGAAGGCGCTGGTCGAAGCAGATGGCGATATCGAAAAAGCCATTGACGATATGCGTAAATCCGGCCAGGCCAAAGCGGCCAAGAAAGCCGGTCGCACCGCCGCTGAAGGTGGTGTTGTGATTGCTACTAACGACGCGAACACTGTTGGCGTGATGGTGGAAATCAACTCTGAAACCGATTTCGTTGCCCGTGATGAAAACTTCCTGGGCTTCTGCGACAAAGTGGCTAACGCTGCTTTGGTTGCCGGTGAAACTGACGCTGCTAAAATTGGCGAGCTGAAACTGGAAGACGGCGCGACGGTTGAAGAAGCCCGTCAGGCGCTGGTTCAGAAAATCGGCGAGAACATCCAGATCCGTCGTGCTGCCAAGCTGGAAGCGGAAGGTGCCATTGGCGCTTACGTTCACGGCGGCCGTATTGGTGTTCTGATTGCCCTGAAAGGTGGCGATTCTGAGCTGGGTAAAGACGTGGCCATGCATGTGGCTGCCGTTAACCCGATGGTCGTCAGCGGCGATCAGGTGCCTGCCGATGTGCTGGAAAAAGAGAAAGAGATCATCCGTGCCCAGCCTGACATGGAAGGCAAGCCGGCTGAGATCGTTGAAAAAATGCTCGGCGGCCGTATCAACAAGTACCTGAAAGAGGTGAGCTTGTTGGATCAGCCGTTCGTAAAAAATCCGGAGTCCACAGTTGGTGCGCTGGTTAAAGCGGCCGGTGCTGAAATCGTCGCTTTCGAGCGTCTGGTTGTCGGCGAAGGTATCGAGAAAGAAGAAGTCGACTTCGCTGCCGAAGTGGAAGCTGCGGCCAAAGGCTAAGGCTTGCGAGTTCGATGTGTGAAAAGACGCCTTGCTGACTTGATCAGCAGGGCGTTTTTTTCGCCTGTTGAATGACGAAAAGTGAAAAGCGCTTGCAACCATCGTGCGGGGCGGTACTGTGCTATGCAGCGCAGGCTCGCGCGTCTGAATGCAGCGAAAGGCCGGCCTGGGCCGGTGAAAATGATGATGATGGCGGGTTATTCATGGGTGGCGGTTTCGTATGAGTGGTGGAGAGAAAGACATGCCGACGAACAAGGAGCGCTCACCGCGCTATAACCGTATTCTGCTCAAGCTGAGCGGTGAGGCACTGGCGGGTGAAGAGGGCTTCGGAATTGACCCGAAGGTGCTGGATGCCATTTCCCTGGAAATCGGCCAATTAGTTGGCATTGGCGTTCAGGTCGGCCTGGTCGTTGGTGGTGGCAATTTGTTCCGTGGTGCCGCGTTGCAGAGCGCCGGCTTGGACAGGGTCGCCGGGGACCATATGGGCATGCTGGCTACCGTAATGAATGGCCTGGCCCTGCGCGATGCGCTGGAGCGTTCCAATATCCGCACCCGCCTGATGTCAGCCATTCCCATGAGCGGTGTGGTAGAGCACTACGACCATCGCAATGCCAACCGCCACCTGAAAAACGGTGAAGTGGTCATCTTCTGCGCGGGTACCGGCAACCCCTTCTTTACCACGGATTCAGCTGCGTGCTTGCGCGGCATTGAGATCAGCGCCGATGTGGTATTGAAGGCGACCAAGGTGGATGGGGTCTATAATGACGATCCGGTGAAAAACCCGGATGCGGTCAAGTATGACACCTTGACCTATGATGAAGTGCTGGATAAGAAGCTGGGTGTCATGGATCTGACGGCGATTTGTTTGTGCCGTGATCATGCCATGCCGCTGCGTGTTTTTGATATGAACAAGAAGGGTGCCTTGCTCAACCTGATGCTGGGCGGCAGTGAAGGTACCTTGGTGGAAGCCGCGCAATAAGCGCTGGCGATAGCCGCTGATAGAAGCGAGGAACAACGGTGATTGACGATATTCGTAGTGATGCGCAAAGCCGCATGAAAAAGAGTCTAGAGGCGCTGGATACGGCCATGAAACGGGTGCGTACTGGCCGGGCACACCCCAGCCTGCTGGACAACATTACCATCGAGTACTACGGCGCAGAGACGCCCCTCAACCAGATGGGCAACATTTCCGTGGAAGAGGGCCGAACGCTGACGATCTCACCGTTCGACAAGTCTCTGATTCCGCAAATTGAACGCGCCATCATGATGTCTGATCTGGGCCTTAACCCGTCTACTTCAGGTACGCTGATTCGTTTGCCATTGCCGCCGCTGACCGAGGAAACTCGTCGGGATCTGGTTAAAGTGGTTCGTGCGGAAGCGGAGAAGGCTAGAGTATCCGTGCGCAACGTGCGCCGTGATGCCAATGGCGATTTGAAAGAGCTGCTCAAGGAAAAAGAAATCTCCGAAGACGAGCAGCGCCGTGGCGAAGAACAGATCCAGCAGCTCACCGACAAAATGGTGGCGGAAGTGGAAAGTGTTCTGAAAGAGAAAGAAGAGGAATTGATGACCGTTTAATCGCTGCTTGCGAACGGTGATCTGACTGACATTTCGGGCTGCGCGTCAGCCCGTTTTTATTATTGGCGGATGCAGTATGGCCGACAATCAACCGCATTCCAGCGCCCCCGATTTCGATTCCCATCAGGGTTCCGTGCCTCGCCATGTGGCGATCATCATGGACGGCAATAACCGCTGGGCCCGTAAGCGGGGCTTGCCGGGTGAGGAAGGGCATCGCGCGGGGGAGGCCACGGTCCAGGCGATCATTCGCCAGGCTGCTCACCGGGGCCTGGAAGCCCTGACCCTGTTCGCGTTCAGCTCGGAAAACTGGCGCCGCCCCCAGGCTGAGGTGGATCACCTGATGGCCTTGTTTCTGAAGGCATTGGGTGGCCGGGTTGAAGAGCTGCACGGGCACGGTCTGCGTATCCGGTTTATTGGTGACCGCTCGGCGTTCGCGCCGGATTTGCAGGACGGCATGGCCGAGGCGGAGTCGCTGACCGGCGTGAATAACCGTATGACCGTGGTGATTGCGGTGAATTACGGTGGCCAGTGGGATATAGCGCATGCGGCCCGAATAATGGCTGAACAAGTGGCCGCCGGCGAAATGCAGCCGGAACAGGTCAACGCTGAGTCCATGGCCCCGCATCTGTCGATGGCAGATTTGCCGCCGCCGGATTTGCTGATCCGGACCGGTGGCGACCAAAGAATAAGCAACTTTTTGTTGTGGCAACTGGCTTACAGTGAGCTGTATTTCTCACCGTTATTGTGGCCAGATTTTGACGCTGAAGCCTTTGATGCAGCGTTACAGGACTTTGCTGGCCGCCAGCGACGCTTCGGTCGTTCCGGTGATGAAGTCGCCAGCTTGAGTGGAGAACAATAATGTTAAAGCTGCGCGTGATTACCGCGCTGGTGCTGCTGCCAATCGTGCTGGGCGCCGTTTTCGGGCTGGACCGCCTGCCGTTTGCCCTTGTGGCCGGGGTGTTCTTTGTCTTGGCTGGCTGGGAATGGGCGGCGATGATGGGCAAGGTCGGCATGGCTGTGCGCCTGGCCTGGGTGGTGGCATTGGCTGTGGTAATGGCGGCAGCGGAGTATTTCCATCCCGCCTGGCTGCTGAATGCCATTCCTGTGTGGTGGTTGTTGGCGCTGGTGCTGGTGGTGGGCTATCCGGGCAATGCCCGCGTCTGGTACCGCCCTGCGTTGATGGCACTGGTGGGCCTGCTGCTGCTGGTGCCGTCCTGGGCTGCCATTGTGCAGCTGCAGAGCAATGGCGCTTTGGGCCTGGCGGGCCCCTGGGCGCTGATGTTTATTCTTCTGTGGGTGTGGGCGGCGGATACCGGTGCGTATTTTGCTGGCCGGACCTTTGGCAAACACAAGCTGGCACCGCGGGTGAGTCCGGGCAAGACCATTGAAGGCCTGCTGGGTGGTGTGGCCCTGGCTCTGGCGGTGGTGGCGGGCGTCTACGCCGCAGGCCTGCTGGATGCCCAGTTGTGGCCGCTGATGTTGGTTGCCTTGTTCACTGTGCTGGCGTCGGCTTTGGGCGACCTGTTTGAAAGCATGGTGAAGCGCGAGCGGGGCTTCAAGGACAGTGGCACTATTCTGCCGGGCCACGGTGGGATGCTCGATCGCATCGACAGCGTCACTGCCGCTATGCCCATCGCTTTAGCAGGATTTAACTGGTTTGCCCTGCCGGGGGGCAGTTTGTGACACCCTCTGCAGGCGATTCACACCGCGCTGTTCGCTCCGGCAGGCAGCGTCTGACGCTGCTGGGTGCCACTGGCAGTATTGGTCAGCAAACCCTGGATGTGGTGGTGCGCCACCCGGAACGCTATGAGGTGTTTGCGGTCACCGCCGGCACGCAGTGGCAGGCCATGGCCCGGCTCTGCGAAACCGTGCAGCCGCGTTATGCCGCCATGGCGGACTCTGCCGCAGCAGCGGCCCTCCGGAACCATCTAGGGGAGGTTGGGTCACAGGTAGAGGTTCTGGCGGGCCCTGAATCCCTTTGTGAACTGGCTGCCCACCCGGATGCTGATACGGTGGTGGCGGGTATTGTTGGCGCTGCCGGTGTGCGCCCGACACTGGCTGCCGTTACGGCGGGCAAGCGAGTGCTGCTGGCCAACAAGGAAGCGTTGGTGGTGACAGGCTCCCTGTTTATGGACGCGGTCAAGCGTCATGGGGCCACATTGTTACCGCTGGATTCCGAGCACAACGCGATTTTCCAGTGCCTGCCAACGGAAGGCGTGAATGCCGGAGTAGAGCGCCTGTTATTGACGGCGTCTGGCGGCCCTTTCCGGGAGTTCAGTGCAGAACAGCTGAAGGCGGTGACCCCGGAGCAGGCGATTAAACACCCTAACTGGGATATGGGGCCTAAGATTTCCGTGGACTCCGCCACCCTGATGAACAAGGGGCTGGAGTTTATTGAGGCTTGCTGGTTGTTCGATGTGCCGCCCGCCATGGTGGATGTGGTGGTGCATCCTCAGAGTGTGATTCACTCCATGGTCGCTTACCGGGATGGCTCGGTGCTGGCACAAATGGGCACACCGGATATGCGCACGCCCATTGCCTGCGGTCTGTCATGGCCCGAGCGTGTGGAGTCCGGGGCCAAGCGGCTGGATTTTGCGACGCTGGCCGGTCTGGATTTTGAATTGCCTGACCTGAAGCGGTTTCCCTGCCTGGGCCTGGCGCGTGATGCCATGGCGGCTGGCGGGACGGCAACGGCGGTGCTCAATGCAGCCAATGAAGAGGCTGTGGCGGCTTTTCTGGCTGGCCAGCTCGATTTTATGGGCATTGCGGATGTGGTGGCGCGGACCCTGGAACAACAGGATGCGCCAGCCTGCCGGGATGTAGATGCGGTCATGGATATTGATCACCAGGCGCGGCAAGTTGCTTGCCGCTGGATTAAGGAGCGTGGATGCTGACGTTGCTGGCATTCGTCGTCACGATTGTGATTATTGTGGCCTTCCATGAGTGGGGCCACTTTCTTGCCATGCGCGCCTTTGGTGTTCGTGTTCTGACCTTTTCCGTGGGTTTCGGTCCGAAAATTCTGCGTTTTACCGACAAAAAAGGTACGGAGTGGGTGATCAGTGCGATCCCTCTGGGCGGTTATGTGAAACCGCTGGATCTGCGCGAAGATGAAACGGCGGAAGGCGCCCCGGGTGAGTTTTCCGGCAAGCCAGCTTGGCAGCGGGTGATTACCTATGCGGCAGGCCCGGTGTTCAATTTTATCCTCGCCATGCTGATCTATTGGGTGCTGATGTTCAGCTACGGCCAACGCGGACTGGAGGCTGTGGTGGGTCCGGTCACGCCGGATTCCGTGGCTGAACAGGCCGGGTTTATGCCCGGTGACCGCATTGTGGCGGTGGGCGAGACTGAACTGGCAGGTTGGCGCGCTTTCTACAATGAGCTGATTTTGCACTTGGGCGAGCCCGAGACTTTGTCCATCACGGTGCAGCAGGCGGGTGGGGGCTCTACGGTCCGTGAGCTGGATACCTCACCTTGGTCCGCTGATCTGGATAAACCGCCACTGGAAGCTCTGGGTCTCAATCAAGCCGTAGTGATTGGTGATATCCAGTCGGATAGCCCGGCAGAACAGGCTGGGCTGACCGGCGGCGATCAGGTGCTCTCACTGAATGGTGAGCCGGTATTCAGCTGGTCCCAGTGGCAGGAAAGCATCATGGCGGCGCCGGGTGAATCCCTCACTGTAGGCCTGTTGCGTGGAACGCGCATCGAGACACTTCAGGTGGTACCCGCCACGCGGACCGAGAACGGTGAATCCTTCGGGCGTATCGGTGTGGGTCTGGGCGGCGTTTACCAGCAGGAATTTGGTGTGTTCGGCGCCGTCGGTGCCGCGAGTGGCCGCTTTGTCGAGCAGGTCAACGTGGTGGGCGCGAGCCTGGTGAAACTGGTTACCGGGAAGCTCTCTCTCGATAATCTGGGTGGCCCTATTACCATCGCCCAGGTGGCCGGTGAGAGTGCCTCTATCGGCATTGCCAGTTTCCTGGCATTGCTGGCTTACCTCAGCATTACGCTGGGGGTGATTAACCTTCTTCCTGTACCAATGCTTGATGGCGGCTGGATTTTCTTTGGAATCATTGAAATGATTCGCGGTCGCAGTTTACCGGAGCGGTTCTTGATGGCCGCACAAGGTGTTGGGCTGACGCTCGTGGTCAGCTTCATGTTATTGGCCATTTACAACGACTTGGTGAAGCAGTTTTCATGAGATTTGGGGACATTCTGAGCAGCCCCCTGAAGGGCCTGCTAGCGGTTTTTTGCCTGTTGGCAGCGCCGCTGCTAAATGCGGACACACAGTTACCGTTTACGGTCCACGACATTCGTGTAGAGGGGCTCCAGCGTCTGCCCGTCGAACGGGTCTATGCCTCCCTGCCGATTCAGGCCGGTGACACGGTCAATCGTGATCAGGTAGTTGATGCGGTCCAGCGCCTTTTTGCCACCGGCAATTTCGAGGATGTGCAGCTGGGTCGCGATGGTGACGACCTGGTGGTGATCGTTGCCGAGCGCCCAAGCATTGCGCGTATTGAACTGTCAGGTAACAAATCCATTGATGAAGAGAACCTGCGCAAGGGTCTGACAGAAGCCGGGCTTGCGGAAGGCGAAGTATTCCAGCGCTCCACTTTGCAAGCGATCGCGGGCGAGCTGGAGCGTCAGTATGTGAGTCAGGGCCGCTACGGGGCAGATATCAAGACCGAATCGGTGGCGCTGCCGCGCAACCGGGTGGGTCTTAAAATCGAGATTTATGAAGGCAAAGCCGCCAGGATTCGTAACATCAACATCGTCGGCAATCAGTTGTTTGACGATGAGATTTTGCTGGAAGACTTCGAGCTGCATTCTTCCGGCTTCTGGTCGTTCATCAAGGGTGATGACAAATATTCCCGGGAAAAACTGGGCGGTGACCTGGAGCGGTTGCGCTCCTATTACCTGGATCGCGGTTACATCAACTTTTCCATCGAATCGACCCAGGTGTCGGTGACGCCGGACCGCCGTAGTGTGTTTATCACCGTGAATGTGGCCGAAGGTGAACAGTACACGGTGAATGAGGTAAATCTCGCTGGCGATTTGGTGGTGGAAGAGGACCAATTACGGCCTTTGCTGATCGTGAAGAAAGGCCAGGTGTTCAGTCAGCAATTGGTGACCTATACCAACGATCTGATCAAGCGTCGTCTCGGCAATGAAGGTTACACTTTCGCGGAAGTTAACGGCCGTGAGCATAATGCCAACGATGAAGATCACACGGTTGATGTGACCTTCTATGTGGATCCGGGACGTAAGGTCTATGTCCGCCGGATCAACTTCAGTGGTAACGCCAAGACTGATGACGAAGTGCTGCGCCGTGAATTGCGTCAGTTTGAACAGGCGCCGGCAAACACTTCATTGGTGGATTTATCCCGCCAGCGTTTGCAGCGTCTGGGTTACTTCAGCGTGGTAGAAGCGGACACGCCGCGGGTGCCCAATGCCGATGATTTGGTGGATGTGAACTACAAGGTGGAAGAGCAGCCTTCCGGGTCCATCGGTGCCAACGTGGGTTTCTCCGATGCTTCCGGTTTCATCTTCGGTGCCAACGTGACCCAGAATAACTGGCGCGGCAGTGGCAACCGGGTGTCTTTTGCTCTGAGCCGTTCCGATATTCGCGATTCTTACAGCTTCTCCCATTACAACCCGTATTACACGCTGGACGGGGTCAGCCGGGGCTTCAGCCTGTTCTATTCCGAAATTGATTTCGATGAAACCACGGTGGCGTCCTACGCGGCGGACCGTCTGGGTGGCTCGGTGACATTTGGCTATCCGATTTCCGAATATTCCCGATTGAGCTTCGGCGGCACTTACGAGAAAACGGATATTACCGTTGGTGATTTTGTCGCGGTGGATATTGCCAAGTATTTGATTGAGGAAGGGACCAAATTCAACGAGTACAAGGCCAATGCATCGCTGCAGACGAGTACCCTGAACCGGGGCATTCTTCCTGATCGCGGCTGGTCCAGCACCTTGGGTCTTGAGGTTGCTGTCCCAGGTTCGGATGCTGCCTTCTACAAGCTCAACTGGACCGGGCAGAAGTATTTCCCGATTACCCAGCGCTGGACATTACGTACCCGGGCTGATGTGGCCTATGGTGATGGCTATGGCGATGATGCGGTATTGCCGTTCTTCGAGAACTACTATTCGGGCGGTATCGGTTCCGTGCGTGGCTATGAGTCCCGCTCGCTGGGGCCGCGCTCTGAAGGCTTGAGCTATGCCCTCAATGGCACCACGGATCCAAGCCCGGATCCTATCGGTGGTAACTTCCTGACAGAAGCGAGCATGGAGCTGATTTTTCCGACGCCCTTTGCGCCGGAGTCACGAAGCGTGAGAACCTTCCTGTTCGTGGATGCGGGGAACGTGTTTGAAACCGAGCGAGATGATATTTTTGCGGACTTCGAGGCGCAGGACATTCGCACCTCTGCCGGTATCGGGCTGACCTGGTTGACGGCCATCGGGCCGCTCAGCTTCAACCTCGCCAAGGCGCTGAACGACCAGTCTGGCGATGACACGGAAGTATTCCAATTTTCCCTGGGACAGACTTTTTAGGAGTTTAATAATGATGAAAAAAACACTGGTAGCACTGACACTTATTCTTCCGGCTCTGGCTATGGCCGATGGCACTATTGGGGTTCTCGATCCGATTGCTGCACTGCAATCCTCGGATAACGTGAAGGCAAAAATGTCCTCACTGGAAAATGAACTGTCTGCCGACGAGCAAAAGCTCAACTCTCTGCAGAGTGATGTGCAAAAGTTGCAGCAAAAACTGCAGAAAGAAGCCATGACCATGTCCGCTGATCAGCAGGAAACGCTGAAGACGCAAGGTCAGCAGAAGATGATCGAAATCCAGAGCCTGCAGCGCAAGCTGCAAAAACGTGCCAACGAAGCGCAGCGTGAAATTCTGGAAGAAATGCAGCCGAAACTGAAAACCGCCATGGAAGCGGTGGCCAAGCGTGAAAAACTGGATGTGGTTCTCAATGCCCAGGCAGTGATGTACACAAAACCTGACCTGGATATTACCGAGGCTGTGGGCAAACAACTGAACAGCATGAAATAATGCTGACTCTCGGAGAGCTTGCAGAAAAGCTGGATGCGGAGCTGGTCGGTGAGGCCAGCCATGTGGTGGACGCCCTGGGCACGATCCAGTCCGCGGCATCCAGCCAGCTTACCTTTCTTGCCAACCCTCGCTACCGGTCGTTTCTTGAACAGACCGGTGCAGGGGCGGTGCTGATTCCTGAATCCCAGCGGGAATATTGCCCGGTTGCCGCCCTGATCGTTAAAGACCCGTATCTGTCCTTTGCCAAAGCCAGTGCGTATTTTGAGGTGGCACCGCAACCGCAAGCGGGGGTGCATCCTGCTGCGGTGGTTGATGCCACGGCTCAGATCGCTGCTTCAGCTTCAATCGGTCCAAATGCGGTGGTGGAAGCGGATGTGACGGTAGGAGAGGGCGCTGTGATTATGGCCAACAGCGTGGTGGGAGCCGGTTCCCGTATCGGTGACCAGTGTCGAATTTGGCCAAATGTTACAATTTACCATGGTGTCACACTGGGTCCACGCACTATCATACACGCCAATTGCGTGATCGGTGGCGATGGTTTCGGGTTCGCCTTTAATGGCGCGGGCTGGACCAAGCTTCACCAGGTCGGTGGCGTCACCATCGGTGCCGATGTAGAAATCGGTGCCGGCACCACAGTGGATCGTGGTGCAATCGAAGACACCATTATTGGCAACGGCGTGATTCTGGATAATCAGATTCAGGTCGCTCACAACGTTGTCATTGGTGATCATACCGCTATCGCCGGGAAAGCTGGCATCGCTGGTTCAGCCAAAATCGGTTCTTTCTGCCTGATCGGCGGAGCGGCTGGTATTGCTGGCCACATTGAGGTGTGTGACAAGGTGCAAATCCTGGCCATGTCACTAGTCTCCAGCTCTATCAAGGAACCGGGTACCTATGGTTCTGCGTTGCCTGTGGATAGCCAATCCCGCTATCGTAGGAACGTGGCGCGTTTCCGGAATCTGGATGATCTGGCCCGCCGTGTGCGCAAGCTTGAGCGTTTAAGCGACTAAATTTCCGCGATTTGCGGTACTTGCCTGTGTGGAACACATGATGATGGATATCCAAGCGGTCAGGGAATACCTGCCCCATCGTTACCCTTTTTTGTTGATTGACCGGGTGTTGAATCTCGAGCCCGGGAAACGGATCGAAGCGTTGAAAAACGTGACGATTAATGAGCCGTTCTTCAACGGCCATTTTCCCGAAGAACCCATCATGCCCGGTGTGCTGATCATTGAAGCGATGGCGCAGGCTGCAGGCATTCTGGGGTTTGTGACGGAAAACAAGAAGCCCTCTGACGGCTATATCTACCTGCTGGTGGGGACTGACAAGGCGCGCTTCAAACGCCGGGTGATACCGGGCGATACCCTGCACCTGTTCGCCGAGTACGTGGTGGTAAAGCGTAATATTCTGAAATTCACCTGTGAGGCGCAGGTAGACGGGAAAACCGTGGCGAGCGCAGAAATGCTCGTGGCTGAGCAAAAAGTCTGATCCCCACCCGTACGCCAGTGTCCAGCTGGCGTATACTGCCTGCCTTCATCATCAAAATAAAAGTGACTAGTCCATGATTCATCCGACCGCCCTTATTGATCCGGCCGCGGAGCTTGCAGAGGATGTGCAGGTGGGTCCCTATTCGATCATTGGCCCCGATGTAAAAATCGGCGCTGGTACCATCGTGGCGTCCCATGTGGTCATTAAAGGGCCGACAACTATCGGTCGCAACAACCACATCTTCCAGTTCGCGTCCGTTGGCGAGGACTGCCAGGACAAGAAATACAACGGGGAGCCGACCCGGCTGGAAATCGGTGACGATAATGTTATCCGTGAATCGGTCACCATCCACCGCGGCACCATTCAGGATAATTCCCTGACCAAAATCGGTAGCCGTAATTTGCTGATGGCCTATGTGCATGTGGCGCACGATTGCATGATCGGCGATGACTGCATCTTTGCCAACAATGCGTCGGTGGCGGGCCATGCTCATGTGGGCAATGGTGTGATTCTCGGTGGCATGACCGGTGTACACCAGTTCTGCAAAATTGGCTCTTACGCCATGACCTCCGGTTGCTCGTTGGTGCTGAAAGATATTCCGGCATACGTGATGGTTTCCGGCAACCCGGCCAGTGCGCGCAGCATGAACTTTGAAGGCATGCGTCGTCGTGGCTGGTCCAAGGAAGTGGTGAGCAGCCTGCGTCAGGCTTACAAGCTGGTGTACCGTCAGGGCCTGACGCTGGAGCAAGCGCTGGCCGAACTGGAAGCCATGGAGCCGTCGGACGCGCTACAAATCTTTATCGATTCCTTGAAAGCGTCCGAGCGCGGTATCACCCGCTGATATGGCACGCCGCAAGGATGCACCGCTGGTTGCGCTGATTGCCGGGGAAGCTTCCGGGGATATTCTCGGCGCGGGCCTGATGCAGGCCCTTACTGCTCGCTATCCGGGTGCCCGGTTTATCGGCGTCGGTGGTGAAGAGATGGCTCAGGCAGGGCTCACCAGCCTGTTTCCCATGGAAAAGCTGTCGGTGATGGGCATCACTGAAGTGTTGTCCCATCTGCCTGAATTGCTGCGTCTGCGAAAGTCCCTGGTCCGCTTCCTGCTGGAGCAGAAGCCGGATGTGGTCATCGGCATTGATTCCCCGGATTTTACCTTACCCATTGCTCGCCGGCTTCACGATCGCGGCCTGAAAACCGTGCATTATGTGAGCCCGTCAGTCTGGGCCTGGCGGCAGGGACGTATTAAAGGCATCAAGAAAAGCATTGATCTGATGCTGACCCTGTTGCCGTTCGAAGCCCGTTTTTATGAACAGCACCAAGTGCCGGTGGCTTTTGTGGGGCACCCTCTTGCTGACCGCATTCCGCTTGAAACTGATGTGCTGGGCGCTCGCAAGGCGCTGGGGCTGGATGCGCAAGCGCGCATTCTCGCGGTGCTGCCGGGAAGCCGCGGCGGAGAAGTGGGGCAGTTGATGCCCGCTTTCCTCGAGGCCATGGTGATGTTGAACCAGCAGGATCCCGCGTTACATTACGTGATTCCGGCGGCCAACAAGGCTCGCCGTGAGCAAATCCAGGCATTGCTGGATGCCCAGCCTGACTTACCCGTATCCTTGGTGGATGGCCAGAGCCGGACGGTAATGGCCGCCGCCGATGTGGTGCTCATGGCATCAGGGACCGCCACGCTGGAAGGCTTGTTGCTGACCAAGCCCATGGTGGTTGGCTACCGGGTTGGCGCGGTGACCTACGCCATCGTCAGTCGCTTAATAAAAAGTGAATTTGTCTCGCTGCCGAACCTGCTGTGTCGGCAGGAAATGGTGCCTGAGCTGATTCAGGAGGCGTTGACTACGGATGCCATCGTTACCGCCGTGCGCCGCTGGTTCGATCAGCCTGAGCAGGCCCAGGCCCTGAAAGCGCGGTTCCAGGACGTGCACCAACAGCTTCGCGGTGGCGCCAGCGAGAAAGCGGCGGCTGCGGTCGCTCAATTGCTGGAGGCCTGATGGCACAATCGCAACCGGGTGACCCTTTTGCGGAATACCCCCTGGCGGACCCTTTCATTCCTTCTGTATTTGCCTGGCAGCCCGGTATGCTGGTGGCAGGGGTGGACGAAGTCGGTCGTGGCCCGCTGGTTGGCGCGGTGGTGACGGCGGCTGTTATTCTCGATCCTCAGCACCCCATTGCCGGCTTGGCTGACTCCAAAAAAATAAGTGAAAAGAAGCGGTTATTGCTGGAAGCTGAGATAAAGTCTCATGCCCTTGGTTGGGCGCTGGGCCGGGCCGAGCCCGATGAAATTGACGAATTGAATATCCTGCATGCCACTATGCTGGCCATGCAGCGCGCGGTGGCTGGCTTGCCCGTGGCGGCGCAGGCCGTACTTATCGATGGCAATCGGGTGCCGGAGCTGCCATGCCCAGCGCAAGCTGTCGTAAAGGGAGATGGCCGCGTACCGGCTATTTCCGCCGCATCGATTCTGGCCAAAGTGGCGAGAGACCGTGAAATGCATGCGCTGCATGCCCGCTACCCCCAATATGGTTTCGACCGCCACAAAGGCTACCCAACAGCGGTACATATGGCGGCCCTGAAACAACATGGCGCCCTGGCCGAGCATCGCCGCTCTTTTGCCCCGGTCGCCGCAGCCATTGAACAAGGGAACCTGTTTTGAGTGACCCCAAATTTGTCCACCTGCGACTGCATACCGACTATTCGCTGGTCGATGGAGTGGTGCGGGTCAAGGAACTGACCAAGACCTGTGTGAACGAGCAGATTCCGGCGGTGGCGGTCACCGACGATTCGAACCTGTTTGCCCTGATCAAGTTTTACCAGAATGCCATGAACGCCGGGATCAAACCGCTGTTGGGTGCGGATCTGTGGGTGCAGGGTACGCACATTGAGGAGCCTGCCTACCTGTCGTTTCTGGTGCTCAACGAAGTGGGTTACCAGAACCTGACCCTGTTGATCAGCCGCGCCTGGCAGACCAACCAGGATCGCGGCCGGGCCTTGGTGAAGCCGGAATGGGTAGCAGAGCTGAATGAAGGTCTGATTGTGCTTTCTGCGGCCTCCCAGGGCGAAGTCGGGCAGCTACTGCTGGCCGAAAAGCACGAACAGGCGCAGCAATATGCGAGCTGGCTTGCTTCTGTGTATGGCGACCGCTTTTATCTGGAGGTGCAGCGCACCTCGCGCCCGGGCGATGAAGACTGCCTGCATGCCAGCGTTGCGCTGGCCGGGCAGCTGGGGCTGCCCGTGGTGGCGACCAACGATGTACGCTTTCTGCGCAGAGAAGATTTTGAAGCCCACGAGTCGCGGGTGTGTATCCACGATGGCAACACCCTGGATGATCCGCGCCGGCCGAAAAAATATTCCGAAGAGCAGTACCTGAAGTCCGCCGAGGAAATGACGGAGCTGTTTGCTGACCTGCCTGAAGCGCTGCAGAACACGGTGGAAATTGCCCGTCGTTGCACCCTGGATATTCGCCTTGGGGAAAACTTCCTGCCGGACTTTCCGATTCCGGATGGCATGACCATCGAGGAGTACTTTGAAAAAGTCTCCAGCGATGGGCTGGAAGAGCGTCTCAAGGCGCTGCTGGATGTGAATGATCCCGAGTATGCGATTAAGCGAAAGGACTACGATGACCGGCTGCGATTCGAGCTGGATATCATCAACCAGATGGGGTTCCCCGGTTACTTCCTGATCGTTGCCGACTTTATTCAGTGGGGCAAGGACAACGAGGTGCCAGTGGGCCCAGGCCGGGGCTCCGGTGCCGGCTCGCTGGTGGCGTATGCCATGAAAATTACCGACCTGGATCCCATCGGCTACGACCTGCTGTTCGAGCGGTTCTTGAACCCGGAACGGGTCTCCATGCCTGACTTTGACGTCGACTTCTGCATGGAAAAGCGCGACCGCGTGATCAACTACGTGGCGGATAAATACGGCCGTGATGCGGTGAGCCAGATCATAACCTTCGGCACCATGGCCGCCAAGGCGGTAGTGCGAGACGTGGCGCGGGTGCAGGGCAAGCCTTATGGTCTTGCCGATCGCCTGTCCAAGATGATCCCCGGCATTCCAGGCATGACGCTGACCAAGGCGCTGGAGCAGGAAGAAACCCTGCGTGAATTCCTGGAAAGCGATGAAAACTCCGACAAGGATGCCGCCAACGAAATTATGGAAATGGCCTTCAAGTTGGAAGGCCTGACCCGTAACGTAGGCAAGCACGCCGGGGGCGTGGTGATTGCACCGGGCAAGCTGACTGATTTCGCGCCGCTGTACTGTGAAGAAGACGGCACCAACCTGGTCACCCAGTACGACAAGGACGATGTGGAGTCCGCCGGGCTGGTGAAGTTTGACTTCCTCGGCCTGAAAACCCTGACCATCATCGACTGGGCCGTCAAAGCCGCCAACGTGAAGCGTGGGCGCGAAGGGCTGGATGATCTGGTCATCGACCATATTCCACTGAATGACAGCCCCAGTTTCGATCTGCTCAAGCGAGGCGACACGACGGCGGTCTTCCAGCTGGAAAGTCAGGGCATGAAGGAGCTGATCAAAAAGCTCCAGCCCGATGTATTCGAAGACATTATTGCACTGGTTGCCCTGTATCGCCCGGGGCCGCTGGAATCCGGCATGGTGGACAACTTCGTTAACCGTAAGCACGGTCGCGAACCGCTGGCCTACCCGGACCCCCAATACCAGCACGAGTGGCTGGAGCCGATCCTGAAGCCGTCCTACGGAGTTATCCTGTATCAGGAGCAGGTGATGCAGATTGCCCAGGAGCTGGCCGGCTATACGCTGGGTGGTGCTGACATGTTGCGCCGGGCCATGGGCAAGAAAAAGCCGGAAGAAATGGCCAAGCAGCGGGTAATTTTCGAAGAAGGGGCAAAAGGGAAGGGCGTGGACCCGGACCTGGCCATGAAGATTTTCGACTTGGTGGAAAAATTCGCCGGTTACGGCTTCAACAAATCCCACTCCGCGGCCTATGCGTTGGTCGCCTACCAGACCGCCTGGCTCAAGGTTCACTACCCGGCAGAATTCATGGCCGCCACCATCTCTGCAGATATGCAGAACACCGACAAGGTGGTGACCTTCATTGATGAATGCAAAACCATGGGGTTGCAGGTGCTGCCACCGGATGTGAATTCCTGTGGTTACCGCTTTACCGTGAACCCGGAGGGCGACATCGTCTATGGGTTGGGTGCCATCAAGGGGCTGGGTGAAGGCCCCATCGATGCCATCGTGTCGGCGCGTGCCGATGGCGGTGAGTTCAAAGACCTGTTTGATTTCTGTCGCCGCATCGATCTGAAAAAGATCAACCGCCGTTCCCTGGAAGCCATGGTGCGCGCCGGGGTGCTGGACAAGCTGGGTCCCAACAGCAGTTTCCACGATCGGGCACAGTTATTGGCCACCTTGCCGGATGCCATTGCTGCCGCCGACCAAGATGCCCGCAACGAAGCCGCCGGCATCATGGATATGTTTGGCGCGGTGGATGACAGCCCGGCCACGGCAGTGGAGTGGAAGCCGGCTCGTTCATGGAATGACGAAACTCGCCTGAACGGAGAGCGCGATACCCTGGGCCTGTTCCTGACCGGCCACCCCATCGACCAGTACGAAAAAGAAGTGCGCCAGTTTGTCACCGCCCGGATCAATTCCCTGCAGCCTACCGGCAAGGGCGAAGCAGCCACGATCGCCGGGCTGGTGGTGGCACTGCGCATTACCCGCAGTAAGCGCAGTGGTGAACGGATGGCGTTCATCACCCTGGATGACAAGACCGGGCGGGTGGAAGTATCCGTATTCGGCAGAACCTTTGCCGAATACGGCGAGCTGGTGCAGAAGGATACCCTGTTGATCTTCAAGGGCGGGGTGCGCAACGACGAATATACTGGCGGTTTTAATCTGATTGCCGATGAAATCATGGATATGCGCCAGGCCCG
Source organism: Alcanivorax sp. (assembly GCF_040118815.1). Taxonomy (GTDB): domain Bacteria; phylum Pseudomonadota; class Gammaproteobacteria; order Pseudomonadales; family Alcanivoracaceae; genus Alcanivorax. The sequence goes on from NZ_JBEDTC010000011.1 coordinate 79,931, forward strand.
TGAAACCTTTGCCCGCCGTTTGCGAGTGGCGGTGCCGGTGGCGGACGATCTGCCTCAGCAGCTCCAGCAGATGCTGTCACCGTACCAGGGCGGTAATACCCCGGTATTGCTGGATCTGGACCATAACATCGCCGCTGCCAGTTTCTGGCTGGGCGATGAATGGAAAATCAGCCCCCACGAATCACTGGTGGAAGAGCTGCGCGTCCGTTTCGGCGAAGGCGCCGTGCGGATGGAGTATTAACGCTAGACGCAGCAGGCAGCACGCAGCATGCTTCAACACGAGAAAGCTGAGTGATGACCAGGGTGTCGAGTTTCGCGATTCAAACGCTTGGACGCGAGGGCGGGGCCGCTCTTTGCGCTCGATGCTCTCCCGCGTTGTTGCGTGAAGCGTGGGGCGTGCTGCGTCTCTTACTGAAACAGTTTGCAACCTAGCCATGCCGGCCATGTCTCGACGTTGTCATTGGGTTGGGGCTACACTTGTTGCATTCTTTTATGGGCAGGTTGCGTTCGGGGTTTGCCGACGTAGCGTTTCTGCCGTTTTGGCGCCAGGGAACGGCCATTCTGGTCCGGGCGCATGCTGATAACACCTTGAACAGGCTCAGAATATGAATCCCAATTTCCTCGAATTTGAACAACCGATTGCCGACCTGGAAGCGAAAATCGAGGAACTGCGTCTGGTGGGCAGTGGCAGCGAGGTGAACATTTCCGAGGAAGTGGCCAAGCTGCAGGAAAAGAGCATTACGCTCACCGAAAGCATTTTTCGCGGCCTCAGCTCCTGGCAGATCTCCCAGCTCTCCCGGCACCCCAAACGTCCCTACATGCTGGATTACATCAAGCGGATTTTCACCGATTTCGATGAGCTGCACGGTGATCGCGCCTTTGCCGATGACCCTGCCATCATCGGTGGTATGACACGCTTGGCGGGTCAGCCTGTAATGGTGATTGGCCACCAGAAAGGCCGCGAAGTGAAAGAGAAGGTGCGCCGTAATTTCGGCATGCCGAAACCGGAAGGCTACCGAAAGGCGTTGCGCCTGATGGAGATGGCCGAACGTTTTAAGCTGCCCGTGCTCACCTTTATTGATACCCCCGGTGCGTTTCCCGGCATTGACGCCGAAGAGCGTGGCCAGTCCGAAGCGATTGCCCGTAACCTGCGTGTCATGTCCCAGCTGAAAACGCCGATTATCGCTACGGTTATTGGCGAGGGCGGCTCCGGCGGCGCTTTGGCCATTGGTGTCTGCGATCATTTGCAGATGCTGGAGTTTTCCACTTATTCGGTGATTTCTCCGGAAGGCTGCGCCTCCATTCTCTGGCGCAGTGCCGACAAGGCACCGGAAGCGGCAGAAGCCATGGGCCTTACGGCCGGGCGGCTGCATGAACTTGGTATTGTAGATCAGGTGATCAAGGAGCCACTGGGTGGCGCTCATCGCGATCACGACCAGGCGGCCGATGCCATTCGCAAGGCACTGGAAACACAGCTGCAATCGCTCCGCGCCCTGGATATGGACGCGCTGATTGACCGCCGTTACGAGCGCCTGATGAGCTACGGCAACGTGGTCAGCGATCCCGCTGACGAATAACCATGTCCGATGCTGCCGCGTTCAGCCAGTCGCTGGCTGAGCAGGCCCCTGATGGGCCTCTTTTGCTGGCCCTCAGCGGTGGGCTGGACTCCTCCCTATTGCTTTACCTCCTGATCAACGCGGGTTTGGGCTCGCGCCTGTCTGCGGTGCATGTGGACCACCAATTACAGGCCGATAGCCAGAGCTGGTCGCGCTTTTGCCAGACGCTGGCAGATGAGCAAGGTATTGAGCTTGTTATTGAACGGGTGGCTGTCGACAGCGCGGAGGGCCTGGAAGCCGGCGCCCGTGATGCCCGTTACGGCGTGTTGTTACCGCTGGCACGGGCCAAGGGGGCGACGCTGGTCATGGCACACCATCGCAACGACCAGGCGGAAACAGTGTTGTTCAGGCTTCTGCGCGGGGCCGGTGTCCGGGGACTGTCGGCCATGGGCGAGCATAGCAAACAGCAGGATGTTTCCCTCTGGCGCCCGCTGTTGGGGCTGAGCCGTGAGTCACTCGAGCACTGGGGTGCTGCGTTATCGCTACGTTGGCGCGAAGACCCCAGCAATCAGGATCAGTCCCTGCGCCGTAATTATCTGCGCCATGCCATTCTGCCAGCATTGCGTGAGCGCTGGCCGGGTGCCGACGCCACGCTGGCCCGGGCCGCTGACCATATGGCTGAAGCCAGTGAGCTGCTCCATGAAATCGCGGTACAGGATGCAGACCGGCTCGGCGTGACCGGGACGGTCCTGCCGCTCACCGGGTTGTCAGACTTGTCTTTGGCGCGTCAGCGCAATGTGCTGCGTTGGTGGCTGAAAGAAAACCGGGTCACCGCTCCCAGTGCCGCCGTGCTTGAGCAGATGCGGACGTTGCATCTGGCCGCCGCAGATAGCCAGGCACGGGTGGAGTGGGGCGGATACGCGGTGCGTTTGTATCAGGGGGCATTGTATCTGGCCCTGCGTGATACATTTCAGCCTTGGCAGGGAGATGCGTGTTGGCCGGAAGGGGCGCCGCCGCCGGCCGTGCCCCACTGGCACTGGACACAACAAGCCAAGGAAGGCGCTGTCTGGGTGCTTCGGCCTCCGGGCGACCTGCGGCTTCGGCCACTGTCTGGCTCCCGGAGCCTGCTCCGTAATGGTTTGCATCAACAGATCAAGGAGTTGTGGCGGGCGGCAGGGGTGCCTCCCTGGCAACGGCGACAGTGGCCACTGCTTTTTCGTCATGGTGAGGTGGTGAGTGTGCCGCTGATCGGGGTGGCTGATGGGGAAGAACCTGGCCACAGTGAGCGTTGGTATTTGCTGCCTGGCGACTCAACGGCGCACTAGAAAACCTGTCCGTGTGTGACTCTGCCGCCGGGTGGTTGTCCGTGCTGGCGGACAGTTAAATACGCAACACCACCTCGCCTCAGCGTTCCTCCTTTGCCAAACTTGCCCTGCCCGGACCCAAGTCCACCCTCACAGCCAAAAAGAGAGTGCCATGCAGGCCCTTCAGCAGCATTTACAGCAGACATTCCAGCTTCAGTCTTTTCGACCTGGCCAAGAGGCGATCATCGATGCTTTGCTGGCCGGCCGATCGGCGCTGGCGGTGTTTCCCACCGGTGGCGGGAAAAGCCTGTGTTATCAATTGCCAGCATTAATGCTGGATGGCGTAACCCTGGTGGTGTCACCACTGATCGCACTGATGAAAGACCAGGTGGATCAGCTCCAGCGGTTGGGTATTGCAGCGGCGCGGCTGGATTCCAGCGTGGATGCGGAACAATTGCAGGAGATCTACAGAGGCCTGGATGATGGCACTATCAAGCTGTTGTACGTGGCGCCGGAGCGCCTGGCCAACGAGCGATTTCTGGCTCGGTTGAAACGGTTGTCCATCAGCATGATGGCCGTGGATGAAGCGCATTGTGTCTCGGAATGGGGGCATAACTTTCGCCCGGATTACCTGAAACTGGCACAGTTGGCGAAAGATCTCGATGTGGGCCGGGTGCTGGCGCTGACGGCCACTGCCACGCCCCAGGTGGCGAAGCAGATCTGCGATAGTTTCGCGATTGCGGGTAAGGACCACGTGCAGACAGGCTTTTTTCGTCCCAATCTGGCGTTAAGTGTTCAGCCACATGATGCCCGTGAGCGAGATCAGGCGTTGCTGGAGGTATTGCAGGCCCGGCCGTCGGAGCCCGCCATCGTTTATGTCACCTTACAGAAAACCGCAGAGCGGGTTGCCGGGTTTCTGCAAGCACAGGGGTTGTCTGCACAGGCCTACCATGCCGGGCTGAAGGATGATGAGCGCCACCAGGCCCAGGAAACCTTTATGGCCGGTCAGGTGAATATTGTGGTTGCCACCATTGCCTTTGGGATGGGCATCGACAAGGCGGATATTCGTGCCATTTATCATTACAACCTGCCCAAGTCCCTGGAAAACTACATGCAGGAAATCGGCCGGGCCGGGCGCGACGGCCAGCCTTCCCGGTGCGTGCTGTTGGCCAGCTCGGACGATCTGACGGTGCTGGAAAATTTCAGTTACGGGGACACGCCGGACAGTGAATCGCTGGCGGGATTGATTGACTGGCTGGTGGGCCAGCCTGACCAGTTTGACCTGTCGGTACATGAATTGTCCGGGCAGTTCGATGTGCGCCCTTTGGTGATCAATACACTGCTGACTTACCTGGAGCTGGCAGAAGTGATTCGCGCCACGGCACCGTTTTATACGGAGTACAAACTGGCCTTTCAGACCCCGCAGGATGACGTTATTGGTCAGTTCAACAGCGACAGGGCTGATTTTCTGCAGCGGGTTTTCGCCACCGGGAAGCAAGGGCGTATCTGGCTCACGTTGAAGCCCATTGCGGCGGCGGAGGAGCTGCAGGTTGATCGACTTCGCATCCTCAAGGCCTTGGGCTATCTGGAGCAGCAGGGGATGATTGAGATGCGGGTGGCCGGGGTGCGTCAGGGCTATCGGATGATCAATCGGCCGCAGGGTGCGCAAGCGCTGGCCTCAAGAATGCAAGAGCAGTTTCGAGTGCGCGAACAGCGTGATATCCAGCGTTTACAGCAAGTCTGTGCCTGGGCCGAGGGAGGCGAGTGCTATCAACAGGCTCTGGTGGACTATTTTGGTGAGCGTTTGCCCGAGCCCTGTGGTCAGTGCAATAACTGCAAGGGTGAACATTGGCCGATGACTACGCGCCGTCACCGTATTCCTGATGAGGCGATGATTCGGGCGGTGAGAGCAGAGGGGCATGGGGCGCTGGCGACGCCCCGGCAACTGGCCCGCTTTCTGTGTGGTATTAGCAGCCCCCGCGCCAGCCGCGCCCGTCTTGCGCGGCATCCCGCCTTTGCGTCGCTGATCGATGCTCCTTTTGCCGAGGTGCTGTCGGCGTGTGAGAGGGACTGAGGCCGGGTGTGAAACGTGGAATGGCCGAGTTAGGCGTGAGTTGATCTTCGTTATGTCGCTCTTGGCGTCTGCCGTTATCACTTTTTACGCTCCTGAGAGCGATTCCGATTGAGGCGCGGGGCGGCTTCTGTTAACATTTTCTCCCGTCCTGATGTAGCGCAAGCTCCTGAATTTTCAGGTGTTCAATCGTCTCTTGCGTAGCTGGCCAACCCGATTCACGAAAGCTCCTTGCGCGTCTGTAACGTGCAGGGTGTTTTTTTTATGGGGGCCAGTACAAACTGACGATGGTGCTATCAACCCACTAGCGATCTGGTGAGTGCATGTCTCGTTTCATCTTTGTCACCGGCGGTGTGGTGTCGTCTCTGGGAAAGGGGATTACCTCTGCGTCCCTGGCCACTCTGTTGGAAGCCCGCGGCCTCAACGTCACCCTGATTAAAATGGATCCCTACATCAATGTGGATCCCGGAACCATGAGCCCTTACCAGCACGGTGAGGTGTTTGTGACCGACGATGGCGCCGAAACCGACCTGGATTTGGGTCATTACGAGCGTTTTATTCGCACTCGCCTGAACCGCCGCAACAGCTTTACCACCGGCCGGGTTTATCAGCATGTGCTGGATAAAGAGCGCCGTGGTGAATATCTGGGCGCCACCGTCCAGGTAATTCCTCATATCACCGATGAGATCAAGCTGAAAATCCGCGAAGGGGCAGGGGATGCGGATGTGGCCATTGTCGAAATTGGCGGCACCGCGGGCGATATCGAATCGCTGCCTTTCCTGGAAGCGGCTCGTCAGATGCGGGTGGAGCTGGGCTCCAGCCAGTCGCTTTTGGTGCACCTGACGCTGGTGCCGTACATCGCCACCGCCGGTGAGATCAAAACCAAACCGACCCAGCATTCCGTGAAAGAGCTGCGTTCCATCGGCCTGCAGCCAGACATCCTGGTGTGTCGTGCAGATGACCCGATTCCGCAGAGCGCCCGGGACAAGATTGCCCTGTTTACCAACGTGGAAGCCCGGGCGGTGATTTCCTCACCGGACTGCAAGACCATTTACCAGGTCCCCCGTGGCATGCACGAGCAAGGCCTGGACGCCATCGTGGTGGAAAAGTTTGGCCTGGACCTGCCCGAACCGGATCTCAGCGAGTGGGATCGTGTGGTGGAAGCGCAGCTGAACCCGGAAAACGAAGTCACCATCGGTATGGTGGGCAAGTACATCGAACTGGTCGATGCCTACAAGTCACTCAACGAAGCCCTGATCCATGCGGGTATCAGCAACCGCGCCAAGGTCAATATCCTGTATCTGGATGCGGAAGATATCGAGCGTGAGGGCACGAGTGTGCTGGAAAGCCTGGATGCCATTCTGGTACCCGGTGGTTTCGGTGACCGGGGTACGGAAGGCAAGATTGCCGCGATCCGTTATGCCCGTGAGAACAAGGTGCCGTATCTGGGTATCTGCCTGGGCATGCAGTTGGCGGTAATCGAATATGCCCGCCACGTGGCGGGCATCGAGCAAGCTCATTCCTCGGAGCTGAACCCGAACACCCCGGACCCGGTGGTGGGGCTGATCACCGAATGGACCACCGAAGATGGCCAGAAGGAACAACGTTCTGCGGACTCCGACCTGGGTGGTACCATGCGCTTGGGTGGCCAGGAATGTGTGCTGGAAGAAGGCAGTCGCGCGGCTCAGTGCTATGGCAACACGCATATCGTGGAGCGCCATCGCCATCGCTATGAGGTAAACAATAATTACCTGCCGCAGCTGGAAGCGGCAGGTTTGAACATCGTTGGCCGTTCCGTGGACGGTGAATTGGTGGAAGTGATCGAAGTGGGCGACCATCCGTGGTTTGTCGCCTGCCAGTTCCACCCGGAGTTCACTTCCACCCCCCGTGACGGTCACGGTTTGTTCAAAGGCTATGTGGCAGCCGCCTTGGCGGAACAGCAGGCCCACAAGGAGAAGTGATCCGTGAGTAGCCAGAAGACTATTGCCCTGAACGGGCTGGAGTTCGCCAACGACAAGCCCATGGCCTTGTTCGGTGGCATGAATGTACTGGAGTCCCGGGACATGGCCATGCAAGTGGCCGAAGCTTACGCGGAAGTGACCAGCAAGCTGAACATGCCCTGGGTATTCAAGGCCAGTTTCGACAAGGCCAACCGGTCTTCATTGAGTTCCTACCGGGGGCCGGGCCTGGACGAGGGCCTGAAGATCTTCGAAGAAGTGAAGAAGACCTTCAACTGCCCGGTGATCACCGACGTGCACGAACCTTATCAGGCCGCACCGGTGGCGGAAGTGGCGGATATCATCCAGCTGCCAGCGTTTCTGGCGCGGCAGACGGATCTGGTGGAAGCCATGGCGAAAACCGGCGCCATCATCAATATCAAGAAACCCCAGTTTCTGGCGCCCCATGAAATGTCGCATATCCTGCACAAGTGTGAGGATGCCGGTAACGACCAGCTGATTCTTTGTGAGCGCGGTTCCAGCTTTGGTTACAACAACCTGGTGGTGGACATGCTCGGCTTCGGCATCATGAAGCAATTCAACTATCCGGTCTTTTTCGACGTGACCCACGCCTTACAGAAACCTGGCGGCCGAGCCGACAGCGCCGATGGCCGTCGTGCCCAGGTGGCGGAACTGGGCCGGGCGGGGATCAGCCAAGGCATTGCCGGCCTGTTCCTGGAAGCTCACCCGGACCCGGATAATGCCAAATGCGATGGCCCTTGCGCCCTGAGACTGGATCGTCTGGAGCCATTCCTCGCACAGATGCAAACCCTGGATAATACCGTCAAGGCACTGCCTGCCTTTGAAAATAACTGATTAGAGTTTGGAGATTGATCGACATGTCCAAGATCGTTGATATCAAGGCCCGCGAAATTCTGGATTCCCGTGGCAACCCGACCATCGAAGCCGATGTGATTCTTGAGTCCGGTGCCAGTGGCAGTGCCTGCGCGCCCAGTGGTGCCTCCACCGGTTCCCGCGAAGCACTGGAACTGCGTGATGGCGACAAGTCCCGTTACCTGGGCAAAGGCGTCACCAAGGCGGTGGGTAATGTGAACTCCGCCATCCGTGAACTGCTGGTGGGCAAAGATGCCAGCGACCAGAAGGCGCTGGATCAGGCGATGCTGGATGCCGATGGCACCGAGAACAAGGCGAACCTGGGCGCCAACGCGATTCTGGCTGTGTCACTGGCGGCGGCTAAAGCCGCGGCGGCGGATCAGGGCAAACCCCTGTACGAGTATATTTCCGACCTGCAGGATGATGACAACGAGTATTCCTTGCCGGTGCCGATGATGAATATCATCAACGGGGGCGAGCACGCCGATAACAACGTGGATATTCAGGAATTCATGATTCAGCCAGTGGGCGCCCCCACGGTGGCGGAAGCGATTCGCTACGGGGCGGAAATATTCCATGCCCTGAAAGGCGTGCTGAAGAAGCGTGGCCTGAATACCGCGGTTGGTGATGAAGGCGGCTTTGCGCCGAACCTGCCGAGCAACGAAGCGGCACTGGAAGCCATCATGGAAGCCATCGAGATTGCCGGTTACAAGGCTGGTGATGATGTGACCTTGGCCCTGGATTGCGCGGCCAGCGAATTCTACAAGGATGGTAAGTACGTGTTGGCCGGTGAAGACCGCAGCATGAACTCGGAAGAGTTTGCCGACTACTTGGCGGAGCTGTGCGACCGTTACCCGATCATCTCCATTGAAGATGGCATGGACGAATCCGATTGGGATGGCTGGAAAATTCTCACCGAAAAACTGGGCAAGAAAATCCAGCTGGTGGGTGACGATCTGTTCGTGACCAACACCAAAATTCTCAAGCGCGGTATCGACGAGAAAGTGGCTAACTCCATCCTGATCAAGTTCAACCAGATCGGCTCTCTCACCGAAACCCTGGACGCCATCAAGATGGCCAAGGATGCCGGTTACACCGCAGTCATTTCCCACCGTAGTGGTGAAACGGCAGACACGACTATCGCGGATCTCGCGGTAGCGACTGCAGCGGGTCAGATCAAAACCGGTTCCCTGTGTCGCTCTGACCGTGTTGCCAAGTACAACCGCTTGATTCGCATTGAGCAGGAATTGGGCCGTGCGGCTTACCACGGTCGCAAAGAGTTCAAGCTGCTCGGCTAAGCGATGCCAGCTCCCAAGGCAAAACCCAGCGCCGGCAACAGCAAGGGCAATGCCGAGCGGATGACATTGAAAGTGTCACCCGCCCGGCAAGTCGCTCTGGCGTTGCTGGCGCTGCTGTTTCTGGGTCTACAGGTCCGTTTGTGGTTTGGTGAAGGCAGCCTTCGGCATGTGGCCGCGCTGAAAAAAGACGTGGCGGTGCTGAAGGAAAGCAATGCGAAGCTGGCTGAACGCAATCGACTGATGGCCGCCGACGTGAACGACTTGAAGCAGGGCACGGAAGCCGTGGAAGAAATCGCGCGTAAGGACCTGGGCATGGTTCGCAAGGGAGAAACGTTTTTCCTGATTCTTGAGCAGCCCCGGGGCAGCAAGTGAACTCTGTTATTTCTGGCCCGCTGTATGCCGTTGTTCCCGCTGCTGGCGTTGGGAGCAGAATGGGCGCGGGTTTTCCCAAGCAGTATCTTTCCCTGGCCGGTCAAACCTTGGCCGAACACACCCTGAACCGATTGCTCTCGTTCGCACCGATCCACAAAGTGGTGGTGGCGGTGTCTGCTGACGACCCCTGGTGGCCCACGTTGGCGGTATCGCGCCATCCGCGCATTCAGACGGTGACCGGGGGGGCTGCCCGTGCCGACTCGGTACGCAATGGTGTTACGGCGGTGTTGGATGAGGGAGGAGCCGACGCTTGGGTGTTGGTGCACGACATGGCGCGCCCGCTGATCCGACTCTCGGATATTCAATCCCTGCTGGATCAGACAGGCCCTCAGGGCGCCATTCTCGCCTTGCCGGTGGTGGATACCATCAAGCAGACCCTGGGTGAACAGCGTATCGCTGCCACCCTGGACCGTGCGCATATTTGGCGGGCCCTGACACCTCAGCTCTTTCCGGCCCAGGCTTTGCTGGCGGCATTGAGTGGAGACTTGGCCACCATTACCGATGAAGCCTCTGTCATGGAACGTGACGGTTGGCAGCCCGGGCTGGTGGCGGGCCACAGTGACAATATCAAAATAACGGTACCCGACGATCTGCCGCTGGCCCGGTTTTATCTGAGCCGACAGCAGGGCGATGGCATTAATGAAGGAGAGCAGTGTTGAGCGTGCGTATTGGCCAGGGGTTTGATGTTCATGCTTTCGATGTGGGCGACCATGTCATGCTCGGTGGCGTTGCCATTCCCCACAGTCATGGGCTCAAGGCGCATTCCGATGGCGATGTGGCGTTGCATGCTTTATCCGATGCCTTGCTCGGCGCCCTGGCGCTGGGGGATATCGGGCATTATTTCCCGGATACCGACCCGCAATGGCAAGGTGCCGATTCCGGCCAGCTGCTGACCGCCATTTATTCATCCATTTTGGACGCCGGATGGCGACTGGGTAATGCGGACCTTACGGTGATTTGTCAGGCCCCCAAGCTGGCACCGCACATTCTCGCCATGCGTGAGCGGGTCGCTGAACTGCTGCAATGTGATATGGGGCAAGTGTCCGTCAAGGCGACGACCACGGAAAAACTCGGTTTTACCGGTCGCAAGGAAGGCATCGCGGTGCAAGCTGTTGTGCTGCTGGAGAGCCAGTGAATTCCTCGTCCGAAATTCTTCATGAAGGCTTGCCCTGCGCACACGGCGGCCCGGTATGCCAAGGGGTATTAAAGGCTCGGCCAGACGATTTTTATGTTGCAGAACAGATGCACGTGACGTTGGACGGGAAGGGGGAGCACCTCTGGCTGGAAATCGAGAAAACCCGCTGGAATACCGAAGACGTGGCCATGTTGCTAGCCAAACAGGCCCGTGTGCACCGTTTGTCCGTGGGTTACAGCGGTTTGAAAGACAAACACGCGGTGACCCGGCAATGGTTCAGTCTGCATTTGCCGGGTAAGGATGACCCTGCGTTCGACTGGCCCGAAGGGCTGACGGTGCTGCAATCCGGGCGTCACCGCCGCAAGCTCAATCGTGGCACCCATCGTGCCAACGATTTTCGGCTACGCGTTACCGGTTTCCAAGGGGACCGGGATGTGCTGGAAACCCAGCTGCACACCATCATGGCGCAAGGGGTGCCGAATTATTTTGGCGAGCAGCGTTTTGGTCGCGGGGCCGGCAATCTGGTGCGTGGCACCGAATGGCTACTGGGCGGGGAGGCGCCGCGCAAGAAAGCCCTGCGGGGTATGTGGTTGTCCGCCGTGCGCAGCAATCTGTTCAATCAGGTATTGGCTGAACGAGTACGTCGCGATTGTTGGAACAGGGTCCTGGCCGGCGATATTTTGCAACCGGAAGGCAGCCGCGGATTATTTCTGGCCGATGATGATCCCGAGGCAGTGGAACGGGTAACGAGCGGGGAGGTGCATCCCACCGCCCCTTTGCCGGGCTTGCCCGGCATGGCATCATCTGGCCCCTGTAACATACTCGAACAGCAGATACTGGCGCCCCATGCCCCGGTGATTGAGGGCCTGCGCCAGATCAAGGTAGAAGAAGCCCGCCGAAGCACAAGGCTACCGGTACGGGACTTGCAATGGGTCTGGCATAAAGACTCGGAACGGGAAGGGGAAGACTGCCTGGAGCTGGCGTTTACGCTACCCACAGGCGCTTTTGCCACGACAGTAATGGCAGAGCTGATCAGTTCACCGGCTGATTAACTCGCATTGAGGCAAACGAACACAGATGGATATCCAACTCAGCGGCATCGGCATGACGTCTGCACGGACCCGGGATCGGTTAGTGCAGCGGCTGCGTGATGCCGGTATCCAGGACGAGCGCGTACTGGATGCCATCCGCAATACACCACGACACTTGTTCATCGAAGAGGCCTTGGCGCATCAGGCCTATGACGATACCGCCTTGCCGATCGGTCATGGGCAAACCATTTCCCAGCCCTGGGTGGTAGCTCGCATGACCGAGCTGTTGATCGCCAACGGGAAGCCACGCAAGGTGCTGGAAATCGGTACCGGTTGTGGTTACCAGACCTCGGTGTTGGCCCCGTTTTGTGATGAGCTTTACTCTGTGGAACGGATTCGCCCTTTGCAGGATCAGGCCCGTAAGCGCCTGTTGCAGTTAGGCTTGGCCAAGGTGCAGCTCAAGCATGCGGATGGCGGTTTTGGCTGGACAGCGGAGGCGCCGTTCGATGGTATTCTCGCGGCGTGTGCCCGTGTAGATATTCCGGACGATTTATTGTCTCAACTGGCAGATGGCGGTCGCCTGGTGATGCCCGTTGGCGGTGATCGCCAGCAAATTCTTACCGTGGTCGATCGTGAGGGGGATCAATTTCATACCCAAACGTTGGACCCGGTACGGTTTGTGCCGTTCCAGCGCGGGGTGATGCGATAGGGCAGTGACAAGCCTCAAGCCTACGCGACAAGGCGCGATCCCGGTACGTGCCGTCTTGTAGGCCTTGCCCGCGCTTTACTGCTTGGGCGCGGCTGAAAGGTTTGAGAAACTGCGATTCTTGATTCGTGTTGCAGCTTGAAGCTTGTCGCTTGTTGCCCGCTCCAGGCGTTTGAGACAACTAACCCCCAATCTGCGTTGTTGCGTGCAGCGTGATGCGTGAGGCCTAAACATGATTCGACCCGGTATTTTTTTTCGCGGCATGGCCATGGGAGCTGCCGATGTAGTGCCGGGTGTGTCCGGTGGCACCCTGGCCCTGATTACGGGCATCTATGAAGAATTGATCAACACTCTGGGCAGTATTACGCCGCGCTTGTTGGTTGTGTGGCGTCAGCAGGGATTCGTTGCCGCCTGGCAACAGGGCAATTTCACGTTTTTGTTCACCTTGTTGGCCGGTATCTTCACCAGCATTGCCGTGCTGGCTCGGTTGATTACCTGGCTGCTGGATACGCATCCGGTACCGGTATGGGCTTTTTTTAGTGGCCTGATTCTCGCCAGCATTCTCCTGGTGTTGAAACCCCTGCAGCAGCGTGGCCCGATGCAAATAGGGGCCTTTCTGGTTGGCTCCGGCGTGGCAGTAGTCATCGGTCTGGCACCGGCACTGTCGGCAGCGGGGAGTGGCGCCCTGGTGTTTTTCTTCAGCGGCATGCTCGCCATTTGCGCCATGATCCTGCCGGGCATCTCCGGCAGTTTTATCCTTCTTTTACTGGGCATGTACCAGCCTGTGCTGGAAGCTGTGAAGCAGGCTGAGTTCGCGCTGCTCTTCGCGTTTCTGTCGGGTTGCGCAGTGGGCCTGTTGAGCTTTGTGCATGTGCTCAAGTGGACGTTGCACCGTTTCCATGACACGGTCATGGCGTTGCTTGCCGGCTTTATGGCCGGTTCGTTACTGAAATTGTGGCCGTGGCGATTGAGCGGTGAGCACGGCCTGGGTGATACATGGTTGTGGCCGTCACAGTATGCGACGCTTACTGATCAGTCAGCACAGTTGCCTTTGGCACTGGCCATGGTGGCCGTTGCGGCCGTATTGGTGTGGTTACTTTACCGGGCCGCGCCAGTGCATAATGCTGCACAGACACCGCAAGGCTGAATACTGGCTCCGTGAAGCCAACGGGGACAGATTAGGTTTGAGCAATTTCAATTCAGGTTTCCTGGCAACGGGGTGGTTGATGGCAGTAAATCTTCACACAGGCACCGACACTTACTGATGCGCGCACTGGCAGCGTTCATGGTCTGGATTTTGGTCAGTGGCTGCAGTGCCGGCAATTTTGCGCCGGTGGTGGATATTTACGGCCAGGAGCCCAAGCCGCGCAAAGTCACCTCCGGTACTCACCATGTACGTGAAGGGGAGACGTTATATTCCATTGCCTGGCGTTACGGCTGGGACTTTCGTTCGTTGGCCCGGGCCAATAATATTCCGGCCCCGTACACCATTTATCCCGGCCAGCGCATCTCTTTGGGCATCAAAACGTCCAGCCCGGTGGTGGCCAGTAAACCGGCTACCTCTTCTACAAAACCTGCCAGTAAACCCGCAGTGTCAAAACTCGCGTCCAAACCGGCCCCGGCGGCAAAGCCTGCTTCCAAGCCTTCAGTAACGACTGGCCCAGTGGAATGGCGCTGGCCAGCAAGTGGCGAGGTGGTGGAATCGTTTTCCAACGCCAGTCAGGGCCGCAAGGGGATTGCCATTTCCGGGCGCCGGAACAGCCCGGTGGTGGCGGCTGCTCCGGGCCGCGTGGTTTACCGGGGTAGCGGCCTCACAGGCTACGGTAATCTACTGATCATCAAACACAGCGAACGCTGGTTAAGCGCTTATGCCCATAATGATAAGATGATGGTCAAGGAAGGGGATGCAGTGAAAGGGGGGCAGCAGGTTGCCACCATGGGCGCCAGTGGGACTTTCCGCACGCAGCTGCATTTTGAAATTCGCAAAGACGGTAAACCCGTCGACCCCATGGGTTATTTGCCCAAGCGCTGATTCCCCGGCTCCGCGTTTCCTCAACCGATTGGAACGGAATACCTTTATGCGTCGAGATGATCGCCGTGAACATCGTCTGCTGCTTATGGCAGGGTTGGCATCCGTCCTGACGGCACTGATTCTGATTGCGGCAAAAGCCATTGCCTGGCTGATGACCGGCTCTGTCAGTCTACTGGCCTCGCTGGTGGATTCGGTGATGGATTCCATTGCCTCGCTGATCAATTTTTTCGCCATTCGCTATTCGCTGGTGCCTCCGGATGAAGAGCACCGCTTCGGGCATGGCAAGGCCGAAGCGCTGGCCGGCCTGGGGCAGGCGGTCTTCATTGCCGGCTCCTCGGTGTTCCTGATTCACCAATCGGTGGGCAAGCTGATGGACCCGCAGCCCATCAGCGAAAATGGTGCTGGGGTGGTGGTGATGCTGTTTTCCATCGTGCTGACATTCGGGTTATTGCTGATCCAGAAGTATGTGGTTAGGGAAACCGGCTCCACCGCCATTGAGGCGGACTCGCTGCATTACCTGTCAGACTTGGCGGTGAATGTGGGGATCATTGTCGTGTTGGTGGTCAGTCAGTTTGGCTATCTATGGCTGGACGGTGTGGTGGGGCTGGTGATTGCGGTCTTTATTCTGTTCAGCGCCTGGCACATTGCCTATGAATCTGCACAGCTGTTGCTGGACCGGGAAATTCCGGGGGAGGTGAGAGAGGTGATTTCCGCGATTGTGGCGGATCATCCGCAGGCGCTGGGGTTTCATGATCTGCGCACCCGCCAGTCCGGGCGCACCCAGTTTATTCAGCTGCATGTGGATATGGATCAGAACCTGACCCTATTGCAGGCTCACGATCTGGCTACCCGGATTGAAACGCGTATTCAGGAGGCGTTTCCCATGGCGGATGTGATTATCCATCAAGATCCGGTAGCCGTTGGGCCAAAAGTGACCCTCGACGACCGCCCTCCAACCTGACGACTCCTCCCAACCCCGCGCCAATGCAGGGCTGTACTGTGCGGTCAAACTTGGCTGTGCAGGTAAACACATTGTTTTCATAGGGGCTTTTCAGTAGCTTCATCACTGACTTGTTTGTGTTGAGGATAGACCATGAAAAGCCCCCATTCCGCCCCCAACGTGGCGGCAATCTGGCAGCAGGGCATGGCCCGACGGCGCTTTCTGAAATGGAGCCTGCTGGGTTCCGCCGGTGTCGCTGCCGTGGCCGCCGGCGGTTTTGCCTTTCTGCGCCGCTCCCCGCTGGACAACCAGCCTGCGCCGGCGTGGGCCACCGGGCTTTCCGCTGCGGAATATCACCTTTTTGATCGTGCCCGCCAGGTGTTGTTACCGGTGGAAGGCACCGCGCTGACCCCCAGTGACCAGGTGCCAGTGGTGCGTAATGTTCAGGCATTGTTGAATAACCTGGACCCGGCCACGCGCAAGGAAATGGGCACTGGTCTGGGATTGTTCGATAACGCAGCAGTGCTCAGCCATGGCCGTCGGTTTGTGGATTTATCCGACGAGGAGGCGCGGGCCTATTTTGATAGCTGGGGCCGTGCCAGCGTGATTCAGCGCACCTTGGCCACGGTGATCAAGCAGCTCACCTACAGTGCCTACTGGCAGGAACCGACCACTTGGGCGCCGGTGGATTTCGATGGCCCGGTTAGTGATAAGTGGGGGCTTGCCTATTTGGGCAATGCACCGCTACCGGAAAATGATGAGCTGCGAGCTAAGCAGCCGGAGGGGCAGGCATGAGTGACACGATAACAACCACAATGTCAGACAAGCCCGGCTGGCAGGCCCAAGGGCTTGCTGTGCACCAAGCCAGTGATGTGGCTAATGAGCACATCGATCTTCATGCGGATGTGGTGATTGTCGGCTCGGGCGCGGGTGGTGCGGTTAGTGCCTATGAGCTGGCCCGGCGCGGCTTTAAGGTTGTTGTTCTGGAAGCGGGTGCCTATGTGCCTTCTAAAGACTTTACCGAACGTTTCACCGAAAGCCTGGACACCTTGTACCAGGACCACGGTGGGCAGGCCAATACCAGTGGCGATCTGCTGGTATTGCAGGGCGCTTGTGTGGGGGGGTCCACGGTGGTGAATGGTTGTGTGTGTTTCCGCACCCCGGATTTCATTCTCCAGGATTGGCAGCGGGATTTTGGTCTGGATGACCTGACGACAGCGGAATTGACCCCGTACTTCGATGAAGTGGAAAAGAATTTGGCGGTTCACGAAAACGGTGAACATGAGATCCCTCGTCACGGGCGCTTGATTCGAAGCGGTGCCAATAGCCTGGGGTGGTCGGTGAAGCCGTTGCAGCGCAATATCCGCGAATGTGGTCTTACCGGGCACTGTCTGTCCGGCTGCAAGACTGAGCGCAAGCAGTCCATGCTAGTCACGTATCTGCCCTGGGCCACTGCCCATGGCGCACAAATTTACGCGGATACACGGGTTGAGAAGATTCTCACCGAAAACGGTAAGGCAAGCGGTGTTGAAGCGACTGTCACTCACCGTGACGGTTCCGTTGCAGCACGCATGACTGTAACCGCACCTCGGGTGATCGTCGCCGCTGGCGCCGTGCAAAGTCCGCTGCTATTGCTGAAAAGTGGGCTGGCGAACCGGTCGGGGCAAGTGGGGCAGAACTTTGCCTGCCACCCGTCGCTATTTGTAACGGCCCGTTACCCAGAACCTGTTTACCCTTGGCGCGGCGCCATGTTGGGTGTGTATGTGGACGAGTTTATGCATCCCGACAAGGGGGGCTTTGTTCTTGAAGATGGCGGTGCCGGCTTGGTGGAACTGACTATGACGGCAGAACCGGGCACGGGTAAACCCTTCATGGACTACATGGAGGATGCCAAGCATCTGGGAGCGCTGGTTACCCTGATACACGATCATAATGTGGGGACCATCGAGTGGGATGGGGAGCGCAAGAAGATCAACTATCAGCTCAGTGATATGGATTTTCCGTCCATGCAGCGGGCCTTGAAGGCGGCGGCTCGCCTGCATCTGGCATCGGGCGCTGAGGAAGTCTATGTGCCGGCCAGTGATAACCGGGTAATTCGTAGTGAGGCGGATATCGACGTTATGGTCGACAGTCTGGAAAACCTGCCGCAGCACCTGCGCATGGTCAGTTACCACCCACAAGGCACCTGCCGGATGGGGGCAGACCCTGATAACAGTGTGGTTGGTAGCGATGGGCAAAGCCACGATGTGCCTGGATTATATGTGGCTGACGCCAGCCTGTTACCGACCTCCATTATCGTTAACCCGCAAATCACAGTGTATGCACTGGCGACCCGTATCGCTCGGCAAATGGCGTAATGGCAGCGGGCAAAGATGCCCGCACGCCAACCCCCCGTAACCCTGTATTCACTCTTGATCATAACGCCCACCCCCGGTTGCTCTGGTGGTTTTGGCGTTTGTAACGGTTTGTTATAGACTCAACGCATAACAATGATGGCAAGTACCGCTCCACCAATAACAACAAGGGCCTGAGCAAAAACAGGCCTGCCCAGGAGAGGGTCTGAATGAAGAAGAATAACCGTGCGCCGCTGCCCGGCTTTCTGGCTGGTCTTGAGCCGCTGAGCCGCCGCGGGTTCCTGCGCACCAGTGTACTGGCGGGGGCCGCGTTCACTACCGGCTGTTCCAGCCTGCTTGGTCGCCGTGAGGCACCGCAAACCCTCCAATATCATAGTCTGAATAACGACGAAGTTGAGGTGATCACCCGCCTGACCGAGGTGATGATCCCTGCCGAGCGATATGGCCTTCCTTCCAGTACCGATGTGGTTCCCACGGTGAAGAATGTAGATGCCATGACTCAGCGCATGCCCCCCCAAACCCGTGAACTGCTGGGGTTGGGCGTCTGGGTGTTTAATAACCGGCCCATGGTTAGCTTCAAGTTCAGTCGCTTTACCAGCTTGTCCGATGACAAGGCGTTGGATTATGTGAACGCCATGCAGGAAGGCTCGTTCTTCGAGCGCGGGCTGATGACTACCCTGAAAGCGTTGGTGGCCTTGAACTACTGGCGTGATGAGCGAACCTGGCCGGGTCTTGAATACCACGGGCCGGTGACAGAGTTGTGGGGTGTACGACGATTGGGGAATGCCCCGTTACCACGGGCGTAAGGGCGGAGAATAATAATGGCGTTTGTACGAATACCCCGGGACGGGGTGCCGGTCACTCAAGCAAAAGATATGGCCCTGGATGCCAGTCTGGGCAAGCGATTCACACTGAAAACCGATGTGGTGGTGGTGGGCTCCGGTGCAGCCGGCGCCATGGTGGCTTATGAAATGGCCAAGGCCGGCCGCGATGTACTGGTGCTGGAATCCGGGCGGTATTACCCCAGCTCGGAATTTACCGAGCATCTGGGCGATACCATGACCAAGATCTACCAGGATCAGGTGGGCCAGGTGAACACCACCGCGGATATCATTTTTGTCCAGGGTGCCTGCGTGGGCGGCTCCACCGTTATTGGTGCCTGCGTCATGGAGAAGCCCGGTGATGACGTGCTGGATGGTTGGGCCAGCAAGTACGGGCTGGACAATTTGTCTGCGGAAAAATTTAAGCCCTACCTGGATACGGTGGCCGATCAACTACAGATTCATATCAACGAAGCTCATGAAATCAATGCCTGCGCCCACAAGGTGATTCAGGGTTGTGAGAAGATGCAGTTCTCCTGGAAACCGGCGCAGCGTAATGTGAAGCAATGTGCGCTCACCGGGCATTGTCTGGCGGGATGCCCGTCGGACCGCAAAATGAGTTCCCTGGTGACCCATCTTCCCTGGGCAGCGGCCCACGGCGCGCGCATTTTCTCAGATACGGAAGTGGTAAAAGTCCGAACTCGAAATGGTCGGGCCAGTGGGGTGGAAGCCCGCGTGACCGACCCGGATAGCGGCGCCCATGTGGCAGACATGCAGGTGGATGCGGACCTGGTCGTGTTGGCGGCGGGGGCGATTCACAGCCCGCTGATCATGCAGCGAAGTGAGATCAAAGATCGCAGTGGGCAACTGGGCCGTAATTTGTCTATCCAGCCATTTACTCAGGTGATGGGAAAATTCAAGGAACCGCTTTACGGTTTTCGTGGTGCCCTGGTGGGCGTGCAGGTAGATGAGTTTACCCGTACTGACGGCTACACCATTTTTTCGGGCCTAGCCGAGCCAGAATCCTTGATGGCACAAGGGGATATGAAAGCCGGCAAAGCGCATATCGATTTCATGAAGGACTACAAGTACTACGCTGGGGTGAACGCTTTCAGTACTGACCAGGGTCGTGGCTATGTGCAGTGGGACGGTGATGCCTATACGGGTGGCAAGACTATTCACTGGAATCCCAATCGTGAAGAGTTTGAAAACATGAAAGCCTCAGCGGCGCTGGCTGCGCGAATCTTTTTTTCCGGTGGCGCCGAGAAAGTGTTCATGCCCACCTTCCAAAGCCTGGAAGTGGATTCCGTCTTCAGTCTCGATGAGAAACTGGCGGAAGTGAATTATGGCATCAAGGGCATGTACACCTTCCGCTCAAACAGCTTCAGCCCTCATGGTACATGTCGTATGGGCGCTGACAGCTATGATTCCGTGGTGGCGCCCAATGGGGAAGTCCATGGCACTGCCGGGCTGTTTGTAGCGGATGCGAGCCTGATTCCCGAGCCCATGAGTGCGCCGCCGCAGTGGACGGTGCAGGCGCTGGCCAAGTATGTCAGTGACCAGATCAACGCCAAGGCGAGCAGTTATTTTATCGGCTGATCGGGTCCATCACGACGACACAGAACGCGCCTTCGGGCGCGTTTTTTATGAATAAACAGAAATACTGTTGGCGTAAAACCTGCGGGGATTGGCGCCATTGCCCATCGCCACCTGTGCTAGCATAAAATTACATTCCAAATTTCGATGGAGAGACACCATGGTGGGGTTTGAATTTGCCACCACGCACCGCGTGCTGGTGGAAGCCGGTGCCGCAGCCCGGCTGCCTGAATTGTGTCAACAGCTGGGTGCCAGTCGGGTCATGCTGGTCACCGATCCCGGTATTCGCAGCACTCCTTTGCTGGGGCCGGTGGAAGAGAGCTTTCGCCGCGCGAACATGCCGTTGGCGATTTTCGACAAGGTGAGTGCGGACCCGGCCGACTCGGTCGTGCTGGATGCAGCCGCCCAGGCCAAGGACGCCGGAGCAGACCTGGTGATTGGTTTTGGCGGTGGCTCGTCCATGGATGTGGCCAAGCTGGTTGCCTTGTTGTCTCATCCCAAGGCCAACCAGCAATTGTCGGATATCTACGGCGTTGGCCTGGCGACGGGCCCACGCTTGCCACTGGTGCAGGTACCCACGACCGCGGGCACAGGCTCTGAAGTTACCTCGGTGGCGATTGTGACCACCGGGGCAACCACCAAGGCCGGTGTTGTGGCGCCGTCATTGCTGCCGGATTTGGCGGTGCTGGATGCGGAACTCACCCTCGGCCTGCCGCCTCATGTGACGGCCGCCACCGGTGTGGATGCCATGGTGCACGCCATCGAAGCGTATACCAGTGCGCACAAGAAAAATCCGTATTCCGACATGCTGGCCCGCGAAGCGCTTCGCTTGTTGGGGGGTAACCTGGCCACGGCGGTGAAAGAGGGCAGCAATCTGGTTGCCCGTGAAGCCTGTCTGTTGGGCGCAATGATGGCGGGGCAGGCGTTTGCTAATGCCCCGGTAGCGGCTGTTCATGCGCTGGCTTATCCTCTGGGAGGGCATTTTCACATCCCCCATGGCTTGAGCAACTCTCTGGTGTTGCCTGAAGTGCTGCGTTTTAATTTGCCCAAGGCGGCGCCGCTCTATGCTGAATTGGCGCCGATTCTCAGTGACCGCCCCTTTGCTGACCATGAAGATGGCGCCGGAGTATTGGTCGCGGCGCTGGAGTCGCTGATCCGTGAGGTAGGCCTGCCGGTACGCCTGCGCGATGCAGGGGTCACCGAGGACAGTCTGGAAACGCTGGCCTCGGATGCCATGCTGCAGCAACGACTGCTGGTGAATAACCCCCGTGAAGTGACGGAGGCGGATGCCCTGAATATTTATAAGACAGTTTATTGATTCAAGAGACGCAACACGTGATATGCAGCACGCGACACGGGCTGTGGCCTTCTGGGGATAACACGAATGAGTGACAAGCAAAGCCGCCCTCTGCGTGAGGAATACGGCTATCTCTGCTCGGTGGATAGCCGCTGGAGTGATAACGATATCTACGGCCACATCAACAACGTGGTGTATTACAGTTATTTTGATTCCACCATCAACCGGTACCTGGTCGACGAAGGCGGACTGGATATCCACGAAGGAGAGCACATCGCCTATGTGGTCAGCTCCGGTTGTGACTACCTGGAAGCCGCAGCCTATCCGGAATCGCTGGTGGTGGGGATGAAGGTGGATAAGTTGGGGAACAGCTCAGTACGCTATGGCCTGGCCCTATTCGGCAGTGACGGACCTGCCAAGGCCACGGGCTTTGTTGTGCATGTGTTTGTGAGCCGAGCGACAGGGCGGCCTGTGGCGATTCCCGATGCTCTGCGCGAAGCGTTAGCGCGATTGGCACAATAGTGCGTTATCGTTGCGTTGTCTGAAAGAAGCGATAGGCAAGAACAGCTTGTTCATGTAGGTCGACTTAGGCGTAGCCGTAAGCCGACAATAAGCCGTTTGCGTTGCTTTGCGTGCCGGATGTCGGATTACGCCTTTCAGGCTCTCTGTGCCCTTGGGTAAATGCGACCTACATGGCGATGATAGAAAAAAGGCGGAAATGGGTGTTAGTCCATTTCCGCCTTTTTCGTGTTGCATACGGCGTGTTGCGTGCCGCTTCTTAGTTGGGGAAGAAGTTCAGCTTGTAATCGCCTTTCCAGGTTTCCACATTCATGGCGCCGAAGTTCATTTTTCGGGCCACCAACAGGATCCGCCGTTCAAGCTTGTCGTCACCCAGCTGGCTGGACTTAATCTTCACGTTCAGCACGTCACCACTGGGAGCGATGGTCAGGGCAAGTACCACGGTACCTTGCAGGGCAGGATTGCTGCGTAATGCCCGCTGATACTGGCTGTTGAACTTGCCTGCATAGCGGTCGAATACGCGGCGTAATTGCTCCTGGGTACGGCGACTCTTGCCGTCGCTGCCTTTGCGTGAGGTGCTAGCGGCTTCACCGGCCTGGGCAATCTTGCTGTCCACTTGTTTGCCGCCACTGCCCACGGTGCCGGAGGATAGCGTACCGCCGCCACCGCCGCCGCTGGATGCACGCGCTACCGCCACGCCGCCGGAACCGCTGCCGGCCCGGGTGCCGATCAAGTCACGCTCAGCCTTGGCAGTGGTGCTGCCGCCGGTTCGCAGGTCGCTGCCAGAGTTCACCAATGGGCCGATGTCGTCCAGCCCGGCTAGGGAATCCCCTAGGTCCTCTTCCAGCTTGGCCTGTGCTTTTTCACGGGCCTGCTCGCGCTCCTGAGGTTCCGGTACCGGTTTGGGCTTGGGCTCGGGTTTTGGCTCAGGCTTGGGATCCGATTTGGGTTCCTCTTTCTTGGGATCTTCCTTTTTTTCTTCCGGCTCGGGTTCCGGTTCTGGCTCCGGCGGTGGTGGTTCCTTTTTCTTCTCCATGACCAGTTGCGCAAGACGCTCCGGAATTTTTTGCTGCTCACGGCGGTCCGGCTTCTCGATGGTCACCGCATTCACCATGATCATAATCAGCAGAGAAAGAATCAGCAGAACGACCACGATGCCATAGAGGCGTCGGTCTTCCCCCTCCTGTTTGTCCCAAGGCAGCGACCCGTCGATGAGTATGCGCAGCTTGTTATTGTTTTTCTGCGTCATTCCTCTTCCTCCTCTGCGACTTTCAGCACAGCGAAGGCGACTTGTGTGTACGGGGTTTCCATACAGCTACGCATCAGCTTCTTGATCACCGAGTAGGGCACCGAGCGATCTGCGAGAATCATGATTTCCCGGTCTTCGTCCGGGCTGATCGCCAGCCCCTGTGAGGCACGGAAGTTCAATTCTTCCACCAGGGAGGCGACAGTGCGCTCTTCCTGGTTTCTTACCGACTCGGTATCGGCGATTTTCTGCCCTTCAACAATGATGTCCATGGGGCTTACCTGAATGGTCAGCACCTCGGTGGGCAATTCCTGGGCAATGGATTCCGGTAACTGGATATCCTGATTGTCAGGCAACTTGGCCGCATTGTTGTTATTCACCAGCAGAAAGATCAGCAGAATGGTGAAAATGTCCATCAACGATGTCAGGTTCAGCGTGGCAACGGCCTTGTGCTTACCGTGGTGCCGGGCCATACGCCGGGCGCGGGATGACTTCTTCATGCATCACCTCCTTGGCCGGCGTTGTTGGCGCTTTGATCCTTGGGGGCTGAGCCGATGCTGATGCTCGGGAACAGCTCTTTCTTGATGGTTTGGCCGTTGACCTCGCTGTTGTACAGACGCACAGCGTCCATGGTCTGGATCATCACCTCGTAGGGGGTGTCATCCTCGCACAGCAGGGTAATGGCGGTTTCCTGGGGAAACTTTTCTTTTACTTGCACAAGATAGTCGTGCAGGCCGGTGCTATTGGGTTTCTCGCCATCGCTTTTCACAATTTTGAGTACCGCGCTGGTATTACGGTCGACCACTTCATAGCGGTTGCCATAAATCAGCACTTCAAGCACCAGCTTGTCTTTTTCGTCGTCTTCCGAGGGCGTACTGCTGTCATTCACCGCGGGCAGGTCGAGCTGCAGGATGGATACCTGCGCGAAGACCGCGTTGATCAGCAGAAAGGGAATCAGCACTACCATCAAATTCAAAAAGGCAGTGATGTTCAGTTCCACCTCGGTGTCGTGCGAACGTCGTCTGCGAAAACGCATACCAGATCCTTACACCAGGTTAGCGAAAACAAGAAATCGGCTTATTGGCCGTCGTTCTTGCGCTCTTGCTGGGCAGAAACCTGGCGGAATACGTTAACGAATTTCACCGAGGCCATTTCCATGCTGTCGACCAGTTTGCCGGTCATGGAATTGATAAAGGCAAAAGCCAATAGCATCGGGATCGCTGCGATAAGGCCGAACGCGGTGGTGTTCATGGCCACAGAGATAGAGGCTGACAGCAGATCGGCTTTCTGGGCCGGGTCGGCACTGGCAACCGCGGTAAACGCGCTGATCAGGCCCAGAATGGTACCGAGCAGGCCGAGCAGGGTGGCAATGTTCGCAAAAGTAGCGATATAGGGCGTGCGGGTTTCCAGACGCGGGATGATTTCCATCAGGCCTTCTTCCATGGCCAGCTCGATATCATCGTGGCGTTTGGCGGATTTGGCCCGCTCCAGACCATAGCCAATCACCTTGGCCATACCGGTGTTACTGTTGCTGACTACGTCCAGTGCCTGGCGGAACTGGCCTTTGGCAATCAGTGGGTAAACGTCTTTCCAGGTCTTCTGGTTTTTTGCCTTGGTGGCCTGGAGATAGATGATGCGCTCCAGAGACAGGGCCAGACCCAGTGCCAATACAATCAGAATGGGGTACATGAAGAACCCGCCGTCCTGAATAAATTTGATAGAGGTCTCAATGACACCCAGGTTTTGGGCGGCAGCGGCGGTGGTGGGCATGAACTTCTCCTGCGATGTTTCTGTTTAGCGTTATTGTTGGGCGCCGCGACGTTTGGCTGATGTGAACGTGCTGGCGCCTTTCCCCAAAGTGTTCGTTTTTATCAGAAAAAAAGCGTGTACGCACGCTAATGCTATTTACCGTCTTTATTTAATCCAGAAAGAGGCCGTCATTGTCCGGTTCCTGGGTCAGCAACTGGTGGTACTCAATTTCACGCATCAGTACTTCCTGGTCCAGAGGCTCAAGCACCCGATTGAGTAGTGATGACGTGGGATCTTTCTTTTCCAGTTTTACTTCTCGGTCTTTCCAGGGCACCACGTTCAGTACCGTAGGCGCTTCCTGGGTGCCGATCACGTTGGTAGAGGGTTCGCTTGAATCATCGGCTGCATGGCTGGTAGTGGCCAGCAGCAGTGCAACAAGGGTCAACAGGCTTCGCATCAGTTCATCTCCCCGGGGTTAAGGGTAGAGCCGTTCTCGGCCACCGGTTGGCTGGGCTGTTCCGGCGCACGACGTTCCAGATCGACAATCCAGTTGGCTACGTTTTCGTCCGGCAGTTTTTGCAGGTTCTGATAGGCACGAAAATGATTGAGCGCCAGGTTCATATCCTGCAGGTAGAGCTCACCGAGTACGGCCAAGTTGAAATGGGCACGGGCATACTTGGGGTCGAGCACCAAGGCGCGTTCATAATGAATGCGGGCCTTATCGAACTCGCCTTGCTCGCGAAGAGCCAGGGCAAGCCCATTGTGGGCATAGGGGTTGGCATCATTGATGGACAAGGACTGCTCAAAGGCCGCCTGAGCTTTTTCGTAGTCCTCCAGCTCCATCTGTATCAGGCCGATGTTGAGTTGTGGGCCGGACAGCTGCGGATAGCGTTCCGCCAGGGACTGGAACATGACCAGTGCCTGTTTGTTGTTGCCTGCCATCCGGGTTTGCAGGGCGCGGGCGTATTCGCCCATGGCCTGCTGTGCGATCTTTTCTACTTTCGGGTCGTGGGGCACTGGTGGAATATGCACGGCATCGCTGCTGGCCGCCGAGCCGCCACTTTTTTGCTGCTCATATTTACTGGTATGGCCTTCAGCGATGCCGTCCAGTCCGCCACCTTGGTTGGTGGCACAGCCAGCGAATAGCAGTACAAGCAAGAGGCAAGTGCCACGTGTTGCGTGCTGCGTGTTACGTGTTGCGTTAATAGATAATGTCGACATGGCTCTCAACCTGTTCAAACTTCGCATAACGGCCGGGAATCAGCTCTGCTAACGCGGTAAAGCTCTTTTTCACCCACTGATCATAGATGTCATCGGTGACCAGGTTGGCATTGGCGATAAGAATATCGATGGCCTGATCCTCGTAGGGGAAGGCCTTGTCTTCAAGCAGCATGGTGTACTCCTCAAGCTCCAGCTCATCCATACCGGTGGGGCGCTCTGAATTGATCAGGTCATTGGCCAGCACGCGGTACATCTCGCCAATTTTGTAGTTGGCTGCGGTGGCGTATTCGGCGACGCCGATCTGGGCAATGGCCTGGTAATCCGCCAGGGCTTTTTTCATCACCGTGGTCTTGGCTGCCAGGGAGGTTTTCAGCGGCTGCTCA
Source organism: Alcanivorax sp. (assembly GCF_040118815.1). Classification (GTDB taxonomy): domain Bacteria; phylum Pseudomonadota; class Gammaproteobacteria; order Pseudomonadales; family Alcanivoracaceae; genus Alcanivorax. The sequence goes on from NZ_JBEDTC010000011.1 coordinate 106,453, forward strand.
AGCTTGATGCGATTGAACTCCTGAAAGTTCGGTTCCGCCAGGGTGAAACTGGCGTAGGCGGCCAGCCAGGCGACGCGGTCGTCGGCATTGTTGCCGGCATCCTGGTAGCTGGTGACCAGCTGCTTCAACCAGTAGGTTTCCTGTTCGCTGTTGGCAGTTTTTCGGTTTAGCTCGACCAGCCGGAACTGCGCTTCAGAGCGGAAGTCGTAGGGCTGCGGCCACTCCTGCAAGTACTGCTCGTAGAGTGCGATGGACGCCTGCGGCTTCTCGGCCCGGTCTTGCATTTCTGCTGCGCGCCACATGGCCTGGCGGGCCAATTCATCGTTTTCGCCTTTATGGTTGGCGGCAATCAGGGTTAGCTCGCCTGCGGCGGCGGTGTAGTTGCCTTGCTGTTCGTAGGCCACTGCCAGTTTGTCCGGGATGGTATCGGTGAGCGGGTCATTCGGGTAACGCTGACGGAAGGCTTCCAGTACCGGAATGGCATCGGCGCTACGCTGTTGCTGAATGAACAGGGTGGCGGCGTCAAACTCGGCATTTTTGCGCACGGCTGCTTCGGGTACGGCTTGGCCAACGCGCAGGAAGGTGGCTGCTGCCACATCCAGGCTGCCTTGGTCCCGTTGCTGTTCGCCCTGGCGATAGATGCTGAGTGCCAGTTTTTCGCGGTATTCGGCGAGCTGTTCCGGCGGTATTTGTTCTTGTAGCAGCAGTTTATTGTAGGCCATCTCGGACACTTTGAAGCGGCCCAGATCGAATTCACCGTTGGCGATGGTGGCCCAGCCGTAACGGAGCATTTCCGGTGCAGGGGCGGGGTCGCGGTTGACCAGAATGCCGGCGGTTTTTACTGCGCCTTCCACGTCACCCAGGGCCAGCTGGTCCTCGGCGGTGTTGTGCAAGACGTTGGCGGCTTGCGGGTGTTGCGGGAAGCGTTGACCAAACTTCTGGGCGCTGGCGATTTTCTGTTGGCGCCACAGGGTTTCCTGTTCAGGCTCCAACTCGCTATCGAGTACTTTTTGGTAGGCAACCAGACCGGAGAAGGCAGCGTCGCCACTGGTAGTATATTCCGGGTAGCCATAGGCGGTACGTTCGAATTCGCTGATTGCTGCCGGATAGTCATTGGCGGCGAACAGCACATCCGCGTAGCGATGGTTCACGTCACCTTGGTTGGTGCTGACGGGCGGCGTATCCAAGTATTCCTTATACCAGCGTGCCGGTGCCTGGTAATCCGCAGGCTTGCCGCTTTTTTGGGCGAGCACGTGCTGATATTCAGCCAGATCGAGGATGTGCCCCTTGAGCAGGCCCACATATTGCTGGCGGATATCCGGGTGGCGATTCCAGTACTCGCTATTCACCCCATAATGGTCGATGAATTTTTCTTTAGCGGGCAGTACCAGGGTCGGGAAGCCACCTTTCTGGTAAGACTCGATCTGCAAGGTAGAGAATTCCGGCGCCAGGCGAGAATCCGGATAGACCTGAACGAACATGTCGTAGGTTTCCGCCGCATCGCGAAAGCGTTCCTGGTTTAGGTAAACGTCACCCAGGTTGCGGTAAATATCCGGCTCGTAATCCCGGTTACCGTTGCGGGAAAACCACGTTTTGACGGACTTGGCGCCGTTCAGATTACTGAAACTAAGGCTGACAACCCGTTGGGTATCGCCGAACAGTTTGCTTTCCATGCTGGTGTTGTCTGCCAGAACAGACTGGCCATTGAGGTTGTCCAGCAGGGTAAAGAAGCTGTCCTGGGCGCGTTCGTATTCGCCCAGTTTGTAGTAACTCCAGCCGTGTTTGTACAGCGCCTGGTTATAGAACTCGTTGCGCTCGCCCCGTTCAATGACATCAGCGTAGGCTTTTTCCGCGTATTCGTAATCACCTTCGGAGAATAGCATTTCGCCGCGGCGGAACTGGGATTCCAGTGCCCATTCGCTGTTGGGGTATTGCTCTACCAGGGAATCCAGGCTGCTGCGGGCCTTGTCCAGGTCCCCATCCATGGCGTAGGCCTTGGAGAGCAAATAGTAGGCTTCCGCACGTTCGTTGGCATTGTTGGTGCTGTTGAGAAGCTCCTGATACAGCTGGATCGCCGTGCTGTAGTCCACATCCTCGTCGGTAAGCGTGGGGGACATGGTGCCTGCCAAGTCCAGCAGGGCCAGTTTTCGCTCGGTGTCGTCGGTGGTATTCACCTGGGACATCGTGTTGTCGTAGACGAGCTGGTCGACTTTTTGCTCCAGCTGTTCGTCTTCCTGCTGGGCAATCTGCATGTCCTGCTCAGTGGCTGAGGACAACGCCAGATCGGCCATCCGTCGCAGGGTTTTGGCCCGGCGCTGCGGATCATCGAACAGTTCAGCTGCCTGACGGTAGCTGTTCAGGGCATCCTGGGTGGACGCGCTTTCCAGTTGCTGCTCTTCAATGACAATGTCTGTGCTTTCCAGGTCCGCCAGGGTAGTTCCCCCGAAACGGGCCTGTTGCTCCAGGGTGCCACTTGGCGGTGCGGATGCGCAGCCCCCCAAGGCCACCATCGCTGCAGCCAGACTGTGCAGGCGAAATCGGTTCACGATCCTTTCCTCTGGTTTTTCTCACCGGAAACAGACGAGTCCTGCAGGCGGGCAATGGCCAGGTGTGCTTCGGCCAACTGGTCCGCCAGCTTTTGCTGGTTGGTGTGCAGCAGGGCGAGGGCGTCGGCCTGCATGTTTTGCTCCAGGGCCAGCAGGGTGTCTTCTGTCAGGTGTTTTATTTGTTGTATTTTCTGGTCTTGTGCCGCGAGGCGTTGCCCTACGTCGTCACGGGTGCGCAGGGTGGCGTCACGGATTTGCTGGCTTATCGCCGCAATGCGTTGTGACAGTACCTGGCTTCCTTCACGTAATTGGGTAGTAGCTTGCACTTGTTGCTCACGTTGTTCCACCGACTGGTGGGCAATATCCCAAAGTAACAGGCCGCGAACCCGCCGCAGGCGAATGGCATTGTCGTGGTCGGAACCTGGGATACGCCCGAACTGATGGGCCAGGGCGTCGACTTTTTTCCACATGATGGCCTGTTCCGCGGTGGCCACGTCGGCGGGTTTTTCCATGTCCACGTCGTTGGGAATCCGGTTAGCTAATGTGTCACTGGCGAGACTGAGGGTTTCCTGCCTGCTCATCAAGCCGGTGACCTGTCCGCGCACATGCGGCAGGTTGCGGTTCAGCGTATCACGTTGTTGCTGGTAGCTCTGCTGCAAGGCGGGCAATGACTGCTGCCAGTGCTCCACCATGGTTTTGATCTGCTGGATTTGTCGGTAATGCTCAAAACGTTGGGCGAAATGATTACTGGAAAACAGCTTGTACAAGTAAGACAGCTCGCCGCCTTTGGCCATGTCATTGGTGTTGGCCGGGAGCATGCCGGCGGCGTTTTCGTCATCTGGCAGCAAGGCTTCAGACCAGCCGGGTTTGGCGATGTTGTCGATGGCGCGTTGAATGTCCTTGAGCGCCTCGCGGTATTGAGTGGCCGCATACTGGTAGCCAGACAAGGCCTGGGGCAGGCCGCCTAGCTCTTCGTAGGCACGGGGCGCCAGCATCAGGGCTTCCTGCACGGACGGGTGGCTACTGTTGCGGCGCACGGCTTCCAGCCACAGGGGCAGGGCACGCTTTACGTCGCCTGCACGGTAGTTCGCCAGGCCCAGGGCGAGTAGGGCATCTTCGGAAAAAGGTCCGTCGCTGCGCACCTGGCGCAGATCGGAACGGGCGTTTTCCAGTTTGCCGTCTTTCAGCTCTGTCAGGCCAGATGCCAGCGCAGCTCGGTCGCGCAGTGCCAGCGCTTGTTGGCTGCTGCCTCCGGCAGATAAAAGCGATTTGAGCAACTGAAGCCCTTGGTTCTGGTGGCCAGCCCGGATTAGTGCTACGCCCATGTTGTAGCTGGCGTAACGGCCTTCGTCAGTGTTGAGGGGCACAGAGTGGAGATAGTCCAGTGCGCCAGTGAAGTCGCCTTCGGCCATGAAGATATTGGCCAGCATCAGTCGGCGGCGGGCTTCGTTCGCGGGTTCCAACCCTTCCACATTCTTGCCATCGAGGATCATGACGGCATCGGTATGGTTGCCTTCACGGTAGTGCAGGGCAGCCTTGTGGAGCCACGTTTGGGCGCGGGTACGGCTGAGGATATCCTTGGCCAGTAGCCGGTTAAAAATGACTTCGGCTTTACCCGGCAGGCCGTAGGTGACATAGAGGTCCCCGAGGACCAACTCGGCGTAATCGGTGTTTTCGTTGAATACCTGCTGCTGTTGGTTGGTCAGCAGCAGGTTGATGGCGTCAAAGTTGTCCTCGCGATAGTAGTCATACATGACTTCACCGAACGCCAGGTAACGATGCTCCTCTTCGCCAAGGGTCTGTGGGCCGGTGTCTATCTCATCAAAGAATTCGACCTTTGCGGCCTGGGCCGGCGATAGATTGAAGGCAAGCAGCGCATATAACAGCCACCCTTTCATCCTGGGGTGTGTCATTGCTGATTCCATTCACGGAATTCGAATTTGTGCTGCTGGCTGTTTAGGTCATCGACCACCTGCATTTCCACCATTTTTCGGCCGGGGCCCTTGGTGAAGTCGTAGCGAGTGGTTTTCTGGTAGTCCTTGCCGAGAGGGTCGTAGCCGGTAATGGTGGCTTCCATGACGTGGCGGCCACTGGTCAGGTTACCGGTATACAAGCGTTGAATACCGCCCTTGGTGAGCGCCTCGAACTCCTGATCGGAGTAGAAGTGATAGCCAACGTGGTCACCGTCGATGGTCAAATTGATATCTACCAGACGAATCGGTGTGCCCACGTCGACGGAGACAAAAATGCTGGTTTGGGGGCTGGCGTAAAGTAACTCCTGTTCCAGCAGGGTGAGATCCCGGTTCAGGTTGAGGGCTTCGCTCTTGAGTTGGCGAATTTGCTCGGAGAGACCATCATCGTCAGCCGCACCGGCAATGGAACACAGGCTCACTAACACGGCGCCGCAGAAGGGCAAAAATGCTTTCATGGGGTGGCGATCGCTTCTTTTGTTGTTATGGGCCGGCAACGCGGCATTCTTTAGTGCTTAGTTGTAATCAGAAGAACGGCTTAAATCAAGGGTAACCATCGGTCATGATTGGCCCTTAGCACCACTGGCGGAGGCCTCTATAGTCAAGTTTATGGATAGCAATGATACGAATTTGCCACTAGTGCTGAGCCGGGCGCTGTCTGACAAGGGCTGGAACCTGCAGGTGCAATATCAGCCCGGCGCGGGAGGGGATACCGCCAGTAGCGGTTTGCTGTCCCATTCGCGGGGTCGCTGTTTTGTTAAAATACACCCGGATTCGGCGCTGCTGGCGGCGGAAGAGATGGGGTTGCAGTTACTGGCGCAGTGGCTGCCGGTACCTCGGGTGCAGGGCCGGTTTACCGACGACACGGGCGGGGTGTTGTTTCTTGAACCCCTGACGCTGGAGCCATTAGGTCTGGACGGCTGGGAGGCCGCCGGTAAGGCGCTGGCAAGATTGCACTCTCAGGCGACTCACGCCGTTTATGGCGGTGTGGCGGATAATTTTATCGGCGGCATGCCCCAGCATAATGCGGACGACAGCAACTGGCCCCGTTTTTTTGCCCGTCAGCGGCTGCACCCACAGTTGCAGTGGGCGCAGCAGAAGGGGCTACCTCCGCAAGTCTGCCGAGCGGTGCGCCGGGTGATTGAACATCTGCCGCGCTGGTTGCCGCAGCAACCTGCCAGTGTGTTGCTGCATGGTGATCTTTGGATCGGGAATCTGGGGCAGGTTGGTGGTGGAGCGCCGGTGTTCTTTGATCCAGCCTGTTACTATGGCGACCCGCAGGTGGACCTGGCCATGCTTAACCTGTTCGGCCGACCGCCCCAAGCGTTTTATGATGGTTATCAAGGGCATTTGCCGACGCCGGAGCAACGGGCACGATGGCCGGTGTATGACCTGTATCACTGGCTGAATCACTTCAACCTGTTTGGCCATTCCTATTTCTCGGCCGTGAACGATACGGCCGCAATACTCTGCCGGGAGCTGGAATAGCCTGCTCCACGACTGATGTTGATCCAAGGATATCGATGCACATTATTGCCGATGCCAATATGCCGGGCCTGGAGCCCTTTGAGGACTTTGCTACCGTTGAGCGAGTGGACGGCCGCACCCTGACCCGGGAGCAGCTGGGCGAAGCCGAAATCCTGCTGGTGCGGTCCGTCACCCGCGTCGATGCCACCTTGCTGGCCGGTTCACGGGTGCGCTTCGTGGGCTCTGCCACCATCGGGACAGATCACGTGGATCTGGCTTATCTGGCGCAAGCGGATATCGAGTTTGCTCATGCGCCGGGCTGTAACGCCCGCGCGGTGGCGGAATATGTGCTGCAGGCGGTGTTGTTACTGTGCGCCGCCCAGGGCCGCAGCCCACAGGAAAGCCGTGTGGCGGTGGTGGGCCTGGGCAATGTGGGGCGTCGTGTGGCGGATTGGCTGGACGCACTGGGCATGACGGTGCAGGGCTGTGACCCTCTGCTGGAGCGAGCCGGTTACGCGGGGCCGGTGCCGCTGGCGCCGCTGGATCAGCTGCTCCAGGCGGATATCATCACCTTGCATGTGCCGCTGACCCAGACGGGCGATGACGCCACCCGGCATTTGCTGGATGCGGACCGGCTCTCCCGGCTGGGGCCTGAGCAGATGCTGATCAATACCTGCCGTGGGCCGGTGATCGACAATGAGGCATTGTCGCAGCAGCTTACCGACGACACAGGGCCGTTAACGGTGCTGGATGTATGGGAAACCGAACCGACGGTGCCGCCGACACTGTATCAACAGGTCCTGATGGGATCCCCGCACATTGCCGGTTACAGCCTGGAAGGCAAACTCAAAGGAACCCGCATGCTCTACGACGCGGTGTGCGAATGGTCTGGCAGGGAAGCGGTGACAGAAAGCGGTGGGGCAGATGCCTCGGTGCTACGCCAGCCAGTGACAAGTAATGAGGACCTGTTGGCGTTACTGCAAACGGCCTATCGGCTGAAAGACGATTACCGGCGGCTGGGTGACAGCTTGAATGAGGCTGCGCCTGATGCGGCGTTTGATCGCCTGCGCAAACAGTATCCGGTCCGTCATGAATTGCACCACTGGCAGCACGACGGGCCTGTGGCGGACGCCTGGACGGCTGTGGTTAGCCGACTTTTTGAGCCCGATGGTGTTGCGCGGTAGGGTATTGCCACTGATCTTCCAGGTGCTCACAGGCGCGTTGGATCATGTCTTCGGTAATGGGGATTTCCCTGCCGTCGTCATCAATGATGGCTGCGCCATGGAAAGGCGATGCTGAAGAAGTATTGTTCAGGTTCATGTGTCATCCCTGCCTGTGCAGTTGGCCTTTAAATTTACTTAGCGACTGTCAGTGACAGCAACGCCATTTTTGTATCTGGATATGACCCTTTTATGAAAGTCGATCAAGGTCTTTGTCTCGGTGTGTTGGTCAACCCTTATGCCGGGCTCGGTGGCAGCGTGGCCCTGAAGGGGAGCGACGGGGTGCAAACCCGTGATGAAGCCCTGCGTCGCGGGGCTGAGCCCCAGGCACCCGCCCGAATGAGCCGGGCACTGAAAGCACTGTCCACCGTCTCCAATGTGACTGTTTTGACTTGGGGCGGTGATATGGGCGAGAACAGTTGCCGAGCAGCGAATGTGCCCTGCACCGTGATTGGCGAGTCGCCCATGCCTAGCAACCCGGATGACACCCGTGCCGCTGCTGCCGCCTTGAAAGCGGCGGGGGCCGAGCTGATCCTGTTTGCCGGGGGCGATGGCACCGCCCGGGATCTGGTGGATGCCATTGGCCTCGGTACGCCCGTGTTGGGCGTGCCGGCTGGCTGCAAGATGCATTCTGCCGTGTATGCGGTGAACCCTGAGGCAGCGGGAAGCTTGCTGGCGGAACTGGCCGGCGGCGGTTTGGTGGCGCTGGAAAGTGCCGAAGTGCGTGATATCGACGAAGCCGCGTTTCGTGAGGGTGTGGTTAAGGCTCGTCACTATGGGGAACTGCAAGTACCGGCAGAGGCCCGTTACCTGCAACAGGTAAAATGCGGCGGCCGGGAAGTCGAAGACCTGGTGATTACCGAAGTGGCGGCCTGGGTGGCGGATAGCCTGGAGGACGACACTTGGTACTTGATGGGATCTGGTTCCACGGTGGCCGTGGTGATGGAGCAGTTGGGGCTGGAGAATACGCTGCTGGGCGTGGATCTGGTTCGCAATGGTGAAGTGGTTGCTGCCGATCTGGGGGCGCAACAGTTACTGGAGCGCATAGGCGATGAGCCTGCCAACGCGGTGGTTACTGTGATTGGCGGCCAGGGGCATCTGTTTGGCCGCGGCAACCAGCAATTCAGCCCTGCACTGATTCGACGTCTGGGTAAGGAGAATATTCAGATACTGGCTACCCGTACAAAACTGGAAACGCTGGAGGGGCGGCCCTTGCTGGTGGACAGTGGTGATCCGGATCTGGACAAGCAGCTGTGTGGCTTATGGCCGGTGACTACCGGGTATGAGGATCAGATTCTTTACCGAGTGAGCACAGAAGCTGTTGACGCTTGAGAAAGGGTTAAGAGCGGATAATTGAGGCCTGTGCCAATGGACCGGGTTATCAACTGACAATAAAGAGGCCGCGCCCATGGCCATGAGCGCGGCCTCTTTCGTCTTGGTTTTAGTGAACGTCAGGTGCGAACTCCCCGCATTCAATCGACCCATTACCCGTGGCGCTTTTCCTGTAGTGCCGCGATGCGGTCATCCAGGGGCGGGTGCGAGGAAAACAGGGCTTTCAGGCCTTGTTTGACGCCGGAGTTGATGCCGAAAGCTACCAGGGTGTCGGGCATCTGGTTGGGCACCTTGGACTCGGCTTTCAGGCGCTGCAGCGCAGAAATCATGTCACGGCGGTCAGCCAGTTGGGCCCCGGCCACATCGGCCCGATATTCCCGGAAGCGGGAGAACTTCATCACGATGGTGCTGGCGGCAATGCCGAAAATAATTTCCGCCACGATCACCACAATGTAATAACCAAAGCCCAGGCCGCCGCCACCGTCGCGGCGCAGGAAGCTGTCGATCACATAGCCCACCACGCGGGCGGCGAATATCACAAAGGTATTTACCACGCCCTGAATCAGGCTGAGGGTGACCATGTCGCCGTTGGCCACATGGCCGATTTCGTGGGCCAACACCGCGCGAACTTCCTCGGGGCGGAAACGGCTCAGCAGCCCTTGGGAAACCGCCACCAGCGCATCATTCTTGTTCCAGCCGGTCGCAAACGCATTGGATTGCTGGGCCGGGAAAATAGCCACTTCCGGCATTTTGATGCCAGCCTTGTCCGACAGCTCTTTCACCGTATCGAGTAACCAGCGTTCCGCCTGGTTGCCGGGTTCCTTGATGATCTTAGCCTTGGTGGACCATTTGGCCATGGGCTTGGAGATCAGCAGGGATATCAATGAACCGGCGAAACCGAATACGGCGCTGAAAATAAGCAGGCTGGTCAGGTCCAGGCCGCCGCCGCTCTGCGCGAAATAGCTGTTAACGCCCAGCAGACTAAGGGTAATGCTGGCGACCACAATAACCGCCAGGTTAGTGAGCAGATAAAGCGCGATGCGCATCATCGTGGGTTGTCTCCATCAGATAGGTAATCATTTATTGGGGGCGGGGCGAAAGGGTTCAAGGCTTGGGCTATAATTAGCGCTTATCTGCCTCTCTTTCTGCCTGTATTGATCCCTATGCTTTCGTCCTCCTTGTCAGACCTGCTTTCCCCATACCTGGTTCCTTCGTCCCAGACAAAACTTCGCCTTTTTCATGGCCGCGGCAAAACCGTGCCACCGCTGGAATGGCTGACAGTGGACTGTTTCCCGCCAATGTTGGTGGCAACGCTGTTCCGGCCTCAGGACGACGCGGTGTTAGCGGCATTGGAAGCCTGCCTCCGTGAGGCGCTCACTGGGTTGGGCTGTGATGTGCTGGTGTTTCAGCACCGTTACGACGGTAAGAGCGATCATGCAGTGGTGTGTGGTGCATTACCCCAGACGCCGGTGGCGACTGAGCAGGGGCTCGATTACAAACTGGATTTCCAGCGTGGTCAGAATCTGGGCTTCTTTGCGGATATGGCACAAGGGCGGTGTTGGGTGCGTGAGCGCGCCGAGGGGAAAAAGGTTCTTAACCTGTTTAGCTTTACCTGCAGTTTTTCTGTGGCGGCACTGGCAGGCGGGGCGCAGTCCGTGGTCAATATCGACTTATCCGATGCCGCGCTGACGTTGGGCAAGCAGAATCACGCTCTAAACGGTTTCCAGGACGCCCGCGTGCACTATCTGCCGCACAACATTTTCCGTAGTTGGAAAAAGCTCCAGAACCTGGGGCCGTATGACCTCATCATCGTTGACCCGCCCAGTGCTCAGAAGGGCAGCTTTATGGCGCCAAGGGATTACCCGAAAACCTTGCGTAAGCTGCATAAACTATTGGCGCCGGAGGCAGAGTTGCTTATCTGTCTTAATGCGCCCTGGCTAGATTACGCCTGGTTGCAGCAGTGCGTGGCGGAGAACCTGTCTGGTGCTGTGCTGCAGTCTGCTCTGCCGGGTGCCAACGGGTTTGATGAAGCAGGAGAGCCTGCCTTGAAAACGCTGCATTATCGTTATGAGCGGCCAGTGGCGCCGGAGCCATCAAAGGAATGCGGGCAGGGGAGGTAGCCGGTATCACGAAGGGTTTGGCGTGGCCCTGTTTACTGGGCACCGATCGTTGCGAACTCTTCTTTGTTCACTGGCTGTGGGCTGCGTGACAGGAAATAGCGCACCAGTGCGGTGGTGTGTACGGAATCCTGGGCACGTATCGCCTGAATAATCTGCTCGGCAAGCGTGGCCTTTTCCAGCTGTACGGTGGCGGGTAGCTGTGGGTCAGTTTCTTCGAAACGCAGATCGCTGAGCGCGGTGAGCAGCACAAAGGCGCGATTACTTAAAACCGCTTGTTCGAGGCCTTCCTGAAAAATCGTCGCCTGGTAACGCAGGTAGCCTTCATCGGCCAACCACAGCATGGCGCCCAGACAGCTCATGTGGCGAGTGCTGTACAGCCCCACATCATCGACCTCGGTGGGGCCGATAATATCTTCCACGTACAGAGCGCCCGGGCGCGGAAAGCTCATGTAGCACTGCATCAGAATGCGGGCCACGTCGTGGGTGAAATCATCGATATGTAGGTGGGACATAGGCAGCTCTTTAATGTGGCAGGCGCGTGGCTGGCGGTGCGATGAGAAACAGTTGAAAGTGTAAAGTTTAAAGTTGAAGCGCGAGGCAAAAGCTGTGATTTTTGCTCAGGGTTTGGCTCTCCGAGCTCACAGTACTTGAATTGCAGGCACGGTATGAAAATGATGATCCCGTGCCGCGCTTTTGAACTTTCAACTTGGAACTTTTAACTCAATACATCGCATTGCCCGCGATGCTCCGGCGGGCAGTTTTTATTTTTTGCGGGCCCGGTCCAGGTAGCGGGCAATCCGGCCGATGGAATCTTCCAGATCATCCGGGCGGGGCAGGAACACCACGCGGAAGTGATCCGGGTCCGGCCAGTTAAAAGCGGTGCCCTGAACGATCAGCACTTTTTCTTCGCGGAGCAGGTCCAGTGCAAAGGCTTCATCGTCTTCAAACGGGAACACCTTCGGGTCCAGTTTGGGGAACAGGTACAGTGCTGATTTGGGTTTCACGCAGCTGACGCCGGGAATCGAGTCGAGCATTTCCCAGGCCAAGTCTCGTTGGCGCCCCAGGCGTCCGGTGGGCAGCACCAGATCCCCGATGCTCTGGTAGCCGCCCAGAGCAGTCTGGATGGCATGCTGGCTGGGTACGTTGGCGCACAGGCGCATGCTGGCCAACATATCCAGCCCTTCGATATAGCTTTGCGCACGATGCTTGGCGCCGGAAATCACCATCCAGCCGGCACGGAAACCGGCGGCGCGGTAGTTTTTGGACAGGCCGTTAAAGGTGATGAACAGTACATCGTCAGCCATGGAGGCAATAGATGTGTGCTCTTCACCGTCGTAGAGAATCTTGTCGTAGATTTCATCAGCGAACACGATCAGGTTGTTTTCGCGGGCGATCTGCAACAGCTCGCGCAACATGGCCGGCTCGTAGTTGGCACCAGTGGGGTTGTTCGGGTTGATGATCACCAGTGCCTTGGTGTTCTTGTTCACCTTGGCGCGAATATCTTCCAGAGACGGCTGCCAATCTTGCTGCTCATCGCACAAATAATGGACCGGGGTGCCGCTGGAAAGGCGTACCGAGGCGGTCCACAGCGGGTAGTCTGGAGCGGGCAGCAGTACTTCGTCGCCGCTGTTGAGTAGTGCCTGCATGGCCATGACAATCAGCTCGGACACCCCGTTGCCGATGATCACATCATCCACGGTGACGCCTTCAATGCCCTTGGTCTGGGTGTATTGCATTACAGCCTTCCGGGCCGGGAACAGGCCCTTGGAATGGCAATAACCGGTAGAATCCGCCAGATTGGCAACCACGTCCTGGAGCAACTCTTCCGGTGCTTCGAAACCGAACGGTGCCGGATTGCCGATATTGAGCTTGATGACGCGGTGGCCTTCGTCTTCCAACCGGTGCGCTTCACGGAGCACGGGACCGCGGATGTCGTAACATACGCCTTTGAGTTTGTCGGATTTGCTGACGTGGTATTGATCGCTTGTCATGAAGTTCCCGCAGGTCGACTCGTAGAGGGCAGGGAAGTGATTCTACAATGCGTCCTTTTCACTGTATATCCGACACTGTATTTCTGCCGCCTGCATACAAAGGCGCAAACCGGAGTAGAGCGTGACCCCATTCAAGGATTTACTGGCCCTGGCGGTGAACCGCAAAGGCTCGCTGAAGGCGGTGCAGTCACAGTTGCCCGCCGTGGCCGATGCACAGACCCTGCGCGGTCGTGACGATGCGTTTTATATGTCGGCGCTGACCCGGCGAATTTTTCGCGCCGGTTTGAAGCATTCCCTGGTGGATAACAAATGGCCGGCATTTGAGGAGTCTTTTTTTGGGTTCGACCCGGAAAAGCTGGTGCTGATGCCCGACACGATGCTCGATGAGCGCATGCAGGATACCCGCTTGATTCGCCACTGGGGCAAGATGAAGGCGATCCGCCATAACGCCCAGCTGGTGCTCGATCTAGCTGAAGAATACGGCAGCGTGGGGAATTGGCTGGCGGACTGGCCGGCAGACGACACCGTGGGCATGTGGCTGTTGCTGAAGAAGCGGGGCAAGCAGCTGGGCGGCAATTCCGGCGCCGCATTCCTGCGCATGGTGGGTCGCGATACCTGGTATCCCACTGGCGATGTGGTGGCCGCCCTGAAGGCGCAGAACATTATCGACAAGGCCCCGGCGAGTCAGCGGGACCAGAAAGCCGCTCAAGGGGCCTTTAATACCTGGCAGGCGGAAAGCGGTCGACCACAGGCACACATCAGCAAGGTATTGGCGTTTACGGTGGGCTGAAAATTACTGGTACCCTCGTGCTGTATTAGCCCCTTCTTTATTAAGAGTGGCGGTTTCCTTGATGCAGGCGGGAACATAAATGATAATGACTCGCCTTAATCTTCTGAACTAGGTTCATTCTTATGCCGCGCACTTTCCTGGCCCGACCATTTCTCGGGGCCCTGCTCGCGTTTTGTTGTTTTTCCCTGCCTGCCCATGCCGCCAATCAGACCGCCCTTGTCCAGCTGGTCGAGTATGTGGGAGCGGACTATATCAATGCCGTGGTGGATGGTGAGATTGTCAGCCCGGCAGAATATGCCGAAATGTCAGAATTCTCCGTGCTGTTGGCCGAAGGGGTGGCAGAACTGCCTGAGGCTGAAGGCAAGCTGATGTTGCAAACCCAAGCCAGTGACCTGCAACAAGCGGTGGCCGGCAAAGCGGCCGAGAGTGAGATCAAGGCTTTGGCGCAGTCTATCCGTGCGACCTTGGTGAGCGTGTACGGCATTCCTGTGTCACCCAAGCAGGCGCCGGATCAGGCACATGCAGCGGCGTTGTATCAGAGCCACTGTGCGGCCTGCCACGGTGCGCAGGGCAAGGGCGATGGCCCTGCCGGCGTGGCGCTGGAGCCAGCACCCACCGACTTTACCGAGGTGGGGCGCTATAACGGCCGTTCACTGCTGGGGCTGCACACCACCATCACCCAAGGGGTGGAAGGTACGGGGATGGCCGCCTATGGCGATACCCTGAGCGAAGAAGACCGCTGGGCGCTGGCATTTTATGTGGGTGCCAAGGCGGTTGAGGACGATGTGGCGCAAGAGGGTGAACAGGTTTTCACCACTGTACCGGGTATGAAAAGCGCACTGACGCTGGATACCCTTGTGGCCCAAGCGCCGGAAGATGTGCTCAAGGAGCAGGGGCCAAAAGCCTATGCGGCCTTAGGGTATTTGCGCCGCACCCCGGGGGCGCTCTTCAATAAGAACCGTTTTATTGCCTTGAGCCATGACAAGCTGAGCGACGCTGACAGTGCCTACCAGGCCGGCGACAAAGGCGCCGCCAAAGCGGCAGCATTGTCTGCTTATTTGGACGGTTTCGAAATGATTGAACAGCAGCTGGCCGCAGTGGACAGCGAGCTGATGCGCAGTGCCGAGGCGCGCTTCATGGCCGTACGCGAAGCCATCGACCGTGGCCGTGATGCCAGCGAAGTGACAGAAAAGGTGGCCGCAGCCCAACAGGGCCTGGCGCAAGCCGGCGACGCCTTGTCCGGTGATGGCCTGAGTCCGGCCGCGACCCTGTCTGCCAGCTTCTTTATCCTGTTCCGCGAAGGCTTGGAAGCCTTGCTGGTGGTGGCCGCATTGCTGACGTTTACCCGCAAGGCGAACGCCGCGAAAGCTACTCGTCATATTCACTACGGCTGGATTACGGCGCTAGTGGCCGGCGTGCTGACCTGGTACGTGGCCAACACGCTGATTACCTTCAGCGGGGCATCACGGGAAATGACCGAAGGCTTTGCCGGTGTCGTGGCCGCGCTGATTCTGTTTTACGTGGGCTTCTGGATGCATAGCAACAGCAATAGCCAGAAGTGGATGGGGTACATCAAGAGCAAGGTGGACAATGCCTTGGGCAGTGGCACCATTTGGGTGTTGGCGTTCGTGTCCTTTATTTCCGTGTACCGCGAAATTTTCGAGACCATCTTGTTCTATGAGGCACTGTTGAGCCAGGTGACGGCGACGACTCAGCCTTATCTTTTTTACGGTATGGGTGCGGCCATTTTGGCGCTGGCGGTGGTATGTTTCCTGTTCTTCCGCATTGGCATGCGCTTACCGCTGAGTCTGTTCTTCCGCGTGACCAGCATTGTTTTGCTGATCCTGTCGGTGATTCTGCTTGGCAACGGCATTGCCGCCCTGCAGGAAGCTGGGCTGATCAGTGCATTCTATCTGAACGTGCCCACCATCGAGTGGCTGGGTCTCTACCCGACCGTGCAAGGTGTGGTCGCACAATCAGTGGCGATTATCCTGGCCGTGGTTTTCTGGCTGCGTGGACGTCGCGGCCAGTCGGCCTGAGCACCAAGTTGCTCCGGGTGTCGTGTCCCGGATTGAAAGAGCCGCCTTCGGGCGGCTTTTTTGATTTCAGAGACTGCTGATGCCTACAGTCACCGGTGTGAATCGCGTAGACTTTTCGTTCCGTTCATTCAGGAAATGTCATGCCTCACATCAGCTTTCTCGGCATCGGCCTGATGGGTGCGCCCATGGTGGCGCGACTGCTGGATGCCGGTTTTTCCCTCACCCTCTGGAATCGTAGCCCTGAAAAGACGCAGCCGTTTGCTGGCCGGGCGCGGATTGCTACAACGCCTGCGCAAGCGGTGGCCGAAGCCGATGTGGTGATCACCATGCTGGAAGATGGCGCGGTGGTGGATCAGGTGTTGTACCAGCAGGAGACCATTGCCGGGCTGCGTCCGGGGACGCTGGTGATCGACATGAGCTCTATTGAGCCGGCAACCGCGCGCCGTCACGGCGAGCAGGTAGCGAAGCTGGGCGGTGGTTATCTGGATGCGCCAGTATCCGGTGGCACCCGCGGGGCGGAGGCTGGGACGCTGTCAATTATGGCGGGCGGTGGTGATGCGGATTTCGACCGGGCAGCCCCGGTTTTTCAGGCCCTGGGCAAGACGACGCACATTGGCCCGGTGGGCAGCGGTCAGCTGGCCAAACTGGCGAATCAGGCGATTGTCGGTATCACCATCGGTGCCGTTTCAGAAGCCCTGTTGCTGGCGGCCAAGGGCGGTGCGCGCCCGGAAAAAGTCCGTGAAGCCTTGCTGGGCGGCTTTGCGGGCAGCAAAATTCTTGAGCAGCATGGTGAGCGCATGCTGTCGCGGGATTTTGAACCCGGGGCTGCGGCGCGGATTCAGCTTAAGGATCTGCGCATGATTCTGGATGAGGCGCGGGCCGAAGGGCTGACCTTGCCCCTGAGCCAACGGGTGTTTGAGGAGTATCAAGCGCTGTTGGCCAGCGGCCATGGTGATGTGGACCACAGTGGTTTGTTGCTGGAGCTGGAAAGGCTCAACGGCGTGCGCTTGCCCACTGGCACGGGTGGCGCGACTTCTGATGAGGAGAGTGGGTAATGCCACGTTTTGCCGCCAACCTGTCCATGTTGTTCACCGAAATGCCATTTCCGGATCGTTTTGCCGCGGCGGCGGCTGCCGGCTTTAAGGGGGTGGAATACCTGTTCCCGTATGACTGGCCTGCTGACCAATTGGCGTCATTGCTGGCGGATAATGGGCTGACCCAGGTGCTATTCAATCTGCCGGCCGGTGACTGGGATGCTGGCGAGCGCGGTATTGCCTGCTTGCCGGATAGGGTGGAGGCCTTTCGTGAAGGCGTGTTCACCGCCATGGACTATGCCGAGGCGCTGGGCTGCGGGCAGGTAAATTGTCTGGCTGGCCTGAAACCGCAAGCCTTGCCGTCAGATGTGTCGTTCGAGACGTTGGTGGACAATCTGCGCTTTGCCGCGGATCTGTTCGCCGCCAAGGGGCTGACATTAACCCTGGAAGCGATCAATTCCCGGGTCGATATGCCCGGTTTTCTGGTCGATACCTCGGCCATGGCCATGGCGGTAATCGAAGCGGCAGGTCGCGATAATATCCGCCTGCAGTACGATCTTTATCATATGCAGATCATGGAAGGGGATTTGTGCCGTTCCCTTTCGAAACTTTGTCCCCATATAGGACATATTCAGTTTGCTGATAATCCGGGGCGCCATGAGCCGGGTAGCGGCGAAATTCATTTTGATACCGTGTTTGCTCATATCGACTCGCTGGACTATGCGGGCTGGGTGAGTGCGGAGTACCGGCCACAGGCCGACACGATAACCAGCCTGGGCTGGTTTAACGCAACCAAACAGGAACCGTGATGCAATTCAATTGGGGTGGAAAGATCATCCTTGGCCTGCTCGGCATGCTGGCGGGTGGGCCCATTGGCCTGGGTATCGGCGTGCTGATTGGGCACATGCTCGACAAGGGCGCCGAACGGGTACAGACCTTTAATCCGTTTCGGCCCTATGGACCGGGCGAACAATCGCAGGTCCAGTCGGCGCTATTCGATACCGCGTTTACGATCATGGGGCACTTGGCCAAGGCCGATGGCCGCGTCAGTGAGGACGAAATTGCCCAGGCCAGGGCGGTCATGGACCGCATGCAGCTCTCCGAGGAGCAACGCAAGCAGGCTGTCGCGCTGTTTAATCAGGGCAAGCAGGGTGATTTCCCGCTGGATGACGCGGTGGCCACGTTTGCGGCAACGGTGAAGCACCGCAAACAGCTGATTTTGGTATTGCTGGAAATTCTGCTGCAAACCGCGCTGGCCGACGGCGAACTGGACCCGGCCGAAGAAGCGATCCTGGTGCGAGTGGCAGAAGGGCTGGGCGTGCCGCGTGCCCAGTTCCAGCAGATTCTCAATATGCTGCTGGCCCAGGCGCAATTCTCCGGTGCCCGTGGTGGCTACTCCTATCAAGGTGGGCAGCAGGCTGCCGGGCCGTCACGGCCGTCACTGTCGCAGGCGTATCAGGTGCTGGGTATCACCGATAGCGCCAGCAATCAGGAAGTGAAGAAAACCTATCGCAAGCTGATGAGCCAACACCACCCGGACAAACTGGCCGCCAAAGGCGTGCCGGAGGAAATGATTCGCGTGGCAACGGAAAAAACCGCGGAAATCAGTAAAGCCTACGAGATGATCAAGGACCATCGCGGGTTTAAATAAACCGAAAGAAGACGCCGGGAATCATGCCCGGCGTCTCTCGCTCGACTACTACCCCACGGTTTGCAAACGATCGATTTTCGGAATCGACCAGCCACTGCTGACCAGATCGGACTCCCCGGACCACCAGCGATTCAGCAAGCGAGTAGGCAGATCTGCCCGGGCGCGGCCACTAAGTCGTTGCTGGGCTTCATGGTAGGCCGGCTGGTAGCGCAACCGTTCGGGCAGTCGGCAGGTCAGGTCCATCAACCGGTGAATCTGTTTCTGGTAGCGGCGGTGGGCATCCAGCCCGGTCTGTGGCAGCCGAAACTGTTCGCGCAAGTGCTCCGGAATCTGGAAAGACGCCAAGCCCAGGTAGCTCCCGTAGGGGAGCCGGCCGGGATAACCCTGTTCGCGAATCAGGGTGTGACCCAGTTGCCGACGGTGGCGGGGAATATCGCCGTTGCGGGCCAGCCGCTTATTCCACCAACGCTGGTGGGCGTGCCAGTGTGCGGGCAACCGCTGTGGCGGTATGCCCAGTGCCTCGGCCATCACCATGGTTTCTTCGAACAAGCGTTCCTGATGTGCGGTGGAGAGCGGTTCAATCACGCTTTGATAAACCCGCAGGCACGAATCCATCCAGGCGCTAAGCATGTACAGCAGGGTGTCGCTGTCTTCCACATCAAACAGGGTTTTGCGGCGGGTAAGGGTACTTTTCAGAGTCAGTAGTGCCTGGTCCAGATTGCCGAAAACCAGCTTCAGCATGAATACCTGAGTGTGTTGCAGGCGCTGAACCATGTCGTTCTTTGAGGTGGCCAGTTGTGCTGTGCGGCTGTCTGCCAGTGCCAGCAACAATACGCGGCCCTGAGCCAGGCACATGAGGTTTTCGCGCATTAGCTGCCAGCACACAGAGCCGGGGCCGAACAGACCGGCATCAGGGTGATGGCAGCGGTCGTTGGTGCGTAACAGACCGTGTTCCAGGTGATCTCGGGTGATTAATTTCGGTAATGCCATGTGCACGCCTCCGTTCTGCAGATGGATAGGGTTTACCGACTACCACCAAACACTGCAGGGCAAGGCTGCAGGGGGACTACGTAGCGCAGAGTCCGGCATGACCGTGCCGTCATGCTCACTTTTATCTTACGACCACGGACGATTGAATCTAATCAGAAAATGTGGTGATTTGAGTCTTAAGGGGAACGGTGAGCCGTTTCTGCTTGTCGCATAATACAGGGTCGGCTGTATTGGCTGGCCTGCCATTTCCGTTAAAGGAGCGACTTTCATGTTGGGCGAAAATCACAGCATTCATCACGAATTTCCCGATTTTCACCAGAAGATAGACGAGCTTGCTAACGCAGATCCCACGTTCAAGGCACTCATTCTGGAGCACGACAAACTGGACAAACAGATACGGGGGCTGGAGATGCGCGAGAGCCCGATTTCGGATCCTGAGATGGAACGGTTAAAACAGGATCGAATAAGGCTGAAGGACGAGGTCTACCATCGGTTAAGCCATCACTAAAAGAAAAAGCCTCTGTGATCAGAGGCTTTTTTCATTTACTTCATTAGCAATCTAGCTTTGGGTTCCGAGAGTAGATTTTTTGCATAGACACCCGGCGGCAGGCCATTGCTGTCATGGCTATAATACATTCGGGTGATGAAATAAAATTCCTTACCAAACGGAATATCGGTCAACGAAAATCCCACATTGGGTAATTGCCCGGCAAACCGTTCCGGCTCGTTCACCTGGCTGGCATCGTCCTGGTACAGCAGTCGGGCGGGGGTATCAAAGCCCTTTACGAAAGCCAGCTGGGCGAGCATGTCGAAGCCCCGGCCGGTACCAAACCAGATCCAGTTATTCCCTTTCAGTGGCATGGCGAGCATGGCTTTTTCCGATTCCGAGAGCAGCCCATCGGTGATGCCCACGTGGCTGCCCGTCCAGCTGGTCACCAGTTTGCTGTCGTACAGATCGTTGCCATCCAGGGAAATATCCAGAGCAGGGCGTTCCAGCACGGTGTCGGCGATACCGGGCAGGGTGAAGCGGCTATGGATGTCGACTTGCTGAGGCATCACCAGGAAGTAGTTGTGAATGCGCAGCACAGGCACCCGTGCCACCTTGACGGAGGTGGTGGCATAGACCATGGCGGCCAGTGGGCCGCTAATGATCTGTTTTACTGTCGGGTCCAGGTTGTTGTTGTTCAAAGTAACGCGGTTGTTTTCGCCGAATACACCGGCGCTGAGGCGTAATTTTAGCGTATCAAGAATACTCTGGCGCTGACCGTTTTCCCCTTCGAAACCGCGGAAATAAAAGTCGTTCCACTTAAACAGGTTTTGGTCTGCCATGCTCAGGGCAAAGTCAGTGCTCTTGATCGTCATGCTGTCGGGATCGAACTGCACATAACGTTCGGTGCTTTGCAGGTAGGCGTTTTTGACCAGGTAGAAATGATGCTCTTTGTCGTTATGGGAGACCACCAGGTCGGCGGCGACTTGTTCTGAAACGTTACCGCTGAGCGCCGGGCCGCCATCTTCGAAGCGCAGCAGTAAACGGTCTTCACTATCGATGCGGCGCGGGTCACCAATCAGATGGGTGCTGTCGTCTTCCTCAAAGTAGGGGTACCCCTCTTTTGACCACTGAACCCACTGATGGGGAACCGGTGAAAGGCGGCCATCCTGCATGGCAAAGAAGGAGTACAGACCGGTTTGTTTGCCGATTAATGGTTTGAAGTCGGCACCGGTGAGCGTAATGATCTGTGCCCAGAGAGCTGGGGAGGCGCAAAGCAGTAAGGCGGTAGCCAGTGCGCGGACGACGGTATTTTTTATCATTATGGTCTGTCATGGCTGTCGATACAGCGCCCATGATGCGCCTTTGCGCCGGGCCGTCAATGACCCGGCGACCGGACGGTCAGTCTTCAAGCTCAATGCGATTGGCGAAGTGGGCCAGGGCGTCCGGGTTAGCCAGGGCGTTGCGGTTGGTGACCGGGCGTCCATGAATCACTTCGCGCACCGCCAGCTCCACAATTTTGCCACTAACGGTACGGGGAATTTCCGGAACCGACAGAATAACGGCGGGCACGTGCCGTGGCGTGGCGCCCTGGCGAATGGCTTTGCGAATTCGGGTTTGCAGCGTGTCATCGAGCTCCCCGCCGTCTGCGGGAACCACAAATAATATTACCCGAACATCACCGTCGAATTGCTGGCCCACCACAATGGCTTCACGGATTTCTGACAGGGTTTCCACCTGACGATAGATTTCCGCAGTGCCGATACGCACTCCGCCGGGGTTGAGAACTGCATCGGAACGGCCATGAATAATCAGCCCTTGATGGCCCTCATGGGGTGCCATCTGGGCGTAATCGCCATGGGCCCAGATGCCCTCGAAGCGGGCAAAGTAGGCAGCGTGAAAACGCTGGCCGTCCGGGTCATTCCAGAAGCTGACCGGGCACGAAGGGAAGGGCGTCCGGCAGACCAGTTCGCCTTTGCTGTCGGCTAACGGTTGGCCGTTATCGTCGAACACCGCCACATCCATTCCCAGGCCCGGGCATTGCAGCTCGCCGCGATACACCGGCAGCATCGGGTTACCCAGTGCAAAGCAGGAAATGATGTCGGTGCCGCCGGAAATGGAGCTCACCAAAAGTGACGATTTTACCTGCTGGTAAAGGTAGTCGTAGCTTTCGTGGAGCAACGGCGAACCGGTGGAGAATAGGGTGCGCAGTGTGGAGAGATCGTGGCTGTCTTTGGGACACAGTCCGGATTTCTCCACCGCCTGAACAAACTTGGCGCTGGTGCCGAAATGGGTAATGCCTTCTGCGTCGATCAGGTCAAACAACCTGCCGGTATCCGGATAGGCCGGGTTGCCGTCGTACAGCACCAGCGTGGCGCCGGTATGCAGCCCGCAGATCAGCCAGTTCCACATCATCCAGCCGCAGGTGGTGAAGTAGAACAGCGTGTCGGTGTCACGCACATCGCCGTGCAGGTGCAGCTCTTTGGTCTGCTGGAGCAGGGTGCCGCCGGCACCATGAACAATGCATTTGGGCTGCCCGGTGGTGCCGGAGGAATAGAGAATAAAGAGTGGGTGGTTGAAGGGCAGACGCACAAACGCGGGGGGCGGGCCAGCGGCGTCCAACCAGGCTCCCCAGATCAGGGCTTTGGGAACCGTGCTGCTGTCTCCGCGCCCGGGGACCACAATCAGCAACTCGGGTTTCAGGGCGTCATGGAGCGCATCGATACGCTCGCCCAGATCAACCCATTTGCCGTTGTAATGGTAACCATCGCAGGTCAGCAGCACCCTGGGTTCGATCTGGCCGAACCGATCCAGCACCCCAGAGACGCCAAAATCCGGTGAGCAGGAGGACCAGACTGCGCCGATCCAGGCGGCGCCCAGGGCGGCAATCAAGGTTTCGGTGCGGTTGGGCATATAGCCCGCCACCCGATCACCGGGCTGGATGCCGGCGGCCTGTAGTTGGGCGGCTACTTTGCCTGCTGCCACCCGCAGTTGCGCATAGCTGATGGTGCTGCGGCTACCATCTTCCAGCACGCTTATGATGGCGGTGTGGGTGTCGTTACGTTTGAGCAGGTTTTCCGCGTAATTGAGTTCGCCGCCAGCAAACCAGCGAGTGCTTTGGAATGTTTCACCGGGTGTCAGCACGGTGTCACCGGGGCGACCGACCACATCGCAGTGGTCCCAGACCTGTTGCCAGAAGGCATCGGGCTGCTCCACGGACCAGCGATGCAAGGCCTGATAATCCGTTAAGGGCAGGCCACTGTTGGTGCGTGCCTGCTGCCAGAAAGCGGCCAGCTGTGTGTGTTGGCTGTCGCTACCGGGTTGCCAGAGAGGGGCGCTCATTCTGTCTCTCCTGTGCTGTCAGTGGCGGTGAACTCCACCAAAACTGTGCCTTCGCTGACACTGTCGCCAACGGCGACGGCAAAGCCATTCACTGTGCCGGGCACGGTGGCGCGCAGGGTGTGTTCCATCTTCATGGCTTCCAGTGTAATCACCGCATCACCGGCTTCAACCGTATCGCCGGTGGCGGCGTGCAAGGCAACAATGGTGCCGCTCATGGGCGCGCTGAAGCCGCCGGCGTCTGCATGTTGGGCGGTATCACGGCTGGGATTCAGAGTGACCGGGTACGCCTGGCCGCCCACAAACAGCACCACGGTGCGCGTGTTTTGCCAGGCGAAACGGGCCGTCAGGCTGTCCGTGCCCCAGTGTAGGCTCAAGCTTTGTGCGGTGGGGTCCACGGCAAAACTGACTGCGGCACGGCGGTCGCCAATGGTGGTTTGCTGGCCGTCATCGCGCACGGTGAGTTGTTCGCCGTTTGCTTCCACCCGGGTTTGGCGCAGGCGTTGATTGAGCGGTCGCCAGCCATTGAGCGATTGCCAGGGGCTGTCTCCGCAGGCCTTGGCAGCGTGCAAGCGCGCAGCGGCCAGCGCCAACAAGCCGGAATCCTCGGCGGTGGCTTCCATCAAGTGCGGACGGTGCTCCAGCAGGCGAGTATCCAGGTCGGCTTCGGCGAAGGCATTGTCGTTGAGCACCCGGCGCAGGAAGGCGGCGTTGTGGTGGATGCCTTCCAGCTCCAGGGCGTCCAATGCCTGAACCAGTTGTTGCCTTGCGGCGTTGCGGTCCGCGCCGTGACAGATCAGTTTGGCGATCATCGGATCGTAGTGTTCGTCTACCCGGTCACCCTGTTCGTAGCCGGCATCCACACGGCTCAGGGGATGGGGCCAGCGAAGATGGCTCAGGAGGCCGGAGGAGGGCAGAAACCCTTGTTCCGGGTTTTCCGCATACAGGCGCACTTCCATGGCGGCGCCGTGGCGCTGAATCTGATCCTGCTGTTTTGGTAGCGGTTCGCCGGCGGCCACGGCCAGCTGCCAGGCCACCAGGTCTTCGCCGGTGATCATTTCGGTGACCGGGTGTTCCACCTGCAGGCGGGTGTTCATTTCCATGAAGTAGAATTGGCTGTCATCGCCGTAGAGAAATTCGACCGTTCCCGCGCCACGGTAATCGATGGCTTTTGCGGCTTGTACCGCGGCCTCCCCGAAGGCATGGCGGGTGGCGTCGTCAAGACCCGGTGCCGGCGCTTCTTCGATAATTTTCTGGTGGCGACGCTGCACGGAACAGTCCCGTTCGAACAGGTGAACAGCGTTGCCGTGGTTATCAGCAAACACCTGCACTTCCACGTGGCGGGCGGTAGCCAGGTAGCGCTCCAGTAGTACTCGGTCGTCGCCAAAGGCGTTGCTTGCTTCGCGCCGCGCGGCGGCCAGGGCTTCATCAAATTCGCCGGCACTGTTCACCACCCGCATGCCCTTGCCGCCGCCGCCGGCCACGGCCTTGATCAGTAGTGGGAAACCGACCTCGGTGGCGGCTGCGATTAACTCGCTGTCACTGGCGCCTTCCTTGTCGAAGCCTGGCAGAACCGGGACGCCGCTTTCAGCCATTAATTGGCGGGCGGCAGCCTTGTCTCCCATGACGTCGATGGCGCGGGCATTGGGGCCCACAAAGACGATGCCGGCCTGATCACAGGCGGCGGCAAAAGCGGTGTTTTCAGACAGAAAACCGTAGCCGGGGTGAATGGCGTCGGCCCCGGTAGCTCGGGCGGCGGCGATGACCTTGTCGATAACCAGATAACTTTCCCGTGCGGCTGCCGGGCCCAGGCAAACGGCCTGATCGGCTTCCATGACGTGGGGAAGGGTCGCGTCCGGTTCAGAATAGACCGCCACGGTGGCTATACCTTGCTGGCGGCAAGTGCGCATGATGCGACGAGCAATTTCGCCTCGGTTAGCGATCAGGAGTTTTTTTATCTTTGCCATGGTGATGCCTTTGTCCTGCCGTAGGAGCGACGCTGGCGGCGCGATTCCAGCGTGGGTTATCGCGCTGCTAGCGTCGCTCCTGCGAATAGTGGGTCAGACCCAATTGGGGTTTCGTTTTTCCAGAAAGGCACTGAGCCCTTCCTGACCTTCTTCGCCGGTGCGTAGTCGGGCGATGAGGGCGGCGGTGTCGTTGAGCATGGCGTCGTCGATGGGGCCGTCACTGACACGGGCAATCAGTGCCCGGGTTTCCACCTGGGCCTGGGGGCCACCAGCAAGCAGCACGTTAATCAATCCATCAACGGCGCTATCCAATGCGTCTTCGCTGACCACCTCGTGAACAATGCCAATCTGTTGAGCGCGCTCGGCGGCAATCACTTCTGCTGTCATGAAATAGCGGTTGGCCTGGCGCTCGCCCATGGCGCGAACCACATAGGGGCTGATCACTGCGGGCACAATGCCCAGCTTCACTTCACTAAGACAGAAGCGCGCATTGTCTGCAGCCACCGCCATGTCCGCTGCACAGATCAAACCCAGGGCGCCACCGAAGGCTGCACCCTGGACGCGGGCGATAACCGGCTTGGCGCATTGATCGATGGTCTGCATCAGGGCGGCAAGGCGCAGGGCGTCCTGCTGGTTTTGTTCTGCGTCCAGCTTGCCCATGGCACGCATCCAGTTGAGGTCCGCCCCGGCAGAGAAATGCTTGCCGGCAGCCTGCAACACCACAACACGCACGCTGCCATCGCGGCCAACTTTTTTAAACGCCTCGGTCAGCGAGGCGATAATGATGTCATCGAAGGCATTACGCTTGTCCGGGTTATCCAGCGTAATTCGGGCAACCGGGCCTTCAATGTTTGTCGTAACACTCATGTCTTGCTCTCTTTAGCCGTGTTGCGTGTTGCGTGCAAGCGTCTCTCAATCACATCCGGAACACGCCGTAGCGTGTTTCTTCGATCGGCGCATTAAGGCTGGCGGAAATGGCCAGGCCAAGCACATCGCGGGTATCGGTGGGATCGATAACGCCGTCGTCCCACAGGCGGGCGCTGGCATACCAGGGTTGAGCCATTTCTTCATAGCGTTCGGTCATGTCAGCCTGAAATTTCCCGGCCTCTTCATCACTCCACGCCTGGCCCTTTTTCTTCAGTGAGGCCTGTTTCACCTGGGTAAGTACGCTGGCGGCCTGTTCGCCACCCATTACTGAGATGCGGGCGTTGGGCCACATGAACATGAAGCGTGGGTCGTAGGCGCGGCCGCACATGCCGTAGTTACCCGCGCCAAAGCTGCCGCCGGTAATCACGGTAAACTTGGGCACGGTGGCACAGGCCACCGCGTTGACCATCTTGGCGCCATGCTTGGCAATGCCTTCGGCTTCGTATTTCTGGCCGACCATGAAACCGGTGATGTTCTGCAGGAACAGCAGGGGAATCTTGCGTTGGTTGCACAGCTCGATGAAGTGCGCGCCTTTCTGGGCAGATTCCGAGTACAGTACGCCGTCGTTGGCGAGAATGCCCACCGGGTAACCGTGGATACGGGCAAAGCCGCACACTAGGGTGGTGCCGTAACGGGATTTGAATTCGTCCAGTTCTGAGCCATCCACCATGCGTGCAATCAACTCGCGGGCGGGCATGGGCTGGCGAGTGGTGGTGGGGATCACACCGTAAAGCTCTTGTGGATCGTAGGCGGGTGCTTGAACGGGCAGGCGTTTTACTTGATCCGGTTTGTGCCAGTTCAGGTGGGCGATGCACTGGCGCGCTAACTCGAAGGCATGGGGTTCGTCGTCGGCCAGGTGATCCGCCACACCGGATTGTTCGCAATGCAGGTTGGCACCGCCCAGATCTTCAGCGGTAACCACTTCACCGGTGGCCGCTTTCACCAACGGGGGGCCGGCCAGGAAGATAGTGGCCTGTTCCTTCACCATGATCACTTCGTCTGCCATGGCGGGCACATAGGCGCCGCCGGCAGTGCAGGAACCGAGCACTACACTGATCTGCGGAATGCCACGGGCGGACATGTTGGCCATGTTGAAAAAAATGCGCCCGAAGTGTTCGCGGTCCGGGAATACCTCGTCCTGGCGGGGCAGATTGGCGCCGCCGGAATCCACCAGGTAAATACAGGGCAAGCGGTTTTCCGCGGCAATAGCCTGGGCGCGTAGGTGTTTCTTCACGGTAAGCGGGTAGTAGCTGCCGCCTTTTACAGTGGGATCGTTGGCGACGATCATGCATTCCACGCCTTGCACCTGGCCGATGCCGCCGACACAACCGGCGGCGGGCACGTCTTCGCCGTAGACGCCTTCGGCGGCCAGGGCGGAGATTTCCAGAAACGGGGAGCCGGGGTCCAGCAGCAGATTGATGCGTTCGCGCACCGGTAATTTGCCACGCTCTCGCAGGCGCTGTTCCGCCGCTTCGCCACCGCCATGGGCAATGTGGTCGAGCTTGTCCTGCAATTGCTGACGCAGCAGCAGGTTGTGTTCCCGATTGGCCTGGAAGTCCGGGCTGTTGGGATTGATCTGGCTATTGATCTTGGGCATGGGTTATCTCGCTGGACGCCAGACGCAAAGCGCCTGACGCCGTAGTGTTTGTCCGGCGTTGGGCATCAGGCCGTCTCGTTAAACAACTCGCGACCGATGAGCATGCGGCGGATTTCGCTGGTCCCGGCGCCGATTTCGTAGAGCTTGGCGTCGCGCAGCAGGCGGCCGGCGGGGTACTCGTTGATGTAGCCGTTGCCGCCCAGGGTCTGGATCGCTTCCAGTGCCATTTTGGTGGCGTTCTCGGCGCAGTAGAGGATCACCCCGGCGGCGTCCTTGCGGTTGGTCTCGCCGCGATCGCAGGCTTTGGCTACGTTGTAGAGGTAGCTGCGGCTGGCGTTGAGCATTACATACATATCGGCGATTTTGCCTTGCATAAGCTGGAACTCACCGATGGCCTTGCCGAACTGTTTGCGTTCATGGACGTAGGGAACGACCACATCCATGCAGGCCTGCATGATGCCGGTGGCACCGCCGGACAGCACGGTGCGCTCGTAGTCCAGGCCACTCATCAATACCTTGACGCCTTCGCCAACCGTGCCAAGTACGTTTTCTTCTGGCACGTGGCAGTCTTCGAATACCAGCTCACAGGTGTTGGAGCCGCGCATGCCGAGTTTGTCGAGTTTCTGGGCTTGTGAAAAACCGGCAAAGCCGCGTTCCACGATAAAGGCGGTAATGCCGCGCGGACCGGCGCTGGTGTCGGTTTTGGCGTAGATCACATAGGTGTGGGCATCCGGGCCGTTGGTAATCCACATTTTGTTGCCGTTCAGCACATAGTGGTCGCCTTGCTTATCGGCCCGTAGCCCCATGCTGACCACATCGGAACCGGCACCGGGTTCGCTCATGGCCAGGGCGCCGATATGGTCGCCGCTGACCAGCTTGGGCAGGTATTTCTCGCGTTGGGCATCGTTGCCGTTTAGGTAGATCTGGTTGACGCACAGGTTGGCGTGGGCGCCGTAGGACAGGCCGATTGAAGCGGAGGCGCGGGAGATCTCTTCCATCACCAGGGTATGGGCCAGGTAGCCCATGTTGGCGCCGCCATACTCTTCACTGACGGTGACCCCGAGCACGCCTAAATCACCGAGCTTCTTCCACATGTCCAGGGGGAACTGGTTGCTACTGTCGACTTCTGCGGCGATCGGGGCGATTTCCTTCTGGGCGAAATGGCGCACGCTGTCACGCAGGGCGACCAGGGTTTCGTCCAGGCCAAAATTGAAGGTGCTGTCAAACATGGTCGGGGTTCTCCAAAGCGGTGAGGGCGTGTTCGCAGCGCTGGTCGGCGTCGTCCAGCTCCTGGTGCAGGGCCTGTATATCTCTGAGTTGCTGGTTCAACTGGTCTCGGCGTTGCTGAATTTTGTCCTGCAGGGCGAGTAGCTGATTGCGGTTGTCGCCACTGGGTTGGTACATCTGGATCAGCTCGCGGGATTCGGCCAGGGAAAAACCCAGCCGTTTACCGCGCAGAATCAGCTTGAGGGTGACCCGGTCCGCCGGGGAGTAGACACGGGTCTGACCCCGGCGAGCCGGGTTAACCAAGTTCTGGTCTTCATAAAAGCGAATCGTACGGGTGGTCACGTCAAATTCCCGGGCCAGCTCGCCGATGCTGTAGGTCTGTTTTTTACTCATGGCGAAATCCTAGGGGAAGTTTACGTTAACGTAAAGTATGCGTTTTGGCCTTTTTGGTGCGTGACACCGTGTTTACCGGTGCCTAGACTCCGGGCTCAATGTAAGGGGACGGTGGGAATAACAATGAAAGAGACATGGAGTCGCTGGGTGATTGCTCATCCGGTGTGGGTACTGCTGATTTGTATCGCGTTGTGTGCCGCCATGGCCGCCGGGTTGCAGAGTTTCCGCAACAACAACGATCCGCGTATTTTTTTCACTGAAGAAAACCCGGACTTCAAACGGTTTGTAGCGCTGGAAGATAGCTTTACCGCCAATGAGGTGGTGCTGTTTGTGGTTAATCCCAAAAGCGGTGAAGTATTCGAACCGCAGACTCTGGATGCCATCGAGTCCCTGACTGATGATGCCTGGACCTTGCCATACTCCACCCGGGTGGATTCGCTAACCAATTTTCAGCATACCGAAGTCGAAGGTGACGAGCTGTATGTGGCACCGCTGGTGGAGGATGCCACCGAGATGGCCCCGGACGCGATTGCCCGGGCCCGTGACATCGCCTTGAAAGAGCCCGCGCTGGTGGGCCGGCTGGTGTCTGACCGAGGGCATGTGGCCGGTATTGTGGCCACGGTGACCATGGATGAGGGCAATACCGAAGCGCCGGTGATTACCCAGGCCGCCCGCGACATGGCACAGACCTATCGCGAGCGCTATCCGGACATCGAGTTCATGGTGACGGGCACCGTGGTGTTCTCCCAGGCATCGGCGGATGCCACCGAGCAATCCATGGCGACCACCTTGCCGCTGGCCTTTGTGGTGATGCTGTTGTGCCTGTGGCTGATCCTGCGCAGTGGCATGTTTGTGGTGGTCACGGTGATGGTGATTGGTTTCTCCATCGCCTCTGCCATGGGTGTTGCCATGTGGCTGGGTATCGAATTTTCGCCCATCGTGGGCATGGCCCCGGCCATGATCCTGACCCTGGCCGTGGCGGACTCCGTACACATTCTCGCCAGTTACCGCCATGAATGCCTGGAAGGCAAGGCCCGGGCGGCTGCCATGCTGGAAAGCCTGCGTATCAATATGCAGCCAGTCTGGCTGACCAGCTTCACCACGGCCATTGGCTTTGCCATTCTCAATTTCTCCGAATCGCAGCCATTTCGAGCGCTGGGCAATGTGGTGCTGATCGGGGTGCTGCTGGCATTTGTGTTCTCGGTGATTCTGTTGCCGGCGCTGGTGATGTTGTTGCCACACCGGATCGAGCCGGGCAAGCAGCGGGATTTTGCGCCCCTTATGGGGGCTTTGGCCGGGCACCTGAGCCGTCACTTCAAACCTTGGCTGCTGGGTATGTCGGTGGTGGTCGTGGTGCTGACTGCCTGTATCGGTCTGAATCGCATCAACGATGTGTTTAACGAATATTTTGATGAGACTTTCGAGGTACGGCAGGTCAATGACTTCGCCATGAACAATCTCACCGGCATGCACCGTATCGACTACGCCGTGCATTCCGGGGAGTCTGGCGGTGCCATGGAGCCGGCCTATCTGCAGCATATTGATGATTTGACAGTGTGGCTGGAGCAGCAGGATGAGGTGGTGTACGCCACGGCCTATACGGATGTGATCAAGCGACTCAACCGGGACATGCATGGCGGTGATGCGGACTGGTATCGCATTCCTGAATCCCGCGAGCTGATCTCCCAATACACCTTGCTGTATGAGCTGTCGCTGCCCCAGGGGCTGGGTCTGGAGGACCAGTTGGACATCGACAAGGAGCAGGCCCGGGTGATTGTGATGCTGGAGAATATTGGCTCGCACCCGGTGCTGGAATTCAATGATCGAGTCGAAGCCTGGATGCAGGACAACTGGCCGCAAACCATGCAAACCAAAGGCACAGGCATGGATATTCTGTTTGGCCGGGTGACCATGCGCAATATTCAGAGCATGCTCGCCGGCGCTTTGATTGCGCTGGTCAGCGTGTCGGTGCTGCTGGTTATCGCGTTGCGCTCGGTGCGTTATGGCATCCTGTCGTTGTTACCGAATTTGCTTCCGGCGGCCATGGCGTTTGGTCTGTGGGGGCTGGTGAATGGGGAAATCGGGTTGGCGGTCTCAGTGGTGGCCTGCATGACGCTGGGTATCGTGGTGGACGACACGGTGCACTTCCTGAGCAAATACGTGCGCGCCAAACGTGAATTGGGGCTCAAAACCGAGCAGGCGGTGGAGTACGCATTCCGTACCGTTGGCGTCGCCCTGGTGGCCACATCGGTGGTGCTGGTGGCGAACTTTGCCGTGATCGGGACCAGCCATTTTTACCCCAATTCCAGCATGGGTCAGTTGTCTGCGATCACCATTGCCATGGCACTGATTGTGGATTTCTTCTTTTTTGTGCCGTTACTGGTTGCACTGGACCGCCGCAAGCGGACTGGAGGCAGCGCGTAATAGGCTCTAGCCAGTCTGATGAGGCGGTGTTAACGTAGCGCGAAACCGGTTTTTCCAGTTTCCGCGGAACAAAACACAGTGCCATACAAGAAAGATCGAAAGGTTCTTAAACGCGTAGATTACGGGGCCGCCAAGAACTCCTTGATGGGAGTCCTGGCGGCCCTTCTGGTTTATGCGCTTGTCTTTGCCTGGGGCCAGGTCTACCAGAGCTTCGAATTGGAAGCGCTGGTAGGTGGTGGTGCCGTCCTGGTGGTCACTGCTTACCGGCTGTGGCTGGTGGCGCGCTTTGATGCCCTCTATGGGGCCGGCCCGGCTCGCTGGCGACGTCTGTTCGGATTGGGTCTGGCGCTACATGCATTGCTGTGGGGCCTGCTGCCTGCCTGGTTGATATGGCGGCTGGGCACCGGCTTCAACTTCTTTGTTGTCATCCTTTATAACGTGGGCGTGACCACGGCACTGGGCAGTTCTTGGATGGCCGGGCTGCGGGTTCGCCAAGCGTATATTGTGCTGATGTTCCTGCCGACGTTGGCGGTTTTATTATTCACAGGAACCCTGCACGACTGGGTGCTGGCGGCACTGATAGGCGCTTATGCGTTTTATCTGTTCCGGCTTTATCGTGGCCAATATGAAACGTTCTGGCATGCCATGACCCGTGAACGTCGAGGCCCGCAGGATCGCAAGCAGCCGGTGCGCAGCAGTACCGAAGTGCAGCTCAGCCTGGTGTATCGGCTGGCCCATGAACTGCGCACGCCGATGAATTCCCTGATGGGCATGATGTCGTTGCTGGAAGACACGCGGCTCAATGATGAACAGAAAGATTACCTGCAGGTGGCGGGGCAGAGCGGCAAGCTGTTGCTGTCATTGATTGATGACGTGCTGGATTATTCCCGCATTCTTTCCCGACGCATTACCCTCAATTCGGATTTTTTCGATTTCCGGGCCGCGATCGAGCAATCGCTGGAAGCCTTTGGCCCTATGGCTCAATCCACGGGGCTGGAACTCACCTGTGTGATTGACCGCATGCTGCCAAAGCGCATCCGCGGTGATCGTGAACGGCTGATGCAGGTGCTTAATAACCTGTTCAGCAATGCCATCAAATTCAGTGAATGCGGTGAAATTCGTCTCGATGTGGACTTCACGGTGGAAGGGGAAAGTGGCGGTGTGTTGCGGGTACGGGTCAGTGATCAGGGGGCCGGCATGGACCCGGAAACCTTGCGCCACCTGTTTCAGGACCGTTTTATCGAAGATAGCCAGGATGTCTACAGCAGCCACCATACCGGTTTTGGCCTGCTGGTCTGTAAAGGCCTGATTGATGCCATGGGCGGTGCACTCGGGGCGGAAAGTGTGCCGGGTGAGGGGTCCACCTTCTGGTTTACCGTGCCGGTTCAAATGCAGCCGGACATGCGCGAAGCCCAGAGCTTGATCCGGGCGCTGGATGGCGCCCAGGCCGTGGTTGTGGGGGCCGCTTCTGGCACCGTCGCCAGCATCCAGGAAGAACTGGAGGCGCTGGACTGTCAGGCGTCTTCCGCCATGGGCTACGATCACGCCTTGCAGGCCCTTCGCGCAGGACATCGCGAGCAAAGCGATTTTGATGTGCTGTTTGTCGATACCTGGTCGCGCCCCGAGCTGGCACTGAACCTGTGCCGAAATGTGCTTGAAGACCCCTCGCTACGTCCGGTTCGCCTGGTGCTGCTGGCGACCATTGAAGAACGCAGCCACGCGGCGGTGCAGCAGCTTATTGATAAGCATGATCTGGTTGTGTTGGTCCGTCCTGCGCACCGAACCGTATTGCGGCAAGGGCTGGCGCGGCTGGTTGGCCTGCAACGGCAAATACCGGTGGGGGATGCCCCGCTGCAGACGCCGGAAGAGCGTCAGCGACGCAAACGCTTCCGGTTGATGCTGGTGGAAGACAACGAGGTTAACCAGCTGGTAACCCGGGGCATGCTAAGCAAGCTTGGGTTCCAGGTGAAAACCGTCAGTAACGGCGAAACCGCGCTGGCGTTACTGGAGCAGGAACCGTTCGATTTGGTGTTGATGGACTGCATGATGCCGGAAATGGATGGGTTTGAAGTCACCCGGCGTTTGCGAGAAATGGAGCAGAATAAAGCCAATTTGCGTACGCCGGTTGTGGCGGTGACTGCCAATACAGCGGAAGGGGTTCAGGCCCGTTGCCTGGCCGCCGGTATGGATGACTTTCTTGCCAAACCGGTGCATCTGGATGCGCTGGAAACCGTATTACGGCGCTGGCTGCCAGAGCAGCCCGCCAAAGACGAGGACGAACAATGACAAGAAAAGCCTTGCTGCTGGGGGCAACCGGGCTGGTCGGTCGCGATTGCCTGGATAACCTGCTGGCCAGTGATGATTACGAGCGCGTGTGTGTTCTGACTCGCCGGCCCTTATCCGTGGAGCACCCCA
Source organism: Alcanivorax sp. (assembly GCF_040118815.1). Taxonomy (GTDB): domain Bacteria; phylum Pseudomonadota; class Gammaproteobacteria; order Pseudomonadales; family Alcanivoracaceae; genus Alcanivorax. The sequence continues at coordinate 140,379 of NZ_JBEDTC010000011.1, forward strand.
AGCTGGATGTGCATCAGGTGGACTTCGATAATATCGAAGCATGCCAGCCCCAGTTTCAGGTTGACGATGTGTTTTGCTGTTTAGGCTCCACCATGAAAAAAGCCGGATCCCGGCAAGCCTTTCGTCATGTAGACCACGACTTGGTGGTACTGGCGGGCAACATGGCCCGCCGTGCTGGCGTGCAACGTTTTCTGGTGGTTTCCGCGGTGAATGCCAATGCCCGTTCTCCGTTTTTTTATTCACGGGTCAAAGGGCAGATGGAACGTGCGCTAATCCGACTGGATTTGCCGTTGCTGGCTATCCTGCAGCCTTCGCTATTACGCGGTCAGCGAGAAGATAAGCGCCTCGCGGAAGACTGGGGCAACATCGTCAACCGTATTGTCGAGCCACTAACACGCTGGACCGATGCTCACTGGCTGCCCGTGGATAGCCGCAAGGTGGCTGATGCCATGGTCGGTATGGCGTTGATCGGTCCGGATACCGGGTTGTACCGATTGCGTTACCGGGATTTTCTGGTGTTTGCCGGTAAATTCCACGAGAAAATGACCAAGGCCGCCTGAGTGTTGGCCGTAACCTGAAACGAAACCGAAGGAGTCAGTATGACCTTTGTGACTTGCGATCTTTGTGATGACAATGCGGACAGTGTCTCCGTGGTAACCGGTCTTAACTGGCTCAGTTACGGTGGCCGTTCTGCGTTCGGCGGTGAAATCGTTACGGTAAAATGTTTTGAAGACAACAGTCGTGTCAAAGAGCACTTGGGCACCGATGGCAAAGGCAAGGTGCTGGTGGTTGATGGCGGCGGCAGCCTGCGTAATGCGTTGATCGGTGACATGATCGCGGAAAACGCGGTGAAAAACGGCTGGGAAGGGGTGATCATTTACGGTGCCTGCCGCGACGTGGATGCGTTGGCAGCACTGGATATCGGTGTTGTCACGCAAGGCTGCGTGCCAATTAAATCTGTTCGTCGCGACGAAGGGCAGCTAAATATCGACATCACCTTCGGTGGTGTAACGTTCCGTCCTGGCGAATTTGTCTATGCGGATAACAACGGCATTATCACCGCGCCGAAGGCGTTGGTGTAAGTCCATCTGTTAGCGATTGTTGTTACGAATGCTGCTATAAAGAATAAAATCACAAATGGCCGGCATGATGCCGGCTACCACCGCACAGGGAAGCATTATGCTTAAGTCCATGCTCGTGGCGGAGTACATGAGCCGCCGTCTGGTCACCTTTTCCCCCGACATGTCTGTTAGTGAAGCCATTCGCGTATTGCTGGAAAATCAAATTTCCGGTGGCCCTGTGGTGGATGAAACAGGCCGTGTGGTTGGGGTCTTTTCCGAATCCGATTGTCTGAAAGGGGCGCTGGAAGCAAGCTACCACGGCACGGAAATCGGTTCGGTAAAAGAGTATATGAGTGTGGATCTGCAGACCGTGGAAGGCTCAGATTCCATTCTCGATGTGGCAGAAATTTTTCTCGCGGATCATCGCCGACGGCTGCCGGTGCTGGACAGCGGAAAGCTGATCGGACAGATCAGCCGTCGGGATTTGCTGCGTGCCATGGATGACTTTGGTCGACGCCACACGTTATAAGACTCGCGGCACATAACTTTTGAACGTTTTTTTAAACTTGAACTCCAGGGGGAGTCACCATGAACCAACCGTATCAAGCGCCCAATGCAGATGTTGCCGTTGCCGGTAATCAGGACGCCTATCAACCCAAGTTTTTGTCTCTGTCAGGGCGTATCGGTCGTATGCGCTATTTCGTGTACGCCGCCGGCCTGACACTACTTTTCTATCTGGTGCTGGGTGTCGCCGCTGCTATTATTATCCCGGGCATCATGGGTGCCGGTGATAGTGCCATTGGCGTTGGTGCCATGATTATGGGCCTGATCGCCACAGTGGCCTTTATCGGTGTGATGGTGATGAGCTGGGGCTATATGGTGCGTCGTCTCAACGATATTAATGCCAGCGGCTGGCTGAGCCTGCTGATGCTGGTGCCGATTGCCAACTTGGTACTCGGCTTGGTGATGCTGTTCAAGCGCGGTAGCGAAGGCAGCAACCAGTACGGTGCAGCGCCAGTCAGCAATTCCGGCGGTGTGAAAGCGGCGTTTGTGATTGTTCTATTGTTGATGGTTGGCTACTTCGGCGTGCTGTTCCCGATCACCATGGCTAACTACGCGCAGTATGCACAACAGGCTCAGATGCAGCAGATGGATTATTCCGAATATTGATCGCGTTTTGCCTGTTGCGTAAACCGTGTAGCAGCCGCGTAGCGGCATAAAAAAAGGGGCTCCGAAGAGCCCCTTTTTTTATTCTCGACCTGAACCTTACGGCAGCAGGTGAGAAACAGCGTCACGTTCTTCAGCCAATTCTTTCTCGGTGGCTTGCATCTTGCCACGGGAGAAGTCGTTGACGTCCAAGCCCTGAACGATAGTCCAGTCGCCGTCTTTGCAAGTACACGGGAAGGAGTAGATCAGGCCTTCCTGGATGCCGTAGGAGCCATCGCTGTAGATGCCCATGGAAACCCAGTCACCCTCGTCGGTACCCAGTGCCCAGGAACGCATGTGGTCCACGGCGGCGTTGGCAGCTGACGCGGCAGAGGAAGCGCCACGGGCTTTAATGATGGCTGCACCACGCTGCTGAACAGTCGGGATGTAGTCATTTTCGTACCAGTCCTGCTCAATCTGATCGATGGCGACTTTGCCATCCACTTCACAGTGGTGCAGATCCGGGTACTGAGTAGAAGAGTGGTTGCCCCAGATGAGCATTTTCTTCACGTCATTGACAGTTTTGCCCAGCTTGTTGGCCAGCTGTGCCATGGCACGGTTGTGGTCCAGGCGGGTCATGGCAGTAAACTGACGAGGATCGATGTCCGGCGCGTTGCGCTGGGCGATCAGGGCGTTGGTGTTGGCCGGGTTGCCGACAACGAGAACTTTGATGCCTTTGCTGGCATTGTCGTTGATGGCTTTACCCTGGGCGGAGAAGATAGCTGCGTTAGCTTCCAGCAGGTCTTTACGCTCCATGCCCGGACCACGCGGACGAGCACCAACCAGCAGCGCGTAGTCGGCGTCTTTGAAGGCCACGTTGGCATCGTCGGTACCTTCGATGCCGGCAACCAGCGGGAATGCGCAATCTTCCAGCTCCATGATGACCCCGTTCAGGGCTTCCAGAGCAGGGGTGATTTCGAGCAGCTGCAGAATAACGGGCTGGTCTTTGCCGAGCATATCGCCGGAAGCGATGCGGAACAGCAGGGAATAGCTGATTTGGCCAGCGGCGCCGGTGACGGCTACGCGTACGGGTGCTTTCATGAACAATCTCCTAGCTTTAATTCGGGAGAACTTATATGGCTGAAACCGAGAGGACCGCTGAACAAGGTCCGTCGGTCAGGGTCCCGGACGGCGCGCATTATAAAGGAGCTGGCGCCTAATCGCACGGAATCGGGGGGAGATATATGACGAACTGGGATGTGTTGGTAGTCGGCGCTGGTCAGGCAGGGTGTGCAGCGGCCTGGGATTTGGCGGCTGCGGGACTGCGTGTGGCGGTGATTTCCCGCCCACATTCACGGGGAAAACCTTGTGCGGGCGGGGTTACAGAGAAAGCCGTGGCACGCTATCGCTTCAGCATCGAACCGGTGGTTCGTGAAGCCGTCACCTCGCTGGCGGTGAGTTATTCTCTTTCGCCGGTTCGCCACCTGAAGGCCGCCACGCCGTTCTGTGTCATGACCGAGCGGACGCAGCTGGATGCTTTCTGCCGTGGCCAGGCAAAACAACAAGGCGCTGTATTTCATGACACCGCAGGCCTGCGGGTCATACATCAGAAGGCCGATGGTGTCAGTGTTGAGACCCGCGAGGGAGAATCCTTTTCTGCCCCTTGGCTGATCGCGGCAGATGGCGCCAACAGTGCTGTGGCGCGAATGCTGGGGGAGAGGCACCCGCCCGGCGCTATGGCCATCGAAGGCTGCGTACCGCGAAAAAACCTACGCGATTACCCGCCCATGACCCTGGATTTTGGTGTTGTCCGTGGAGGCTACGGCTGGCTGTTTCCCAAGGGCGACCATGTGAATGTGGGGCTGTACGTCTGGCAGCATGGCGTGGCTGCTCCGGAGAGAGCTGCGTTGCAGCGTTATTGTCAGGCCCGCTTGGGAACCCCGGCTGAGCACGTGGCGGGCTACCCGCTGGGAACCTGGCTGCCAAAAACGCGCCTGGTCAATGGCCGTGTACTGTTTGCGGGCGATGCGGCGGGCTGCACGGAAATGTTGCTGGGCGAGGGGATCTACGGGGCGGTTATCAGCGGCCAACTGGCCGCGCAAGCTGTACTGGGCGCAAGGCCGGATGTGTCCTATCCCCGCGTATTGGCGGGGTGGCGCGAAGAGCTGCAACAAGTCACACAGCTTGGGCGGCTTTTCTATGGACTGCTCCCGGTTTCCTCCCGGATGCTACAGGGCCGGCTGGGTGACAGCCTGGTCAACGGTTTTTCCCAGGGGCTGACGCTGGGGCAATGCAAGCGCCATTGGCGTGGAGCTCAATCGTTGAAGGGCTGATTGCCTTGGCTGTCACGGTACTGCACCGGGGTAATATCAAACCAGCGCTTGAAGGCGCGGTTGAAGGCGCTTTGTTCGGAGTAGCCTAGATCCAGCGCGATCTGGTTAACGGAACGCTCGCTGTGCAGTAGCCAGTCACAAGCCAGGCGGCGGCGTTCATCTTCCAGCAGGCTGGAAAAATCGGTGTTTTCGGCCCGTAGTTGTCGGCGCAGGGTCCAGGGTTTGACCCCCAGTTGATCGGCAATGGGTTCGAGTTGCGGGACCCCCTGTTGCAGGCGTTTCTGAATTTCCAGGCGTACTTGTTCCAGCAGATTGTCGCGGGCGTGGTATTGGGTCACCGCGCGCTGCATGCGCGAGCGAGCCACCTTGTGGACTTCCGGGTCGGCATCGCGCAGGGGAAGATCCAGTAAATGACCGGGCAAGACGATAGCGTTTTCCGGTTGGGCGAAGGTGACATCACAGCGGAAAATACGCTGGTATTCTGCCGGGTCCCCTTGCGGGGAATGCTTGAATAGAATCCGTTGGGGGTTCAGCGCCTGGCCAATTAACCAGCGACCGTAGACGATGGCGGCGGCAAAATTAGCGTCCACCCGTGCCGGGTAGGTCGGCAATGCTTCCAGATCACTTTCCCAAATGAGCCACAACGCTTTCTTGTCTGCGCTTTCTCGCCACTCGAAACGCAGTTGCGCGTACTCGGTGGTGACTTTCATAAACGGAATCATCAGCTCGATGGCATCACCGAGGGTGGCGCTGGACATGCTGGCGTAGCCCAGTTCGCCCATGAAGCGGGGCCGAATACCTTCGCCCATGTGCAGCCCGAACAGGGAATCGCCACTTTCCGTGATGGCCTGTTTAAAGAGCTGATCTTCGATGCCCATGGAAATACGGGACTGCGGGTCTTCCAGATCTTCATTGCGGATACCGGATTCCACCAGCGTATAGCTCAGGTCCACGCCTGCGCGCAGGGCAGCATCCAGCAGGTATTCCAGCCAGAAAGGCGCCACGGTTTTATGTTTCAGGGAGGAAGATAAATTAGCGGACGGCATGAGCTCGCAATTATTGTTATCCGGTACAGAGCCACCTAGATAACGAGACGCGGCCTGGCAAGTCAACACTTGGTGTGGGGTTAAGCGTGTATTGCTGGTTTATTAACCGTGTTGGCGTACTTATGGCCCGGTTGGGCTGACGGTTTGAGCGAGAAAGGGAAAAGGAGGGGTAGCATTATTGTGCCGGGAGCGGCAGAGCCGCTCCGGCAAATTGGGGCTTACTTGGCGTCTTTGGCCAGTTTGTTGACCTTGCGAGTCAGCGAAGTCAGCTTCTTGTTCAGTGCTTCGACTTCGTCGCGGGTCGGCAGGCCCAGTGCGGCGGCAACTTTGCTGCGCACTTCGTCCAGCTGGGAAGGCTGGGCTTTAGTGGTTTTTTTCTGGGGTTTGCTCTGGGCTTTCTGGCGCTTCTCGCCGGCTTTCACCAGATTCTGGAACAGCTCGTTACCGTTGCTTTCCAGGCGAGTATAAGCACCACGAACGGCGTTGTTCATTTTTTCAACAGTTGCTTTGGCATCGGTGGCCACTTGCTCGTAGCGTTCGTTCAAGCGTTGCTCGATAGTTGTGGTCTTGCTCATGGGGGCTTCCCTCCTTAGAAAATTCGATGGACTTGCAAAGCCCTCGGTGTGCCTCGATGAGGGCGTGGATAAGTGTAAGTCACTAATATGGCAAGACTGTTTATGTTGTCTAACAATTAAACAGGTGTATTGGCCTACCCATTAGTATGTATTTTGCTAGGGTGGATGGCTTGTGCTGAATGCGTGGCGATGTGGCGGCCGTGACGTTCACTTTTGATGGTGCACATTAATTTTCAAGCCGGCGTCAGGCGGGCAAAAGAGGAGAGGGACAGATGACGGCAGTAACTCGGCAGGGGTGTTACCAAGGGCTGGTCAACAAAGGCGTAACCGAATACCGCGGTGTGCCGTTTGCGCGGGCGCCGTTGGGGGAGTTGCGCTTTAAGGCGCCTCAACCCTTGCCTGACAGTGAAGCAGAACACATGGCGGATCATTACCCGCTGCCCTCGCTGCAGATGAAAAGCCCGGTGATGGGAATTCAGGAATCCAGTGAAGATTGCCTGTACCTGAATATTTGGGTGCCGGACGGGGAGGGGCCTTTTCCGGTGATGGTGTGGTTCCACGGCGGGGGCTACCTGGCGGGCTCGGTGTCTCAGGTTCTCTACAATGGCGCGGAACTGGCGCGTAGCCAGAATGTGGTGGTGGTGAATGCTGCCTACCGGCTGGGGGCCATGGGCTTTGCCGATTTCGCTGCGGTGGCGCCGGAGCTGGGCGCGGACACCAACCTGGGCATGCGTGATCAGCTGGCCGCGCTGCAATGGGTGCAGGAGAACATTGAGGCGTTTGCGGGTGATCGCGGGAAGGTCACTATTTTCGGTGAGTCTGCCGGGGGATTCAGTGTTGGTGCATTGCTGGCCTGCCCCCAGGCAAAAGATCTGTTTCATGGTGCGATCACCCAGTCTGGTGCAGCTGATGTTGTGCTGGCCCCGGATCAGGTTCGCAAGGTTATCGATGCCTTTGTGGAGGCGCTGCCAGGGACCGGTAGTGCGGCAGAGAAGCTGGTCAGTGCCGACAGTAAAGGCTGGATTAAGGCGCAGAACGCTGCCATCAAAGTGCTGGTTGACCGGGGGCTGCGCACCACCACGCCGCAGTTCGGTATGAACTTTTTGCCTATGGTCGATGGTGACTTGCTGCCGGAATTGCCAATCGAGGCCATTGCCGCTGGCGCGGCGGCGGACAAACGCCTGTTGGCCGGTGTATGCCGGGATGAGTGGCATTTCTTTCAATATGCCGGGGTACTCGCGGGCACCACGAGTATGGATGCGCTGAAGCAGGTTGACGACGACGAAATCCTGCGGCGCTTTGAACGGGCGCTGCCCGGCAACGGCGCTCGGGCGCTGGATTATTACCAAACCATAGTCGCGCCGGATAGCCGCCGTAGCCGGCTGGATTTTCTGTCGGCCATGGAGTCGGATCGCCTGTTCCGGGTGCCGACCGTGCGGCTGCTGGATGCCCAGAGCCAGCACAATGCACACTGCTGGGGCTTCCAATTCACTTGGCAAAGCGAACCTTTCGGCATTCCGCTGGGAGCGTGCCATGTGGTGGATGTGCCCTTTGTGTTTGGCGTTACCGATACGCCGGCGGGCATGTATTTCACCGGTGGTACCGATGAAGCGCGGGCGCTGTCCCGGCAGGTGCAGGATGTCTGGGGCGCCTTCGCCCGTGGGGAGGCGCCAGGTTGGGATGGCTGGCAGGGCGCTCGGCAAGTTCGCCAGTTTGGCCCGGGCGAGCCGATGGCATTGTTGCTGGATGAGGCCGGTGAGCAGCTCTGGCAGGATATTATCCCCGCCGTCTAATGACAGGCCCACTGTCTGCATTTTCTCTGCACCGGTAAACCCCGTAGAATACGCGCCCCCGTGAGGGGCGTTACGCCGTGTTGCAGCTGGTATAATCGCCCCATTGCGGTGTTTTCTGGAACGGCCCAGCTGGGTTTTATCTGTGAGGTGGACCATGAGTGTAGCGACATTGATCGAGCGCAAGGTTTTCGAGGCGGTGCCTGTGGCACATTTCGCGCTGGAAAATGAAAGCCACAAGCATAGCGTGCCGCCAAACTCGGAAACGCACTTCAAGCTGGTGCTGGTGAGCGATGCCTTTGACGGCATGATGCCGGTACGTCGCCACCAGATGCTGTACAAGATTCTGGCTGACGAGTTGGACGGCCCGGTGCATGCACTGGCATTGCACACCCATACCCCGGCGGAGTGGCAAGCGAAGGGTGGCGAGATACTGGCGTCGCCGGATTGCCTGGGCGGCAGTAAACACGATCCGCAATTCAGCAAGAGCGAGACAACGGTGGGAGAAAAACAGTGAGTACCCAGCATCGGGTGGAAACCCCGGACAGTATTGTCGTTGCGGCGTTGTACAAGTTCGTTCGGCTACACGGTTTCGAGCAACTGCAGCAACCCTTGCTGGACCTGATGCATGCCAACGATGTGCGTGGCACCTTGCTGCTCGCGGATGAGGGTATCAATGGGACTATCTCGGGTCCGCGTGTTGGGGTCGATACCGTACTCAATTGGCTCAAGAGTGATGAGCGGCTGGCGGCACTGGAGCACAAGGAGTCCTTTCACGACGAACACCCGTTCCTGCGCACCAAGGTGAAGCTGAAGAAAGAGATTGTCACCATGGGCGTGGAAGGTATCGACCCAAACCGGACCGTGGGCACCTACCTGTCGCCACAAGAGTGGAATGCGGTGATTTCCGATCCCGATACCGTGTTGATCGATACCCGTAATGACTATGAAGTGGAAGTGGGCACCTTCAAGGGAGCCATTAATCCGGAAACGCGCACCTTCCGTGAATTCCCGGACTACGTGAAAGAGACGCTCGACCCGGCCAAGCACAAGAAGGTCGCCATGTTCTGTACCGGCGGCATTCGTTGCGAGAAGTCCACGGCGTATCTGAAAGAGCAGGGCTTTGATGAGGTGTATCACCTCAAAGGCGGGATTCTCAAATACCTGGAAGAAATGCCGCAAGAGAACTCCCTGTGGGAAGGCGAGTGTTTTGTCTTCGATGAGCGGGTAACGGTGGATCATGACCTGAATCCTGGTGAATTCGATCAATGCCATGCCTGTCGTCGTCCTATTAGCGAAGAAGACAAAAGTACTGCGCAGTTCCAGCTCGGTGTGTCCTGCCCGAAGTGTTTTGACGAATCCTCAGCGGAACAGAAGCAGCGCTTTGCGGAACGGCAGAAACAAATTGAGCTGGCCCGGGCACGCGGCCGCCAACATCGTGGACAGAACCCGCGTAAATCCTCCTGACAGGGCTACTGCGCTGACTTAGACTGAGCGATTACCGGTCCCGGTATAGTCGCGGAGTGCCTGATGCGGATTCTGGTGTTTCTTTTGGCAAGTTTGCTCAGCGCCCCGGTGCTGGCCGGCGACGCCCAGGTGGCGGTGGCGGCCAATTTTGCGCAAACCCTCAAACAACTGATCGCGCTATACACACAGGGCCATCCGGATGACCGGATCGGCGTGACAGTGGCCTCTACCGGAAAACTGGCGGCACAAATTCGCCAAGGCGCTCCCTACGATATTTTCCTCGCGGCGGATCAACGCCGCCCTGCTGAACTGGCGAAAGAAGGCTTGCTGGATGAGGCCTCGCTGCGCATCTATGCCCAGGGTGTTCTGGTGCTGTGGACACCGACCCGCGGTGTGTCGCTTGGGCCGGAGAGCTTGCGTCTGGGTAATGTGCAGCCCCTGGCCCTGGCGAATGCACGTACGGCCCCCTACGGCGTGGCGGCGGAATCGGCTTTGTCGCGGGTGAACCTTCCCGCGGTGGTGAAGCGGGTAACTGCAGAGAATGTGGGGCAGAGCTATCACTTTGCCTACAGCGGGGCAGCGGCAGCGGCTTTTGTGGCGTTGAGCCAGGTGCAGCAGCAGGGCGGCAGCCAGTGGCGTGTTCCTTCAGATTGGTACGCACCGATCGTCCAGCAGAGCGGCCTGTTGAATGCCAATACCCACGCTAATACCAATGTCACCGCGCAACGCTTCTACGACTTCCTCTTCAGTGACCAGGCGCGAACCTTGATCGATCAGGCTGGCTACCGGGTGCCCGATGATACTTTCTGAGGGAGACTGGCTAGCTTTAGGCGTCAGCATTCAGCTGGCGTTACTGACAACGGTGATACTGCTGGGGCTGTGTACGCCGCTGGCCTGGTGGTTGGCGCGTCGGCGTTTACCCGGGCAGGCCCTGTTGGAGGCGGTGCTGGCTTTGCCGTTGGTGTTGCCTCCGTCCGTCTTGGGGTTTTATCTGCTGATTGGTCTGGGCCCGAACGGGCCGGGAGGCTGGTTGGCTGATGCATTCGAGCAACGCTCGCTGGCGTTTACCTTCACCGGGTTGGTAATTGGCTCTGTGGTGTATTCGCTGCCGTTTGTTTTGCAACCGCTGAAAAACGCATTTTCCTCCATCGATTCACAACAGCTGGACATGGCAGCGGTCGCTGGCGCCCGTCCCCGTGACCGCTTTTTCTCCCTGGTGTTGCCCCAGTGTCGGGAGGGGTATGCCAGTGCGGCGATTTTGGGGTTCGCGCATACCCTGGGTGAGTTTGGGGTGGTGCTGATGATTGGTGGCAGCCTGTCCGGGGAAACCCGAGTTGCCTCTGTGGCTCTGTATGAACACGTGGAAGCCGGTGACTATATCAGTGCCCATCGTCTTGCGGCGGTGTTGTTGGGGTTGTCGTTGCTACTGCTGTGGGGGCTGTTCCGCTGGCAGCGTCGCCGGCCAGGCCTGGGGGCGATGCCATGAGCCTGGAGTTGTCAGTACAGGGCCGGCGGGGCAGTTTTCGTTTGCAGGTGGAAGCTACCCTGAAACCCCAGGGCGTGACAGTGCTGTTCGGTCCCTCTGGGGCCGGCAAGAGCTCATTGCTGCGCATGGTGGCCGGGCTCGACCACTGCGATGGTTCGATCAGCTTTGCCGACCAGACGTGGTTATCGGAACACGTGGCGCTGGCGCCGTGGCAACGGCCCATCGGTATGTTGTTTCAGCAGCCCACCCTGTTTCACCACCTTACCGTGCAGGGCAATCTGGACTATGTAGCCCGGCGTCGTCATAGCCCGGCAGGGCAACAGGAGCGCGTGATCCAGCAGACGGGTATTGGCCCACTGTTGGCGCGGCGAGTGGAGGGCCTGTCTGGCGGGGAAAGCCAGCGGGTGGCTTTGGCGCGGGCCTTGCTGGGGGCGCCGGAACTGTTGTTGCTGGATGAGCCGCTGTCGGCCTTGGATGACGCGAACAAGCGTGAGTTGCTGGATCTGATCGCCATGGCGGCGCGTACCGTACCGGTGCTTTACGTCACCCACAACATGGATGAGTTACTACGCCTGGCGGATCAGGTCTGGTTGATGGAGCGGGGCCGGGTGACGGCCCAGGGGGCGGCCAGTCAGGAGCTGTCGCGGCTGGACGGGGTGTTGGCCCAGCGCGCTGACGCAACCGCGTTGCTGGCTGGGCAGGTGGCGGACTATGCCAGTCAAGATCATCTTCAGGGCATTACGGTGGGCGATGCCACGCTGTGGCTGCCAGTGGAGCAGGCTCTGGTTGCCGGTGAATCTGTGCGGCTGCGCATTGCCGCCCGGGATGTAAGCTTGTGTCTGAGTGCTCCGGGCGATAGCAGTATTCTTAATATCCTGCCGGCCCGGGTGGTGGGGTTGCGTGAGATTGGGCCAGGGCAATGCCTGGTTCAGCTTACCCTGGCCGGACAGTGCATTCTGGCCCGGATCTCCGGGCGTTCTGCCCGTCAGCTTTCCCTGTTTCCCGGTGCCGAGGTCTATGCCCAGATCAAGGCCGTGGCGCTGGTGTAGATCTACGCAGGGTGGCGCCCAGGGAAGAGGCGCCTGACGGCTGTCCCACGTCTTTGCTGTCATGCTCGTGATTATCGTCGTCGCAGCCGGCCTGGCTTCGCCAGTCGGAGGCCAGCCCGAATCGCAGTTCCCCGGTGGTGATGGTGCTGGTTCCTGAGAAGAAAAACATGATAACGGTGATCAGCTGCAGGCACAGGATGACCTCCGGGGTCCACAGTGCGGCAAGCCCGGCGCTCAGTAGTGGCTGCAAATCACTGTGGGCGGGCAGCGCGATGCTGATAGCCACGCCGTATAGTGCGGCGAGCAATGCCATCAGCTGATACACCGAAAACAGCTTGCTGCCACCGCGATAATCCGCCCGTAGCGTTTCCGAATACACCCGCCAAAGCTGGCTGCCTACCAGGCTCAGGGCAAAGGCCAGTGCAAACAACTGATGAAAGAATAGCGCGCTGCACAGTAAGGCCAACGCCGTGTACAGCACACAGGTAACCGCCTGAATGGGAATAACCTTGACGGCTTCCATCTCACCGGCGAAGGCGATTTTTTTTGTTTTGCCGATAAAGACATGATTGAGCGTAGCAAACATTCGCTGGGCCCAGACAGGTGAATCGTTTAACGCTTTACCGTAGCAGCAGCCAAAACTGATACAGGCCAGCCGGCCAATACCTTCCCCCATCACATAGGCAATGGACATGGCCGCGAGCATTGGCAGGGTGGGCAGTGGCGTGTTCCACCAATGCTGGCTGGCCTGGTCTGCCAGCCATAGAAAAATCGGCGCAATGATGATGCCCACAAAACTGGCGCCGCCCACGGTGAAACCGTGGCGGTTCTTTTCCACCACGGTGGCGATGATCTTTGCAGCCGGCAGGCAAATGGCGAGAACACCCAGTGTCAGGAGTACGGCTGTGATCAATGAAACGCCGGCGGCGGCGGTGAGCAGGATAAAGGTGGCGACGCCAAACCCGCCGGCCAGGCCGGTGAATAACCCGTAGAAGGTCAGGTTCAGGCCCTGCCAGGAACCATCACCGTTTTTCTTCAAGGGCAGGGAGGCGACGAATTGCCAACGCTCCTCGGGAAGGTGGCGGAACAGTTGACGAAATCCAAGCCCGAATAGCAGGGCACAGACGAGCAGAAACAGATCTGCAGCCATGAGCTAGCTCCCTCGACAGTTTTCGCCATGGTTGCCGGTAAAAGGGTGCGAATGGATGACAGGGTGGTGACGCTTCAGTGACAAGGTGGAAGGGTGAAGCGTTAAAAAAGAGACGCAAAGAATATTGCTTGGGATAATCAGTCGCGGTTACGCAGAAAGCTTTCAGCCGCTTGCACGATCAATTCGGTGACCGAACGGTCCTCCATCAGCGCCTGCATTTTCAGGCGTTTGTGCAAATCGGCAGGAATGTCGGCAGTGAGGCGCCGGTAGCCTTCACGAACTGCACCTTGCCGCGGTGTTGCTGGACGTGAAGCGTTGGCCACCTTTTTCGGGGCAGCAGCCCGCTTGCGAGGGCGTTTTTTCTCTTCAATAGTAACGAAATCGATCTGTTCCATGGGTGCTGCTGTGGGCCGGCAAAGATGCTGGTCAGGTTACTGGAAAGCGGTGTAAATGGACAGGATTGGCGCTTAAATTTATAGTGCAAAAAATAGAGTAAAAAATCATTTAACGCTTGGGCGGCTGACAACAAAAAGCAGAAAAACACTGGGGACGACATGGAAAAGGTGGATGTGCTGGTCATCGGCAGTGGCTTCGGGGGCGCTGTGATGGCATGCCGCCTGGCTGAGAAGGGACGTAAGGTGGTGGTGTTGGAGCGAGGCAAGCGTTGGTTGCCCAGCGATTACCCGTCCGTTTCACAGGCAGACTGGTTCTGGGATGAAGATGAGCCGGAAAAACAAAATGGCTGGATAGATTTTCGCAATTTTGGTGACATGAGTATTGCCATGGGGGCCGGGGTCGGCGGTGGTTCGTTGATTTACGCCAACGTCAGCATTGAAGCCAAGCCCGAGGCTTTTGATCATGGTTGGCCTCAGGCGATTGATTACGCCACCCTGAAGCCGTATTACGACATCACTGGTGTGATGCTTAACGTACAGACACTGCCGACAAGCCAGTGGACGCCGCGTACCCACCTGATGAAAGAAGCGGCGGAAGCGCTTGGCGACGGGGGTCGGTTCACTGTGGTGCCCCAGGCTATTACCTTCGACCCGGACTGGCGCGCCGAGAACGACGACTCTTTTGATGCACGGCACAGCAAACCGTGGGTCAACGCCCAAGGTAAACAGCAGGGCACCTGTACGCATTGTGGCAATTGCGATCTGGGCTGCCCGGTGCAGGCCAAGAATACGCTGGACCTGAATTACCTGGCAGCGGCGGAAAACGCCGGTGCGCAGATTCGTCCATTGCACCATGTGCGCACGATTCGCCCGCTGGCATCGGGGGGCTATGAAGTGCAGGCCATGGATCTGGATGCCCGTGGTTGGCGTGGATTCCGTGCCGAAAAAGTTATCGTGGCCGCGGGCTCCATGGGGTCTACTGAGCTGTTGCTGCGCTGTCGCGATCAGTACAAGACCTTGCCCAAGCTGAGTCGCAAGCTCGGGCATAACTGGAGCAGCAACGGCGATTTTGCCACTGCCGCGTTTTACGATGATCGCCAGATTTCACCCACTCGGGGGCCGACCATCACCAGCGCCATCGATTATCTGGATGGTGCGGATAATGGCGCCCGCTATTTTGTGGAAGACGGTGGCCTGCCGGATCTTCTCGGCAGCTGGCTGGAGCGCCTGGGCAAACAATCCCGCTTTGCCGGCACTCGGCTGGGCACCGCCATGCTTGAATATGGCGACAGCAGTAATCCCTTCGGAAAAATGATGCCGTGGTTTGGCCAGGCCATGGATGATCCGGGCGGCACCTTTTCCCTGGGCCGGCGTTGGTATTGGCCCTGGAAGCGCGATCACTTAAAGCTCAAGTGGGATTACCGCAAGGCGGAAAAGGCGGTACAGGGCTTGGCTGACCGCCATTTGGCGCTGACGGCGGCCACCGGCGGCAGCCCGATGACCCCGGCTACCTGGACCTGGTTCAAGAATCTGGTCACACCCCACCCTCTGGGGGGCTGTAATATGGCGGATTCTGTGGAAAAGGGGGTGGTGAACCATGCCGGGGAAGTGTTCAATTACCCTAATCTTTATGTGGTGGATGGCGCCATGGTGCCCCGCGCACTGGGCCTGAATCCGTCACGGACCATTGCGGCGCTGGCGGAGTACTGTGCGGCGCAGATGGATTGAATAGCGTGAAAACTGAATTGCCTGAAGGGAGAAACGCAACGCATGAGTAATGCCCGTTTCCATATCGTGTTTTCCGGAAAGTTGGTCGGCGGTGCTGACCTTGCGACGGTGAAGAGTAACCTGGGGCGTTTGTTCAAAATGGACGATGCCCGGGTTGAGAAACTGTTTTCCGGGCAACCGGTGGTGATCAAGAAAGACGCAGATCAGGCCACGGCCATGAAATTTCGGGCGCTTATGAAGCAGGCTGGCGCGGAATGCGAGATTCGGCCTGTGTCCGGTGCTGAGAAAACGCCGGCGCCTGCGCAGCCGGCCGCCGCGCCATCGCCGCAACCCGCACCATCACAGTCCCCGCCGCCCCCCGCCGGCCAGGCCCGTTCACAAGAGCAGAGTAGCGGTGATCTGGAGACCGTCGGCACTATTCGTACCGGGGGGACCGGTTTCTCCGGTGCTTTTTCCGTGGCGGATGTGGGCGAAGATATGGATAACGGGGAACACGCGCCCGCTCCACCTGCGCCGGATGTGAGCCACCTGAGCATGGCGGCCCCCGGAGAGGATCTGGGGCAGCGCACGAAGACGCCACCACCGGCACAACCGGATATCAGCCACCTTTCCCTGAAAGACGACGGATAAGCGTCCGCTGGACGCTAGATGCCTGACGTTTCATTCAAGAGCTGAAAGGCTTTGGACGAAAGGTGATGACCTTCGCGCTAATCCGCAAAGAAGTTTTAATTACGGGGTAGATGCGGCTTGTAGGGTGGCGCTGTCACGGTTCATTTCATTGAGTTGATCCAGCAGCTTGTGGCGGCCTTGCAGGGCGGGGTACACAGGGCTTTCCGGCGGCACGGAGACCATCAGCGCTTGCAGCTTCTGGCGGGCGGCAGAAATGTCGCGCTGGCGGATCAGCTGATTCAGTTCGGCAAATGCCTGATTGTCCTTGTCCATCTGATCCAGCTCAGCAAGTTGCTGCGCGTTGTCGGTAAGCGCCCGTGCACGCTTGATGGCGGAGCGCGCGCCGCGGCTATCGCCCAGGGTGAGTAACTCTTCGATAACGGTGAAATTGGCACTGAGATCCACCGGATCGCTGCCACCATTTTTAATGGTGGCGGGCGCTTGTGCGGGAGTGGGTTCTGAGGCGCGGTCAGGGTTGGGGTTGCCCTGCGTTGTGGTGTCCGGTGTTGGCGTTGGTGCGTTGCCGGTTTCCGTCAGCGTTACTTGCCAGTGGCCCAACTCGCAGCCTTTCGCGCCGGTGACGGAAACCTCCCAGATATCGCCTGCTTTCATGCCCAGCCCGGTAAGTGTTTTCGACGACCACGTTCGCCAGAAGTCGGAACCAATTTCCAGAGTGACATCCACAAAGGGCTCACCATTGAGGGTCCAGTGGTGGTAGAGCGTCTGGTTACTGCCGTCGTGCACTTCGGTATAAAAAAGCAGTTCGTCGGTGTTCGCCGGTACCTGACTAACGGTGTTGGTGGGCTCACGGTTTTCCACCGCGGTGGTAAAGCTGGCCCGGGCCAGTGTCGGGCAGGCAGGCTGGGATTCGGTTTGAGCTGTCGCCAGCAACGGCGTCAGTAGAGTTGCCAAAAGAATGACGCGCACGTGTTCCCCCTGGTAATTATTTCCTGGTGGCTACGTGGTTTTTTTGTATCAGTAGCTCACCTTGCAAGCCTAGAGGCTTGGCGCGGCCACGGCGTGGAACTGGGTCACGTTACGTCTGACGGTAGTGATCAGTGGAGCAAGAGACAGGGTCAGCGGAAAGAGGGCTAGGCTGGCTCGCCCCCTTCATCTGGTCCGTGGAAACACAGAAAGAGTTCTTCGATCAGCTCCGGGATGCCCAGGGCCATCTGGCGCACTACCTGGGTGTTGTCCCACAGGGCGTCCAGCTCTTCATCTTCATCAAGGCCGGAAATCAGAATAAAGGGCAGCAGCAGATTGACGACGGTTTCTTCGTCATTCTCGTACCAGTGCGCTTCATTCACGAAGACGCCGGTCATGAAACCGGCACACCAACTGGCCAGATCCTGGCCATCTTCTTCCTGGTAAGGGTCGAGCAGGCAGGGCAGGTTTACCGTTTCGCCGCTGAGCAGCTGGGTAACCAGGCGTTGGCGCAGTTGATTCAGGGCGAATGCCACCTCATCGGGGACCGGCATTTCCAGCTCGTGGGCATAATCGACGGCAGAATCATCGGTTTGCGGGCCTGCGGCCAGGGCACACAGCATGCCGTGAATTTCCGTCCAGGTCGGTGCGTCTTCCCCCAGGTTGGCAAAATGCTGGCGGACCGTGTTTTTCAGACTTGGGTTGGTAATCTCAGACATGCTTTTCTCCCGGTGGCGAGCAAGCATACCGATAGACGGGCTGCGCCTCCACCGTCCAATTGCGCTGCTTTGCTCAGCTAGCCTGCTGGATGCGATTTCTGCCCAGGCCCTTGGCTTCATACAGGGCATTATCCGCGCGTTTTATAAATTGCTCTGCGCTTTCCCCGGGCTGGTATTGCGCCAGCCCGGCGGAAAACTCGCTGCTCAATTCCCCGGCAAAGGGGTAGTGCTGCTCCGAAAATCTTTGACGCAGCCGTTCCAGTGCGGCCAAGCAGGCCTGGGGGCTGGTGTGAGGAAACAAGACAACGAACTCTTCTCCACCGTAGCGGGCGAGCAGGTCAGATTTGCGCAACCCCATGGCGGCGAGCTGCGCAAAGCGATGCAATACTTCGTCACCGGCATGGTGGCCGTAGGTATCGTTGACCTGTTTGAAGTGGTCCAAATCGATGATGGCCAGGTGTAGCGGGCTGCCCTCACGATTGGCACGGGACATTTCTTCTTCCAGACGCTCCAGAAAGTGGCGCCGGTTATACAGGCCGGTCAGGTCGTCGCGCACGGCAATGGCACTGAGCCGGTCGTGGGCCTCACGCAGCCGTTCGCGTTGCTCGCGTACCCGCAGTTGCAGGTTATGGATATAGCCGCCCATGTAGATAAACCAGCCCAGGCCAAGGGCCAGGATCAGCCAGTGGCCGACCAGATAAGAGAAGATGGCCCGTTGCGGGGCGTCGATCCATTCGTAAATGAGCAGTCCGGTGAAGCAGAGCAGGGTGAAGGCGGCCATCAGCAGCATGCGCCGACGGTCCAGGGCAAATACGCCGAACGTCATGACCATAAAGTAGATGCTCAGCATGGCCCCGCGCAGTTCGCGGGAGTAATGCAGGATGGTGGTGGTGAGCAGGATGCCCACCGCCATTTGCAGCATGGTCAGGCTGGGGTCGCCGAAGCGTTCGCTGAGGCCACTGCGAATCAGCAGGTAGAACAGGGCGTTGACGGCAAAAACCACCGCGAAGAGGGTCAGGTGCGGCGTGTTGGGTTCAAAAGCGGTGAGTTCTACACCAATAAAGGTGCCGCCCCATAATAAACAATAGGAATAGATCGCCATGATTTGGCGTTTTAGCCGGACCGCGAGCTCCGGGGAGTCTTTGGGTATCAGTGTAAACACGGGCAAAAACGCCTGACTGAAGGTTGTTGTATTTTTGCTCAACTTTACCGTTTTTATCGTGGCAGGTCACAGATCTGTCATTGTCGCTGGTCGATAGCCAGTGACAAACTGTTGTTCAAACAACCGTTTGCTTGCCGGGATGAGGCCCTTGTATGACCACACCGCTTTTTGACCTGACGTTAACTGAAGAGCAGCGAATGACCCGTGAAGGGATGCGTAAGCTGGTGCGCGATTCTCTGTTCCCGCAGTCCCGCGCCGCCGATGACGCGGCGAAGGCGAGTGCTGAACTGTTGAACAGCATTGCCGGTTTTGGCCTGGCGCTGATGCCCATGCCGGAGGCACTGGGGGGTGTGGCTATGCCGAGATCGCCGCTCTCCAATGCGTTAGCAGTAGAAGATCTGGCCGAAGGGGACATCTCTCATACTCTGGCTGCCTTGCAGCCCATGGCTGCCGTTAATGCCCTGGTGGATTTCGGTAGCGAAGAGCAGCAGGAGCGCTGGTTGCCTGCCATGGCAACGGAAACCTTTACGGGTGCGGCCATCGCGCTGACGGAACCGCGCGCCACCTTCGAGCCATCGGCTCCGGCCACCACGGCACGAAGCGTTGATGGGCAAGTGGTGCTCAATGGAGTGAAGAGCCTGGTGCCGCTGGCCGGGCAGTGTGAGTGGTTTGTGGTGGTGGCGGCGGAAAAGGGTGACGTCTCTGCCTTTATTGTTCCGAAAGACGCGACCGGGCTGACTATTCAGGCCGAGCCGTACATGGGGCTGCGCAGTGCCGAACCGGCCACGCTAACGCTGCAATCGGTGACCGTGCCGGAGGCTGACCGGTTGGTCCATTTCGATCTTGACCGGCTGCTGGGTCTGTCGCGTATTGGTCAGTGTGCGCTGGCGGTGGGCTGCTGCCAGGCGGTGATGGAATACGCCATTCCCTACGTGAATGAGCGCAAGGCGTTTGGCGAACCGATTGCCTGGCGCCAGTCCGTGGCATTTATGGTGGCCAACATGGCCATCGAGATTGAAGGGATGCGATTGATGATGCTGCGTGCCGCCAGCCGCGCCGAACAGGGCCTGGATTTCCACAAGGAGGCCTATCTGGCGCAGCTGCTGTGCATGGAAAAGGCCATGGAAATCGGCACCAACGGTATCCAGTTATTTGGCGGAGCGGGCTTCGTTCGCGATTACCCGCTGGAAATGTGGTACCGGAACTTGCGCAGCATTGCCGTGCTTCACGGCAGCCTGATGGTGTAGGAGAACAACATGATTAATCTGGAATTGCCTGAGAAACTCACACAAACCCAGAAAATGGCCCAGCAACTGGCCAGCGGCGTTTTTCGTCCCATCGCGCGCAAGTACGACGCTATTGAACACTGTGACACCCCGGAAGAGCTGAAACCGGTGGCGCAGATGATGGCGGCCATGCCTCGCGGTGAAGGAAAAAGTGGCGGAAATAAAGACGGGGCCAGCGACGCAATCAAGAATGGCAGCAACATGATGGGCATTCTTGGCGTGGAGGCGATGTGTTGGGGCGATGTGGGGCTGATGCTGTCTATTCCGGGCGCCAGCGGGCTGGGTAACGCGGCGATCATGGCGGTGGGCTCCCCGGAGCAGAAAGAGAAGTACGGCAAGCTGTATTGCGCCATGGCGATCACCGAGCCGGGCGCCGGTTCCGATTCCGCTGCGGTTGCGACTACTGCGGTAGCCGATGGTGATGAATGGGTGCTTAACGGCGAGAAAATCTATTGCACCGCCGGGCAACGCTGCGATGCCATTGTCGTTTGGGCCACGTTGGACAAATCCCTGGGTAAGGCGGCGATTAAGTCTTTCATCGTGCCCCGCGATAATCCCGGCGTTCAAATGGTGCGGGTGGAAGATAAGATGGGCCTGCGGGTGTCGGATACCGCCGCGTTGGCGTTCAACAATTGCCGGATTCCCAAGGATCATATCCTCGGTTCCGCCGAGGTGGGTGATACCGAAGAGGCGCGCAAGAAAGCCTTTGGCGGGGTGATGCAGACGTTCGATAACACCCGCCCCCAGGTGGCTGCCATGGCCTTGGGTGTGGCCCGTGCCGCGCTGGAAATCACTCGTGATGTATTTAAAAAAGAAGGGCTTGAGGCTGACTTCTCGAAATTACCTTATAACTCTACGGCCCGCGAATTGGAGTTGTACCGGCTGGAGGCTGACCTGGAAGCGGCCCGCCTGATGACCTTGAAGGCTGCCTGGATGGCGGACAATGGCCAGCCCAATTCCCGTGAAGCCTCCATGTGCAAGGCCAAGGCGGGGCGGATGGGTAACGATGTGACGCTCAAGTGTGTGGCGCTGTGTGGTGAGCTGGGTTATTCGGAGAGGACCCTGCTGGAAAAGCTGGCACGGGATTCCAAAATCATCGACATCTTTGAAGGCACACAGCAAATCCAGCAACTGATCGTGGCCCGGCACTTACTGGGGCTGTCGTCGAAAGAGCTTAAATAAGAAAAATAGCGACGAGTTACGAGCGAAAAACGAAGAGCGCGGCGAGTCCGCGCTTTTTGTTTTTCGGGCAGGGTATTAAGCTGGGGTTTGGTGGTTGTTTTAGGGAGTGTTCATGGCGGAATCACTGGCTGACAAAGTGGTCTGGATTACCGGGGCGTCCTCCGGGATTGGTGAAGCCTTGGCGAAAGAGTATGCCCGCCGCGGGGCGCGGTTGGTGCTTTCCGCCCGCCGGGAGGATGAGTTGGAGCGAGTGCGTGCCGGGTTGGTGAACAGTGAGGCACACGTGGTGCTGCCGCTGGATTTGGCGGATAGCGGAGCCATGGCGCCTGCCGTAGAGCGCGTTAAACAGGCCTGCGGCCGACTCGACCAGGTGGTGCACAATGGCGGTATTTCCCAGCGTTCGCTGGTGGCCGACACCGAGCTGTCCGTGGATCGCCAGATCATGGAAGTGAATTTCTTTGGCACCGTGGCGCTGACCAAGGCCGTGCTTCCCTGGTTCAAGGAGCAGGGTGGTGGACGTTTCGTGGTGATCACATCGCTGGTGGGGGAGCTGCCAACCCCGCTGCGCAGTGCCTATAGCGCCAGCAAACACGCTTTGCATGGCTTTTTCGAATCCCTGCGGGCGGAAGAGTATGATCAGGGCATCCGTGTGACGCTGGTGATGCCCGGCTTTATTCGCACCCAGGTGTCGATCAATGCGCTCACCGCCGATGGCAGTCGCCAGGGCACCATGGATGACGCCCAGCAGACCGCCATGGCCCCGGAAGAATGCGCCAAACGGCTGGTCGAAGCCGTGCAGCGTGGCCGCGATCAGGTTATCATCGCCGGCCGCGAAGGGGCGGGCATCTACCTGAAACGCTGGGCCCCCTCGCTGTACCGCCGACTGATCCGCAAAATGAAGGTCACCTGATGTCACAGGACAACACTGATACCCAAAAGCGTACCCGTCTTAACAAGTTGCAGAAGAAACTGCGGCGGGAAACGGGCCGTGCCATTGCTGATTTCAACATGATCAGCGAGGGCGACAAGGTGATGGTGTGTCTGTCCGGCGGCAAGGATTCCTACACCATGTTGGAGATCCTGCGGAATCTTCAGCACTCCGCGCCGGTGAATTTCGAGCTGGTGGCGGTAAACCTGGATCAGAAACAGCCGGGTTTTCCCGAGCATATCCTGCCTGAGTATCTGGAAAAGGAAGGGGTGGCGTACCACATTCTGGAGAAGGACACCTACTCCATCGTCAAGGAGAAGGTTCCGGAAGGAAAGACCACCTGTGGTCTGTGCTCTCGCCTGCGTCGGGGCAGCCTGTACGGTTTTGCCGAGGAAATCGGTGCCAACAAGATTGCTCTGGGTCACCACCGTGATGACATCGTCGAAACCCTGTTCCTGAACATGTTCTATGGCGGCAAGATGAAGGCCATGCCCCCCAAGCTGCGCAGCGATGACAACCGCAATGTGGTGATTCGCCCGCTGGCCTATTGCCGTGAGAAGGACATCATCGAGTTCTCTGCCTTGAAAGAATACCCGATCATTCCCTGCAATCTGTGTGGCTCCCAGAAGAACCTGCAACGGCAGGTAATCAAGGAGATGTTGCAGCAGTGGGATAAGCAGCAGCCGGGGCGCATTGAAAATATCTTTGCTGCCGTGCAGAACATCGCCCCCTCGCAGCTGGCAGACACCCGCCTGTTCGACTTTGAAAACCTGGAACAGGGGCAGCAGCGCGGTGGTGAGCAGGCTCATCGGCTGGATGTGATGAACCTGTTTGCCTGATCAAAAAAGCAGCAGTTCTGACTTTGTTTACCGCTACACATGATTCACGGCGCCGTTTCCGGTAAAATGCCGTCGCCTTATTTCGGGGTGCCCGTCTTTACGCGCCCTGAGCTGTTCCCCGGGCTTTCGCGATAATCCAGACGGTGGCGCGCTGACGCCGACCGACTGCTGGATTCACCCCGAACGTCCCGATTAACCAAGATTCTCTCGACCAGAAGGGTAGGAGCACCATGACCGATCGTATTCAGAAGGGTGGCCTGGAAATCGCCGCCGAACTCCATGATCTGGTAGTCAACGAGATTGCGCCGGGTACCGGCGTTGACCCGGAACACTTCTGGGCCGAGCTGGAAAGCATCCTCAATGACCTCGCCCCCAAGAACAAAGCGTTGCTGGCCAAGCGTGACGATTTGCAGAAGCAGATCGACGCATGGCACAAGGCCCGTGCGGGGCAGGCCATCGACATGGCTGAGTACAAGCAGTTCCTGACCGAGATCGGTTACCTGCTGCCCGAAGGCGAAGACTTCAACGTCACCACCGAAAACGTGGATGCCGAAATTGGCACCATTGCCGGCCCGCAGCTGGTGGTACCGGTGAAAAACGCCCGTTTTGCGCTGAATGCTGCGAATGCTCGCTGGGGTAGCCTGTACGATGCCCTTTATGGCACCGATGTGATCTCCGACGAAGGCGGTGCCGAGAAAGGCGGCGCGTATAACCCCAAACGTGGCGCCAAGGTGATTGCCTGGGCCCGTGATTTCCTGGATAACAACTTCCCGCTGGCCAGCGGCTCCCACAAGGACAGCACCGGCTACGCTATCGAAGACGGTAAACTGGTGGTCTCTCTGGGCGCAGAGAAAACCGGCCTGAAAGACGCCTCCCAGCTGCAGGGTTACGTGGGCGATGCTGCCGCACCCACCGGTGTGTTGGTGAAGCACAACAACCTGCACGCAGAAATCCAGTTCGACGCCAGCCACCCGATCGGTGCTGACGATGCGTCCAACATGAAAGACGTGCTGCTGGAATCTGCCATTACCACCATCCAGGATTGCGAAGACTCTGTTGCCGCCGTTGACGCGGAAGACAAGGTCGAGGTGTACCGCAACTGGGCCGGCCTGATGAAAGGCGATCTGGAAGAAAGCTTCCAGAAGGGCGGCAAGACCCTGACCCGTTCCATGAACGCGGACCGTGAATACACCGCGCTGGACGGCTCTTCCCTGAGCCTGCACGGTCGCTCCCTGCTACTGGTGCGCAACGTGGGTCACTTGATGACCAACCCGGCGATCCTGCACAACGGTGAAGAAACCCCGGAAGGCATCATGGATGGCATGGTCACCGTGCTGGCCGCCATGCACGACCTGAAAAAGATCAACAAGGTGAGCAACAGCCGCACCGGTTCCGTGTATATCGTGAAGCCGAAAATGCACGGCCCGGAAGAAGTTGCCTTCGCCGTTGAGTTGTTCGATCGTGTAGAAAAAGCATTAGGTTTGGCCGCTAACACCTTGAAAATTGGCATTATGGATGAAGAGCGTCGCACCACTGTGAACCTGAAGGAGTGTATCCGTCAGGCGAAGGAGCGTGTCATCTTCATCAACACCGGTTTCCTGGATCGCACCGGTGACGAAATGCACACCTCCATGGAAGCGGGCCCCATGGCACCCAAGGGCGAAATGAAATCCCTGCCGTGGATTGGCGCTTACGAAGACTGGAACGTGGATATCGGCCTGGAATGCGGCCTGAAAGGCCACGCCCAGATCGGTAAAGGCATGTGGGCCATGCCTGACGAAATGGCGCAGATGATGGCCAACAAGGCCGGTCACCCGAAAGCCGGTGCCAACTGTGCTTGGGTACCGTCACCCACTGCAGCGACCCTGCACGTGACCCACTACCACGAGATCAATGTGGCTGAGGTCCAGGAAAAGCTGGCCAGCCGTGCCCGTGCATCTCTGGACGACATCCTTACGATCCCATTGCTGACCCGCGAGTTGACCGCTGAGGAAATCCAGCAGGAGCTGGATAACAACGCTCAAGGCATGCTGGGTTATGTGGTGCGCTGGATTGATAGTGGTGTCGGTTGCTCCAAAGTGCCGGACATCAAGGATGTGGGCCTGATGGAAGACCGCGCGACCCTGCGGATTTCCAGCCAGCACGTGGCCAACTGGCTGCACCACGGTATCTGCAGCAAAGAGCAGGTACTGGAAACCATGAAGCGCATGGCGGAAGTGGTGGATCGTCAGAACGCCAACGATCCGGACTATGTGCCGATGGCCAAAGACTTCGACGGCTCCGTTGCCTTCCAGGCAGCTTGCGAGCTGGTATTCGAAGGCTGCGCACAGCCGAGCGGCTACACCGAACCGGTTCTGCACCGTCGTCGCCGTGAGCTGAAAGCCCAGTAAGGCTTTCGAGCACACAGAAAAAGCCCCGCTAAGTCGGGGCTTTTTTGTGGGCGCGCTACAAGCTACAAGCTTGGATAGGAAAACCGGACAAGCTCCTTGGTTTTCTTTTCCAACTTTTCACTTTGAACTTTCAACTGAATGTCGCGGGCATACCGAGCAAGGTGTTGGCACGCGGCTCAACCCGCGTTGCAGCTTGTAGCTACTCCTTTTCCACCATCACTTCCAACGGCAAGGTCATGCTTCGCTGCCCACTTTGGTAGTCGCCAATGCCTTGGCGGGTTCCGCTTTCTGTCACGCTAATGCTGCCCATGGGCTGCCAGTGGCCCGGTGTAACCCGCAGGGTGGTGGCGCTGTGTTGGGTGCGCGCGGTGTTGTGGCGGGTGGGTTGGTCAAAGCGCTGGCTGATCTGAAGTACCACACTGCCGTCCGGGCTCAGTTGTGGGGTGACCTGAATCCCCTGATCCAGCTGCGCAAAGGTGGTGCCGTAATAGCCGCCGCTGAGGGCAACCAGGGTGCCTTGGCTGACATTGGCCGGGTAACCACTGAGAGTACGAATCTGGTAATGATCCTCACGCTGCTGTTGCTGGCTCTGCTGGCCGATGCGAACCTCGCCCTGGATCACTGGCGCTTGGCCGGACTCAATTCGGCCGCGAACGTTGCTATCGATACCGCCTTGTTGGCGGCTGCTGTTCTGCTGGCGTCGCAGGTGCACGATCAGGGTTGAAGGTGTGGCTTCCAGGCCGCCCAGTACGCTTTGCAGTTCCCGCATGCTGGCTTCGCTGGTACGTATAATCAGTTTGCCGCGATAGGCGCGAACGGAGCCGCCAGCCGGTAATAACGGCTCAATGACAGGGACCAGGGCGGGGGCATCCGGGCGCTCCAGCACGTGAATGCTCATGTCGTCCGCGGTTGAGAGGCCGGGAAGGGTGAGCAGGATGACAAGCAGTGTCAGGCACAGGCGCATGGTGTCCTCGTTGAGTTGGCGTTCGGCGCAGGGCGTTCTTGCTTCCTACAGTAGCGCTGCCTGTGCTGGCTAGCCAGTGCCATGGGAGTCGCCAATCCACCCAAATTCCAACAAGGGGTGGCACTGGCGACCGCCATGCCTACAATGTGCCTCCCGTGAGTCGCTTCGCCAGTCAGGAATACCATGTTTGCCAACAGCCGTGCGGTCAGCTCGAACCAGTCGGGCGTTCATAATGATCTGGATAAGGTGGTGCGCAAACATCTGGCTTCGGTGTGGCAAGCTCCCATTGCCGATCATGACCGTGCCGCATTCGAACAGGCACGTGCCTGGCGCGATGATAGTGGTCACGATCGTGCGCTGATGTTGGACTCCGGCTGTGGCACGGGCCGTTCTTCTGTGCTGTTGGCTCACGCGAATCCGGATGCCCTGGTGATCGGTGTGGATCAGTCAGCTAACCGGCTCGAGCGCGGCGGGCGCCGTTGGTTGCAGCCGCCGGACAATCTGCTGTTCCTGCGCGCGGATTGCACCGGGTTGTGGCGTTTGATGCAGCAGGCGAATTGGCAGCTTGCCCGCCATCAGATTCTTTATCCGAACCCCTGGCCGAAAAGCGCCCACCTCAAGCGTCGCTGGCAGGGCCACCCGGTGTGGCCCTCTGTGCTGGCATTGGGGGGTGAGCTGGAATTACGCAGCAACTGGCCGGTGTATCTTGAGGAGGTTCAGGCGGCACTGGCAATCAGTGAGATTGACGCGGTGCTGGCGCCGTTAGCGGTAGACGGGGAGGCCGCCACGGATTTCGAGGAAAAGTATCTGGCCAGCGGGCAGGCGATCTGGCAGCTGACCGCCAGTTTGATCGTGGATTGAAAGATTGTCGGGTTACGCCCTTCGGGCTCTCTGTGCCCTTGGGTAAACACGACCTACAAAAATCGACCTTTCAAGCCAAGTAGGTCGTATTAGGCGTAGCCGTAATCCGACATTCAAAGCCTCAGCTCACGCAGCTCCTGTGATCCGCCAGCCCGTTCCCAATGCTCCCTAAACTGTTTGCCTAGCCGCGGCGCACGGGGCAGCCGGTGTCCACTCAGGTCGAGTCGGGCGGGCCGGGGCCAGCCGCTGGCTTCAAACAGGCCAGTGCCGTCGGCGATGGCAAAGCACAGCTGGGTATCGTTGTCGTCTTGCTGGGTCTGGCGCAGGGTGATTCTTGAGGGCAGGCGCCGTGACAGGTGAATCAGCCGGTGGCCGTTGCGCACCGCGCTGCCCAGGTGATCAAACAGAATGCGGATATCGGCCCGGGCACTGCTCAGGGCCAGTGTCTTGATGGCATTGCACACGTCGACGTTATCGGTCAGGGCGTCCAGTACGGGAGCGCGAAGCCACAGGCTGCGGCGACTGGAGACGATTAACGTCGCCAGTGCCGTGCCGGCGTCACTGCGGGCAGGGTGATGCAGGGTGTCGTCGTCACCGATGACTAGCTGCATAGGCTAGATCAGCGGCTTGAACATTTGTCGGTGGGGGATGTTGGCATCCATAAAAATTCCCCCGGACACTGAGAAGCCGGCGGCTTCGTAGAAGCTGGTGGCGTGGGTCTGCGCGTGGAGGAAGATTTCTTCCATGCCGTTGCCGCGGGCTGCTTCTTCGGCGGCAACCAGCAGGGAGCTGCCGACGCCGTTATTGCGCTGCTCGGAGAGCACACACAGGCGGCTAATCTGGCCGCTGGGCAGGAGGCGAATACAGCCCACGGGCTGTTGGTCTGCGTCCAGGGCGAGAAAGTGAATGGCGGCGCTGTCTTCGCCATCCCACTCGAGCTCTTCCGGCACACGCTGTTCATTGATAAAGACGTTCTGGCGGAGGTTGCGCAGGGCGGCTTCGTGTTGGTCCCAACGGGTTTCGATAATGCTGATAGCCATAGGGGTCTCGTTATAGTGGGGCGAAGTAGCCCTGTTCAATCCATTCATGAAGCAATTCTCTTGCGGCGGGCGTCATAACTGCGTCCAGCTCGCTTTCTTGGTAGCGTCTTTTGCTGGCCAATAGCTGCACCAGCGGGCGTTGTTGTTCTGTTAGCGTGTGGCTGTCGCCGTTGAGCCAGGCCAGTTTGCCCTGCATGAGCAGGCGCGCGCTGCCATGACGAACCAGGGCCACGCTACTATCGCGTTCGCGGATATGGTGATCATCTATCGCAAATTCAAGGCCATCCAGCCGGGGGGTGGATAGCCAGCGATAAACAGCCCGTTCGATGGCATCCGGTTGGAGCAGGTCCAGGGCCCCGCGAATCAGCTGCTGACGGTCGGCGTCGGCCAGTACCGTGGGGTCGGGCGTGACACCCCGATCTGGGTCGGCGAACAGTTGGCTGTCGGATTCGGCCAGGCATTCGCCGGCAATCTCGGCCATCAGCATCTGGTAATCCGGGGCACGAAAGCCCACTGACCAGGTAATACAATCGTTGTCTTCGGCGACGCCGTGGTGAGCCACGCCCGGGGGTAGGTAGAGCACGTCGCCGGGGCCGGCGACGAATTCTTCGCGTACCGGCATATCGGCCACCAGTTTTAGCTGATCGGTGGATTGGCGGGGTGTGCTTTCGTCGCAGACGTCGCCAAGCTGCCAGCGGCGGTTGCCCGCGGCCTGAATCAGGAAGACGTCATAGCGGTCGAAATGCGGGCCGACACTGCCGCCTTTGGCGGCGTAGCTGATCATGATGTCTTCCACCCGCCAGTTGGGCAGGAAGGCAAAATCATCCAGCAGCAGTGAAGTGTCGGTTAGGAAGTGATCAACGGACTGGACTAAAAGGGTCCAGTTCACCTCGCCAAGGGTCTCGAAGACATTGTCGTCCAGCGGGCTTTGCAGCACCGACCAGGGGCCGTTATCGGTCCCGGTGATGATGCGCGCTTCCACGGACTCTTCCAGGGCTAGCCCCGCCAGAGTGTTGGCGTCGGGTTGGTCCAGCCCGCGGGCAGCACCAGGCATGAACAGGGGCTTTTTCTGCCAATGTTCACGCAAAAACGCTGCCGGGGTGAGCGGCAGCGTGAAGGTAGGCAGCGGGTGCTTTGAGGGCATCAGATGCTGCGGGCTTGCTGGGCGGCATTGCCCACATAGGTGGCCGGGGTCATGGCCAGCAGGATTTCCTTGGCTTCATCGGGGATCGCCAGCTCATTGATGAAGGCGGTCAGGGTATCCTGATTGATGCCGTCCTTGCCGCGGGTCAGGGCCTTGAGTTTTTCATAGGGCTTTTCGATGCCGTAGCGACGCATGACGGTTTGAATTGGCTCGGCGAGTACTTCCCAGGCCGCATCCAGGTCTTCGTCCAGGCGCGCCGGGTTCACTTCCAGCTTGCTGATGCCTTTCAGGCTGGCTTCGAAGGCAATGACGCTGTGGGCCAAGCCCACGCCCACGTTACGCAGTACGGTGGAGTCGGTCAGGTCACGCTGCCAGCGGGACATGGGCAGTTTGGCGGCCAGATGATCCATGATGGCATTGGCCAGGCCCAGGTTGCCTTCGGAGTTCTCGAAGTCAATGGGGTTGACCTTGTGCGGCATGGTGGAGGAGCCGACTTCGCCTTCCACGGTGCGCTGCTTGAAGTAGCCCAGGGAAATGTAGCCCCACACGTCACGATCGAAGTCCAGCAGGATGGTGTTGAAACGCATCAGTGCGTGGAAGTATTCGGCGATGCAGTCGTGCGGTTCGATCTGGGTGGTGAAGGGGTTGAAGGTGAGCCCCAGGCCTTCCACAAAGCGGCGTGCGAAGGCTTCCCAGTCCACGTCTGGGTAGGCGGACAGGTGGGCATTGTAGTTCCCCACGGCGCCATTGATTTTGCCGAGCAATTCCACGGCGGCGAACTGGTCGCGCTGGCGTTGCAGGCGAGCGACTACGTTGGCCATTTCCTTCCCCACGGTGGTGGGGGAGGCGGACTGACCATGGGTGCGCGACAGCATCGGTTGGTCAGCCTGGGCGTGGGCCTGTTTGCGGATGGCGCTGATTACCTGGTCCATTTTCGGCAGCAGGGTTTCCCGCGCTTCGCGCAGCATCAGGGAGTAGGACAGGTTATTGATGTCCTCGCTGGTGCAGGCGAAATGCACGAACTCGCTCATGTTGGCCAGTTCGTCGTGTTCTGCCATCTGTTCCTTGATGAAATATTCCACCGCCTTCACATCGTGATTGGTGGTGGCTTCGATGGCCTTGATGCGCTCGGCATGCTGAGGTTCGAAATCGCGAGTGATGCCACGCAGGTTCCAGGCGGCCTGGCCACTCATCAGAGGGACTTCCGGGATGCTTTTGTCGTGGGCCAGCTGTTCCAGCCAGCTGACTTCCACATGGACGCGGAAGCGGATCAGGCCGTATTCACTGGTGGTGTTGCGCAGTGCATCGACTTTGCTGGCGTAACGACCGTCTACCGGTGAAATGGCAGTCAAAGAGGTAAGGCTGGACATGTCAGGCTCCCGAATATCGTCCAAATAGGTACGTACACGTACATTCCAAAGGCGGCGCAATCATACAGCAAAATTCCGTAAACTGCGCCGCCGTTGGCGAGGGGTAAAAGCTAAGCTATTTATAGCTTTAACAGCTGCCTATAAGTTATTGATATCAATGGAATCAATAAGGGCAAGAAGGCGCTTTCGGTGGAACAGGAGGTGCCAGCGACGCCCGCCCAGCTGGTGCCAGAGGAAGGCGGCGCGGACCCCGGCGAGGAACAGGGCGCGGATGCGGGCGGCCTTGTCATCGTCTTGTAGGTGGGCTGGATCGCCCTTGACCTGAATGCGGAAGCGAAAGGTGCCCAGGGTATCCACATAAATGCCGGCGATACGGTGACAAAAAGCATCGTCAGAGAATTTGTCAAAGTGTGCTTGCTGACCGCTTAGCGCCAGCAACCGGTTGCGTAGAATGCTCACGGTGTCGTCGTTTTTGCGCAACTTGCCGGCCAGGTGGAGCAGAGCCAGGCCGTAGTTCAGTGGGCGCAGGTTAGCGCCGGCGGAGTCCTTGTTCAGGCTGCGGTTGAGCAGGCTGACGCCTTCGCGGAGCCGAGCGGGTTGGGCATAGATGCTATCGAAATCGTCGGCATCCAGCGCCATGACCCCGGCAATCAGCGCCTCGAAGGCCTTTGGGTCACAGTCGCCACGCTGGGCCACAT
Organism: Alcanivorax sp.; assembly: GCF_040118815.1. Lineage (GTDB taxonomy): Bacteria > Pseudomonadota > Gammaproteobacteria > Pseudomonadales > Alcanivoracaceae > Alcanivorax. Next base: position 171,781 of record NZ_JBEDTC010000011.1, read on the forward strand.
CGTCAGCCAGCTGGGCGGCTTCTAACACGGCGGCCAGCGCCAGCAGTTGCTGTTGTTCCGGTGAGAAACGTTCGCTCATGCGGTTTCCTCAATAACGGCGCCGCCCAGGCAGACCGGGTCATCGTAGAACACCACGGACTGACCGGGGGTGACGGCGCGTTGCGGTTCATCAAATATGACGTGAACCCGGCCTTCCCCGGCATCGCTGACCGTGCAGGCCTGGTCGGGTTGACGGTAGCGGGTCTTGGCGGTGAGCCGGGCTGGCAACGTCGGTGCTTCCAGGGCAACCCACTGCATGGGCGCGCTGGTCAGTTCACGACTATAGAGCAACGGGTGATCGGTGCCCTGAACGGCAAGCAGCACATTGCGCTCCAGGTCCTTGCCGGCCACATACCAAGGCGCTTCGCTGGCACTGGCCAGGCCGCCGATGCCCAGCCCCTGGCGTTGGCCCAGGGTGTAGTACATGAGCCCGTCGTGTTTGCCGATAACATTGCCTTGATCATCTTCAATGGTGCCGGGCTGGGCAGGCAGGTACTGCTCAAGGAAGTCCTTGAAGCGGCGCTCACCGATAAAGCAGATGCCGGTGGAGTCTTTTTTCTTGTGGTTGTCGAAGCCTTTTTCTTCGGCGATGCGGCGTACTTCCGGTTTTTCCAGATCGCCCAGCGGGAAAAGGGTGCGGTCGAATTTCTGGTAGTCCACCGCGTGCAGGAAATAGGTCTGGTCCTTGTTGGTGTCGACTGCGCGTAACAGCTGCGCTTTGTCGCCATGGCTGACCTGAGAGTAATGGCCCGTGGCGATGTAGTCGGCGCCAAGAGTGATGGCATGATCAAGGAATGCCTGAAACTTGATTTCCTTGTTGCAGAGGATGTCCGGGTTGGGGGTGCGCCCGGCCTTGTATTCAGCGAGAAAGTGGGCGAATACGCGATCCCAGTACTGCTCGGCAAAGTTGGCGGTGTGCAGCTCTATGCCCAGCACGCCGGCCACCTGCATAGCGTCGAGCAAATCTTCCCGGGCGGTGCAGTAATCGGTGCCGTCGTCCTCGTTCCAGTTCTTCATGAACAGGCCTTCGACCTGATAACCCGCATCGATCAGGCGGGCCGCTGCCACGGAGGAGTCCACACCGCCGGACATACCGACGATGACATGGGTGTCTTTTGGGGCCTTACTCATGACAAATCATCCTCTCTGCAGAGGCCAGGGGTGCTGATAAATGCTGTCCAGGGGCAGTCGGCGCCCGGACAAATAATCCTCTAGGCATTTTTCTACTAGGGCGCTACGGTGCTGGTGCCGACGGGCGCGGAACTCGTCCGGGGTCAGCCATTCGGCTTCGAGAATGCCGGTGTCGAGTTTCTGTCTGGGGTCGTGGCTGATCGGTCTGGCCACGAAGCAGGTGCGGTAATAGACCCCCGCGCCCTTGTGCGGCTGGAAAATGTACCAGCCAAGCAGGTCAGTGATTTCCACCTGCCAAGCGCTTTCTTCCAGGGTTTCGCGGTAGGCGGCCTGCATCAGGTTCTCGCCGAACTCCACATGGCCCGCGGGCTGGTTCAATACTTCCTCACCCTTGCTCATTTCACGGACAAACAGGAAGCGGCCGTCTTGTTCGACTACGCAGGCCACAGTAATGTGCGGCTCAAAGCTGTTCATAGCGTATCCTACCGGACAGGAAGCACCGGGTGCCGTTACAGGCTGATGGCGATGCTTCATTCAATTCTGGAAAGGCGGGAATGGTAGCGCAGCGGCGCCACAGACAACAGAGCGGAGACTCCTCTGAGCATGACAGAGCAACGATTTACCCACCTGGACGATAGCGGCCGGGCCCAGATGGTGGATGTGACCGACAAAGACACTACTCAACGTACCGCCACTGCGCAGGCGCGGGTACGTATGCAGCCGGCTACGCTGCAAATGATACTGGGTAGCGAACACCCCAAGGGTGATGTGCTCGCCACCGCCCGGATTGCCGGAATTCAGGCGGCAAAGAAGACCTGGGATCTGATTCCATTGTGCCACCCGCTGTTGCTGACCGGGGTTACGGTGACTATCGAGCCGGAGGGGGTGGATGTGCTGAGCGTCCAGGCAACCTGCAAGCTCAAAGGTACTACAGGCGTGGAAATGGAGGCATTGACCGCCGCATCGGTGGCCAGCCTGACCCTCTATGATATGTGCAAGGCGGTGGATCGGGGCATGGTGATTGAAAACGTGTGCCTGCTGGAAAAATCCGGTGGCCGCAGTGGCCAGTTTCGTCGGGAGAGTTGAGGTGATTGAGATACGTTTTTTTGCCGCTTTGCGTGAGCGGGTGGGTAGTGACAGCCTGACGGTAACCCCGCCGGACGGTGTCGGTACGGTGGCGATGCTGGTGTCCTGGCTGGCTGACGAGAATGAGATGGTGGCTCGTGCGCTGGAGGCGACCCCCCGTTATATGGTGGCGGTGAACGAGGCGCTCAGCCAGGAGCAGGCAGTGATCAGTGATGGCGATGTGGTGGCCTTGTTTCCCCCGGTGACCGGCGGATGAAGATTCATGTGGCCGTCACGGACACGGCGCTGGTGCCTGCGCAGCCGTCTGACTGGCTTCGCGACGCGGGCCTGAGCGGCGCCATGGTGCAGTTCTGCGGCCAGGTGCGTGATGAGCAGGGCAGGGTAGAGGCCCTTCATCTGGAGCACTACCCCGGCATGACGGAGGGCGCATTGCGCACCATTGTCGATCAGGCCGGACGGGAATGGCACCTCAATGGTGCCTGGGTGGTGCACAGAGTTGGCACCATGGTGGTCGCTGAGGACATCGTGCAGGTGGCCGTCAGCGCCCCGCATCGCCAGGACGCGTTTGCAGCCTGTGCCTTTATCATGGATCTGCTGAAAACCCGTGCGCCGTTCTGGAAGAAAGAGCTTATCGACGGCCGCTGGATTTGGGTCGAGGCCCGCCAGAGCGATGACGAGGCCGCCGCTGCCTGGCTGCAGGCGGCTTCGGCGCATGAACCGTCATAGAGCGCCATTCCCCGGGCGCCAAGGCGTCAATGCACCACTCGCCAATCTGCCAGCGAACCAGTCGCAGTGTGGGGTGTCCTATGGCTGCGGTCATTCGCCGCACTTGTCGATTTCGACCTTCGTCTATAGTGAGCCTGAGCCAGCTATCGGGTACGGTTTTACGCGAACGGACAGGCGGATTGCGCGGCCACAAGGTGGGAGACTCAATCAGTTCGACTTTTGCTGGCCGTGTGGGGCCGTCCTTCAGGGTGATGCCTTGGCGCAGTTTTTGCACTTCCTGCTCACCAGGCTTGCCTTCCACCTGGACCAGATAGGTTTTGGGAAGTTTGTACCGTGGATCGCTGATGCGTGCCTGCAGGGCGCCGTCATCGGTCAGCAACAACAGGCCTTCAGAATCCCAGTCCAGTCGACCGGCCGGGTATACGCCGGGCACCGGCACGCACTCGTGCAGTGTTCGCCGGCCCTGGTCGTCGCTGAACTGGGAGAGGACCTGAAACGGTTTGTTAAGTAAGATCAATTGCGCCATGGGGTGAGTATCGATGACTGTTGTTGGTCTGCGGTTGCTACCGCTTGTCCTAACAAGGCTAAACGGTCAGTGCTATACTCGCCAGCCTATGCAGAATACAGTTTTATTCGGAGGGAGCACTCCTGTTGGGTGCCCGCTGATCTGACGGCCAAAAGCCGACTGATATCAGGCGGAAAGCTCTACCAATACAATTGGGACCTTGTAATTCTATGACCACGCCTAAAATTATTTACACCATGACCGATGAGGCGCCCGCGCTGGCGACCTATTCCTTTTTACCCATTATTGAAAAATTCACTTCAATCGCCGGCATTGAAGTTGAAAGTAGCGATATTTCCCTCGCTACCCGCATCCTCGCCAGTTTTCCTGAGCATCTGTCTGACGATCAGAAGGTGAATGATACTCTCGCCGAGCTTGGGGAGCTGACCCAAGACCCGGAAGCCAACATTATCAAGCTTCCCAATATCAGTGCTTCCATTCATCAGCTGCGGGCCGCTATCGCTGAACTGAATGAGCATGGTTATAACGTGCCGGAATACCCTGATGAACCTCAGAACGAGGAAGAAGAGGACATCTTGGCCCGTTACACCAAGATTCTTGGCTCTGCAGTGAATCCGGTACTTCGTGAAGGTAACTCTGATCGTCGCGCGCCCATTGCGGTTAAAAATTATGCGCGCAAAAACCCGCATAGCATGGGGTATTGGAGCCCGGCTTCGCGCACCCATGTTGCACACATGCGCGGCGGAGACTTCTTTTCCCATGAGACCTCCTCGACTATCGAGAAGGCCTGCAAAGTGCGCATCGAATTTGAAGATGTAGACGGCAATATCACGGTCAAGAAGCCAGAGCTACCGCTTCTCGATGGCGAAGTCATTGATGCCATGTACATGAGTCAGAATGCGCTCAGCGACTTTTTCGACAAGCAGATTGAAGATGCCAAGAACACCGGCATGCTGTTTTCCCTGCACGTAAAAGCCACCATGATGAAGGTGTCTCACCCCATTGTGTTTGGTCATGCGGTAAGGCGCTTCTACAAGGAGCTGTTTGATAAGCATGGCGATGTGTTGGAAGCGATTGGCGCTAACCCGAATAATGGTTTGAGTCACATCTACCAGAAAATTGAAGAATTGCCGATTTCCCAGCGTCTTGAAATTGAGACAACCATCCGCGCCTGTTACCTGCACCGCCCTGAGCTGGCCATGGTTGATTCCGACCGCGGGATTTCCAACCTGCACGTGCCCTCTGATGTGATCGTGGATGCCTCCATGCCGGCGATGATCCGTCAGGGCGGCAAAATGTACGGCGCCGATGGCAAGCTCAAGGACACCAAGGCGGTCATCCCGGAAAGTACCTACGCCACCATCTACCAGGAAGTCATCAACTTCTGCAAAACCCACGGCGCCTTTGATCCCGTGACCTGTGGTTCCGTGCCTAACGTTGGTTTGATGGCGCAGAAGGCTGAGGAATATGGCTCCCACGACAAGACGTTTGAGGCCTGCGGGAATGGCACCATGCGTATCGTTCGTGAAGATGGCCAGGTGTTGTTGACACACGATGTGGAGAAAGGGGATATTTGGCGTATGTGCCAGGCGAAAGACCTGCCTATTCGTGACTGGGTGAAGTTGGCCGTTGTCCGTGCCCGGCAGAGTGATACCCCGGCCATTTTCTGGCTGGATAAGGAGCGTGCTCACGATGCACAGCTGATCCTGAAGGTGAAAGAATACCTTGAGGAGCACGATACGGACGGGCTGGATATCCGCATCATGTCTCCGGTTCAGGCAATCCGCTATACCATGGAGCGCATGATCCGCGGCAAAGACACCATCTCAGTAACGGGCAACGTGCTGCGTGATTACCTCACCGACCTGTTCCCGATTCTGGAACTCGGAACCAGCGCGAAGATGCTGTCCATTGTTCCCTTGATGGCCGGTGGCGGACTTTACGAAACCGGTGCTGGCGGCTCGGCCCCCAAGCACGTTCAGCAGTTTCTCGAGGAAAATCACCTGCGTTGGGATTCGCTTGGCGAGTTTCTGGCACTGGCGGTTTCCATCCAGGAGCTCGGCGAAAAGTATGGAAACAGCAAGGCGAAAGTGATTGCGGCCGCGCTGGACAAGGCTAATGAACTGTACCTGGAGGAGAACAAGTCACCGTCACGGAAAGTCGGCCAGCCGGATAACCGGGTTAGTCATTTTTATGTGGCCATGTACTGGGCACAAGCCCTTGCGGCACAAGACGACGATGCTGAGTTGAAAGGCAAGTTTACGGAAATTGCCGCTGCGTTGGCCGAAAACGAAGAGCAAATCGTGAAGGAAATGGTTGCTGTGCAAGGCTCGCCCACTGATATCGGCGGTTACTATAACCCGGATTTCAGCAAGGCCTCGGCTGCCATGCGTCCCAGTGCAACCTTTAACGCCATTTTGGAGAAACTCTAGCAGGCTGTTGCCTGACCTGAAGAAGCGTACAGCTGTTGAGTTTTGTGGCGACAGGCGAATCGCCTGGCCACAAAGCACAGCAGATGTGTGCTGCGGGGCCTGCCCTGCAAGGCTTTTCAATGATCCCCCTGATGCCCGCTATTGAGCCCAATCGCCGGGCGCCCTCCGTTACGACACGCCCCTTGTCGCAGATCACTTAAGTGCCAAACCGGTGCTCCACCCAGCCTTTGGCTCGATGCTATACTCGCGAGCAGAGGCCGAATTTGCTTTTATTCAGAGGGAGAAGTGTAGATGGGATACCAAAAGATCACGGTTCCTGCAGACGGTGACAAAATCACAGTTAATGCGGACCTGTCCCTGAATGTCCCCAATCATCCGATTATTCCTTATATCGAAGGGGATGGCATTGGTGTCGATATTTCACCAGTGATGATCAAAGTGGTTAATGCAGCCGTGGAGAAAGCCTACGGCACCAAGCGTGGCATCACCTGGATGGAAGTGTTCGCCGGGGAAAAAGCTACCGTCGTATATGGGCCCGATGAGTGGCTGCCCGAAGAAACTCTGGAAGCCTTGCGGGAGTTCACCGTGGGCATCAAGGGGCCGCTGACCACGCCGGTGGGTGGTGGCATCCGCTCCCTTAACGTGTCTCTGCGTCAGGAGCTGGACCTTTACACCTGCATGCGTCCGGTGCGCTATTTCGAAGGGGTGCCCAGCCCGGTGGTTCACCCTGAGCTGACTGATATGATTATCTTCCGAGAGAATTCCGAAGATATTTATGCGGGCATTGAATGGGCGGCCGACAGCCCGGAAGCGACCAAGTTGATTCGTTTCCTGCGTGAAGAAATGGGTGTTACCCAGATCCGCTTCCCGGAAGGCTGCGGTATTGGCGTTAAGCCGGTGTCCCGTGAAGGTACCCAGCGGCTGGTTCGCAAGGCGATCCAGTATGCCATCGACAACGACAAGGATTCCGTCACCCTGGTGCACAAAGGCAACATCATGAAGTACACCGAGGGGGCCTTTAAGGATTGGGGTTACCAGCTTGCCGGTGAACGTTTTGGTGCTGAATTGCTGGATGGTGGGCCTTGGATGACCATGAAAAACCCTAATACCGGCAAGGAAATCATCATTAAGGATGTGATTGCAGATGCATTTCTGCAGCAGATTCTGATGCGCCCGGCGGATTACAGCGTGATTGCCACCCTGAATCTGAACGGTGATTACATTTCCGACGCGCTGGCAGCGGAAGTCGGGGGCATCGGGATCGCACCGGGGGCCAACATTGGCGGCTCCGTATCCTTGTTCGAGGCCACTCACGGCACCGCGCCCAAGTATGCTGGCCAGGATAAGGTAAACCCCGGTTCGCTGATTCTCTCCGCGGAAATGATGCTGCGCCACATGGGCTGGAACGATGCGGCCGACCTGATTATCAATGGTGTGGAAGGTGCTATCGCGGCGAAGACAGTGACTTACGACTTCGAGCGACTGATGCCCGATGCGACGTTGCTGAAGTGTTCAGAGTTCGGAGATGCAGTGGTGGGGCATATGGGCGCCTGAGGGCGCCCGGTTGAACCGATAAGGGTTTTAGCGTGGAAGACCCGCCAGCAGGCAGGGCGGGTCAGGAAGGCGTCGTCTGATCTTCAGTGGCGCCTTCTTCATTACTGGCTTCTTCGTTGGCGCGCAGGTTGATGGCGTGGAACCCTTTGTTGGCCGGTTGCACCTCGTATTCCACGGGCTGTCCGGCTTTCAGGCTTTTGTAGCCATCCATTTGAATGTAGGAATAGTGGACGAACAAGTCTTCGCCCCCTTCGTCCGGGCGTATAAAACCGTAGCCCTTGGCGTTGTTAAACCACTTTACTCGTCCCGTTGCCATGGTCCTTCCCTCTGCCTATCCAATGGCGAATATGTTTATTTTTATCCTCTGGCTTCCCGCTGCGGTAAACTGGCGCCTGAGTCTATTGTGCAACTTTTAAACATGCACAGCAGGGTGTCAACCCCGTGAAATCATCCATTGGAATTGATTTGTAGCGGGGGGATTGAAAAAACACTGACCACCCATCATTTCTTCATTGCCTGCTGACGCCAGCAGGGTTACAACGGTTTTGAGGCTTTATGAATTGGCATCAGCAAGATTGGCATCCGGTAATGATTGACGAAACAGGCACGCTACGCGGCGGGCCGGCAGATTCCCCCTCAGACCCGGACCGACACGGTGACATGGCCGTGGAAGAGGCCAAGCCAAAGCTTAAGCCCCCATCCATGTATAAGGTGTTGATGTTGAATGACGACTACACCCCGATGGATTTTGTGGTAGAGATATTGGAAGACTTCTTCAATCTGGGCCGGGAGCAGGCCACACGGGTCATGCTCACGGTGCACACTGAAGGAAAGGCGGTGTGTGGGGTGTACCCCCAGGACATTGCCGAAACAAAAGCCACGCAAGTGGTGGAATACGCCCGGGAGAATCAGCATCCGCTGATGTGTCAGGTAGAACAGGCCTGATGCCCTTGCGGGCCCATGCAGTGAGGTAGCCTTATGCTCAGCAAAGAACTGGAAATGACGCTTAACGAAGCGTTTCGCCACGCACGTGGCCACCGTCATGAGTTTATGACCGTGGAGCATTTGCTGCTGGCGCTGCTGGATAACGAGGCGGCCGTCGAGGTCCTGCGTGCCTGTGCCGCAGACCTGGATGAATTGCGTGATGCGTTATCCCAATTTATCGAGGACTCAACCCCGCTCTTGCCAGACACGGATCCGGAGCGCGATACCCAGCCGACACTAGGCTTTCAGCGGGTATTGCAGCGTGCTGTGTTCAGTGTGCAGTCCTCGGGCAAGAAAGAGGTCAGCGGGGCGAACGTGCTGGTGGCCATCTTTAACGAACAGGAGAGTCAGGCGGTTTATTTCCTTAACTGTCAGGACATTCATCGCCTGGATATCGTCAACTTCATTGCCCACGGTATTTCCCAGATTGAAGACGACGCGCCTTCCATTGAGACCGAGCAGGAAATGGAGGCGGGAGCAGAAGGTGCGCCAGCCAGCGCGCTGGACAACTACGCCACCAACCTGAACGAGATGGCTCGCGAGGACCGCATTGACCCGCTGGTGGGCCGCGCGTTTGAGATTGAGCGGGCGGCGCAGATTCTCTGTCGTCGCCGCAAGAACAACCCTTTGCTGGTGGGTGAGCCCGGTGTCGGCAAAACCGCCATTGCCGAGGGCTTGGCGCGGATGATCGTGGAAAAGCAAGTACCAGAACCCTTGCAGGACGCGGTGGTCTATTCGCTGGATCTGGGCGCGCTGCTGGCTGGTACCAAGTACCGTGGCGATTTCGAAAAACGCCTGAAAACCCTGCTGGCGGAACTGAAGAAAGAGCCTAACTCGATCCTCTTTATCGATGAAATTCACACCATCATCGGGGCCGGAGCGGCCTCCGGCGGTGTCATGGATGCCTCCAATCTGCTCAAGCCGTTGCTGGCATCCGGTGAGCTTAAATGCATGGGCTCGACCACGTTCCAGGAATACCGGGGCGTGTTCGAGAAGGATCGGGCTTTGTCGCGCCGTTTCCAGAAAATCGATGTGGTTGAGCCGTCCGTGGAAGACACGGTGGGCATCCTCAAGGGGCTGAAAAGCCGTTTTGAGGCCCACCACGATGTGAGTTACACGGATGCGGCCCTGAAAGCGGCGGCCGAGCTGAGTGCCCGGTACATTAATGACCGTTACCTGCCGGACAAGGCCATCGATGTGATCGACGAAGTGGGTGCCTGGCAGCGGCTGCGCCCGGAAGACCTGCGCAAGCACACCATCGAGGAAACCGATGTGGAGGATATGGTGGCCAAGATCGCCCGAATTCCTCCCAAGCAGGTGTCATCCTCCGACAAGGAGTTGCTGCGTAATCTGGAGCGCGATCTGAAGATGACTGTGTTTGGCCAGGATGAGGCCATCGACACCATCTCTGCGGCCATCAAGTTGTCTCGCGCTGGCCTCAAAGGCGAGCACAAACCCATCGGCAGCTTCATGTTTGCCGGCCCCACCGGGGTAGGTAAAACCGAAGTGAGCCGTCAGCTGGCCCGTGCGCTGGGTGTCGAGCTGGTGCGTTTTGATATGTCCGAGTACATGGAGCGGCATACCGTGAGCCGCCTAATTGGCGCACCTCCCGGTTATGTGGGCTTTGATCAGGGTGGCTTGCTCACTGAGGCAATCACCAAGACGCCGCACTGTGTGCTGTTGCTGGATGAAATTGAGAAGGCCCACCCGGAAGTGTTCAATATCCTGCTGCAGGTGATGGACAATGCCACGCTGACCGACAACAACGGTCGCAAGGCGGACTTCCGTAACGTGATTCTGATCATGACCACCAATGCGGGTGCGGAGGTGCTGAACAAGCGTTCTATCGGCTTTACCGAGCAGGACAACAGCACCGATGGCATGGAAATGCTCAAGAAGGTATTCACGCCGGAATTCCGCAACCGTCTGGATGGCACCATCCAGTTCCTGCCATTGACCAGCAAGGTCATTCTGGGTGTGGTCGACAAGTTCCTTGTGGAACTGCAGGCCCAGCTTGATGAGCGCGGCGTGGTGCTGAACGTGGATGACGCCGCCCGCACCTGGTTGGCCGAGAAGGGTTACGACAAGGATATGGGGGCACGCCCCATGGCGCGTCTGCTTCAGGAGAAAATCAAGAAACCGTTGGCGGAGAAACTGCTGTTTGGGGAGTTGGCCAGTGCCGGTGGGCAGGTCAATATTACCGAGAAAGACGGGGACTTGGTGCTTTCCGTGGAAGCGGCCACAGCGGAACCCGCGTAAACCAAAGACAGCGGTGCGTCTTTCTTTTGCGGAAGATGCTCTGCTGTTTCATCAACGCAAAGACAACAAAAAAACCCGGCAATGCCGGGTTTTTTTGTTGGTGTATTCGGCCGGAGCCGTTCCGGGTTATTTCATCCGGAAAGTGATGCGTCCCTTGGTGAGGTCATAGGGAGACATTTCCACTTTTACACGATCCCCTGTGAGGATGCGGATATAGAACTTACGCATCTTCCCGGAGATATGGGCCGTAATTACATGACCGTTGTCCAGCTTCACACGAAACATCGTGTTGGGCAGGGTATCAACGATGACACCTTCGAGTTCGATTTGCTCTTCTTTCGCCATCCAACAAATACCTTGGGTTACCGGCTATTAGCGACGCGCAATTGTGCAGGAAAAGAGCCTTGGCTGCAAAAGAAGTTGGAAAAAGGGTGGGGGCGGAGGCTTAAGCCCCGGAATCACTGGGTTCGACGTGCTCTTTCCAGCTGCCACTGGCGAGAATTTCCAGTGGCTGGTACTGACTTTTGTAGTTCATTTTCTGGCATTGGCGAATCCAGTAGCCCAGATACAGGTAGGGAAGCTGCAATCGCTGGCACTGTTCGATCTGCCATAGCAGCGCCATGACGCCCAGGCTGCGTTCGGGCAACGTGGGGTCAAAGAAGGTGTACACCGCAGAGAGGCCATCACCAAGCTGGTCGGTGACGGCCACGGCGACCAGCTTGCCCTTCAGGCGAAACCCGTAGAAATGGGTGTCGGCCCATTCGCAGGTCAGAAAATTGGTGAACTGTTCCTCCGAAGGCGGGTACATGTCGCCATCGCCATGGCGATCATTGATGTAGGCGGCATAAAGCGTGTACAGCTCTCGACTGAAACGGGCCGGTTCCCGGTTCACGACCAGGTCGACGTTGTTCTTGAGGATGCGACGATGGCGGCGACGGGGCCGGAAGTCGTCCACGCGGACCCGGGCGGGGATGCAGGCATTGCAGCTGTCGCAGTGGGGGCGATACAGATAATCGCCGCTGCGGCGAAACCCCAGCAGGCTCAATTCGCTATAGAGCTCCGGTGACAGCTGTGCCTGGGGGTCCACAAACAAGGTGGAGGCCTGGCGGTCTTCCAGGTAGCTGCAGCTATGGGCGGGGGTGCGGAAAAAGCGCAGCGTGGACAAGTCGGTCATGCTGCCAGTGTAGCCTAGCGTCGGGGTGCTAAAAAGCCTGACATACGGTTTACAGGGCTTGCAGTGTCGCCCAGTCAAATTGGCTATCTGGCCAGGGTGTGGGGGCTGGCTGAGCAGGAATCCAATCCCGAAGGCAGATCTCAAAGGTGTCGCGAGCGATCATTTGCGCTCCCATCGACATGAGGTGAGGGTTCTCGATCTGGGCATCAAGCAAGCGGATATCCAGTGCGCGGGCCAAGTGACGCAGTGCCACTAGTGCCACCTTGGAGCCATTGCGTTGCGGGGAGGCCATGGATTCGCCGAAAAATATCTGACCAAGTTGAATGCCGTAAAGGCCGCCGGCCAGCGTGCCGTCTTGCCAGATCTCCACGCTGTGAGCGTAACCAAGCTGATGCAGTCGGCAATAGGCCTCGATCACGTCCTCACTGATCCAGGTGCCGGGTTCGCCTTGGCGCGGGGCGGCGCAGGTGCGCATGACTGTTTCAAAGTCGCGGTCGAAGGTGACGGTGAAATCCGCCTGACGAAGATGCCGGGACAGGCTGCGGCTGACATGCAGCTGTTCGAGCCAGATCACACAGCGGGGCGCCGGGCTCCACCACAGGATGGGTTGGGTTTCTGCGTTGTACCAGGGGAAGATGCCAGCGGAATAAGCCCGCAGAAGGGTCTGCGGGTGAAGATCCGACCCGGCAGCCAGCAGGCCGTCCGGGTCGGTGAGGGCGAGGCGGGTATCGGGGAAAGGCTCCCCAGTTTCCAGCCATGGCACCATGTGGTTGCCCTCCGGTCTATCAGTCGTTCAGGCTGTCCAGGAAGCGCTCGGCATCCAGCGCCGCCATGCAGCCTGCACCCGCAGAGGTTACGGCCTGACGGTAGATGTGGTCGGCCACGTCGCCGGCCGCAAATACACCCTCAACACTGGTGGCGGTAGCATTGCCTTCGGTGCCGCTGGCGATCTTGATGTAGCCGTCTTTCATGTCCAGCTGACCGGTAAAGATATCCGTGTTCGGCTTGTGACCGATGGCAATGAAGACCCCTTGCAGATCCAGATCCTTGCTGCCTTCACCTTTGGTGGACTTGATGCGCATGCCAGTGACGCCACTGTCATCGCCCAATACTTCTTCCAGGGTGTGGTCCCATTCAACAGAAATGTTGTCCTTGGCGAGCAATTTGTCCTGGAGAATTTTCTCCGAGCGCAGGCTGTCACGACGGTGCACCAAGGTAACGTGTTCGGCAATGTGGGACAGGTACAGCGCTTCTTCCACGGCGGTGTTGCCGCCGCCGATGACTGCCACTTTCTGGCCCTTGTAGAAAAAGCCGTCACAAGTGGCACAGGCAGATACGCCTTTGCCCATAAAGGCTTCTTCGGACTCCAGGCCCAGGTACATGGCGGTGGCGCCTGTGGCGATAATCAGAGCGTCACAGGTGTAGGTGCCATTGTCACCCTTGAGCGTGATCGGCCGGCTGCTCAGATCCACGTCGTTGATGTGGTCGTAGACCATTTCCGTGTCAAAACGTTCGGCGTGCTGCTGCATGCGCACCATTAGGTCCGGCCCCTGCAGACCCTCCACATCACCGGGCCAGTTATCCACTTCGGTGGTGGTGGTGAGCTGGCCACCGGGCTGGATACCGGTGATCACAACCGGCTTGAGGTTGGCACGGGCGGCGTAGACGGCCGCAGTGTAACCCGCCGGGCCGGAACCCAGAATAATCAGCCGGTGGTGCTGCAGGTCGCTCATGTGTTACTCCAGTAAATATATAGGGTGGGCAGGTGGGTGGGCACGTTATGCCGCGTCCGTTCTTGCGAGTCCAGTTGTGGGGGCAAGGCCTGCACATTCAAGGCAGTGAAAACTACCGCAAAATAGGGGCGTCGTGAAGCCTGATCATGGGCTATCAATGCAATAGGGAGAGGCGACTGCCGCGGGTGTGAGCCTCAGAAACCGGCGATTTTGTGCGATAATGCCGTGCGCCCGGGCATACCGGGTGGGGCAAAGCTGGCCGCCCTCACTGTGATTGACTACAATCGCAATAATTTCAATCCGTTATCAGCTATTCTTTATCCAATAGTTTGACTTTATTGAGGGGCAAGGCGTGAGTAAAACGATTGCCGGGCAAGGACAGTCCGGGTTTTCTCGCCATCTCAAACGCGGTTTGGTGGAAGGCATGGTCATTGCTCTGATCGCCTTTTCCCTTTACCTGCTGCTGGCGTTAATCAGTTTCGATAGCCGTGATCCTGGCTGGTCTTATGTGGGCAATGTTGACGCGGTGCGCAATGCCATGGGCCGTGTGGGAGCGTTCAGCGCTGATCTACTGCTGGGCCTTTTTGGCTATATGGCCTACCTGTTTCCGGTGTTGCTGGGCTTTTGGGCCGGCAAGGTGCTGCGTGAGCGTCACGCCGGGTTGCCGGGAAGCTGGCCGCTGTTCAGCCTGCGGTTGGTGGGTTTTATCCTGACCATGTTGGCGGGCACGGCGCTGTCGTACATGCATTTCACCGTGGGCGATGCGTTGCCGGAAGGCGCCGGAGGTATTCTCGGCCATGAGGTCGGCGATGCCTCCCTGGCGGGGTTCAACCCGCTGGGTGGCACCTTGATGATGGTGGCGTTGTTTCTGATCGGTGTGACCATCTTTACCGATCTGTCCTGGATCGCGCTGGCCGAAGGGCTGGGGGCGCTGGTGCTTGGAGCCATCGAGAAAGTGCCAGCCTGGTGGCAAGCGCGCAAACGTCAGCGCGAAGAACAGCGGCAGAAGAAAGAAGCCCATGAAAAGCGCGCCAAGGTAATCACCGAGGCCAAGAAAAAGGCAGAGACGCGAACTCCGCCGAAAATCGCCAAACCTGCCAAGCCGGTGGAAAAAAGCGTGCGGGTTCAGAAGGAGAAGCAGCAGAAACTGTTTACCACGGAAGTGTCCGGTGAGTTGCCCCCGGTGGGCCTGCTGGATGCGGTGGAAGAGTCCAAGGGCGGTTATTCCGAAGAAGCCCTGGAAGGGATGTCACGACTGCTGGAAATCAAGCTTAAGGATTTCAATATCGACGCGGAAGTGGTCGCGGTTCAGCCCGGCCCGGTAATTACTCGCTTCGAGATCCAGCCTGCTGCGGGTATTAAGGTGTCTAAAATCACCAACCTGGCCAAGGATCTGGCTCGGTCGCTGGCGGTGATCAGCGTGCGGGTAGTGGAAGTGATTCCCGGCAAGACCACCGTGGGGATCGAAATCCCCAACGAGCAACGGGAAATGATCCGCTTTACCGAAGTGGTCGGCACACAGATGTTTGATCAGGCACCGTCGCCCCTGACCATGGCCCTGGGCAAGGATATTTCCGGTGGCCCGGTAATGGCTGACTTGGCAAAAATGCCCCACTTGCTGGTGGCCGGCACCACCGGTTCCGGTAAATCCGTGGGGGTGAACGCCATGCTGTTGTCCATGCTGTTCAAGTCCAGCCCGGATGACGTTCGCCTGATTTTGATTGACCCCAAGATGCTGGAACTGGCGGTTTACGATGGCATTCCGCACCTGCTCACCCCGGTGGTCACCGACATGAAGGAAGCGGCCGGTGCGCTGCGCTGGGGGGTCGGGGAAATGGAGCGCCGCTACCGGCTGATGGCCTCCATGGGGGTGCGTAACATTTCCGGCTACAACCGCAAAGTAGAGGACGCCAAGAAGAAAGGTGAGCCCCTTAAGGACCCTCTGTGGAAGCCGGACGATCCCATGAACCTGGAGGAAGAGGCGCCGCTGGCTGAGCATCTACCTTATATTGTGATCGTCATTGATGAATTTGCCGACATGATGATGATCGTGGGCAAGAAGGTGGAAGAGCTGATCGCCCGGATCGCCCAGAAAGCGCGAGCCGCGGGTATCCACCTGATTCTAGCCACCCAGCGTCCGTCCGTGGATGTGATTACCGGCCTGATCAAGGCCAACGTGCCGTCGCGTATTGGTTTTCAGGTGTCGTCCAAAATCGATTCCCGCACGGTGCTTGATCAGGGCGGGGCTGAACAGCTGCTGGGCCATGGTGACATGCTTTATTTGCCCGGCGGCACCAGTGTTCCGGAACGTGTTCACGGCGCCTTTGTCTCAGATGAAGAGGTGCACCGGGTTTGTGACGATTGGCGTAAACGCGGCGAGCCAAACTATCTGGAAGAAATTCTCGATGGTGGGAGCGACCTCAGCGCGCCGATGCCCGGCATGGAAGGGGCTGGCGGCGGTGATGATGAAAACGATCCGCTCTACGATGAAGCGGTAGCGATCGTCACCGAATCCCGACGGGCGTCCATTTCGTCCGTGCAACGAAAACTGAAAATTGGCTACAACCGCGCCGCCCGCCTGGTGGAAGCTATGGAAATGGCAGGGGTAGTCACTGAGGCCGGTAACAATGGCCAGCGCGAAGTGATCGCGCCGCCGCCGGTCAAATAAGGAGATTGAATGAAGAAGTTGCTGTTGAGCCTGACGTTGGTGCCTGCTGTGCTGTTTGCGTCTACTGCATGGGCGGGCGCCACGGATGATCTGCTGGACCGCTTGCAGACACTCAAATCCATGAAAGGAGAGTTTGAGCAGGTGGTGCTGGATCAGGGCGGCACGCACATGCAAGAAGCCACGGGTCGTTTTCAGGTGGCCCGCGGGAACCAGTTTTACTGGCTCACTGAATCTCCCTACGAGCAGATGGCGGCCTCTGACGGTAAAACCGTCTGGGTCTATGATAAGGACCTGGAGCAGGTGGTAGTGCGCCCATTGAGCCAGGATTTGGGCCAGACACCGGCTCTGTTGTTTGGTGGCAAGCCTGCGGATGTGGCCAAGGCGTTCAGCATTTCCGAGCGAGACAATCAGGGTGCTGAAGTCACTTACCGGCTCACGCCGAAAGGCCAGGACCCGCTGTTCGATCAGCTGGATGTCACCTTCAAGGGTGATGAGCCTGCGTCCATGCGCCTGCAGGACGCGCTGGGCCAGCAGACGGTGATCGACTTCAAAAGCCTGAGCCTGAACGGGGGCATCGACAGCGACCTGTTCCACTTCGAGCCGCCTGAAGGCACAGATGTCATTCAGCAACAACAGTAATAGAGGGTAACGGCCGGCTCTCCCGGCCGCTGCCCGGTTACCAGTAGGCGTTTTCCATGAGCGATCTTTTTGCCGCCGATGCCGCCCAGCAGGCACAGCCACTGGCGGCGCGCCTGCGACCCTCCCAGCTCGATGACTATGTGGGCCAGCAGCACCTGGTTGGCGAGGGCAAGCCGCTGCGCCAAGCCCTGGATCGAGGCCAGCTGCATTCCATGATTCTGTGGGGCCCGCCGGGTACCGGCAAAACCACCCTGGCGTTGATCATGGCGCAAACCGTGGATGCCGCGTTCATTACGCTATCTGCTGTGCTGTCAGGTGTAAAAGATATCCGCGCTGCGGTTGAGCAGGCCCAGATTCGGCTGGGGCAGGGGCGCCGCACTGTCCTGTTTGTGGACGAGGTGCACCGCTTCAACAAGGCCCAGCAAGATGCGTTTCTTCCTCATGTTGAAGAAGGCACCATCACCTTTATTGGCGCCACCACCGAAAACCCTTCGTTCGAGCTAAACAACGCGCTGTTGTCGCGGGCCCGGGTGTACCGGTTGCGGGCGCTGGCCCCGGATGACCTGACCGGTTTGCTGGAGCGAGCTCTGCAGGATCCGAGTCTTAACGGCATGCAGTTGGATGCCGAGGCGCAGGAGCTGCTGCTCAACTACGCCGACGGCGATGCCCGGCGGTTATTGAATATGCTCGAAGTGGCGGCGGACCTTGCCGACATGGAGACACCGCAAATCGATGCGGAGCTGATGCGCGAGGTACTGCGCGATGCAGTACGTCGTTTCGACAAGGGCGGCGACCTGTTCTACGACCAGATCAGTGCCATGCATAAATCCGTGCGTGGCTCCGACCCGGATGCCGCCCTGTACTGGTTTGCGCGCATGCTGGACGGTGGGTGTGACCCGCTGTACATTGCCCGCCGCGTGGTTCGCATGGCCAGTGAAGATATCGGTAATGCGGACCCGCGGGCATTGACCCTGTGCCTGCAGGCTTGGGATGTGCAGGAGCGACTGGGGAGCCCGGAAGGAGAGTTGGCCATCGCCCAAGCCATTGCCTACTTGGCCGTTGCGCCGAAAAGCAATGCCGTCTACAACGCCTATAATCAGGCGTGCGCTCTGGTTCGCCAGCAGCCTACCGATGAAGTGCCATTGCATTTGCGCAATGCGCCAACCCAGCTTATGAAAGACGAAGGCTTTGGTGCCGAGTATCATTATGCCCATGATTTTCCCGAGGCCTTTGTGGCCGGGGAGAATTACTTTCCGGTGAGCCTGCAACATACCCGGCTTTATGAGCCGGTAAATCGCGGGCTTGAAATCAAGGTAGGGGAAAAGTTGGCCCGTTTGCGTGGGCTGAACGCCAGCAGCGACTGGACCCGTTACGGGAAGGGGAAATAATGTCGCTATCAGCGATCACTGAAGGAGGCATGCTGCCGTGGATTGCGGTGGCCTGCGGCGGAGCTATCGGCGCGTGTCTGCGTTTTGGCACCACCCTGTGGGTTGGGGTGCCAACCATGCCTGCCTGGCCCTGGGCCACATTCGGTGTGAATCTGGTGGGCAGCTTTCTGTTCGGCCTGCTGGCGATCATGCTGGCCAGCTTGCCGGTGGGAGATGTATGGCGGTTGGCATTGATGACCGGCACGCTCGGTGCCCTGACTACCTTTTCCACCTTTTCGTTTGAGTTGGTGCGGATGGTGGAAGCCAAAGCCTTTTCGCTGGCCGCCGGTTATGCGATGGCGTCGGTGTCGGTCTGCTTGCTGCTGGGTATAGCGGGATTGGCACTGGGACGACTGATTTTTGAATAATGTGGGGAGGTTGGAAGTTTAAAGTTCAAAGTTGAAACGCGGGAAAACATGGAGCTAAACAGAAGCGCCCGTGTTCGCGCTTAGGGCCTTCATAGCGTGGGTTACGCGCAGTGAAAACAGTGCCAATTGTGAAGCCTTGGTTCGCGTTTCAACTTTGAACTTTACACTTTCAACTCAGCCTTTTCTGATTTTGGAGTAAAAGAAACATGCTGGATATTCGTGCCCTGCGGCAGGACGGTGAAGCGATCAAAACGGCGCTGAGCAAACGCGGTTACACCTTGGATCTTGAAGCGTTTGCGTCCCTGGATGCCAAGCGCAAGCAAGCAGACATCCGTTCCCAGGAGTTGCAGGCCGATCGCAAGAAAGCCTCCAAGCAGGTGGGCGAACTGATCAAGTCCGGCATGGCGGTAGAAGACGCGAAGGCACAGGTAGCTGACACCCTGCAAACCATTGATGCAGAACTGGATCGGGAAGTGGCTAGCGCCAAGGCGATTCAGGAAGACATTCGTGACTTTCTGATGGGCATTCCCAATGTGCCGCAAGACGCGGTGCCGGCGGGCAACGACGAAGAAGACAATGTGGAAGTGCGCCAGTGGGGCACACCGAAAACGCTGCCGTTTGAGCCCAAAGATCACGTGGATGTCGGTGAGGCGCTGGATGGCGGGCTGGACTTTGAGCGCGCGGCCAAACTTTCTGGCGCACGCTTTGCGGTAATGAGCGGCGGGTTGGCGCGCATGCACCGAGCGCTGATCGATTTCATGCTGGATATGCACAGCGATGAGCACGGCTATCAGGAAGTGTATGTGCCCTTCCTGGTGGGGCCTGAAGCGCTGCGCGGCACCGGCCAACTGCCTAAATTCGCGGAAGACCTTTTCAAGATGGAAGGGGAGCGCGAGCTGTATTTGATCCCCACCGCGGAAGTGCCAGTCACCAATTTGGCCGCCGACGAGATCCTGGACGCGGATACCATGCCGCGCCGTTACACCTGCCATACGCCATGCTTCCGTTCCGAGGCAGGCAGTCACGGCCGTGACACTCGTGGCATGATCCGCCAGCATCAGTTTGAAAAGGTCGAGCTGGTGCAGATGGTACGTCCGGAGGAATCCGATGCCGCGCTTGAGGCGCTCACCGGGCATGCCGAAGCCGTTTTGCAGAAACTGGATTTGCCTTACCGGGTAGTGATCCTGTGTGGTGGGGATCTGGGCTTTTCCTCGTCTAAAACCTATGACATCGAAGTCTGGCTCCCGAGCCAGCAGTGCTACCGGGAAATCTCGTCCTGCTCCAACTTCCAGGACTACCAGTCACGTCGCATGCAGGCTCGCTGGCGCAATCCGGAAACCGGCAAGCCAGAATTGGTACACACTTTGAATGGGTCTGCCCTGGCAGTAGGGCGTACGCTGGTGGCCATTCTGGAGAACTATCAAAACGAGGATGGTTCCGTGACCGTGCCCGAGGCATTACGCCCCTACATGAGAGGCCTGGAACGCCTGAAGTAAGGCTGTTCTGGCGCAGATGTCGGCAAGCCTGTAGTAATGCAGGGTTCCTGCCGTTTGCGTTAGCCGCCTGCATCCGGCATCCGGCATTTACTGGGAGCAAGCATGGAGTTTTTACCGATCAGCTGGCGCTTGCAGGGCAAGGTAGCTCTATTGGCCGGCGGCGGCGAAGTGGCGCTGCGTAAAGGGCGTCTTCTGCACCGATCGGGTGCAGTGGTCAATGTGGTTGCTCCGAAAGTGTGCGATGAGTTGCGCGATATTGTGGTGCAAAGTGGTGGCGCCTGTGTGGATCGTGCGTTTGCGAGCGCGGATCTGGACGGGGTGGCGCTGGTCATTTGTGCCACGGATGATCGCAACACCAATGCCGGGATTGCCAGCCAGGCGCAGCAACGCGGCTTGCCGGTGAATGTGGTGGATGACCCATCCCTGGGCGATTTCATTTTTCCCGCCATCGTGGATCGTTCCCCGGTGCTGATCAGTATCAGCTCCTCCGGTGCTTCTCCAGTGCTGGCGCGTAAGCTACGCGCCCAGCTGGAATCGTCCTTGCCTGCTCGCTGGGGGCGCCTGGCAGACCTGATGGCCCGTTTCCGTCAGCCCCTTAAAGACAAGCTCGATAACATCGGCGCACGTCGTCTGTTCTGGGAGCAGACACTGGATAGCCCGGTGGTAGAAAAGGTACTGGCCGGTAAAGACAGTGAAGCCGAGGCCATGCTGGCCGCCGCCATTGAGTCCGCCGATGCGGCGACCCTGAGCCGGGGTGAAGTGTATTTGGTAGGGGCAGGCCCCGGTGACCCAGACTTGCTGACGTTCCGGGCGCTACGCCTGCTGCAGAAAGCCGACGTGGTGCTGTACGACCGACTGGTAGGCAAGGGCATCGTGGATCTGGCCCGCCGGGACGCGGAACTGGTGTACGTGGGCAAGGCCCGCGATAAACACGCGCTGCCCCAGGACAACATCAATGAATTGCTGGTCCATTACGCCAAGCAAGGCAAGAAGGTGTGCCGACTGAAAGGCGGGGACCCGTTTATTTTCGGCCGTGGTGGCGAGGAAATTGATTTGATCGTGGCAGAAGGGATCGACTTTCAGGTGGTGCCGGGTATTACCGCCGCCAGTGGTTGTGCTTCCTATGCCGGGATTCCGCTGACGCACCGCGATCACGCGCAATCCGTGCGGTTTGTGACCGGGCATCGCAAGGATGGCTCGGTGGATCTGGATTGGGAGCATCTGGTTGGTGAACACGAAACCGTGGTGTTCTACATGGGGCTGGTGGGATTGCGGGAAATCTGCAGCCAGTTGATAGCCCATGGCCGTGCGGGTGATACACCGATTGCGTTGGTGTCACGGGGCACGACCAATCTGCAGGAAGTCATTACCGGATCGCTGGATCAGCTGCCGGACGATATCGAAGGCCGGGAAATCCACGCGCCCACACTGATTATCGTTGGCAGCGTGGTCAGCTTGCATCCCAGGTTTGGTTGGTTCAAACCCTGAAAAGATCTAGGTCGGGTTACGGCTACGCCTAACCCGACCGACTACAGAACACGGTTTTGTAGGTCAGATTTACCCAAGGGCACAGAGAGCCTGAAAGACGTAATCCGACAGCGGACCTTAAAGCCTTGCCTTGTCGCGATTTTTCCACAGTGCTGCGGCGTTTTTGCGCGCACTTTCCAGTGAGTCTGCCTTGTCGAGCCCCCACAGGGCCACGGCCACGGTATGAATAACCGCTTGTTCACCGTATTCATCACGGGCTTCGCCGCGCCATACCTTTAACACTGTGTCTGCGCTGGGGTCGCCGGGTGGGGTTTGCCGGGGCATGGCGCTATCAATCACCGCGCTTTGCAGTGCCTCGCCGTGACGGATGCCCTGGATTTGCGTGCGAGCATCTGGCCGGATTTCCAGTTCGCCGCCTTCGCCCTTGAATAGCAGCAGGTCCCGATCGCCGGCTAGTGTGGCGGCCCCTTGATGCAATTCGATGTAAGCCGGGTGGAACACGCTCTGCATGGAGAGTGGCGCTTGGGCGGGATTGAGGCTGCGGGCCAGAGTGTTGATCGGCGAGCGCAAACCCAGGAAATAGCGCAACGTGAGCATCCGTGCCAGCGGTGGGCAGAATTGTTCTAGCGGTAGATAGGCCAGCCCGTGCGCCTCAAGGTGTGTATTTGCCTGGGCGACTGTTTGTGCAACGGGCAGGCCCAGTTGCGGTAGAAGCTGATCGGTATACACCCGATTGGGTGTGTGTGCCGGGCCACCATGGAGAAAAGTGCGGATGCCATGGCCTGCCAGTAACACCGAGGCCAACAAGTACCAGGGATGGTGTTTCTTCTTGCCCGCATAGCTGGGCCAGTCCAGTTGCACGTCTGGCAGTTGTGCAAGCGCGTCGTGGCAGACAGGCCGGCAGGCATCCAGAAAGCCCGCCAGCTCCTCCGGGGTTTCCTCTTTTACCCGTAACAGCATAAGAAAGGCGCCAAGCTGAATATCTTCCACTTTGCCTTCAAGAATGGATTGCATGGCATCGCAGGCTTCCTCGCGGGTAAGGCTGCGGCGGGCCCGCTTACCGCGGCCCAAGGTGCGAACGAATGGCGCAAAAGCGTGTTCAGTCATGATTCCATCTCATATAGGGCTTAAGGCGTGCTGGTGAAGCGTGATGCATGAAGGCGTCGATTCAATACCAGCTGGTGCACGGGCCGTGCTCGGCGACCAGTGTCAGTAGTTCAGCGTGGTCGATTACCGGGAGGGTGCTGTCAGGCAATACCAGTGAGGTATGCGCGAGCAAGTACCCGTCTCCTTTCAGTGTCAGGTGCGATGCAAGTAACAGGCCTGCATCGGTAAAGACACAAATGTCGCCTGGGGCATAGAGCGCGGCAAAGCGCTGCTGTGTATTGTTATCGTCAGGGGAAAAGCCAAGCAGGTGCAACATTCAGAACACCAGTATTTGATCGCATTGGGTGCGCAATGATAACAGCTCATCAGGCCCGAGCGGGGTGGCGACGACGTGGCAGTCTGCGGCTGGCGCGGGGTTGTCCACTCTTTCCGTGCTTTGCGTGACGCAACGGACACCGAAATCAGCAAGCTGCATCAGGGTCTCGTTGGGGCAAAGGCGTAAGGTGTCGAGGGCGGAGGGGGTTAGCCACAGCGTCGTAGCTTGCCCGAACGCCGCACCAGTGAGCAACATGTCCAGCATTTCCTGGAATTGGCTGGAAAGCGGTTGGCTCCCGGTGGCGATGTAGAGAGTATGATTAGCCAAACTGAATCACCCGGTCGCTGTTGATGAGCGCCTCTGCCCATTGCCCCAGTCCTGCCAGAGAGAAACCTTCCGCCAGCGTGCTGGCTGCTTCTGTGGCGACGATACCCCGGCGCTGGGCGGCGCCCACACAGACCACCGCATTCACGTCATGCTGGGCAAGCCAGTGCTGCCACTGCTGGGCGGCGCTGGACTGGTTGCCATCACCGGTCCAGGCATGACGGTTCGCCAGATGCACGGCATCCCGGTAAAGAAACAAGCAATGGAGTTGGTGATCAGGGTTTTTGAGGAGGGCTTGGGCTGTGTGGAGGGCGGTCAATGCGGCGGCAGAATCTGCCGCCGCATTGACCAGAAGCGAGAAACGCATCAATCGTTGCCGCTGAGTGCGGTCAACAGGTGCAGCAGGGACATGAACAGATTGTAGATGGACACGAACAGGGTCACGGTCGCCATGATGTAGTTGGTTTCACCGCCGTGAATGATGGCGCTGGTCTGCCACATGATCAGCAGGGAAGACAGCAGCACAAAGGCGCCAGACACCGCCAGGCTCAGGGCCGGAATGGCGAAGAAGATATTGGCGATGCTTGCCCCAAATGCCACCAGGATGCCGATCATGATGAAGTTGGTAAGGAAGCTGAAGTCTTTGCGGGTCACCAACGAGATGGCCGACATGGCCACAAAGATACCGGCAGTGCCTGCCAGAGCGGTGGTCACAATTTCCATGCCGCCAGGCATTTGGGCATACATGTTGATAATGGGACCGGTGGTGAAGCCCAGCCAGCCGGTGAGGCCGAAGACCGCGAGGATACCCCAAGCACTATTACGTAGAGCGTTGGTGGCAAATAGCAGGCCAATGTAGACGCCTAAGGTCAGCCAGATGTTGATAAAACCGATATTGCTGGCCATGGCAAACCAAGACGCGCCGGTGGCCACAACAAGTGACAGCCCCAGCAGCATGTAGGTGTTTTTCAGTACCTGGGCCGCGCGCTCCCCAGTAACGGCAGCGCCGTGCTGGTGGGGGGCGGTATAGGGGTTCGTCGGGTTATTCATGCGTTCACTCATTATTGCGAATTGTTCCTGTGATCATAAGGGCGAGGGCCTCAAAATCAAGCGTTAAACCGGCTTTTCGCCATGACATAGTGGCTTGTCATCCTCTGTGGCTAGCTTGCGACCGCGGATGTGCACTTTTGTGACGCTTATCGTGGGATGGCGATGCGCCAAAGTAATACTATTTTCGTACCAAGAATGCCTAAATTTGAACCAAGGGGGTCTTATGGGTGCATTATCGCTGGCTGGCACAGATAGTGAGCAGATTGAGCTGGCAGCAGTACAGGGCCGGCATTCGCTGTACGAAGATTTGCTGCAGGTGCCAGGGTTGGCGTCGCGTCGCCATGAGTTGATTTTTGAACAGAAGAACCGGCTGCTGGGGCGACATCGTCGGATCATCCTGTTCAATGGGCGCTACCTGGAATGGGCGGAACAGCGTGGCCGGCGCGAGGTGACACGGATTATTAATCTGGCGTTTTTGGCAGGTTCCCCAAGTCACTATCGAGAAATTGCCTGGCGGTCCTTGAGTGTCGCGCTGTTGGCGTTGACCGTTGCCGGGCTGTTTTTTGTGGTGGGACAGCCCGTTCCCGCCCTGGCGGCGCTGGGGGTTGCGTTGTTGGGCGGTGGCATCTGCCTGCGAGGCTCATCTCGACGCTTGCTGTTCTATACCCGCAATGGCCGGGTGGTGATGTTTGACTTGTTTGAGCAGCGCAGTGACAGCAAGCGCCTTGGCAAGGTGATTAGCGCGTTGCAGCTGCGGGGTGAACGGGCCTGGGACCTTTTACCCGACAGGAAAGAGCGGCTGGCGGCAGAAATGGCAGAGCATCGCCGGTTGGTGACTGAGCGAATTATCAGTCAGGCGCAATACGAGCGTGCCAAACAGCGCATCTTTCGCCGTTATTCCGATTGAGTGGGGGAATGTGTCTGAGCGATCAAAACTCAACCAGTCGTGCATGCTATTGTGGCTTCGACGTTGACTGGCCTTATTGCTCATGTATTATTGCTGCCACCTTGGAGGGGTGGCAGAGTGGCCGAATGCACCGGTCTTGAAAACCGGCGACGGGAGACCGTCCGTGGGTTCAAATCCCACCCCCTCCGCCAAATTCGTTGTGCGGTCAATGGGTTATCAGCCATGTTGCGATATACCCAACATAAAGCCCAACATTTAAAAAGCGCTCAATTGTGAGCGCTTTTTTTGTCTAATGACCTTGCCTTGCCCATGCTTGGACTTATCCAAAGCCTCATAGGCTCCATAAGTTCGTCACAGCAGTAGGTTTTCACCGATACTTATAACCCTTGAGTTAATAACCAATTTCATGGCGATATCTGTGGCATGAGCCACATAGGGAAACAAGGTCGTCGTAGTTCTCATCTCCCATTACCTCAGGATAGCTCCGATGGTGGATTTGCTCCGCTGGATTGCCACAATCTAGGCAAATGCCTTGATCCCGGACAAAGATGTCATCTCTAACCTGGGCCCATTCGGGTGATTGGAGATATTGTTGGTAGCGCTCTTTTCGCGTGAAGTGGCCGGTATCATCATTCTGATATATGGATACGGGTAGATCTCGCTCATACCCAGTTATTTCCGGCACTTCTTGCTCATTGGGTTGCTTGGACTCTTCTTTTCTTCTCATGGTTAAGCCCTTTCTTGGAAAGCATCCCCGAATATAAAAGAAAGACAGGTGCCAGCCAATCTCCCACACAAAAAAAGCCGTCACGGCTTACATCCGCAACGGCTCTCTCGTTACCGCATAGTGCCTGTGCTCCAATAGCGAATTTGAACGCTGTCGATCAAAGACGTTACGATGCGGAAAATTAAAGGGAGGGGATATGCGCGCAGTTTACTATTTTACGTTGATATTTTTGACCTTCGTTGCAAGTGAGGCAAGTTCGAGAGATCAAATTACGTTCGAGGACTGGCGAGCGGTGTCTGACAAAGACCTAATGACGGATGCAATCCATGAAATGATTATGACGCCAAGCGAACCACCACTATATATTCGTAAAAGCGACCTATATGTTGATGTTTTCCTAAATCTGAGTTGTGGCTACTCTGTGGTGCAAATTGGTATGCCTGGCTATCCATTCTATTTTGACGGGACCATTTGCCCTGACGAAGATGGAGAATGCTACCGGTATCAAAAAACATTGATGCGAATTGATGGCCGCCCGGCGATTGAAAAAGCCCTGCTGACCGATGCAGACTCGAACGCCAATAATCTGTTTATACCCGGACTTGATGTTGAAACTCTTAATGACGCCAGCGTAATCAGATTTGAAATTGCAGGTCCCGGCGAGTACAAAATACCTGAAGTTATCTCATTCAGCTTGGAAGGGTTTTCTGAGGCATATGATTGGTGTCAGTCCCGCGTCATTAATTGATTAGGGTGAGCTGGTTGCCTCTCACGTTGAATTGGCTGTCATCACACCACCTTTAAAACCGTTCTGTAATCCACTCCGGCTCTCATTCCAGCCACTCCCAGCACCAGCGCAGCATAGGGCCGCACCTAACCACGTCATCATAGGCTTGCTCTAGCTCATAGAGCTTTACGTGGGTCGAGATCTTGGCGTTCCTGTGGTGATTCATGGCATCCCTTAACAGCAAGCATAGTGTCTCGCGTCATTAGTGGGCCTTGGCTATGATCCTAGTGATCGGCGAAAGCGCCAGGGTCAATCTGGATAACATTGCTTGCTGTGGTCATTACTCGCTGTCCGGTAGGCATAAGAAAGCGGCCCGGAGGCCGACTCTCCGGCTTACCCGGTATCCTTCTGACTGCCACCGGGAGCAGGTGAAGGATGATCTATACCGAGGCGCGATAAGGGGTGAAACAGCCCCGTCTCACTTCCGCGTTTCAATCCTTGGTGGGGCTTACCAAGTCCCGGTTTTTACCCGCCGGGCCGAGTCACTACGATCAAACGCTGGTATTCAGATCAATGTGGTGCACGCAGCACGCTACAAGCGTGTCGCGTGTGGCTCAGCGATCCGCATTGCCAAGCAATCCAGCAAATGCCCGAATTGCCTCCAGTCCTTGAATGTCATCTTCCTGTAGTGGCAAGTCCTTGCGAGGCAGCGCGCCCAAGGCGTGTGCCAGTTCTTCCATATGACGTTGCTGGCGCGCGTGGCGGGCAGCGAAAAAAGCGCTGTCTGCGGCATCCGGTAGTACCCGGTTAACCACGGCGCCGGCCACGGGGATGCCATGTTCTGTGAGTGAGGCAACGGCGCGCTGAGTTTCCAGAATGGGCAGTCGTTCGGGGGTCAGTACAAAAACAAAGGCGGTATTGGTGGCATCGGACAGTTTGCGGCGTGCGCGGTGGAATAAACGCTGGCGGGCCATCAAGGTATCCGCCACCTCCTGGCTGCGCGGGTCCAGGCCGGCGGTGGCGTGCTCGGTGGGGTCCTGCAAGGGGCTGTCGACGCTCTTGTCCGGTGTCAGATGGCCCAGCACCTGTCCCAGCTTGCGGGCTTTATCGCTATGGCGCAGCAGACCCTGGGTCCAGGCCGCCATGACTTCTGGCAGGCTTAACAATCTCAGGGTGTGGCCGGTGGGGGCGGTGTCAAAGATCAATAAGTCATAGTCGCGGCTGTCCACATCAATTAACCGGGAGATGCGTTCCAGCAAGGCCGCTTCCTGCGCGCCGGGGGATTGACGACTGAGGCGCAGTTGCTTATCCAGTTCCCGGAACTGATCCGGGGTGGCAAACCGGCGCATCTGGGCGCTAACCCGATCCAGGTAAGCGTCGACCTCGTCATCCGGGTCCAGCTCCAGTGCGGTCAGACTGGGTGCCAGGCAGGTGGGGCGGTTGCCGATGGGGTGATTAAAGGCGTCAGCCAGACTGTGGGCCGGGTCGGTGGAGACCAGCAGCACCTTACGACCTTGCGAGGCGGCGCGGACGGCCAGTGCGGAGGCGGTGGTGGTTTTGCCCACGCCGCCCTTGCCACCCACCATGAGCAGAGTGCGGGAGGCGAGCAGGGCATCCAGATCAAGGTGATGTTGTACAGGGGTGTCTGTCATTAGCAGCAGCGAAAGTGATCCAGCGGTGAGCGCTCCATACCCATGCGGGTGTGCCAGTCATGAAAGCGGTCCATTAGCAGCGGTTGTAGCTCCAGGGTATTCCAGGCGGCCGGGTTTGGCACGCCCATCATTTCTGAGAACACCAGCAGCATAAACAGGTCTTCCTCGTCACGTTTGGCTCGAGCTATGGCGGCGCGATAGGGCGCGTTGTAATACTGCGCCCCCAATTCACCCATGCGCTTGAACCATTGTCTTGGCGTTGATTGTCCTCGCTCTGCCATTAATTGGGCTCCGGCGGCGCCTTGAAGGCGCGTTTCAGGGCGGAGGTGCATTCCAGTGTGACCAGTAGAGCAGCAACCAGCACGACAAGGTCCAGTCCCAGCAGGAACCAGTCTTCCTTCTCGTAGAAGCTCTTAAGCTGGATCAGCAGGGCAAAAAGGGTCATCACCAACAGGAAAACCAGCGGTGCCAGGGTGTAAATAGCCGGGCGGCCACGTTTCACCAGCATGATGGTGATCACCAGTAGGGTTAGCCCGGCCAACAGCTGATTAGTGGTGCCGAACAGCGGCCAGATCAACAGGCCGCCAGCGCCATCGGCGCCGCCTGCCCCGAATGCAAGCAGCAGACAGCTGACCACCGCCAGCAGTGTGGCCGGCAGGGGGCGAGTCATCCATTTTTGCTGATAAATTTCACCCCATTCCTGGAAAATATAGCGCTGCAATCGCAGGCCGGTGTCCATGGTGGTGCCGGCAAACAGCGCCGCCATGACGGTGAGCAGTGTGGCTGCAACGCCAACGTCCATTCCCATGCCATTGGCAAGAATATTGGCGCCACCATCCACGAAGGCGGTCAGGCTGCCTTGACCAAACGCCGTATAGACTGCCTGCCAGTCAGCGAGGGTGGCAAAGCCAGCCGTGGCGGCAATGATGGCCGCCAGTGCCAACGCGCCTTCACCCACGGCGCCAAAATATCCCACGAAGCGAGCATCCGTTTCCTTGTCCAGCTGTTTGGAGCTGGTGCCGGATGCGACTAGGCCATGAAAGCCGGAGATGGCACCGCAAGCGATGGTTACGAACAGCAGCGGCAGTAACGAGGGCGTGCCGGAAGGAACGTCACTGTTGATCATCGGCGCGACAACCTGGGGATTGCCCAGCAGCACAGCGCCATAAAGCAGGATCAGGCCGACGAACAACTGCAGACCGTTGATGTAGTCGCGAGGTTGCAGAAGCATCCAGACAGGTAGCAGCGATGCCACGGCCGCATACGCAAACAGCAGTAAAATCCAGCTGGCACTGGCCGACAGGCCCATAACCTGATCGGGCAGCGTAACGGGAACCATGGGGCCCACGTAAATCAAGCTATACAGGGCAGCAACGCCGATGACAGAGACCAGCCCAAGGCCGATCATCCGGCGGTATATTAGCTGGCCGATCACCAATGCCACGGCGATGGCGCCCCACACCGGGACGACCGCGCCGGGGTTATTGATCAGCAGCTTGGCGATCACCACGCCAAACACGGCGTTCACCATCAGTAGCACCAGGAAAATGACAATCATGAAGACGGTGCGAGCGCGGCGGCCGACCACCTCGCCGGTGAGTGCGCCGACTGATTTTGCCCGGTTGCGGACACTGGCCCACAGGGCGCCACTGTCATGCACCCCGGCAAAGAAAATTGTGCCAAATACGACCCAGAGGAAAGCAGGTAGCCAGCCCCAGATAACGGCAATGGCAGGGCCGACGATAGGGGCTGCGCCGGCCACGGAAGTAAAGTGGTGACCCCATAGCACATACCGGTTGGTGGGCACGAAATCCACGCCGTCTTCATATTCGTGGGCAGGGGTGCGGAAATTTGGATCCAGTTTATAGATGCGCGATGCAATAAAACGGGAGTAGACGAAGTAGCCGGCGGCCATGCCACCTAGCCCCAGCAGGAGCAAAATGATTGCGCTCATGGGTTGCCTTTTGTCATTGTTTACGCTGTTGTCGTCAGCGTTGACCGGTGGCCAACTGGACATTACCAATGTTGCCCTATGTTTGGTCTTTTT
This sequence comes from Alcanivorax sp., assembly GCF_040118815.1. Lineage (GTDB taxonomy): Bacteria > Pseudomonadota > Gammaproteobacteria > Pseudomonadales > Alcanivoracaceae > Alcanivorax. The sequence goes on from NZ_JBEDTC010000011.1 coordinate 202,368, forward strand.
GACTATGCGGTCAACGCGACTAATGGCTAATGTCTGTGGTATCAATCGTCTCAGGGTTTGTGAGAGTCGCGTCGTCTGATAACGGTGTCCTATGCATGCCTGTGTACAAGCGGTACCATTATGTTTACAAGCAAACAAAAACAGAACACTAACGGGTAAAGGAACTACCCGGGGGGAGCAGTTAATGATCAAAGTATTGGTAGTGGATGACCATGATCTGGTCCGTACGGGCATTGCTCGCATGCTGGACGAAGTGGATGGTTTGCGGGTTGTCGGCGAGGCAAATTCAGGTGAGATGGCCGTGCAAATGGCCAGAGAACTGACACCGGAAGTGGTGTTGATGGATCTGAAAATGCCGGGAATTGGCGGCCTGGAAGCTACCCGTAAATTGTTGCGCGTTGATGAGGGTATCCGCGTTATCGCTGTCACCATGTGTGAAGAAGAGCCGTTTCCGTCCCGCCTGATGAAAGCCGGTGCCGCCGGTTACATGACCAAGGGTGCCGACTTGGAAGAAATGGTCCGGGCTATAAAGGTAGTGGCCACTGGGCAGCGTTATATCAGCCCGGAAATTGCTCAGGCCATGGCGCTCAAGCCCTATACCGGTGACGAAGGCTCGCTGCTGGATATGTTGTCCGAGCGCGAACTGCAGATAATGATGATGATCGTGAACTGCCACAAGGTGCAGGATGTGGCGGACAAGCTTTGCCTGTCACCGAAAACGGTGAATACCTACCGGTACCGCATTTTTGACAAGCTGGGCGTGACCAGCGATGTGGAAATGGCGTTACTGGCCGTGCGCCACGGCATGCTTGATGCGGTAGAAAATACAGCTCCCTGATTATCGGTTCGTCACAGGGGGAAATCATCTAGGCAGGGCTGATACACTTTCTGTTTGCCAACCTGTTTTGAGATGTCCTCCTTGCCCGATTTCGACGCTAAGCATTTCCTTGACCACTGTGCCCGCAAACCCGGTGTCTATCGCATGCTGGACGCCGGCGGTGATGTTTTGTATGTGGGCAAGGCGCGCAACCTTCAGGCGCGCCTTAACAGTTATTTCCAGAAAAATGTGTCGAGCGTGAAAACCCGGGCACTGGTCGGGAAAATTCGCGATATCCAGACGACGGTGACCGGCAGTGAAGCGGAGGCGCTGCTGCTGGAGCAGTCACTGATCAAGGAATTGAAACCGCCTTACAACATCCTTCTGCGCGACGACAAATCCTACCCGTACATTCGTATTACCCGCTCCGACCGTTTCCCCCGCGTCACCTTTCATCGCGGCACGCGTCGGGCTGGGAGCCAGTACTTTGGCCCGTATCCCAGTGGCGGCGCGGTGCGCGAAGCCCTGTCGTTGATCGAAAAAGTGTTCCAGGTACGTAATTGCAGCGATAGCTATTTCCGTAATCGCACCCGCCCGTGTCTCCAGCACCAGATCAATCGGTGTACGGCACCGTGCGTGGGGTTGGTGAGCGAAGAACATTATGCGCGCCAGGTGAAGATGGCAGCGGACTTTCTGGATGGACGCAGTCGGGAAGTGGTTGAGCAACTCAGTGTGGATATGGAGGCAGCCTCGCTGGCGCTGGAATTTGAAAAAGCCGCGATACTGCGGGACCAGCTGGCCGCCATTCAATCTGTGCAGCAAAAGCAGTACGCGGAAACGGGGCAGGGCGACCTGGATGTGGTCGCCATTGAAACTCGCCATGGCCTGGCGGTGATCGAGGTGCTAATGATCCGTGATGGCCGCATTCTGGGGCACCGTACCTTCCGACCGGACACCCGAGGCGAGGAAGATCGCAGCGAAATCTTGGAGGCTTTTCTCTCCCAGTATTACCTGGGTGATCGGGAGGATCCGGTTAAGCCGCAGGAAATATTGCTGAGCATGGATATTCCGGGCGCGGATGCGCTGCAGCAGGCACTGGAAAGTCAGTGGGGCAAGAAAGTCCGGCTAGCTTGGCGCGTGCGCAGTGATCGTGCTGCCTGGATCACCATGGCACAGACCAATGCCCAACAGTCCATGGCCTCGGAGTTAGCCGCACGCGAGCATATGGAGGCTCGCTTTCTGGCACTGGAAACGCTGCTGGAAAGCCGTGAACCGGTACGGCGTATAGAGTGTTTTGATATCAGCCATACGCAAGGCGAAAAAGCGGTGGCTTCTTGTGTCGTGTTTGACCAGCAAGGTGCTCGAAAACAGGAATACCGGCATTTCAATGTGAATCCTGCGGCAGCCGGGGATGATTATGAAGCACTGGAAGAAGCAATCCGGCGCCGCTATCAGCGCGTATTAAAGGAAGAGGGCAGGCTGCCCGATCTCTTGCTTATTGATGGCGGTAAAGGGCAGATGCAGCGCGGCTGGAAGGTCATTCAGGAGCTGGACCTGCAAACCACGGTGCGAGTAATGGGGATCGGCAAGGGCCCCAGCCGCCGGCCTGGGTTTGAAGCGCTCTATCTGCCTTGCGGGAAGGAAATGATTCCGGGTCCGGCGGACTCTGCGTTGCATCTGTTGCAACAGGTTCGCGATGAGGCGCACCGGTTTGCCCTGACTGGGCATCGAGCCCGGCGTGGCAAGGCCCGCAAACAGTCCACACTGGATGAGATTCCCGGTATTGGACCTAAGCGGCGCAAGGCGTTGTTGACTCACTTTGGTGGGCTGAAGCAGATGCGCAATGCCTCAGCCAGCGAGCTGGCCCGGGTGCCGGGAATCAATGATCAGATGGCGCAGACGCTGTACGACTGGTTTCATCGATAGGGCGTTCAGTTTTTGATCTAAAATCAGAAATGAGTCGCCGCTCGCTTTCCGCTATACTGGTGGCTTATTTTCATGGCCGGTAGTTCCCTCCTATGCAGAAAGTGCACCCCATCCTGAATTTGCCGAACATCCTCACCCTGATTCGGGTGCTGGCAATTCCCGTGCTGGTGCTGGTGTTCTACCTGCCGTTTCACTGGAGTGATGTGTGTGCCGCCTTGTTATTTCTGGCCGCGGGCATCACTGACTGGCTGGATGGTTATCTGGCGCGCAAGCTCAATCAAACCAGCCCTTTTGGCGCCTTCCTGGATCCGGTGGCAGATAAGCTGATTGTGGGTGTAGCGCTGGTGATGCTAGTGCAGATTCACGCCACTGCCTGGTTGGCGGTGCCGGCCATGGTGATTGTGTCCCGGGAGATTACGGTCTCGGCATTGCGCGAATGGATGGCGGAACTCGGCCAGCGGGCGAAAGTGGCGGTAAGCCAGCTGGGCAAGATCAAGACCGTGACCCAGATGACGGCGATTACCTTGCTGTTGGCACAAAAACCGACCTTTACAGCGGACGGCGACATTATTATGAATCCGTGGCTGTGGCTCAGCTATGGTTTGCTGTACCTGGCTACGGCATTCACTCTGTGGTCCATGGGCTCGTATCTTCGTGCTGCAGCGCCGCAATTGCTCAAAAGTCAGTCAAAGTCCTGAAAAGTCAGAAAAAACACCCGGTGTCGGGTTGACACCCGAGGGGTGATGAGTAGAATTCTTTCCCGCAACGCAGCATGTCTGCGTTGCAGAAAAAAGCGGGAATAGCTCAGCTGGTAGAGCACAACCTTGCCAAGGTTGGGGTCGCGAGTTCGAATCTCGTTTCCCGCTCCAAGATTTTGAAAGCCTCGGTTATGCCGAGGTTTTTTCTTGGTAATACAGTTAAATGGCGCGGTGGCAGAGTGGTCATGCAGCGGACTGCAACTCCGTTAACGCCGGTTCGATTCCGACCCGCGCCTCCAATTACCGACCCATACGGTCGATGAGGTGACAGGCACAATCATGTGTCATCATCTCGATAGAAAGACAAGTAAAAACAGCCGCTTAGCCCATCTCATTTTTATTCCACGCATAACACGTACGATGATCTTCCTGCGGGTATGGTGAAATTGGTAGACACAACAGACTTAAAATCTGTCGGCCATTAGGTCATGCCGGTTCAAGTCCGGCTACCCGCACCAATTTCTCCTTCTTTTTTGTCGTGTGGCTCAGCCACAGCCAAACTGCTTGATTCGGATTTATCACCCACTGCGCTACCTACCTCAAGTCATTGAACGACATGCGGTTTGTGTTCGATCACTGCATTTTATTGCTTTTTCTTTGTCGGTTGGTCTGATTTTATCCCTGAAAAATCAACTTTCTAGCCTGCGGTATTCATGTGATTTATTGCCGCTTTCTGTCAATTTCTGGTAGCCTCACACTTTAGTCTTAGCCCTGTAGTGGGCCTGGATAACAACAAGCCGGAAAAGGCATGAGGGCTATCTGAATGAACTGGTTCCAGAACCTGTCCGTGCGGCTTAAGATTTTGTCTGTAGCCGGGCTGGGGATTGTGCTGTTTGTGGTCTATGCGGCCTACAGCTTCTATATTGCCGAAACCAATATCGATCATCTCAAACGGATTGAGAGCCAGGACTTTCCTGTTCTGGAATTGATCAACGCCAACAATGTGGATTTTATCGCCATCAGCGAGTCCTACATCGCGGCGATTACCCAAGCTGACCCGGATTTGCTTGAAGAAGCGCAGTCCAGGGCGTCGGCCTTCGAGCAACGGCTGGCGGACATTCGCCGCACCGACCCAACACTTTCTGCTGGCGTGGAAGAATTACGCCGCAATTTTACCGCGTATATCAACGGAGCCACCGCACTGGCCCGTAATCTAATTACCAATAACGGCACCTCGGAGGACCTGTACCAGCGTATTGCAGATGTGAGAGAGCTGCAGGACACCTACGAGAGCAATCAGAAAGCGTTCGAGAAACAGCGCTATGAAGCGTTCCGCGAGACTCTCAACAATAGCCGTGCGGACAATCTTGGCACACAAAAAATCGGGCTGTTCCTGGGGCTGGTCGCCTTTACCTTGTTGGCGCTGATCGCTTTACGTGTTACCCGGGCCATTACGCTGCCGCTGGAAGGAGCTGTGGACGCGGCAGACAATATTGCCAATGGCAAGTGGGATACCCGTATTGAGAAAGGGGGTCGGGATGAGACCGGCCACCTGTTGCATGCCATTCGTAAGATGCGCGATGCCCTGGTGGCTCGCCATACGGAAGATCGTCGGCAGGAAACGGTGAAGAACCATCTGGCCGAACTGAATAACCGCATGCGCGGAGAGATGGGCTTCGAGCAGCTGGGCAACAACATGCTGAGCTTCCTGGTGCCGGTTGTTGAGGCGCAAGTGGGCGCATTTTATAGCTATGACCCGGATACGCAGATGCTCAGCCTGAGCAGCTCCTATGCCATGCAGCGGCGCAAACATCTGGCCAATGAATTCCGTCTGGGTGAATCCCTGGTGGGGCAATGCGCCCTGGAGCGCAAGAGCATTCTGCTGGAGCAGGTTCCGGATGATTACATCAGCATTGCGTCCGGCACCGGAGCCGGCCAGCCACGCAATGTGATGGTGATGCCCATTGTCCATGAAGACGAAGTGAAAGGGGTGCTGGAAATAGGCGCGTTTCGCGACTTCAGCAATGACGACTTGGCATTCATGGAGCAATGTGTGGCCGTCATTTCCGTGTCGTTGCACAGCGCGCAAAGCCGTTTCCGTCTTGCTCTCATGCTGGAGCAGACACAGTCCCAGGCCGATGCCCTGGAGCGGCAAAAAACGGAAATGGCCCAGGCCAACGAGGATCTGGAAGAGCAGGCCATGGAGTTGTCTGCGTCCGAATCTCGCCTGCAACACCAGCAGGAAGAATTGAAAGCCATTAACGAAGAACTGGAGTCGCAGACTCAGGCGCTGCGAGCTTCGGAAGAAAGCTTGCAGGCCCAGCAGGAAGAATTGCGCGTTACCAATGAAGAGCTTGAAGCCCAGGCGCGCATGCTCACTGAACAGAAATCAGAAATGGCCCAGAAGAATGACGAGCTTGAGCTGCTACGCCATGAACTGGAAGACAAGATTCGCGAGCTGGAGATGTCTTCCCGCTACAAGTCCGAATTCCTGTCCACCATGAGTCATGAACTACGCACGCCGCTCAACTCGATTCTGATTCTCTCCAATGCCCTGGGGCAGAACAAACGCGGCAACCTGGAAGAGAAGCAAGTCGAGCACGCCCAGGTCATCCACTCCGCCGGTGCGGATCTGCTTAGCCTGATTAATGACATCCTCGATATTTCCAAGATCGAGGAGGGCAAGATGGATGTCATCATTGACGATTTGTCTCCGCCGGAAATCGTAGAGCACTTCCGTCGCAACTTCGCCCACGTGGCCGAAAGCCGCAACCTGGATTTCAAGGTCGAGCTTGGCGATACGTTGCCTGAACACTTCTACACGGACCGTCAGCGTCTTGAACAAATCATTAAGAACCTGCTTTCCAATGCACTGAAGTTCACCGAGCAAGGCTCGGTGACTCTGAGCATTACGCAACCGGATGCCTCCGAAGCCTTGCCGTCCCGCCACCTGGTGCCGGGGCAGACGCTGAAGTTTGCGGTGATCGATACCGGTACCGGGATTGCGGATGAAAAGCAGAAGTTGATTTTTGAGGCCTTCCAGCAGGCGGATGGCACGACCAGTCGCAAATACGGCGGCACCGGTCTGGGGCTGACCATTTCCCGTGAACTGGCACGATTGCTGGGCGGGGAGATCGGCCTGTATAGCGACGGCGAGGGGCAGGGTTCCACCTTTATGCTCTACCTGCCTGTCGGTAGTGCCGATGCGCTGGAAATCAATAATGCCGCTGCCGGCCATGCCGATGAAGGTATTGGTAGCAATGCCGAGGCGCATACGGCGTCGATGACACCGCTGGATACCGGGGGCGACGATTTTGTGGTCCGCGAGAAGACCGTGCTGATTGTTGAGGACGATGAAGAGTTTGCTCGGGTGCTGGTGGAGCTGGCTTCCGATTACGGCCTGGAAGGGCATATCTGCCACGACGGTGAAGATGGGCTGGAATACGCCAGCCATTACCGCCCCAGTGCCATTATTCTGGATATCGGGCTGCCGGGCATCGATGGCTGGGAAGTGATGGAAAAGCTGAAGGCGGACCCGCGTACTCAGGATATTCCTGTGCACTTCCTGTCCGGGCGTGATGAGCGCAAGAAGGCGCTGGAGCTGGGTGCGCTGGACTTTATGACCAAGCCGGCCAACCAGGACGATATCCTTTCTGCTTTTGCCAAGATCGAGGGAGCCATCGAAACCAATGTGCGCCGGCTTCTGGTGGTGGAAGACAGCGAAATCCAGCACGAAAGCATTCGCGAGTTGTTTGATCAGAAAGGGGTGGAGATTACGGCCGCCACCAGTGGTCTGCAAGCGCTGGATGCCCTGCAGAATACCGTGTTCGACTGCATGATCCTGGATTTGACGTTGCCGGACATGAGCGGTTTCGAGCTGCTGGAAAAACTCCATGCCAGCGACGACTACGACAGTGTTCCCGTGGTGGTCTATACCGGCAAGGACATGACCCGCGAAGAAGAAGCGAAACTGCGCAAGTATGCGGACCGCATCATCCTCAAGACGGAGCGCTCACACGAGCGGTTGCTCAATGAAGCGTCCCTGTTCCTGCACTGGCTGGAATCCACCTTGCCGGCCAATCGTCGCCCGACAGCAGAATCCATTGAGCATCGCGATGACATTTTTGAAGGCAAGCAATTGCTGCTGGTGGACGACGACATGCGCAATATCTATGCGCTATCAGCTCAGCTGGAAGAGCTGGGTTTTGCTATCAGTATTGCCAACAATGGTCGAGAGGCCCTGGAATCACTGGATGACAACCCATCCATCGATATTGTGCTGATGGATATCATGATGCCGGAAATGGATGGCTACGAAGCCATGGGGCGGATTCGTGAACAGGCCCGTTTCAGCAAGCTGCCGATGCTGGCGCTGACGGCCAAGGCCATGAAGGATGACCGGGCGAAGTGTATCGACGCCGGTGCCAATGATTACTGCTCCAAGCCCATTGATATGGCAAAGCTCACCTCGTTGCTACGGGTCTGGCTGCATAAGTAGTGGGCGCAAAACGTGCCCGCAGTCACTTTATAAAGACAAGAACCGTGGCGGAATAGCGTTATGGCTGAAACATACCCCATCGACGATGACGAAGTCAGTGTCGAGGACATCGAAATTCGCCTGTTGCTGGAGGCGATTTACCAGATGTACGGCTACGACTTTCGGTTCTATAGCCGCGCGTCGATGCGCCGGCGGATTATGCATCGCCTGACCATGTCAGGCTTTGCATCGATCATGGAAATGACTGACAAGGTCCTGCGCGACCGGCCATTTTTCGTCACGTTGCTCAACGACCTGACCGTGAATGTGACGGAGATGTACCGAGACCCGGATTTTTACCGTGCCTTTCGCGAAGAAGTGGTGCCGGTTTTGAAGACCTTCCCCTTCATAAAGATTTGGCACGCCGGCTGTTCGACCGGCGAAGAAATCTACTCCATGGCGATTTTGCTGGAAGAAGAAGGGTTGTACGACCGGGCCATGATTTACGCCACGGACATCGACAAGAATGTATTGGCCTCGGCCAAAAAGGGCATTTACTCCATTGAAGCGGTCAAACAGTATGGTGACAACTACCGCCGCGCCGGCGGCAAGCACTCCCTGTCTGATTATTTCACTGCACGTTATGACAGCGTGATCATGGAGCAACGCCTGAAACGCAATATCGTTTTTGCCGATCACGACCTGGCCACTGACCAGGTTTTTGGTGAAATGCACGTTATCCTGTGCCGAAATGTATTGATCTACTTTGATCGACCCCTGCAGGAGCGGGTGATCAGGCTGTTCAGCGAGAGCCTGGATATGGGCGGCTACCTATGCCTGGGAACCAAGGAAAGCCTGCGGTTCAGCGGCCAGGAAGACGCGTTCGATGTTATCAACAAGTCGTTGCGAATTTTTCGCAAGCGACAGTTTCCACACCACGCATGATTAGAGACAACCGATGATTGAGCAGAAACTGCTATTGGTGGATGATCAGCCGGCCAACCTGGTGTCGCTTGAGGCTGTCCTCGAAGGTGAGGACCGCACCCTCCTGAAAGCCCACTCCGGCCAGGAGGCGCTGAAAATTCTGCTTAAGGAAGATATTTCCCTGGTGCTGCTGGATGTGCAGATGCCAGGCATGGACGGTTTTGAAGTGGCCGAGCTGATGCGTCAGCGCAAGGACACCCAGACCATTCCTATTATCTTCGTGACGGCGATTAGCAAGGAAAAGAAGTACGTCTTTAAAGGGTACCAGGCTGGGGCGGTGGATTACCTTTTCAAGCCACTGGACCCGTTGATCCTCAAGAGCAAAGTGGATTTCTTCCTGGGTTTGGACAAACAGCGCCGAGAACTGCAGGCCAAGCTCAAAGAAGCCCAGGCACACCGCGCAGCCTATGAAGCTGGCAAGACGCGGGGCGAGGAGGGCAGCGGCCACTCATCGTGAACACTTGCAAGGGAGCAGTCAGGGCAATCGTAATGGGCGCGTCATGGGGTGGGCTGAATGCCTATACGCGTATCCTGTCAGCGCTTCCTGCGGATTTCCCGTTGCCGATCATGCTGGTGCAACACCAGCATGCCAGCGCGGATAACCGCATGCCGTGGCTGCTGGCCCGCTATTGTGCGCTGCCGGTGATTGCCCCGGAAGACAAGGAGCCCATCCTCGACGGGCACGTTTATGTGGCCCCGCCGGGCTACCATATGTTGGTGGAAGAGGATCAGACACTGGCTTTCTCTACAGGAAGGCCTGTACTCTTTTCCCGGCCGGCAATAGACGAACTGTTTTACTCTGCCGGCGCGGTTTATGGCCGTCACCTGCTGGGAGTGATCCTCACAGGGGCCAATGAAGACGGCGCGGCAGGCATGGAATATATACACCGAAGAGGCGGAGTCACCATCGCCCAATCACCGGTGAGCTCGGAAGCACCCGTAATGCCCGAAGCGGCAATAACAACAGGTGCGATTTCCAGGGTACTCGATCTTGAGGCAATCGGGCCCTTTTTGGCGGAACAGGTTGCAGGGTAGTAAGCCTATGAAACAAAACATTTTGGTTGTGGATGATCACAGGGAAAACCTGATCGCACTTGAAGCGATTCTGGATGCCGACGGCCGCAATCTGGTCATGGCTCAATCTGGTAATGAGGCGTTATCCCTAGCTCTAAAACATGATTTTGCGCTGGTGCTGCTGGATGTGCAGATGCCAGAGATGGATGGGTTCGAAGTGGCTGAACTCATGCGCAAGAACAAGAAAACGCGCCATATCCCAATTATTTTCGTCACGGCGATTTCAAAAGAGCAGAAGTACGTCTTCAAGGGCTACGAATGTGGCGCTGTGGATTACCTTTTTAAACCCATCGACCAGAAAATACTGGAAGCCAAGGTCAGCGTTTTCCTGGAGCTGGATCGTCAGCGGCGGAAATTGCAGAAGGCCGTGGTGCAAATGAAACGGCTCAAGGATGAAAACGAACGGTTGTTGCATGCCTTGGGCGAAGCCCTGATTGGCGCCAATGCCGAAGGCAGGGTCACCTTTTGTAACGAAGCCGCCTGTGCCCTGTTGCGCCAGAGCCGTGATGCGCTGGTGGGCCGTGATCTCGCTGACATGCTCTTCAACGATGATGCCGGCAAGCTCCGCTGGAGCTGGGATGACTCTCCATTGCGCAGTGCCTGTATACAGGGCGAAAGCTGGAAAAACGAACACAGCTTGTACACGGCAGACCAGGATGGGTTGCTGGCTCTGTCGGTGCGCGCCAATGCCATTACCGATGATTCAGGCACCTTTACTGGCGTGGTGGTGGTACTGCGTTCTGCCGATGACGAAAACGGCGTTAAGGACAGCGCCCGCGACCACCGTCGAAACCCGCGCAAGAAACTGTTCCGTGAGATGGTAGTGTTTGATCGCAGTACTGGTGGTAACGTGGGGCGCTTGATGAATCTGAGCGTGGACGGCTTCAAGCTGTTTTCCCGCCGGGAACTCCCCCATGGCGAAGAATTGCAGCTGGGTATGGTGCTTCCCGACCAGATAGCCGGGGTGAATACGGTCAGTTTCGACGCCCGGGTGGTCTGGGCTGAAACCCTGGATGCGCCTGGTGAATATCAGGTGGGTTTCCAGTTTCAGACGTTGAACCCGATCACCCGGGATGTGGTCGAGAACCTAATGGAAAAATATTGAGCTATGACTGAGCACCTGGAGACGCTGGACAATATGGAGCTTCCACCTTCGCTGCTGCCTTACGGCTTCGCGCGGCGTTTTGGGGTTCTGTTGCGTGAGCGCGATGGCCATAAAGAGCTGTGCCACCGGCAGGATGTTTCCGTAGCCGCGTTGGGTGAAGTGCAGCGCCACATTGGTCGCCTGCCACGTCTGGTGCCCATGGACGACACCGCCTTCACTGCGGCCATGGCGATTACCTATGAACAGCAGCGCGGCGCTGCCGCTGAAGCGGCGGATGATCTGGAAGGGCTCGACCTGGCCAGTTTGGCAGATGCCTTGCCGGAAACCTCCGATCTGCTGGAACAGGAAGATGACGCCCCCATTATCCGGTTAATCAATGCCTTGCTGCAGGAAGCCATTCGCGAGGATGCGTCGGATATTCATATTGAAACCTTCGAGCGTCGCCTGGTGGTGCGCATGCGGGTGGATGGCGTGCTCCGTGAAGTGCTGACGCCGAAACGGGAGCTGGCACCATTGCTGGTATCGCGGATCAAGGTGATGTCGCGGATGGATATCGCTGAAAAACGGATCCCCCAGGATGGCCGGATTTCCTTGCGCATTGGTGGCCGGGATGTAGATGTGCGGGTGTCCACCATGCCCGCCAGTAATGGCGAGCGGGTTGTACTGCGGCTGCTGGACAAGCAGGCAGGGCGATTGCAGGTATCCCATCTGGGTATGGGCGACACCTGTGATGCGCATATGCGCGAGCTGATCCACAAGCCCCACGGCATTATTCTGGTCACCGGGCCAACGGGCTCCGGTAAAACCACCACGCTTTATGCGTCGCTGACCGAATTGAACGACAGCACCCGTAATATTCTAACGGTGGAAGATCCCATCGAATATCAGCTGGAAGGCATTGGCCAAACCCAGGTCAACACCAAGGTGGACATGACCTTTGCCCGCGGCCTGCGCGCGATACTCCGCCAGGATCCGGATGTGGTAATGGTGGGGGAGATCCGGGATCTGGAGACCGCCGAAATTGCGGTTCAGGCCTCGCTGACCGGCCACCTTGTACTGTCTACTTTGCATACCAACACAGCGGTGGGCGCAGTGACCCGCTTGCAGGATATGGGCATCGAGCCATTTTTGCTCTCCAGCTCCTTGCTGGGCTCACTGGCTCAACGGTTGGTGAGAGTGCTTTGTGAGGACTGCAAAAACCCGTATCAGGCCAGTGCCAGCGAACTGGAAATGCTGGGCCTCCCGGCCAATGAAAGTTGTACGCTGTACCACCCTAATGGCTGTGAAGCCTGTAATAATCAGGGGTACCGGGGCCGTACCGGGATCTACGAACTGGTGTTGGTGGATGACACCTTGCGCCAATTGATCCACGACCGCGCCGGTGAGCTGGAGCTCAACCGCCACGCCCGGACACTGACCAGCGGCATCCGTGAGGATGGCTGGCGAAAAGTGCTCGGCGGACATACCAGTGTAGAAGAGGTCCTGCGGGTGACCCGCGAGGACTGACGGGACAGCAGCCGCATGCCAGCATTCGAATACCGATCCCTGGACCACAGGGGCAAAATCAACAAAGGCACACTGGAAGCAGACAGTGCCCGCCAAGTGCGCCAGCAGCTTCGTGACAAGGGCTGGGTGCCGCTTGAAGTCAACGAAGCCAGCGATACCAGCAGCCAGGGTATGGGCAGGTTCGCCGGTTCCGGCAAGATCAATGGCGCCGAACAGGCGCTGATTACCCGCCAACTGGCCACGTTGCTGAAATCCGGCCTACCTGTGGAGCAGGCTCTGTCTGCGGTTTCCAAGCAGGCCGCCAATGATCGCATCGAACGCATCATGCTTGCGGTGCGAGCCAAGGTCCGCGAGGGCTACAGCCTGGCCCGCAGTTTCGAGTCCTTCCCCCGCGCGTTCCCGGAAATGTACCGTGCCACCGTGGCAGCGGGTGAGCAGAGTGGCCACCTGGAGCAGGTGCTTGAGCAGCTAGCGGATTACCTGGAAACCCGCCATGACACGGGCCGTTCCGTTGCCCAGGCGATGATTTACCCCGCTTTTATCATGGTGTTTGCCTCCATCGTTATCATGCTGATGATGACCTTCGTGGTGCCCAAGTTGGTGGCCGTGTTTGAAGGGCGTGATCAGGCGTTGCCGCTGCTCACCCGTATTGTCATGGCCATGAGTGATTTTGCCCGTGGCTGGGGTTGGTTGCTGGTGCTGTTGATCGTGGTGGCTGTGGTGATCTTCATGCGTGCCATGCGCGACCCGCGTTTCCGCTTGCGGGTGCACCAGCGGCTGGTGAATATGCCGCTGGTGGGCACCATGCTACGTGCTGGTGACAGTGCCCGGTTGGCCAGCACCCTGGGCATTCTCGGCCGCTCCGGGGTACCGTTAGTGGATGCCTTGTTTATTGCCGCCCAGGTGGTGGGCAACCTTGCGGTTCGCAATGCGGTAAAAAACGCCGCCGCCAAAGTGCGAGAAGGCGGCAGCCTCAGCCGTGCCCTGGATGCCAGCGGTTACTTTCCGCCGATGCTGGTACAGATGATTGCCAGCGGCGAAGCCAGTGGTGAGCTAGATAATATGTTGACCCGGGCGGCGGATTATCAGGAACGAGAATTGAGTAGCACGATCAGTACTATGGTGGGGCTGCTCGGGCCGATCATGCTGTTGGTGATGGCGGGGGTGGTTGTCATGATCGTCCTGTCGGTCATGCTGCCGATTATGCAAATGAATAACTTACTAGCCGGTTAAGGTGAAGGAATGAAAGCAAAGCGTGCCATGTCAGGGTTTACCCTGCTGGAAATTATGGTGGTGGTGGCCATTATTGGTTTGTTGGCTGCTGTGATTGTCCCCAACGTGATCGGGCAGGGCGAAGCCGCCAAGGTGGATCTGACCAAAGCCAACATGGGCAAAATCGTCCAGCAGCTGGATTTGTACAAGTTCAACAATGGCAGCTACCCCACCAGTGAAGAAGGGCTTAACGGCTTGGTTGAACGTCCTAATTCGGCTCGCAAATGGCCGGATGGTGGCTACCTGCCCAAAGTCCCCCTGGATGCATGGAACAACGATTACGTTTATATCAGCCCCGGTGTAGAAGGGCCGTTTGATCTGCTGTCCATGGGCGCCGATGGCGTTGAAGGCGGTGAAGGTTCTGACGCGGACATTAACTGGCGCGAAGTCCAGTAACATGCGTTTGCCCCGTACACTCCAGTCCGGCTTCACCCTGCTGGAAATCATGGTGGTGGTGGGGCTGATTGCGCTGCTCAGCGCGGTGGTCGTCAGCCAGGGCAACTGGACATCCGATGACCGGCAGCTGGAGCAGGAGTCTGCCCGGCTCAAGGATACCCTGGCGCTGCTTAACGAACGCAGCCTGTTCTCCGGTCAGCTGCTGGCGCTGCGTCTTCGCCACGATGGCTGGGAACCTCTGGCCTACGACATCACCGCCGCCGATTTTTTGCCCATCGAGGATACCGCCCTGAAGCCGCGCCAGATTCCGCCGGCGCTGGAGCTGGTGTGGCAACTGGACGAGCTGGCCGATGAAGAGCAGGCGAGTCTCAGCCAGGTTGCCGAGACCCTGGTCAAAAAAGACACCTCGCTGGATCTGGGCGAAGACGTCGTGGGCGGCGACGATGAGGAACGTGAACCGCAGCGGGCACGGAATGATGAATCCGAAGAAGAGGAAGAAAAAGCATTCCCGCAGGTTTTCTTTTTCCCCAGTGGCGAAGTGTCTCCGGTAACCCTGACCATGCAAAGCCAGGACGATCTGGAGTACGTGCAGCGCTGGCAAATATCGGCACTGGGGCAGATTTCCGACCCGGACCTTGAAGAAGACGAGGACGACCAGCAGGAAAAGCAAGAATGGCTGGAGCGGCGTGCTCGGATGATCGAGGAAGTGCCTGAATGAAACAACAGCGCGGCTTTACCCTGGTGGAAGTGCTGATTGCTGTCTCCATTCTGGCGTTGGTAATGATTGTACTTGGTCAGACCATGGGTGCCACCGCCCGTGCCTATACCAACATCAATGAAACCCACTTGGGCTTTCTGGTGGCCTCCGACAAGCTGGTTGAAATGCAGGTATATCAGCAGTGGCCCTCCACTGGCGAATCTGACGCCACGGTGACCCGCAACGGGCGCGAGTGGTGGGTCAATACCCGTGTCAGCGAGGGCCCCTATCCGGACACCCGGCGCGTGGATATCGAGGTCGGCATGATGCAGAACGATGATCAGGGGCAAATGGCGTATCACTTGGCCAGTTTGATTGGAAAGCCGGCATCAGGATGAATATTCATTGCTCCTTTGCGTCTCGGCGTTTTGCTCAACGGGGCTTTACGCTGCTGGAGATGGTTATCACCATCGCCATCTTTGCGTTCATTTATGTGGCCGTGGCCAGTTTCCTTGGCAGTGCCCTGCAGGGCCGTGAACAGCTGAAAGATAGCGCGGATGAAATGGAGCGGACTCAGCGGGCAGTCACTTTCCTGACCCTGGATTTCGAGCAACTGATCAATCGCCCGGTTCGTGACCCCTACGGCGACCCGCAACCGGCCATTTTAGGCCGGGACAATTATGTGGAATTCACCCGCCTTGGCTGGTCAAACCCCTTTGGGCTGCGAAAACGCAGTGAGATGCAGCGGGTGGTGTACACCCTTGAAGATGGCTCCTTGTTACGCCGTTACTGGCCCGTGCTCGACACCAACGTGGCCACGGAATATCAGGAAGATGTGCTCATCGATCACGTGGAGCGCTTTACGGTCCGTTACCTTGACTTGACCCCGCAGGGGGAATGGCAATGGCTGGAACTGTGGCCGGATGTGGCAATGGCGCCTGTTCCCGTGTGGCAGCAGCGCCTGCCCAAGAGTATCGAGCTGGAGATTGAACTGGAAAACGGTGACATCGTGCACCGTTTCTACCGCACAGTGGTGAACCCATGGAGCTGAGGCTGCGCAAGCGTCATAGGGCCGCGCATGGGCAACGCGGGATGGCACTGGTGATTGTGTTGTTGCTACTGGCCCTGTTGACCACCATTACCGTGGAAGTGCTGTTTCGCCAGGATCGCTTCCTCACCCGTGCAGATAACCTGCTGCAATGGGATAAGCGCTACCAATATGCCATGGCCGCAGAGGTGGTTGCACAGCAGGGGTTAGTGGATGATCTGCAGGATGATCAGAACAATAACGCCCTGGTGGATGACTGCGTAGAAGAGCAGTGGGCGGTGCAGTTGCCGCCTACACCCTATGAAGATGCCTTTCTCAGCGCCAGCGTTCAGGACCTGCAAGGCCGCTTCAATCTGAATTGGTTGATTACCGCCCAAGGCGATACGTTTGTTCGCGATCCTGAGGCGATTGATCGATTGACCCGGCTGATCGAGCTCACCTTCCCCCAGGAAACCGATGCTTCCCGGTTAGCCAACGAAATGGCCGACTGGCTGGATTCCAATAATATTGTGGACGGCGTCGAAGGGGCGGAAGACGCGGATTACCGAAATCGCCGTACTCCCAATATGCCGGCCGCCCATGAATCGGAAATGCGCGCTTTGCTCAGCTTTCAGGTGGCCAATCAGCCCCAGGACAGCATGGTCTGGGGGCTATTTACGGCGCTACCGCTGGGTACGACATTGAATGTGAATACTGCGCCGCCCCAGGTGCTGGACGCGGTGCTGGGCGGGATAGCAGGTACTGGCGTTGCCGAAGCGATTGTCAAAGCTCGTGAAGAAGAGCCGGTTACTACAGTAAGCGATCTGATGCAGATTGCGCCCTTGAGTACCCTCAGCGCCGACGAAAAACAGAAGGTTAGCGATCTTTTGGGCGTCAGCAGTGAGTATTTCCAGGTGATGGTGGACGTGGAAGTTGATGGCCAGTTAAGCCGTCTGGTGAGCCGTTTACGTCGACGCAGCGGCAGCGGTAGTGAGGCGTCGACGGATGTCTTCAGCCGGCAGGTTAGCCCGCTGCTGACCCCGCTCGAACCGGCGTGTAATCCCTTCTACAATACGCAGTAGATGGGTGCTCAGTGGTTGCAATGTACAGTAACGGCACTGCGGAATGACGCTCGCCTTGGTACACTGACCCGGCGGCACAGGCAGATATAACAACGCAGATAACAACGAAAGGACACAACAGCGTGGCAGATGCTCCACTGATTTATTTAAGCGGTGCAGGGGGAACGGAACCGAATCTCGATATTCCGGTGCTGTTGCAGCGCAACGCAGCCGATGACGTACAGGCCATCAGCTTGCGTGATGCGCTGGCACAGTCTGCCGGCCAGACCCTCCATGTCATTATCAGCGTGGCCTTTGCCCGGTTAACCCATGTCTCCCTGACCCGCAAGCAGGCGCGCCATTTGCAGCGTGTGCTGCCGTATCTGTTGGAAGAACAGATGCTGGACAGCCCGGAGTCGCTCTGGTTTGTCTCCCGCAAAGGGGCAGGGGATGACTACGAAGTGACCGCCATTGCCCGCGAGTTGATTGTGCAGCTAGAGCAGTGGGCGGCGGAACAGGGGGCCGTACTGGGCTCGCTTCAGGTGGACGCCGAGCGGCTTCAGGGCCAGGCACCACTGATTGCCGAACTGGATGGCGGGCAAGCGCTATTGATGGCCGATCGAGATCGTTGCCTGGTGGTGGATGCCGACCAGCGAGACGGCATGCAGGCGTTATTTGGTGACAGCCTGGCGGGCGCTACCGTTCTGTCCGGCACCTCGACGTTTGTGGATGCCTTGCGAAGCGGGTCGGGCCAGGAACTGCTCACCGGGCCGTATGCCCCGAAGCAGAAAAAGGGCAACAACACGGCGTTTGCGCCCTGGAAACCCGTCAGTATTCTGGCCGCGTCCGTGTTTGTGCTGGCGCTGGTGGCAATCTGGGTACAGCAGTGGCGCTATGATCAGGCTTCACATGCGGCTTTTGCCGATGCGAAAACCCTTTACGAGCAGCTGTTTCCCGGTGACAAGGCCACCACTGCCCTGAGTCGGCAGTTTCAGGGGCGTCTTGCCCGCCTGGGCGGTAGTAGTGAAGGCGGGCAGGCTCGTTTTTTCCCGCTTCTGGCGCCGGTGGCCCAGGTGCTGAAAGAGATCAAGGTTGAGCCTAAGCGGCTGCAGTATGACCAGCGTGACAATACGCTGCTGCTGGACGTGGGCGCCAAGGATTACGCCCAGCTGGAACAGCTTCAGAATGCGTTAAAAAAACAGGGCGCGAGAGCCTCAATTGCCAACTACCGCAATGGTGCCCAAGGCGTTAGCGCCCGTATCAAGGTGGAGCAGCCAGGATGAGTAATACGGCAGAACTGAAAAAACTGGCCGCACACCGGCGCGACCAGGCAGTGAACTGGTACGAAAGCCGTGAGCCCCGAGAGCAACGTATTCTTCAGGTGTTGGCAGCGGTGGCGTTTCTGGTGGTGCTGTACTGGTTGATTTGGGCGCCTTCGGTGGCAGCGCGGGATCAGGCAAAGAATCGCTTTGTTTCCAATCAACAAACACTGCAGTGGATTCAGGATAACCGCAGCGCGGTTATTGCGGCCCGGCGTGGCGATTCGTCACCAGCGCGTCCCACCGGAAACTGGACCGGCAACGTGAGCCGCAGCGCGGACCAGTTTGGTCTGACCCTGAAAGGGTTTTCCCCCGACGGCAATCGCGCGGTACGTATTCAGATGGAAAATCAGGCGGCCTCACAAACGATGCTCTGGCTGCAATCCCTCCAGCAAGAGGGTGTGCAGTTGACCAATCTGGAAATGACACCGGGTGAGAAGTCTGGGACTGCCACGGTGCGAGCGACGCTGCAGAAGTAGCCGGCAAACAAGAATAAACAACCAGGTAGCAGCCATTACTATGACCCTACGCCTGTTTCTGGCGCTTGGCCTTTTTATTCCAGCACTGACTGCCCATGGTGAGTGCCGATTTGACCCTCTGGATCGCGGCCGGGTTGTTAAACTTTCCGGGCAGGATTTTCCTGGCGTTCAGGGTAAAGCGCTGAACGCGCTTTCCGTTATGCGCGTTGAACAGGGACGCTTTGTGCCAGTGGCTTATCAGTTCGATGAGCGGGATGAGCATGGCATGGTGTGGTTTGAAGGAAGTGAATTCTCCATGGCCGGGGACGCCGGGCATTTGGATACGGCAGATCAGCTGCTGATGATGCTTACTGATGCAGGCCCGCAGGCGCCAGCCACGCTTCGCCCAGCCCAGGGTGCCATTGTCGCCGATGTGGAAGTGGCGAAACGTTGCCATTTCTATCTGGTTGAAGGTAACAGCCAGCGCAGCCAGAATTACTACGTCGCCCACGACATCGATAACGGCAAGACGCGTACGGCGCTTTATGAACTGAACGTGGAGCCGGAAAATGAACTCAACTGGCTCTATCTCGGCTATCAGGGTTATCAGGGTGACGGCTCCATAATCGATACCCTGAAAATGCGCATGAGCGCCGGGGTGCTTTCTCGCTTTACCCGGATGTCCCTGGATAACCACAACCTGCGCCCCAAGCAGGTGGGGCATTTGCTGGGCCCGATCCGGTCGGTGATGCATTTGCGTACCAAGGTAGTGCTTGCCGGTATTCCGGTGATGACGATTCAGGTGCAAGCCATGCGCTATGCCGCCCATTACGAAGCGCACACCTTTGCCCGCATCCCGGATCTGTATCGCGCTACCCTCAAGGATCCGGAAGTGGCGGTGACCGTGGACGGCAATGCGCAGATCGGCGCGCGGGTTTATACCGCGCGTTTTGCGGATACGCCGGTGACCGTGGACGGCAAACTGGATGATGCGGATGAGATCTTTGCGAACCAGTCACTGAGCATGAATGAAAACTGGATTCTCTTTGACAGCCGCAAGCAATTTTCCCTGCTGACGGCCATGACCGTACCGGACGAGTTACTGGATACGCCGGTAAAGCTGATCTATGAAGACGATCGTGCGCTGCGGGTTGAACCGGAGCAGTTCACAGGCCAGCTGCCTAATCTGGGGTATTCCCTGCAAGGTTGGCCGGAGCCGCAGGAATTGCGTTTTACCGTCAGCCTGTATTTTGACGAAGGCCTGCATGGCATCGAGGCGGGGGCGTTTGCACAGCAGCGCAGTGCTGCTGTGCCCTACGCAGTCAATGAGCCGGTATCAGAATGACCGATCCGGTTTCAGCGAGAGAACCTCTTCACGGGTGATTGGTAACCAGACATTCCCTTTGACGCTGGCATTGCGTGCGATAAACGCAGAGTTCAGCGGAAACTGGCTGGTAAATCCGTAGATCACCAACCCGATACGGTCGCCGGCTTTCAGCGGCTGGCTAACCGCAGGCAATTCCAGTTCATAAATGCCTTTTTCCGGCAGGGGAGTCAGCTGTTCGCTGGCCACATGGACCCGACGGCGGTTGGCGTGCTGAATGCCGAGGCCCACAAAAACGGGCATGCTGTCCCCGCCGGAAGTGCCACCCAGGCTGAGATCAATGTGCGGCTTGCCGAGCAGCACTTCATCATCCCCGCGGGCGATATACATGGGCACGAATTTCGGACGACCAAAGCCGCCATTGGGCTTCATATCACGCAGGTCGGCCCCAGGCCACATGGCACGGAACAGGTCCGTGCCGGTATCCACGCCCACCATCAGCCATTCAAACGCACCGGCCAATGGTACGGTAACCTTGGTGCGAGGTAGCACATACTGAGTGCTATTGATTGGAAGGCCTTCCTCCAGGGCGATGCCCCGATCCTCGGTAACATTAACGCAATACTGCGGCACCTGTTTTTCGCCATCCCGCAGCTTTTCATCCCACCAGTTCATGATGGTATCCACCGCGGTTTCGCTGTAATCGCCGCAGTGCACCATGTGATCGGTCTGGTAGAAAGGCAACCAGCCGCGCCATTGCTGCATGGGCCAGGGCATCACGTGACCGGCTTGCATGCCGATAATGCGGGCATCGCGGCCCTGCTCCTGCCAACAATCGTAATTACGTTCGGCCTGCTGGAACGGAAACATGGTGTCGGTGAATCCCTGAATGAACAGGGCGTCGGCTTGGGGGGCTTGGCCCTGATCGCAAAAGGCGGCGGGGCTGCGTTGATACATCAGGTCTTTGAGATCCTGATTGACGGTGCCATCAAAGGCGCTTCGCCACGGGTCTGAAAACATCACTCCCACATCAAAGCCGCTGTTAATGCCACCTACGCCCAGCAAAACGGCCCCCCAGGCACTGCGGAACTCGCCGTTCGGGGCGATGCTGTTCATGTCGTGCCAACCGGTGAGTGGCACCAGCGCCTGCAATCGCGGCTCGGTGAACGCGGCTAGCGTTTGTAAGCCGGCACCGTAGGATTCGCCAATCATGCCGATGGCAGGTTGGCCGTCTGGCATGCGTTTGACGCCAGGAAGGTGCCCCAGAGACCAGTCGATCACGTTGCTCAGGTCCGCCACTTCATAGTCCGGGTCCATCATGTGCACTCGGCCGTCGGACTGGCCCCAGCCCCGCTGATCGTAGAACACCACCCAATAGCCGGCCTTCCATGCGGCAATGGCCGCTTCGCCGGTGAGGATGGATTTTCCGTAAATCGACATGGGCCGCTTTGCGCGGAAGCCGCCAAAGCCGTGCGTGGCAATAATCAGTGGAGCGTTTTCTCCGGCTTGAAGCTCAGGCTGGTACACGGTGGCTGCCAGTTTTTTGCCATCCCGGGTAGGGATGCGAACCTGGTAATAATCCTGTTTCTGCGCCTGGGTCGTGCGCGGCGAATGGGTTTGAGGCAGGGTGGTGGTACAACCCGATAACACAAAAAAGCCCGCCAACAGGGCCATGGACATGAAGAGCGGTCGCATGTGGCTACGTCCTCTGTTTATTATTCTGTTATTACTGTGAGGGTGTTATGAAAAAAACGGTTCAACCAAGCCAGACCACTGCCACTTTCGTGTGGTTTTTTTATGCTGCCATTGTCGTTTTACTGGCAGTGACATTGTGTTGGGCACTGTACAGCCAGTCGAGCTATGGCTACCGCTTCTGGTATCAGCAGCTCGACATTGCCGAACATATACAAATTTATGGACCTCAGAATCGCTTTAAATCCGGGTTTGAACAATTGCCCGCCGAGCAGCACTGGAAGGCGTTTGAGCAAATACGTGATGCCGTGCATAACGGCGGCGCGGGATTGACGGATATTCAGTACCAGCCGCCCGGGAAAATAGCCCGCCCGTTACTGCACAAGGCTGAAGTGCAGCACCTTCAGGATGTGGCCGATTTTATCGATGTGGGCCGCGTGGTTTTCTGGGTGTTGCTGGCGCTTTGGTTGCCGCTTGCCTGGCTTTGCGTCTGGCTCAAGCCACCACCCATGCGGTGGCGGCTTGGCATTACTGTTTTCACTGTGGGGGCTGTGTTAGCGTGGTTGCTGATTGCCGGCCCGACCCAGGTTTTCTATCAGTTTCATCTATGGATTTTCCCCGCTGACCATCAATGGTTTTTTTATTGGCAGGACTCACTGATGAGTACGCTGATGAAGGCACCGGTATTGTTTGGCGGGATCGCGGCGGTGATCGCTCTGGGGGCATTGCTGCTCACGCCAGCCATCTACTGGCTGGGCCTGTGGGGTGTGCGACGGTTTGCGCCGGGTTTGCGGCTATAACACCGTTCGCGTACATAACAGACCAATTTCGACCAATAAGAAACGGCTCATGAGCATTGAAGTACTGACTGCCGATGTTGAGGGTGGCGAAAATCTGCAACGCTGGGCAGCCATGGGGTTGCCAATCCCGCCCAGCTGGCGTATTGATCGCAGCGTGGTGGCAGAGAGTTCTGCCGCGTCGTTGACCCAACAATTGCGCGCCTTGCCGCGCATGTTTACCGATAACCGTTATTGGGTCCTTCAGCAGGGGCCCATGAACCCGGATTCCCGCCGCGAAAGTTTGTTGAACCTGGATTCCGACGAATCCCTGGCGGCGGCATTGCAAAGCATTTTTGACCGCGAGCCGGGCCCGGAGCACGTGGTGATTCAAGCGCTACCGCGACAACAGGCGGCTGGCGTGCTGTTTACCCGTCATCCGTTACGCCAGGACCTGCCACACATGGTGGTGGAAGGGATGGTGGATGGCAGCAATGAGCGTCAACGGCTGATTTTTGACGACAACAGCCGACTGGTGCATGCGACGCAGTCCGCGGTGCCACTGAGTCAGCGGGTGGATGAAACCTTGCTGTGCCAACTTCATACCCAGCTCAAACAAAACTTTGATCGACCCCAGGCCGGTGAGTGGGTTTTCGATGGTGAGCAGTTGTGGTTGCTGCAGACGTTGCCGGTGGGCTCACTTCCTGAACCTAAGGAAGCCTGGACGCGGCGAGCCGGCGTGGGTCTGTTCAACCAGGTAGAAACGCCACTGTGGTACACCCTCGCGGGTCGCTGGCTGAAAGCGGCTTTCTGGGAACCGCTGGTCGAACAGGCCGGGTGGAGCCGTTTGGCCAAGATCGAGCCGTACCGACGCCAGCACAGCCATATCTACACGAATTGTGCTTTTTTCCGCGAGCTTCAGAAGCAGCACAAGGGGGCTGGCCGTTTTGTGCCGCCGGCCTGGCAGCAGCTGGAAATTCACGATGACGCAAAGGCGGTGCGTTCGCGTTCGCGCCTTGGCAACACCGTTACCCAATGGCGCCACCGTTGGGCGCTGACGCAGTTGTCTCTGGATATTCGCCACTGGAAAGAACCGGACGTGACCCGTGAAGGGCTGTGGCGTGCGTTTATGCGACTGGATGCCATGGGTGAGGCACTGAGCCGAGTCGACGGCGAACTTGCTTATCTGACCCTTGCGGATGCCTTGCCAGGCTATGGCGCACCGTTGCCGTTACCGTTGCTGGTTACGCCTGCTGAACTGCAGGCGGTTCAAGCGCTGGCTCTGGGGGATGTTGAGTCGGTGCGCCATACCGCGCTGCGCCCTGGCGCCGATCCGGTACACGCGCCGCTAAATGAAGGCCCGGCCCAGGCCGCTACCCTGAATGGCTTGCAGCAACCGGGCGTGGTCAGCGACGCACAGCTGGCGCAACCTCGCGAGCAGGACGCCAATGCGCTGCGTATGGCGCGCACGGCCCGCGGGCTGCGTTTTGCTATCGGTAATCGGCTGCGGCATCTGCTGCGATCCATGGGTGCCATCGCGGTGGAGCAGGGCATGCTGCAGCACCCCGACGATATCTATTTCCTGTATTTCGATGAGCTCTGGCAGCTCTGGATGGGGCAAAAGTTGCCAGCCAGTGCGGGCAGAGAGGTCATCGGCGACCGCAAACTCCGCTATCTGGATGACGGACTGCAAGGTGCGCCAGACTGGAAGATGGATCAGGTGGGTTACGGTTTCGGTGGCGGTCAGCGGCTCAGCCCGCTGTTACGCGGGTTGCCACTGGTCAACGGGTCTGTGGAAGGACCGATTCGGCGGGTGTGCAGCGCCTGGTGCCTTAACAAGATCCAGCCCGGCGATATCGTGGTTGTCGATCAGGTGGAGCCCGCATGGCTGCCCTGGCTGGTACAGGCCGCGGGACTGGTGATTGCCGAGCAGGATCCGGCTAACGGTGCGGCCAGCCTGGCAGTGACGTATGGCATTCCGGCTATCTGGTCTGCCAGTGATGTGATGCATAGCGTGCAGGACAATTTGCAGGCCACGCTGGATGCCACCCAGGGCCAGCTTGATGTCGCCCCGGTTATGGATGACGATAACGCCAACTAAGACTTGGCCGAATGGACACGACCCGACCGGGTCATGTGTTGCTCTTGTCGCACAGAGGCAGGTTCCATGGCGCAACCACCGGATCAGGAAGAAGATACTCGCCCGTTCGTGGCGCCGTGCCACACGATAGATACCCGTGCGCCGCTGCGCTGGTTGCGCAAGGGCTGGCACGATTTCAAGGCGGCGCCGGGCCCAAGCCTGGTGTATGGCGGCATCATGGTCGCTATTAGCTATCTGATCAGTGCTGCGGCCTGGTGGTTCGGTAACATGGGGCTGTACCTGGGGCTGCTTTCCGGCTTTGTTTTTCTTGGGCCGCTATTGGCGCTCAATCTCTACGATATCAGCATTCAGTTACAACAAGGGCGGGTGCCCAGCCTGTCCGAAAGTTTACGCCAGGCTCGCGCCTGTATGGGGGACGCGCTTACCTTTACGGTGATTCTGGTGGTGGTGTTCTTGGTGTGGGCCCGGGCAGCGAACCTCATTTATATCTTTTACCCGGTAAACGAATGGCATATGGACAATGTGCTGTTGTTTTTCGGGGTGGGCAGTAGTGTGGGTGCGCTGTTCTGCGCCATTGTCTTTACAGTCAGTGCGTTTTCGCTGCCCATGATCATGGATCGCAAGACCGATATGGTGACCGGAGTCATTACCAGCACCAACGCGGTGTTACGTAACAAGCCGGCATTGTTTGTTTGGGCCTGCCTGATTGGCATTTGCCTGTTGGTCGGGCTGCTAACGGGCTACCTGGCGTTGGTGGTGCTACTCCCGGTGCTTGGCTATGCCACCTGGCACGCCTACCGCGAAGTGATTGACGCCAGCGAGTGGGAATCGCGTTTTGAGCTTCCGGCTGAGGACGCGAGTTAAGCGCTCAATGCGGAAACGGAGACTTTGTCGGCCATCCTGTTCCCGCGTTTTTAGCATTGAATGATTTGAGCCTAGTTCTCGTCCATGTAACCCAGAAGATGAGGCACCATGCGCTCGATTTCCTTGCGTGTCATGCCTTTGCGCCCGGCGTAGTCGTCCATCTGGTCCTTCGCCAGTTTGCCGGTACCGAAATACTTGGCTTCCGGGTGTGAGAAGTACCAGCCGGATACCGCGGCGGTGGGCAGCATGGCGTAGCTTTCGGTCAGGGTCATGCCAGCATGGGTTTCCGGGTCTAGCAACTGCCACAGCAGGGCTTTCTCGGTATGGTCCGGGCACGCCGGGTAGCCGGGTGCTGGGCGGATGCCCCGGTATTTTTCACTGATCATATCCTGATTGCTCAGCGCTTCATCGTTGGCGTAACCCCAGTAGTCCTTGCGGACTTTTTCATGCAGGCGCTCGGCAAAAGCTTCCGCCAGCCGGTCCGCCAGTGCCTTGAGCATGATGGCGGAATAGTCGTCATGATCGGCCTCGAAGCGGGCCACATGCTCGTCGATACCAATGCCGGCGGTGACCGCAAAGCCACCCAGCCAGTCGGTGAGTCCGGTTTCCTTGGGGGCAATGAAGTCACTCAGACAGAAATCCGGCTTGGCGTTCTTGCTCCGGTCCAGCTGCTGGCGCAGGTGGTGGAGAGTCATGAAGGACTCCTGGTCACCCGGATTACGATACAGCTGAATGTCGTCCATATCCGAGTTTGCAGGCCAGAAACCTATTACACCACGGGCGGTTAGCCACTTTTCTTCAACGATTTTCTCAAGCATGTCCCGGGCATCCCGGTAGAGCTTGGTGGCTTCTGTGCCGACTACTTCATCGTCGAGGATCTTGGGGAATTTGCCGGCCAGCTCCCAGGCGCGGAAGAAGGGGGTCCAGTCGATACGCTGCACCAGATCGTCCAGCGGGTAATCGTCCAGTACCTTCAGGCCTTTCACCTTGGGCTCCGGTGGCGTGTAATCACTCCAGTCGGGCTGGAAGCGGTGCTCTCGAGCCTGATCGATGGAAATCAGGCTGCGATCTACCTGCTGCTGCTTGCGGCGTACGCGCAACGCCTCGTAGGTTTCCTTGATTTCAGCCACGTAGTCGGCCTTGGCGGTCTTGGACAGCAGCTTGGAAGCTACACCGACCGCACGAGAGGCATCGGCCACGTGGACCACAGCCTCATTATAGGCCGGATCGATCTTCACCGCCGTATGAATACGGCTGGTGGTGGCACCACCAATCATCAATGGCAGGTCCATTTCCAGGCGCTGCATTTCGCTGGCTACATGGACCATTTCTTCCAGCGAAGGGGTGATCAGCCCGGACAGGCCGATGATGTCGACCTTTTCCTCTTTGGCTACCTCGAGGATCTTGTCGCAGGGCACCATGACGCCCAGGTCCACCACGTCATAGCCGTTACATTGCAGGACTACGCCGACAATGTTCTTGCCAATGTCGTGCACGTCGCCTTTCACCGTGGCCATCAGAATTTTGCCGTTAGCTTCATCCTGGGTGCCGAGCTCTTCTTTTTCCTTCTCCATGTAGGGCATCAAGTAGGCCACCGCCTTCTTCATTACCCGAGCGGACTTGACCACCTGGGGCAGGAACATCTTGCCTTCGCCAAACAGGTCCCCGACCACGTTCATGCCGTCCATCAACGGGCCTTCGATGACATGAAGCGGGCGGGCCGCATTCTGGCGGGCCAGCTCGGTGTCTTCTTCCACGTAGTCGGCAACGCCTTTCACCAGAGCATGCTCAAGGCGCTTTTCTACCTCCCATTCTCGCCAAGCCAGGTCTTCCTTCTTGGCTTTTTCGCCGACGCTGCCACGGTATTTCTCGGCCAGATCCAGCAGCACTTCGGTGCCGTCTTCATTGCGGTTGAGCACCACATCTTCCACGGCATTGCGCAGTTCGTCGGGAATATCCGCATAAATGGCCAGCATGGTGGGGTTAACGATGCCCATGTCCATGCCGTTTTTGATGGCGTAATAGAGGAAGACCGCGTGGATGGCTTCACGAACCGTGTCATTGCCCCGAAATGAGAAACTCACATTGGAGACCCCACCGGAGATCATGGCGTGGGGCAGGGTGCGCTTGATGTCGCCTACCGCTTCGATGAAATCCACGGCGTAGTTGTTGTGCTCTTCGATGCCGGTGGCAATGGCGAAGATGTTGGGGTCAAAAATAATATCTTCGGGGGGAAAGCCTACTTCTGTAGTGAGCAATTTATAGGCACGGGTACAGATTTCCACCTTGCGCTCACGGGTGTCCGCCTGGCCTTCCTCGTCAAAGGCCATGACGATCACGGCGGCACCGTAGCGGCGCAGTAGACGTGCCTGGTGAAGGAAGGCAGCTTCGCCTTCCTTCATGGAGATAGAATTCACCACCCCCTTGCCCTGGATGCATTTCAGCCCGGCTTCGATCACTTCCCACTTGGAGGAGTCGATCATGATCGGCACTTTGGAGATTTCCGGTTCGGATGCCACCAGATTGAGGAACTTCACCATGCACTCGGCGGATTCCAGCATCCCCTCATCCATGTTGATATCGATGATCTGGGCGCCGTTCTCCACCTGGTCGCGGGCCACTTCCAGTGCGGTATCGTAGTCTTCTTCCTTGATCAGGCGCAGGAACCGCTTGGAGCCGGTCACATTGGTCCGTTCGCCCACATTCACGAACAAGGAGTCCTTGGTGATGGTGCAGGGTTCCAGGCCAGACAGGCGGCAGGCCACTTCGATTTCAGGAAGTTGGCGTGGAGCCAGGCCTTCCACGGCTTCAGCCATGGCCGCGATGTGCTCTGGGGTGGTCCCGCAGCAACCGCCGATAATGTTCAGGAAGCCTTTCTCTGCCCAGGCGCGCACCTCTTTCGCCATGGTGGACGGATCCAGGTCATATTCGCCCATTTCGTTGGGCAGCCCGGCGTTGGGGTGAGCGGACACATAGGTCTCGGAAATGCGCGACAGCTCTTCGATGTACGGACGCAGCTCCATAGGGCCCAGCGCACAGTTCAGGCCAAAGCTGATCGGGCGGGCGTGACGCAGAGAGTTGTAGAACGCTTCGGTGGTCTGGCCGGTGAGCGTGCGGCCGGAGGCATCGGTGATGGTGCCAGACACCATTACCGGCAAGTCGAGATTGTTCTCGTAGCAGTACTGGTCCACCGCAAACACCGCCGCCTTGGCGTTCAATGTGTCGAAAATGGTTTCGATCAGCACCATGTCGATGCCGCCTTCTACCAAGCCGTCCAGGGCCTCCAGATAGGCGTTTACCAGAGCATCGAAGTTCGTGTTGCGGTAACCGGGATCATTCACGTCCGGGCTGATACTGGCGGTGCGGTTGGTGGGGCCGAGTACCCCGGCCACGTAGCGGGGCTTGTCCGGCGTGGAGGCTTCGTCGGCGGCCTCCCGGGCGACACGGGCAGCGGCGACATTGATATCCCGGGCCAGGTCCTGCATGTCGTAGTCGGCCATGGCGATGGACGTGGAATTGAACGAATTGGTCTCAATGATATCCGCGCCCGCGTCCAGATAGCCCTTGTGCAGCGCCTTGATCCGCTCGGGTTGCGTCATGCTGAGCAGGTCGTTGTTGCCTTTCAGGTCACTGGGCCAATCGGCGAACTGGGTGCCGCGAAACTCCTCTTCACTGAACTTGCAGCGCTGAATCATGGTGCCCATGCCGCCATCAAGAATCAGAATGCGTTCCTGGAGTTGGGCAGTAAGTTGCGCGCGCGGGTTCTGTGACATCGATAGCTCCGGCAAAGGCGGGAAATTGGGGCGTGCATTATAGCGGGGCAGGGCGCAGATACCCAATGTCAGCTGCCATTTCCGTGGAAAAGCGCTATAAAACAGGTTTGCTGGTGGTGTCGGACTGGCCATCTGCCTCATTAGGTTTCATGATTGCAACTGGTCAGGCACCTGGAAGGCGGGGCTTTCCGGTCTGGCCGCTGATGAAATCTTTGTAAAATCCCGCGTGGCGGCAGCACTTTAACTTGGGCTTGCCGAGAGAACGGGCATAATTCGCGCTCACAGGATGAGGAGTACGTTTAATGGATCAATATCTGACCCAACTAGAAACCTTTGCCAATGAAAATCTGGTGCCCTATGCCTGGAGCATTGCTGCCGCACTGATTATTTTCATTGTTGGTAGCTGGATCGTGGCCCGCCTGAGTGGCTGGGTGAAAAAGCTGCTGAATAAGCGCATGGACGAAACTGTTGCTACGTTCTTGGGCCGCATTGTTCATATATTGATGTTTGTCTTTGTGGTGATTGCGTCTCTGGACCAGCTCGGCATTGAGACGACCTCTCTTGTAGCTATTCTGGGTGCTGCCGGTTTGGCGGTTGGCCTGGCATTGAAAGACTCTCTGGGTAATTTCGCTGCTGGCGTTATGTTGATCATGTTCAAACCGTTCCGCGTGGGGCATTACGTGGAGGCGGGCGGAACATCCGGCACCGTGAAGGAAATCCGGATTTTCGCCACCATCATGAACAGCCCGGATAACAAGGTTATTACTGTCCCTAATGGGGCGATCATGGCCGACAGCATCGTCAACTATTCCGAGAAACCGACTCGCCGGGTAGATATGGTCTTCGGCGTTGCTTACGATGCGGACCTTTCCGTTGTGAAGAAGGTGCTGGAGGACGTGCTGGCGGCCGATGAGCGCGTTCTGAAGGATCCAGCCCCAACCATCGTGGTGGGTGAGCTGGCCGACAGCTCTGTTAACTTCCTGTGTCGCCCCTGGGTGAACAGCGCCGATTACTGGCCGGTACTGTGGGAGACAACGGAAACGGTGAAGCGCCGCTTTGACGAAGCCGGGATTGGTATTCCCTTCCCGCAGATGGATGTGCATCTCGACAAAAACGATTAAGGAGTGATTCATGCGCAGTAAGACAATCGCTGCCATGCTGCTAGCCGCCGGTCTTCCGGCGGTTTCAGTAGCTGCAGAAGAAACAGCGACTGATGAAGGTAGTGAAGTTTCAAAGTGGTCCGGTGATATTGGTGTCGGGCTACTGTTCAAGCGCGGCAACACGAATTCCGACTCGACTAACGCTAATGTAAACATGGCGCGAGATAGCGCTTTGTGGCGTCATACCTTCAAGGCGGATGCCAATAACGAGAAGGAAGAAGATCCGGATACGGAAGAGTACAACCGTACGGATGAGAACTACTTCGCGTCCTACAAGTTAGACCGTAAGCTGGGCGAAGATGCCAAGAACTACCTCTTCAATGTGCTGACCTACCAGAAAGATAATTTTTCGGGTTATCACTACGAAGCCAGTTATGCCATCGGTGTCGGCCGCCGCTGGATTGATTCGGATCTGCAAACCCTGGATGCAGAGATCGGTCCGGGTTATCGCGTAAAGTGCTTGGAACCCCAGGATACGTACATGAGCTGCCATGACGCCGAAGAAGATGCGATTGCGCGAATCGGTATCAAATATGAACTCAAGGTAAGCGATAACACTACCTTCAAAGAAGATTTCTCCACTGAGGTAGGTGACGACGGAGCGGACACTCGGGCAGAGACCTCTCTGACCACAGCGATCAACTCTCGTTTCGCGTTGCGTTTGCGCCATTTGCTTGAGAATGATTCGTCAGCACCTGCTGGCACCAAAGAAACGGACCATACGTTCTCTGTTGGTGTGGTTTACACTCTTCAGTAGAGCTGTCTTCTGGGTCATAAAAAGCCCCGGCCTGAACAGGCCGGGGCTTTTTTATGCGCGACAGAGAGTGGATGAGTGGGAGGGAATAGAAACGGATGCTGATGGCGCCCCAGTTGCCAGGCGGCCCTTCGCGTTCCAGCTTCCTCATACTCTATGTCGAATTTATGCTTGTATCGGCGTAGACGCGTCTTGTGATCAGGTGAAAATGCAGGGCGTTTTTGTAGTGAGGTGTGTTGCGTTGGCGGTGATGCGGTAAAACGGTAGCCAAAAAAAAAGGAGCCCGAAGGCTCCTTTTTCACGAAGGCAGTAGATCAGCCTTCTTTCAGGGCGGTGGTGATATCCAGCACCGCACCTTTGCCGTCGCCAAACAACATCAGAGTGTTGTCCTTCGCGAACAGCGGGTTGGGCAGGCCGGCGAAACCGGCGCTCAGCGAGCGTTTAACCACAACCACGGTCTTGGCCTTGTCCACGTTGAGGATCGGCATGCCGTAAATCGGGCTACCTTTGTCTTCGCGGGCCATGGGGTTGGTTACGTCGTTGGCACCGAGAACGATAGCCACGTCAGTCTGCTCAAAGGTTGGGTTGATCTGATCCATATCCTTGAGCTTGTCGTACGGCACTTCGGCTTCAGCCAGCAGCACGTTCATGTGCCCAGGCATACGACCAGCAACCGGGTGAATCGCGTATTCCACTTCGATGCCAGCAGCTTCGAGGGTATCAGCCATTTCACGGACAGCATGTTGCGCTTGTGCCATCGCCAAACCAAACCCGGGTACGATGACAACGCGTTGTGCTGTTTCCAGCATCATTGCCACTTCTTCAGCGGAGGTGGACTTCACCTTGCCTGCGTACACTTCGTCTGCGTCCATGGCTTCGCCGGCTTCCGCCATTACACCAAAGAGTACATTGGTGAGAGAGCGGTTCATGGCTTTACACATGATGCTGGTCAGGATCAGGCCCGATGCGCCTACCAGGGAACCGGTGATGATCAGGGCGCTGTTGCCCATGATGAAACCGGCTGCCGCTGCGGCTACACCTGAGTAAGAGTTCAGCAGGGCGATCACAACCGGCATATCCGCGCCACCAATGGGCAGCACCAGGAACAAGCCGAGTACCATGGCTGCAGCCACCAAGCCCCAGAACACCATCTCATTGCCTGGGTTAGCCACCAGGTAGCCGATGCCAACGATGGAACCGACAAACAAAATGGCATTCACCAGTTTCATGCCGGGGAAGCCCATGGGCTGGCCGTCAATGAGCTCTTGCAGCTTCGCGAATGCGACTAAAGAGCCGGTCAGGGTAACGGCACCGATCAATACGGCTGCGCCAATGGCGATCATTGACACGGTATCGTGGGAGCTGGTTGCGCTGAAAAACTCAGCTGAAGCCACAGCAAAGGAGGCGCCGCCACCAAAGCCGTTAAGCAGAGCGATCATTTGCGGCATGGAGGTCATCTGGACTTTCTTGGCCATAATAGCGCCAATCAGGCCACCGACAACAACGCCGGCAATGATCACTTCATAGGTAACAATTCGCTCGTTGAGCAAGGTCACCACGGCAGCCACACCCATACCGGCTGCCGCCAGCAGGTTACCGCGTACCGCAGTCTTTGGCTTGGTCAGCCCCTTGATGCCCAGCACAAACAGGCAGGCAGAAATCAAGTAGGCGATATCAATCCAGTTCTGAGAAACGTGCATGATTTACTTCCTCTTGAACATCGCCAGCATTCGATTGGTGACCATAAAGCCCCCAATCACGTTAATCGTGGCCAGTACCACCGCGATGAAACCGAGCACGCTAACCAGCGTGCTGCCTTGAGAGCCCGCGGCAACCAGCGCACCCACAATCGTGATGCCGGAAATCGCATTGGAACCGGACATCAAGGGGGTGTGCAGGGTGGGCGGCACTTTGGTGATCAGTTCCACGCCGAGGAAGATCGCCAGCACAAACAAGGTAAGATTGGCTACAGGATCCATTACTTTTCCTCCTTGCTAGCCGCGTCGGGCGCTTCTTTGGTAACTTCCGGCTCAGGTTTGGCCAGAGCAGGGAGGCCGAGAATATCGCGCAGACGAGGTTGGGGAACATCGCCGTCGTGACTGATCACGGTTTCGGCAACGATTTCGTCTTCGAAATCCAACTGCAGCTTGCCTTCATCGTCGATGAGCAAGTTAAGCAAGTTTTCCATGTTCTTGCCGAACATCTGGCTGGCATGGAAGGCGACAGTGGAGGGCACGTTTTCCGGACCGATGATGGTCACGCCGTGCTTCACTACAGTTTTGCCGGATTCGGTCAGATCACAGTTGCCACCACGTTCTGCGGCCAAGTCCACGATAATGGAACCGGGCTTCATGGCTTTCACCATGTCTTCGGTAACCAGAATGGGGCTCTTGGCGCCAGGGATGGCGGCGGTGGTGATGATGACGTCCATTTCCTTGACCACTTCGGTCATTAGCTCACGCTGACGCTTAAGGAAATCTTCACCTTGGGCCTTGGCATAACCGCCAGTACCTTCAGCTTCACCGGTATCCAGATCCAGTTCGACCGGCTTGGCGCCAACCGACAGAATCTGTTCACGGGCAGCCGGGCGTACGTCGTAAGCTTCAACGACAGCACCCAGGCGCTTGGCGGTAGCACAGGCCTGAAGCCCGGCAACGCCTGCACCCATGATGAGTACGCGTGACGGCTTCATGGTGCCGGCAGCGGTCATGTTCATGGGGAACATGCGCTCAGACTCCGTGGCGGCCAGCAGGACGCACTTATAACCGGCAATCATTGCCATGGAGGAAAGGACATCCATGGCCTGGGCGCGGGTAATACGCGGTACCAGCTCAAGCGCCAGGCCGGAGATTTTCTTCTCGGCCAGAGACTGGGCAAATTGCGGGTTGGCCAGCGGATCGGTCATACCGATCAGAATTTGGCCTTCCTTCAGTTTAGTCAGATCCTCGTCACCGTTCTTGATGTTGCTGCCGGGCGTTTGCACCTGCAGAACAACTTGAGCGGAAGAGAACACCTCATCGCGATCAACCAGCTTGGCTCCGGCAGCTTCATAAGTGCTGTCCGGGTAGCCGGCAATATCGCCGGCGCCGCGCTCGATGATGATCTCGACACCTTGTTTTTTGAGCAGTGCGCTGACATTGGCAGGCGTTAAAGCAACGCGCTGCTCGCCAGGGCAGATTTCTTTGGGAACACCGATAATCACCTGCGTTACCCCCGTCTGTGGTTCGCAAATAATTGGCTGTTCAGGAGGGTGGATATTGGCAACCCAAAACCTCTGA
Source organism: Alcanivorax sp. (assembly GCF_040118815.1). Taxonomy (GTDB): domain Bacteria; phylum Pseudomonadota; class Gammaproteobacteria; order Pseudomonadales; family Alcanivoracaceae; genus Alcanivorax. Next base: position 236,907 of record NZ_JBEDTC010000011.1, read on the forward strand.
AAGCCTCGAAAACCGGCCGGTTCAGCTGAACCGGCCGATGAGCAGGATGCTAACCTTATTGTGCACGTACCAGCTTGGCAAATGACAAATGGTTATCGTACCGATAAGCGGGCGATAAATGAGCGTTTTGGCCACTCAGGACCGGGAACCTTGTGGATTAGCCGCCAGGGCTGATTGTTTTTTGATCAACAAGGGCGATGTCGTCCTCTTCTTGCATGTGAATGAAGGGCTCAAGAATCGTGTTGCCACGCACTTCAGACTCAATAACATGCAAAAAAGTGTATGCACCAAGCAGCTTACGGGCCAGGAAAATGAACTCCTTGGGCGGCACGTCAAAATGCACTGACAGGGCATTGCGACCAGCACGGTTCATGATCCGGTTCGGCAGGTTACTTTTGCCCCAGCAATACTCGCCATTTTCATTCAGCACGGAGGCGGGTGGCGGGTAGCGGTCCGGGTCCTGCAGAACCTCCACTGCTTCGAAGCAGAGCTCCGAGAATTCTTCAAGGAGTTTGCGCGGGGCATTGCGCGCGAGGAAGTCGAGGGCGTTGAGCGCGCGGATCAGGCGATCCGTATCATGGTAAAACGAGGCGCGAATCATCTCGCGGCCGGGACCCAGTACCTCGTTGTCGAAATCACGGATGGCACCGAAATCCAGCAGCACAATCTGATCCTGCTCCGGGGTTTTCCCGATGCGCAGCAGGTAATTGCCGAAATTCGGGTCTGTCTGCATCTTGTTCCATTCGAACACTTCCCGGCAGCACAGCTCCATGATGGCGCGGCCGATAAAATTACGGCGGGTCTGGGAGAGTTCCAGTACGGCGGGGTCATTGACGCCAATGCCTCGCTCGAAGGTCATGCACATGATGTTGTGGGTGGAGAATTCCGGGACGATTTCCGGCACCACAAAACGCGCATCATCGGCCAGTGCGGCGCGGAAATGGCGGGTGGTATGAGCCTCAAGATCGTAATCGACCTCGCGCTTTAGCATCTCGCGCACTTCATCGAGCCACATGTTGAATTGTTCGGTGATTGGCACCAGTCGGCTTAGTTTGAGCAGTCGCACCAGCGCACGCATGTCGGAATCAATCGCGTCAGCGACTCCGGGGTACTGGATCTTCAGGCACAATTCCTTGCCATCCGATTTGCGCACGGCCTTGTGAACCTGAGCTAGCGAGGCAGCCCCCAGAGGGTGCTGCTCGATATCCAGCTCCGCCAGTTTGACCTCGCCCAGCTGGCGTTTGAGGTGGCGCTCAATGGCTGGCCACTCCAAAGCCGTTGTCTGGTTTTCCAGTGTGTGCAGGGCGGTGGTGACTTCCTCTGGCAGGAAATGCTCACCGAACAGGGCCATCATCTGGCCAATTTTCACCACTGAGCCTTTTAGGCTGCCCAGCTCGTCCACCAGTTCCTGAGCACGGGCAGACAAAATTTCCTTGCGTCTGTCTTCACGCTTGTCTTTTGCGGTGAACAGCGTGCCGGCACTGGCGGTGGCATACTTGGCACCAGCCAGAAAGCCGGCTTTGGCCATTGAGAAGCGCCGCTCCACAGAACCTGTTTTAACCCGTTTTACCGTTTTACGTGCCATAGTCGCGAGGAAACTCCATTTGCCATCCTGAAAGCCGGTGGCATTCTAGCCCGTATTGCAAAGCGGGTCATTGTCCCAAGGAGATAACAAATGGCGAGAACCTGGGTGTTATTGCGAGGCCTGGTTCGTGAAAAGCGGCATTGGGAGGGGTTCCCGGCGCAATTTCAGGCGGCGGTGCCGCAGGATACGGTTATTACGCTGGACCTGCCTGGCAATGGTGAATTCTGGCAGGAACGCAGCCCGACACGGATTGCGGCCATGGTGGCCCATGCCCGTGAGCAGTTGCACGAACAAGGGCATCATGGCCCTTATCATGTGGTGGCGTTGTCGCTGGGGGCGATGATGGCGGTGCAGTGGCTTTGCCAGGCGCCCCATGAAGTGGCGTTTGCAGGCCTGATCAATACCAGCGCCAGCCGTTTCAGCCCTTTTTGGCAGCGCTTGCGGCCCATGAATTATCGTCGTCTGCTGCGTGAGGCGGTTTTCAGCCGTAATACGGTCCGTAAGGAGACGGCTATCCTGGAAATCACGTCTAACATGCGTGAACGTGATTTCCTGCATACGCTCGCCGGGCAATGGGCCGACTATGCCGCCTCGCAGCCGGTTTCGCTCAATAACAGCCTGCGTCAATTGCTGGCGGCCATACGTTTCAGGGCGCCGGTAGCCCTGCCGGATTCTGTCCCGGTCATCATCATCAACGGGGAGGGCGACCGTCTGGTGAGCCCCAGCTGCTCCCGGCGATTGGCCGCCGCTTGGCAGCTGCCACTTAAGATGCATGCGAAAGCGGGGCATGATCTTCCGCTGGATGCACCTCGATGGCTTATCAACACGTTGCTGGAGGGGGTAACAGATTCCGCTGTTTAGTGTATTGACCCCTACCGCCTGCTGACCTAAGTTTTATCCAGAACCCGTGGGTTCTGGATAAAACAATAAAGATGAGGTATGCATGGCAACGCCACAGGAATTAATCCGTTTTGCAAAAGGCCCTCAGTCCCCCCAGGAGCGCATTTGGTGGGACCGTTATTCCCACGACAAGTTGAATGCCTGGCGCCAGGTGCAGGACCCGTTAGCGGATCGTTGTGCCGCCCAGATCAAATTTACCCGGCCGTCAGGGCTTCTTGATGAGGTGGAGCGGCGGGCGGAATCGGAAGGCGGGGATTTTCAGGCCTTCCTGGACCATTGCTATACCGTGCCGAGCTGGGTGGATTTCGAGGAAATGGAGCTGGGGCGGCGCATGTATCGCCGTAATGGCGCGCTACAGGGGCTGGTGCTGATGTGTTCCAGCCTGGTCGAAGGCTACGCCCACAACAAACCTTCCCAGGTTCTGGTTGCTACAGGTCGGTTGCAAAAGGATGTGTCTCGGCGTATCTACGAAACGGGGCAGATGCTGCACAACATCGTAGGCGACGACGGCATCCGCCCGGGTGGGCTGGGGCATCGCACGTTGATGGAGGTCCGGCTCCTGCATGCTGCGGTGCGGCAATTCCTTGCCAATAATCCGCGCTGGGACAATGAGAAGCATGATCTGCCAATTAATCAGGAAGATATGGCCGGCACCGTGCTGGAATTTGATTTTATGGTGGTACGGGGGCTCAAACGTCTTGGATTACCGATTTCCCGGCGCGAGCATGAATCCATGCATTACTTTTGGCGTTATGCCGGGTATTTGCTGGGTGTGAACGAGGCTTTGCTGACCAGCACGCTGGAAGAACAGAGTGTTATGGCCCTGCAGCTGACCTCGCATCTCTATGACCCCACGCCGGACAGTGAATCCCTGGCCAAGGCCTTGCTCAAGGACATGTCTGGCAAGCCACCGTTTAATCTTTCCTACGATGTGCTGCTGGGGTTTAGTCGTTACCTGATTGGCGGCCGGGTGGCCGATGACCTGAACATTCACAGCACCGTTTCGGCCACCGCCGCCGTGAGGGTGGTGAAAACAGCGATCACCACAGCCAGTTTCGGCTTGCGCCTGCTCCCAGACCCGGCCAAGCGTGCGCTGGAAGGGTTTAATCATCAGTTAGGCCGGCGCACTCTGAAAGCGGGTCTAGGCAATAACCCTGCCCGATGGGGTTTCAAGGCGCTGGCCTGACTGGCGCGATGTGTGCGGCGTGATCCAGTGGCAGAGAGACACAAAAAACCGGCTTGAGAGCCGGTTTTTTGTGTTTTGCGTTTCTCCTGGAGAAAGTCAGCCTTTGCGGGCGACCTGGTTGTCTCTCAGTAAATCCATGTAATCCACCAAAATTTCCCCGGTTTCACGAACGTAGGGGTCTTCATCCATGGCTTCGTCATGGCTTTCCGGATCCAGAGCGCGTTGCTCTTCCAAAGTACGCAGCGCCTTGATGCTCTCAAGGGGCTCTTCGTCACGAGCCTGGCGGCGGCTGTTCTCGATGGCTAGCCGCTCCTTGTCATATTCCGTCTGCATCTCAGTACGCGCTTTTTCGTTCAGCGAGAGCTCTGTTCGGTTACGGTTCACGTCGAGAAGCTTACGCAGGGAATGCACGTAGATAAATTCCGGGTCGCTATCCGTGCGCTCTACATGGCGCTCGCGTAGCTGGGGCAGGAAAGGCACCAGATCGGTGACACGCTGAAAATTGGCAGATTTGATTTCATCCCAGGGCAGGGCGTTGGGCAGAGAGCTTTCGCCCACGTCGTCCTTGTCTACCAGGGAGGGTAAATCCACATCCGGTACGATCCCCAAGTTCTGGTTGCTGGAACCCGACACCCGATAGAACTTGGCGTTAGTCATCTTCAGCTTGCCATGATTAAGATCGAGCAGGGTTTGCACCGTGCCTTTGCCGTATGTCTGGTCCCCGACAATCAATGCGCGACCATAGTCTTGCATGGCGCCGGCAAAAATTTCCGATGCCGAGGCGCTGTAACGGTTCACCATAACGGCCATGGGGCCGGCAAAAAGCACACCGGGGAACTTGTCACCTTCGACGCTGACACGGCCATTGGATTCGCGCACCTGCACCGTGGGGCCCCGATTGATAAACAGGCTGACCAGCTTGTTCACTTCCAGCAGTGAACCGCCGCCGTTGTTGCGCAGATCGATGACCAGGCCGTCGATATTTTCTTTGCGTAATTCGACCAGCAGCTTGGCCACATCGCTGGTGGTGCTGGTGTATTTCGGATCGCCGCGGTGGTAGGCGTCGAAATCCAGATAGAAGGCGGGGATTTCGATAATTCCCAGTTTCAGCTCCTGGCCATTTCGGTCAACGTGAATGATGTCCTTCTTGGCGGCCTGTTCTTCCAGCACCACCTTGTTACGCACAATGGTGATGGTGCGAGTGTCATGCTCGCTGGCACTGCCCGCGGGGATGATTTCCAGGTTGACCTTGGTGCCCTTGGGGCCACGAATTTGGTCGACCACTTCATCCAGGCGCAAGCCGATAACAGGAACCGGGTCTTCTTCATCTTGGGATACGCCAACAATACGATCCGCAGGCTTCAACTGGCCACCTTTGGACGCCGGACCACCAGGAACGAGACGCACCACCTTGGTGTAGCCGTCTTCGTACTGCAGCACCGCACCAATCCCTTCCAGTGAACGGCTCATGCTGATGTCGAAGTTTTTCGAGTTGTGCGGCGTGAAGTAAGTCGTGTGAGGATCAAACGTCTGTGTCAGCGCGTTCATGTACACCTGAAACACGTCCTCAGGGGTGTTCTGCTTGATCCGCTTGAGCTGGCTTTCGTAACGGCGGGTGAGCCGTGTTTCGATATCTTCCGCACTGGAATCGTTGAGGCGCATGGAGAGCACGGCATTTTTCAGCTGCCGTTCCCAGATTTGATCCAGAGCAGCCTTGTCCTTGGCCCAAGGGGCATCTTCACGATCCACTCTTACCGACTCTTCGCTATCGAAGGTCAGGGACTCCAGATCATTGGCAATGGTGTCCAGTGACCAGGCCAGGCGCTCTTCCAGGCGCTGCTGGAAGCGATTGAAAATGGTATAGCCGCCTTCCAGCTGGCCCTTGCGCAGCTGGTCATCCAGTATCTCGCTATAACGCTGGAAGTCCTTGATATCGGACGCCAGGAAATACAGGCGATTGGGATCCAGGTCTTTCAAATAGCGCTGCAGCACATGTTCGGAGAGCTGATCATCGAAGTCGAGCTGGCGATAGTGGTACTTGAGTTTGTCAGCAATTTCTTCAGCCGCTTCCAGTTGCTCTTCCGTCGGTTTCAGGTCGCCCTGAATATCCGGCGATGAGGCGTGCAAGGCGCCGCCGCCTTTGATCGCACCACCCAGCAATAACAGGGCAAGTGCAAGAGGGAACAGCTTACGGAGTAATGACATACTGGCTCTCAAACAGTTTTTTTCAGTATAGCCGACAGCCCGGGAGCGGTCATTCAGGGTTGAATCGCCGGCTATCGGTGTAGACTATCGTGATGGCACGAAGTTGCAGTGCCGCAAGCGCCGTCTATCAGCGCAATTCTATGACCCTAGCGCACGGGAGATACTTTGCACAGACTGTTCAGCCTGTTTTTCCTGGCGGGTATCGCCGGGGCTGTGATCCAGCTCATGGCCGGGGACATGGAGGCGCCGGGGCGTCTTATCAATGCCCTGTGGGAATCCTCCGACCTGGCAGTGGAGGTGAGCCTGGGATTGATCGGGGTGCTGGCACTTTGGAGTGGCCTGTTTCGGTTGGCGGAAGCAAGCCGTCTGGCCGACCGAGTGTCCGGCTGGGTGACCCCGGTGCTGTCTCGTGTGATGCCTGGCATTGCCCGTACCCCGGAAGCTGCGGCCCCGGTCTCCATGAATCTGGCGGCCAATATGCTGGGGCTGGATAATGCCGCGACGCCGCTGGGGCTTAAGGCCATGGAGTCCTTACAGAAAGACAACCCAACTCCGCGCACAGCCACCAACAGCCAGATCATGTTTCTGGTTCTCAATACCTCATCGGTAACTCTGGTGCCGGTCACGGTGTTGCTATTTCGGGCCCAGCAGGGGGCGCAAGACCCGGCACTGGTATATCTGCCCTTACTGATGGCAACCACCATTTCCACCCTGGTCGGTGTAATTGTTACCGCCAGGGTGCAAAAGCTGCCTCTGGCCAGCCCGCTGCTGCTTACGGTGATGGGCGTCTGGCTAGCCGTGTTGGGGCTACTTGGCGCCGTTGTGCTGCTGGCCCCGACCGAGGCCGCCAACACCTTTGCCAGCCTGCTGGGTAACGGCATTCTTCTGCTTGTCTTGAGTGTGTTCTTTATCGCCGCCTGGCGATCCGGGGTGGATAGCTACGATGCCTTTGTCGAGGGGGCAAAGGAGGGCTTCACGCTTGCGGTGAAAATCATTCCTTACCTGGTGGCCATGCTGGCAGCCATTGCCATGCTGCGGGCCGGGGGCGTGCTGGGCTTGTTTCTGGCTGGCATTCGCAGCGGGGTTGGTGCGCTTGGTCTGGATACCCGCTTTGTGGATGCGCTGCCCGTGGCATTGCTTAAGCCCTTGAGTGGTTCCGGGGCGCGGGCCGCCATGGTAGACGTGATGCAGACCCATGGCGTGGATTCGCTGGCGGGGCGCATGGCTGCGGTCATGCAGGGCTCGACGGAAACCACGTTCTATGTGCTGACGGTGTATTTCGGCAGTGTTGGTATCCGCGATTTCCGCTATGCGTTGTGGTGCGGGCTGGCGGCAGATGCCGCCGGGCTGGTCAGCGCCATTTTCCTGAGTTATCTGTTTTTTGCCTGAATGCCGTGGTGTAGCAGGGCGCGGGTTTAAATGCTCGAGCTCTGGCCAGGAACAATGTACCGAAAGGTCAGATTGATACGCGGATCCGGGCGGTTGCGACGGCGGGGCAGGGCATGCTCAAAGCCGGCCTGCACCCCCGGTGACATCAACAACAGATCGTCATGATGAAGCGCTACACTCAGGCACTGGCGCTGGCTGCCCGGGCCTTTCGCCCGAAAAGTCAGCTCCCGGCAGGCGCCGAGATTGTACGAGGCGACCCAGGGGGCATCCCCCAACTCCGGTTCGTTATCGCTGTGGTAGCCCATGCGATCGTCGCCATTACGGTACAGGTTCGCCAGTACGCTGTTGAACGTTTTTTCTGTGACTTGTTCAATCTCGGCTTTGACCGGCAACAGCGCAGCAGGCCAGCCCGTCGCAATGTGTATATGTCCGGAATAGCGATAGCGCAGCCCGGCATCACCGTGCCAGGCGGTTAACCGCGGGACTGGGTGCTGCCGCCCATACACGGTAATCTTGGGTTGTTGCCAATCGAGAGTCTGGCTTAACGTAGCCAGCAGGCGGTCTGCTTGGGATCGCCCCATCAAACCCGCCCAGCGGTGCAGCTGCGCATCGCTGCTCAGACCGATAAGGGACGCAGTTTGCCGAGCCTGGGGCCCGGTTGTCGGTAAACACATAACGGCTCTACAAAGATTGCCGGCAGCTGCCGGCGAGGATGATCAGGGAAACATCATGCTGCATATCTTTCGAATCGAAAATGGTGTTCTTCGTGAAAAGGATGTCGACACCATCATGCCATCGCTGGCTGAAGACGGCAGCTGGATTGATCTGGTTGATGCCGAGGAAGAGGAGAGGAATCTGGTCCAGCAGTTTCTTCAGGCGGAGCTGCCCGATTCCGACGACATGGAAGAAATCGAAGCCTCTGCCCGTTTCTTCAGTGATGAGCAGGGGCTGCATGTTCACTCCCTGTTCCTGTTCCAGTCAGAAGGTCGGGCCCGAACTTCCACGGTGGCCTTTGTGGTACAGGAAGGGCGGCTGCTCTCGTTCCGTGATTCGCGCTTGCCGGATTTCCGCTTGCTGCGCCTGCGAGTGCGGCGCGGCTGGGTCAAGGTATCGCAACCCCTGGATATCCTGCTGAGTATTCTCGACCAGAAAGTGGAAAACCTGGCGGATGCTTTGGAAGACGTGCACCGGGACCTGGAAAAAGTTGGCTATAGCGTGCTGGAAGAGGAAAACGGGGAACTGGAAGAGGACATTGAACGCCTGGCACAGCTGGAAGACACCAACGGGAAAATCCGCCTGTGCCTAATGGATACCCAGCGATCCATCTCGTTTATTCAGCGCTATGTGCGATCGGACAAGGTGCGCCGGCGTACCTGTGCGGAAATCCAGCACGACCTGGATACCCTGTTGTCACACACCACCTTCCTGTTCGACAAGATCAACTTCCTGATGGATGCGGCCCAGGGCTTCATCAATATCCAGCAAAACCAGATCATAAAGATCTTTTCCATCGCGGCAGTGGTGTTCCTGCCACCCACCATGATTGCCAGCATTTACGGGATGAACTTCGAAATCATGCCGGAGCTGGATTTTCGTTTTGGCTACCCCATGGCCATTGGCCTGATGGTGCTGTCCGGCATGGCGCCGTACTGGTACTTCAAGCGCAAGGGGTGGCTGTAGGCGCGCCGTCAGGCGAGGCGCCTATGGCAGCAGCGACCAGCCTTCGGCTGATTCTGTTGCCTTGCCGTCTTCAGCCAGTTTGATCAGGTGGGCGTGGAGGGAAAACTGCGCGACGCCATGCAAAAATACCGGGACGTCGTCGTACACCTCTTTGACCAGCTCAGATAGAGGAGAGGCGGCGGCTGCGAGCTTGTCGATGACCTTGTCTTCGCGTTTCTGGCGATGCGCCAAGGTCTGTTCCAGCGACTCATCCGGGCTGGCAATGACGTCGCCATGGCCTGGCGCCATCAAGCTGATGCCGCGACCGATGAGTTTTCTCAGCGAAGCAAAATACGCCTGCATGGAACCGGAAGGCGGTGCGATCACTACCGTGGAGCCCTGAATCAGGTGGTCGCCAGTGAATAGCAGACCTTGCTCGCTCAGGTAGCAAAGGTGGTTGCCCACATGCCCGGGGGTCTCAATGGCTGTCAGGGTGACGCCGCCACAGTCCACCGTGTCGCCTTCGGCTAACAGGCGGTCCGCATTCCAGCTTTCATCCTGAAGGCCATCATCGGGCACGGAAGGGCCCAGGCAGCGGGCACCGGTAGCAGCCACCAGTGCCAGGGCGCCCGGGGAGTGGTCGCGGTGAGTGTGGGTCACGACGACCTGAGTAATCGGCTTGTCCAGAGCACGTGCGGCCTGCAATAACGCCTGCAGGTGCTCCTGGTCCTCCGGACCGGGGTCAATAACGGTAAGGCTGTCCCTGCCAAACAAATAACTGTTGGTGCCTGGCCCGGTCATCATGCCCGGGTTGCGCGCCAGTACCCGCCAGGCGTAGTCGCCGATGGGGGTGAGCTGGCCGGGAATCAGTGATGCCATAATGACTCCTGGGAGTTTGGAAGCCGCATTGTGACGACTCATGCCAAATCATGCCAGCCCGGTTTTGTGGTGCTTATTCCTGTTCCGGGTAGGCCAGCTTTTTCACCACTCGCAGTTGCCAACGATCTACCGGAGTCTTTTCCTCCGGGTGACGACTGACGACGGCAAATTGATATTCACTGCCGCTGGGCAGATACATCTGCAGGGTAATGGGCTGCTGATAAATCACCTGGCATTCATTGGCTGACGGACAATGCAGCGCTTGCGCCTGCAGGGATAGCGCCGCCACATCCTGTTTGCCCTCGTTACGCACGGTCCCGCTGAGACGCACGCCGGATTCCGAGCCGCGAATTTCCGAGAGGGACAGTTCCACGCCTTCCGGTGGCAAATACACCTGGTCATTCTTGCCGCTTTGCCAGACGCCTACGGCCAATACGATCAGGCCGGCCAGCACCAGGCTGGCGATCAGCAAAAACGGGCGCCGGCCCCATTGCCAGCTCCCCCATAGCAGGGCTGAGACCGCGATAACCACAGTTAATACAAGCAATAGGCGCATTTATCCTCCACAGATGCAGACCTGACCTTTCCTGATTCATATAATCCCGACAGGCATATGTAAAGGAGAAGGGCATGTTGATTGTTGTCTCGCCGGCAAAAACGCTGGATTACGAGAGTGAATTACCGTCATTGAAAGCCACGCAACCCCGCTTGCTTGATGATAGCGAGGTGCTAATTGAGCGTGCACGCCAGCTTTCGCCGGCGGATATCAGCAGCCTGATGAGCGTCAGCGACAAAATTGCCCACTTGAATGCTGAGCGTTTTTCCCTCTGGGCTCGTCCCTTTAACAAGAAAAATGCACGCCCAGCGGCGTTCGCCTTTAAGGGCGATGTGTACACCGGGCTAGCCATTGAGTCGTTCACTGACAACCAGCTCAGCGAGGCTCAGTCACGTTTTCGCATGCTGTCAGGTCTTTATGGGGTGTTGCGGCCGCTGGACCTTATGCAGCCTTACCGGCTGGAAATGGGAACGCGGCTCGACAATGTCCGTGGCAAGGACTTGTACACCTTTTGGGGTGATACTATTACCGACCTGTTGAACAAAGACATGAAAGCGGCCAAAACCGATACTCTGGTGAACCTGGCGTCCAACGAGTACTTCAAATCCGTCAAGAAGAAAGACGTTGCCGGCACCATTATCGAGCCTGTCTTTCAGGACGAAAAAAACGGCAAATACAAGGTTATCAGTTTTTACGCCAAGAAGGCGCGCGGCCTGATGGCGGCCTGGATTATCAAGAAAGGCCTGAAAGACCCGGGTAAACTAAAGCAGTTTGATGTGGCGGGCTATCGTTATTGTGAAGCGGAATCTACCGCGCTGAAACCGGTGTTCCGCAGGGCAGAGCAGGGCGCCTGACCCGACGTTAAGCGATGACGTGGCAACGTGGCCGCGTCATCGCTTTCGTTCCTTTAGTGTTTCTTGTTGTCCTCGAATTCACTCTTGGCGGCGAGGAAGCCGGTTTTCAGGCCATCCCAGGCAATTTCAAGGCCGGCCTTGATGTCATCCCAGGCGTCATCACTATGGGATTCCAGGCGCTCCAGTTTTTCCTCAAATTCGCTACGGCGGCCTTTAATGTCGTTCAGCTTTTCCCGCGCCTCACCGCGCCACTCATCACGCAAATCGTTCAGCCGGGCTGACAGGCGATCCAGCTGGTAGTCCCAGTCTTCAAGCTGCTGGCGGGCGCGGGCGGTAAAGTCCTTCTTGTCTGACATGATTCATCCTCATCACAAGTTAACGTCATTGCTCATCATCATCGGTGTTCCAGGGGGACTGGAAGCCTTCAGGTTTGATCACCAGCACGTCCGCGTTGGCTCGGGTAATCACCGATTCCGCTGTGGAGCCGAGCAATAACCGCTCGGGAAGATTGCGATGGACGGTCCCCAGCACCAGCAGGTCCACGTCTTCCTTGTCGCAATAATCGGACAGGCTATGGGCAATGGGGCCATTCAGTGTCACTAGCTGCCCCTTGTCGAGGCCTTGGGCGGCACCAAATTGAAAGAAATTATCCCGGTGGAAGGCACGCACTTTTTCCATGCTGCCGGTGTAATCCGGAATGGCTTCGCCGGCCACCATAATCAGGCCTTCATCCATTTCATCGAGTACGTGGCAAGCGGTGAGGTTGGCGCCAAGCAGGGCAGCCTGCTGGCGTGCGCCTTCCAATATGCGCACAGAGAGCCTGTCATCACACGCTTCACCGGTGCCCGGGTCCAGCGCCGCGAGAATGCGCGGCGCGGCATTCCATTCGCGACTATGGACACAGAGCACCGGGCAAGGAGCCTTGCGAATTAATTGCCAGTCCCGTGGCGTGAAGAGATGACGACGCAGGGCGCTGTCGTCACTGGTATGCACCACGACCAGAGATGGACTCAGCGCCAATATAGTTTTGCGCAATCCATCCATGCTGTCTTTTTCCCAAAGGACACGTACTTCTCCCGTGTCCTCACCCAGCAGTTCAGTAATGCGCTTGTGCCAGGCGCTGCTGATTTGCTGCCTGGCGCCCTGCTGGCGTTCCGTATCCAGACCCACTGCACGCACCATGGCGGAAGAGTAGGCGTTGACGATGATATGCAGTGGCGCACTGGACGCGGCCGCGATGCGTTGCGCCTTGTTCAGGGCGGGCTGGTTGGCTTTCAGGCTACGGTCAAGAATGGCGACGACAGGGGCTGTCACAGTGTGATCTCCAAAGCGGGATCGTGGTTCTGTCCGCAAAGGCGGGCACGATCCAGAATTTCAATTTCACGGCCGGTAACACGCAGCCATTGCTGTTGCTGGAAGCGCGTAAAAATACGGCTGACGGTTTCCACGGCCATGCCCAGGTAATTAGCAATATCATAGCGGGACATGGGCAAGCGAAAAATATTGTCGCTCAGGCCACGGCGCTGATGTCGCGCAGAGAGAGAGAGCAGCAGGGACGCCACACGATCCTCTGCACTTTTCTTGCCAAGCAGCATGTGCAGCTCCCGGTCCGCCCGGATCTCATTGCTCATCAACCGGAAAAAGTGATGTTGCAGAGAGGGGATCTGCTGGGAAAGCGTTTCCAGTTGTGAGAAAGGAATTTCGCACACCGTGGCCGTTTCCAGTGCTCTAGCATTGGAAACATGACGGGCTGTGCTGATGCCGTCCATACCGAGCACTTCACCGGGCAGGTAGAAACCGGTGACTTGCTCTTCGCCATCATCGCTAACTACATAGGTTTTCAGGGCGCCGGAGCGGACTGCGTAGACGGAATCGAACCCGTCCGCAGCACGAAACAGGTGATCGCCGCGCTTCAGGGGCCGGCCACGATGGATGATACGGTCCAGCTGATCCAGTTGTGCGGGTGCCACTGCCAGGGGCAGACAAATGGGGCTGAGACTGCAGTCATTGCAGGAAACATGATGGGACACGGTCTGACTCCGGTTGATCGCTGCGTAAAGCGGCACTCTTAGAGTATAGAGTGAAAATAGTAGAATAAAGGTCAAATAATCCGGCTAAACCGGGCTTGTTGTTGCCGCGAGGTATAGCGATCAAAGGGCATCACCAGGGCGCGGCTGACCAGACGTCCGCTTTCGGTGATCTGTAGCCGATTGTTATTCACGGCTACCAGCCCTTGCGCTTCAAATGCCACCCATTCAGACAGGGCGTCGACAAAATACTCCGAAAAATTAATGCCCCAGGTGTCGCTGAATACGGACATGTCCACGGACAGATCACAGAGCAGCTGAATGATCAGCGCTCGTCGGATTTGATCATCGCGATTAAGCATGAAGCCTTTTTCAATCGGCAGTCGTCGCTGTACCAGGTCGCCTGCCCAGTCGCTCAATGCTTTGTGGTTTTGGGCGTACAGGCTACCAAGCTGACTAATGGCACTCACCCCCAGCCCTAAAAGGTCCGCGTCGCCATGGAGGGTGTAACCCTGGAAGTTGCGATGCAACAGGCCGTTATTTTGTGCTACGGACAGGCTGTCATTTTCCAACGCAAAATGGTCCATACCGATATACCGATAGCCATGCTCCTGAAGCATTTTCCCTGCCCGTGTCAGCATGCGCAGTTTTTCTTCCGGGCCAGGCAGAGCGCGCTCCTGGATTTGACGCTGAATCTTGAACCGTGATGGCAGGTGGGCATAGTTATACAGGGAGATGCGATCGGGCCGGAGCGCTAACAGCTGCTCCAGGGTTCGAGCCAGGCTTGATTCCGATTGCCATGGCAGCCCGTAAATCAGGTCCGTATTGATAGAACGGAAGCCAAAATCGCGGCTCCAGGCCATGGTGTCTCGAATTAGCTCATAGGGCTGGATGCGATTCACCGCTTTCTGCACGCGCGGATCCAGGTCCTGCACGCCCAGGCTGACCCGGTTAAATCCGAGCCCTCTCAGCAATCCCAGCCGGGACTGGTCCACCGTGCGTGGATCAATCTCGATGGCATAGTCACTGCGATCGTCATCACGGAGATTGAAGTGGCGGGCCAGGTCGTAGACCAGCTCGGTGAGCTGCCCGTCATCCAGGAACGTGGGGGTGCCGCCGCCCCAGTGCATTTGCGTCACCGGCCGACGCTTGTCGACTCGCGTCGCCTTGCGCTTTATTTCCTGTTTCAGCAGCTGTAGATACTCCGCACCCCGTGCCTTGTTGGCAGTGACAATGCGATTGCAGGCGCAGTAGTAACAGACGCTGTCGCAGAAAGGGATATGCATGTACAGCGACAACGGGCGGCGCATCACATTGCCTTCATCCAGCGCCAGCCAAAAGTCATCTTCACTGACGCCAGCATGGAAACTGGTGGCAGGCGGGTAGGAGGTGTAACGCGGGCCGGGGCCGCCGTACTGACGAATGAGTGATGTGTTCCAGCTAACCATGGAGGCCTCCTATGGCCGCATGCGCAATGTGATGCTGATTATCCTCCTGGTGGTGCTGCGCTATTTGATCCAGATCAAGGGTGGGCGTGATGCCGATGCGCATTGGGCGTTTGTGCGTCATGTCCGGGCGGGGATGTGGATACCGGCGGCGCCGAGGAATGCATGGCGTGTGCACCATGACCTTGCTGCGTCATGACCCAGGCTTGCCAGAAGAACAGTAGTGCCAGACACAGGGTGAGCACGCTAGCCAAGGCAGGCCAGGCGCCACGGCGAAACCGTTGCAGCTGGGAGGCCAGCACCCCGGTGGTCGCGACAGGTGCAACGGTGATAATGCCAAAACAGAGCATAACCAATGTGCCTGCCAATGCGGAGCCAGCGGTGGCCGCCAACGCCAGGCTCGTATAGATCAACCCGCAGGGCAAGAATCCCCATAGCGCTCCAAGCGCAAGGGCTTTTGCCGGATGATCAATCGGCATCAGCTTGCGAGTCACCGGTTGCAGTCCTCGCCACAACCGTTGGCCAATTTTTTCCACTCGCTGTAACAGTCCGCCACGGCCCAGCAAATACGCGCTGAGTAACAGCATCAGAATGCCAGACAGTGTCAGCCCAGCCGCCATGGAAGGGCCGGGGAGCTGCGCCAGAAATAATCCGCCGAGCGCGCCGGCCAGGGCGCCTAGTGCGCAATAGGTGCCAACTCGGCCTAGTCCGAACAGCAATTGCCATCCCCACAGCGCCATTCCTTGGCGGCGTGCTTCCGGTATCGAGAAGGTCAATGCGCTGCTGATACCGCCGCACATGCCAATGCAGTGAACAGAGCCTGCACTGGCGATCAGGGCGGCGCTGGCAAGCAAGGGAAAAAGCGCTTCACTGGTCATCGCGGGGGCTCTCTTGCCGGGCCTGGTGATTCGCTGTGTGGTGTTCCCGGCGGGCTTTATCCTGTTCCTTGCTGGTTTTTGTGCGGCCATGTTTGCGCTGCTCACGATCTTCAAACACCACATGCCATGCCGCGTTATCCAGATCATCGAATTGATCCTTGCGCAGTGCCCAGAACAGGGCAGCAATGGCGCCAGCCAGGAACAGCAAGGCTAGCGGTATCAGCAGGAAGACAATTTCCATCGAGTCACCCTAGTGGCGTTGAATGTGACCAGAAGCGAGCTGGCAGACATGCCCAGCGCTGCGCCCCAGGGCGGCAGCAAGCCACTGACCGCAAACGGTACGGCAACAATATTGTAAAGCAATGCCCACGCCAGATTCTGGCGGATGGTGCGTTGGCAAAGCCGGGAAAGCTGCGGCAGAGCGGGAACAGCGTGAAGTGTGTCGTGCAACAGAAAAAGTCCGGCGGCTCGCTGGGCCAGGCTGGTGGCATTCCCTGTGGCGACGGAGACCGATGCTGCCACCATGGCTTGAGCATCGTTGATGCCGTCGCCAACCATCATTTGCGGTGAGGTGCTTTCCAGTTGTGCCAGCCAGGCGGCTTTTTCGGCAGGCCGCTGCTGGGCGCGGCGCTCAAGGATTCCCAGCTGATCAGCGACGGCGTCCACGGCCTGGGCGTTGTCGCCACTGGCAACCCGAGAGGTGATGCCAAGATCGGCCAAGGACCTCACCACAGCGTTGGCTTCTGTTCGAATCGGGTCCTGCAGCCATACGTAAAGCCGTACTTCATTATCACAAAGCAGCTGCAGACAGGTTGTGCCGGGGCGTGCCAAGTCCGGTGCACCGGTTATGCGCCAGGTACTATTCAGCAATTTTCCGGTGACACCCGTATGGTCCGCCTGAAGTGCTGTCATGCCTGGATGGCGCGAATATTGCTGGAAGGGCCTGGCCAGCGGGTGAGGGTTGTTCCACTCAAGTGCGGCTGCAATCGCCAGCAGATCTTCCTCCGCAGCGGGGAGAGTTGTGTGGTTAGCGACGGTCCGGGTGTCGACAATACGGAACTGACCGGCGGTGAGGGTGCCGGTTTTATCAAAGAGCACCCCTTTCACAGCGGTAATGCGTAGAAGTTGGCGTGGCGAGGCCACCAGAATACCTTCGCGCAATGCGGTGCCCAGCGTTGATGACAGGGTGAGAGGCACTGCGAGCGCAAGCGCGCAAGGGCAAGTTACCACCAGCACCGCCAGGGTGTGCTCAAAGGCTAGTGCTGCACCCGCGGACCAGTGCCAGGCAAACGTCATACCCGCCAGCAAGAGAATGCCACCGGTAAATAGCGGTGCGATACGCTGCCAGTCTCTAACAACTTCAACACGTTCGTGCTGGGCATGCTCTACTTGTTCTGCGATTTTCGCCACCAGGCTGGAGGATGCGGATCCGGAAGCTTCCAGCACGATATTGCCTTCCACCAGGCGGCTGCCGGCATGTACGGGATCATTAATGCCACGGTTTATCGGCAAGGGTTCGCCGTTAAGCGCAGACTCATCAAACGCGCCACGGCCTTCGATGAGCGTGCCGTCCACCGGGATAATGTCGCCCTGTATCAGTTGCAAGCGATCCCCCTTGGCGACTTGTCGGGCACTAATCCATTGCGGTAGCTGATGCTCATCAAGGCGACGCACGGCCTGGGGCAGGGTATCACTGAGCCGTCGATAGGCGTGCTGGATCGTCATGCGCTGGCGCTGCTCCAGCCAGCGGCTGGCCAGCAAGAAGAACACGAACATGGCAGCGGAATCGAAATACACATGCTTGCCCCCAGTGGCCATCATCACCAGGCTGCCGGCCCAGGCCAGTAGCAGCGCCAGCGCGATGGGCGCATCCATGGTCAGGCGAGCCTGCTTGAGGCCGCGCCAGGCACCCTGGAAAAACGGCCAGCCGGAATAGAACACCACCGGTGTGGCGACGGCGAAACTGGCGAGCCGGAACACCCACTCGTAGGGTGCATCCTTGCCGTCGAATACGCCGATATACAGGGCGGTGGAATACATCATCGCCTGCATGGCACCCAGACCGGCCAGTGCCAGTCGGCCGAGCAATCGCTTGTGTACGCGTTGCTCATCAGCTTGGGCTCGCGGGTCGCCGGGCAAGGTTACTGTGTAACCCAATGCCTGAATGCGTTGCGCTGTCTGGCTGGCGTCGGCTTGCCCGCTATAGTCGACGCTCAGTGTCATGCTGGCCAGGTTGACGCTGCTGCGTAGCACCCCGGGTTGCTGGCTAATGGTTTTTTCGATTAACCAGCTGCAAGCGGCACAGGTAAGTCCGCCAAGCTGCAGCTTCAGTCGCTGACCATCGGGGAGGTTACTGAGGTGAGGGGCGATCAGTTCTGGCACCGCAAAAAGGGCACAATCCAGGGCCTGGCGCTGATCGTCCGGCTGTGGCGCGACATCCTGGCGCATCAGGTAGTAGTCATCCAGGCCCAGTCCATAAATGGTTTCTATGGCGGCGGCGCACCCCGGGCAACAGGCGTCACGGGGGCCGTCTGGCGTTTGCGCGGGAAAGGCGCCCGCGGGTGCCGGGTTACTGCAATGCCAGCAGGCAACGGTCATGGTGTGGCCGCTTTCCCTAGTGTCAGGTTGTCGCCTTGGGTCATGACGGTCTGATACAGGCGCCAGTGATCACCTGTGGCTGTCACCGTGGCGGCGCGTCGGCCGTCGTCGGGCAGAGTGCCGTCACTGCGATACAGGGCGCCTTCCATGTGCTCCAGGGTGAGGGTGATGTCACGCTCCGGGAGAGTAGGGTGGCGCAGCGCCACGTTCAGGGTGTCAGGCATGGGGATGCCCGTATCGCTGCCAAGGCGCGCTTGAATGCCAGCACCTACCTGGGCCAGCTCAAGACGAATACCCAGACGAGCAGCAAGGCGTTCCTGCTCCACTGAGCGATTGATGGCGCGACCTTCCTTGTACCACTCGTCCACGACTGGCGTGTCCGCATTAACGATGGCGATATACAGTAGGGTCAGGCCACCGACTACCGACGTGGCAGGCAGCAGGATGGCGAGCCACAAAAAGGGGTAGCGATACCAGGGAAGCTCATCGCCCTGGGGCAATGAATCGGGATTCATGGCGTTTCTCCAAGTCAGGGTCGTCTAGTGCGGTTACCGTAAACCAGATCGGAGCGGACTCCATTTCTACTTCATAGGGGTCGTAGCTCACGGTTACCGGCAAGGACAGTTTCTTGCCGCCCTCCAGGGTAAATTCAGTGCGGTTATCCATGCGCAAGCCATCTGGGCCCTTTAGCGTAAGCGTGTAGCGGTGGCTGCTCTGGCCCTTGTTCTGAATTTCCAGTCGATAGATGTTTTCCACTTCACCACTGCTGGCGGTGCGGTACAGCTGGTTTCGGTCGCGAATCACATCGACCTGTAGTGGCACCCGGCTGTACAGGGTGCCCATGAACAGGCCGCCCATAATGATGAGGATGACCCCATAGCCGATTAATCGGGGGCGCAGGATGCGAGACTTCAAACCATCCAGGGCGTTTTCGGTGGTGTAGCGAATCAGCCCCGGTGGTTTGCCGATATGGTCCATGACATCGTCACAGGCATCCACGCAGGCGGCACAGGTAATGCACTCATACTGCAGCCCTTCACGAATATCGATACCGGTTGGGCAGACCTGAACGCACATGCCACAGTCAATGCAGTCGCCTTTTTCCACCTCTGCATCCTGACCCTGTTGGCGCTTCTTGGCGCCGCGGCCACGGGGCTCGCCGCGCTTTTCATCGTAGGACACGATCAAGGTGTCACGGTCGAACATGACGCTCTGGAAACGGGCGTAGGGGCACATGTACAGGCAAACCTGTTCGCGCATAAACCCGGCGTTGCCATAGGTCGCCACCGTGAAAAAGCCGACCCAGAACAGCTCCCAGCCACCCCAGCCGAAGCTAAGCAAGCGGGTGGTCAAATCGGTAATGGGCGAGAAGTAACCCACAAAGGTGATGCCGGTGAGTAGCGCAAGAACCAGCCAGAGCACATGCTTGCTGCCACGGCGCATAATTTTGGTGGCCGACCAGGGCGCGTTGTCCATTTTGATGCGACTGTGGCGATCACCTTCACACCAGAACTCGATCCATTGAAAGAAGCGGGTCCAGGTAGTCTGTGGGCAGACGTAGCCACAGTAGACACGACCGGCAAGTACGGTGACAAAAAACAAGGCAAATGCCGCCAGAATCAGAATCCACGACAGCAACAGGAAATCCTGGGGCCAGAAGCTAGCGCCAAAAATACGAAACTGACGGCCCGGCAAATCAAACAATACCGCTTGCTGACCGCCCCATCGCACCCAGGGCAGAATCATGTACAGGCCCATGGTTGCGAGGATTGTGACGTCGCGAATAAATTGAAAGCGTCCGGAAACGGACTTAACCTGAATGCGATCGCGCTTGCTGTACAGGCTCACGCTGCCGCCCTCGGTGGCGTCCGTGACCTTGATGCGCTTGGGGTCCGACATGACTACTCTCCGCTAACACCATTTCGCCACCGGTAGCCCCTCCATTTGCTCTGCATGAAGGGCGGTGACGTCTTGCCTGCAAGCCCATGGCCGACCCGCAAATTACTTCGCGGTGTCGGCGCCCTGAGACAAGCTGTACACGTAGGCTGCGATCACATGAATGCGCTCTTTGCTGAGCAGGTTTTCATGGGCTGGCATGTCGCCCGCGCGACCATGGCGAATGGTGTATTCGATGTCTTCCACTCGTGGACCGTACAACCAGGTGGTATCGGTGAGATTGGGCGCCCCCATCATGATGTTCCCCTTGGCGTCCTGCCCATGACAGGCTGCGCACATGGCGAACTTGGGTTTGGCCCGTTCAATAGCGGCGGCTTTCTGGCTGTCCTTGACCAAGTCCGGTCGGCTCAGGCTTTGCACATACAGTGCCATGTCTCGCACAGCTTCATCGGTGTTGCCGATGGCCGCCGCCATGGGTGGCATGGCCGCCTTGCGCCCCTTGGTGATGGAGGTGACGATCTGGTCCGGCTTTCCGCCGTACAGCCAGTCGTCATCGGTCAGGTTGGGGTAGCCTTTGGCGCCACGGGCATCCGAGCCATGACAAATCGCGCAGTTGTTCGCGAACAGACGACCACCTACCGCCAGGGCTTCCGGGTATTGCACTAGTTCCTCGATGGCTACCTGCCCATACTGCTCGAACAGTGGGCCTGTGCTTTTTTCCATCACGGCCACTTCTTTCTGGTACTGGTTGTCACTGGTCCAGCCCAGCACTCCGTCGAATTTACCGAACCCGGGGTACAGCACCAGATACACGGCGGAGAAGATCAGCGTGCCGATGAACAGGAACAGCCACCAGCGGGGCAGGGGCGCGTTGCGTTCCTGGATTCCGTCGAAGCTGTGGCCAGTGGTTTCCTTGGCGGCTTCCTCCGCAGAAATCTGGTTATTCCACAACAGCAGGCCGCCGCAACCCAGCAGGTTAATAACGACAATGACGATAATGAACCAACTCCAGAAGTCACTCATTGCTCGTCCCCCTTATCAAGGTTCCCGGCTGTCCGCTCATCCGCATCCAGCGCGATATAGCCAAGCTTTTCGTAATCCTTTTTGCGGCTGGGGCGATACACCCATGCCGTCATGGCAACAAAGGCCAGGAAGAACACCAGGGTAAACAGGGCGTGATAGCTCATTGCACAGCCTCCTTGCGTTCCTGACCCAGTGAAAACAGGTAGGCCACCAGTGCGTCTTCTTCTGTGGCGTTGGCCCATTCGCCATTGACCTTGCTCATCTGTTCGGTGATGTCGGCATCCGTATATGGCACGCCAAAGGTGTTCTTAAACAGCAGCAATTTGCGCTCAATCAAGCTCCAGTCCACCGGGGTTTCTTTCAGCCAGGGATAGCCCGGCATATTGGATTCCGGGACGACCTGACGCGGGTCGCGCAGGTGCTCGCGGTGCCATTGTTCGGTGATCGGGCGTAGCCCGACGCGGGCCAAGTCAGGACCGGTACGCTTGGACCCCCACAGGAAGGGGCGCTCCCAAACATCCTCTCCGGCAACGGAATACGCACCGAAGCGTTCCGTTTCGGCGCGCAACGGCCGCACCATCTGGGTGTGGCACACATGGCAACCCTCGCGGATATAAATATCCCTGCCTTCCATTTCCAAAGCAGTGTAAGGCTCCAGTGTCTCCAGCGGCTCGGTGGTCGCTTTCTGCCAGAACAGCGGCACGATTTCCGCGAGCCCACCGAAACTGACGGCGATCAGTGTCAGCACAATCATGAGGCCGACATTCTTTTCTACTACTTCATGAGCGTTAGACATGTCGTTCTCCTCAGTCAGCCTGCTGCACGTTGTCTTCACCGTGGCAGTCACGCTCGGCACGGATTGTTTTATAGACATTGACGGCCATCAGGATCATGCCGCTCAGGAAAATGATCCCGCCCAGCAGACGAATGATGTAGAACGGGTGCCGCTCGACCAGCTCCTGCACGAAGTTGTAGGTGAGGGTGCCGTCGGTGTTTACCGCACGCCACATGAGCCCTTGCATGATGCCGGACACCCACATGGAAGCGATGTAGAGAACCGTACCGATGGTGCTGAGCCAGAAGTGGGTGTTAATCCAGGAGATGGAATACATCTGCTTGCGCTCGAACAGGCGCGGTACCATCACATAGGTGGCCCCGATAGTGATCATGGCCACCCAGCCCAGGGCACCAGCGTGTACGTGGCCGATGGTCCAGTCGGTGTTGTGGCTGAGCGCATTCACCGTCTTGATGGCCATCATCGGGCCTTCAAAGGTGCTCATGCCGTAGAAGGATAGCGCCACAATCATAAAGCGGATGATCGGGTCCGTGCGCAGCTTATGCCAGGCCCCGGAAAGGGTCATCATGCCGTTGATCATGCCACCCCAGCTGGGGGCCAGCAGCACGATGGAGAACACCATACCCAGTGACTGAGCCCAGTCAGGCAGCGAAGTGTAGTGCAGGTGGTGTGGCCCGGCCCACATATACACCGCGATCAGTGCCCAGAAATGCACAATGGAAAGGCGGTAGGAATACACCGGCCGCTGGGCCTGAACCGGGATGTAGTAGTACATCATGCCGAGGAAGCCGGCCGTCAGGAAAAAGCCCACCGCGTTATGGCCGTACCACCACTGCACCATGGCATCGATGGCGCCGCTATAGGCGGAGTAGGACTTCATCAGGGAAACCGGTACCGCCAGGTTGTTCACCACATGCAGCAATGCGATGGCGATGATAAAGGCACCGTAGAACCAGTTGGCCACATAGATATGGGAGGTACGCCGTTTAGCGATAGTAGTAAAAAATACTACGGCGTAAGCCAGCCAAACCAAGGTAATGAGGATATCGATGGGCCACTCGAGTTCGGCATACTCTTTCGTCGAGGTGAAGCCCATGGGGAGCGTAATGGCGGCGGCCACAATTACCACCTGCCAACCCCAGAAACTGAATGCCGCCAGTTTGGGAAACGCCAGGACCGCACTACAGGTGCGCTGAACCACATAGTAGGAAGTGCCCATGAGGGCAGAGCCACCGAAAGCAAAAATGACGGCATTGGTATGCAGTGGCCGCAAACGGCCAAAGCTCAACCAGGGGATATTGAAGTTCAGGGCGGGCCAGGCTAGCTGGGCAGCAATGAAGACACCCACCGCCATGCCAACAATCCCCCAAACCACAGACATCACTGTGAATTGCCGAATAACTTTGTAGTTATAGTCCGGCGAAGCGACAGCATTTTCCATGTGCGTTTCCTTCCGATTTTTGTGCGAGCTGACTGTAACAGGCACAAACGCGGTCCTTTTTGATGCAGATCAACTCGCGCTGACTGTTGCTCACGACTTAACCAGCAAGCCTGGGCGCCCGCACCCTCTGCGGGCAATCTCCGCAAATATTGTACGGGAATATCTCTATACTATTTCGGACTAAGCGAAATGGCGATAGCGACATAACACTTCCAGGCAGGACATTTTGCCCCACCCCTTTTGTGTCTAAATGCACACTCTCTTTGTGGGCAATTTAGGGGGTGAGGTCAATGCAAAGCGGGGATATTTTTGAAGCTACGCAGAAGAATGACGGGACAGCCCAAAAATCAGCGCCGTCAGGCAAGACAGAAAGGTGACAGTAACGATGGCGGTGCCGAGCAGGCCAAACAGCACGATGGCGCCTACGCCACGATACAGCTCCGTGCCTTCACCGGGGATCAGCACCAGCGGCGCCAGTCCGCACACCGTGGTGATGGTGGTCATTGCTATGGGGCGCAGCCGTGAGCCCACCGCATCGCTGACTGCCTGGGCGGCAGCACTTCCCGCGCGAATGTTCAGTGTGGCTTCATGAACAATCAGAATCGGGTTATTTACCACTGTGCCCATCAGGATCAGAAAACCCAGCATGGTAATCATGTCAAAGGGCTGGCTGATGCCGGCAGCATTCATCAGCGCCAGCCCAAGCAGGCCACTGGCAATCCCCAACGGAATGGTAGTCATGATCAGCAACGGGTAGCCCCAGTGTTTGAAAATGGCCACCAACAGTAGGTAAACCAGCAACAGGGCGACCACATAGTTACCACTGAGAGATTGCTGCGTCGCCTGAAGCTGATCGCTGGCCCCGGACAGACTGATACTGATGGAGTCCGGAACCACTCCGTCGTCGCGCAACTGTTGCACCATGGCGCGCACCTGGGTCACACCACTTTCCAGGGGTACGGAGCGGGGCGGGATGATATTCAGCGTTACCGTACGGCGGCCATTCACCCGGCGGACTACGCTTGTATCCACGGTTTCCTGCAGGTCGGCAAGCGAAGACAGTGGCACCGTGGCGCCGATGGGGGTGTGCACCGGCAGGCCGGGCAGGGTGGTCAGTGATGGCGTGCTGCCGGTGCGGTCGCTGTAGGCATAGATGTCGATCTTGTCGTCACCGAGAAAAAACTCGTCCAGAAAAGCGCCGTCAGTCAACGCTGCCACCGTATAACCCAGATCTCGGGTGGAGAAGCGAACCTCGGCTGCCCGGCTCCAGATTGGGCGAACTTCGATGAGCGGCTGGGCCAGCGAGAGGCTGGCGGGCTGGGACTGGATTCGAGGGTTATCAAAGACGGCTTCCGCTTCCCGGTACAGGGTGCGTGCCACCTCATAGATTTCGGCCAGTTCCGCGCCGGCAACATCCAGGGTGACACTGCGGGTGCCGCCATCATTGCTGGAAATAATCGAGCCGCGCGCGGCAAAAGCGCGCATCCCGGGATACTGCCGATACACCTGGGTTATCCCATCCATCATGGGTTCCATGTGGGCCGGATCCATGGGCTCGGCGATAATGCGCAGGTTCTCGGCGCTGACTCCCATGTTCATGTACTTGAGCGGCGGCATAGCCAGCTCGCCACGGTCATAGGCCTGCGGGTCCTGGCCGACCAGGGGCAGCAACTGCGCTTCCACTTCATCAGCAATGGCCGACATGGTTTGCAGGTTGTAGCCCGGCGGGGCGTTCATGCTGGCGAAAGTCTTTGGCTCTTCACCCTCGGGTAGGTATTCCGCTGGCGGGGTAAGGAACACCACAATGGCGGTGGCGATCAACAGCGTAATGCCGAGAGTGGCAAGCTGGCGCGGACGCGTTGCAGATAGCTGTGTGGCCCAGCGATTGATCGCTTTCATCCAGCGGCTGTGTTCGCCGCCATGGTCCATCACTGCTGAGAAATCCAGCCGGGCGGAGAGGGTAGGAATCACCGTCATGGCCACCAGCATGGAGACCAGAATCGAAGCGGAAACGGCGATGGCAATATCGGAGTACAGTTGCCCGGCTTCTTCCTGAATAAACACCACCGGCAGAAACACCAGCACCGTGGTCATGGTGGAGGCAAACACTGCCGGCCAGACTTTTTGTATCCCGCTCACCGCAGAGCGAATTCGATCAAGTCCTTTGCGTCGTTCCATCTCGATGCTTTCCAGCACCACAATGGAGTTATCCAGAGTCATGCCGATGGCAAAAGCGATGCCTGCCATGGAAATCACATTGATGGTGCGTCCGGCCAGCAACAGCCCCAGGAAGGCGGCAATGGTACAGATCGGGATGCCAATAACGCCCACGGCGGTAATACGTACTGAGCGTAGAAACAGGAACATTACCAGGGTGGCAAACACCGCACCAATGCCCAGGTTGATCCACACGTTCGCCACCGAGGCTTCCACGTAACGTACGTCATCAGACATCAGCGCCATGTCCATGCCTGCCGGTTTTAGCACCTCTTTCTGAATCAGATCGACCTGTCCCAACATGTCTTGCTTAATGTCGATCACGTTGGAGCCGGTTTCCCGACGGACCGCCAGCATAATCACCGGATTGCCGTTGAAGCGGGATATCTGTCGCACCGGGAAGTGATCCATGACCACGGTGGCCACGTCTCGCAAACGCACCAGCGAGTCGCCCTGGCGCTGCAAAATCAAATCGTTAAGATCATCCAGATTCTCGAAACGGCCCACGGTGCGAAGCAGGTAGCGCCGTTTGCCACTATCCACTTCACCGCCGGACACATCCTGATTGCGTTCGCGCAGCGCATCGCGCACGCCCACCACCGTCAGCCCGAACTGAGCCAAGGCCTGGGCATCGAGCAGCACCTGAATTTGCCGTTCAGCGCCGCCACGCATCTCCACCATGGAGACGCCTTGGACGCTCTCCATGCGTGGCCGGACCTCGTCGTCGATAAAGTCACGCATCATGTCCATGTCTAGCCCGCGGGGGTTGCCGGCCTGCGGATAAACACTGAAGTACATGAAGGAATTGCTGGAGAACGATGAGGAGAGGATCTGTGGTTGGTCCACTGTATCCGGGTAGGCGGGCACCTGACTGAGCGCGTTATTCACCCGGATCAGGGCGTCGGTAATATCCACGCCAAAAGGAAATTCCAGCTCGATTTCTGCTTCGCCGCTGTAGGCGGTCGCTGTGAGGCGGCGAAGATTGGGCAGGTTGCGCAGGTATTCTTCCTGCTCGATCAGAATTTCCTTTTCCACATCCTGGGGCGTGGCGCCGGACCAGCGCGTCAGCACGCTAATAGTGCGCACCTCCAGGTCTGGAATCATCTGTACTGGAATGCGTAAAGCCGCAAGCACGCCGAGGAGGGTGATGATCAGCACGACCACCGTCATCAAGGTGCCGTTACGAACAATCCGTTCAAACATCAGCGAGTCACCTGAATTTGGTCGCCGTCACGCAAGCCCTCGTTGCCACGGACCACCACCTTGTCGCCCTTGCTTAGCCCCTCCAGAACAATCACTGGATCCGATTGCCCGGGGCGTACCTTGATGGCGCGTCGACGGGCTACTAATTCATCCGCATCTCCATCCGCATTAGCTACAGCCAGCCAGACCGACACATTGCCTTGGACATCACGGAGCAGCGCATCTCGGGGCACGACGGGTTCAGCGCGGGAAGATTGAATGGACAGGTTGCCGAACACGGCCATACCGGGTGTCAGCCCGTGGGAAGGTAGGCTTGCACGCAGCACGAAGGTGCGCGCCGAGGGGTCGTTTACGGGTACGATGGCGGCAATTTCGGCCGGAATTTCAGCCTGGAGAGCGCGGTCCGTCCGGACGGCTGACGCGCTCTCCAGGCGAATGCTCAGCGGTGTCTCCCGGCTGATTTGCGAAAAGTAACGCTGGGGAACGGCAAAATCCGCATGCAGCGTATTGCTGCCAACCAATTCAAGCACCGGCGTTCCCGGTGTAACCCATTCACCGACTTCGGTGAGCTTGGCACTGATGACGCCGGCAAAAGGCGCAGACAGGGTGTGGCGTTTGAGAAGCGCCTTTTGTCGTAAAACCTCAGCTTGGCTGGCTGCAAGGGAGGCTTTACTGGTTTCCACTTCTGCTTCCAGACTACGTATTTCACTGGCCGCGATACTGCGGCTTAACGAGTTGGCTTCCGTGAGCCGTCGCTTTGCGTCGTTAAGGGTGGCGGCCTGCTGTCGATAACTGGCCTGTGCCTGCTTGAGCGCTAACTGATTGAGCTCTGCATCGAGTTCCACTAGCACATCACCAGCCTCAACCGCAGCACCAATATCCACGCCGACACGATTAACCAGGCCTGATACGGACGCCGATAAGCGTGCAGCCTGATCGGCAGCAAGCGTCCCGTTAATCAGCAGCTCACGAACGGGCTGCTTCATCTCAACAGTGGCAACGGTGACAGGTGTCGCTGCTTGAGCCAGCAAGGGGAGGGTAAGAATGGAGAGCAGGCAAAAGCGTAAAGCAGACATAGGACGGTGTGACCCCAAAAGTACAATAACAACCCAGACAGAATGAACGACCCGAACAGAGGGATTTAACGTTTCTGGCGGCTGAGATGCAAATCCGAATCGTTTACGCCTATATGGCCTTATTTCCCCTGTGGGGTATCCGTCATCACGGCATCGGAAGATATTGGAAGGATGTGACGCCAGGCCCTAGACCTAGTTTGAGCTGATTGCACCTGTTTGACGATAACTGAATTCCCGAAAGGCCCGTTTTTATGACTAACGAAGCGGGTTAGCGTTATAGACCCTGAAACCTGAAAGAGCACAAGTGATGATCCCCTTCAACAAAGCAACGGCACTGGTGCTGTTCGCTGCTGCAAGCGCGATATACGCTGAAAGCCCGCAAGCCCAAGCTCGTCTCACGGTAGTACCTGCCGAGGATGTGGACTGGGGCTACCTTAACCCTGCGAGGGGCGAGTTAAGCCCGGGCGCCGCGAATCTTTGGGGGGACCGAGCGGTCGATACAGCAACGGGGATGCTGGTGCGTTTCGATAAGGGCTTCCAGTCTCCACCCCATATCCACAACATCACCTACCGCGGCATAGTAATTAAAGGGCAGATGCATAACGATGACCCCGACGCTCAACCCATGTGGATGCCGGCAACTTCATTCTGGACTCAACCTGCCGGCGCAGACCACATTACCGCAGCCGGTGCAGATGAAAACCTGATCTACCTGGAAATTGATGCGGGCCCTTATCGGGTTCAGCCTTCAAGCAAGGCCTATGATAATGGCGAGTTCCCATTGAATCTGCACGCGGACAATTTGGTGTGGCAAGACCGTACTGAGTTGCAGTCGCTACAAACTGACAACCTGGAAGCGACACAGCTTTGGCAGAGCGACACCGGCGTGAATGGTGCCATGATCCGCTTTCCGGCCGGGTTTTCCGGATCGATAGAGACCGGGGCTAACGAGTTTCGCGCCGTGCTGATAGCTGGTGAGATGGGGTACCGCTCAGCCGCTTCAATGAAAACCGTCTCGACGTTGAAGCCCGGGAGTTACATTGAATCCAGTGGCCCCATTCAGCATGGCATTGTTAACCAAAGCGCAGATCCGGTGACCCTGTATGTGCGCACGGATGCTCCGTACAGCGTGAAGTAAATCGAGACCTCCTTAGTCGACGGCATATTCAAGGCGCGGTGTGCATAGCCAACGGTTAAGTCGGGATAGACGTTCTCGGTTGAAGATCGTTTGCTGCATCGATCATGCATGCCTTTAGGCTCTCGAGAATGGTATTTCCGAGAGTGCCGGCATCAATAACATTCATGGTCAGCAGCCGCGGACCAGGCAGCCCATCGAAAGTGACCGGCAGGACCTTTGACGACGCCACGGATGACGTTGGCAGCAATGCCACAGCGAGTCCGGCAGCCACGGCTGAGGCGATATTGGCCAGATCATTGCTGGCCAACGCCACGTGGTGATCCAGCCCTGATTCCTTCAGGTCGACAATAGCTAAATCCCGCAGTGCACAATCACTGTTCAGGAGGGCTACCGGTAATGGCTGATCCGGGACTGCCGTAAACCCATCCAGTGCGCACCAGCGTAGCGGTTCCGACCAGAGATTTGCTTCATTTTCAAATTGTGGTTCTGCCGTGACAATCGCCATGTCTATCTCGCCAGAAGTCACCATCTCTCGTAATTTACGGCTGCGTCCACAGCTGATAGTTATCTGCGCTTCGGGGAAAGTACTGCGGATGCGTGGGATAAAACCCTCCAGAAACGTCTGGGCGTAGTCGGTGGGGATCCCGAAATGAATCGGCCCGCGCAGGGTGTTTTCAACCAGGGCGCTAAGGGTTTCGTGATTTAAGCGTAATATACGATCAATGTAAGAGAGCAGGGTTTGACCAGGTTTAGTGAGCTTGATGCCCCTATTGCTACGTTCCAATAAACGCTGCCCTACCTGATCCTCGAGACGCTTAATCTGCATGCTCACCGCGCCCTGCGAGCGATGCAGCTGACCTGCGGCCTCTTTAAACCCCCCGCAATCCACCACGGTCGCGAACGCGTTGAGTAACTCCAAGTCCAGTAGTGGCTTCATGCGGTGCGCCTCGTATTAGATAATCTAAACAACAGAATTTAGTTTATTCGTTTTACTAATAATAGCCAGAGCACTACCGTGATTCCTCCGCAGTCGAAACACGCTGCCGACCGGGTTCCCAAGCTACTGAAGCGGAGATTTTCAGCATGAACAACAGCCATATCCCCAAAACCATGCACGGCGTGTTACTCACTGGGCATGGTGGTCTGGATAACCTTGAATATCGGGATAACCTGGCGGTCCCCGTCCCAGCCTCTAATGAGGTGTTAATCCGCGTGGGGGCTACCGCGATTAACAATACCGATATTAATACCCGAACAGGCTGGTACTCAAAAACGATAACCTCAGGCAGAGGGGAGGGGGCTGAAGCCGGGTTTGGTAAGAGCTCAAGTCAGCAAGATAGTAGCTGGTCGGGAAAACCATTGCGGCTCCCCCGTATTCAGGGCGCAGATGTCTGCGGCACTATTGTTGCGGTTGGCCGTGATGTGCATCCGTCGCGGATTGGCGAGCGGGTCCTAGTCAGGCCCATGCAGCAATCCCCGGATAACACTGATTCGCATCATCTGATCACCTTTGGCTCAGAATGCGATGGTGGCTACGCACAGTACACGGTGGCCAGATCCACCGAGGTGTTTGCCATCAATAGCGGCCTCAGTGATGTACAGCTAGCCTCTTTCCCCTGCGCCTATTCCACAGCGGAAGGAATGCTCGAACGGGCATCTCTGAAAGCCAATGAAAAAATACTGATAACCGGGGCTTCCGGTGGGGTTGGCTCCGCCGCTGTCCAGCTGGCTAAACGTAGAGGCGCGCACGTGATTGCGGTATGCGCTGAAGCCAAACGTGCTGACATTTTGAATATGGGGGCTGACGAGGTAATCGCTAGAGAGCGGCCATTACGCGAGCAAATAGAAACGGAAAGCATCCATGTTGTTGCGGACCTGGTGGCCGGGACCGAATGGCCGGCATTGCTCGATGTTTTAATCCGCGGAGGCCGTTACGTAGTGTCCGGTGCCATTGCTGGGCCAATGGTATCGCTCGATGTTCGTACCCTGTACCTCAAAGATCTCACTTTCTTTGGGGCAACCTGGCAACCCCGGCACGTCTTTGAAAACCTGATCGGTTATATCGAGCGCGATGAAATACGCCCCATTGTGGCTAAAACCTACTCGCTAAATGAGGTGGCTCAGGCCCAGCGAGACTTTATTGGCAAACGGTTTTCCGGCAAGCTGGCGATTGCCGTTGGTGACGCTGCAGATACTCCGCGGGAAACGAAATAAGTGCACGGTGGCTTGTTCACTGTCGCGCTATCAATGCTTCCAGCATGGCTACCAATTGGGCGCATTTTTCATCATCTAAAGCGTCCGCGTGCGGTGAGCCAAACCGTC
Source organism: Alcanivorax sp. (assembly GCF_040118815.1). Lineage (GTDB taxonomy): Bacteria > Pseudomonadota > Gammaproteobacteria > Pseudomonadales > Alcanivoracaceae > Alcanivorax. The sequence continues at coordinate 268,180 of NZ_JBEDTC010000011.1, forward strand.
CCTCGTCGTTATCAAAATAGCGCCCTGATGCTTCACTAAACTCGTTCGAGAGGGCCGCTTTCACCAGGATGTTAGCACCTATGGTCAGGCTTTTTCCTGCCACGCCGAAGCCTTCCTTGACCATTTTCGACGCAAGCAATGAGCCGGGGTTGACCGCGACAATTACAATGTCCCGGTTTTCTTTTCGCTGGGAAAGGGCGCGAGTCCACATGGTCAGGGCCAGCTTGCTTTGGGCATAAGCCTGCATGTCTTCCAGCGGCTTTTCGCCTTTCAGGGCTGCGAATTCCACCGGCGCCTGAGCGGCGGAGGAGAGATTGATGATGCGTGCTTTTGCGGGCAGGCCAGCAGCCAGTTGCCTGGCCAGCAAGTAGGGGGCCAGCGTGTTAACGACAAACCGAATATCCAGCCCTTCAGGAGTAACTGGAGTGGGGGAGCGCAGGATGCCGGCGTTGTTAATGATAACGTCCAGGGGGGCATGCCTGGCACGCAGCTGTTCCGCTAGCGCTTCCACTTCGTTGAGCCGGGACAAGTCAGCCAGGCAGGTTTCAACCCAGCCATCGCTTTGTGTCGCAAGGAGCTGTTGCTTGGCGGCGGCGATTTTTTCCGGATTGCGACCATGGATTATCACCTGATGACCTTCACCGACTAGACGCTTTGCCGTTTCAAGGCCGATGCCGTCTGTGGCGCCGGTAATGAGAATGCGCTTTGTCATGGGCTTACCTCGTGCTTGTGGATGGAGCTGAGAATGAGCAGGGCGGCAGCTCTGAAGACGGGAAATACGGAAGGAGCTCATCCGCCAATTGTTTGATGGTCGATTTCGTACCTGCCCGGTTGAAGCGAAGATTGAGTGCCACATGATTGACGCCAATATCTTCCAGTGACTTCAGGTATTTTTTCAGCGCGTTAATGCCAGACCGAAAACCCAAATGAATGGGTACCGGCCCAACATTGGGGTCATCTTCAAGATCAACATACAGAGATTGCATGACTGGCCTGGAGAGCGTGTCCTCAGAAACAATCGATGCACGCCACTGTGTTACGGCTGTCTGTTGCGCATCAATGTCCCGGGGGTAGGTGATCCAGCCATCGCCATTATTGGCCGCCCACTGGGGGTGCTGCTGGCTGCTGCCGGTAATTAACAGGGGAATCTTCCCTGACAGCGGTTTTGGCAACAGGTCCATATCACCATTGGTGTGCCCGAAAATGCTGTTAATAAAGGGCGATGATTCCGCCATGCTGCGAATGTAATCGACACTTTCGCGAAACCGCTGACTGCGGTTGGCATGGTTCTGTCTGAACGCAGGATACTCGTCCGGACGATCACCGGAAGCGATGCCAAGAATCAGCCTTCCGTTAGACAAATGATCAACACTGGCCGCCGCCTTGGCAACATGGGCGGGATGTCGCAGTGGCAAAACCAGGCTGGCCACACCAAGAGCAATGCTGTTGGTGTGCGCCGCCAGGAAACCAAGATAAACAAAGGGATCGAACACTTGCCCTGCATCACCAAACGACGGCACATTGAACGGCACATCCCGTAACCACAATGCCGAGAAGCCCGCCTGTTCGGCTAACGACGCTCTTTCCAGATGGCGCTCCATCGAGGGAACCGGTCCCGAAGGGTAACTCTCCAAAGGTACAACCAGCCCGATACTCAAGCGACCAGGCTGGAAAACACGGTTATAACCATGGTTTATTGATGGAAACGTCATCTCCTGATCCATGAGGTTGCTTCCTTATTATCTGTGGCGGGATTGAGCCCGCCTTTAAATAATGGCGAAACGACAGAGGTCCGCTCAGCGCTCCACCACCACCTTTCCGGTGGCTTGGCCACTGGTCAGGCGTTCGTAGGCAAGCCCCACCTCGTCGAAGCTGAATCGTTGCTCATCAAGAAGAGGGGAGAGCGCACCTTCGTCAACGATCTTCGCCAGATTAGCCAGAATCCGGCCATGGTCCTCACGTTGATGGTTGTGCAGCATCGGGATAAGCATGAACACCACATGAATCGAGAGGCCCTTGAAATGGGCCGGATTCAGATCCAGCTCCAGCATGGCAACGGTGGTGACAACCTGACCATTTAATGCAGCCGCTTCAAAACTGTTCGTCATATTGGCGCCACCCACGGAATCGAAAACCACATCAAAACCGGCTCCGTCAGTGTGTGCGGTGACATAGTCAGCCACGCTGCCTTTCTTGTAATCAATAGGGGTCGCGCCGTAGCCACGGACAATTTCAAATGGCTGGTCGCCGGATACCGTTGTGAACACCTTGGCACCCAGATGCCTGGCCAGTTGCACCGCCACATGCCCGACACCGCCGGTGCCACCGTGAACCAGGACATTCTGCCCGGCACTGGCGCCTGCACGTTGCAGACCTTCGTAGGCAGTAATGCCGACAAGGGGGAGGGCGGCGGCTTCACGCATGGACAGGCTTTTGGGCTTGTGAGCAATCAAGCGGGCATCAGCCGGTATGTATTCGGCCAAAGCACCTTGCAAATCCGCCAGACCACCGGCACAACCGTAGACGTCATCTCCCGGGGCAAAATCGGTTACTCCATCTCCCACCGATTCAATGGTCCCGGCAAAGTCCATGCCCAGAACAGCAGGAAGCTCAGGGGAAAGGGGGAGGAGATCCGCGCCCATCTGTCGAATCATTGTATCCACGGTATTAACGCTGACTGCTGCCACACGGACAATCACCTGTCCCGCTTGCGCTTGCGGGGTGTTGATTTCTGCCTGCTCAAACTTGGCATCGGGACCATATTGATTGAGAACCATCGCTTTCATGACTTGCTCCAGCTGTGTGGGACGGAAATTATTTCGTTGGAGTAACCATATTGCTTCGCTTTACACGAATAAATGGGCAGTATTGGGTTTCAGTATTCGCATTTTGGATATAAAAATGGACACAGAAGGGGTAAAGCTGTTTGTCCTTGCCGCTGAGAAGCTCAATATCAGTGCTGCAGGCCGCGAGCTGGGCATGCCACCGGCGGTCGCCAGCGCGAAGCTGGCAAAGCTCGAAAAGGGCGTTGGCGCAGATTTGTTGAAACGGACCACGCGCAAGGTGGCGCTGTCAGTGGAAGGTGCAGAGTTCCTGCCTTATGCCCGCGAAATCCTTGCTCAAGAGAACGCAGCACTGGCGGCACTGGGCTACGGCAATGAAACAGTTACCGGGAGCCTGCGATTCACCGCATCCAGCACCTTCGCACAGCAATTCATTGTTTCGTTAATCCCCGAATTTCTGGCATTACACCCGGGTATCAGCCTGGATTTGCGGCTGTCTGACATGGAGTTGGACCTGATACAGGGGAGCTTTGACCTAGCATTACGCAATGCCGTTTTGCCAGAAAGCAATCTCCATGCGCGCAAGCTTGCAGAGGATAAACGGATACTTTGCGCTTCACCGGATTATCTCGCCACCCACGGCACACCCGAAAGTCCGGATGACCTGCTGAATCACCAACTGATCGCGTTCAAATCTGCATCCAGCATCAAGCTGACTGGCCCCAACGGAAAGAGTGGCGAATTTAATACTCGCGTGGCTGGGCACCGGCTCACCATAGACGACGGCCTAAGCTATAAGATTGCCACACGCTGCGGTGCCGGCATTGCCATACATTCATTGTGGAGCGTTCATAAGGAGCTAGCCGAAGGTAGCCTGGTTCAGGTGCTGCCAGAATACCGGATGGATGCAGAGCCTGCCTTATGGCTTGTCTATCCCAAATCCAACGTCCTGACGGCCAAGGTCAGGGTGTTTATCGATTTCCTGATTGAGCGTATTGGCAGTCATCCGCCGTGGCTTAACTAGAGTGAATCCATAATATGCTACGCATAATGTATATTATGTTAATATAGACACCATGAATGTCTATGTCCACTGTGTACATTATGGGGGTGTGGTTGAGCTTCTCAGAATGGCCAGTCAGTATATGCACACCTTGTCCACTCTGCATGGAAGCAGCTTGTGCTGGAACTCGTAAAGATCCGATTTGATGATTCTAACTATTCATGGACCGTTATAGATGATCACGGAAACCCAGTAGACGAGATTCGTGATTGGATCGTGCATCTTGAACAGATCAATCTCTCTCCCAATACAATCCAGGCATATGCGCGTCATGTTGCTCGTCTTGGGACTTACCTCCACTCAAACAGTAAGGAAATCACCGGGATAACTGTTTCCGACTATGATCGTTTCCTTGAGTGGCTGCCTTACCATCTGAGTGGTATGGCCGATGACTCCTCAAATCTTGCCTTTCTTTCTCCTTCATTGGAGCCTGCAGCTAGGCTGGGCCCAACGGTGAATAACCAGGTGCACCTGGCCGTTAAGTCCTTTTATCGCTATTTGACTGGCAGAGAGCCTGCTTTTGCATCAGTCGCTGTCAGCAATCGACATCAGCCTGTAGACAGCTATAAGCCTTTCCTTGAACACATCAATCAACGCAGAAGTGTCAGGAAGAAAGATCCTTACCTTAAAGGGGATCTGGGGTCCGTAAGGAAGAGAGTAACTGAAAAAAGGATGTCGCCTGAGGCGGTTCTGGAGCTCATAAAGGCATGCAGCCTGGTCCGCGACGCCTTTCTTGTCACCCTCCTCTACAACACCGGAATGCGGATTGGAGAAGCTTTGGGACTTCGCCATGCTGATGTTGACCTTGCAGACGGTGTTATTTGGGTAATTCCTCGATCTGACAATGAAAATGGGGCCAGGGCCAAATCCAAGCGTGCTAGAGCAATCCCTGTAATGCCTTACCTGCTTGAAATGTACGAAGATTACATTACAAGCACAGAATACCTGGCAGCGTTTGAATCAGGGACGGAATATGTGTTCTGTAATGTTAAGAAAGGCAGGATTGGGAAAGCCCTATCTCGGAGCTACGCCGAGAATCTAAAAACGTATTTAATCAAACGTACGGGCTATACATTTACTTGGCACCACTTTCGCCACACACATGCTAGTGAGGCTATCGCTGATGGGCACGGGTTGCTAGCCGTTGCTGATCGACTTGGGCATGCCAGCCCTCAAACAACACTCGATTTTTACAAACACCTCTTTAGTAGTGAAGTCCGAAAATTACATCTGACCGGCCCAAGCAAGCTGAAGGAGCGGCTTGATGAATTTATGGAATCTGGCGCGCAATCGACTGAGCGAGGCATTAAATGGATTTAGATCTGATTTCAAATAATAAGGAAGGCGCTGAGTTATATCTGACGCAAATGGAAGCGCGTTTGAATGCTATATCACCAGCACTGGTCCAAGAAAACATATGGAGCAAAACCCTTCTAGAAGAAATTCCCTGTTTTGTGAATGAATATATAGCCGCCCGAAGTCCTATATCATTTGTTGGAATTCCTGAGACTCCTTCACTGGAGCTCAAGCTCTACTGGGCCAACCTTTTGTCTGATCCAAGAATGAATTCACAGTCTATAGTTCAAAGAAGAAGGCTCCCAATGAGCTGGCTGATGGAATGCTGCGAAAATGCGCTGCAAAAATTCGAGGTGACATGCATAGCCGACATCCCACATCCAGAATTTCCACTAAAAGGCTCAATTGGCCCTAGCAAGAAAGGCCATAACAAAGACCTGATTACGAGTTTTATATTGTTCGATAAAAAACAGAACCCAAACAGGTCAAAGGTAAAAATAAACTACACCAAGTCAGGTGAGCTGCAGGAAAAGGAATACACCTCCCCCAATATTACTGTTATCGGGGACTTCCATAAGAAAATAATAATACAGCGTGAGCAATTTCAAAGCCTAAGAAAACGGAATGTGTTGCTCCTCGATGATTTGTATTCCGAGTATCACGTGAGGTATAAGGACCTCCAAAAGCAAAAAAGCAGCTACGTCAATCTATTCCAGTTTCCGGAGTGGTTAAGGGATGCTGTCAGAGAGCATATTCTCGACAAAATCAGTCACGATGAACTCGGACCCAAAACGCTGCCGGGCTATGTTGGGCGGTTTAAGCATTTTAGCAACTTCATGCATGAGAAATTCGAGCGACCATCTCCCAGTTCAATAACGGATGTTCTTATTGGTGATATGTTTGTTGATTGGGGGAACGCAAAAGGCTTGTATGGCAGAAACTGGTATACCGACACACTGGCTATGCTGGCTACAGCAGCCAGGAAGTGGCCTGACATTTGGCCTGGCTTAACTGTTTCAGCTCGATCTTCGAAGAAAATTAAGAATGTGCATTATAAAGAAGGTCTTGGAAGGTTGGGTTATGCGCAGGAAGGCGGTGGCCGTGCTTACTCTCAGAGAATTGTTGATGAGCTCTATTCCGCAGTAAAGCATGCGCCCTCACCTACCCCATGTGTTTTTACTTTGATAATGGGGGCTGGCATGAGATCTGAGGATGGCCATGCCATTTTGTTTGACTGTCTAGATGAAGACCCGAACGACGCAGATTTCATGCTGCTTACATTCTGGCAGAGCAAAGTTAGCAAGTGGAATGTAAAGCCTTTGCACAAGAATAATAAAGACCATGCTCAGATAATTAACGCTATTGAAGAGCAACGGTCTGCAGTTATTAAACGACACGGAAAGAAGACCAAATACCTTTTCCCTGTATTCAATGGCACTCATGAAAGCTTTACATCGCCCACCTACACTATGGGCGAAATAAAAAAACAATGCGTAAGCGCTGGTGTATTGTCTGATGACGGGTCCCCTCTTTCATTTTCCTGGCATCCTCTGAGGCATACCAAAGGCACCTCAATGGCCAAAGATGGCCATGACATATTATCGATTATGATGGAGCTTGGCCATGCCAGTCCTGACATGGCCACCGTATATATAAACAACCGGCTTGAGCTCAAGAAAAAAGCTCTTCTGCAAAATGGCGGCGGCCGCTTTTACACAATTGAAGGGGAGGTAGATGAAAGCGTAGCCAACCTCCTCGTAAGAAAAGGTCAGATAAGAGCTACACGGGTGTGTGGCGGGGCTTGCACTATGCCTGCTCAAATTGGTGATTGGTGTGAGCATGCGAATGCTTGCTATACATGCAAACATTACCGCGCTGACGCCAAAGATGTAGATTTCTTTAAGAATGAGAAAGGCGCAGTAATTAATCTGATTGAAGAGCAGCAAGAAGAGCTTGTGGCTTTGCAGGAGAATCAGCAAAGTCGTATGTCTGAAATTACAGGCCGCAGACTTGCTAAAAACAAGGAAATATACAAGCGGCTTAATGACATAGTTTCTTCGATTGAAGCTGATGGCCAGTATCAAGGTCGTGAGCAACAAGCGCGCAAAACCTCACTGGAGGATAAATGAGTGAAGACAACCTTGATGGTTTGCGTCAGGCCAGGGATGAGCGCAGCCTTCAAAAGCGTAGAGCCGTCGAGCAAGCGGTTGATCAATTGAAGCAGAGCAATGAAACGATCACATTTAAAGCTGTTGCCAAGCTGGCTGGTGTAAGCCGACAGTATCTTTACAACAACTTTAAAGACCAGATTTCTAGTATGAGGGAGGGAGACCGGGCTTCGAGCGTAAAAATTGATAATGTCACCGTTCCAGCTAGAACACCCGAGGAGTCTCGGCATGTTGAAGCCCTGCTGAGAAACAAGATAGATCGACTAAAAAAAGAACTTGGCTCTGTTCGGCATGAGAATTCCAGGCTTAAACAAGCGCTTGAAAAAGAGCGAGGGAAGTCTGAGCATTTTCGGAAAAATTGGATAAATTCAAGAGGTAAGCAATAAATTGATAAGTGCCAATTTTTGAAGCCGCCCAAAATTTGTTCCTTGCTGGTTTTGAGCGTAGAAAGCCTGCCGGCCAGTTTATCTTGGCCGGCAGGTTAATCACGAATAAGGCTTTGCTTGCCCTACTTGCCCTTGGAATGCGGAACGAGAACCTCGGCAGAACCGAAGCCTACATTACCGTTTTCGTCCGTTGCACGATAAGTGATTGTGTAAACTCGTCCATCTCCGCCGCCACTTCGTTCAGCCCGGAGGTAAATGGTGCCATCTTGAGGGTTGGCAGACAAACGTGCAAAATCCCCCAAAAACATCGTAACCTATTGTTCTATAGAGAAATAAGTTATTACCCCTGTGACTCTCTACCACAACCAGCCATCCATAGGGCATCTGGACATGACTATTCGTTTCGGGGGGGTATCGCAGCCCCCCCCCTCAATTATCAGTGCCGGATCAGCAGCTGATCCGGCGCCAAGACTAGGAGATTACCACCCAAGCTTTAAGCTTGGTCAATCCGGATTCCTATCACGTCGTTGCATCAGCAGATAGGCTGCGGGCAGCACGAAAAGTGATAACAAAGGTGCTGTTACCATCCCTCCTACCATGGGCGCAGCAATGCGGCTCATGATCTCGCTACCTGTGCCTCCCCCCCAGA
>NZ_JBEDTC010000012.1:0-51631 GCF_040118815.1 Alcanivorax sp.
TGAAGGTGTCAGTTTGTTTCCAGCATCTGCCAAGTTTGGACAAAAACTAAAAGCGAAAGCAGAACGTGGCTGCAATATCATCGAGGTGTCTGTCACTGATGATAACGGCACATGGACATGGGAGTTTGACTAAGCGGCACTTCGCAGCACCCCTTGGGTGCTGCAGTTATTTTATAAAAATTTTATTTATCGAGCGGAAGAAAAATACAAATAAAATCAACACCACAGCCAAATAGAAAACTTTTTTTACTGCCTCAAATCATCAAGAAACTCTGAAGCCGAACATGCACAGGATATTAGCAAGTGATCTCTAGCCCTTGTACACGCGACATAAAGCAAATGCCTCTCGGTCTCGTACACCTCTTCTAAATCCGCATTGTCAGTGATCGATTCGATACGTTGCTGGGAAGGGATCACTTCATCATCGCAAGCCATCACGACGACAGCCCTAAATTCTAAGCCTTTAGCAAGGTGCATAGTGCTAATTGTTACTTTACCCGTAACCGTCTCCATCTTTTCATCCAGAACCTTATAAGGGAGACCAGCCGATTCTACCGCTAGCCTTGCACGATGAAGTTCCACTTCGGAACGGACAAAAACCCCTATCTCGTGAGCGCTTACATCATCGTCAACCAAGGCACCTAACCACTGACCTACAGAACTGATTTCTTCGTCTTCGGAATTGAACACATGAACATCCGGGTCCGGCCCGTTGAACACTGACACCGTACCCCTTCTATCATCAACATTCCCATCAATGTCAGTCACTTCTGGAGCAAGAAGCTGATCTGCTTGTTTTCTAATCTGATGGGATGTTCGGTAATTAATTCTTAGTGTATGAGATCGCCCTCGAATATCCACGCCCAGCGATTTCCAGGAAAATGGCGCCTGAAAAATACGCTGCCCCAGATCTCCCGCGAAAAACAAACTATTTTGGCGGTCAGCACCAAGAGCAGCTAGAAATCGTAGCTGGGCCACACTAATATCCTGAGCTTCATCAACTACAGCCACATCGTATGGCGGGTGAGCACGGGAAGAAACCTTATTAGCGAGCTCACTAAAGAGCTGCGACCGAGTGATAAAACCATGCTTATTAAGGTGATTTTTTACGCCAGCGAAAACCTGCCACAAAAGCTTACGTTGCGCCTCAGGAAGGCGGGTTCTACGGCCAAGACGCTTAATGTTCAGATATTCTTCAAGAGAATCAACTTGCCAAGCATCAACGACTTCCTCCCATTCACCCAGCAAGAAACGCTGACCAAACTTCAACCCCTCAATGCCTGCACTATGCTCAACAAGCAAGCCTTTAATTTCTTTTCTATCAGCAATTCTTGCAGAACCGAAATGAGAGCCATACAAACGCTCCCCGACAGCATCAAGAGCAGCAACTTCCAGCCTTTCTCCCAGCCGAGGTTCATTGCTAACCAAGCAGCGTAATTTATTTTGCAATGCATTAGCCAGTGTATCGGAGAATGTTGTCAACAGTACTCGATAATCAGGATTCTGCTTCGCCAGATTAACTGCCCGATGCAAGGCAACAATAGTTTTCCCCGTGCCTGCAGAGCCCGACACCCGGGCCGGACCGTTATACTCCCTCTCAGCAATTTGTCTCTGTGCTGGATGCAGAAAAACTGTCCATTTATCCCACGGGAACTCTAATGCTCTCGCCAACTCATCCGCATCAGTCATAACGCGGAAGCGACGCTGAGCATCAGGATGCTCAAAGGGATCACCGCCTTCAGCAGCAATGACCGGAAGCACCGGTTTTCCGCCTGTCGCTAATTCCAGTAAGGCTTCTGAAGCTTCACCAGGCAAATGATCTGCAATCTGCAGAAGACCATCCTCATCAGCGGAGCGCACATCATCTAGCCAGTCTTCAGGGACACCGTAGGAAAGTAATGTACTGTCCTCAACTCCAGCAAATACTGGCTGCTTATCTACAGTTCCAGCATCCTGTTGAACATAGTTTGGAATCACGACATCGTGTACGGTTTCACGGATCTCGACCAGCTGCGCTGCACCTGTTTTGGGATGTGTTTGCAACTTACGGCGCTCAGCCCATTGATATGCCTTGTCATGATGATCGACATAACACAAAAGCAGGCTATTAGCCGTTTTATGCACAATCAGGCGGATATCACGACTCACTCGTACCGACCAAAAATTGGGATCTTTAGCCCTATCCAGCTTATGAAAGCTCATACCTGGACTGGCCGGATTCATTTGCAAATCAAAAGCTGTAGTTTTTACCTGCTTTTGCTCTTCGCCTGTCAGCCTAGCCAGACTGTTCGTAAACGTATCGGCGATACGAAAGTTCATTAGCTCGTCACCTCAATCGGTACAACAACTTGATTGGCCACTGCTGTATAGAGATCAACATCGACTTCGGGAGCGCTAATGGAAACGACCAATGCATAACGTACAGGATCGTTGTACCGCTCTTGCGCCGGCCGAGTCTTCCACCATCCCAATGCAGGATAAATTGCCATAACACCCCGGCTGGCCAGATCTGCCGCTGTGCCCTGCCATATATCAGAATGTAGCGAGCCTTTATGTCGCCCCTGTTTCCCAATTACCCAACCAGGATCATTCCCCCCTGTTCGAGTCTGCTCTTCTTCATCCCTGGCCGCAGCATTAATACGAGCACGAAAATCGGACTCAGACTCAAGAGATCGCTTCACCTCAAACCGTAACCCGTGCGATTCGTAACGGTAACGAGACGTTACCCCCCGAGCAGAGGGGTTTGGCTCAATGAAGTAAGACAGCGTGACCCGCATTTCAACAGGTGTTTCCCCCAGCGCTTGCAGCTCCTCCAAAGGCCAAGGGAAACGATGTAGATTCATATCCCTCAACTTCGGCTCCTTTCCCTTTTCACGAGCAAAAGGGTGCAATGTGCTTTCGCAAACCATTGTCAGGGAATTTGTAACGCTCCAAAGCGCACGATTTAGGCTGGGCATTCCGAAACCGCAGTGGCGGACCAAATTACCCATTTGGGCTTTCGTTGGCTGACCTGCAGGAGACAAGAATGCTTGCCGCATTGCAGGTGTCCATTCTGCAGAATGCACAATCAATGCTCGAATGGTCTCAGGCCATAGGGTTGGGTATTCGGCCATTAGTTGCGCAGCCATCTTCGCCGCCAGGGCACAGGCTGCACTCGTCGCATTAGTCGTAGTAAACAAGCAATCTGCAGGCTTAAAATTTGTTGTCAGCAAGCTGAGGCTCGACATCCACGAGGCGCCCAGAGCATTTGTGGCCGCATTTCCTCCCTCAAACACCACATCCGGTTTCAGCGGCCAGTGTGCTTGCCAGGTCTGCGAAGTCGTACTGAAGGGACTCAGCCCTCCGTGAGGCGCAATCGGCTGGTAATCCTGGGCATCAGGCTCAGTAATGTTCACTAACTCAGTAGCCGCACCAACGGTAAGCGCATTCCAGGCTTGAGCGGGATCATGTATGCCATCCGTGCTGTTGCTGTCGGGATACTCAGCCCATGCATTAGGGTCAGTGACATTACCTGCCGAGAGCACAAATAATCGCGGCGTCTCTCCTTGACCTTCCGCATCAGATGCCAATCGATCAATCGTGGCTGACCATGCAGAAGGACGGCCACGATCACGATTATCACGTGCCGTCACAGCCATGCTGAAAACTCGTGAACGTCGAGGCTCGACAATTTCTGGGCGCGCGACAGCCTCTAAAGTCATGTACCCATGATGTTTAGGGTCGGCCCCGTTTGCGCCATTTTCGGGGATCAGTTTGACTGACTCTAGTCTATGCCCCACATGTATCGGATTCGCAGAGGCTAGCTGTACAGTCAAGTCACCGATCAGGGCCAGCCCAGCCATACCCGTACCATGTCCATCGCCATCATCTAACCCCCAAGCTGGTTCCACACTATGGAGATCAGCATTATCAAGTGCCATTTCAAGCAATGGATGCCCGTGATTCACACCAGTATCGAACAAGCAGACATGTGGTACGTCATCACCTACGTTTGGTAGTGTCAGCCTGCTGAGCATTTCATCTAGCCAGGCTGGCTGCTCACCCGGAGGCAAAGAATCAAAGAAATCGGCAGTTTCCTTAGCGCGGCGAAGCTCAGCGATACTATTCAGCGCCATAACTGATTGTTTCATCTGCCCAACGGAGCCATAGGCCACAAGCACCGTGCGCTCAGGGAATTGCAACTCACCAGCTGGAATCCGGAACCCCAGCTCCCCAGCAATCTGGCGGAACTGCTGTAACACCCCTGCCCGATCGCCTCGCACAGGAAGCCACACTTCCCACCAGATATTTTCATCATCTGAATGCGGCAAAGAACTAGGATCATCAGTCCACAAGGCCTCAAGGCTCGCCATGCGAATTTCCGAAATAGCGTTAAGCAGCTTGCTATTCTTGGGACCACTCTTTTTGTCTTTGGATTCATCCAGGTAATCGGCAATTAGGTTCTCAAAGCGCGCTAGCTTACCTTCAGGAACAAAGACAGTCGCATAGGTACGAGCGCTCTCATCGTCATGGCGCACATTGCGCAATTCGATGCCTGAGCGCTCCCGAGCAAGGGACTCAAAAGCCAGCTCGATATCAGGAAAACTCCCAAACTCGATCTGTAGACCGAACCCTTCCTCCAATCCGACTTTCTGCTGCTCAATTTTTGCCGCTTCGACTTGGGGAGCTAACTGTCTAACCTGGTTTAACAATGCAGCGCCATGCGTCTGCCTGTCTTGCACAGGCAGAGCCCCCCCTCCACCACCGCGTGGCGGAGAGGAAAAAGGCTCTGTTTTGCCATTATTCTGAAGAAGAAAATGTCGCTTGCGATCCCCGCCGCTCTCTGCCATCTAACATCCTTATTATGACTACTTTTTTATTCGAAGGCGTTCCACCTGGCTATGCCGCTCTTGCAACGCGTAGCCGATATCCTTTTCAGCGATAGTCGTCCTATCTTCAATCAAGGCAGATTTCATCGCCTCATCTGAGGCGCGGGTGATCTCGGCATAACTTAACCCCATTGCTTTGCTCGCCAAACGCTTCCAAGACACCCCCTTGGTCGCCATACGGCCGAGACGAGCTTTCAACACACTCGCAATATGTTCCTCGTCGGGCAATTCGTAATGAAGAAGATCATCAAAACGACGAAACAAGGCGTTATCGAGAATATCAGGATGATTAGTGGCCCCAACGATTAGGCTATGGGATGCATCCTGCTCAATCATTTGCAGAAAGCTATTTAAAATGCGTCGGATCTCACCAACGTCATTCGCCAAACCTCTCTGAGAGCCGATTGAGTCAAATTCATCAAAAAAGTAAACGCCGCGGGCTTGCTCGGTGGATTCAAATATTTGCCGCAGCTTCGCCGCCGTCTCCCCCATAAATTTGGTCATCAAACCATCAAGGCGAACCTGGAACAGCGGCAAACCCAGCTCCCCCGCCAAAACCGATGCTGTCATGGTTTTACCCGTACCAGGCGGCCCCATGAGCAACAGTTTTCGCCGGGGCTGCAGGCCATGGGCGAGAATATTAGCTGCATGGCGCTGCTCACGGATGATACGGCTAAGCTGCTGATCAAGCTCATCACTTAAGACCATATCGCCCAAACGGGATTTCGGGTAGCTAACCGATAACAGATTAGCCAGCTCGCCACGAGGACGGCCGATAGGCACCGGTTTGTCTATGCCCGACTCAGCCCCCCTTCGCAGCTTGGCCTGATCGACAAGAGTCCGTAACTCTTTCGCCAGCTTGCCATGGCCGACCTTGGCCTCATGGGCTGCGAGCTGCATGGCCACCGAATAAAAACGCTCGTCATCACCGTCCAGGTGCGACTTCAACAGCGCTTTGAGTTGCTCAGCACTGGCCATGGTGGTTTCTCCTAGCGGTGAATACAGCCATCATACTCTAAACACCTTCATTACCTCATCCCCCAAGTGATTAATCACTTTCACGGCAATCCGCCCGGAATGGGGCTTTTTAAAGGGCCTGGAAATATCACTGTTAAGTGTCTCCCAAGCCTCAGCATTAATTTCGGCTTTGAGGGTTGTCTTAAGAGATTTGTAGGGATCATTAGCCCCTAGGAAATAGGCCTGGCGAACGAAAAAAGACTCCTCGTTGTAGTCGGTATCGATAAACCAGAAGGCAATACCGTCAGCGGAGTCGCTGATGACTTCGCCAGTTTGCGGTTTGAATATGTCGACGCCGTTGACTTTGACTTGGATTTGATTGTTTTCAGCATCCAGAATATCAATATCCGGCTCACCGAAGATAACGAAAAGGTTGCCTTTGCCAGTGTTCTTGAGGTCATCCGCCATATGCAGATCAGCGTTCATGCGGGCTTTGAGCACAGGAATGCGGCCAAGTTTTTCGAATTCTGTGGTGTGTGCTTCGTAGTTGAAAGCACAGGCAATCAGGACATCGAAGTCGGCGTCGGCGGCTTCGCGGGCCGCCTGAACTAGGTCCGGGCGGGAGACCGTGCCGAATTCCGGACCGATGAAGATCGCCGCGCGTTTCTCTGCGCCGCCCTCCTCTCCGCCGTCGAAGTACCTGCCTTCAGCGCACACCAGCTCTCCAGGCCAAGGACTGAGGGCGGTAAAGTCAATTTTGTCGTCTTTATGGGCTTGTTGCACCCCGGAGGTTTTGAGGTTTTCAAGAATTATCTGAACGAAATCTCGGCCATCAGAGTAGCCACCGTCATGTTCGGCTACATCATTGGGATCGATAAGCTCATCATTCTCATCTACGCCTAATACGCGGTGCGGCGAGAGACTCTCCACCGTAAAAGGGCCAGCAACACGGACTTTCTTCTTGTCCTCGTAGGGCTTGTCGTAGAGGAATTCATGGTCGGCTTTGGCGGCGATGGAAGCATCGATTTCCTGCTGGCGGGAGATCCTGGCTCTCCACCAGTCGGCGTGGAGCTTCTTGGCGGACTCCGGCCAATCTTCATCCGCCTCACGAGGAATCTCCCAGTCTTCCCACTTCTGGCTCAGGGCTTGATTCAACTGCTCGCGCAAAGGTTCCACTGTTTCTTGAAACTTATCCCAGATCACGTCGATTTCAGCATTATTGACGATAGATTTAAGAGTGATATGCGGCACACGCTCATAGACAAAACCGTGATTGATATGCCCACGCGCGGGCTGACTGGAAAGAGTGCTGCGGGTAATTTCAGCTTCCTTTAATTGCCCCTCTGCACTATCTGCGAGAAGATAATAGGGATAGCGAGCCCCCATAATACGGCCGCGAGCCAAAGCCAGGGAAACCCGGGAAGTATCGATAGTAACCCAGCGCCGGCCCCATTTTTCCGAAACCGCCGCAGTGGTTCCCGAACCACAGGTAGGATCAAGAATTAGATCACCAGGATCTGAAGCCATCATAATGCATCTTTCTACAACTCTCGTAGAAGTTTGAACAACATATAGTTTTCCAGACACACCGGTATCATCCCAGAAGTTGGCAATATGAGTTCCAGGAAAATCCTCCAGATATCGACGATACCTTAAGGTTTTATCTCCTTGCTTAATTCGGTCAGCCTTTCTGAGCCGTGACAAGCCTGACGCATTGGTTTTCCAATTCGTCCTTTTAAATACTTTACCCTGAAAATCAAAAGCAACCGTAGTAGCATCACTTGAACTATCGGAATTTAATGATGTTAATTGATAAAAACGCGCCCCTGATTTCTCAAGGCTTTTCAATGACTGTAGATCTTCCTTTTCTGACTTTACCAATGACCTTTCCGTTAAGTCATCAAATCTTACCTGATCATAGCGCATCCCTGTTCCATGTCCCTCTCCTATCATTTTTCTACTAATTAACCCTCTGTATTTCATTGAGTTTAGTGACTTGGCGAACCAAATTATGTAATCGAAAACAGAATCTATGTACTTCGCACCCATCCCCCCTGTCTTCTTGACACAAATCAGTGATACAAAGTTCTCTTCTCCAAAAACTTCCTCCAACAGTGCTCGTACACGATGTACATTTTCGTCCCCAATTTGTACAAAAATTGATCCTGAATCGGTCAAAAGGTCGCGAGCAACGGTTATCCTATCGCGCAAATAAGTCAGGTATGAGTGGATGCCATCACGCCAAGTATCTCGGAAAGCTTTGACCTGCTCGGGCTCACGTGTGATGTGTTCCGATTTCCCGTCTGTAACTTTATTAGTGGTGGTAGACCACTGAAAGTTAGAATTAAATTTAATGCCATAGGGAGGATCAAAATAGATACACTGCACCTTACCGCGCAGTCCTTCCCGCTCCGCCAAGCTAGCCATAACCTGCAATGAATCACCGAGGATCATGCGGTTGGTCCAGTGCGCATCGTGTTGGTAGAACTCAGTTTTGGCCCCCTCGTCGGGCAGGCCATTAAAGTCTGCAAAGAGGTCCGCCATGGCACCGGCTTGCTCGGCTTCTTCCTCTTTCTCAGCGGCTTCAGTTCGGCGACGCAGATCGTCGATCAGCACCTTGGGATGAACCTTTTCCTGGATATAGAGCGGCGGCGCATTGACCACCAGGTCCGACCAGTCCTGTTGGTCTTTACCGCGCCAAACGAGTTGGGGGTCCAAATCCAAGTTGCGGCTTTCCTTTTCTTCTTCCAGCCCTTCGCTACCACGCGAGTAGCTAACCTTAACAGGCGCTTGATCATCCTTTTTCATCACCGACTGGTATTCAGCAGTGGGAATATTTTTTCGCGTTGCATCATCATGAGTGATTGCTTCAATGCTCTTGGGAGTTTTAGGTTTTCTCGCCATGTTATTTATCCTGCTCACTTGATGCTGCCGAAGCGGCAGTGATCATCTTATTAAATTCAGCTTCGACCTTGTCAGCGAAGTCATCCCGCATCTGGAAAACGTCTGTGAATTCAGCAAAATCCCAGCGGCCATAGACATCAAGGTTGTTAATGCCGGGAATCCAATAGGCATCCATTGTTGACTTCTTCTCTTTGGCATCTTCACCACGATAGCCTTTAATCTCTACAACCAAATTTAAAGGGTCTTTCACACCACGACCATCATCGACCTGAACGATGAAATCTGGCCTATATTTTCGGTTTTCAGAGGCGTAGCGATAAGGCACCTCTAGCCCTAAGTTATGGTTTTTCACATAAGACATGACTTTCGGGTGAGCTTCCGCCACACGGCAAAATTCAGCTTCCCAATCACTATCGAGAATGACCCAGTTGAGCTGACAGCGGCGGCCGTCGGTTTCATAACGCTCTGTTTTTGAGGTTGTGAAGTTAACATTGGCGGTAGTGCCTGTGGGATTATAGGGGTCCAGCACGGCCTTGATTGGCCGCTTACCTTGCTCTGCTCGAGTAATGGCAGCAGTAATACGGTCGCAGGCTACATCAGCTAATGCCTGGTACATGAGCAAACCTGGGTAAGTATCCCCCTTACACACAAGGCAAGAATCCAGCCACTGCTTGGTTATGCGCTTAAGTTGCCCGAAAAGGTGCAGCTTGGGCTCCTCCCCAGGATCACGCCATTTGGTGTAAAGAAGCCGCTGAGTCAGATGAAACAGCAAGGTAGATGGGCGCATGTCGCGGATATGCTCCAGGCTTAGATCCACCGCTTCGCCAATAATTCCAGAGTTCTTTGTAATTGATGGGCCAACAATCGCCGGAGTGAGCTCAAATACCGAATCATTATTAAACTGAGCCATCAAGCGATCTTCTGGCAGCTCAACCCGATAACCCGCTACACGAGGAAACTGGATTTCCAAGTCCTCGCGTTCCGGCAATACTGCTTTCACCTGTATGGTTTCTCGTGGCGGCTGTGGAGGAGCAATCACTGGCTTAGCAGTGAAATCGAATGGAATGCCGAGCACATCGGCATACTCCACACCAAAGAAACCCTCTTCGTTTAGGTCGTAGGACTGACGCCTCAGTGCACGGCCGATCACTTGCTCACACAACAACTGGGTGCCAAAAGCACGTACTCCCAGCACGTGCGTGACGGTATTCGCGTCCCACCCTTCAGTAAGCATTGAAACCGAGACCACACAACGGACGGATTCACCCAATTGCCCTTGCTTGCCTACGGTATTCATCACCTCGCGCAGCAAGGTCGCATCATCAATGTCCTTGCCAGAACGAATCTGATTGGCCAGATCGCCACCGCGTTCCAGGGCTTCACGCTTGAAGCGTTCAATTTCATCGCTGGCCAGATTTCGAAAGTTTTTGTCCAGGGCATCGCCTGACTCAAGCTGCTCACTATCGATCAGCAGTGTATTAGGTCGAGCGAGAGGGGTGTCATGCTCATCATAGTTACGGAATAACTCCAAGCGACCATTTACAACATTAGATGAGCCATCTTCATTTTCACGGATAAACCCTGAAATGTAATCGTATACCAGCTTTGACGTAGCGGTATTGTTACAAACCACAATGAAGCAAGGAGGAACCTTGATACCAGCCTGCTTCCAAAGTTCATACGTTTTTTCGTAGTGGCCGTAGAGGGCCTGCAGAGCGGTTTGCAGCTCGACAGGGATACTGAGTGGATCGAGCAGAGCCCCTTTACCTCGCCCTTTCTTGGGCATTTTTTTACCAATGTGCTCCCAAAGATTCCGAAACATTGGCATTTCATTGCCGGGGATATTCTCGGCCACAGGAACACGAGGGAGCTTGACGATGCCACATTCGATGGCGTCCATCAGCGAGAAATCGCTCATAGTCCAGGGAAACAACGTCCCCTCGACATAACCAGATCCGCTAAGAAAAAACGGTGTTGCAGAAAGATCAAAAACCCGGCTAACACCCAGTTTACGGTTAATTGCCTCAATACCACTTATCCATAAACGCGCTGCTTCTTTGTTCTTTTCAGCTTCTTTTTTTTCGTCTCCCTTTAATGGATCCTCATCGTTGCTGTCGGGCTTCTCTCGATAGCAGTGGTGGGCTTCGTCATTGATTACGAGGATGTTTTTCAGCCCCATCAACTCCGGCATCACCCTCTGGAGCATTTGCCCTTCGGTTTCCAAAGTATCGAGCTCTTCCCCACCTCTTCCCTGCAGCAACAGACGGCCACCTTTGGAAAGTTCCATGCGCTCGCGTAACTTAAAGGCATGGTAATTGGTGATAACTATCTTGGCTTTTCCCAAATCCTCCATCATGTCAGTGGGCACAAGCTCACGGCTTTTGTAGTAACTCTCTGGATCGTTGGGAAGTAGTACTCGTAGACGATCTCGAATAGTGATACCTGGCGCCACCAACAGAAAGCCACGAGTAAACTTTTTACTATTAGGTTTACGTACAGCATTTACTGTTTGCCAGGCGATAAGCATGGCCATTACTGTGGTTTTACCAGCCCCTGTAGCAAGTTTAAGCGCCAAACGCATCAATTCAGGATTGGCCTCCCTGTTGGCGTTTTCCAAATGCTCAAGAAACCTCTGGCCAGCTTTGCCTATTTGGGGAGCGACTTCCGTTAGCCAGATAGCCGTTTCGACAGCTTCGACCTGACAAAAGAAAGGCCGAATACCGGAAAAATCATGATGCCTCCAGTGCTGGAGAAGGCGAGCGGTTTCAGGAGTTACCCGCCAATCGGCGGGGTTAGGGATACGCCGCCACTTATCGACTTCTACACGGACAGCGTTAATCACTGCCGTGTGATCGTATTGCTGCTCTTCTGATGACAGGCCCAGGCCTTCGTCAAAAGCCATGGCAGCCTGCTCGCCCGACCCCTTACGTTTTTTGGGCTTTGGAATAGGGGTAATAAATTCCGCCCTACGGCGCTTTTCGATTATTTGCTGGGTTGGCTGACCAGATTTATCCAGCTCCCAGTGTCGTCCGGGATAATCATAGGGAGAGTTGAGAATCGGCTTCTCAAAGAAAGCGTCCGTCATTTTATTATCTGTCCTGTATTCTGCTTGTCCTGGCATCAGACTCCGGGTGCTCCAGAGATTCAATGCTGTCTTACAACGAGAAACGCGTTGTGTCGCGTCTACTATTGCCTATCGACCTTCTGCGCCTCGATCCAGTGGACAATATCTTCCTGCCTGAACCGCCAGCTCCCTCCAACTTTGAAACCAGGCAACTTACCCTCTGCTGCCAACCGATAAGCCGTTTTCTCTGCCACCTTCAGGTAGCTGGCAACCTCCTTCAAGGTCAATATTTCATCGGCCATGCTTTCACTTCTCCATACTGAAGAGGTGAGAATAGGGGAAAATTGGGGAATCGTGTACCCCAATGGGCATCACAACCGAAGTCCCTCAACCTCCCTCGCCGCCACCCCCAGATCCCGCCAGTTATCCGGGTGGCAGGTAAACAGCAGGATCTGGTGGCGCTGGGCGGCATCGTAGAGCACGCGCTTCATGGCCTTGAGGCGCTCGGCATCGCTGTGGACCAGGGCATCATCCAGGATGATCAGTGTTGGCTTGTTGGCTTCCTGCAGGAGATCGGCATAGGCCAATCGGCTGATCAGGGCCATCTGCTCCCGTGCGCCGAAGCTCAACTCATTAAACTGCCCACGCTCTTCCCCACCGTGGCCCTGGCGGACCAAGACTTCCGGGATGAGGTTTTCATCCACATTCAGGGAGGCCTCCGGGAACAAGAGTTGCAGGTAGTGGTTCAGATGTTTCTGCAATGGGGCCTGGAGTTGGCGCGTGAGCTCCAGGCGATGCTCTGTGAGACGGGCAAGCAGGAAGTCCAGGGCGTTGGCGTGGCGTTCGAGCTCCCTTTTACGGCGGATTGCCCGGTCCAGCTCGACTTTCAGCTCTGCGCTTTGCTCTTCCAGGCCTTCCGCGCCGGCTGACTCCAGGCGAGCCTGCAGCTGGATCAGCTCAAACCGGCGCAACTCTTCCTGCTTTTCTGCTGCATCTGCGCTTTTGGTGAGACGCTGAACATCCTGTTTGAGGGCATCCGGGTTGGCCTGCTTAATCTGTGCTTCACGCTCTGCAAGCTGGTCGCTCAGGCGGCGCTCGTTGGTTCGCAGCTCGGCCAACTGTTCGCCCGCCTGCTTTTCACGCTGTTTGCGGTCCGGGGCCTGCAGTTCATTGCTGAGGCGCTCCCACTCTTGCCGGGCACGATTCAGGGCCTGCTCCGCCAGCAACAGCTCACTTTTCAGCGTTTGATTCGCGGCTTGCGCGCCTGCAAGCGCCTCTGCGGCGTATTCCTGCTGAGCCTCGGCACGGGAAGGGGACGGGCTGTCTTCATCTTGCTCTGGTAACGCCTGAATTTGCGGGGCGAGCGCATCTTTGCGTGCCTGTTTCAGCTGCAGCTGATCAGAGAGGGTTTCCAACCCCTCCGGTGCCAACTCCTTGAGGACGGATTCATCCTGCTGGATGGCTTGCTCCAGTGCCTGCAGCTGTTTTAATCGCTCTTCTGCCTCAGCCAGGGACGTGACGCGCAGCCGGGTCAGCAAGTTCTCCTGCTCGTCGGTCAGGCTCTGCTTGGCACTGGCGATCTCGGCCACATCTTCGCCCCCCGGCAACACCCGCAGGGTGCCGACGCCTTTGATGGCTAGCTCGCCTGGCTCAATCAACAGATGCTCGCTCTGCCCTGTCAGGCTCTGCCCATCAAGGGTAACGCTATGATCATCGGTCAGGTCGAATTGCAGCCGGGTTGCCACGGCATCCTGCTGAATGGCCAGGCGATCCAGCGCTGAGACCACGTCTTTTAACCGCAGGATTGTTTGTGGGTCAATCTGCTGGGATTGCTGCTTTTGGCGGTTTTCCAGAAGTGAGGCATGGAGTGCTTTCGCCCGTGCGAGTTTGCTCTTGTCATTAACCAGCTCGCCCTCAATGCCTTCCAGCTCGCGGACCAGCTCCTTGCGTTGCTGGTGCTGCTGGGCCAGCTTTAATGCCTTGCGAGCGGCCTCGTGGGTCTGCCTGGCTTCTTCGAGGGCTGCTTCACTGGCAGGCTTGCGCGCCTCAAGGTCCGCTTGCTGCTGTTCTGCGGCTTTCTTTTCGTCCTCGCGCCGTGCCAGGTCCTGCTGCTGGCTTTGGAAGCCGCTCAGCAGTTCGAGTGTGGTCTGAATACTGGTTTGGCAGTCTTTTAACGCCTGCTGGTCCCGGTCTTGTTCTCTTTGCCAGGACTCGACTTCACTCAACCGGGCTTCTGCTTCTTTAGCTTGCTGACGGTAGGTTTCCCAGAGGCGCTCTGTTTCGGCCTGGGACTGCTCTTCTCTCAGCTGGCCCAGTCGATCTACCTGCTGGCGGTATTGCTGTATTCGATTCTGCAGTGCGTCAAACTGCTCCTGCAGCGTATCAGCGTCGGCAATGGCTTTGGCATAGTTGCCCGTGGGTTTGCCGGTTGTGGTCAGCAGCTTGGCCCTCTCTGCTGTCACCTGGCTGATCAGCTCATCGCCCGTGCTGCTGGTTACTTCGCCCAGGTTACCCCCAAGGGCGGCTTTCAAGTGCTGGCCGGCATGCTCTACCGGGGCCTGGATTTCCTGGCCTGCGCCTTGCTCAACCCACAGCAGACCGGGAATACCCCAGTGCTGCTGCTTGCTTGCCCCTTTCGCTGCGAATTCATAGCCCAGCAGGCTGGAAAGCTTTTCTTCGGCGTCATCACCACTATAGGGCGCACCATCTACGGTCAGGTCACAGCGCTTCTTTTTGAGGAAGCTCTTCACCAGTTTCCAAGACTGCTCCTCCCATTCGAAGTCCAGCTCCACGGTGGGCACGGCTGCCGAATCACCCCAAGGCTGCAGATCCTCCACGCTGGAGGATTTATGGCGCTCGAAGAAGGCAGCCCGGATCGCACGTACCAGGGTGCTTTTGCCGGATTCATTGGGGCCGGTAAACAGGTTGATACCCGGCTCCAGGTCCTTGATTTCCACGGGGGCGCGGAACTGGCGGAGCTGTTCGGCCTTGAGGCGCAGCAATTTCATGCGTCACCTCCCTGGGCCTGTTTCTCGAGCAGCATGGAGGCGAGGATGGCCATGGCATCTCTGGCGACCTCGCCGCCCTCACCCTCCTGCTGGCCACGGAGTTCGGCAATCACGTCTCCCACATAGCCATCGGCATGAAGGGCGGCGATATCGTCTTCCGTGGGCTGCAAGCTCAGGCCTGACAGGTCATAGCCCAGGCTGCGGAAGCGGGCTTCCGCTACTGACAGGGCGCGCTCCAGCTGCTGCTTGCCCAACAGGCTGATCTCCCCCTCCAGGCGCAGAGCCACCACCGCTTGCTCAGGTTGCGCTTCAATGTTGGCGATGAGCTGATCCAGGTCTGATGACACAGCAAGATGCTCTGACATCTGAATCCACGGGTGGCGACCGATAGGCAGAATCTCCACCCGGGGCTCTGCGCCCACTTCAGGGATATCCACCAGCAACACATTACCCGGGTCATTGCCTCGGAAACGGTCCTGTTCTGGCGTGCCGCTGTACCAGGTGCGCGGGTTGATCTGCTTGGTGCCGTGCCAGTCCCCCAGGGCCAGATAATCCAGCCGCGCCGTTTCCGTCCTGTCCGCTGCAATGGGGTTGGGAGAGTCCATGTCTTCCGCCAGGATTCCCTGAACACTGCCGTGGGCCAGACCGATGCGTGCAAGGCCTTCTGCGGTCTCCGCCTGATCGAACCAGCTGGTGAGATCCGATTGGGTATGACGCTGGGTGAGCGGTGCCGGCAGGATGACAAAATCGGCTTCGGCGAACTCCAGCACCTGCGGAGAGAGGGCCAGGTGAGCATTCTCGGGGACAGCCCCCAGGCGCTGCGCCCGTGTCCAGACGCTTTCGGCAAGTGCCGCATCATGGTTGCCAGGAATCAGGATCCAGGGACCGGCGTAGTCGGCCATGGCATTAAACAGACGGCGGATGGTGCGATCCGATACCGTCTGGGCATCAAACACATCGCCCGCGACCAGCACCGCATCGACAGCGTGCTGCGTCGCTAGGTCAGCGATGCGCTCAATGACAAAAATACGGGCCTCGGCCAACGCCACCGCATCATCCGGTGCAAAGCTGGCGTACTGGCGGCCTATCTGCCAGTCAGCGGTGTGAAGAAATCGAGGCAAACCATCTCCTGGGACTTATTCTTGCGGTACTCTCTTCGGCACGGACGACGCGTAAAAATACAAAAGATTGTCAGCCGCATTGGGATCTACCATTCCGCTCTACCCTACAAGCATAGCCCCAGTCTTCTTGCTTTCAATGGCCACCTTACCTTCAGGCAACCTCATCAGCGCCGCGTTCATTTCAGAATTAAAAAGCAACAACGCCTGCTCTTCTACCTCATCAAAAACCTGCTTTCTTTCAAGCAGAAAATCTCCCTTTATAATGCTTTTCTTACTCTCAACCAAAAAACTTTTATAAGCCAACAACCCTCTCTCATAGCTCTCTCCAGCTTCTCTAAGGAGAACTTCCGAATAACTGAAGCGGCCCATTCTATCCGAGAGAACAAACTCTAAATGCGCTGCAGAAGGAATTACATCCAGGATGGTTTGTACAAAATTAATAATCAGCTTGTAGTAACGCGGCGAAACCTCATAACTCCTAGAATAACCTAAAATATTATCCACAAAAGAAAGTATTTGATGTCTCTGAATCATCAAACTGGCGAGCAATGAAGAAGCTATATCCCCGCACTCATCGATAACATCCCGATCAATAAGAAGGGTGCGAGCGGAAGCGATAAGCCCTGCGTAACTAGTTACCTTTTCTAGATAGAAAACAATATTGGAGGAATGCTGATCTTGAGCGATGATGTCCACTTGCTCCTGAAGATTTTCCAACTTAGAAGCAAGATAACGGGTCTGCACGACAATAGCCCCCAAAATGATGGAAGTAGATGCGGCAGCGGTAAGGACATTGGCCATTTGAGCCTGCTTAATCGCTTCTTTCACCCCCTCGTAAGGAGCCTCCTTAAAAGGGAGGTGCTTGATGATACCAGTATTACCACTTCCCTTGGCCCAGTAGCCAACACCATCTCTAATAGTGACTTTACCTGCGCTGTAGGCCTCAATAAACTCTTTGGTTAACCTCTCCTCATCAAGGATAAAAACTGTCTGCTCCATGACTCAACCTCAGAAATGATCGTTAAATTCAATTTTGCGACGCATATAAGCCACCTGAATACTCGCAGGCATAGTGACGCGATAAGCCGTACCAGAAATGCTTGGAATCGCACTCAACCCCAAAGCAGCCCAGAAAATAGGCCCACCTAGGCCAACCACTGGCGCTCTAGCAACGAAATAACGAACACCCCCCATGCCAGCATTTAAGGCTACCGCCTTGGCAACCATGCCTGCTGTCGTTGAGGCTAAAAACATCGATGCCGAAGCGCTAGAAAAGACCGCATTTCGCAATTTATCGTCGATTTTCGCACTATCCATCGCCTCATCAAGGCCGACCCCGTCTAACACCTTCCTTTTTTGCTCATCATCCATATCTTTCCATGTACGACTTACTACTTCAGCAAGCAGGCAATCTTCAATCTCATAGGTCGAACTTTTTTTGTCGAATTTCACTTTTATTTTTTCACAGGCATCAACCAACAGCTCCTTGTAGAAAACGCCACCACGCCTGAATAGGTTAACAAAAGTATCACCACCATAGTGCTGGAGCTCTCCTGCAATTAGATCCCAACACTTCCTGTATCGGTCTACTTTTCCTTCAAGTGCCTTGAACCTTTTTTCTTGAACCAGCTCACTGGTTATTCTTTCTTTGCCATCACCTGAAACGTCGCAAATAAGAATATTAGCTAATTGACGAAGGTCGTCTTCCTCACAGTACTTCAGAAAAGCAAGGTCTTTATCTTCATGCCTGAAATTAATTCCCATTTTTAAAACCCACCACCTCAACACTAATTGTTTGCATTAAGAGAAACTGATATATCAATATTTCCCTATATCTTTCCCTATATTCTCGAAAAACCACAAAACCATCTCGAGTAGCCCTGATATCACTTACTGAAGATAGAGCCCACCGTGAGACCCGTATCGCATGCCTCATTCCGTCACCACCGGATAACTTGCTTCACCCCACAGGGTATTCGGGCTATCCATCATGATCTCGATTACCGCCGGTACCAATTCGCCCATGAGGTTCACACAATCGCGGATCTGGTCACGGTTGATGCTGCTGTTCCAAGTGGCGCCACCGTGGACGAGCTGGTTGCGCAGGGTGTAGATGCGGCTGAGGACGATGGCCAGCAGGCGCGGGGTGTCCTGCTGGGCCAGGGCATGGTTGGCGGCTTTCTTGGCGGATTCGAAGCTTTGCTTCCACTGGTCTTCGCTTTTCTGGCCTTTCTGGTGATCCCAGAAACAGGAAAACACGTAGGGGTTATCCAGCAGTACGCGGATGGCGTTGGGGTAAGCGTTCCACACCAGCTTGTTCAGGCGGTGGTTGCTGTCCAGTGACTGGAGCTTTTCCAGGAAGGTATTGAAGGTGCGCTGTTCGCTGAGGCCTTCGCGATCATCGATGTCGGTGGCGTAGGCGGCGTTGAAGGCGATCCACAGGAAGATGAAGCGGCTGTCCGAGTCGGCTTCCTGTTCGGCGCGGTGGAGCCAGCTGAGGGCGCGGTGGACGCGCAGGCCGAGGTTATCCGGGTAGCTGTCGCGTTCCTGGCGTTGCCGGGCTTTGAGTGTGCTGTAGTTTATCCCCATGTTTCTTCCTTTCCCCTGAATGACATCATTTTGATGTCAATTCGGCCATCCTGGCACACTGTGAAGCTTGTTCATTTTTGTTGTGAACACTATCACATTCTGCCGAGGGGTCTAGTGCCTTTTGGTACTTTTTCATGAGCAAGTACGTCCGGTTGCAGGATCGCCTGCAGGCATACCCTAAAGGGCACAGAGGGCTCCTACGGGTGCTTCGCGGCTCACCAAGCGAAGCGCAGGAACGTCGAAGACGGCCCCGAAGGGGTGAGCCCAGCGAATAACCGCCGCTCCTACAAGTCAGCATTCAGCCTCAAACTGGCGAGCATCCTGTTCCAGGGGAGCCTGGTGGTAGCCAAACTTCATCACCTGTTCGAGATACACTTCCATGAAGGCGCCGATGGAACCGAGCATTTCGTATTGGTGGATGTGGCGGAATTCATGGCTGTAGAGCCGGGTGGATTCATAGCCTTTGACGATGTAGAGGGCATGGCCAAGGGTGAGCCCCATGACCTGGCCACTTAGCATGCCGACGCTTTTCGCCAAGCTGAAGACTACCGGATCTTCCTGGAAGGGAATGTTGTCCACCAGCATGACGCGGATACGCTCAGGCTCTGCCACACCGACGCTTCTGGCCAGTTCCACGCCCTCTTCATTGAGCTCGGAGCCCTGCTCCTGAATCAGGTCGTGATGTTTCTTTGCCCACAGAACAACCAGGGGGAGATAGGCGTTTAGATCTTTCATACTCTCTCCTCACTGCCGGCCGATGTGGTTCATCAACGTCTGTGCTTCGCGCACCAGGTCTGGTTTAACACTGCCAAAGACCAGCTCGCATGCTGTGAAGGGGTCAGATGTGGTTTTACCGGTACGGTACAGGTCAAGAAATACCCCCGAGCTGACTTTTCCCAGCGGGATGGTTTCACCAAGTTGCCCAGCCATGTCTACCTGACAGGTACGGCAGTACACCAATATTCGCCCTGCTCCTGCATCTTCCTGATAGGGGATGGTCACCAGACTCAGGCCTTCTCGGTTTGCGCAGCGGGAACAGTTCACCATTTGGAATCATCCTTGTTGGTTAGGGCCGGCAATGCGTCTGGAATGGCCTTACGATTTCCTTTAACAATGCAGACAGCGTATTTATCCAATATCGTCATGTCGATACTGACTACATGAACATGTCGCCTTTCCGCATGTGTCGCTTTTTCGCTCACGTTTGTATGAGTCAGGCGCTATCTGTGTCCCGCCCATGCTCCCTCAGTAACCACGGGGTCCGGATCATTGGCCAGTGATGGTGCCCAGTCCACGCCCCTCCACTTTTCTGCACTGGGATCAAAGGGGTTTGCGGAGTCCTGCCGTGGCCTCTTTCTGTTGTACATAAAGAAAGTGGTTTTCGTACTCATGAGACGAACGTAAAGCGACGAGGCTTCAGCAGTGTTCATCCGGTACTGCTCGTTAAAGATCAACATTTCTCCATCCACGGGAGCCCCCTCCCAGAATATCCACCAGTCGTACTTGTAGTGTTCAGGCACCGGGTGAATATTGTTGCCGTACATCCACCAGCACAACGCCACATTGCTCATCTGCTCATACCGCTCAATGTCAGAAAACCTGACGACCCAGCGCGGCCAACTGTCGCGACCTAACATGTCCCATCTCCATTACCCTTCCCTCCTTGCGAGGGACGGACCGGACCACTTAGGCCCGTAACGGTCTTAAAGCCATTGACCAGCTTATTAGGGCAAGTTGATTCAGGGTCATTGCCGGACAAACAGGATCGACAGGTTGTCCGGCACCCCCGCCTCAATCACCGCCTGCCGCCACCGGCCCACCTGATCCGCTGCTGACAGGCCTGCTTGATACAGTTCGCGGATCTTCCCATCGCCGATGGCATCATGCAGGCCATCGCTGCAGAGCAGCAGGCCAGCGCCTTTATCAAATGCTGACTCCTGAAAATGCAGCGCAAAGCCGTACTCTTCGGCATCGGCCGTCAGGCATTGTGCCAGCCCCTGATACATCTGGGCGTATTCGACGCCTTCTTCGGGAATGACTTCTCCGCTGGCAATCAGGGCATTGAGGATGGTGTGATCCTCGCTTAGCTGGCGGCATTCACCCTCGGGGCTAAAGAGATAGGCGCGGCTATCGCCCACGTTGACGATCTCGCAGTGGTTCTCCGTGACTCTGGCGGCCACCAGGGTTGAGGACGAGCCATGGGTGTCACCACCAGCATATTTGTCTGCCAACTTAGCCTGGATTTCACGAACCTGCTTGCCAATAAGGCGTTCGTGGCATGCATAGCGTGACAGGGCCTCGACCACAAAGCGGCTGGCCCGGGCGGGTCGAGTGCTAGCCGCCACCCCATCGGCCACGGCCAGCAGCACAGGGGCTTCGCCAGTGTGGCTGCGAACCTGGACATTACGGGTTTGCAGGATGGACTGCCCGGTCCAGATGGCGTCTTGCTGCTGCCGGGACGCTCCGCCGCTATGCTGGGTGTAGGCGATCTCTAACATGAACTCTCCATCACAGTGGGCTCAGGGGAATGCAAGG
Organism: Alcanivorax sp.; assembly: GCF_040118815.1. Taxonomy (GTDB): domain Bacteria; phylum Pseudomonadota; class Gammaproteobacteria; order Pseudomonadales; family Alcanivoracaceae; genus Alcanivorax. The sequence goes on from NZ_JBEDTC010000012.1 coordinate 21,047, forward strand.
CGACAGCGTCACTGCACTTAATGCAGCGACGCCATGAACCCAATGGGCTGCGAAGGCTGCTTCTTGTAGCGCAGGCAATCGCGCAGCATATCCACTAGCCCGGCCGCATCTGGCGGCTCCCTGAGTACCCGGATGCGGCGATAGATGGCAGCGAAGTCCCCCGGGGTGAGCTGCTCCATGCCTTCCAGCATTTCCCGCTGAGCCTTTTGACTTGGCAGTTTGATGCCGTAGGCTTCCGCCAGATCCTTGAGCAACAACAGAACGCCATCCGCATCCAGACAGTCAAAGCGCACGACAAAATCGAAGCGACGCATGGCGGCTTCATCCACCCGCTCCAGCAGGTTGGTGGTGGCGACGAAGATGCCATTGAATTGCTCAAGGGACGCCAGGAACTGGTTGACGTGAGAGATTTCCCAGCTGTGCTGCGCGCTATGGCGGCTACCGATGAAGCTGTCGGCCTCGTCGATTAACAGTACCGCGCCTTCCCGCTCGGCCTGCTCAAAGGCATGGGCGATGTGCTTTTCCGTACCCCCCACAAACATATCCAGCAGGTCTGATGCCTGGCGAACGATCAGCGGGCGCTGGATACGCTCGGCCAGTTCCCTCCCCCAGGCTGTCTTGCCGGTACCCGGTGCGCCATGCAGACAAAACCGCACCGGGACTTCCGGGTTGATCTGGTCGATGAGGCTTGCCACATCTTCAGAGGCGCGCAGGCACTCCCCTCGCCAGGGTAGCCCCTTGTGCTTTTCCACCTTTAAACGCTCAGACACACCCATGGCCTGGAAGCGGGCATTGAGGTTATGGGTGACCAGCCTTTCTGTATCCCGCTTGTCGTCGGCGGCAAGACGGGAGAAGTGCAGGCTGCTATGCAGTACTGCGGGGGACAGCGATTCCAGTTTGATCGCTTGTTCCAGGAAACCTTCAGAGACATGCTCACCGGCCATTGCCGCGCGGACTAGCCGTTCGCGCTGGGACGGCCCCGGGTTATCCATGTGCACCACATGGGTGAAGCGTCGCAGGAAGGCAGGGTCCATATCCACCCGGTTGGAGATCCAGATGGTGGGACGTGGATTGTTCTCCAGCATACGGGTCATGCTGGATTTTTCCGTCTGTCGGTGGGAGGGAATGAAAAAAAGGAATTGATTATCGCAAAGACAGTCCTCGGCTTCATCAAACACCACCAAGGTGCGGGGGTCGTGTGCGATAGCTCTCTGGCAGCCGTTATAGCGCCCCATACGCCCCCTGACACTGAGGGCGTCTCCGTCACGATCTTCTTCCGGCACAAACGCCATACTCATCTGCAGCGATTCACCGATCACTTTCGCCAGCTCGCTTTTCCCAGTTCCCGGTGGGCCATAGAAAAGCACATTGATGCCCTTCACTCCCTCCTTTACGGAGCGGGCCAGAAGCCGGGAGAGCATCGCGACTTCGTCCTTCAGCTCCGCATAGTCCTGCAGACCAAGATTGGCCTTGTCCGCTTCCCGATAAAACAAACTAATCAGGTGCGCGTCGGACGCATCCGGAACGTGCAGACTTTCGTGAAGTTCGTCCTCCACATCGATCATTCCCGACAGGTCCTTGCCGCTAAATCCTGACGTCATATTGACTCTAAGTAGCTGAGTGGTCCTTAGTACGCCACCCGGTTTCAGAGCGGCCTGGACATCCTGCTCCGGGATATCAACGATACGCGCCAACAGACCGGCAAGCTGCCTCATGGAGCCGCCCTTCACCAGGCAACAAGCATTGTTGAGCAGCTCGCTCGAATCCTTGTAGCAAACAAACACCAGTAGCCGGCGCTCCGCTTCTGTCAACGACAGTCGCTGCCCCAGCTTGACCACGTTCCGATAGATGTCGTCATCCGCCAGTAGTGCTTCCAGCGGCTGCTCAGCAATTACCCTTTCCAGAGCCTGAGGCGGTCGACGCAAGCGAGCCTCCCGGGATGGAAGAAAGCCGAGCAGCTCAAGAATCTCATCGTTCTCAAATCGCTTCTCATGCCGACACCGGCCAGCACGCCATGCTGAGGAATACAAGAGAATCCGGGCAACCCAGTGACGAATCAGCGAGGTGTTTTCCATGGCCCCGGTCTGCGTTGCGGAACCGTTATCCCGTTTGAAATCCATCCTCTTCCTCCTGACTCTGCGAATTTCACTATCTCTATAATAACCGCCAGTCACGTCATTTTTTGTCGCACCATAAACAACAATGGAAGAAAGCATATGGACCGGGACAGTCATGGACACAGACAAAGCGATACAGGCCCTTCAACGGGGCATGGGCCTGATAGACAGTATCTGTAACAACACCATCATGGCCGCTTGCGCACTGGAACAGCGTTATTCCGGCCATACCCCAGCGTGGCAGACAGACTATCCGCCCTTAGAGTTCTGCATGGATATGGATGCCCTGAGAGAGACGGTACTCATCCATAGCGAACGGTTTATTGACGTTTCACGCTGGTCAACCACTCATGACTTCAGGCCGCTGGATGAGATTGCCGCTATCAGGCATGAAGAGGAAGATATGCCAGATCACAAGCAAAGCAGTCACCTTTATCTCCTTGCCATTGAGATGCGAAATCCCTGGGTGGTTGTTGACGATGCTCAGCTAGATATTGAAAAAACCTGGCGGCAAACATGCTGTCTTTCCTCCGGAATCTGCTCTATCAATGGCCTTCTATCTTCCCGTTTCAGGATCGGCTATTGGATAACACTCTTTCATCCATCAGAGGCAGTATTGATGAACTCCTGTCTCTATCCGGGCACCCATTTACCGCGCTTACTCTTGCTTTCGCAGAGATGATCAACAATAGAAATCATGCATTGCAATCATCATGATTCAATAACTGCACAGAAAGCCTTAAGGATACAGGAATGCAAATAGCCGTCAGGGATACGCCGCCGGATGCCCTCTCTTCATGCCCGGTCTTCATTTTTCTTGGCAATGATCTGCTAAGCCCACTGAGCATGACTGACCTTAGCGGAACTGCGTCATACATGGTCACTCATGCTGATCTTTCGCCAGCAATTCCTGGATTAACCACAATCACGGTCACCAACCCCCGAGATCTTTCTGCCAGACTTGAAAGTGCGACAGGCATTAAAGGGTCGGGATCGGTGAATACGGTCTGTCTGATTATCGATATTGCTGCTGTTGAGGCGGTTCATCTTGGTGAGCACTGTCATAATGTGCTGGATGTAATGGGGGCAACCATCAATACCACACTGCTTCTACCCTTCCGGTTTGAACGGGAAGTGGAGTTTGGCAAAAGCATGGAGGTACTGAGCACACTGACGAAGCGCCGGAAGCCCCCGACATTTATCGCCTACCCCGCGCCAGCACTGGTGACCAGAGGGCAAGAGCGTTATTTCAGGCAATGTCGTGACGCCCTCTTGGTCGAGCATCTTGATACTCTCATCACTCTGATGACACTGGAAAAATCCGGTGATGAACCTCCCACTCCTTGAGCCATCGCCACACTGCCTTGCGCATTCTGGAGTATTTCACATCGAGGGTTTGCTGGTAGTATCCGCTCTCCTCGCCAGTAATCAGCTCTGGTGACGCCATCATTTCGAAAGGGTATTTAGCGAGCCCCATTAACGACGCAGCCTGCTTCTCCGCCCCCATGCCAGGGCTTGCCAGGCCAATGATGCTCCAGACTGTCGAGCGCGAATATTCACTAATGGCGCGTAACTGGTTGCCAACATCCAGGCTGTGATACTCATCCAGGTCCCAAACAAGCAGAACATGCCGTCCTTTTTTGCATGACCAGACCTGACCACAAAGATCCATACCCCTGGCGGGATTATAGGTAATTGAGTCATAACTCACGGATGGCATGTTCTTGCCAAGGCGCTTTCGGACGCGTTCATTGCAGGCAAATACCACCAATGGCGGCTCTGTTTGAATTACCTCTTTATCCGGCTGAACAGTGACATCATTGAGGATCACATGCGATAGCCAGAATGCCTCAACTGTAGGTTTATGCTGATCTTCCAGGCCATGATAATCAGGTGACTGCCACACCCTCCGCAGAAGTGAATCCTTGATAAAGCCAAGCAGTTCTTCATGCTGCTTAGTCGCTTTTTTTGCTGCCACAGGAGGCGGCCGGAGTACACAAATGAAAGAATCAGGAGGCAAGAGCCAAGGAAAGCTCATCAGGGCCTCCAGCACCAGCCGCGACTCTTTGGAAGCATCGCAGATCACACGGGTTCGGTTGGGGTGGTATCGCCAAGGCAAACAGGACTGCCGGATATTCTCGATTATGCGGGGCAGAAAAGGTCCAGACCGAGGCAATCCTGGCTCTCGCTGTGCATTTCCGTCAAGTGGGTCCAGGTTTAGCTGGGCAAACTCCATTGCGCCTTCTCCAAGATACACCGGATCTTCGAGCTTGAAGGCCCTGCGAAAAAGGAACTCGGCTCTTTTTGTGGCTTGCTGGGCGTTCGAACCAATTATCAGTAGCATCGTTATCCTCCTTGGGGTGTGAGGATAGCCGTTAACGCGTCATCCTTTGTCGCATGGACTGAGAAGTGTCACAGACAGACCCAGCCCTCTCCCCAAATACTCCTTTGACATCAGCTTTTTAAACCCCAGATTTTTCCATCGAGCATCGTTAATTTCAAAGAAATCTATCAATGCATAGTTAGGCTTTCGGTTTGATGGGAACGAGTCTTTTCTATTCCCGTAAGCAAGCAACATTAAAGAGTAGTACTCAGATCGACGAAGGTCTGAATTATTACCTACCTTCTTCTCCTGAAACTTTTTCCAGTCCAACCCCGGCTTGTAGGTTTGATGTTTTTGCGAAAGAAAGCCTGCTCCAATTTCAATGACAGCAGAAGGCTTACTGTTTTTATTAATGACAATATCGACTCTCTCGACACCCTCAACATTGACATCATCCCCCATCACTCGGAGACCATTTGCTATTTCAGTCTGAAAATATTTCTCAAATCCGCCTTGCGAAAGGATAAAGTCCATCTTTATTTCATCTTCAAACAGTCCCTCACAGGTTTTTCTAATTGCTTTCTCGATCTTTTCTCTGTGCTTCATATCAGGCATACCTCTCAAACCCTCTTCCCAACTCCAGTTTTATCTGATTGCGCAATTTAACCGGTTTGACCACTTCAACATTGGCTCCTAACCCCAAAACCCACCACCTCAGCTCTTCGGTATTCTGTACCTGCACACGCAGCTCCGTTACATCAGGCTCGATTTCCTTCAGGGTCTGAGTTTCATTGACCGGGGTTTCGTAGAGGTGATCGGCAGCCCGCCCGTAGAGTCGCATCACCAGGTTGATGCTATCCCCATAGGGAAGATTCATATTCCCTTCCTGTAGGTAGGTATCCAGATCGAATGTCGAGGCGCCTTCAACCTCATCATCGAGAACATGCACTTTGCGTAACCGGTGCAGCGCAAGGTGACGGTAATCCTTGTAGTTCCAGAAGCGTACCACCAGGTAGCGCACGGCGCCTCGGTCCACCAGGGCATAGGGATGCACCAAATGAGGCTCATCCTTATCCTTGTACCAGATATTCATCTGCCGATTACGGTACAGGGCGTCATAGACCTGATCCGCAATGCCTGCTGACACTCGGGCCGGCTCCAAATGAAAACCTCGGGGGACATACGCCACCTTGTCCGACCAGTAGCGCTTTCCCATGGGGCGATGGCGCTCAAACCATTTCCTTGCCTCGTTGAATACTGGCTCCAGCTTGTCCAGCACGTCCTTGGCCATAAGTGGCGTCAGGTAGCGCGCCACCAGATCCCAAGTCGCTGCCATCTGTGCGTCCATGCCCGGAATGGACAGGTTTTGTTTCTGAGCAACTGACCAACCATAAGGCATTGCTTTGTCATCACACTGAACCAGCGCCCCAAAAGCCTGGGATTCAGACAACTCCTTGAGATAGCGCTCAATGGAGCGACGTGTAATGTCATGCCCTTCACTGGTTAACCGCTGGTGGATCTCATTGCTGGTGATCTTATGCGGCGACCTTGGCAAGGCCTGCAGCAAGGCAATCACACGGTAGGTCTTATTACTAATGCTGGCGTTTCCTGCCATGTCCAACTCCATGCTGTTGTCATTCTAATTTTTCAGATTATTACGACAGAAACTGACGCCCCTATCAAGATAATTGAAACACCGGACAGGGACCCGGACATCAAATCAATAAGCAGGAGTTTTCACCATGGGGAACAAGTTTTTTCGGATTGTAGGGGTTGCCAGCTACATCCTCGCAGCACTGGCACTGGCCGTGGCTGTTTTCGCCACTATTGCCAGCGGTAGCGCGTGGCTGAGGGGTGTAGACGAAGATATACAGCAGCCAGAGATCGGCATGGAGGGCTATCGAGAACACGTTAATCCCGTGGCTAAAAGTGACGAATCAGTGGGTCTCGGAGAGATCGACATAAAGAACCGGGAGGAGGAGAGCAGCGCCATTCAGGAACGCATCAATAACCTGGCCGTGCTGATCAATAAATATGCACGCCTGACCAGCCAGAGAAGCGCGAACAAGGAAGGTCTAGATAACTGGCTGCGTTCCCAGGCGGGCAACCTGTCCCATCAAGATTATCTGCGCTTTCTGGATAGTCTGGTCGAAAGCTTTGAGGTTGACCTAGTCAATCCCGCTGAGGATGAAGACTCTTCGTTGCTCGTTACTAACATCCCCGGGCTGGAGAACGCCGACACCACCCACATTAACTGGGATAAATACCTGGAATGGTTTACCTGGGAGTACATTACTCGCTACCAAAGCGAACTGGCGCGCATTGAGCAAGAAAAGCTGGAGCAAGCTCAGGCCAAGGCAGGCTCCATTGCCACCTTGATCATTGCCGGAAGCGCCTTCGCCATATTTGTGTTTGCGACGGTGATACTGCTTCTTGTTCGGATTGAGAGTAATACGCGTAGTTAATAAAAAATCCCCCGATCCAATCTTGGTCGGGGGATAGTTAACCGGCTAAAGCCATACAAAACGGGAGGATATTGATGGAAACAATCCTTTTATAAAGCTAGGCCTTTCTATCAGAAATAATCGACTCTCAGGATGAGAATTTCCCATCCCCCTAAGACATACTATTTTTTGCATCACCCCACTATCGAACTAACCCGAGGCGGATCAATGGCAAAGCCATCACCTTCCCAAGTGGCTTCCGATTCTGTCAGCCGGTAACTGTCACCCTGGTTCCAGGTTCTGGCAACGATTTCCTCGATAACATCGGCAATATAAACGCGCGCCCCTATGCTCAAGGTAGGGGGGATCAAGTAGGCAGCCAGCGGCGAGGGGTCTCGATCTCTGTCGTGCCAAATCGTTATCTCCACACTCTCGTCTGATTCACTACCTGCAATGCCTGTCGATAGTCTGAAATCCGTATAACTCTGAACATACTTCTGCTCCGTCGAGCAGATTATACTTAGCTTGGATTTCACCTTGCCTTGAGGTTCAGTGGAAACAAACAGTGGGCGACAACCCCTTCTGACACCATCTTCCAAGGCCGCCAATGTCCGTGCGGTCTGTACGATGGGCAGCCCCTGACGGCTAACGCCCTCATAACCGCAGGCCCGGCCATCTTCTTCAGTTCCCACGTTGACGACTGTCAGCTCGGGGTGATTCAAACGCAGATGGATGCAGGCTTGCTCATCCACTTCACAGACGGCCTGTATCTGCGCTTCGGTGTAGCTATTCACGTCAATAACGCATTTCTGGCATGAACCGCAGTATTTTTTTCTTGCGGGCACAGGCTCCGGTGGCTGCAGGCCCCTCTCTTCAAGCTGGGCCCAGGAATACCATTCCCCTCCCAGCTCCAAACCTGACGGGTTTTGCCCGATGCTCTGCGCCCAGTCGTCGGCCCAGGGCATCAGCTGGTCCCACTTTTTGGATAGCGGGCACGATATCTCTTTGATGAGTTCGCCAGCATCGGTTTCCAGGCGTTGCGTTTTAGGGTCATATCGCATCATTCGTTCCTTCGCGCCTTATCGTGTTGAGCCCTTGTTAGCGGGACACCCAGATGTAGTTGTCTTTTGTCAGGGGGCGCTCATCCCAGCGGTAAGCCACCAGCTTGCCCTGTCGGGGGCTCACTACGCTGTAATCCAGGCAGGCAATGTTGTCTGCCAGTGGCTCAGGTGTACCAGTGAGCCAGTAGTGCCCAACGAATACCGGCTTGTGGTTGTCATAACCGGGCAGAATGTCGGCGGGCACTGGCTGATGCGGAATTCTCTCAATGACATCTGGCGGCACGATAGCCAGATCGCGATAGGTATAGGACCCTTGCACCCACCACTGGGTGCGGATATTGGTGCGAGGGTTGTTGTCTTTGTCGTGAAACCGCATGCCATCCGGCAAGGGTATCTCCAGTCCTTTTAGCACGGTCTCGACAGCCTCGTAGACCGGATGCCCTTTCTCGCAGGCCTGTCGCCAGGCCTCAGGCTTAAGTCGTTGCTGCTTATCCAATGCCGGCTGAAGGGCTTCCAGCTGGTCTGGATGCCAGCAGGCATGGACCGCCCTAAACCCGGGAAGCTCGATATACAACGGCAGAGTCTTGAACCAGGCGATGATGTCCGCATGGAGCGGGGAACCTTCCCCTACCTGAGAGAGAAATTCCTGGTGCTGCTTGCGGTTCTTATCGCTATGGGGGCGGAGATACTCTCCTGGCCTGGCAGGGTCCGCAGAGGCGTAGGCAACGGCATTGAATTCATGATTCCCCATGATGGCCAGCGCCTGGCCTGCTTCCACCATGGAGCGGGCTATCTGTACGACCTCAATCTGCTCCGGCCCACGATCAACGAAGTCACCCAGAAACAGGACTTTACGCTCTTCATGACGCCATACGCCCTGCAACTCCCGATAACCCAGCTTGGTGAGAAGGTGTCGCAAGGGTTCGGCGTACCCGTGTATATCCCCAATAATGTCGTACATATCACCTCTTCTTTTTGTCGCTGGAACTGGCAGACCACTGTCTAGTGCCACCGCTCATACTGGGAACAGGCCCTTCGCGCTTCCCAATGATGTCTCCGTTTTTTCCCAGCAAATAGGCGCTGTCTTTCGAATAGAAGAACCAGTATTGCTGAACCGGCCCCCACACCCTCAGCTCTCCGCCTGTACTTTCCAAGTGCTCGCGGATGCGCCGGCCCGCCCGAGCGATCTGCTCATGCAACGGCAAACGCCAAAATGTGGGCTCGAAATCAAGATACCGGAACTGCTCAAGGGCGGCTAACGCGAACAATGGTTGGTTTTTACGGGTAAAGCCGGTATCAACCCAAAGATAGGGTTTGAATGCTGCTACCTGGCATTCATGCTCTCTGAGAATGGCAGCAATCTCTACATCGACAAGCGCTTCGTCCACTCCCAGTGCAGAACATAACGCGCGCAAGAATTCCTCATCGCTATAGCGTAAATCGTAGGCACCATCATTCAGCCCCAGGTCTCTGTCCGCCAGCACCTTGCCTAACCGCGCCAGGTTGCGCTCTGTCGGCTGGGCATAGCCCATACTCTTTAATATGTCGGCACGATTGCATTCCGACAAACGAAGGGAGAGCGAGCTTCGCAACTTTCCTATCATGCCAATGCCTCCCGTAAGGCACGCTCCGCAAGCTCCAGACTTATGGATGCGGCCAACTCTTCACCAAAATACTCGGCAAATACTCGTCTGATTGCTGATTGCAGGGCTATCCCCTCCCCTAAAAGCTTATCGAGCGCACCGGCAATACCATCATATTCATCAAAGCAGTCATTTTCCTTGCAGCAGGTGTGCATGGGATCCGTTTTATACAAGGCCTGTGATAGACGCTTCCAGCGCTCAATCGTCTCCATTTAGTCTCCTTTTCCCGGACAGGCTTCAGTGGACAGCAGCTCAGCACCCGTCCTTCCTTGATCATCTGGCCAGGGACGCCGGGCTGACTATTGGCAAGCATGGGACTTGTAACCGCCCCCAGGCACCGCCATTGCGGCGGAGCGAAAACCAAGGCTATGGCGCTCAAGGAGTTTCGCGGTGCGACTCGCGGGATTTCATTTTTTGTTCCCGCGCCCTTATGGCCCTGGCCTGCCGCAGTATCTGGTTGGCGCTCAAGCTATCGAGCCCGGAACGCACTTGTTCTGCCGCTGCGGCCAATTCCTCTGGGCTGGTAGCCGCCACATATTCCTGGCCAATTTGACTGAACGCCACCAGCATCAGGGCCTCGTTGAATTGGCTGTGCAGATCCTCCGGCAGAGACGCTCTTACTTGGTCGATCGTTTGCAAAAGGCTCTCTTCGCTCGTACCGTCAATCCTTGGCCCGGCACAGCCAGCGAGCCATAGTGCCACCATCATGAACAGCAGCCTGACGCATCCCTTCATCCTTTTCCCTTTCTCTGCTCTTGGGTAACGCTTCCTTGCCACACAGCAGCATCATCGCCGCTGCGGATCCACCAACACGTTTCCCTCAACTTCGTACCAATCCCGGCCATAGATGAAGGGAATATAGAACCACTTGCGGGTGATGACGCCATCCACCAACGCCACACCGCCGGGCTGGCTCTCAATGGCATTGTCCATGGCATTCTTTGCGTCGGGATACAGGCCAGTGGGGATCAAGCTGATGATGTGGATGCTGTCCTCCCCCTTCGCCCTCGTACTTACGCGCTCATAACCCCCCATCCGTGACAGCTCAACATTCTTCGAAGAGATCACGGTAAAATCCGTCAACCGTGTTGCGCAGCCAGTCAGCATTAGTAGCGCCACGACGGGCACAAAAGCGCTAGGTATTGTCTTCATCCTGTCATTCCCCCATCAGCCAGTGTTGAAATAAAAAACAGCATCCTTGCTGTAAAGGCCCATCCCTACTGGTTTGCAGATGCCACAAAACAGCCACACCTTGTATTCACCAGATTACGCCTTATTATCTACATGACAATACTGGCGACTCGTACACGTCGCCTTTTGGCATATATCGCTTTTTGGAGCACATCCATGGCAAGGGTTGCGGGCAAAAACGCAGCGGACTGGCCTCTGCGCTGGGATCTGTTATTGCGCTACAGACTGATCGAGGTGATCGCCCTCTGGGAGGGGAGACTGACGACCAACCATCTTCAGCGGGCATTCGGTATTGGCAGGCAGCAGGCCAGCAAGGACATTAACCACTATCTTGCTGAATATGCGCCGGGCAATCTGGAATACGACCGCTCCCTGAAGGGGTACAAGCCCGCCAGCACCTTCAAGCCCGTATTCACACGGGCCGTGGCGGATGAATACCTTCAGATGATGCATGCCCGGGAGGACCTCAGTTGTGCCTTTGAGGCCCTGGATGTGCGCGAACTCAATACCGAAGTGCTACTTCCTCCTTCTCGTGACCTGCGCCCAAGTGTGTTGCGCCCGATCCTCCAGGCGTGCCGGGACAAACTACGCGTGGAAATCCAGTACGCTTCCTTGAGTAACCCGGAGCCTGAGTACCGCGTTATCCAGCCCCACACAGTGGTGCACAGTGGCATGCGCTGGCATGTCCGTGCCTGGTGCGAGAAGAGTAGCGGCTACCGGGATTTCGTATTAAGCCGGATTCAGGATGAACCCGAGCTGACGCTTCCAGGCGAGCACCACGCTGAACAGGATGATGCCTGGCAAGAGCGGCTTACTCTGCAGGTCACTCCAGACCCTCGTCTTTCTGCGTCTCAGCAGGAAGTGATTGCGCTGGATTACGGCATGACCGATGGGGCGCTGACTATTGAGTGCCGGGCCGCCATGGCCAATTACATTGTGCAGCTGCTTAGGCTGGATGGGCCGCACCACCGAGACCCCGAGGCCCAGCAGGTGGTGCTAGCTAACAGGGAGGAGGTCAAAGGGTGGCTTTGGGGGGCTGGCTAGCGACCAGTCCGTTTGGCATCCACCCTTTCATAATGGCTCGTAATCAGGGAAATAGGCCTCACTGCCGGGAACCCGGCTAGACCCGTAACAGTCGGCTCCTGCTCGATAGTCTTTTGTGCGAATTTTCGCCATGTAGCTCAGACGTCCGAACAGATCTGCAAACGCAAAGGGAAAGTCGACATCATGTGCATCCAGGTGGTATTGAGCATTTTCTGGGTATTCCACTAATCCCGCCCCCTTCACCTCAACAATCCCCAGCGCCGTAGCCCAGGCCCTAGTTAAGCGGTGATGGAGCGAACCTGCGCGAGATCTCCCCGGAGCAAAGAAATCATAACTTCCAATGCACCACTGTAGCTTATAGTTGCCAATTGAATTGTACACATCTCGATTCAGGAAGATCGCGACGTGGAAATGATAGTTCTCTGACTTACCCTTTTCCCTCGCCCACAGAAAGGTAACGTCACTTTGGAGCCGCCGCCCCGAATCATTGGATCGAGCACTCAGATCAGCCCGGACCTGTGCCTTAAAGGATTTCGTAAACCTGCTGATCAAGCCATTGACAGGAATATTATAGCCATTAGGAAGACGAAGAATGAACAACACCGCAAAACTACGCCGATGTCTCTCTATGGCACTCCTCATAACATTCAAATTGACTTCAAGATAGCGCTCGCCATACGGAGCTTGCTTCCCTAGAGGAAGGCCTCTCCATTCATCTCCATAGATGAGCTTCAGGTTTGGGTAATCGCGATGACGTGACATTTAGCATTTCCTATTTTGGTTTCACCATAGGAAATGCTTGGCTGTAATTTTATATTTGTGGGCTGGAGGGAGATTGGGTTTATTTGATTTTAACTATTAAAAAAACACCACCCATACCACATATCTATTACCGGGAGAGACAGGAACCTCGATCCCACTCGAAAGCCAGGGACCACAATGAAACTGGTGCTGCAAACACGGAATGTGCCACTGTCCAAATAAATAGGTAGATGTGCGGGTGAAGAAGAGAAAATGCGACTTTCTGAATCAAAAAAACTGCGATTCCCGCTTCGCGTCGCGGGAATCGCAGGAAATCTCCGTCAGTGATATCCGTTTACGAGCCACATTGGCCGCTGAAGATCAGGACAGAGATCCAAGCACTGAGCATTATTCCCGTCAACATAATCGCTGATAACCCCTTCACGCAGCAGAACATCCAAAGCCCGGAAGAAGCGCCCTCCGGTCCGTTGAGCATTCGGGCAGCGCTTGTTCAGGTAAGTCTTACGGATGAACCGCAGACCATCATCCTGGATCCGCTCAATAAGCTTATTCAGCTCTAATGCATCTATGATCTCTTCCGGTGGAGGAACGAACAATTCCAGAAAATCATCCGAACATTCCATGCAGATACTCTCTGCAACCTTTAAAGTTTCCTGCGAAATTTCTCCACGCCCCGTCTCGAAGTAATGGAGCAATGCCGACACCCTGGCAATATTCTCACCCAGTTTGGACGCATGATCCGAAGCATTTTCGAACCGGCCTCCAGAGAGAATTCCTTCCTCAATATTATCGGCCAGCTTGTACCATTCCGCTGCAGCCTCCTCCGAGAACCGGATCTCCTCACGTTCAAAATCCCCTACTACTCGAGCCATCCTTGCCCTGCTCAAGATTCCTCGTATCCGCCGATCAAACGCTTCCAGATGCTCCCATGAATTAGCCTGGCGAGTAGATAAACGAGTCCCTTGAGTCGACTCCGGATAGAACACTAAGTATCGAGCCCAATGCCCCGAACCACGTATTTTTTCCCCTTTTTTCCCTGTATATGGACTAAAGATTTCTGGCTGAAGCATAATAGACACATCAAGGCGGGCATTACTGATATTTAGCGAGGGCTTTCCCACTCGGGCAAGTGATACTTTGTCGTCGCTCCAAAGTGAATTCAAATATGGCACAGCATCAAAGGATTTCCCATCCACAATAATCGCGCCTTCGCTTGAAACTAAGGTCCCGACCCCTGTTTCATTCAAAGCAATCAACATTGCCATCGGAGAGATATCTTCATAGACCAACTTCGCTGGCTGGGGCTTGGTTGGTTCGGAGGCCAATAGCTCACGCAACTCCTCTCGAGTTTCCATCAATACCTGGTCATCACCGCCTGATTTGACCAGCTGCTTTTCAAGTTGCTTTTTTTGGCTCTTCCATTCCAGCATTTTTACTTTGTAATCAGCCAAACTGATGCTCAGCTCCTCCTCAAGGTTGTCGTCGAGCGACTTGATCTCCTTCATGAATCGGCGTTCAACTGTCGATTTACGTTCACCGGAAGGTGCTACCACTAACTGGTAAAGGCTGGTCGGCACTTTTGTACCGTATGGCATAACCACATCAGCCAAGGACTGGACGGCTGACGATAATGCTGCCAGCCCTCCCATCAAACAAAGTCGGTAGGGTGCTTGATAATTCTGATGGGCCTGCCGCACAGCCTCCCCCAAGAGAGGGCAGGATTGGCAGAATGCGGCGGGATTAATCTCACCTTTCATGTGATATGCCATGATCAAGCCCCCCATGCCGCAAATGTTGACCGGGACTCAACCCATTCGATGACTTCATGCCGGTACCAACCCACCGATCTAGGTCCAAGAGTCACTTTCTTGGGCCAGGTCTCGTCAAAGTACCGTGAGTTGGGGTCCATCTTGGCGTAGATGGTTGACCGAGATAGGCCAGTCAGGGTTTCAACGTCTCTTCGCCTGATGATCTGGACATCTTCGGAAGCGGGTCGCTGCGGTTTTCTCTGGATCGTATACATTGAAGTCTCCATTTACCTTTATTGGTCCGGAAAACTTAATGTGAGATAGAACCAAGGAGTCCCAATTGCCAAACATGAAGCAGATTTGGCAGAGAACCATGCGCAACCCACTGTTTTAAAATGTTTTTTTATTTTTATTCATTTCGAGATTCTTGACACTGAGCATCTTAGTCAAAAGGGGGTGAACCTTAGAATTTGGCCATTTCTGAGCAAGCCATTGACTCAGTGTTATTCTAGGTTTTGGTTTTCGGCCATTTTTTATGTACCTGTAAGTGATCCAACCATCAATCAACAGTTCAGCCTTTGTTCCTTTCCATGGGTCACTGCTCTCCGGCCTCTTTGCAGGATTTTTTTGAGACTTCTCCTGTCTTAGCTGGGCAGCCAGGTTATATGCCATGTCGGCAGAAACCCCGTTGACAGCCCGTAACCAGTTTCCAACTATTGTGCTATTAAGTTCATTCTTATCCTTCATCATCCAAGCGAGAACAATAATTGAGATTATATCTCGTAACTGACCATCAACCTGATCACTCACTGGCTCCTTAGCTTTTTCATCAAACCAAGCGCTAGCATACCTTTGAGCGGTCTCAAACTTTGGTTCTTTCGTATAATCCACCTCGCACTTTTCGATTTTAACCGAGTCAGAAGCATGAAGCTCTTTCAGCTCCATGACATCATTTACCAAAAGCCTAAGGTCTTTCTGCTCAACCTTTAGTTCTATCGGCTGCTCTACTACCAACTTCCTCTCATCCACTAAAAACCCTTCACTCGAAAAGGGATAAACACAAAACCCATGCTCAAAAACAGATCTTTCGACGCTATCATTCACAGCCGAATCCCAATTCCTTCTTTCAATTTCATTTTTCATCGGGACTATTCCAGCAAAGTGCATTGCTTTTTTCTGGGAGGACAATATCGGCTTACGCCGTTTAAAAATTAATCGAGCACGACTTAAATCCATTGAAAATACTCTCGTCACCCTCAAACTTTCTGATCTAGATGAGATATCTACCCCCTCCCTCCCAAAGGGACGCTCAATTTTCACATAAGGCCACCACCACTCCCTGTCTCTAACTTTAATTGATCGAATGTAACCTTCGAGTGAAGCAGCGTTAACAAATTCATCAAAATCAAAAAAAGAGGTATTGCCAGGAAAATCATAGCCAACAAAACTATCCTCTAGTCTGCTCCCCAAAATGAAGACGCCCCCTTCATGAACTTGCTGTTCAATATCAGCGATAATTCCATTTATTATTATGTTGAATTTTTCGCGGCGCCCCACCGATTTTCCCAATTTTTTATAACCTTCAAAAGCTTCAGCTGACCCAACGCTAGCAATAAACAACTCCTCTCTAAGACCGGGAAGATAATTCCTACTAACTACACCTATTTTTTCAACCCCTCCCTCTCCTTCCCTAAGAGCATATTTAAAATAGGTTTGCGAAAAATATGCATCTTGTTCCATCTGCTTCAGCTGCCCAGCTGACAATCCAAAGGCAAACACTTCTGGCAATTGAACTGGTTGAAACAAATAATGATGATCACTAAATATCGGCTCACCCGTTGCGAATTTGGTTATTACCGAAAACACGCGAGGATTCACGAGCGATACATAAGCTCGAATCTCTCCCTCCAAAGCTTTTCCCATCAAGTCCTTAGCATTAAGACCCGACATTTGTGCAGCTTTTTCGAACGAAACTAGTTTTCCGAGCATCTCTTCCCTCTTTTCAAAGAATCCAGGTAATCCGCCCACTGCTGCATCATCCCCACACGACCCTCTAGGTGCGACGTCCGGTTATAGGCCCGACCATTGGCGTCCCTGACGGAGTGAGCGAGCTGGTGCTCGATCCAGTCCACACGGACGTCCAGGACTTCATCAAGCAGGGTACGGGCAATGGCGCGCCATCCGTGCTGGGTCATCCTTCCCTTGTAACCAAGAGTTTTGAGTAGCTTGTTGAGGGTATTGTCACTGATCGGCTCCCCCGGCTTAGTGCCCTCGAAAACATAGCGACAATGCCCGGTGAGCGGCTGTATTTCCTGGAGGATAGCCACGGCCTGGCGCGACAGTGGGACCACATGAGGCTCCCGCATCTTCATTTTCTCTGCAGGAATGCTCCAAAGGGCCTTCTTCAGGTCAATTTCTGACCATTCGGCATGACGCAATTCGCCAGGCCGGACGAATACCAGCGGAGCCAACCGGGCCGCGGCTTTGGTGGTGGCTGCTGCCTGACAGGCATCAATGGCCCGAAGCATCTTGCCGACTTCCTCTGGCTCCAGAATCGCCAGGCGGTGCTTTTCTTTCTTAACGGCAATCTGCCCCTGAAGAGGCAAGGCGGGATTGTTATCGGCACGACCGGTCGCCATGGCAAAGTTGAAGATCTCGGAGGCCATCCCCCTCAAGCGATTGGCGGTATAGCCACTGGTCTTTTGGGTACGCTGAAGCACATTCCACAGCTCAGCCGTGGTGATTTCAGAAATGGGCCGGCTGCCCAGGAATGGAAGGAGGCCATTATCCAGCCAGATGCGCCGCTTCCTCTCCGTTGTCGGCGTCCACTTCTCGCTACTCACCTTGTTCTGTGCCCACTCTTCCGCCACCCCGGCAAAGGTATTGCGCAAGGCAGTCTCTGTGGCCATCTTATCGGCTTTACGCTGATCACCGGGGTCAACGCCAGATGCCAGCAGCTCTCGGGCTTGCTGCCGCTTGTCTCGGGCTGCTTTCAGACTTGTGCTGGGGTAGGTGCCAAGAGAGAGGCGCTTTTGCTTACCGTTGAAGCGGTATTTGAAGCGCCACCATTTGCCGCCTTTGGGAGAGATCTCCAGGAGCATGCCCTCGCCATCGGAGATGCTGTAGAGCTTGTCCTGGGGCTTTGCTGCGCGGATTTTGACGTCGCTGAGTTTGTTGGTTTCCATGGCTTTCGCCGGCTTTGGGCTGTGGAGTTGGCCCCAAAGTTGGCCCCAGGTGGGGCCAGATGTCAACAAACCTTGTCGGACGGCAGCGGAAGAAACTCATCGATAACTTGCTGTTTTTAAAGCTTTCGAGGAGCTCTTCGGATGCTGCCGGACCGTCATTTGGTACCAGAGGCCGGACTTGAACCGGCACGCCCGTGAAGGCAACGGATTTTGAATCCGTCGTGTCTACCAATTCCACCACTCTGGCAGTGGGGCGCGAGTATACCAGCCCTTCACCGCTTTTCCAGCCTTTACGCTAACCAATAGCAATTTTGATTGCCGTCACGTTATCCCGGCTACCCGCATTCAATGCCGCCTTGAGGATAACAGACTCGCTGGCGCCCTCGGCCAGCAGCTGGTGTAGCTCGGGGACACGCAGCACAGAATGTACGCCATCGGTGGTCAACAGAAATTGCTGGTCGGCCTCCACGACAAAGCGGGCCTGCTCCAGTTTCAGCTTGTCGCCATTGCCGATGGCCTGATAAATCACATGGGCACGGGGATGGCGCATGGCCTCTTCTTCGTTGATTTCCCCCGCATCCACCAGTGCCTGCACAGGGGTGTGATCTTTGGTGATAGCACTGGTGCGCGCAGCTTCATGCCGATAAAGCCGGGCATCGCCGGCCCACAACACACCCGCTTCGCCATCATGAATCAGCAACACCGCCACGGTGGCCCCCATGGGCTTGCTTCCCAGGTGCATGGCGGCATGGTGGCGAATCGCATGGTTGGCGCTTTGCAGAGCGGCATCCACCGCCAGCAGCCGGTGGGCAATACCGCCCCCGAGGGCGAGATTTTCCAGGGCATGGCGGATCATGGTGGCGGCAAGATCGCCGGCATCATGCCCGCCCATGCCATCGATGACGGCCCACAGCCCCTCACCATCACGGCAGACCAGCGCGTCTTCATTGGTCGGCCGACGGCCTGCGTGGGTACGTCCCTGCCCCCGCCAGCAGCTCATGTCATCGCACTCGCTGCAACAGCCAGACACCCAGCACCAGACACAGCGACGGGGGCAACATGGCGGCCAGAAACGGGTCGGTATGGAACACCAGCGACAACTGGCCGAAAAATTGCTGGCCGTAGTGGAAAATCAGACCCGCCACGATACCCGCCGTCAGGCGCAAACCCATGGTCACTTCCCGCAAGGGGCCGAACACAAAGGAAATGGCGATCAACACCATGCCAATGGTCGCCAGCGGCATGAACAGTTTCTGCCAGAAGCTGAGCATATAGTCCGCGGTTTCCAGGCCTTGGCGTTTCAGGTAGCGGGTATATTCCAGCAGTTTGACCAACGCCAGATTGTCCGGCTTGAGCACCACAATACTGAGCAACTGCGGCGTCAGCTCTGTTTGCCATTCCCCCTGATCTTTCTGGTAGGTTTCGGCGTGATCCTCAAACAACCGAGTCCCGTGGATACCTTCCAGAGACCAGAAATCTCCTTGATAGATCGCCCGATCCACATACTGGGTTTCTGTCAGTTTCTGGTTGTCGCTGAATCGATAGCGGGTCAGGCCATGCAGCACGCCATTGGGTTGCACCGCATTGATATGAATAAACTCCGGCCCTTCCCGATGCCAATACCCGTATTTGGAGCGCAACGCTTCACCGCCACCCTCTGCCATGGAGCGATTACTCTGCGCCACCTGCTCACTGTAGGGGGTCAGGTATTCGCCAAGGGGGATCGACAAGATAATCAGTACAAACACCGGGCGCAGGACCAACCAGCTCACTTTCAGCGTGGAAACCCCGGCCGCACGAATCACCGACAACTCACCGCTATTGGCCAACAACCCCAGACCGATCAAGGTGCCCAGCAAAATGGCCATGGGCATATATTCATAAAAACGCCGCGGCGTGGTGGTCAAAATAAACTGCAGTGCTTCCATGACCTGGTAGTTACCGCGGAGAAACTCCAGCTCGTAGACAAAGCCGAACAGGCAATCCAACCCAACGATAATAAACAGGATGGCCAAGGTCGG
Source organism: Alcanivorax sp. (assembly GCF_040118815.1). Classification (GTDB taxonomy): domain Bacteria; phylum Pseudomonadota; class Gammaproteobacteria; order Pseudomonadales; family Alcanivoracaceae; genus Alcanivorax. The sequence continues at coordinate 40,586 of NZ_JBEDTC010000012.1, forward strand.
AATCATCACCGCCCGCCAGAAGTAACGCTTGAGCAATGTCATGAGCGCGCTCTCCGCCGGAACAACCGCCCGCCAAAATAAAGCAGAAAGACCACCAGCCCCGTACACAGATGGATCCAGACCATGCTCAGATACCAGGGCAGCGCCCCTTCGTGGTCTTCAATGGCGCTGCGGCACACCAGCAACATGCCAACGTACAGCATGTAACCCAGCACCGCGGGGATAAGACGATAGAAACGGCCTTGCCGTGGGTTGACCCTTGCCAGCGGAATCGCCGCCAGCGCCATGATAGGCACGGTAAGGATCAGCGAGAGGCGCCACTGCAATTCCGCCAGCGCCGCCTTGTTGTCCGCCTGTTGGTCCAGCAGCTCCTGGGTGGAACGGCCGCGTACCTTGGGAGGCCGGCTATCGGTTTTTTCGCCACCAATGCGCACCCGCGCTTCCTTGAAGCCTACCTCTTTATAGTCCAGCTGACCCGGCTTGCCCTGATACTGGAAACCATCGGTCAGCAGCAAATAACTGATACCTTCTTCCACCACCAGCTTGCCACTTTTCGCCCAGACGGTGAGCAGGCGGCCGGCTTCGCCCTGACTTTCGAAGCGAGCGTCAGCCACGAACACATTTTCCAGAACACCCTTCTCCCGGTTCAGATGCTCCGCATAGGTCGCGCGCTGGGAGTCGCTAGAGCCTTTGACGTGAAACCGTCCTGGCGTAAGCAACTCCAACACCGATCGGTCTTTCTGCTCCTCAAAGATCCGGTTCACCTCTGCGTCCCCCCGCGGGGTGACATAGAGGGAAAACATGCCCACCAGCGTGGTGGCCATCAAGATTGGCACCACCAGCGAACGCACCACCCGGCCATTACCCTGGCCGCCGGCCTGCAGCACCACCATTTCGTTATCCATGTGCATGCGGCCCAGCACCAGCAGCAAGGCAATATACAAACTCAGGGGAACGATCATCTGCAGGAATTCCGGCATGCGGAACGCCATCACCAGGAACAAGGCATCGGCCGCGATTTCCCCGGCCGCGGCTTCCGCCAGGTATTTGATAAAGCGTCCACTGACCAGCACCATCACCAAAATAAAGGTGACCAGTACCGTGGTCATGAACACTTGCCGGTTAATATATCGATGAAGAATCAAGGGCAGGCCCACTCATTGCTGTCTGCAAAAACGCACCGGGCACAATTAAAGGCAGGCGGATAGCCGGCGGCTCGGCACACACCGCCGGGCAAATAAACGCCTGCGGCAGCAGTGAATGCCACCTAGTGTAACTGAGTGCTCGACCAAGGTGATAATCCCGTGTGAACAAGGAAGCCGGCTAGCACCCCGAACGGATTGCGTTTCCGTGCGTGACAGCCCACTATTTCCTTTATTTATCGGGTGAACCGCGCCCCACCCTTTTATTGATCTGGAGACAGCATGGACTTCGCAGTAAGCAACAGGCCCTTGGAAAAAAGCAAAGCAGACGCTCTGGTCGTCCTGCTGAGCAAGAAAAACGACCTTCCCGAGGCCCTGCCGAGCAACACCCGCGAACAGATTACCCAGTTCATGAAGGCCGGCGATTTCAGTGCCAGCAAAGGCCAACTGGCTTGGCTGCATGCCCCCCAGGGCATTAACGCAGCCCGCCTGCTGCTGGTCGGCACCGGCGAGAGCGAACTCAGCGATCATGGCTGGCTCGCCCTGGTACAAAAAGTCGCCAAGGCCCTGAGCGCAGCCCCCGTGAAACAAGCCCTGTGGCTGCTAGGCGGCACCCAGCCCCAGACCCTGGAGTGGCAGGTTCGCGAAGGCACTCGGGTGGTGGAAGAAAGCACCTACCGTTTCGATGCCTACCGCAGCAACCCGGCGCCGGCCAGCAAACTGGCCAAGCTGACGTTCTGGCACACCGAAAAAGATGCCACCCTCGCCAAAGCCCACAAAACCGGCAAGGCTGTCGCCGTTGGGGTAAATTTGGCCCGGGATCTGGGCAACCTGCCCCCCAATGACTGTTACCCGGAATACCTGAGTGGCGTGGCCCGCGACCTGGCCAAGGATTATGAAAAACTCACCGTGAAAGTGCTGAGCCAGGCGCAGGCCGAGAAAATGGGCATGGGCGCCTTCCACGCTGTGGCCAAAGGGTCCGAACGCCAGGGCCAGATCATCGTGATGGAATACAAGGGTGCCAAACCGACCAAACAAGGCCCGGTTGCCCTGGTGGGTAAAGGCATTACCTTCGACACCGGCGGCATCTCCCTGAAACCCGGCGCCACCATGGATGAAATGAAATACGACATGGGCGGCGCCGCCAGCGTCTTCGGTTCGGTGAAGACCGTGTGTGAACTGGATCTGCCGATCCACCTGGTCGCTGTCGTGGCGGCCGCTGAAAACATGCCGGACGGACGTGCCGCTCGACCTGGCGATATCGTCAAAACCCTGTCCGGGCAGACCGTGGAAATCCTCAACACCGATGCCGAAGGCCGGCTAGTGCTGTGTGACGCACTGACCTATGTGCAGCAGAAGCACAAACCCCATACCGTCATCGACATCGCCACGCTCACCGGTGCGTGCGTGGTGGCGCTGGGCGCTCACGCCCAGGCGGTCTACGCCAACGATGACGGCCTGAGTGAGGCCCTACTCGCCGCTGGCAAGGAAACCGGCGACCGCGGCTGGCCCATGCCCCTGTGGGACGAATACCAAAGCCAGCTGGACAGCCCCTTCGCCGACATGCAGAACATCGGCGGCCCCAAAGCCGGCTCCATCACGGCAGCGTGCTTCCTGTCCCGCTTCACCAAGGACGTGAAATGGGCGCACCTGGACATCGCCGGCACCGCCTGGGTCAGCGGCGGCATGAGCAAAGGCGCCACCGGCCGCCCGGTACCCATGCTCACTCGTTATCTGATGAACCAATGCTGACACGCTTCACGCAACACGCCGCACGCGAAACCAAACGCACCCGACGTGTTGCGTGCCTGCGTGCCGCATGGAGCGTTTAATTGACCGAAGTCACGTTCTATCTCAGCAGCAAGGCCGGAGACGGTGTGCGTCAGGCATTAGCCTGGCGGATTGCCGACAAAGCGCTAAAACAAGGCCGGCAAGTCTATGTGCATTGCCAGAATGAGGCCCATGCACGGCAGCTGGACGCACAATTCTGGCAATCTCCCACGACGGGATTCTTGCCCCATGCCTTGGACGGAGAAGGCCAGGCACCGGTGCTGCTCGGATTTGGCGACGACCCTGGCCACCATCATGATGTGCTGATCAACCTCACCGACCAGGTGCCAGACTTCTCATCTCGCTTCCAGCGGGTGGCGGAAATGATCAGCGGCGCCGAAGCCGAACGACAACAGGGACGGGAACGTTTCCGTTTCTACCGGGACAGGGGCTTTCCCGTCACCACTCATGAACTGGGCTGACCACTACGAGCGACACGGCGATGAGCAACAACAAGGAGACAGCAAAACACGCATTACTCAAGGAGCTGGATGATGTCCAGTCCCTGCTGGACGATGCTGACGGCCCGACCCAACCGCCATTGCTGAAGCCGTCAGCGGACGCCACGCTCCAGGATTCTTATCGGATTCGACAGTTGGCCAGCGAACGGACCAATCCGTTCCTGGCAGGCAATCTGGCTCCCCGCGAACCGCAAGCGTCACCGGCACCGCCCGTGCCCACACCGGCCCCACAAGCGCCGACGCCACGCCCGACACTGACAAATAGTGATATCGACGGCGCCATCGATGAACTGGTGGCCGAGGCCCTGCCCAAGCTTGAAAAGGCCCTGCGGCTGAAGCTGCGCGCGGCCCTTCGCAGGAAGACCTGACGCGCACCCGCCTAAAGGCACAATTTGCGGAAATAAGCGTCTTTTCTGTTTGCCTTGTTGGGCATCCGGCGCCCAGCACCCGGAGTTTTCTCACAACCCGCGACGAACCCGCCCTGCTTCGCTATAATTCGCCCTCATTTTTTCTGGTTTAGAAGCGGTGATCATGGACAAAACTTACCAACCCGATCGCATTGAGCAATCCTGGTATGAACACTGGGAAAACGCCGGTCATTTCAAGCCGAGCGGCCACGGCGATCCCTTCTGCATCATGATCCCGCCTCCCAATGTGACCGGCAGCTTGCACATGGGCCACGCCTTCCAGGACACCATCATGGACACCCTGGTGCGTTACCGCCGCATGCAGGGCCGCAACACCCTGTGGCAGGTAGGCACCGACCACGCGGGCATTGCCACCCAGATGGTGGTGGAGCGCAAACTGGCTGGCGAAGGCACCAACCGTCATGAGCTGGGCCGGGAAAAGTTTCTCGACAAGGTGTGGGAGTGGAAAGGCGAGTCCGGCGGCACTATTACCCGCCAGCTTCGCCGCATGGGTTCCAGCGTGGACTGGACCCGCGAACGCTTCACCATGGACGATGGCCTGTCCAACGCCGTGCGTGAAGTCTTTGTGCGCCTGCACAAGGAAGGCCTGATCTACCGAGGCAAGCGGCTGGTCAACTGGGACCCGGCGCTGCACACCGCCATCTCCGACCTGGAAGTGGAAAACGTGGAAGAACAGGGCCACATGTGGCACTTCCGCTACCCGCTCTCCGACGGCTCCGGCCATCTGGTGGTCGCCACCACCCGCCCGGAAACCATGCTCGGCGATACCGCCGTAGCAGTGCACCCGGAAGACCCTCGCTACAAGGACATGATCGGCAAGACCATTCACCTGCCTTTGGCAGACCGCGACATCCCCATTATCGCCGATGATTACGTGGACCCGGACTTCGGTTCCGGCTGTGTAAAAATCACCCCCGCCCATGACTTCAACGACTATGAAGTGGGCAAGCGCCACGACCTGCCGATGATCAATATCCTGACCATCGATGCAGCATTGAACGACGAAGTACCAGAGGTTTATCGCGGCCTTGATCGTGTTGAGGCCCGTAAAAAAGTCGTGGACGACCTGGACTCCCTTGGCCTGCTGGAAAAAGTGGCCGACCACACCCTGCAGGTCCCGCGTGGCGACCGCTCTGGCGTTGTAATCGAACCCTATCTGACCGACCAGTGGTTCGTGGCCGTGGAAGAACTGGCCAAGCCTGCCATCGCCGCCGTGGAAAATGGCGACATTCAGTTCGTGCCCAAAAACTACGAGAATATGTACTTCTCCTGGATGCGCGACCTGCAGGACTGGTGTATTTCCCGACAGCTGTGGTGGGGCCACCGCATTCCCGCCTGGTACGATGCCGACGGCAACGTCTATGTGGGCCGCACCGAAGACGAAGTGCGCGCTGAAAACAATCTTGGCGATATTCCGCTGAGCCAGGACGACGATGTCCTGGACACCTGGTTCAGCTCCGCCCTGTGGACCTTCTCCACCCTCGGCTGGCCGGAAGACACCGATGCCCTGCGCACCTTCCACCCCACCGATGTGCTAGTCACCGGTTTCGATATCATCTTCTTCTGGGTCGCCCGGATGATCATGATGACACTGAAGTTCACCGACCAGGTGCCCTTCAAGAAAGTCTATGTGCATGGACTGGTACGCGACAACGACGGCCAGAAAATGTCCAAATCCAAGGGCAACGTGCTAGACCCGCTGGACATGATTGACGGTATCACCCTGGATGCTCTGATCGACAAGCGCACCAAGGGCCTGATGCAACCGCAGAAAGAAAAACAGATCACCAAGCGCACCCACAAGGATTTCCCTGATGGGATTAACCCCTACGGGACCGACGCCTTGCGCTTTACGTTCCTGTCACTGGCCTCCACCGGTCGGGACATCAAATGGGACATGGGCCGCATCGAAGGCTACCGGAATTTCTGCAACAAAATCTGGAATGCCGCCCGCTACGTGATGATGAATACGGAAGGGGAAGATTGTGGCGTCGCAGCTGACAGCGACATCGAGCTATCCCTGGCGGACCGCTGGATCATTTCTGCCCTGCAACGGGCCGAACAGGAAGTCAGTGACGCACTGGACAGCTTCCGCTTCGACGTGGCCAGCCATGCCGCCTATGAATTCATCTGGAATGAATATTGCGACTGGTATCTAGAACTGTCTAAACCCGTACTCTGGGGCGACGAGTATTCCGCCGCCCAGAAGCGTGGCACCCGCCGCACCCTGGTCACCGTACTGGAAGCCATCCTGCGCCTGGCACACCCTTTCATGCCCTTCATCACAGAAGAAATCTGGCAGAAGGTTGGCCCACTGGCCGGCAAGACAGGTGCACCCGGTAACGGTGAAAAGAACGACACCATTATGCTGCAACCCTTCCCCGTCAGCGATGCTGCCCGCATCGATGCCGATGCGGAAACCGGCGCTGAATGGGTGAAGGCCGTGATCAGCGCAGTGCGTAACATCCGCGGGGAAATGGGCATCCCGCTGGGCAAGGCACTGCCTATTTATCTGCATAACGGCAAAGAATCTGACCAGGCCCTGCTGGACGCCAACCGCGTTTTCCTGAGCAAGCTGGCCAAGCTGGAATCCATTACCTGGCTGGCCGCGGAAGACTCCGCGCCCGCCTCCGCCACAGCCCTGGTCGGTGACATGGAAATTCTGGTGCCCATGGCCGGATTGATCGACAAAGAAGCGGAAATTGAACGCCTTTCCAAGGAAATTGATAAGTTGCGCAAAGAAGTGGGCCGCGCGGAAGGCAAGCTGAAGAACCCCAAGTTTGTCGATAAAGCGCCCCAAGCTGTGGTCGACAAGGAAAAAGCGAAGCTGGATGATTATCGCTCCCAGCTGGCCAAGCTCGAAGAACAGCTGGAGAAAATCAAATACCTGTAAGGACGGCCATCATGGATGATCCCCGCCGCGCCCGCATTCTCACCTGCGCCCAGGAAATCTTCGCCAGCGAAGGCTTCCGCAGCGCAGAGGTGAAAACCATCGCCGAACGGGCCGGCGTGGGCAAAGCCACCATCTACAAGTTTTTTCCTTCCAAAGAAGCCTTGCTGCTAACCATCGTGGAAGAAAACCTGAATACCATCCGCGACCTGATTCTGTCCGAATTGATCAGCACCTCCCCCCCTCTGGAGCGACTTGAAAGCCTGTGCCGTGCAGTGGCTCGCTACCTGGAGCAAAACCAGGATTTCTCCCGAGTGTTGATTCAGGAGGCTGGTGATTTCATGGGCGATATCCAGCGCCAGTATCTTGCCCTGATGGAACAGAACCTGCCGCTGGCCGATGCGTTTTTCAACGAACTTCGCAAAGACGGCTATTTCGTTGCCCTGCCGACTCGCGATACGATATTGATGATGGTAAACCTTGTTACCGGCACCACGTATACATGGGCCCTCACTGGTGAGGGCAGCCTCGAACAACAAGCCGCAGACTACTTGAAGGTGTTGATCCGCGGCCTCAGATAGGACGAGCCGAGACCATGCGACTTATCGTTATTTTTACCGCGTTGCTTTCCACCACCCTGATCCACGCTGGAACGCTGAATAAACTGACCGACGCCCCCCACCGCACCCCACAGGAAAAGGCCCGGGATGAATACCGTCATCCAGTGGAAACCCTGAATTTTTTCGATGTCAAAAAAGACATGACTGTGGTGGAGATATGGCCTGGCGGCGGCTGGTACACCTCGATTCTCGCGCCTTGGCTTTACAAGTCCGGCACCTATTACGCCGCCCACTTTCCTGAAGACAGTGACATCCCTTTCTATCGCCGCTCCGTGACCCAGTTCAAGACCAAACTGGCCGAACATCCGGAAGTTTACGACCACGTTCGAGTTACGGCGTTCAATCCCCCCACCTACACCGTTATCGCCCCGGCTGGGACCGCAGACCGCGTACTGACCTTTCGCAACGTACACAACTGGGCCAAGGCAGGGAAGACAGAAGCCGTATTTGCCAGTTTTTACCAGGCCCTTAAACCCGGCGGCATTCTAGGCGTGGTCGAGCACCGTGCACCGGAGGTGCGCCCGCTGGAAAGACAAATCGAAACGGGGTACATGAGCGAGGGGTACGTGATTGCCCAGGCCGAACAGGCCGGGTTCAAGCTGGTAGATCAATCGGAAATTAACGCCAACCCAAAGGACCAGGCGAACCACCCCGCCGGGGTCTGGACTCTGCCGCCCAGCCTTCGGCTCGGTGATAAAGACCGGGCAACGTATGAGGCCATCGGGGAAAGTGATCGGATGACTCTGAAGTTCATCAAGCCGGAATAACCCGGCCTGATGTACGAGTCATGATGCCGGGCGTTCCAGCATGCCCGGCGTTACCTCGCCCAGCACCAAGGATTCGGCAACCCCCACGGCCACACGCAAGCACTGATCCAGACGCTCCTGCGAAAATCCGCCGTCTTCAAAAATGTAGAGAGAATAGTTTTCCAGCATCCATAGCATGGTCAGAAAAACCAGCGGCTCGTAGTTCTTGCCTGTGTAGCGGTTGATCTGAACAGCAAGCACTTCCGAGGCCAAGGTTTGTGCACGCACCCGGTGGGGCGCCAATGCGGAATCGGAAGAACGGGCTTCTTCCATCATCAGCTTGATCACCGGCCCCATGCTCACGTGATAATCAAAATATACCTTGGTCGTGTTACGGATGATGTCGTTGGCAGACGAGGCCTGTTTCACCTCTTTGTGGAAATGCAGCAACATGTTGTCCACAAAAATACGGTAAATACTTTCCAGAACATCCATCTTGTTGCGGAAGTATTTGTAGAATGTACGGCGCGACACGTCAGAAGCATCCAGCAGGTGCTGCACTGTCGTACGCGGCAATCCGCGCTGGGCAAAAACCTGCATGGAATGAATCAGAATTTCCGCCCGCGCTTGCGAGCGTTGCCCACCTTCTTCGCGGGCATGCACTTCCAACACCTGATTCACCACTTGGCGAATCGCATCAATGTCACTGCTTCCTGTCTGCACCTGACAAATACCCCTCAAAATGTATACTTTGCGGTAGCTTAACCAACGGTCATCGCAGAGTAAACACCGAGTTTATCCTAAGCCATGACCGTTCTGCTCAGCCCGCCACCGCTTTTGTTACGCTTCCAGACCTTTTCATGGAAGTGGTAGGCCACCGTGTTTACACATGGCTCCACCACCGCCGTCAAACCACCGATACGCCAGTCACCCGTCATCGCCCAGACGACCAGAAACGCCACTGAAATATGCATTACTCCGAAACTTATTGTCTTGGCCATGAGATGCCCTCCTTTTCGACTATCATCGCCAACTCTATCCCTATAGAGAAATACTATTCCCGCATACCGGCAATAGTTAATGGCAATCATTATCACTGCGTGATTATCAAGGATTGTTAACTTGCCCCCTAAATCATGCGCCAGTCACGCTCAGTGCTTTACTCTATGGCATCCGCCAACGACAGGGTTTACACCATGAGCAGAAAAGCCTTATTAATCCTCCACGGCAAACAGGCCAGCAACCAGGCAGTCCGCAATGCGGTCATGGAGTGGCGTGATCAAGGTCACGAACTGGCCGTTCGAGTCACCTGGGAAGGCGGCGATGCGGAACGCTACGTCGAGGAAGCGCTGAATAATGGCTTTACTACACTCATTGCCGGCGGCGGTGATGGATCAGTACGAGACATCACTCAGGCGTTGATGGAAAGCGGCCAGCAAGATCTGGAGCTGGCAATCCTTCCACTCGGCACAGCAAACGATTTTGCTACTGCTGCGGAAATATCATCGGAACCTGCCGACAGCCTGGCCTTGCTCGCAACCGATCCACACCCCTGCGATGTGATACAGGTAAACGACCACTATTTTCTCAACATGGCTACGGGTGGCTTCGGCACGGAAGTGACAACCCAAACGTCCGAGGATCTTAAAAAGATGCTTGGCGGTGCAGCCTATCTGCTAACTGGCCTGAGCCGATTTTCGGAAATCGAATCTGCCAAGGGACACTTCAAGGGCGAAGGGTTCGAATGGGAAGGCGAGTTTCTCGCCTTGGGTCTGGGCAATGGCCGACAGGCAGGTGGTGGACAGCGCCTATGCCCTGACGCCCTAGTCAATAATGGTCTGTTCGATGTGGCCATCCTCCCCGCAGACATGGATCTGCTCGCCGGCGTAAAAGAGCTGTTCGACAGCGAAGCCCGTCAGGACCCCAACCAAGAGGGGCTATTTATACGTACCCGCCTCAGTGAAATGCATATTGAGACACCGACGCCAATGAACCTGAATCTGGACGGTGAACCTATTCAAAATACTATCTTTCACATCCGATCCATTCCAAATGCATTGCGTTTGTACCTGCCAAAAAACAGTCCTTTGTTAGACTGATACCTGCTGAGAACCGCCACAACGCTGAACAAACTCGCGCACTTTTTGCCGACGCAGATCCAGCTTGTGGCCATACAAAGGAAAATGCTCCCACACCGCCATGTCTTTGACGCCATAACGTCGCGTTGCCACTGCCACCACCATCATTCCGGTACGAATAACGCCCATCTCGCAGTGCACCAGGCAGCGGCTTCCACCGCGATCAATCTCATCCATAAACTGCAGGATCTGCGCTTCCGTTGGCGGTGTGTCCGGAGCCATGGGGATATTGACCAGCTTTAATCCATGGCGACGACAATAAGCGAGCTGCCGTACATACCATCCCTTCTTGCTGTACTCCGACTCCAGGCGCAAATTGACAATCGTGTTGATCCGCAATATTCGATGCATGATACGCAAACCTACAGGCCCCAGGGTCCCGCTACGGTAAAGTTTCCCAGGCTTAACCACGCGAAAGTGGTACATGAGCTTTCGATACCGATAAATAAATAAAACAACAAGAGGGACCGCAATGACGGTATAGAACAGCATGGCAAAGACTCCGCAACGTGGATATCGCTGCAGTGTGGCGGGTCTTTTTGGCAAGGGTATTACAGGGAGGGTGTGGGGGCGTGGCAGTGCCTGGTGGTGACACAAAGCACGATTCTGCCCAGCCCGAACGCAAAGAACCCCCGACGCTTGCGCGACGAGGGTTCTTTGTTTCTTTAAGAGCCTGACGATGACCTACTCTCACATGGGGAAACCCCACACTACCATCGGCGATATGTCGTTTCACTTCTGAGTTCGGCATGGGATCAGGTGGTTCCAACATTCTATGGTCGTCAGGCAAA
>NZ_JBEDTC010000013.1:0-43644 GCF_040118815.1 Alcanivorax sp.
CGTTTTGACCTTGTCACCAGGCCGCATTGCCTCAATGGCACGGACCGATAGTTGCTTACTGCCTTGTTTGCTATGCTCCATCGCTTTGATCCACCAACACTAACGGTTTCAAGCAAATCCCCGCATCACAGGCTCCGTCTGGCCTGCAAAGGATTTGGTGTAGGTTTTGAGCAGTATATCACCGGGGAATCGGCCCGGCACGAAAACCTACACTAAAACCTACACTTATTTTGCGGATCGGGGTGGATTACCATGGACAAGCACGGACACTACCGGAAATCACACGTTTCGCTAACCACCTGATTTTATAGCGAAATAACAGAAAAAAACGGACTGAAACGTAGATATGACGCACAACGATTTATCCGCACACACACCTATGATGCAGCAGTACCTGGCTATTAAGGCCGAACACCCGGACCAGCTGGTGTTCTACCGCATGGGGGATTTCTACGAGCTGTTCTTTGGCGATGCCCAGAAGGCGTCGCGCTTGCTGGACATTACCCTGACCCAACGCGGCCAGAGTGCAGGCAAGCCGATTCCCATGGCAGGCATTCCTTACCACGCGGCCGAGAACTATCTGGCGCGGCTGGTGAAGCTGGGTGAGTCCGTGGCGATTGCCGAGCAGATCGGTGACCCAGCGCTGGCCAAGGGGCCGGTGGAGCGCAAGGTGGTGCGCATTGTCACCCCCGGCACGGTCAGTGACGAGGCGCTGCTGGAAGAGCGCCGTGACAATTTGCTGTGCGCCGTTTTCGGCCACAACAACCAGTACGGCTGCGCCAGCCTGGATCTGGCCGCCGGGCGTTTTGTGGTGACTCAAGTAGAGGGTACCGAGCAATTGCAGGCGCTGCTGGAGCGCTGGTCGCCAGCGGAACTGCTGCTCAGCGAGGAGCATGGCTTGCCGGGGCGCTGGGCCGAGCGCCCCGGCACCCGCAAACGCCCTGGCTGGGAGTTTGATGAGGACGCCGCCCGGCGCCAACTGTGTCAGCAATTTCAGGTGCAGGATCTGGCCGGCTTCGGTGAGCCCACCCCCGTGGCGGTAGCTGCCGCCGGCGCCCTGCTGGGTTATGCCAAGGAAACGCAACGCGGTGAGCTGCCACACATTACCGCTCTGGCGGTAGAAAGCTTTGACGATGCGGTCGCCATGGATGCGGCCACCCGCCGCAATTTAGAGCTGACCGAAACCCTGGATGGCCAGGAACAGCACACCCTGGCCTGGGTGCTGGACAGCACCGAAACCGCCATGGGGGCGCGGCTGCTCAAGCGCTGGGTGCACCAGCCCTTGCGCAACCGCACCACCCTCACTCAGCGGCAGGACCAGATCGATGCCCTGCGCCAGGGCTGGTGTTTCGAATCCGCCCGCGATGTGTTGAATGACATCGGCGACATGGAGCGGATTCTCGGCCGAGTAGCACTGCGCTCTGCGCGCCCCCGCGACCTGACGCGCCTGCATGCCAGCCTGAAGGCTCTACCGCCATTGATCGGCACCTTGCCCGCCGCCGACTGCTTCTTTGAGCTGATCGAGCGCATCAGCCAGTTTCCGAATCAGGTGGAATTACTGGGCACCGCGGTGATTGAAAACCCGCCCATGCTGATCCGCGACGGCGGCGTGATCGCGCCGGGCTATAGCGAAGAGCTGGACGAGCTGCGCTCGATCAGCGAAAACGCCGGTGCTATTTTAGTGGACATTGAAACCCGCGAGCGCGAACGCACTCAGCTGTCCACCTTGCGGGTGAAGTACAACCGGGTGCACGGCTATTACATCGAGTTGTCACGCCGGGAATCGGACAAAGCGCCAGCGGATTATCAGCGCCGCCAAACACTAAAGAATGCCGAACGCTTTATTACCCCGGAACTGAAAGAGTTCGAAGACAAGGCGCTGTCTGCGTCCAGCAAGGCACTGACGCTGGAAAAACGCCTTTACGAGGCCCTGCTGGAAAAAGTGGCCGCCGACCTGCACGCCCTGCAGCGTAGCGCCACCGCCGTGGCCGAGCTGGATGTGCTGGCGTCCCTGGCCGAGCGCGCCGAAGCGCTCAACTGGGTACGCCCGCAGCTGGTCGACGACGACGCTATCATTGAAATCGTGGATGGCCGCCACCCGGTGGTCGAGCAAGTGCTGGACGATGCCTTTGTGCCCAACAGCCTGCACCTGGATGACGCCCGCCGCATGGTGATCATTACCGGCCCAAACATGGGCGGTAAATCCACCTACATGCGCCAGACTGCTCTGATCGCCCTGCTTGCTCACCTGGGCAGCTGCGTGCCCGCAGCGAGCGCTCGCATCGGCAGCCTGGATCGCATCTTTACCCGCATCGGTTCGTCTGATGATCTGGCCGGCGGGCGCTCCACCTTTATGGTGGAAATGTCGGAAACCGCCAACATCCTCAACAACGCCACCGCCCAGAGTCTGGTGCTGATGGACGAAATTGGCCGCGGCACCAGCACCTTTGATGGCCTGAGCCTGGCCTGGGCCGCCGCCGAACACCTGGCGCGCAACCTTAAGGCCTTCACCCTGTTTGCGACCCACTACTTCGAACTGACCCAGCTGCCTGAGCAACTGCCCGGCATCTACAACGCTCACCTCACGGCCAGTGAGCACGATAACCGCATTGTGTTCCTGCACCGGGTACAGGAAGGCCCGGCCAGCCGCAGCTATGGCTTGCAGGTGGCCCAGCTGGCCGGGGTGCCGGCCAGCGTGATCCATGAAGCGGGGAATAAACTGCGCGAACTGGAAGACGGCAAACCCCTGGCGGCGTCCACCTCTGCCGTGAACACAACGCCCGCCAGCACCACACCGTCAGCGGCAATGCCGGCCCAGGCCAGCCTTTTCAATGAGCCCAGCGCGGTAGAGCAAGCGCTCACCGGCATCGACCCGGATGAGCTGACCCCCAAGCAGGCACTGGAGGCACTCTACAAGCTGAGAGGGTTACTTTAACGCTGCAGGAAAGGCGCTAGGCTGGTGGCGCCATAAGCCCGGTGACGAGAAGCCAAATCGCCAGACTTTACCGTGTTTTAGGGTTTGCCTTTCGAAACTCGCCTCTCGCAACTCGACACTCTGGCTATCCGCAAGGCACAGAGCGCGACGCATCTGCAGGAGGGGCAACCGGCAAGTTGTCTTTTAATAACACTCTGAGCTATTACCTTATATCAACGCTGCGTTTGCCTGCCTCTGGGCATATCGCTAGACTAGCGCCACCCCAAGCGAGACCGTGCCTATTGCTGCTATAATCAGCCCTTGGCGCTGTACAAAATGACGACACCTGGCGAGGACCGGCTATGACGTTTGTAGTAGGTGAGAATTGCATTAACTGCAAACACACCGATTGTGTGGAAGTGTGCCCGGTAGACTGTTTCTACGAAGGCGAAAATTTTCTGGTTATCCACCCGGACGAGTGTATCGACTGTGCACTGTGTGAGCCGGAGTGCCCGGTTAACGCGATTTTCTCGGAAGATGAACTGCCGGACGACCAGCAGGACTTCCTGGAGATCAACGCGGATCTGGCAGAGAAGTGGCCGAACATTACCGAAATGAAAGATGCGCCGGACGACGCGGAAGAGTGGGACGGTGTGCCTAACAAGCGGGAGAAGCTGGTCCGCTAAGCGCGGATCACTTTTCTCCAGGCAAAATAAAAGGGCGGCATCCTGCCGCCCTTTTTGCGTCGAGTCATCCTGACCCTTTTGCGCTCACCGCAACATCCTTGTACTGCAATCCTTGCAAATCCTTGTGCTCAATTCCCTGAAGCACGGAAACACTATATCAACCGTATTTTGCTCTGTGGGTAAAATAAATATTAAAAGTCTGGGCAAAAACCACACAATCCTTAAATTTATCAACAAAAACAAAAGGTTAGCGTTTTCCCGATCACCAGTTAATGCTGAAAACAGCGGAAAAACACTGCTTTATCCTACAGCTTTGTAAGAGATCTCTTACACGCCTGCCCCGTAACGCCAGCTCAGCCCCCCAAACGACTACATCCCGACGCTAAAAGGCGCCCAAGCTTTTACATTTCCTCACTGCTTTTTACAGCACCGCGTCACACTTCTGGGTAGCATTAATTCTATGGAAAACGTGGTGTTACAGAGCATCGCCAAGCCAACCAGTATCCCCCCAAGGCGCTAGCAATAGCGCTCACAACCCCCCTCTTCCACCCCAATTTCGGAAGAGGGTTTTTTTTGCCTGAAATTCGCCCCTAGCCGGCCCCATTTGGCGCCAGGGTAGCGCTTAACGCCACACAGGCCTGTTGGAAATGCCGCTTCAGGGAATCAATCAAAGGCGGCGCGCTGGCAAGTTCACCGTTGGAGGCCAACGTTTCCAGCTCCATGCATACTTCCGCAACGCGGACGGCCCCCAGGTTGCTGCTACTGCCCTTGAAACTGTGCGCCTGGCTGCGCAGGGTGTCTGCATCGCCCCCCGCGAATGCCTGATCCAGTGCGGCCAAGCGTTGTTCGCCATCATGCTGGAACGACTCGATCAGCATCTGGAAATCCTGACCCATAATATCCTGCAATTCGGAAACGACCTCGGCATCGAGGACCGATCTATCGTGCATCAACCTGCTCCGTCATCCTTTACGGCGGTTACCATAGCAGCTACAGAAACCCTGTTATGTGTTACAGACTAGAAATTTAAGCAAGGACCGTCATCCCTGACACCCGTGAAATCAGGAAAAAATGACAGACGGTAAAAGTCCGGATGAACGGGCCCGCGCCACATCCTCCGGCTCATCCACATCCCAAAGGGGCGATAACACCGCAGTTTCCTCGGGAGCAAAGCAGGCCCGGCTGTCCTGTAGCGCATGGGGGCCACCGAAGCGCACGCCACGGAAGCGTTGAGTGGACCAGAGCGATGCCTGGCCGCTTCCCAACAGCACATAGCCACCATCCTCACTGGCGCCGAACACCACGGGGCTGTGCTCCAACGTGGCCAACGCCTGCTCGAAGTAAGGCGGATCCAGCAGCAGGCAATCACTCCCGACCAACAAGACCCGGGAAGAGTGAGACAAGCCCCGTGATAAGGCCCCGGCCATTCGCTCGCCCAGATCCTCGCCATGCTGCAAAAAACAGGACCAGCCCCGTGACGTTGCTTCCTGACTCAATTGCGCATCCGGCTTGTCGAGCCACAGCTGCACGTCACCGGGGAACGTCTGCGCGGCGGCAAAGGTTCGCCACAACAGTTGCTGATAAATCTGCAAGGCACCATCGGCGCCAAAAGCGGGGATCAGGCGGGTTTTTACCTGGCCGGCGTGCAGGGCGCGGGCAAAAATAATGAGCAGGGGCGTGTCACTCACCCGGCGTCTCCCCGGTAATAGTCCCGATGCAGCGCATCGGGGCTAGCGCCTCGCCAGTATCGAAAGCGCAGGGACCACATCAGCCAGATGGTGCGCCAAGCGCCATTGTTCTCCCAGCGCCGGCTACTGGTGATCACCGGCGGGCGCAAACAGGCCGGGCGCTCCAGCGCACGCAAAGTCCGTGACAGGGCGATATCTTCCATCAAAGGCTGCGCGGGAAACCCGCCCTGCTCACGAAATATATCGCGGCGCACAAACAGGGCCTGGTCACCGGTGGCAATTCCGGTCAGGCGCGAACGCCAGTTCATCATGAACGCAATAACGCGAAAAAGCGGGCGGGACTGGCTCAGGCGAACATCAAAACGCCCCCACCGAGTGGTGCTGTCTAAACCGTTGAGAGCCTCACGGTGGCGAGCATCGAGCACCGTATCTGCATGGATAAACCAGAGCCACACTCCCCTTGCACACCCCGCGCCGGTATTCATCTGGGTGCTGCGTCCCGGATCACTGACCAGCACCGTATCGGCCAGCTCGCGGGCAATGTCGATGCTGTGGTCGGTACTTCCGCCATCCACCACAATCAGTTCATCATCGTCGGTGAGAGCAGCGCGTAGCCGTGCCAATGACACGGCCAAGGTATCCCCCTCATTGAGCACCGGCACGATGACACTGACCCGACTCATTCCAGCGAACCACCACAGCTGCTTCCCGCACCCGCCGTGCAGCCGAAGCAGTGGTCAGCCACATAAATTGCCTCGCCTTGTATATCGTCTTCTAACAAGCTCGACAAATGTTGATGGCCTTCGTGATGGCCTTGCGGCATCTCCAGCATCTGATTGAAATCACAATCGTAGAGATAACCCTTGTAGTCCACGCTCACCATGGATCGGCACATCAATGCAGGCAAGGTGTCGCGATTGTAGCTATCACGTAGCAGCTGCATATAGTCGTTGAACTGATTCTGGGCCAGTAGCACAGCACCAAAACGGCTGATGGGCATATTCGTGATCGTGAACAAGCTATTAAAGCGGAGTCCGAAATGCTCCATCAGCTCGCGCTTGTAATCGGCTTCCAAAACAGCCTGGGGAGGCGGCAGCGACGCGCCGGTGGGGTTATAGACAAGGTCCAGAACCTGATCTTGCCCGTACCCTTTCTCGTTGAGGCGGCGAATGGCTTCCAAGCTACCTTGGAACACGCCCTTACCCCGCTGCTTGTTCACGTTTTCTTCGGAATAGCACGGTAAGGAGGCCACCACATGCACATCGTGGTCGGCCAGAAATTGCGGCAAATCCTCATAACCCGGTTCGAGCAGAATAGTCAGATTACAGCGATCGATCACTTCCACGCCCAGTGCATGGCATTCACGCACCAGGTAGCGAAAGTGGGGATTCATCTCCGGCGCACCGCCGGTAAGATCGATCACCTTGATGTCCCGTTTGCGGATCACCTGAAGAATCAGGTCCACAGTGGCCTTGTCCATCATTTCAGTCCGGGTAGGCCCCGCATTCACATGGCAGTGGACACAGCTCAGGTTACACAAATAACCCAGGTTGACCTGCAACACCGTGGTGGCAAACCGGCGCAACGGCGGGAAGTCCGTGGAGCTGCGGACCAGAAGGTCATGGGTATCCTGCATATTGCACCTCGTAGAATTCGTTGCATGCTACCAATGGATGCGTAAACGTCGCAAAAGTTACGTGAAGATTGCGGGATACTTTGGCTACAGGGTACTTTGCGGAAGCGCGCTTGCACGCTAATTAAAGCCTCGTCCTGCCACAGACAGGGCGCGTCAAAACCGATTCGTCCGTAAGCTGGCAAAAGGGCCCGGATGGATTTTCCGCTAAAATGACGAAGCCACTTTAAGACAAACACTGGCACCAAATTTCAAAGTCCTTACAATCAGCATCCGAATGCTTCGCTAGCGCAGCGGCGTAACCCGACAAACCGGGCCGCATCAACCCGCCGCCTTGATCTTAAACAGCTGGCGCTAAAGGTCGGATTACGGCTTCGTCTAATTCGACCTTGTGCCTCTCCGGCGGAAGGGCTGATCGACGAAACCCGCACGCTCCCGCGTAGGTCGGATTAGCCTGAAAGGCGTAATCCGACACAGAGGGGCAGTCGTAACGGCACAGTCGGTTGTCGGATTACGGCCTTCGGCCTAATTCGACCTACGGAAAATGCCTTGGTCGCTCAGCGGGGGAAGCCGGGGTTTGCCAACACTCGCTTTGGCTTGGACGAACATGAGCCGGATACCGCCGCTTCGCTGGAGTCCGCAGGACGCGCAAGCACCGACAAAAAAGTCGCTGGCTCCCTTAACGCTGGCTCCAGCAATGAAACCCCGTACAATCTGCACGCTTAATATGCCCCGGTAGCTCAGTTGGATAGAGCAAGCGCCTCCTAAGCGCTAGGTCGGACGTTCGAATCGTCTCCGGGGCACCATCTTTCCCTCTTTGCCTGCATCACCTTTTTGTATCAATCCGATCAGCTCTTTGCTCTGGCTCCCTCACTCTCTTTGCCAGACACTGTCGCCGCGCACGGACACCCAGGATTCAGCATGACCCACGACACGCCCTCCTCTTCCCCTCTCAGCCCACTGCTGGTGCTGCTGATGGCCACCACCACCGGGTTGGTGGTGGCCAGCAACTATTACGCGCAGCCTTTGCTGCACACCATCGCGGACCAACTCAGCCTGAGCTACGCCAAAGCCGGCATTATTGTCACCACCGCCCAGGCCAGCTACGCAGTGGGGCTGATTCTGCTGGTACCACTGGGCGACCTGGTCGAGCGACGGCGATTGATTGTGATCATGATGTTGCTGGCCATGGTCGGATTACTGATCAGCGCCAGTGCGCGCTCACTACCGATGCTGCTGGCCGGCACAGCCATCACCGGGGCGTTTTCCGTGGTGGCGCAAGTATTGGTGCCGTTTGCCGCCACGCTGGCGCCACTGGAAACCCGCGGCAAAGTGGTGGGCACGGTGATGAGCGGGCTGTTACTGGGCATTCTGCTGGCACGCACCGTGGCGGGCGCGCTGTCCTCTCTGGGCGACTGGCATACCGTCTACTGGGTTGCTGCCGCGTTAATGTTACTCAACACCCTGGCCCTGTGGCGCTTGCTACCCCGCTATCACCAGACTACCTCACTCCACTATGGCCAGCTGATTACCTCTATCGTGGGGTTGTTTGCGCGGTATAAAGTCTATCGCCAGCGCTCCGTGCTCGGTTTTCTGGGCTTTGCCATGTTCAGCGTGCTGTGGACCTCGCTGGCCTTCCTGCTGTCCGCCGAACCGTGGGCATTCAACGATGCCACCATCGGCCTGTTCGGCCTGGCCGGGGCAGCAGGCGCCCTGTCTGCCCGCCATGCCGGAGTACTCGCCGACCGTGGCCATGGCCAACGGATAACCATCATCGGCATCCTGATTCTGTTGCTGTCGTGGGGGTTGCTGGGGCTCGGCGGCACATCGCTCATCGCCCTGCTGGCGGGGATTGTGCTGCTGGATCTGGCGCTACAGGCGGTTCACATTACCAATATGAACCTGGTCTTCTCCCTGGATGAAAGTGCCCGTAACCGCCTCAATTCGGGCTACATGTTCCTGTACTTCCTGGGCGGCGCCTCCGGCTCACTGGCCTCCGCCGCTGTCTATGACCTCCACGGCTGGACGGGGGTTGTCCTGCTGGGCGCGGGGCTGGCGGTGGCAGCCCTGCTCTATGGCGGGCTGATGCAGGTCGAAAATCACCGTACTCGCCATCAGAAAAGTTGACCGGGTTTTACACAGCAGTGATTTACCCTTTTCCACAAGTGATCTAGATTAAGAATCTCACGTCGGATAAAAGGAAATTTCGATGAAATTACTGGGACTGTTACAACTGGCCGTGGCGATCTACGCCATCGTAATGATTATTCAATCGTCCGCCGAGACAGGCGCCAAGGTGCTGTGGGTGCTACTGGTGCTGATTGTACCGCTGATCGGCCTGATTATCTGGGCGCTAATGGGGCCGGGCTCACCGCTGAAGCGTTAGCCTTGGTTTCGCGGGTGGCGTCTGCCACCTCGCGAACATCCCCGGATTTCTGCCAGGCGCCCGGCGTCTGGTAATAACCGTGCGCGATGCCCTGGAAACGGGGTTGATTGATTATTCGCTGCAAACGGCGCAGGGAAAAATACGGGATATCCCGGAGGATGATATTGGCCAACCAGGCCGGCAATGACCCTCCCGGGTCCAGCACCACTTCAATGGTCACCTGCACCTTGCCCGGCTCGCCCGGGGAAAACCGGTAATACCCTTCCATCTGCGGCATGCGCACATAGTGTTTCTGCTGAGGATAACCTGTTTCGTTCAAGGAAAAGGGCATCACCAGGTCAAGCGTGTCCCGCTCCTGATAAAAGGTCACCCGCAGGGGTGCATCACGATCTTTCACTGGCCACGGCAGGCGGGTCGTTACGTACACGTCGCGCTGAAAGGGGGAGTTGCGCTTCAGGTCACGGATTTCCGACACCATGTGCATAAACGACGCCACCGCATCGTAATCATCCAGCAAGGCGCCGATAGCATTGAAATCATTCACCCGCAGGTCGGCCACGCCCCGGAACGTCTTCAAGCGTGAGTCACCGTCATCCTGACGGAATACCTGGATGCCGTCCCGATCGGTCACCAGCACCCATTCCCCGTCGCTGGCTAAAGCCGGCATGGCCGCCAGCACCAGCAATACCGCCAGCAGCGTTGTCAGTTTTTTTATCATAATTGTCCTGACAGTATTGCGCGCAACATCCTCGCTGTTGCGCTGCATGGGTTGTACTACCGTATTAAACACTCTGTTTAAGCGGCTACTTTATAACCAAGAGTGCCAACGATGTATTCCTTGAAACCGGGAGATCGTGATCAAGGCCACACAAATAATGGCATTTTGCTATAACCGCCCACATCTACTGGCCTCTAGAGGTAGGGCTCCATCATGTGCGCTAACGCATTGCGCACGCGCCGCCAAGGGGTCATCTGCCGGAATCCGGCCTGGTCCAGCCGCTGAGACAGGAAAATCCGTTCATCCAGTGCCTCATCAATCTGCTCTGCCAGTGCCTCCCCATAGCACTCCAGATCAAACTCGAAATTGAGTCGCAGGCTACGGGCATCCCAGTTGCCCGAGCCCAGCATGACCCAGTGCTGGTCCACCGTCATGACCTTGCTGTGGTCAAAAGGCGGCGGCGACAAGTACAGCTCAGCCCCTTCGGCAACCAGCCAACGCAAAGCATGCAGGCTGGCCCAGTGCACCAACCGCAGATTGTTCTTGCGCGGCACCACGATCTGCACCCGGATTCCTTTAAGCAGCGCCAGTTGCAGTGTGGCTAGCAAGGTCAGGTCGGGCACGAAGTACGGGGTGACGATGCGAATACGGGATTCGGCACTGCCGATGGCGGCCAGCAGCGTCATACGGCGTTTGTCGAAATCCGCATCGGGCCCGGCGCTGATGCCCCGGGATTGCACATTGCCCAACCAGGCCGGGCCGCGGTAACTGGTGTCCAACAGCTCACCACTGGTGAAATACCAATCCGCTGCAAAACTGCGCAGCAGCTGTCCCACCACCTGACCCTCGATACGGGCATGCAAATCGGTGATTTTTGGTGGCTGTTGGATATAACCGGCGCGAATATTCATACCGCCGGTGAATCCATAACAACGGTCCACCACCATGAATTTACGGTGATTACGCAGGTTCAGGTACGGCATCCGCCACGGCGCCAGGGAATACAGAAAACGCTCCACCGGCACCTTGCCACGGCGCAACCGCCAAACCACCGACGGCAGAGAATACAGGGCTCCCACACCATCCAGCAGCACCCTCACCTTGACCCCTCGCGCCACCGCCGCCGCCAGCGCATCAGCCAGCGGCTTACCGGCGGCATCGTTGCCGAATATGTAGGTGGCCAGATAAATGCTTTCCGTGGCGCTGTCGATCGCCGCAAGCATGTCCTGATACGCCCCAGGGGCATCCAGCAGGGTGATGCGGTTGCCGTCGGTCAGTGGCAGGTGGGTCAGGCGCCCCACCAGGCGGCTGAGGATTTTCAGGTGTTTAAGGTCAGGCTCTGGCTCTGCGGCAATGCGCCAGCCATCGTTACTGTCGATCAACCCGCCTGTGAGCTGACGGGCCCGCCGGCGAATACGATTGACGCCCAGGATGTAATAGAGCAAAGCACCCAGCACCGGCACCAGCCAGACCAGCCCGGTCCAGGCCGCGGCAGCGCGGGCATCACGCTTATTCTGGGCAACGTGCACCGTCACGGTCACCGCCAAGCTGATACTGATAAACGCCGCCACATAGGGCCAGTACGGGTCCAGTACTAGCAATATCGCATCGATTTTGGCAGTCCAGTATGTGACATCCAAAGCCATTCAGTTCCGTCTCTGAAGCGGGTATCCGTTCAACGATAACATAACCGGCGATACCCGCCCGCCGCCCGGCTTTGCGCTTTGCCCGTGGCTTCCCTAGAATACGCCCTCTTTTGGGACATCGGCCGGCTGGCAGCAGTCACACCGTGTACAGAAATGGCCTCTCCCCTCCCCGATTATGCTGGGAGGCGATTCGTTCCAAGTCCTCTGCGTCGCCACGCCGACGCACGTTAACGGGCCAAATGAGCCCGACTCAGCGCCAGCCGCCGCTGGCCGTCAGTAGTAGTAACGACTAATTCCTGCTGGTTTAGGCAACCAGTGTACCGGTGTTGACGGCGTTTTCGTCATGCCGGCGCATGATGAGGAGCAATACCATGCCCGAAACCAATACGGTTATTCCGCTGCACCAGGACACCCGCGAGACGACTCTCGATAGCGCCGACACGCAAGCCAATTCGTTCGACCCCGCCTACGACGAACCTCGTCGCTTCAAGGTCTACACGGCGCGCCAGCTCGACAAAATCGAACAGCTCAAACGCCTGGATGACGAAACCCGCTTTGCCATGGACGTGGTCGCCAATGTGCTGCCGTTTCGGGTCAACGAATACGTGATCAACGAATTGATCAACTGGGACAACGTCCCCAATGACCCCATCTACCAGCTCACCTTTCCCCAGCGAGGCATGCTGGCCCCGGAACACTTCGACAAGGTGGCCGAGGCCATGCGCGGCGGCGACAAGGCTGAAATCAAGACCGCCATCGCTGACGTCCGTGAAGCGCTGAACCCGCATCCCGCCGGGCAGATGGAACACAACATGCCGGAAGTTGACGGCGAAAAAATCGATGGCGTGCAGCACAAGTACAACGAAACCGTGCTGTTTTTCCCCAGCCAGGGGCAGGTCTGTCACAGCTACTGCACCTTCTGTTTCCGCTGGGCGCAGTTCATCGGTGACAACGACCTGAAGATCGCCACCAAGGAAGCCGGGCAACTGAAAAAATACATTCAGGCCCACCCGGAAATTTCCGATGTACTGATTACCGGCGGCGACCCGCTGGTAATGAAAACCAAAAACCTGCGGGCGCATATCGAACCGCTGTTGGAACTGGAGCAGATTCGCACTATCCGCATCGGTTCCAAGGCGCTCACCTTCTGGCCCCAGCGCGTGGTCTCCGATGCCGACGCCAAAGACCTGCTGGACCTGTTCGAGGAAGTGATTGCCAGCGGCAAGCACTTGGCGCTGATGGCCCACTACAATCACTGGCAGGAACTGGAAACCGACATCGCCCGCGAAGCGGTAAAACGGGTCCGTGCTACCGGTGCGGTAATTCGCGCCCAAGGCCCACTGCTGGCCCACATCAATGACAATGCTGATGACTGGGCGCGCCTGTGGCAGACCCAGGTCGAGCTGGGCATTATCCCTTACTACATGTTCGTAGAGCGTGACACCGGCGCCCGGCATTACTTTGAAGTACCGCTGGCCAAGGCCTGGGAAATCTACCGCGATGCCATGAAACAGGTATCCGGTATTGCCCGCACCGCCCGCGGCCCGAGCATGTCCAGCCACCCGGGCAAAGTGGAAATCCAGGGTGTTACCGAAATCAACGGCGAGAAAGTCTTCGCCCTGCGTTTCATTCAAGGCCGCAACCATGACTGGGTACAGCGCCCCTTCTTTGCCAAATACAATGAAGAAGCCACCTGGCTGAACCATCTGGAGCCCGCGTTCGGAGAAGAAAAGTTCTTCTTTGAAGACGAACTGGCCGAGATGGAAGCCGAATAGAGAAAGTCTGCTGTACCACCAAAGCCGTATAGGTCAGATTAGCCTCCGACATTCACGCTTGATCTCATCTGCGTGCAGGTCTGTCAGGTTACGGCTACGCCTAACCCGACCTACGCAACTCGCAGAAATGGAAAACGAATAGAAACAGTCCGACGTCATAAAAACGCCCCGCTATTGCGGGGCGTTTTTATTTGGGCAACCAAAAACCATGGAAAGGGTGCGACACTCATTGTCCCAGCATTCGATTATTCTGGTGTTTTCTCGCGTAAGGAATCCCTCTTTGTAGCACCAAGAGGCACTCTCCCTTAATCTAACTCCTTTCGCATACACACAAATCTGGCAAGGATGGCACATGCAAAACGGGCTGATGGTGCTGCACGGCAACCGTCTGGAAACCCTTACCGAGCTGGTGGCGGACTGGCTACAGCAACAACCACTGCCACCACTGGAAACGGAAACCTTTCTGGTGCAGTCCAACGGCATGGCCCAGTGGCTGAAACTGCAACTGGCGGATGCGTTGGGGATCAGCGCCGGCTTCCAGTTCCAGATGCCGGCCCGGTTCCTGTGGGGGGCCTACCGCACCGTGCTCGGCGAAGACCAGGTACCGCGTACTTCACCATTCGACAAATCCCGCTTGTTATGGCGGCTGTACCGGCTGCTGCCTGCCTTGCTCAACAACGAGCACTTCGGTCCCCTGCGCCACTTTCTGGCTGACGATGTGGATGGCCGAAAACGTCACCAGCTGGCGGAACGACTGGCAGATTTGTTCGATGCCTACCAAATGTATCGGGCAGACTGGCTGGCGGATTGGGAAAGCGGTAACGATCGTCTGCGCAAAGCGCAGGATCGCGACGCCTTTGACGATTTTCCCACCAGCCAGTTATGGCAAGCACATCTGTGGCGCGCCCTGCTGGCAGACATGGACGACAGCAAACAAGGCCTCAGCCGCAGCGCCATCCACCGTGATTTCATGGCCTCGCTCGCGCCCCAACAAAGCACACCGCCGCCAGGCCTGCCACGTCGGCTGATCATTTTTGGTATCAGCGCTCTGCCCCAGCAGGCTCTGGAAGCGCTAGCCGCGCTCAGCCAACACTGCCAAATCTTGATGCTGGTACAAAACCCCTGCCAGCATTACTGGGCGGATATCGTCGAAGACAAACAGCTACTGCGCCGCCAACTGGACAACCGCAAACGCCACCTGACCGCCCTGCCGGAAAACCGCGTTAATCCGCTGCTGGCCGCCTGGGGCAAACAGGGCCGCGACTTTATCGGCTTGCTCTACGACCACGACGACCCGGACAGTTACCGCAGCGCCTTCCAGAACCAGATTGATCTGTTTGAAAACCGCGAGCCGCACACCTTGTTGCAGCACTTGCAGCAGGACATTCTTGACCTTGAACCCCTGCCGACGCCGGACCAGCGCCCGCCCCTGGACATTGATGCCTCTATCCAGTTTCGCATCGGCCACAGCGCCCAGCGGGAAGTGGAAATCCTCCAGGATGAACTGCTGGACCGTTTCAGCAACGACCCCACCCTGCAGCCCCGCGATGTGATCGTGATGGTGCCAGACATCGAAGCCTACGCGCCGCACATTGATGCGGTATTCGGTCGGCTGGAACGGGACGACCCCCGTTATCTGCCCTACACCCTTAGCGACCGCAGTGCCGGTGCCGCTTCCCCCCTGGCCCAGGCAGTGGAATCCCTGCTGCACCTGCCGCAGTGGCGCTTCACCGCCACCGACATTCTCGACCTGCTGGATGTACCCGCCGTGCGCGAACGCTTCGGCATCGACGAAAGCGACCTGCCGCAACTGGCCCGCTGGATCGACCAGGCGCGGATTCGCTGGGGCCTGAACAGCCCACAACGGCAGACCCTGGACGTTCCCGGCTTCGAACAAAACAGTTGGGCCTTTGGCCTGAAACGGATACTGGCAGGCTACCTGCTCGGCGACGGCCCGGCCTGGATGGGCATCGAGCCCCTGGACGAAGTAGCCGGCCTGGGCGCAGAACTGGCCGGCCGTCTGTCCCGCCTGCTCGACACCCTAGAGCAGCACTGGCAACAAAGCCGTAAAGACGCCAGCGCCCGACAATGGCAACAACGCTTTACCCAACTGTTCGATGACCTGTTCGACCCCGTGGACGAAGCGGACCAGACCCTGGACGCAGGCCTGCGTGACGCCCTTAACGACTGGCTGGCTGCCTGTGCTGAGGCCGACTTCGACAGCCCCCTGCCGCTCACCGTGGCCCGCCGTCCGTTGCTCGATGCCCTCAACGCGGAAAGCCTGTCGCAACGGTTCATGGCCGGGCGCATCAACGTCTGCACCCTGATGCCCATGCGCGCCATTCCTTTCCGCCATGTCTGCCTGCTGGGCATGAAAGACGGCGACTACCCCCGCCAGCAGCAGCCCATGGATTTCGATTTGATGCAGCAATGGGGTAACTATCGCCCCGGCGACCGATCCCGCCGCGACGACGACCGCTACCTGTTTCTGGAAGCCTTGCTCAGCGCCCGCGACAGCCTTTACATCAGCTGGACCGGCCGCAACGTGCGCGACAACAGCGAACGCCCGCCCTCGGTACTAGTGGCGCAACTGCGCGACCATATCGACCAGCGTTGGCACACCGACCAGAGCGAACCGGTGGATGCGCTCACCGTGGCCCATCCGCTGCAACCGTTCAGCGCCCGCTACTTCTTCCGCAATGATCAGGATGCAGCCAACGACACCCTACAGACCGACACACTGCACACCTACGCCAACGAATGGCGCGCCCTCCACGATGGCCAGGCGCACAAGGCCAGCAATGACCAACCTCTTCCGCCACTGGAAAACAACGAGCCGATTACCTGCGCCGCTCTGGGCCGCTTTCTCAAGCAACCGGTGGCGCATTTTTTCGAGCAACGCCTGAAGGCCCGCCTGAAACAGCAACGCCAGGTACTGGACGACAGCGAACCCTTTTCCTTCGATGGCCTGCAACGTTTCCAGTTACAGGACCAGTTGCTCAATGAAGCCCTGCGCGCCGGTCCCGAGCATGCTGTCGACGCCATGGCCCACACCCTCAACCGCCTGGCCGGCAGCGGCGACCTGCCAATGGCCCCCTTTGACGAAGGCAGCCGCGACAGTCTGCTAATGCCTCTGTCGCAGCCACTGGAACACTACTTTTCCCTGCTTGCCGAGTGCGGCGCACCGCAACCACAACAGGAAATTCGCCTTAACGCCGGCCCACTGCAGATCGAAGACTGGCTCACCGATCTGCGAGGCTCCGCAGCGAATAGCCAGCGCCTGGTGTTACACACCGGGAAGCTGAAGGAACGCTTCGACAAACTCACCCGGGAATGGACCCTGCACCTGGCCGCCTGCGCCGCCGGGCATCCGCTGACCACCCATATCCAGGGACAGGATGGCCGCATCACCCTGCCGCACCTGAATCGCAGCGACGCCCAGCAATGTCTGGATCAACTGGGCCACGCCTGGCAACAGGCCCTGTGCGAGCCCCTGCCCATCGCCTGTGCCACCGCCTTTGCCTGGCTAAAAGGCGAAGAAAAAGAGCGAGAAGAAAGCGAAGCCCGCAAGGTATTCGAATCCGGCTTCATGCACACCGGCGAACAAGATAAGGAACCGGCCATTGCCCGCGCCTGGGCCAACTTTGATGACATGCTCACTGTGCGCCACGGCAACGGCAGCGCCTTCGCTTACTGGACTGAACAACTCTATGCTCCGCTCTACCAGCACGCTCAATGGATCGAACCGGGAGATGACGCATGACGATTGAACGTCCACTCCCGATAACGTTTCCACTGCACGGCACTCGGTTAATCGAAGCCAGTGCCGGCACCGGCAAGACCTTTACCCTTGCCGCACTGTATCTTCGCCTGGTACTCGGTCACGGCGACGACAATGCGTTCTCGCGGCCACTGTTACCGCCGGAGATTCTGGTGGTGACCTTCACCGAAGCCGCCACGGAAGAACTGCGCGAACGTATCCGCGACCGCCTGGCCGATGCCGCACGCATCTTTGCCGATGCCAGTGCAGAAGCCGACGACACGGTGCTGGCCGAATTGCTCCACGACTACAGCGACCCGCAAGACCGCACCCGCTGCGCCCAGCGTCTGGATGCCGCCGCCCAGTGGATGGACGAAGCCGCCATCTACACCATTCACGGCTTCTGCAACCGCATGCTCAAACAGCACGCCTTCGATTCCGGCAGCCTGTTCAGCCTGGAGCTGCAGGAAGACGCCAGCGACGAACAGCAAATGGCAGCGCGGGATTACTGGCGCTCGGTGATTGCCACTTTCCCGGTGAGCGCGGCCAATGCCCTGCAAAGCGATAACCTGGGCAACCCGGATGCCCTGCTGGACGCCTGCCGCCCCCTGCTCGGTTTAAAAGAAGCCGACCCAGAAGTATTGCCTGACAGTGTTCATGCATGGATCAAACAAACAGAACCTCAAGCTGAACTCACTAACAAAGTGCGCCAATCCCTCCATGCGGAAATGAATGATCTGCTGCATTGGACCCGCGATGGCATCGACAATAAATGGCTGCATGGGGCCAGCTACAAAGCGGCCAACTTGGGCCGCATGGCAACGGCACTAGAAAGTTTTGTTCATGGCGTAAGGCCAGGCAAAGAAGAGCTAAAGATACTCAAGAACTTTTCTTCTTCAGGCCTGAAGCTCAACAAGGCTCACCAGGACAAGCGCCCTGCACTGGGCTCTTTAACTCTGCTCGACGCCTATTTTGACGGTCTTGCCAATAACCCGCTGCCCCGCACCGATCTGCTCGCCCATGCCGCCGCCTGGATCGACCGGCGCGTGGATCAGGTTCGTCGCCAGACCGCCACCATGGGCTTCGACGACATGCTCAGCCGCCTGCACGATGCCTTGAAAGGCGGCAACGGCGAGCGTCTGGCCCAGGTCATTCGCAACCAGTTTCCGGTGGCGCTGATCGACGAATTCCAGGATACCGACCCGACCCAGTACGGCATTTTTTCTGCACTTTACGAAGGGCAAGAAGACACCGGCTGGTTCATGATTGGCGACCCCAAACAGGCCATCTATGCGTTCCGGGGCGCGGACGTCTTCACTTACCTGAAAGCCCGCCGAGCCACCGAAGGCAACCACTACACCCTGGACAAAAACTTTCGCAGCGCCGACGCCATGGTCCACGCGGTGAACCATCTGTTCAGCTACAGCCAGAACACCTTTGGCGATGTGTTCATGATGGACAACGCCATTCCGTTTGAAGCGGTTAAGGCCAACGGTCGCAAGGACGTTCTGCTCGTCGACAACAACGAAAAATCCGGCATTACCCTGTGGGTGGACGAGCAGGAAAAACCGGTGAGCGCCGGCCAATACCGGGACGAACAAGCCGCACGTTGCGCCAGCGAAATTGCCCACCTGCTCAACGGTGCCGTCAACGGCGTCACCGGCTTCCGAAAAGCCGACAGCTTCCGCCCCCTGCACCCCAACGATATTGCCATCCTGGTACGCGATCGCACCGAAGCCAAAGCCATCCGCGATGCACTGATGGAACGCCAGGTACGCAGCGTCTATCTGTCCGATCAGGATTCCGTGTTTGCCCAGCCCGAAGCCCATGATTTGCTGCTGATCCTGCACGCCTGCGCCACCCCGGAATCCGATACCCGGGTGCGCAGCGCCCTGGCTTGCGCAGTGCTGGACCTGGCCTACGCGGAACTGGATGCCCTCAATCAAAATGAAGTGCGCTGGGAAGAAACCGTGGAGCAGTTTCACGGTTATCGCCAGCAATGGCAGAGCCAGGGCGTGCTGCCCATGTTGCGCAACCTGTTGATGGATTTTCATGTACCCGCCCGCCTCAGCCAGAGCCTGGACGGCGAACGGGCCCTGACCAACCTGCTGCACCTGGCCGAACTGTTGCAGCAGGCGGCCACCCAACTGGACGGCGAACAGTCATTGATTCGCTATCTGGAAGATACGGTTGAGGAAGGTCGCGGCAGCAGCAAGGACAGTATCCTGCGCCTGGAAAGTGACGACGACCGGGTCAAAGTCATCACTATCCACAAATCCAAGGGCCTGGAATACCCGCTGGTGTACCTGCCCTTTATCTGCAGCTTCCGCCCGGCGGACAAAAACAAACCGCCGCTGCGCTACCACGAAAACGACCATCTCAATGTCTCGCTGGAACCGGACGAGACCGTGGAAAACAAGGCGGACCACGAACGGCTCGCCGAAGACATGCGTCTGCTATACGTGGCTCTGACCCGCGCTTGCCACACCTGCACCCTGGGGCTGGCCCCCTACATCAAGGGCCGAGGCAAACAGAACCAACTGGAGAAAAGCGCCATCGGCCGTTTGCTGTTCGGCAATGGCGTGGCCAACGACGGCCTGCGGGCCGCGCTGACACCCGTCGCCCATGATGCGGTGGACATCATCCAGGCACCGGACAGCAACACGGAATGCTATCAACCCAAAGCGGAATCGCGGACCCTGCGCGCGCCGCTGATTCCTGTGGCCCAACAACGGCAACCCTGGTGGATTGCCAGCTACAGTGCCCTCAAACAGGTACAGGAAACCCTGGCTCCGGCGGACCCGCGCGGTGATCAACTGGCCGAGCAACAGGACGAAACCGTTATCGATGACGCCGAACCGCTGCCCGATACCATCCACGCCTTCCCCCGTGGCGCCGCACCGGGCACCCTGCTCCACGATGTGCTCGAGCAGGCCGCCAACCAGCGCTTCATACAAACCCTGGCCGACCCCGTCGAGTTTGAAATCAGCGTGGAAGAAAGATTGCAGGCCCGTGGCTGGCAAGATTATATGGAGGTGATCCGGCACTGGTGGAAGCAGGCGGTGACCACGCCCTTGCCGCTGAAACACGATGAGATCGCCCTTAATACCCTGCACACCTATGTGCCAGAACTGGAATTCCTGTTCCCCGCCCACCAGGTGAAAGTGGCCGAGATGGACACGCTGATCCGCCAGCACATTCATCCACAGCATCCGCGCCCGCGACTGGAAGCGGATACCCTCAACGGCATGCTCAAGGGCTTTATCGACCTGGTGTTCGAACACGACGGCAAGTATTACGTGCTCGACTACAAGTCGAACTGGCTGGGCGTGGATGACAGCGCCTACACCCTGGATGCCATGACCAACGCCGTGCTGGAAAAACGCTACGAAGTGCAATACGTCCTCTACCTGCTCGCCCTGCACCGCCTGCTGAAAAGCCGCCTACCGGATTACGATCCTGACCAACACCTGGGCGGCGCCGTCTATGTCTTCCTGCGCGGCTTGCAAGGTCCGGCGGCAGGAACGGTGTTTGATCGACCGGAGACCGGATTGATTGAAGCGCTGGATGCGATGTTTGGAGGTGACGTATGAGTTCAAAGTTGAAAGTGCAAAGTTTAAAAGCGAGAACACACTCCTCTGTCACCGCAATGCCGTGCCCGCGCCCCACAACACATCAATCGCGGCGTAGACCCTGCTCGGCTGACTCAGGCCCTTTCCGGGTTTCAACGTTCAACTTTCAACTTTCAACTGGGTCGGAGGCTCACCATGCAATCTGACTTGTTCTCCGCCCTCACCTGGGAAGACGCGCTAATTCTGCTTCGCGACAACAGTTTGCTGCGCGATCTGGATGTGGCCATTGCCCGTTTTCTTAAACAGCAATGTCCGCAGGCAAGTTACCCAGTCCTGCTACTTGCCGCCTTTACCAGCAACCAACAAGCCAGCGGCCACCTGTGTCTGGATCTGAAAAACCGGGAGCTGGCCACTCAGCTGTGGGGCACCAGTCCGCCGCCGGAACTGGTCTCCCTGCTGCCCGGCAAGCCGGACGATTGGCTCCATGATTTACAGCAAAGCCCGCTGGTAAGTCAGAACGGCAGCACACCACTGGTGCTTAACGGCAGCCGCCTTTACCTGCGCCGTAACTGGGCCCGGGAAGTGGCCGTCGCCGAAGCCATCGACCAACGACTGGCCACAACCAACCCGTTACCCGCCGAGCGCCTGCGCGACGCCCTGGCCCGATTATTCCCGAGCACCAACGGCCAAACCGACTGGCAGCAGATAGCTTGCGCCCTGGCCAGCCGCAACAGTATCGGCATCATCACCGGCGGCCCCGGTACCGGCAAAACCACCACCGTGGTTCGCCTGCTGGGGCTGCTGCAAAGCTTGGCCATGGCGGACAACCAGCGCCTGCGCATTCGCCTCGCCGCGCCCACAGGCAAGGCGGCAGCGCGGCTAACCGAATCCATCGGCGAACAGGTAGAAAAACTCGACGTGGAAACCGCGGTACGCGACGCCATCCCCACGGAAGTCACCACCCTGCACCGCCTGCTCGGCACCCGCCCAGACAGCCGCCATTTTCGCCACCATGCTGACAATCCCCTCCACGCGGATCTGGTGGTGGTGGACGAGGCCAGCATGATCGACATGGACATGATGGCCAGCTTGCTGGAAGCCCTGAGCCCACACACCCAGCTGATTCTTCTCGGTGACAAGGACCAGCTTGCCAGCGTGGAAGCCGGTGCCGTAATGGGGGATCTGTGTCGTCATGCCCACGAAGGTCGCTATCAACAGAGCACCATCGATTTCATTAACGACACCTGCAACGCCGACATCAGCGACTTTAAGGAAACCGAACAAGTCCCGGGCAACGATCTGGCCCAGCAAACCGCCATGTTACGTACCAACTGGCGCTCCAAGGACAGCCCAGGTATCGGGGCACTGGCTCGGGCGGTGAACGAAGAAAACCTGCCGCAGGTACGCAAGGCCTTTCAACAATACCCGGACAGCCTGCATCGTCACCCCCTGCCCAGCGACGGCCAGCAACTGGAAACCCTGCTGCTCAACGGCAGTAGCGATCAACCGGGTTTGCGTACTCTGTTTCAGGCAGTGGCGGTTCCACCGGCACAACGGCAAGAGTTCGATGGTTGGGCCACCGCATTGCTCAAGCAACTTACTCACCAGCAACTGCTCAGCGGTTTGCGCAGCGGGCCGTTTGGGGTGGAGCAACTGAACCAGCGCATCACCCGCCACCTGCAACAACAGGACTTGGCCCCGGAACGGGAATGGTATCCAGGCCGCCCAGTAATGATGACGCGCAACGATTATCAGCTGGGCTTGATGAACGGCGATGTGGGACTGACGCTGCCCTTGCTTGAGGAAAAATCAGGGAAACCGGAGTTGCTGCTGAGAGTGGCATTCCAGTTGCCAGACGGTCGTATCAAGTGGGTCCTACCCAGTCGCCTGGACGGCGTGGAAACCGTCTATGCCATGACGGTGCATAAATCCCAGGGCTCGGAATTTAGGCATACCCTGTTGGTGCTGCCAGACGCTTCCCATCCGCTCCTCACCCGAGAACTAATCTACACCGCGGTGACCCGCGCACGGGATCGCTTCACCTTGCTGGAATTCGGCAAGCCGGCAGTGCTGGACAGTGCGGTGAAAAAACGGACTTGGCGGGCGTCTGGGTTGGCAGAGAGGCTGAGTTGAAAATTCAAAGTTAAAAGTACAGCAGGCGCATAGCGTGTTGCCTGTTGCGTGACGCGTGTTGCAGCCGCAGAGCGGCATAAAAAAACGGGATGCCGAAGCATCCCGTTTTTTATTTCTACATCACGCGTCTATTTGAACTGCGCTTCTTTCTCTTCGGTTTCCACAATGATATCCGCGCGGCGGTTCTTGGCGCGGCCGTCAGAGGTGCTGTTATCGCCCACTGGCTTACTCTCGCCAAAGCCTTGCGTAGTGATCTTGTCAGACCCTACCGAGAAGTCTTTCATCAGACGGTCTTTCACCGACTCGGCACGACGCTCTGACAAGCTTTGGTTGTAATCGGCCGGGCCGGTGCTGTCCGCATGGCCTTCCACACGAATACGCCCTTGCTCACCCGCATTCAGGCGATCCGCCACACCTTTGATTTCATCGCTAAACTGACCCTGAATGGTGTCGCGGTCAAAGCCGAAGTAAATCACCGAGGTTTCACGATTCTGCATGGACTCGTAGACCTGACAGCCATCCGCATCCACTACCGCACCGGAAGCGGTGTTCGGGCAGCGGTCCTTGTCATCGTTAACACCATCGCCGTCACTGTCGCCAGTCACCACTTCCGCAGGGGTTGCAGCAACCACTTCATCGTCACTGCTGTCCCCATTGTCATCGCTGATACCAAACGCCAGATTAATACCGGCATAGACCTGGCCTTCCCAGTATTCCCGGTCCTGGCTGTAAGCATGACGGGTACCCAGGTCCAGAATCACGTGTTTGAAGAACGCGCGCTGCACACCCAGTTCCACACCGGTCATCAGCTCGTCGTTTTCGTCACTGTTAGCGCTGTTCAGGCTTTCAATCAGCTGTTCGCCCACATTGATACCGGCATAGGGTTCGAAACCCAGTAAGCCATGGTCATTAAAGTGGTAACGGCCACTGACGAAATAATTTTTCATGTCCAGACGTGTACCGGAGTTGTATTTACTCTCCGCGTCTCCGTCGACTTCTTCATACCAGCCCTGTACGGACCAGTTTGGTGCAAAACGCCAGCCCAGTTGGCCGCCTAAGAAAGGGACATCATCCAGTCCGTCTCCGCCGCTACCGATCACATCGTTGTCGTAAAAATTATAATAGCTGGCGTGTCCACCGATGTAGCCGTATTGGTCAGGGACATTTTCTCCCGCCAGAGCGAAGGGACTAATCAACAGCGGCATTGCAGCCGTCATACGCAAAATTGTTTTCATGGCAGTGTCCTTTCCCTTTATTCCAAAATTTCTTGGGAGGATTTAAACACTGCGAAGAGAAACAAGCAGCTATCGAAGCGACTATATGACACTGAATTTACTTAAAATTAACCTGCTTACTATCAATGGGCTACATAAGAGTAATCCAAAATCATTAACCGGAACTTTAGCCCCAATGCTTTCGTAGAAAAACAATTTTTATAAAAATTATTTCTCCACCCATTGCCCTCCCGGTGTTTTCACATACTGCCCCGCTGCGGTTTTATCGATCGCTTTCTGGCCCGCCAGCTTGGCAACCTGATCCAGCGTGATACCGTTCTGCTTGGCAATACGTTCGTAAGCGCCCCGGCGTTTCTGGTTAATATCCGCTGCCAACTCCACCGCTGCCGGCGTCGCTTTGACAACACCCAGATAACCATCGGTCTGCTCACCAACCAAGCCCTGGCTTTTCGCCGCATCCAGGTCCAGGGCAAAGGCAGCCATGCTCATCAGTAGCGCTACCATAGCCAATGCAGGTTTCAACATTTTCATAACCGCTCCTTAAAACAGGTCGCTGTCTTCGCTGAATAACTGATCGATATCCTTTTCCACTTTCAAGCGGATTTCATGATCAATCTTCACGTTAAGATTAATGGTGATGGGGTCTTCCGGCGCTTTCAGGGCCACAGTGGGCGTACAAGCCGCCAACAGCCACCCGACCAACAACACCGTGCCCAGCCCGAGTTGTTTCATCATCGATTCTCCGTACGCAGTTGTTCGGTGATCTCATCGCCAATGCGCAAGCTGCGCATCAACGCCAACAAGTTTTCCCGATGCGTGTAGTTAAACACTACCGGCAGATTTTTTCTCTGTGGATTCACCCCTTTAATGGTCACCGCCGCATCCAGCCAGCCTATTTTATCCATGCCCATTCGCGCCTGAAAATCCGTGATCAGCAAGGTACTCAGGCTATCCAGCGCCAGTTTCACCGCCTGATTGGAATCTGCCATGGCCTGCACACTGGACGAGGCAGGGATGCTTAACGAAAGAGGTTCTTCGTTGGCCAGTCGCCCCTGTTCGATGACAAGAAAATTCGTGCCCAACTGTAACGGCACATAACCGCCGATCCGTCCGGACAAGGATACCGGCGGCGGCTTTTGCAATGCGGCCACTTCGGCAAGATCAATACGGCTGATCACCACCGGCTGGGGTCGGGCAGACGGCCAGTCCAGTGCCGGAGAACGCAAATAGCCGCCCAGTAAATTGGCCCGAACATCAGTGAACTGCCATTGCGACAGGTCACTGTTCACCGTTAATGCCAGATCCGTGATTGGGGTACCGATATCCAGCGTTTTCACGGTCACCGGGCCGTGACTGCTGAGCTGCACCTGCCCATTATCGTATTCACCGCGAACCACGCCCTCAGCGCCACGGGCGGTGACGCTGCCCCAATCCAGATCGGCGCCGGTGATGGTGATATCACCGCTGGCGTTAAGTCCTTCGCGCCACTGCCACCGGCCCTCGCCCTCCAACTGCCCCTGCAGAGGGGTGGCGGGCAGCCCCGTGCCCATGGCCGGAATCAAGACGCTGCTCAGCGTCATATCGCCAGTGGCGCTACCGTCATCGTGGAGCTTCGCAGTGGCCCACAATTCGCTTTGCCACTCACTGATCGCTAACCGGCCCTGGGCCTGATCTCCTTTCAAGGTCACGGTTCCCGATACCGGCGGCAACCGCCACCGGGCCGCCAGCAATCCCGCACTGCGGAAATCAAAGGCGCCGGTCACGCCCTGCGCATTAATCTGCAACGGCTCGGTTGCTGTCAATGATACCGGCCGAATCAGAGCTTGCCCGATCAGCCCTTCAGATATTGACGCGGTACTGTTCGCGGCGACGCGGACCATGCCGTCACGCAGCGACCACGGCGCCTTGAGCGTCACCTTGCCGCCGCGTTCAAACTGCGGCAACGCGGTGGTCGCCGTCAGGGTGCCAGCCCACCCAGCAGCCTGCTGGGCAAAAACCAGCGAACCATCCACCGGGTAGCCAGCCATTCGTCCGGTGACGGTGGCCTGCGCGCCATACGGAGCCTGCTGCAGGGTCTTCACAGGTAGCCGGAAAGTCAGGAGGTCCTCTCCTTGCCGGGCCGTGAGCGTAATCGGGTCGCCCTTTAGCCCGTTGCTGCTAACTACGCCCTGCCACGCGCCTTGCCATTGGTAACCCTGCCACGGACCATCCAGTGCCAGATCGCCTGCCCACTGCCAATCGACCGGACTCTCGTCTTCAGGGTCAGCCAGATGCCACTGAAACTGGCTGTCACTGGTTTTTACTTTCAGTCCCTCATAGCCCAACAGTAACGGCAGCGCGGTGCGACCGGAACCGGCCATGGGAATGTGCAGTGGCGTCTGCCATTGGGCGGTGAGACTTTGCGGCAAGGTCAGCGACGTCGGCTCAAGCACCAGCAAGCGATCCTGCCAATGGAAGTCCACTTGGCCGTCCAGGCCTTCACCCTGCAACCGCAAGGAGCCCCGGCCTTGTTCAAGCCCTGCCTGACGGGTTGCGTCACCGTCGCTGTGCGCCTGCAATGTCACAATGCCCGGCGGGCCTGCCAGCTGCAGGCCGACGCGAGCCTGCGCCAATGCCATGCCGCTGCCCGTGACAACAAGGGGCTCGCTAGCGGACAGCTGCCAGTCCTCATTAAGCGTCAAGGTTTCAGCCAGTGCTGCCTGCAGCTGCCAATCGGCGCCCTGAAAGGTTGCCTGCGCCGTCAGGTCTGCCCGCTGCGATTGCGCTATTGGCCCCGCCCCCTGAAGCCCTATCTGCATGTTTCCGTCTGGCGTTCCCTGCCAGGTGCCCGTGCCCTGCAATTGCCAGTGGCCCTGCCAATCCGGCAACACTGCACCTAACGCCCCCCCACCACTGACAGACCAATCACCCTGCTTGCGCTGATATTGCACTTGCAGGGCCACCTGCGGTGCAGAGGCATGCAACTGCCAATGCTGCGACTGCTGGTGGAGATCCACCGCTATGGAGGAAAAGGGAAGTTGTATCAAGGAGGACAGATCCAGTTCAGCGACCTGTACATGGAAAGGCGGAGTCCAGGGAAGCCCATCGGGAAACGCGTCTGCCGTCGCCGTATCATCCGCACCGCAGTCATACAACGTCAGGGTCTGCAGTTTCACGTGCAGCGGCCAGATGTTCTGGACAGCCAGCCCCGTGCCACTGGCCACCACACAATCATCACGAACAACCCGCCACTGCCCCAGCGTCAGGCCGTCCTGCCAGCCCGGTTCACTGACACGCAAACCCGCGGCATAGCTCGCCCCCGCCGCGGCCAGAATTAGCAGCAACACAACGGCCAGCAATAACAGCAAGCCATAAACCCATCGGCGGAACCTGCGCGAGGAAAATCGAACCATAAGCGTTAGAGGGTCAACAGCGACAATGGTTCGATAGTGGAACGTCCGGGCGGGTTTGGAAAGACCTGAATTAGACGGCCATCGGCGCTAACAGTGATTACACGATGTGCTGCTTGGCTTCACCAACAGCATCCAGACCAAGAGCAAGATTTTCCACCTTGCTCAGTCACCGTCCCATGATTATCACTTTCCCGCACCTATCGTGAAAATGCAGTGCTATAACGACTGTCGCAATGCCTTATTGTCGATTTTTCCCACGGAGGTCAGCGGAATTGCATCGATGAAGAAAACATCTTTGGGCACTTTGCAGGGCGACATGCTTTCCTTGCAGAACGCCATCAATGCAGCTTCAGGATTATGTTTAGAACAACAGGATCAATGTACCGTCACATTGGGTCAGGAGGGCAATCAAGGCGTAAGGAGAGGACGCAGGTAGTCATTCGCTACCCGGCGTACGCTGGCCACATCGGCCGGGTTTAATAGGCCATCAGGGGACAGCACCATGGACTGCATAAGCCGTAGCATCAATTCGGCCAAGGGCTCCATGGGCTGCGGCCGTATCTCACCGTTGTCTTGCTCAACCTGCAGCAGCGCCGCCAGATAGGTGCGGAAAAACCCCATCATTTGCCATAGGCGTTGCGTCAGTAACGGCAAAATAATTTCCGGTTCCGAGGTCAGCAACCGCTTCAGCAGCGGGTGCCGATGGGCCCGGGTCACCGCCAACACAAAGGACTCAAGAACACGCTCAAGGCCCCCGTCCACGTTCTTCAGGTCGCCCTCAATCATCGCCAGTTGCTGCTGGCATTCACGCAGAATCACCACCTGAATCAACTGGTCCTTGTCTGCAAAGCGGCGATAGGCCGTCGCCCGGCCTATGCCTGCCCGGGACGCCACATCCTCCATGGTGGTACGCCGCAAACCGAACTCCACGAACAATGCCAGCCCGGCATCAAGAATTTTCTCATAGGTTTTATCGCCTTGGGGAACCTGAAGATTTTTGAGCAGTGTCTCCGACGCGAGATGATTGCGCGACATTCCGACTCCCTGTAATTGAAAACCAATACACGAGCAATCTGCGCGACCACCCTCATCAAGGGTATATACCTTATGGCTCCCCAGCCCGCAAATTCCCCAACTAAGCGATGGCGTCATCGCACGCGGCGGGGCCGTCAGCCCCCTCCACAATCGTCTCGATTCAAGCAGGCTTCACCATCGCCATTAAATGCACATCGGCATTACCAAACAGCCCATCCGCTGCCGTTAGTCGTTTCACGAAATGGCCCACACCCAATTCATCGGTCATGCCCATGCCGCCATGGATCTGAATCGCTTCCTGGCCGATCTTGCGTCCGGCACGGCCCAGCTGAGCCTTCATGGCATACACGGCCTTATCCGCATCATCGTGGCCTTCCACGTATTTCAGTGTGGATGCCAACAACAAGGATCGAGTCTGCTCCATGGCGATAAACATATCCGTCATACGGAACTGCAGCACCTGGAACTTGCCGATAGGCACGCCGAATTGTTTTCGGGTCTTGGTGTATTCCACCGTATCGTTAAGCAATACAGACATGCTGCCCACACTCTCCGCCGACAAGGCTAACAAGCCTTCCTGCAGAACGGCCTTGGCCACGTCGTAGCCCTTGTTCAGCTCACCAATACCTGCCGCCCCGGACACCATCACGTTGGAAAAGCGAATTTCCGCTCCTTGTCGACCGTCCACCATGCGATGAGGCACACGCTCAACCCCTTCGGCATTGGCATCCACCAGGAACAGAGACAAACCGTGCTTGTCACCAGGCTGACCCTCCGTACGAGCCAGCACCACCAACAGATCCGCCTGGTCGCCATTCATGACCGATGCTTTAGTGCCATTCAACACCACCTCATCGCCTTTCACTTGCGCCTGCAGGGCGGTATTTTCCAGGGTAAAAACACGCTCGTATTCTTCAGCGGCAAACGCCAATTGCAGGCGACCTTCGATCAATGCGGGAATGGTTTTCGCTTGCGTCGAAGCATCCGCCCGACGCAGGAAGCCTCCGCCTAGCACCACCGTGGCAATATATGGGGACATGATCAGCCCTTCGCCCAGCGCTTCGAGCAGCACCATGGTTTCCAGCGGCCCCATGCCCATGCCGCCGTGCTCTTCCTCAAACGGCACCGCCAGCCAGCCCAGTTCGGCCAACTGCTGCCAGGTGGATTCATTCAAGGGCATCAGCTTTTTATTCTGGCGATGGGTTTCCACGTTACTGTTATCGCGGACGAAACGCTTGGCGCTGTCCGCCAGCATCTGTTGCTCTTCACTCAATTGAAAATTCATCACGATCTCTCCTGTATTGGCGGACGCTTACAAACCCAGTACGGCTTTGGCAATGATGCCGCGCTGGACTTCGTTGGAGCCGCCGTAAATGGAGCAGGCTCGAGAATTAAGATAATAGGGCATGGCGGTGAGCGCACATTCCGGGCCGATAATTGGCTGTTCGTCGCCGGGCACCAGTGCCTGGGGCTGCCAGATCGTGGCCTGCGCCCCCAGAGTCTCAATACGCAGCTCAGTGATTGCCTGTAACAATTCGGTGCCCAGAATCTTGGTCATGGACGATAATGCGCCAGGGTCTTTACCGGCTGACAATGCCGACTTGATACGCATTTCCGTGAATTCCAGGGCCAGCACATCCGCTTCCAGCTGGGCCAGCTTGTACTGCCACACCGGGTCATCCTGCAACGAACCGAACACCGTCTGCTGTCGGGAGGCCATGACCTTGATCTTTTCCAACTGCACATGAAGGCTGGGAGCATACTCCTGACCACCACGCTCGAACGTCAGCAAATATTTGGCCACGGTCCAGCCATCGTTTTCCTCACCGACACGGTTTTTCTGTGGCACCCGAACATTGTCGAAAAATACCTGGCACTGCTCCGGGACTTCATCGAGCCCCACGATGGGCTCGATGGAAATACCCGGCAGATCCATATCCAGCAGCAGAAACGTAATGCCCTGTTGCGGCTTGCCGTCTTTACGGGTGCGTACCAGCGCGAACATCTTGTTGGCGTGATGGGCGTAGGTGGTCCAGATCTTGGTACCATTGATGATGTAGTCATCACCGTCTTTCTCGGCAAAGGTTTTCAGTGATGCCAAGTCGGATCCTGATCCGGGCTCGGAATAGCCCTGGCACCACAAGTCGTCACCGTTGAGAATTTTCGGTAAATATTCCTTTTGTTGTTCTTCCGTGCCACAACCGATCAAACAGGGCCCACACATGTGTAGCCCCATTGGTATCAGCGGGGGTGTTTCGGCACGCACCAGCTCCTCGGCGAAAATCGCCCGTTGGGTCACACTCCAGCCTGTGCCGCCAAACTCCTTTGGCCAATGCGGTGCGGCCCAGCCTTTGTCGTTCAGGATCCGTTGCCAGTCCATGGCCTCTTTCACCGGGGAAAACACCGATGTCACCATCTTGCCTGCCTCGCGAATTTCATCGGTGAGGTTTTCTTCCAGGAAAGTTCGCACCTCATCCCGAAATGACGCTTCCTGCTCCGGCACCTGCAGATCCATGACGCACTCCACTATTTATAGACTCAATCAGGTCAGTGTACGGGAGGGGATATGAGACAATAATGACGATTCGTGTCACAAGGCTGGCCAAAACCGTCAAAACCACCGGAAATTCGTTTCTCATAGCGCCTCACCCAACCCACAACATTCTCCCGCTCACCTGGTTTATACTGCCGCCACATTCAATGAATACGGTACGGCGCCCCATGAGCATCAACTGGTTCCCCGGCCACATGAACAAGGCCATCCGCGAAATCCGCGATATTCTCCCCAAGGTGGAACTGATCATCGAAGTGGTGGACGCGCGCCTGCCCTACAGCAGCGCTAACCCGGTGATCGAGCAATTTCGCGCCGACAAACCGTGCCTGAAACTGCTCAGCAAAAGCGATCTGGCCGACCCCGCCATCACCCAGCTGTGGCTCGATCACCTGGAACAGGACACCAACGTCCGCGCCCTGGCCATCACCACCGACAAGCCAGAACAGATTCGCAAACTGGTAGACACCGCCCTGAAAATGGCCGGCAAACGCACCGACCGCGCCACCAGCGTGACCGCCCTGATCACCGGCATTCCCAACGTGGGCAAGTCCACCCTGATCAACAACCTGGCCAGCCGTATTATCGCCAAGGCCGGTAACGAACCGGCCGTCACCCAGCGCCAGCAGCGCATCGACC
Source organism: Alcanivorax sp. (assembly GCF_040118815.1). Taxonomy (GTDB): domain Bacteria; phylum Pseudomonadota; class Gammaproteobacteria; order Pseudomonadales; family Alcanivoracaceae; genus Alcanivorax. Next base: position 31,764 of record NZ_JBEDTC010000013.1, read on the forward strand.
TGCGCAACGGCCTGGTCCTGATCGACACCCCCGGCATCCTCTGGCCAAAAATCGAAAACCCGGACAGTGGCTACCGCCTGGCCCTCTCCGGCGCGATTAAAGCCACCGCCATGCAGGAAGACGACGTGGCGTTATACGCCGCCGAATACTTCATGCAGGCCTATCCAGAGTTAATGAAAGAACGCTTCAAACTCGACGCACTGCCCGATGAAGGCGTGCCGTTCCTGGAAACTATCGGTAAACAGCGCGGCTGCATTGGCAAAGGCGGCCACGTGGACTTCGACCGCGCCGCCACCCTGCTAATCAGCGAATACCGCAGCGGCAGACTGGGTCAACTCACCCTGGAAACCCCGGCCATGGCGGAGAAGGAGCATGTGAAGGTGGCGGAGATTCGGCGGCTGAAAGAAGTGGAAAAAGAAGCCAAGAAGAAAGCGCGAAAGGCAGCGTATAAAGCGAAAGGAAACCGCTGACCAGTACACCACAGAATGGCGTTGACGAAAAACGCTTGGCGTTACTCCCACCGACAAACGCCAGGCACAAAAAAGCCCGACTGTTTCCAGACGGGCTTTTTTGTATCTCGATTGGTCGGGACGGAAGGATTCGAACCTTCGACCCCTTGCACCCCATAAAGGTTACAGCTTGTCCGTCGCCGTCCAACAGAATCTATAAACCATTAAATATCAGCAAGTTAGTTAAGCATACATCTTTGCATTGTCCAACAACGTCCACTAGAATCCACCGAAAGCGATTGAGAAACGGTGACGGAACGGTGACGAAATTTCGGAGCATACATGGGCATCATCACAGATAGACACCTCACTCCAAAAGACCCCAAAGATGCCTGGCTAACCGAAGACGGCCCACGTGGACATGGTCGATTCATGGTCAGACTTCAGCCAAACGGGAAGCATCTCTTCTACTTCCGTTACAGTGACCAGACAGGTAAACGCCAGTTTCACCCGCTTGGAGTTTACTCACGCACTGGCACCACCGGGCTCACTCTCAAGCAAGCCCGCACCCAAGCCAGCGAGTTATCGCGGCTCTACGTCTCAGGCATCAAGAACATTGGAGAGCACCTTAACTCAGAACGGGCCGCTCGAGAGGCCGCTAGGCAAGCAGAGCTATCACGCCTTGAGCAAGAAGCGGCACAAAAAGAGGCCGAGGCCGCTGCACTGGCTTCTCGGCAAACCGTTTCCCAGCTCTTTGAGCGATGGATGGAAATTGACGTGTCACACCGGAAAGACAAGGGTACAGAAGTCCGGCGCATGTTCGAGAAGGACGTTCTCCCCCTCATTGGCCAAGTCTTTGTCGCAGACATCCGTAAAGGGCACATCACTCAGGTGACAGATGCCATGGCGGCACGGGGTGTCACCCGCATGGTGAAAGTCGTATTCAGCCTGATGCGACAGATGTTCCGCTTTGCCGTGGACCGAGACATCATTGAATTCGACCCCAGCAGCAGTATTCGGAAAGCCAAAATCGGAGGTAAGGAGACTGAACGTGACCGAGTGCTATCCGAGGACGAGATTCGACAACTGACAAACGCCCTACCCTCTGCCAACCTGCTGAAAACCTCTGAATTGGCTGTCTGGATAGCACTTTCCACCTGTTGCCGCATTGGTGAACTTCTGGCGGCACGCTGGGAGTATATTGACCTAGAGCAAAGAACTTGGCTTATTCCTGCCGAAAACAGCAAGAACGGCAAGCCTCATCAAGTACACCTGTCAGCCTTTTCTGTCAGTTTCTTCCAACAGCTGCAGGAAATGACAGGCCTGTCCCCATGGTGCTACCCGAACAGAGCGGAAACCGGCCCTCTCTGCTCAAAAACCATAACCAAGCAGCTTTCTGACCGACAGCGCCCGTCAAATAGTGGCACCATGAGCAATCGCACTAACAACGCGCAAGCTCTTTGTTTACCCGGTGGCAAGTGGACACCTCACGACCTTCGCAGAACCGGCGCAACCATGATGACCGCTCTAGGCGTACTTCCTGAAGTCGCAGAACGCTGCCTGAACCACACCGAAGAAAATAGGGTTAAAAGGACCTATCAACGCCATAGCTATACCAAGGAATGCAGCGAGGCTTGGGAGAAATTGGGCTCCCGGCTCCAGGATCTGACAGAACCAAGATGATAGCTGATGCGTTAAATGAGAGTTTTCGCTCCAAGTGACATCTAAAGCTCAACTAAGCATTCAGGCTACCTACTCTTTCTATGAAGAATATACTCACATATTTGACCCACGCCTAAATAACACGCCTATTATTGAATTCTGACAGCCAGCAATCGACATTAGTCTAAACAGGATTGGGCAATTTTCCGCAAAATAGTCGCTTTCCTCACCATAGATCAATTCCCCAGCGTTTTACCAAGAAAGCAAGCAGAGCAAAACAAAACACGGTCAAAAAAGCTGACACTAATAAAGCCAGCCAAAATCCCCAGCGCTCAAGCATTGCTGGGAATAAGGCGAACATGGGCAGCGTTGGGAGCACATACCAAAAGGTATACCAAGCATGATTGGCCAGTTTGGCAGTGGGTTGGCCCTCAAAATAAAGCCACACCAAGACCATTAGTGTAACGACAGGCAGTGACGCCAATAGCGCCCCCACCCTATCACTCTGCTTAGCTAGCTCGGAAACCAAGACTATAATTGCTGCTGATACTAGGTATTTAATGACTAGCATTGACATAATTTTTCCTCTTGATTCCCTAGCTTAATATCAATCAATTCCTTTGAACTCACCAGTGAAGTTTACGTCGTACACATTACCCGTGTTGGTCATAAGTATATAAAGCGTTCGCTCCTCATCTTCATGATCCATAGCCACAATGTAATATCCGGGGCCAGATTTACTGATACCCACGCTCTCGTCGGGGATCTCTCTCCAGCTTTCGTCCAGTTTGCCAAATCCCATACCCCGATCTTCCTCGGTGAGCTCGACAGCCACATACTTGGCTACTTCCTCCGCCTGATCGGCGGTTACCGTGGCATGCCCTCCGCCGTGAGAAAACACCGGCGAGGCAAAACTCAAGGCCATCATCGTCATCAAGATTTTCATCCATCTCATAACATTTTCCTCATAAAAACAGATCAAATTTATTAATGTACATGGGCTTCGCCGTCACCATGGGCGTGAGGATTAGAGGCACTGTTTGGCAACTCCTCCGGCTCACGACCCTCTGTTTCAACCTCACCGTTAACACTATCCTCTGCATCCAAATCAAAGCGCTTCTCGTACCCGGACAGCGGAGAATTAGCAACCCCCATGTCTTCATGAGTATGCTGGTGATCATCCTTGTTCAGCGGAAATTCATCAGGATTGCTTGAGTGTAGATATCCATGCAGCTGCATCAACAGCAACAGCAACCCCAACACCATCAGCAGCCCATTGGTCGCTTGACTGAAGCGTTTGAACGATGCCATGCGGCGCCAACCAGACAATAAAAACAACATGATGGCCAGCGCAGCAATCTGCCCCAACTCTACGCCAACATTGAAAGCCAGGATGCGAAAAACCAAACCATCTTCTGCCAGAGGTAATTGCTGCAATCGCGTCGACAGTCCAAACCCGTGAATAAGACCGAAAGCGAAAACCATCCACATTAAGTTTGGTGACTTCATCTTCAGATAAGTCTTGAAACCGCCAAGGTTATCAAACGCCTTATAGCAGATAGTCAGAGCGATAACCGCATCCACTAGGTAGTAATTCGCCTGAATACTATAGAGGGTGGCAAACACCAGAGTAATCGAGTGGCCAATGGTAAACGCGGTTATAAAACGAACAATGTCACTGAAGCGGGTCAGAAAGAACACCACGCCGAACAGAAACAGTAAATGGTCATAGCCTGTGACCATGTGCATCGCTCCAAGCTCAATGTACTCCATGAAACCGGCATTGAGCGCCCTCGCCTTATCCTCTGCTGACATGCCATGCCCCATGGCGATGCTGCTTGCCAAAATGGATAGAAGACCAATCCAGTATTTCAATTTCACAACCTAAACTCCCTTGTTGTTGATTTGCTGCGCTGCCTTCCCATTGACCAGCCGGTACAGGGCTGGCAGGACAAATAGCGTTAGCAAGGTAGAAGAAATAATGCCGCCAATAACGACAGTCGCCAGTGGTCGCTGAACCTCAGACCCGATACCCGTATTCAGCGCCATCGGCACAAAACCCAATGATGCCACCAGTGCGGTGGTTATAATTGGCCGTAATCTGGTCACCGCGCCTTCAATAATCGCGTCATCCAGCGTTACACCTTCATGCATCAACTCACGGATAAACGACACCATTACCAACCCATTGAGGATGGCAATACCCGAGAGCGCGATGAAACCCACAGCTGCAGAAATGGAAAAGGGGATATCTCTGAGAAACAGCAGTAGCACACCGCCCGTCAACGCTAGCGGCACACCAGTAAAGATCACGAGTGAATCCTTGATAGAACCCAGTGCAAAATACAGCAGCGCCACAATCATCAACAATGTCAGTGGCACAACCAGCGTCAGTCGCTGACTAGCAGATTGCAGTTTTTCATAGGTGCCGCCGTATTCCACCCAGTAACCTGCCGGCACCTGTACGGTTTCATTGATGGCTTCGCGAATTTCCTCCACAAACGAACCTAGATCTCGGCCACGCACATTAGCGGTGACGACCACCCTACGCTTGCCATTTTCACGGTTTACTTGGTTGAATCCATCAACCAAGTCAATACTAGCCAGCTCGCGCAAGGGAATCGAACCGAAACCAGGAACCTGAATAGGAAGATATCCCAAGCCTTCCATGTCGGTTCGATATTTTTCAGCCAGTCGAACGACGATATCGGCTCGACGATCACCCTCATAGAAACGCCCTGCCACTTCACCCCCTAATGCTATAGACAACTGGGATTGCAGCGTTGACTTATCTAGGCCATACGACGATAACACTGACTCCTTAGGTGTAATCGTCAAAACAGGTAGGCCAGTTACTTGCTCCATCTGAATGTCCGCAGCCCCGTCTATTTCAGACACCACACTTTCAATCTGCTTTCCCACAGCCTCAAGCTGTTTGAAGTCATCACCGAATACTTTAATAGCCAGCTCCGCGCGAACACCGGCCAGCAGCTCGTTAAAGCGCATCTGTATCGGTTGCAGAAATTCATAACGACTACCCGGAACAGTATCGACGATGGCAGATAAATCCTCGACGACTTGCGCCTTGGATTTCCCTGGATCTGGCCACTGATCCCTAGGCTTGAGAATAATGAAGTTGTCCGCAACGCTTGGTGGAACGGCATCGGTTGCCACATCGGCTGTGCCAATTTTGGCGAAAACTCTCTCCACTTCAGGCATCTTCCGGATTTTTTCTTCCAGCGTTCTCTGCATCGAAATTGCCTGACCAAGGGAGGTTCCAGGGATGCGAAGGGCATGCATAGCAATATCCCCTTCATCCAAATTCGGCACGAACTCACTGCCAAGACGACTGGCCATAAACATTGATACGAGCACAACGAATACAGCTAAAGAGACAACCACCATACGTAGAGCTACGGCTTTTTTTACCAGACGTTGGTAGCCATTTCGCAACCCTATCATGGCTCTATTTTCCTTCTCTTCCACTCCATTGCGAAAAAGCAAAGCTACACAGGCAGGCACAAACGTTACTGACAACAACATGGCGCTAGCCAAGGCTATGATCACTGTCAGCGCCATGGGGTGAAACATCTTCCCTTCTACGCCGGACAAGGAAAATATCGGAAGATAGACGGCGGTAATGATAAAGACACCAAACAGTGCAGGCCGCATCACCTCTTTGGTTGCCGTAAAGACAATAACCAGACGCTCTTTCTGACTTGGTGACGACCCCGCCCCCTTCGCTTGGCTCAGTCGGCGCAGGCAATTCTCCACGATGATGATTGCGCCATCCACCAGCAAACCAAAATCTAGCGCACCCAGGCTCATCAAATTTGCACTTACTCGCGCATGTACCATGCCAGTAATGGTCATTAACATGGCGATGGGAATCACAGCAGCAGTTAGAAGCGCTGCACGAACATTACCCAGCAAAAGGAACAGGATAACGATGACCAGCAACGCCCCTTCCAATAGGTTTTTTTGTACAGTTTCCAGGGTTTTTTCTACCAGACCGGTGCGGTCGTAGACAGCGGTGGCGGTAATACCTTCCGGTAGGCCAGCCTTGATTTCCTCAAGCTTTTCACCCACTGCGCTAGCGACCGTTCGGCTGTTTTCACCGACCAGCATAAACACCGTACTCATTACCACTTCGCGGCCATTCTGGGTTGCCGCTCCCGAACGTAATTCCAGCCCCTCTTCTACCGTAGCCACATCCTTAAGTCGTAACCGACTGCCATCCTCTGCCGTCACAAGGGTATTGGAAAGAGCCTCAAGTGAGACAACTTGACCCGGCACCCGCAGCAACCATTGAGAGCCGTTCTGCTCTACAAATCCCACACCACGATTTTGATTATTGGCCTCCACAGCCTCTACGATCTGTTGCTGACTGATACCGGCTGCAAGTAACTTACCCGGATCAAGAGCCACCAAAATTTCCCGCTTATAGCCCCCAATGGGGTTCACCTCAACAACACCGGGCACACGCAACAATTGCGGGCGAATGATCCAATCATGCACTGAACGCAGGTCCGTGGGTGTAATGGAATTGCCCTGTGCATCAACGGCACCGGGTTCCGCATCCACCGTAAACATAAAGATCTCACCCAGCCCGGTAGCGATTGGCCCCATCTCTGGTTGCAAACCCATAGGCAGATCTGAACGGGCACCTGATAACCGCTCACTTACTAGTTGTCGAGCAAAGTAGACGTCAGTGTCGTCACTGAAAATTGCTGTTACTTGAGATAAGCCATAACGGGAGACCGAGCGGGTATATTCGAGCCCAGGTAGGCCAGCCAACGTGGTTTCAATCGGATAGGTAACCCGCTGCTCAACTTCCAACGGGGTATATCCCGGCGCCTCAGTATTGATCATCACCTGGACATTTGTGATATCCGGCACCGCGTCAATCGGCAAGCGACTGAAATTCCACAATCCAAGAAAAGACAGAAGAGCGACAACCACCAGCACCAAACGGCGGCGCTGGATGGCGTGTTGAATTATGATTTCTAGCATATCTACAGGCCTTTAGTGATCGTGGGAAGCGCCGGACTTTTCGACATCGGCCTTGAGAAGGAAGCTGTTCTCACTGACATATTCGGTGCCGGGCTTCAAACCACCGAGCACCTCCACCCACTCTTTATCCTGGCGACCCAGCTCCAGCATGCGCACCTCATACTGCTGCCCTACCTTGGCAAACACTACGGTAAAATCCCTGAATCCCTGCAACCCAATACGTTTCACAGCAAGGTCGACCGGATGCTTAGCCACTTCGATTTCAGCAGCCACAAATTGCCCCGGCTTCCAGCCTAAAGGAAGCTTGTCTAGTTTTATTAGCACGTTCTGGGACTGGCCTGAGACAGCCATAGGTTCAATAAAGATCACCTCGCCAGACACCGGCGTCTTGCCACCTGCCTGCTTCAACATGACCCGGTTACCCTCTTTTACCCGCTGGCGGTCAAGAGGATAGACCGCGACTTCTGCCTGGGTTTGCTCGATATCTACTATGACGGCCAAGATACGTTCTCCGGTCGCCTCACCAGCCCCCCCATCCATAAAAGCGATCACACCGGGCATAGGGGCACGCAATGAGTAAGACCGTAGGCTATCGTTACTTTCGATAGTAAAAAGAATATCTCCACGGGAAACCGTATCACCAAGTTTTTTGTGCACACGGACAATCTGTCCTGTAAAACGAGCTCGCAGCTCTCGCTTTCCAGAAGGAGGAAGCTTCAGCTTTCCGTAGGCAGAAATAGTCTCATGCAAGAGAGCGGGACCAGCGACCTCCGTGACAACACCCATGGAGTCAGCGACTTCTTGATCGATGGTTGTGCGGCCTTCAAAACTGTCATACTGCCATTGGTAGTTCTTCCCCTGATATTGCGCGGTTACCGTCACCTTGAATGAATGAGGCTCATATATTTCCATATCTCCGCGCAAAAACGACTCCTGAACAGTAAAACCGATTTCATCACGCACGCCGCCAAGCCGTGTCAGCACAACCTCAAGTTCCACTACTTCCGGATCCACTGCCTTACCATCGTCAGTTATCCAGGCGCGATACTCTGGCGGCACTCCGGTCTCAAAGATAGCCAGCTCCACCACAAAATTTCCTTCGCGAAGCATCAGACCGTTATTGGGTCCCTTATCAGGCTCGGCCTCTTTATTTTCAACAGCACCAGCAGCAATACCAACAGTAGGGAGAATCGCCAATAGACAAACCACTAACAGCAGACCAATATTTTTTATTGCTACTTTCATTAATTTTTCTCCTTACTGTTTGCAGAGAGAGATATTCCGGTGAGACGTTCAATTTCTGTGAGATTAACGTGGGAGCTCAACTGCGCACTGATCAACGCCAATCGAGCATCCAGCAATTCCTGTTTAACGGATTGCCATTCCAGATAAGTAAAACGGCCGACCGAATATGCTTTATTTGCCTCAGCCACCGCCTTCTGTAGCCGAGGAATAATTTCTTCATGCAAGGTGCTGGTCTGATGCCGGCTGTGCTGTAAGGCTTGATACAACTCAAACAGCCTGGCTTTTAAACGCGATTCCTCGCTGATCGCCATGGCTTGATTGACTGATCGTTTAGCCTGCAATTCGCTGACCCTTACTTCATTGCGCCGATTTTTACCCAGAGGAATCGCAACACCGGCCACTACGCCAAAATCATCTGTCGCCTCATAGCGACGGACACCCGCAGAAAAGCGCCAACTTGCAAGCGCATCAGACTTGGCTATCGCCATCTCCGATTCATTCACCCTGGCTCGGGTTAGGAAGATTTTGACTCTAGGGCTGTCTTTGAGTCTGACTTTCAGATCCTCCATGGATACCAGCGTCTGATTTGTCTGAAGCTGTCCGAGGAGCTCAAAGTCCGCTGAATCACTGTTACCCCATTGCGCTGCAAGCTGCTGACGGGCTATCGCCAGCTCATGCTCCAGGTCTTCCACATCAAGTTCACGGCGACGCAATTCCACCTCTGTACGCAGGACATCCACTCGGGATGCCCCCCCTGCCCGACCACGGCGACGTATCTCTTCAAGAGATTGGGCCGCACTGTCTCTTGCCCCTTCGGCTACAGCCAATCGTTCCTGGTAAGACAGCGCAGTGAGAAATGCTTGTGCGGTACGCGCTCCTACATCAAATCGCTGGCGCTCAAGCTCGATGGTAACCAGAGACTGGCGCGCTTCAGCGGCGCCGACCCGACTATCTATCTGTTTACCTTCCAAAGCCCAGCTCAGACTCAAGGTCGCCTGGGCGCTGTCAGCCCCTTCGTAGACACCGCTACCGAGCGCATCTTCTACTTCGAACTGGACTTCGGTAGCGGTTCTTAATTTGGCTTGGTTAATTTGTGCCTGTGACGCGCCAGCACGAAATGACATGGCTTCCAGTTGCGGATGCTGAGTGAGGCTGCGCTCAATAGCTTGCTGTAGAGTCAGCGAGGCTGCCGCCGCATCCTCCACTAAAGCGGTCTGACCTATCAGCAGTAAAATGGGCAGCATCAAGTGCGTAAAACACCGATTGGCAATCGGTTTTTTACGCGTAAAAAAAACAGAAATCCAGCTCATCTGAACTCTCTCAATGAAGGAAAAGGGTTTCGAATAAATGATGGAGCACGTCAACACCGGCCGCGCTGCTTAATGTTGCAGAAATAGCAAGCACTACAACAGTCACCACAGGCAAAGCACGATATTCACTGACGCCTAGCAGGTGATGAACACGCCGTTCAACCGCATGGCGGGCAAAATAGCTATATGCATCATCTGCTTGCCTGTCTTGAGCGTTTACGGCGATTTTCTCCACCTGGAGTAACGCCTGAGCGATAATTGCAGGCTGGGGATAGCGCTGCACAACCCACTCATCAGCCAACTGTTCAATCGCCAGCTCAAACTCGGCCTGCAGGAAACGGCGTACACCGGGGGGATACAGGCACGTCAACAGGGAGAAGGCGAACTTGGCCAACGGATCGCGGCGACAAATATGAGCCTGCTCATGAAGACTAATAACCCGCCGCTCTTTCGCACTGATTCTGGAGGCAAGGCCTCGAGTAATATAGGCCTTGGGACTCCACAAACCGGCCACAAACGCCATTGGCACAGGGGTGTCTAGTTCTGCTAGTCCATCTTTGTCGCGCTCACTGAGCAGTCCGAGAAGTTGCTGACGCTGAACTTCGGACACCCCTTGCCAGCCCCTCCAAGCAAACAAGGCCAGCAGCCCAATAAGGCAAAAAAGCAAGAATACCCCATGCCAGGATGCGGGCGAGAAAAGATAGGCATGATGCCAATGAATAATGTCGGCCAGCCACAGGTTCGCTTGAGGCTTCCACTCAGGGAGGTAGGAAAGCAACGCTGCAGCCACCCCGGCAAACAGCGGAAAAACGGCAAAGGCCCAAAGTAGGTTTCTTCGTATAGCCAATTGATAGTGCGGCAGACGACTGGCAACCAGACGAACCAGCAGACTAGCCATCATCGTTCCTGTGACCATTCCCAAGATCAGGATCGTCAACAAGTGAAGAAACAACGCCGGATAGCCGAATATCATCAGCAACTACTCTTCGAGTCGGCAGCCCGGCGCGCTTCAATCAGCTTTTCCAGGGCCGAAACCTGATCATCCGACAGCTTTTCAGAAAAGGTGCTGAAAGCTGCAATAAGGGTACTGCCAGGATCCGCACTGTAATCTTCGCCAATTTCTTCGATAAGCTTGGCGATAAAAGCTTGGCGATCCATGGCTGCACTATATTGAAAGGCATGCCCTTGTTTTTCACGGGAAAGGAGCCCTTTTTTGAACAATCGATCCAGCGTGCTCTGGATAGTATTCAAGGTACCTCCGCGCTGCTTCTCGAAATGCGCATAGACAGACTTTGCGTCTGCCGTCCGCCCCTTCCAGAAGTATTGCAAGACTTGCTTTTCTAGTTCACCCAGCTGCATGAATCCTAACCACTTAGAGATTATCAATCTGGTAATCAGACTGACACACCTAAAACCGATCGTCAATCGGCTTTTGTATGACTAGCTCCCTCTCCCACCATCACACGGACAAATTTTGTCTTTAGCACCTGTAACCCCCCGCCGATTATTAGTGTCAGATCAGCACTGATCTGACACTAAGCAGGGTGCCAAGACCAGAAGATTGCGATCCTTATGTGCTCTATTTACTTATTCACAATCGCAACCACCCAAGCTTTAAGCTTGGTTAACCTGGATTCCTGTTGCGTCGTTGCATCAGCAGATAGGCTGCGGGCAGTACGAAAAGTGATAACAAAGGTGCTGTTACCATCCCTCCTACCATGGGCGCAGCAATGCGGCTCATGATCTCACTACCTGTGCCTCCCCCCCAGAAAATCGGAAGAAGGCCGGCAATAATAACAGCTACAGTCATCGCCTTAGGTCGAACACGTAATACCGCGCCATCACGGATAGCACCCATCAAGGCAGCTTCACCCTTTTGGCCCTGCTCCTGTCTCTCCTGCCACGCCTGCTTTAGGTACAGCAACATGATTACGCCAAACTCGGCAGCGACACCCGCCAGGGCGATGAAGCCGACACCAGTAGCCACCGACAAGTTGTAGTCCAGCAGATACAAGAACCAGATACCGCCGGTCACCGCAAACGGTAACGTCGCCATAATCAGCAAGGCTTCACCTACACGGCGAAAGGTCAGGAATAACAGTACGAAAATAATCAGTAAGGTCGCCGGTACCACCACTTTTAGCCTCGCATTGGCCCGCTCCAGGAACTCGAACTGACCGGCAAAGGACAAGCTGACCCCCT
>NZ_JBEDTC010000014.1:0-43306 GCF_040118815.1 Alcanivorax sp.
GAGAAATACTGGCGAGACCTATCTACGTCACAGGCTCAGGGCCTCAGGTCGGATACGGGTTGCCCGCCAGCAGTGGCGAAAGGGTAGCAAATCCTTCCGCCGGAGAGACACAAGGTCGGATTAGCCGCAGGCGTAATCCGACTTCCTAACTTTTACGTAAAGAAAACGCCGAATGTCGGGTTACGCCTGCGGCTAACCCGACCTACATTCGGCCTCCGATTGATGAACCTGACCCACACTTTACCCGGCCTATTCAGCCAATGAACTCAGCATCACCCGCAAAAAACCCTTCCGCAATGATCACCGCCGCCATGGAATCCACCCGACTATCGGCTTTCTGAATGCCCGTGCGTTCACGCGCTTCGCGGGTACTCAAACGTTCATCCACCAACCACACTTTTTTCCCAAAGCGGCCATGCAGGCGATTGGCAAATTTACGCGCGCGGGCGGTGGATTCGCTATCGCTGCCATCCATGTTCAGCGGCAACCCAACAACCAGCGCTTCCGGTTCCCACTCTTTCAACAGCGCAGCGATATCATCCCAGTTGGGCTGGGTGTTTTTGCAGGGAAGGGCGTTCAAAGGGGTGGCGGTGCCCAGCAGCGCATTGCCACTGGCCACGCCAATTTTTTGTGTGCCGTAGTCGAAGGCCAGAATCATGATAAAGCGTCACTCTCCACGCCAAATGCACCATGCTGGCACGCCGTGTTGCGTGAAACGGGCAGCATGCCAGCGTTAATCAGCTATGCCCCGCATGCGTGGCAATCAGGCTCATATCGACACCAATGCGCGCGGCGGCGGCATGCCAAGTTTGCTCAAAGGGGGTATCGAGCACCAGCTCACGGCTGGCGGGAGTACTGAGCCAGGCATTTTCAACGAGTTCCTGCTCCAGCTGCCCGGCGTCCCAGCCGGCATAGCCCAGACAGATCAGGGACTGCTCCGGGCCTTCACCAATGGCGATGGCTTCGAGAATGTCACGACTGGTGGTGAGAATCAGACCATCACTGAGGACGGTGCTGGCGTGCCAGCGGGTGGCGGCGCTGTGCAGCACAAAGCCGGCCTCCTGCTGGATCGGCCCACCGGCCACCACTCGGTGCCGCTCGGAGGGCGGCACTTCGATTTCAATATCCATGTCGCTGAGGATATCGCCCAGACTGATCTGCACCGGGCGGTTGAGGGTAAGGCCCATGGCCCCCTCGCTACTGTGCTCAACGATATAGGTAACGGAATGCTCAAAGTCCGGGTCGGCCATGTGCGGCATGGCCACCAGTAACTGGTGTTTCAGTGGTGTGTTTTCCATGGGCACAGTATCCGGTGCCGGCGAATTTCAAGCAAGCGCGGGGGCGAGTTGAAAGTTCAAAGTTTAAAGTTGAAAAGCACGAGTAACCTCTCAGCTATTCGAAGAACACCATGCCCCCGCTTCACCTGCTTTACAGAACAGCGTGGACCAGGCACTGCGACCTTGATGCCAACCTCTGTTTTAACTTTAAACTTTGAACTTTCAACTACTTCTACTTCGAAGACACCTTGCGGCTGCTGTCGAATTTCCAGGTGCGGATAATTTCCAACACATCCATGTTGCGGCGCATTTCTGCGGTGAAGCCATCGAACGGCGCCGCCAGGCGCACACTCTGAATGGCCGCCTGGTCAAGGAACTTATGGCCGGAGGACTTGAGCATCCGCACCTCTTTCAATGAGCCATCTTTCTGGATCGCCACCATCAGGCGCACGGCACCATAGGTGTTGCTGTTAAGGGCCCGGGCGGGGAAATTGCGAGTGCCCATGTCTTCCACCTTGCGACGGAAGCCATCAATATAAACCGCTTCGAAATGCGCCTTGGCGGACACCGAGGTCAGGCGGCGGACCCGCGGGCGCTTGGCGTAGGCTTGCTTCTGTTTGTCCAAGCGCGCCTGCAAACTGGCGATCTGCTGGCTCAAGTCCTGCAGGTTTTCCTGCTTAGCCACTTTCAGAGGCTTGGGCTCGGTCTTTTCTTTCTGGTCGGCGTTAATCTTGTGCTCGCTATCCCGAGCGGTGGTGATCACCAGCTGCTGGCTAACCCGCTCCCGGCGCTCACGGGTGGTTTTTTCCTTGAGCTGCACGTTTTCCAGTTTGTTGTCGGCAAAATCCGCCTGCTCGGTGGTGGTGAGCTCCTGCTTGTCGGCCTGATCACCGGAGCCTTCCTGGTTGCTCTGGGCAATAAAATCCGCTTCCTCCGGTTCGCTGTCGCTGCGGTGCTGGGCCAGGGTCACTTCCAGGGTATGCGGGGCAGCCCGCTGCAACTCCGGCGCAAAGCTCACGCCGAAAATCAGAATGCCATGGAACGCCACCGCCAGGAAAACGGTAAAAGTGAGACGATCAGAGGCGGTAACAGATGCAGAGTTTGATGCCATGTTATTGTTTTCACTACTACTTATCGGCGGACGTCAGTCCGCCATTGGATTCAGCCTTGGAGGACAACGCCCGCCACTCAGAATGCCGGCAAGTGTGCTCCTCCATGGCAGCCGGGTCTATGACGACGGCCGCAACTCCAGCAGGGTGTCAAACAGCTGCCCGGCGATATTGATATCAAAAATCGCATCCAGCTCACGAATGCAGGTGGGGCTGGTCACGTTGATTTCGGTGAGATAATCACCAATCACATCCAGCCCGACAAAATACAGCCCCTTGCGCTTCAGTGTCGGCCCCACCTGTTCACAGATCCAGCGATCCCGGTCGCTCAGTTCACGACCCTGCCCAGTGCCGCCGGCGGCCAGATTGCCCCGCAACTCACCTTCCTTGGGAATCCGTGCCAGCGCATAGGGCACCGGTTCGCCGTTGATCATCAGAATGCGCTTGTCCCCTTCGGTGATCTCCGGCACAAAGCGCTGGGCCATGATCGGCGTCTTGCCGTGTTGGGTGAGCACTTCGATCACCACCGAGATATTGGGGCTGTCCTTGCGCACCCGAAAGATGTTGCTGCCGCCCATGCCGTCCAGCGGCTTCATCACGGTGTCACCAAACTCCTGTACAAAGTTGCGCAGCAGTGTGGACTGGCTGGACACCAGAGTCGGCGCACAGCACTGCGGGAAGTCGGTAGCGAACAGTTTTTCATTGCTGTCGCGCACACTGCCCGGGCGATTCACCACCATTACTCCTTCTTGCTCCGCTTTCTCTAGCAAGTAGGTGGCATAGATATATTCCGCATTAAACGGCGGGTCCTGGCGCATCAGGATAATGTCCAGATCGGCCAGGTCGTGATTCACGGCGTCGGCCAGACGGTACCAATCGTCGTTATTGTCGGTGACAGACAGTGCCCGGGTAGTGGCAAAGGTGCGACCATCGCGCACATACAGATCCCCCGGCTCCATGTAGAGCAGAGACCAGCCGCGCCGCTGTGCCTCCAGCAGCATGGCAAAGGTGCTGTCTTTCCAGGGTTTGATTTTGGCGATGGGGTCCATCACCACACCAACACGCAGGCTCATGAAGTCTCCGTTCTACAGGGCGCGGGCAGCCTGACGGCTGCGCGCGGGGGATTTGGTACGGGCATTGCTTATACCAACACAATGGCCGGGGCAATGTTAGCAGCGCACAGACGGGTTCGCTATGTGCGGCGAAGCTTATTCAGCACCCCGTCTGAGGGACATTTTCTCAAGTTTCATAGGGTCTTATAGATTGATTGTAGAATCTGTGTTAAAAACTTCGCTTGGGCTGACACCGCCACAGGGCCGCCCAGCGAATTACTAGAAAGGCCAAAAATTACAATAAGTTGCGGCCAATTACGGTTCACGGTTAAAGGCAGTTTCCATGACTGACAATTTCCAAGACCTCAAGGTGATGGTAATCGACGATTCCAAGACGATTCGTCGTACCGCCGAAACCTTGTTGAAGAAAGCGGGTTGTGAAGTAATCACGGCCACCGATGGCTTCGATGCCTTGGCCAAAATCGCCGACAGCAAGCCCAATATCATTTTCGTCGATATCATGATGCCGCGTCTCGATGGCTATCAGACCTGCGCGCTTATCAAGAACAACAGCGCCTTCAAGGCAACCCCGGTGATCATGCTGTCGTCCAAGGATGGCCTGTTTGACAAGGCCAAGGGGCGAATTGTGGGTTCCGATGAGTACCTGACCAAGCCGTTCTCCAAGGACGAGCTACTCGGTGCGATTCGTCAGCATATCAACGGTTAAGCGGCATCGCCGCTGAACCTGAAGAGGGTAAGATGGCACGTATTCTGATTGTGGATGACTCGCCCACCGAGACATACAAGTTGCGCGAGATTCTGGAAAAGCATGGCCACGAAGTTATCGAGGCTGCCAATGGCGCCGATGGCGTCGCCACGGCCCGTTCCGAGCTTCCCGAGCTGGTTTTGATGGATGTGGTAATGCCTGGCCTGAATGGCTTCCAGGCCACCCGCCAGCTCACCAAAGGGGCGGATACCGCCCATATTCCGATCGTTATCGTTACCACCAAGGATCAGGAGACCGACCGTGTCTGGGGCAAACGCCAGGGCGCCCGGGACTACCTGACCAAGCCGGTGGACGAAGACGTGCTCCTGCAAACCGTCGACCGCATGCTGGCCGACGCCTGAAGGAGCCACCCATGAGCAGCAACGCCTCCGCCGCCTACATCAAACTGGCTGAATACAATCAGCGCTGCCGGGAGCAGGCCAAAGATCTGCCCATGCAGCAGGATGCGGTCAGCTACTGGAGTGGCGTAGGCTTTGTGCTCGACGGCAAGAAATACGTGGCACCGCTGGATGAGGTTTCCGAAATCCTCTCGGTGCCGGCTTACACCCGCATTCCCGGTGCACGCAGCTGGATGAAAGGGGTAGCCAACGTCCGGGGCCGCCTGATGACCGTCATGGATCTCAGCGGCTTTCTGGAAAAGAGTTCACCGGTTCAGGAAAAGCGCCGCCGGCTGCTGGTGCTGGACCAGGACGACCTCTACACCGGCATGGCCGTGGACGAGGTACTGGGGATGCAACATTTTCCCATTGATGAATTTGTGGAATCACTGCCGGTCAGCGACACCAGCGTCACGAACTTTGTGCGCGGGGCCTACCGACGGGAAGGGGAGTATTGGTCCGTGTTCAGCCTCACCAGGCTGGCAGAGGACCCGCGTTTTATGCAGGTAGCCCGTACCGGCTAACGGCATAGAACAACTCGGGGAATATAAGAAGAGTGAACGCCAGGCCAGGAGCCAGACTATGAAGTTCAATTCGGGAGCATTGTTGGAAAAACTGCGGGGGGGCGCAGGCGGTGGCAACACGCTGAATATTGCCCTTTATGTGGGTCTTGCCATCTTTATCGTACTGGCACTGGCCAACTTCCTGCTGTCCGCCACCACGGCAAACCGGGCGCAGGAGAACATCACCCGCGCCTCCGAGATGCGGGTAATTTCCCAGCAGATCGCCAAAAACGCCCTGGAAGCAGCGGCCGGCAACGCCGACGCCTTCGAACTGCTGGATAAATCCCAGAAGAGCTTCCAGTCCGCCTGGGACGCCGTAAAAGACGAACCCGTTAGTGACCCGCAGGCCATGGCTCGCCTACAAACCCTGTGGGATGAAGTGAACGCCAACGCCGGCGTGATCCTGAAAGGGGAAGACACGGTACTGGATCTGCACGAAGTGGCAGACACCCTGGCCCAGACCATTCCGTCCCTGCAGGCCGAATACGAAGGCGTCGTGGAAATTCTGGTGGCCACCGATGCGGAACCGGAACAAATCGCCTTTGCGCAGCGCCAATCCTGGCTGGCTGAGCGCATCGTGCGGTCCATTGCCAAGGTACTGGAAGGCGGCGACGGCGCCGTCATCGCGGCAGACTCCTTCGGCCGTGACGCCAGCTTGTTCGGTCGTGTCATGAACGGCATGATCGAAGGCGATGCCGCCATGGGTATTGACCAGGTGAATGACCCCGATGCCCTGGATTACCTGGCTGAAATTGCTGACCTGTTCGACGAATTCGTTAACCAGTCCGTGGATGAGATCCTGGAAACCGCCCCCGAGCTGTTCCAGGTACGTAACGCGGCCGACACCATTTTCCGTCGCTCCCAGGACCTGCTGCAGGAATCCACCAACCTGAACAACCAGTTCGAAGACACCACCAGTGGCATGTTCCCGTCCGTATGGCTGGGGGGCGTTTGCGCCGGCCTGGCGGTGCTGTTCTTCTTTATCATCATGGCCCAACGGAACCGTCAGGCGGCCAAGCTGAAAGACGAACTGGAAAGTGAGAACCAGCGTAACCAAGCCGCGATTCTGCGTCTGCTCGACGAACTGGGTGACCTGGCTGACGGTGACCTGACCGTACAGGCAACGGTAACCGAGGACTTCACCGGTGCCATCGCTGACTCCATCAACTACTCCATTGACCAGCTGCGCAGCCTGGTACAGACCATTAACAACTCGGCGGTACAGGTGGCATCAGCCGCCCAGGAAACCCAGTCCACGGCGATGCATCTGGCCGAAGCGTCCGAGCACCAGGCCCAGGAAATTGCCGGGGCATCTGCTGCTGTGAACGAAATGGCGGTCTCCATTGACCAAGTATCGGCCAACGCCGCCGAATCGGCCGCGGTAGCGGAACGAGCGGTAGCCATCGCCAACAAGGGCGCCGAAGTGGTACAGGCGACCATCCACGGCATGGACACCATCCGCGAACAGATTCAGGAAACCTCCAAACGGATCAAGCGTTTGGGTGAATCCTCCCAGGAAATTGGTGACATCGTATCGTTGATTAACGACATCGCCGACCAGACCAACATCCTCGCCTTGAACGCCGCCATTCAGGCGTCCATGGCCGGCGAAGCCGGTCGGGGCTTCGCGGTGGTTGCGGATGAGGTACAGCGCCTCGCGGAACGTTCGGCTGCGGCAACCAAGCAGATTGAAACCCTGGTTAAAACCATTCAGACCGATACCAACGAAGCCGTTATCTCCATGGAAGCCACCACTGCCGAGGTAGTGAAAGGGGCTCGCCTGGCGCAGGATGCGGGTGTGGCACTGGAAGAAATCGAGAACGTATCGAAAACCCTGGCGGACCTGATCCAGAACATCTCCAACGCGGCGCGCCAACAGGCGGCCTCCGCGGGTCACATTTCCAACACCATGAACGTGATCCAGGAAATCACCTCACAGACCTCTGCCGGTACCACCGCAACAGCACGGTCCATTGGTAACCTGGCCGAAATGGCCCAGGAAATGCGTAATTCCGTTGCCGGCTTCCGCCTGCCGGAGCACTCCTGATCCGGCCTGAGCCGGTCTCGGGAGACATGCCATGGGTGCTGCAGTGACAGATCGCTGGTCGATCAAAAGCACGCCCGCCATGGATGCGGAGCAGTTCCAGCTGTGGCAGGCGCTGCTGGAAGACCGCACCGGTATGACGCTATCCAACGAGCGCAAGACCTTCCTCGAAACCAGCTTGAACATTCGCATGCGCGAGCTGGGCATCGAGGACTACGACACCTATTACGAACACCTGATGGTGGGTTCTACCCAGTCACGGGCCATGGAATGGTCCGTGCTGGTGGACCGTCTGACTGTCCAGGAAACCAGCTTCTTCCGGCATCCCGGTTCCTTCGCGCTGGTCGAAGAGTTCACGCAGCGCTTCATGGCCGAACAGCCAGCCAGCGCCAGCCTGGAGGTGTGGAGCGTGGGGTGCTCCACCGGCGAGGAAGCTTACTCCCTTGCCATGATGATCAACGAACAGTTTTCTGCCAGCGAGCAAAAACGGTTCTACGGCATCACCGCCACGGATATCAGCCTGCCTACCCTGGCCAAGGCCCGCAAAGGCGAATATGCCGCGCGGCGGATATTGCAGGTGGACCCGCTATTGCGGGACAAGTATTTCCAGCCCACCGGAAACGGGCAAACCGTGACGATTACCGGCCAACTGCGCGAACGCATCTGTTTTGCGCGGCTCAACGTGCTGGATTTGAGCACCGCACCAATGAACAACATGGACCTGATTTTTTGTCAGAACATGCTGATTTATTTTCGCCGCTGGCGAAAACGCCAGATCGTGAACCGGCTGGCGGAACGGCTCGCACCAGGTGGCATTCTGGTACTCGGGCCCGGGGAAGTGACCGATTGGCAACATCCGGATCTGGAACGCATTCATTTTGCTGATACGTTGGCATTCCGGCGCTGTAGATAAGACATAAAACAACAAGCTGCACGCAACACGCAGCGCACGAAAAAGAAAAACGCTTGGGGCGGCACCCATACAGGAATGACCTGCATGAGGCGTGCTGCATGTTACGTGCTGCGTATTACAGAAACCTGCCCGCAGTGACGGCAGGTTTGAGTATGACAGGAGACGTCATGAGTGACCGTCACGACTATCTGGCTCTGGACTGGGTTCGCGGGGAAATCCAGGAAACCCTGAACCAGGCGCAACAGGCACTGGAATCGTTCGTGGACAACCCGGACGACGCCACTCGCATGCGTTTCTGCCAGACCCACCTGCACCAGGTGTACGGCACCTTGCAGATGGTGGAGTTCTACGGTGCGGCGCTGCTCGCCGAGGAAATGGAAAAACTGGCTCAGGCACTGCTCGACGGCAACGTAGGCAATGTGACCGACAGCCAGGAAACCCTGATGCGGGCGATCCTGCAACTACCTCCTTACCTGGACCGGGTCGCCAGCAATCGCCGCGATCTGCCGGTGGTGCTGCTGCCGTTGCTCAATGACCTGCGCGCCGCCCGCGGCGAATCCCTGCTGTCGGAAACCTCCCTGTTCAAACCGGACCTCACCGACGCCACCGGCCAGGGCCAGATTCCCGACGACCTGCTCAACGATCCACGCTTTATCCTGCTGGCGAAAAAAGTTCGCCAGATGTTCCAGATTGCCCTGCTCGGTGTTCTGCGTAACGACAACATGAGCGAGAACCTGGGCTACATGGCCAAGGTCTTCACCAAACTGGAACAGGTCACCGGCGATGCACCGCGTGCACCGCTATGGTCGATCAGCAATGCGCTGGTAGAAGGTCTCTCCGAAGACGCCATCATTCTTGGTAGCTCGGTAAAACTGATGCTCGGCCACGTGGACCGCAATCTGCGTGAGCTGACCGTTGACGGCGCCGCCAGCCTGAACCGGCCTGCGTCCACCGAACTGATCAAGAACCTGCTGTACTACGTGGCCAAGGCCGATGTGGACAGCCCCCGCATCCGTGATGTGAAAGCCCGCTTCCGACTGGAAGAGGCGTTGCCGTCCGATGACCTGGTCAACGAAGAACGCCAACGGATGACCGGCCCGGACGCCCAGGCCATGAACTCCGTAGTACAAGCCCTTTCCGAAGAGCTCACCACCGTCAAGGACGCCCTGGAAAGCTTTGTCCACAGTGGCGACACCGACACCAGTAAGCTGCAGCCTCTCACGCTCACCCTGAAACAGGTGGCCGACACTGTCGCCGTACTCGGCCTGGGCCAGCCTCGCACGCTGGTGGAAGAGCAACTGCACGCCATGGAAGACATCGTCGCCGGCAAGGCACCCGCCGAACGCGAAAGCCTGATGGATATCGCCGGGGCCCTGCTCTACGTGGAAGCCACCTTGGCCGGCATCAGTGGCGACCGCCGCAGTGCCAGCTACAACGGCCAGGGCGATGACATGCCCAGCCATGTGGGCCAGGCCATGGACGCCGTGCTGCGCGAATGCCGGGCCGGGCTGGAAGAAGCCAAAGACGGCATCGTGGAATTCATTGCGTCACAGTGGAATACCGATCCGCTACAAGTGGTGCCCGAACGCCTGAATGCCGTCCGCGGTGGTCTGGACGTGATCCAGCTGAGCAAACCGGCACTGATACTGCGCCAGTGCGTGCAGTTCATCGAAGAAAAGCTGCTGCAAGCGGACCAGCCCAAGCCGGACTGGCGCAGCATGGACACCCTCGCTGACGCTATCACTTCAGTGGAATACTACCTGGAGCGTCTCAGCGACGACCCGGCCACCACCGACGATATTCTGCAGCTGGCTCGCGCCAGTGTGGAAGCGCTCGGCTATCCGCTGGAAGACGAACAGGACTTTGCCGATAACGATATCGACGTAGAACGCATTGAACTGGAACAACCGGAACTGGACGCTGACACCGGCCCCACTGACACCCGCGCATCCCAGGAACACGATGTGGATGCCTGGTCCGGGTTTTCAGCCAGTACCGAACAGCACGACAGTGAAACCGATGCTGACCAGGACGCCACCCTGGAGCTACAGCCGCTGGACAGCAGCGACTACAGTCCGGATTTCGATAGCAGCGACGATGACGAACTGCTCGACCCAACCCTGGAAATCACCGCCCCGGCCGAGCCCGAGACGCCAAGCCCGGTTGCCGCTGACGACGACAGCGATGAGCTGATCGATGACGAAATCATCGAGATTTTCCAGGAAGAAGTGGGCGAAGTGCTGGAAGCCCTAGATCAATATTTCCCGCGCTGGGCTGCCAACACCAGCGACGAAGAGTCCCTGGTGGAATTCCGCCGCGCCTTCCACACCCTGAAAGGGTCCGGCCGCATGGTCGGCGCCAGCACCGTGGGCGAACTGGGCTGGTCGGTGGAAAACATGCTGAACCGCGTCATCGACCGCACCATCGAGCCCACCGCGATACTGATTGCCCTGGTCCAGGAAGTGCGCAACCGGGTCCCCGCCCTGGTCGATGCCTTTACCCTGCGCCAACCCGACCCCTTTGATGTGCAGCCGCTGGCCGATGCCGCCGACACCTTGGCCGCCGGCGGCCAGATCGATCAGGTACCCGCCGTGGGCAGCCGCGACGCCGACAGCGATGAGTCTGACAGTCTCACAGAAATCACCCTCGACGCGCCCAGCGAAGACGACTTGACTGACAACAGCCTGTCCGCTGAGGATCTGGCCGCGTTTGACGCCGCCGCCAGCGAAGATTCCCTCACCCCCTGGGACACTGACGACAGCAGCGATGACATCCACTTGCTCCCAGTGGACAACGAACTCAACGACCTTGACGACAGCCTTACCCTGGATCTGCCGGAACAGGAACCGGACTACGACGCGGACACAGCCCCTGCCGCCAGCACCAGCGACGCGGCAGCTGAGAGCCTGTCCGACATTCCGGACATGAGCGGCGATGCCCCCGGCGACGCTGACAGCAGCGAAGACGGGCCGGACACCGTCCTGCTGGAAATTTTTTCCAGCGAAGCCCGCCGCAATCTGGCGCTGATCGCCCAATGGCTGGCCAGCAACGACACCGATCTGTCCGAGCACCCGGTGGATGACAGCGTGCATCGCGCCCTGCATACCCTGAAGGGCAGCGCCCGCATGGCAGAAATCGAAGCGGTGGCCGAAGTGGCCGAGCCGGCCGAAAAGCTGACCCGGGATCTGATCAGTAGCAACCGCCGCGCCAACCAGCAACAGGTCGACCTGTTGGCCCAAAGCCACGACTTGATCCTGGTCAGCCTGGACCAAATGGACCCGACCCCGCCGGCCCATTTGCCCGGCGCCGACGCTCTGATTCAATCGCTCAACCAGCAACGCGACCAGCTGCAGGGCAGCGACAGCCCCGGCCCGGACCCGCACATTCTTTCCGTGTTCCTGTCCGAAGGCATGGACCTGATCGTCGATGCAGAGCAACTGCTCAGCCAGTGGGCGCAGCACCCCGAACACACTGATGAGCTGGTACGCCTGCGCGACGAACTGGAGCTGCTGGCTAGCAGCGCCACCACCGCCGGCCTCAACGAAATCCACGACCTGGCGGCGGCCTTGGCCGCCTGCTACAGCGCCGTAGAAAGCAGCCGCTTACCCTACAGCGAGCGCCTGTTTGCCCTGGCCGGAGAAGGCCAAGACGCGCTGATGAACATGATGGACTGCCTGGCTGCCGGCCAGACCGTGCGCCCGGAGCTGGGCCTGGTGGATGCCCTGCGTGAACTGGCCGAAAGTGACGGACCCGATGGTGGTCCGGACGGCGGCCAGCCTGTCGAGGGCGAGTACGCCAACAGCAACGATGACAGCAGCACCGTCTCCGTTAGTGGCATCCCCGCCGCCACCCCGGACAGCAACCGTTACGAAGCGCATCTGGATCCGGAGCTGGTGGAACTGTTCCTGGAAGAAGCCGAGGAAATTCTCGAATCCTCCAGCCACATTCTCGACCAGTGGGAAGCCGGCGATAGCAGTAATGTGAGCAGCCTGCAGCGTGACCTGCACACACTCAAGGGCGGCGCCCGCATGGCCGGCGTTGCCCCGGTAGGCGACCTGGCCCACGAACTGGAAAACCTGTACGAAGGCTATAACGCCGGTCAGCTGGAATCCGATGCGGCCCTGTTCCGCCTGCTGCACCAGTGCCATGACAGCCTGGCGGTGATGATCGAAAACCTGCAAGCCAACATCGCCCCGACGGATGCTCCTGCTCTGGTGGCCGCCATCCAAGCCTTTATCCGTGGCGAAGCCCCACCAAGCCTGAACGACAACAGCAGCCAATCGTTCGAGAGTGCCGACGGCAATGAACCCGCCAATGACTTGGCCATGCTCGCCCTCAATGCCACTGACGCCCCCGCGCCCGTTGCGGTTGAGGACGCGCCCGCGCCCACTGATGCGCCACCTCAACCGGAACGTGACCCGGAGCTGGTGGAAATTTTCCTGGAAGAAGCCGAGGAAATTCTTGAATCCGCCGGCAACAGCCTGGAATTGTGGATCAGCCAACAAGACAACCTGATTGAGCTGCAATCTCTGCAGCGCGACCTGCACACCCTCAAGGGTGGCGCGCGCATGGCCGAAGTGCCGGAGCTGGGCGACCTGGGCCACGAGCTGGAAACCCTCTACGAAGGGCTGGCCCAAAGCCAACTGGCCATCGAACCCACCTTGTTTGATCTGCTCCATCGCTGCCACGACCAGCTGGCGGAGATGGTGGAAGCGCTGAAAGCCAGCCGCCCGCTGCCCAGTGGCAAAGTGCTGATCGCCGCGATCCATAGCTATGCCACCGACCCGGCGAGCTTTACCCTGCCCGCCATGGCGGGCACGCCAGCTGCTCAACCGGCCCCTGCGCCGTCGGCATCGTCACTCACCAGCGAAAACCCCATACCGGCACACAGCGCCGCCGATGATGTATGGGAGTCAGACAGCGACCCGGAAATCCTGGAAATTTTCCTGGAAGAATCCGAAGAGCTGTCGGACATTATCGATGCCTGCCTGACCTCCTGGAAAGATCACCCGGAAAGCACCGACTTCATCGATGACCTGAAGCGGGCACTGCATACCCTGAAAGGGGGCGCACGCCTGGCCGGCCTCAAACAACTGGGCGACATCAGCCACGATTTCGAAACCTATTTGCTGGAACTGGAAAGCCGCCGCCAAACGCCGGCCCAAAACGACTTCCAGCCCATGCTGGACTGGCACGACCAGATCAACCGGGGTATGGAATCTGTCGCGAAGGCCGCGCAAGCCAGCGCCCCGGAACCTGAGGCCGCGGACGCCACTACGCAGGCCAACACTCTGCCTGCAGCCGCCGCCAAACCGGCACCGCAGCAACCGCAAAAAGATGACCGCCGCCAGCGCCAAAACCAGGCGCAGCCGCAGGAAATGGTCCGAGTCGGCGCGGATGTGCTTGAGGCTCTGGTAAACCTGGCCGGGGAAACCTCCATCAACCGTGGCCGGGTAGAGCAGGGCATCACCGAGTTTGCCTTCAACGTGGAAGAAATGGGCAACACGGTACAGCGTCTTTACGAACAGCTGCGCCGGCTGGACTCGGAAACCGAAGCGCAGATCATGTCCAACTACCAGAAGGGCGTGGATCTCGGTGAATACGACGAAGACTTCGATCCGCTGGAAATGGATCAATATTCCGAACTACACCAGGTTACCAAGCAGCTGTCCGAGTCCGCCTCTGACTTGCTGGATTTGAAGAACACCCTGCTGGACCGCAACAAGGACACCGAAACCCTGCTGCTGCAACAGGCGCGCATTAACACCGAGCTGCAGGAAAAACTGATGCGCACCCGCATGGTGCCCTTCAGCCGGCTGGTACCGCGCCTGCGCCGCATTGTTCGGCAGATTTCCGGCGAAGTGGACAAACGCGTGGACTTCGATGTGCTCAACCCGGAAGGCGAGCTGGACCGCTCCCTGATGGAACGCGTTGTCGCACCGCTGGAACACATGCTGCGCAATGCCGTGGATCACGGCATCGAAACCGGTACCGGCCGGGAGGCCGCCGGCAAGGACAGCACCGGTCACATCAACCTGGAACTGTCCCGCGAGGGCGGCGAGGTGGTCATCACCCTGTCCGATGACGGCAAGGGCATCGATACCGATGCGGTGCGCAAGAAAGCCATCGAGCGGGGCCTGGTGGCGCCGGATGCCCAGCTCTCCGAGCAGGAAATCCAGCAGTTCATCTTCCACGCCGGCTTCTCCACCGCTGCCGCGGTGACGCAAATTTCCGGCCGCGGTGTCGGCATGGACGTGGTCGCCAGCGAGATCAAGCAGATGGGCGGCTCGGTGACTATCGATTCCCGCCAAGGGCAGGGCACGCGTTTCATCATTCGCCTGCCATTCACTCTGGCCATGAACCGCGCACTGATGGTAAAAGCCGCCGAAGATTCCTACGCCATTCCGCTCAACCAGATCGAAGGTATCGTGCGGATCAGCCCGTTCGAGCTGCAGCACTACTTCGAGGAAGAAAACCCTGTCTACACCTACGTGGGGCAGGATTACGAATTGCAGTACCTGGGCAACTTTGTCCACGGCAACCGGGTACCGCACTTGGAGAACCAGACCACGCCCATGCCAGTGCTGCTGATTCGCAGCACCGAACACACCGTGGCCATCGTGGTGGACGACCTGGTCGGCTCCCGGGAAGTCGTAGTGAAAGCCGTCGGTCCGCAGCTGGCCACGGTAGCCGGCATCAGCGGCGCCACCATCCTCGGGGATGGCTCCGTGGTAATCATTCTGGATATCCATTCCCTGATCCGCGCCGCCCACGTGCAGACCACCGCCCTAGCGGCCGGGGAGGTAGTACCGACGCTGCCTCAGGAGCCGGAAGAAGATGCCCAGCCCCAGCGTGACACGCCGCTGGTCATGGTTACCGATGACTCGGTCACCGTGCGCAAGGTCACCACTCGCCTGCTGGAGCGTAATGGCTACGAAGTGGTCACCGCCAAAGACGGCATCGACGCCATCGCCAAGCTGGAAGACATTCGCCCGGATGTGATGTTGCTGGATATCGAAATGCCTCGCATGGACGGTTTCGAAGTGGCCACCCACGTGCGCCACGACAGTCGCCTGCAGGATGTGCCGATCATCATGATCACCTCCCGCACCGGCGAGAAACATCGCGAGCGGGCCTTCGATATTGGCGTGAACTGCTACATGGGCAAGCCGTTCCAGGAAAACGAACTGCTGTCCACCATTCGCGAACTGCTGGGTGAACTGCAGGAAACGGATAACGGATGACCGCGCCTGGCCGCGTCGGCGTCATCGCCGACAGCACATTGCAGGGCCACCTGCTCTCCAGTGCGGTGAAGGGTCAGGGCTACCAGGTACTGGTCAGCACCGAGCCGGATGCCTTGGAAGGCCGCTGGCTGGCCGCTGACGCGCTGGACCTGTGGGTCGTGGATCTATCCAGTGAAGATCGCTGGCAGCACTTCCTGGACGACCTGCTGGAACGCGCTGAGGTGCCGATTCTGTTCTGTGACGGTCAGGCCCCCGCGCGTACCGACGTTCGCTACCCCAAATGGGAGCGACGCCTGGTCACCAAGCTGGTGAGCTTTATCGGCAAGCCTGCAGCGGAAGAACGGCTGGACGTCATTCCTTCTCCACCGCCCCGGGCCCGCATTCCCCAGCCGCGGGAATTCCAGGCCATTCGCCCCGGCGATCGCCCTCGCCAGGTGTGGGTACTGGGCGCCAGCCTGGGCGGGCCGGCGGCGGTAAAACTGTTTCTCGACTGCCTTCCTGCCAATTTGCCGGTGGCGTTCGTGTTGGCCCAACACATTGATGCCAGCTTTCTGGAGACCCTGTGCGGCGTGCTGGGCCGGGATAACCCGATACAGTGCAAGATTGGTGTCGATGGCGAAGCCTTGCGTCACGGCGAGCTGGCCATTGTGCCGGTAGAGTACGCTGTGCGCTTCCGCCATGACGGCCGCATCCAGTCCACCGGCGATACCTGGGAAGGCCCCTATGCGCCCTCCATCGATCAAGTGATCCAGCATGTGGGCGACGGCTTTGGCAACGCCTGCGGCGCCATCCTGTTCTCCGGCATGGGCAACGACGGCGCCATTGCCGCCCCGCGCCTGGCGGCTACCGGTTGCCCGGTGTGGGCACAAAGCGCCGAGACCTGTGCGGTCAGCAGCCAGCCGGATTCCGTACGCGAAACCGGCTGTGTCAGCTTTAGCGGCTCCCCCGAACAGCTTGCGCTGCAGCTGGTGGAGCGGGTAAGAAGAGAATTAAAAAAAGCCTGACGCCTGGCGAGGCGCACTCCATTGTCGTCGGGTTTATTTATTGAGGTGAGTTATGAGCAGTTTACCATCCGACATTTCCAGCCTGCTGATCCCCATGCAGGGGCGGCCCTGGCTGGTACCCAATATTGTGGTGGCCGAGGTGATCCCGCTGCGCCAACCGGATCGCCCTGGCCATGGCCCGGAATGGCTGCTTGGCTGGCTCAGCTGGCGGGACCAACAGATCCCGCTGTTGTCATTCGAAAAGCTCAACGAATCCGGCCAGGTCACCATCGGCCAGGATGCCCGTATTGCGGTGCTTAACACCGTGGCCAGCAAGGCGCCTTTTTATGCGGTGATCGTGCAGGGGATTCCCCGCCTGATAAAAGTGGGCAAGGACGATCCGGTGGAAGAACCCGTGGATACCGGGCCTGCGGAAGCCATGTACATTCAGGTTGGCGGCGACCTGGCGGTGATTCCGGATCTGGACGCCATTGAGGGTGCCGTGGCGGGGCTGCAGAAGCCGGCATGATCGACCGTGAGCGACTGGCCGCGCTGGCCGCTGAGGAACCCGCCAGCCAGCGCCGTGGGCATGCTTTCCGTAACCGGTTTGACACCCCACACCACGGGCTCGGCGCCTTTCTGCGCTGGCAGTGGGAGTCGCGCGGGCGCTTTCCCGGCCATCAGTCCTTTCCCCTGCACACCCCGGACCCGGAACAGCTGCGTCAGCCAGGTAACCGCCCACAGATCACCTGGATCGGCCATGCTACCTATCTGTTCCAGCACCGTGGCTGGAATCTGCTCACCGACCCGGTGTTTTCCGACCGTTGTTCCCCGTTCACCTTCGCCGGCCCGAAACGGGCCGTACCGCCGGCACTGACCATTGACCAGCTGCCCGACATCAATGCGGTACTGGTATCACACAACCACTATGACCATCTGGACAAGGCGTCGGTAAAGCAATTACAGGCCCGCTTCGGCCGCGATATCCTCTGGTTCGTTCCCCGAGGTATCAAAGCCTGGCTGCAGAAACTGGGAGTAGAGCGAATCATCGAACTGGGCTGGTGGCAAAGCGATTACCACGGTCAGGTCGAAGCTTTCTGTTTGCCCGCCCAGCACTTCAGTGGACGCGGCCCCAACGATCACAACCAGACCCTGTGGTGCAGCTGGCGCCTGAATTTCCCGGATTTCAGCCTCTATTTTGCCGGCGATACCGGATACGCACCATTGTTTAACGAAATTGGACAAGTATTCGGGCCGGTAGATCTGGCATTATTACCCATCGGGGCCTACGAGCCGCGCTGGTTTATGTCGCCGGTGCACATCAACCCGGCGGAAGCGGTGAAAATCCATCAGGATATTCAGGCGCGCCAGTCTCTGGCCATGCACTGGGGCACCTTCGTGCTCACTGACGAGCCCATGGATGCACCGCCGAAAGCGCTGGCCCAGGCCCTGACAGACCAACACATCGAACATGCACATTTTCGGGTTCCGCAACATGGCGAAACCCTGACCATTGAACTGACACATGAATAAACAATACCCAGGCCGCCGCCTATGGATGGTGGTCCGCCTGCTTGCCTGGCTTCCCTTGCCACTGATCACCGGTTTCGGCGCCGCCGTAGCCACCCTGGTTTCCCTGGTGCCGCTACGCTATGCGGGTGCCTACCGGGTAGTGCTGATCAACCTGCTGGCCACCCACCCGCAGCTGTCCTACGCCGAAGCCAAAAAAATCGGCCGACAAAGCCTGCGCGAACTGGGCCGCACGCTCACCGAATTCAGCCATGTGTGGCACCGGCCCGTGGAAGAAACCCTGTCGCGGGTCAGCCATATCCACGGTGAGCAGGCCTTTCTCGAGGCCTGCGCCAGCGAACGGCCAGTATTGATGCTGTCATTGCACCAGGGTAGCTGGGAAATCAGCAACCTGTATGTGGGCGACAAGGGCAGCCGGGACAAAACGCTGATCATGTACCAGCCCCACCCCGCCACGCTGATGGATGCCATGGTCAAAGCGGCCCGCGAACGCACCGGCTCCGTGCTTATTCCGACCAATAGCCAGGGCGTCAAACAGGCACTGGCCGCCATGAAAGCCGGCGGCACCTTGGGCATTCTTTCCGACCACAATCCGGGCAACCGCAGTAATCCCTCTGTGCCCTTTTTTGGCTATGACGTGCCCACCCCGGCGTTGATCGACAAACTGGTCCAGCGTTACCGCCCCCATGTGTTTATCGTGTCCTGTATTCGCGGCGAAGGCGGCGTGAAAGATATTCACCTGCACTTCGAAGAGTCCCCGGCTATGGAGCAGGCCAACGATACCACCGAGGTGCTCACCGCCATGAACAGCAGCTTACAGTGTTATATTGATCGCAATCTGGCTCAGTATCAGTGGACTTACAAACGCTTCAAATGGGGGCCCCAAGGTCGACGCAATTGGTACCGGCAATCCAACCGCCTGCTCGCCGAGATTCGCAACGGCACCGACCGCAAAGCGCTGGGCCTGCACCCCGACGCGGAACACTGAGCCTACTGCCAGCCTGCTGGCAAGCCGTGTTAGAATGGCCCCAGTGTTGCATGCGTTTGCGCAACGTATTCATTTACCTGTGACCCAAGGTCCTGGCCGCAGTTACCGGATTATCCGTTCTGGTCTCCTTGCTTGCCGCAGCCTCGTCTGCGTCCTGGTCGCTTCTCACAGGAAACGACAATGTCTTTCTTCTCTCGCACCTTCCAGGCCGTGGATGTGCCGGCCTTTATCCTTAGCGGCGGCCTGATCCTGCTGTTTGTCGGCCTGTCCCTCTGGGATATCGAACAAACAGCGGCCTGGGTACAAACCAGCTTTCAGTGGTCCACCCAGCTGTTCGGCGCCTATTGGCAGCTACTGATGCTAGCCACCTTTTTTGTTTCCCTGTATCTGGCCATCGGCCGCACTGGCAGCGTTCGCTTGGGGGGGATGGATAAACCGGAACTGTCCACGTTCAAGTGGGTGTCGATCATCATGTGCACCCTGCTAGCCGGTGGCGGCGTATTCTGGGCAGCAGCGGAACCCATTGCTCATTTCATCTCGGCCCCCCCACTGTTTGGTGAAGCAGGCAGTGCCATGGAGCAGGGCACCAATGCCCTGGCGCAAAGCTTCATGCACTGGGGCTTTCTGGCCTGGGCCATCCTCGGCTGCCTGACCAGCATTACCCTGATGGTGCTGCACTATGAAAAAGGATTGCCGCTAAAGCCCCGAACACTCCTCTATCCGGTATTCGGTGAGCGCATCCTGCACGGCCCTGGCGGAGCCATAGTCGACGCCTGCTGTGTACTGGCCGTAGTCGCCGGCACGGTGGGGCCCATTGGCTTTCTCGGCCTGCAGGTCAGCTTTGGTCTGAATGCACTGTTTGGTGTGGCCGACAGCTACACCACCCAACTCGCCGTCATTCTGGGGCTGGTGCTAATCTACACCCTGAGCGCGATCAGCGGCGTAAACCGGGGTATCCAGTTACTCAGCCGTTTCAATGTGATGCTCGCCGTTGTGCTGATGCTCTTTATCCTGATTGCCGGCCCTACTGCCTTTATCGTTGACGGTTTTGTTCAAGGCTTCGGCACCTATCTGGGCGAATTTTTCCCCATGGCCACCTTCCGCGGCGATGCTGGCTGGCTGGACTGGTGGACGGTGTTTTTCTGGGGCTGGTTTATTGGCTACGGCCCGTTGATGGCGCTGTTCGTGGCGCGCATTTCCCGCGGGCGAACCCTGCGCGAACTGGTCGGTGTGGTTGCCCTAGTGGCCCCGCTGGTAACCTGTTTCTGGTTCACCATTGTCGGCGGCACCGGCATCTCTCTGGAAATTGCCCAACCGGGCATTATTTCCAAGCCTTTTGAAGGCTTTAATTTGCCCGCTGCCTTGCTAGCCACCACCCAGGCCCTGCCTTGGGGCACCTTGCTGTCCGCCCTGTTCCTGGTACTCACTACCATCTTCGTGGCCACCACCGGCGACTCCATGACCTATAGCGTGTCCGTGGTGATGACCGGCACCGAAGAGCCGCCGTCGGCCATACGGGTATTCTGGGGCATCATGATGGGCGCCAGCGCCGCTATTCTGATCAGCATCGGAGATGGCGGCATTGGCGCATTGCAGAAATTTATTGTGGTCACGGCGGTGCCCGTCTCACTGATTCTGCTGCCCAGCCTGTGGACTGGCCCGGCACTCGCCGGCGAACTGTTGCGCAAGCAACAAGCCTAATTGCCTGCGGCTCAGGGCGGCGGCACAATGCTGCCCCGGGCCCGCATCCGGCTCCCTATTTTCTGCCCCTGGAGTGGCTTGCATGACTATCGAAAACGGCAAGGTTGTCACCTTGCAATACAGCCTGTTCAACGCCGATGACGGCAGTGAGATTGAAAGCTCGCAGGAAACCGGCGAGCCCATGGCTTACCTGCACGGCTACAACAACATCATCAAGGGACTGGAAACCGCACTGGAAGGCAAAAACACCGGCGATGAAGTGGATGTCACCATTAGCCCGGAAGACGCCTACGGCGAATACAACAACGAGCTGTTCCAGCGTATCTCCCGCAAATACCTAAAACACGCGGGCAAACTGGAACCTGGCAAGGTGGTCACCGTTTCCACCGATGAAGGCCCGCGTATGCTCACCATTTTGAAAGTGGGCCTGAAAACCGTGGACGTGGATGCCAACCACCCGCTGGCCGGCAAGTCCCTGCGTTTCGTGGTTCAAATCACCGACATCCGCGACGCCAGCGACGACGAGAAAGCCCACAAACACGCCCACGGAGAGGGCGGGCATCAGCACTAAAAGCCGCTTCACGCATCGTGCGGCACGCAACAACGCGGGGAAGGCCGGATAAACTCACAGGCCTTCCCCGCGACCTCACCGCAGGTGCTTTAACCCTTGGTTCGAGTTGCGAAAGGCAAAACCGGGCTCACTATTTTCGCTTTTCGAAACTCGTGACTCGTGACTCGTCACTTTTCCCCGAAACGCGGCCCACCACATCGCCCAAGCCAATACCCCTCCCCGCGTTGTAGCTTGAGGCTTGCAACTGCGCATTTTCAGCCATTTCCTACCGACGTTCCTGTCACCAACGTGCTATCTTTGGGCATTAGAATAACGCCAAGGAACACAGGAATGGATATGCCGGAATACAGTTACTGGATTATCGCCGGGCTCGCTTTGATGATCGCCGAATTCGCCGTCTCCGGTCTGGTAGTGATCTTTTTCGGTATCGCGGCTCTGCTGGTGGGTAGCCTGAAATTCCTCGGCCTGCTGGATGACACGACGTGGGAGCTGACCCTCTTCGCCATTATCAGCGTGCTGCTACTGGTGTTTGTGCGCCGCGTGCTCAACAACAAACTGATGGGCAAAGAAAACCAACGCAACGGTGAAGACGACAGCGCCGGCCTGATTGGCCACCGCGCCATCGTAGCCGAAGCCTTCAGCAACGGTACCGGCTCAGTGACTTACCGGGGCGCACGCTGGCAGGCTCAATCCAGCCAGCCGTTAAACCCTGGCGACATGGTACGTATCACTCAACACGACGGTCTTTGGCTCACAGTTGAGCCGTGGACCGTCCCTTCCAACGAAACCGTTTAATTGTCATAAAAAGGAATAGATTTCATGGCTGGTTTGATTATCTCCGGGTTGCTCGCACTGGGCGTTGTTGTACTGCTGTTTATGGTCATCCGCACCGTGCCCCAGCGGCAGGTGTTTGTAGTGGAACGTTTGGGTAAATATCAAACATCACTAGAGGCGGGCCTGCACTTTCTTATGCCCTTTATCGATCGTGTCGCCTACAAGCACTCCCTGAAAGAAATCGTTCGTGACGTGCCGCGTCAGAGCTGTATCACCAAAGACAACATCGAAGTCTCCATCGACGGTGTCATGTACCTGCAGGTGATCGACCCGAAAGCCGCAAGCTACGGCGTAGACGATTACGTGATGGCCGCCCAGCAGCTGGCACAAACCACCCTGCGTTCGGTGATCGGTAAAATCGATCTGGACAAGACCTTTGAAGAACGTGGCGACATCAACATGGAAGTGGTTCGCGCCGTGGACGAAGCGGCACAGCCCTGGGGCGTGAAAGTGCTGCGTTACGAAGTGGCCGACATCAACCTGCCCGTATCCATCAAGGATGCCATGGAGAAACAGGTCCGCGCCGAGCGGGAACGTCGCGCCGTGGTAGCCGAGTCCGAAGGGGAGCGCCAAGCCGCCATCAACCGTTCAGAGGGTGACCGCCAGGCGGCGATCAACCGCTCCGAAGGTGAGAAGCAGGAGATGATCAACATCTCTGAAGGTGAAAAAATGAAGCAGATCAACGAAGCGGAAGGGCGTGCGCAGCAAATTGAGCTGATCGCCACCGCCACCGGTGAAGGTCTGCGTCAGGTTGCCTCTGCCGTGAAAGAAGACGGTGGCCAGGAAGCCGTCAGCCTGCGTATCGCAGAACAGTACGTAACCGCCTTCGAAAAAGTCGCCAAGGAATCCACCACCATGCTGCTACCTCAAGGACTCAGCGATATTGGCGGCACCGTTGCCGGCTTGCAAAAAGTCCTCAAGACCGTGGAAAAAACCCCGGCCTGATCTACCCCCCAGGCCCTTGCCTTGCCTGCTTGCGAAGCGCTAGATAGCGCCTTTCGCTTGCAGGCAACCTCGCCCTCTAGTCACACCCAGCCTACGGGGTTGTTTTCCCGGCTAGCTATCCCGATATCCTGATATCCCCCTTGCTAATATCAGGAGCCCTCATGTCCCGTCATTTTGAGAAAGCCGACGGCCTGTTTGAACACCCGGATGAAGTCACCCACGAATACCTGTTCAACCAGACCATGCTGCGCATCAAGGATCCGAAGCCCAGCCTGGATTTTTATACCCGAGTATTGGGCATGCGACTGATTCGCAAACTGGACTTTCCGGAAATGCAGTTCAGCCTCTACTTTCTCGGGTACCTGAGTGAAGAAGACGCCGGGGATGTACCTGCAGATTCTGCCAAGCGACTCACCTATACCTTTGGCCGAGAAGCCATGCTGGAGCTAACCCACAACTGGGGCAGCGAAGAGAAAGCCGATTTTTCCTATCACGATGGCAATGCAGAACCCCAAGGCTTTGGCCACATCGGCATCACCGTTCCCGACGTGTACGCTGCAGCAGAACGCTTCGAAAAACTGGGTGTGGAATTCATCAAACGGCCTAATGACGGAAAAATGAAAGGCCTCGCCTTTATCAAAGACCCGGACGGCTACTGGATTGAAATTCTTCAGGCCGATATGATGGAAAAGCAGCAGTCCTGATTTTATTGTTTCAACTTAATGACAGGCGCTGCCTGTTTTTGCTTTTCCTCCTCAATCTCCCTTATGGTCTGAGCTTGGCATGACGCCAAACTCACCATATGGGGAAAACTTAATGACCACCTTGCTTACAGCCGCACAGAAAAAAGCTTGCTTGGCCCGAGAGCAAACACCGGCACCGGATGGCCCGCGCGCAAAAGCCCTTTTAGCCCTCAACAGCGGGGCAACCCAACAACAAGCCGCGGCCGATTCCGGGCTCAGCATTGGTCAGGTACGCTATTGTCTTCGCCGTTTTCGCTCCGTAGCGCTAGGCATCTTTGACTCCGCTGCCACCACCGCAGCGGGCCCCGTTAAGGCTGATGAAAAGGCCAATACGCCGGCTACTGACACGAAGAAAAAAGTAAAAAAAATCAAACCACTGAAACCCGTAAAAGCCAAGAAAGATAAGTCTGATAAAAATTCAGACAAAAAGAACAGCAAGAAAGGTAAAAAGAGCGATAAGAAAGAAAAAAAGAAAACTTCAGATAAAAAAGGGGACAGTAAAAAAACCTCGAAAAACAGCAAGAAGAAGAAAAAGAAATAGCCCGAAAACCCCGGTCATTGGTCATGCTACACTTAGCACATTATTACGGCTAAATATCGGGGTTTTACTTGCTCACACGCCTTCCCCCCTGGGTTGAAGTTGGAGCCTTTCTACTCGCGTTTCTGGCGGGCAGCGTCAATGCGGTGGGGCTACTGGGCTTCAGTCACCAATCGGTATCTCATCTAACCGGCACATCGTCCCTACTGGGCCTGGCGTTAGCCGATCTTGCCATCAGCGATGCCATACACCTGCTGTTAACCCTGTTCAGCTTTTTGGCCGGTGCCGCTCTCAGCGGCCTGTTGATTACCAGCACTGCCCTGAAGCTGGGCCGACATTACGGCTTTCCCTGCTGATTGAAGCCGCATTACTGGTCACAGCAATGCTACTCCTGCAGCGGGGAAATGATGTGGGAATCTACCTGGCATCCCTAGCCTGTGGCCTACAGAACGCCATGGTCACTACATATAGTGGCTCTATTATTCGCACCACTCACCTCTCCGGGATATTCACTGATCTGGGCATCATGCTCGGCAACCGGCTACGCGGCATCCCCCTCGATGGGCGTCGATTATTACTTTTCATTCTTCTCATCAGTGGGTTTATCTGTGGTGGCGTGACCGGCACCTTACTGTTTCGGCTGCTTCACTTTGCCGCGTTGATCGCTCCTGCCTCTCTCGCCGCCTTGTTGGCGATGATTTATTGGACCTACAGTCGCGGGCATCGGTAACCCAATACATTGCGGCCACTTACAGCAACTTACAGCAGGCTTTTCAACGCTCATTACCGCGGCGAATCACTAACGCGATGCCACCCAGAATGGCCAGCGACGCCAACAATAAACGTATCGTGAAACGTTCCTCTAACCCGACCACCCCAGCTAACGCCGCCAGCACCGGCACACTCAATTGCACCGTAGCCGCCGTGGAGCTAGCCAATCCTCGCAACGCCAGATACCAGACGGCATAGCCCGCGCCAGAGGCCAGCGCACCAGACAACATCCCATAGGCAATGCCGACACCCTGGGGCCATTCTTCTGGCCAGGCAAAGATTGCCAGCGGCAGCAACCACATCAGTGAACGTAGAAAATTGCCCGCGGTCACCGCGGTAGCATCAGCGGCACCTTTGCCTCGCAGGGAATACACACCCCAGGCAACCCCTGCCACTAGCATCAAGGCCGCCGCCGCCAGCGGCGGTGCCGTGGCGCCGGGTAACATCAGCGCCACCAGACCACTCAACGCCATTACCAAGCCCAACCACTGCGCCACCGCCAGCCGTTCACCCCGGTACAGGCCAATACCAATCATGGTGGCCTGCACCGCACCAAAGAGCAGCAAGGCGCCGGTCCCCGTGGCTAACTCCACATAGGCCAGAGAAAACCCGGCAGCATAAACAAACAAGACCAGCGCCGAACCATGATTACCCTGGGCGGCGATCGCGCGTACACCACGGTCCCGCCATGCCAGAATCAACGCCAAGGCGAGCGCACCAGACACCAACCGTACGGCCGTAAAACTGGCCGCATCAATAGCGCCTTCGCGCAGGGCAAGGCGGCATAAAACCGAATTGGCCGCAAAGGCCAGTATGGCTAACACCGTCAGCCATACGCTACGCTGTGATGCCATCAAAATACTGTACCCAACGGGTTCGCTGCATTACGCGCTCCCTTTTTAGCGAATGTCTGTAGCGCCCGAGCCGTTACCACAACAGCGCCCCCACCATGGCCATATTCAGCAGCACCGTGCACCAGAAAATGCCGCTGAACGGTTGCTTGCGGGTTTTGTGGCGAAACAGGGGGCGCGCCAACATGGCACCCGGCCAACCCCCAATCACCGCCAGCAAATGCAGGTTTTGCTCGGCAATACGCGAGCGGCCATGCACCGCCGCACGCTTATCCCATGCATAAAAAACCAGCGTGATTACCGTGAACAACGCATAAGCGAGCGCCAAGTAAGGCAGCCAGGGATGGTGACGCGCATAAATGCCCAGCACCGCAGCAAACACCGTGATATAAATCAGCGCTGCCGCGGTGCCCGATGAGTTACGAGCGTTACGCGTCTTCGCCCTGGCCCTAGTGGCCATGCCATGCCCACAGTGCCGCCAGCAACGCCACCGGCGCCGTTTCCGCTCGCAGCACGCGGTTGCCTAGTGCGAACGAGACAAAGCCCGCATCCGCAGCTCGCTGTAATTCCTCGTCAGAAAAGCCACCTTCCGGACCGGTGAGCAGAACCAGCTCTTTTTCCTCCTGCAAGGCGGCAGGGGAGAAGGGCTGTTCACCGGGGTGGGCAATCAGTTTCAGGGTGGGCAAATCCGACGACAACCAGTCCCGCAGGTTCAGCACGCCGCGCACCGTCGGCACCCGGTTCAACCCACATTGCTCACAGGCACTGGTCGCTACCTGCTGCCAGTGGGACAGTTTCTTGTCCTGCCGCTCACCCTTGAGGCGCACTTCGCAACGTTCCGTGTCGAGAATCACCAACTCACTGACACCCAGTTCGGTGGCTTTCTGGATCGCGTAGTCCATGCGCTCGCCTTTGATCATGGGCAGTGCCACCGTTACCGCCAACGGGGCGCTGCGGTTCTGTTCCGTAAAGGCCAACGGCTCAACAGTGACCGCTTTTTTGCTGATCGCCGTAATCCGCGCTGACCATTCAC
Organism: Alcanivorax sp.; assembly: GCF_040118815.1. Lineage (GTDB taxonomy): Bacteria > Pseudomonadota > Gammaproteobacteria > Pseudomonadales > Alcanivoracaceae > Alcanivorax. Next base: position 26,855 of record NZ_JBEDTC010000014.1, read on the forward strand.
CTCCCCGGCCATTAAAGACCACCAGCTCTTCCGCCACCGCCATGCGCAGCACCTTGCCAATATGGTGGCTGGTACTGGTGCTTAACTCGGTGGCCTGGCCGACATGGAAATCCTGATCATCAAAAAAACGGCGCGACATGCAATCTCCATCATGAATAGGTGCCAGCGGGAAAAACAAAAGGCTACCATACGTGCGCCACGCCACAGGCGTGATTTTCCCACTCTGCCGGATGAGACCCTGCCTATGGGCGAGATCCTACGGTCGGCTTTCCGACCACCGTTTTGGTTGCGCAACCCGCACCTGCAAACCCTGTGGGGCCCCATGGGCCGCAGCCTGCCGGAAGTGGAACGCCGCAGCGAGCGGTTGAACCTGAAGGACGGTGATTATCTGTTGCTGGATTGGGCCGGGCCAGAAAGTCGCCCCGGTCAACTCACCGTGCTGTTACTGCATGGGCTGTCGGGCTGCAGCGACTCCCATTACATGCGCGGCATGCAGACAGTGCTGGCCGAAGCCGGCATTCGTTCGGTGGCTATCAACAGCCGGGGCGCCAAGAAACCCAATGACACCGCTCTGAGTTATCACGCCGGGGAAGTGGACGATGTGGATGCAGTGATCAAGCATGTGTTCCATGAAAACCCCACTGGCCACCGTATCGCCATTGGCGTTTCGCTCGGCGGTAGCCGCCTGCTGAACTGGCTGGCCCACCGGGACAACGGTGACCTGAGTGCCGTGGCCACGGTCTGCTCCCCGTTGCGGCTGGACATCTGTGCCAACCGACTGGATCAGGGCCTGTCGAAACTGTACCGCCAGCACCTGCTGAAAAACCTGCTGGGACAGTTTGCCGTCCAGAAAACCCACTTGGACGAAGTGAACCCACCGGAGGCCAAACGGCTGCATCGTCTGAATATGCGAGGCATTCGCTCGTTCTGGCGCTACGACGACCAGATCATCGCCCCGCTATATGGTTTTCGCAGCGCCTGGCACTATTACGCGCAATGTTCCGCCGGCCCCAAACTGCTTCAGATCCGTACCCCGACATTAATCCTGCAGAACCGTGATGATCCATTCATGACCCCACAAACCCTACCCCGGCAGGAGGAGTTAGGCCCCGCGGTAACACTGGAAGTGAGCGATTACGGTGGTCATGTGGGGTTTGTGGGGGGCAGCGATCAACGCTACTGGCTGGAACAACGGCTATTGGCCTTTGTACAAGGCTTCGGATTTCGCTGATCCCATTGCGCGGCACTCAGCAAGCCGCGGATGACGACCCAATCGCGTGGCCCAGCAACAATTCGGTGGTATTCGAAGACGCCCGATAACGGGCCTTCATTTCGGCCAGGTGCGCCCGCGTCTCGCCCTGCAAGAACGGCTCTTCCAGACAGATAATTTGGTACACCCCATGGCGCATCAGGCGCTCATCCAGGCCTTCATCCGCCGCCGCGTCCGGGCGCAGGCCATATATCATGGCCGCCCACGACGACATCATAACCCAGGTGTTGACCATCAGCGCCTGTAACTGCTCATCGTCCAGCGCCAGAATCCCGCTAGTGCGCAATTCCTCATAAATCACCGTGCCACGCACCAGAACGGTTTCCACAAACTGCCGGTACTGCGACGCCAGGGCCGGGTCCGCCTGCAAAAAATGCGACAGGTCACGATGAAAGAAGCGGTACTGCCACATGGACGCCAACAAACCCTCCAGGTAATGCACCTTCTCTTTCCAGCTCAGGGGCCCTTGAGGCGCTTCCAGAAGTGCTAGCAGTTGGTGCTGATAGCGGTCGAACAGAGCCGCCACAATCGTTCCCTTATTACGGAAGTGGTAATACAGGTTGCCCGGGCTAATCCCCAGGGCATCCGCAATGTGGTTGGTGGTCACATTACGCTCTCCCTGCCGGTTAAAGAGGACAAGGCTGGTTTCCAGAATACGGTCTTTGGTGCTGGTCATAAGAGGCCAAATGTGATCTTTCTGATACACTGTGTTGACTCTTAGAGTAATTACTCTAAAAATCAGACTCAAGGTGAATTTTTAAACCATTCCATCATACCTAACTATTTAACTCGGGAGGCGAGGACCATGGTCGCCGAAGTAAAAGATCTGCACAGCAACAACCCAGAGATCGCTCGCATGCAGAGCATCTTCGCTGCCCAAAAAGCGGCATACCGCCAGCACCCTTATCCCAGCGCCGAACAGCGCATTGAGCTGATCAGCCGGATCAAGCCGTTGTTGCTCGATCATATGGACGCCTGGACCGACGCCCTGAACAACGACTTCACCACCCGTTCCGCCGACGAAACCAAGCTCGCGGAAATCATGATTACCCTGGAAGGGCTGAAGTACACCACCAAGAAACTGCGCAAATGGATGAAACCGTCCAAGCGCCATGTCAGCGCCATGAACTGGCCCGGCAAAACCTGGGTGGAATACCAGCCGCTGGGCGTGGTCGGCATTATCGTGCCCTGGAACTACCCGGTGCAGCTGGCCGTGGTGCCACTGATTACCGCCCTGGCCGCCGGCAACCGCGTGATGGTCAAGATGAGCGAAGCCACTCCGCGCACCGGCGCGCTGCTGGAAAAACTGATCGCCGACACCTTCCCGCAGGAACAGGTGGCGGTAATCAATGGTGAAGTCGACGTGGCCCAGGCTTTCTCTGAGCTGCCCTTCGACCACCTGCTTTTCACTGGCTCCACCACCGTGGGCAAGCACATTATGCGTGCCGCCTCCGCCAACCTGACGCCAGTCACTCTGGAGCTGGGCGGCAAGAGCCCCTGCATTATCGGCCAAGACTTCCCCATGAAAGACGCGGCCGAACGTATCGCCTTCGGCAAGTGCCTCAACTCTGGCCAGACCTGCGTGGCTCCGGATTACATCCTCTGCCCGGAAAACCGCGTGGACGAGTTCATTGAAGCCTGGAAAGCGCAAGTGACCCAGTCTTACCCGACTATGCTCAACAACCCGGATTTCACTGCCATCGTCAACGAGCGTCAGCACAGCCGCCTCACTGGCTATGTTCAGGAAGCCCGCGAGAAAGGCGCCACGGTAATCGAAATTAACCCGGCCAATGAAGACTTCACCGGCAGCCAGAAAATTCCGCACACCATGGTGCTCAATGTCACCGACGATATGCGTATCGCCCAGGACGAAATCTTCGGGCCGCTGATGATTGTGGTGCCCTACAAAACCCTGGATGACGCCATTGAATACGTTAACGACCGGCCTCGTCCGCTGGCGCTGTATTACTTCGACTGGAATCAGGAAAACGGCGACCACGTACTCAAAAACACCCATTCAGGGGGCGTGTGTCTGAACGACACCATTTCCCATGTAGGCGTGGATGACATTCCTTTCGGTGGCATCGGCCCCTCCGGCATGGGCGCCTACCACGGCCCTGAAGGTTTCCAGACCTTCTCCCAAGCCAAGGGCATCTACAAAAAGGGCAAGATGAACGCCACCAAGCACATCCTGCCCCCCTACGGGCGCGGCATGCACAAGTTCATCTACAAGTACCTGCTGAAATAATTAGCTCCAAGCTCAAAGTATGAAGTTAAAAAGCGCGGGAAAAGGCGAGGATTACTGAACGGCCATACCCGCGTCATTACCGTTAATCGCGGGCCTGGCGTTACAACGTTCAATCGCCTGACCCGCGCTTTTCAACTTTTAACTTGCTCCTTTCAACTCAAAACAAGAAGAGTGCGCTATGGATCAGGGAATCAATCGCCGCGGCTTCCTCAAGCTGAGCGCCGCCGGCAGTGCAGTACTGGCCACCGGTTCCGGGTTGGCCCTGCTCACCGGTTGCTCCAGTAACGACGGCCCCGCACCCGGCTACAAACACTTTCGCCAGCAAGACGTGGATCTACTCACCCCGTTGGTGGGCGCCGTGCTTGGCTCGGCCCTCACCGATGTGGGCGCCACCGCCGAAGACGGCATGAAAGCCTTCGATGACCTGCTTGATGGAGGCATGCCCGGCACTCGTGGCGCACTGTTCCAGGTGCTGGACCTGATGCAGCTGGGCGCTGCCCGCTGGTATATCACCGGCACCTGGGCCAGCTTTGCCGAGCAAAGCGCCGAGGAACTCCAGCAGACCCTAACCGCCTGGGCTGCCAGCGAACGAGGCCTGGCTCGCATGGCCTTCAAGGGCCTGACACAACCCATCTACATGGCCTGGTATGTAAAACCGGCCGGCGCCCTCAGCACCGGCTACCCCGGCCCACCCCAGAAAATCGTTGCCTGACACGCGCCACTTTCGGCCTTTATTGCGTGCGCTCTGCTAGCCAAAGAAAAAGGATAACGCCATGCAGGACTTGACCACCCTCACCATTAACGTGAAAGACCCCTGGAAAGACCCGGCCAACGGCTGGGACGTACTCGACGGGCGCACTATCACCGACAATCGCACCCTGGAAGCCGACGTAATCATCGTCGGCACCGGTGCCGGCGGCGGCGTCAGTGCTGAAATTCTCAGCCAGCGTGGCCTCAAGGTCATCCTGGTGGAAGCCGGCAAACTGAAAAGCTCCGACGACTTCAAACTCGATGAAGGCCAAGCCTACCGGGACCTGTACCAGGAAGGCGCCCTGCGCGCCACCAAGGATGCCGGGATGACCATTCTGCAGGGGCGGACGGTGGGCGGCACCACCGTGGTCAACTGGACCAGCTGTTTCCGCACACCCCACGAAACCCTGCAATACTGGCACGACGAATTCGGCGTGCAGGGTCTCAGCCGGGCTCAGCTGGACCCGTGGTTCCAACAGATGGAAACCCGCCTCAAGGTGGAAAAGTGGGCCATCCCGCCCAACGCCAACAACGATGTAATGAAGCGTGGCTGCGACGACAGGGGCTGGCATTCTGCCCTGATTCCCCGCAACGTCAGCGGCTGCTGGAACATCGGCTATTGCGGCATGGGCTGCCCCACCAACGCCAAGCAATCCATGCTGGTCACCACCATTCCCGGTGCCCTGGATCACGGCTCCACGCTGATTCACAGCGCCCAGGCGGACACCCTGATTATCGAAGGTGACACCGTCACCGGGGTACGCGTGCGGCCGCTGAATGACGACAAGGTGCCCACCGGCGCCACCGTGACCCTGAAAGCGAAAACCGTGATTGCTGCCGGCGGCGGCATCCAGAGCCCGGCATTACTAATGCGTTCCGACGCCCCGGACCCCAATAGCCTGATGGGCAAACGCACCTTCTTGCACCCCACCAGCTTTGCTTTCGGCCTCTACGACAAAGAAATCGCCCCGTACTACGGCGCCCCCCAATCCGTGTATTCCGACGAATTCAACTTCAAGCACGGCGTGGATGGTCCTGCGGGCTACAAGATGGAAATGATGCCCATGCACCCGGGGCTGTCCAGTGCCCTAATGGGCGGCTTTGGCGAACGGGCCCGCGATGAAATCAAACGGCTACCCAACTTGGCCGCCTCCATTGCCATGATTCGCGACGGTTTCCATGACGAAAACCAGGGTGGCGTCGTGGAACTGCGTGACAATGGCGAACCGCTTCTGGATTACCCGGTGAATGATTACTTGCTGGAGGGCACCAAACGAGCCCACCTGACCATGCTGGAAATGCAATTCGCCGCCGGCGCCAAAGAAGTGCGTCCCAGCCATTCCCACGCCGGCTACTACAAAAGCTGGAAAGCGGCACGCGAAGGAGTAGAGCAACTGGATTACGCTCCCGTTATTACCGGCCTGGGCAGCGCCCACGTCATGGGTGGCTTGACCATGGGCCAGGACGAGAGCCGCTGTTCGGTAAACAGTGATGGCAGCTTCAAGCACCTGAACGGGCTCTACGTCATCGATGGTTCGGTATTCCCCACCAGCATTGGCGCCAACCCACAGCTGTCCATCTACGGCCTCAGCGCCCGCAATGCCTCCGCCCTGGCCGACAAGCTGAAAGGCTAATCCGCCACTGATACCCTGCCGCGCAGCTCGATCTGCGCAGCAGGGCTTTTCTTCATCCTCGCCTTCCTAACCGTCTTTTCTTTACCCATCCTCATCGAAAACCGCAGGAAGCAGGCGAAGACGCGCGCCAAATAAGGTATAAGTGCGGCATGAAAACCCCGCAACGTTTACAGCCCCTGGTCGACGACGGTCTCGTCGATGAGGTCATCAGCCGTCTGATGAGTGGCAAGGAAGCCGATATCTTCGTGGTCCGCTGTGGCCAGGAAATCCGCTGCGCAAAAGTCTACAAAGAAGCTGCCAAGCGCAACTTTAAGAAAGCCGCCCAGTATCGCGAAGGGCGCAAAGTGCGTAACAGCCGACGCAGCCGGGCCATGGAAAAAGGCTCCAAGTTTGGCCGCGAGCAGCAGGAGCAGATCTGGCAGAGTGCCGAGGTCGACGCTCTGCGCCGGCTGGCAGAAGCCGGCGTGCGCGTGCCCAAGCCCTACGACATGCTCGAAGGCGTGCTGCTGATGGAGCTGGTCACCGACGATGAAGGCGATGTGGCCCCGCGACTGAGCGAAGTGGTGATGCCTGCCGAGCAAGCCGAAGAAGACCACGCCCTGATGATGCAATACGTGGTACGCATGCTCTGCGCCGGCATCATTCACGGCGATCTATCGGAATTCAATGTGTTGGTGGATGACTACGGCCCGGTCATCATCGACCTGCCCCAGGCGGTGGATGCCGCCGCCAACAACAATGCCGAGGCTATGCTGTATCGCGATGTCGATAACATGACCCGTTACTACGGCCAGTACGCACCGTCTCTGCGTGGCAGCCGCTACGGGCAGGAAATCTGGGCTTTATACGAAAGCGGAGAGCTAACCCCGGACAGCGAGCTCACCGGCCAAGTGGACGACGACGAACACATTGCCGATGTGGATGATGTTCTGGCAGAGATCAAGGCGGCCTTCGAGGAAGAACAGGAGCGCCGCGAGCGGCTCAGCGACAGCGACGATGCCCCCTACGGTTGAGCATAGCCCAGCGTGAGCCCCACACCTCACCCCATCACGTTCACGCCTCCCGGCGCAGCACAAAGAAAAACGGCTGCTTCATGCCTTTCAAATCCATGATGCCCAACAAGGTGTTGTCGTCCACTTTGCGAAACACATCGTTGATCGGCAGGTTATCGTACATCATGGTCGCCGTGGCCACCCCCCGGTAAGTGGTGGTGCGCAGGCGTGCGGCGGACTTGCGCCCGGACAACAACGGCAACATCCACTGGAACACCCTGCCCACAAACGCTGACTTCAGAAACGGCATTGAGTCCAGCAATCCCAGCCCCGGCATGGCCAGCAACGGCTTCACCGAGGTCAGCCTGCCCGACACCTTGCGGAACACCAGCGGATGCACATGCTCTTCGCTCTCGAAGCGTTTGCCATGCCAATGGCAACGCTCCAGCACTCCGTCCAGCGGGTGGCCGGTTTCAAAACCTTCGCCTTTCCAGGCACCGATCATAAAATCCGGGGCCACCGGTTCCAGGGCATCAAAAATCGACAGCGCGTCCTCGCGGGACACTTGCCCCTGTGCTTTTGCGGCAGTGAACGACAGGCCCGGTACAGCCTGAACAGAAGGATTGGCTTGCGTTGCACGACTCATGGGTATTCCTGGCACTTAGTGAATAGAGGGAAATCACGCTAATGGCCGCGCCATCCGTGTGCCAGTAAAAAAACGCACTTGTCCGACCAGGGCACTAACCAAAACCACCAGAATTGACAGGAAACGCTGCTCTGCCCGCAGCAAGGAAACAACAACGGTAAATGCGTTTAGTCAGCCGCTGAATCACTGAGACAGGACTGGCGCCGCCGCTGCGCCTCGGCACTGGCAAGCAAGCGTTTCTGCTCATCACCCAGCATTGCACTGACCGCCTTCAGCTCAGCGATCTTGCTATCCACCGCCGCTTTCTTCTCGGCCATCAACGCCGCCCCCTGATCACAATCAATACTGTCACTGCGCAGGGCATCCAGGACATCGCGAATTTCCTTGAGCGAAAACCCCAGCGCCTTGAGCTGGCGCACCATGCCAACTCTCTGCACCGCTTTTTCCGAATAATCCCGATAATTATTGCCGCGCCGATCCACCTCCAGCAGCAACCCCTCCTTCTCGTAATAACGCAATGTATGGCGGCTCACACCGGTCCGCTCTTCCAGCTCTGCAATACGCATACATGGCTCACTAATTCCCTGTTGACCTTAGAGCATACTCTACACCTTAGCGTAGTCGTGAGCTTTCTCTGCATACCGCTGAATCCAAGAAAAGGACCTCGCCATGACTGTCTTTATCACCGGCGCCACCGGCTTTATCGGCCGCCACGTCTGCGCCAGCCTGACCCGACACAACCACGCCGTTATCGCCATGCTGCGCGACGCGGATAGCCAACTCGATACGCTACGTCAGCAGGTGGACAGACTCGGCGGGCAAGGGCAGCTGATCCGGGCCGTTAGCGGCGACCTGGACCAGCCGACACTGGGGCTCGACCAGCCGCTCCCCACGCTGGATGCCATTATTCATCTCGGCGCCCGTTTCGCCTGGCAGCTCGACAACGAGATGGCCCGACGCACCAATGTCACCGGCAGCCTGGCCGTGGCAGAGCTGGCCCACCAACAGCAATGTCGCCTGGTGTTTATCAGCGGTTTCATGCTGGAAAACCATGCTCACCTGAACCGGCTTGGTATTGATCTGGAAAACGCTTCACGCACTCATTGGCCACAGGTGTACCGCCGCGCCGGCGGCTACGAAGCCAGCAAACTGGAAGCGGCGTTTCGAGTTCGAGAGTTTGCCACGCACCATGAGCTGGATCTTGTGGAAGTGCAGCCCGCCACGGTGGCCGGTCATAGCAAAAGCGGGGAGCTCGATGACAGTCAGCCTCTCTATAGCTTGCTCGATAATCTGGCCCGCGGGCGCATGGCTCTGGTTCCCGGCACCCGGGCGCACTGGTTACCGCTGGTCGCCGTGGATCACCTCGCCGAGATCATTCGACTGGGCGCCACCATCGCAACAGTGCCGGGCAAATTACTGGCATTGGATGCCAACACCCCCAACCTGCAACCCATGCTGGCACAGGCGGCTGTCCACATGGGCAAACGCGCCCCCAACCACCATATTCCACTGCCTGTGCTGGCCGCGTTACTGCGCATTCCCGGCCTGCCGGCACTGATGAACACCTACCCCGAAGCGCTGCATTTTATTCAGCCCACACGTTTTGATACGACAACCACGGAAGCGTTTCTTCAACAGCATCGATTAGTGGCGCCCAACATGACAACAGTGATCAAGGCGAGCACGCTTCGCTACCAACAGCAATACGACACACCACTGTCGCCATAACGATCAGCCGGTCTGTTACGTTGATATGCAGCAGAAAAAAATAAGAGAAAGAAAAAACCCCGCCAACCGGGAGGTGGCGGGGATAAGCAGATTACAACGACAGCGTGGATTCCACTTCCTGGCAGTTGCGACGCGCCAGCGCCAGGTTTGACTTTCCCTTGTCCAGCACCAGATAGATAAACAGCCCTTCTTTCGACGCTACCGGGCGGATAATGTGGTACTGGGTTCCCAGAGTAATCAGGATGTCTTCAATCTTGTCATTGAGCCCCAGGCTCTTCATGGTTTTCAGTTTTGCACGAACCACTTCCGTGTTGCCCGCCGCTGCCAGCTCCAGATCCAGACCGGAACCAGCCTGACCCAGAACCATACCACTGTTGGCATCAACAATGGCGGTACACATGGCACCGTCAGACTGCAGAAGCTGATCCATACTTTCTTTGACATTCGCCATGGTAAATCTCCTTCAACACTTATGTTATCCCGAAATTTTTAACGGGTTATAAAATTCACTTTTTCAGTTTTTCCTCAAGAGCGGCACAACAATTCTTGGCCCCCCAGAGAAGCTGCCCCAATAACGAGGCATCGTTCGCTACCACTGCAAGTGCCAGTGGTGGCTTTAGATTCGGAACCTTCATGACCGCAACAACACCTTCATCGGACTCGACGATCAGCCGACTGCATTCAGAAATGCCGGCTTCCTTGGCAATGGCAGAGCTTATCGCCGCCAACGAACTACCCATGGCCGCAAGACGGCTTGCGCTTTCCTTGTTGACCTGCAACGAGGCCACTTCAAAACCATCCGTGCTGAGCAATACGGCGGAGGTCACGCCTTTAGTATTTTCCTGAAACATTTCGAGTTCTTTCTGGGCAACCGCTGTTTCGGTTTTTCCCATCGGAGAAGCGTCTTTCATGCTTGCATCATTCCCATTTCGTTAACTTCAATCTGGCAAAGCAATGCCTCTACCAGCAATAAAACATCATCTTTTTCTCTGACATCCACAGAAAAAATGGGCGGTGAAATATGACGTTCCAGCAAAGCATCAGTGATTCGCTCGATCACTTCAAAGTCCTCGCTATCCAGGCGCCCTATGCCAATAACCATCGGCATGGCTCCCTGCTCCCAAAACGCATCTACGAATACAGAAAGATGACTATCCAGATCTGGATGTTCACCATTCAAAAGAACGATAACGCCCGCAGCGTTATTGGCGAGAATGGGCCACATGAAACGAAACCGTTCCTGCCCTGGTGTTCCGTACAAACGCACACCGCCGCCACCAGGAATATCAATGTAACCGTAGTCCAACGCTGCGGTTGTCATTTCCTTATCACACTGATCAATATCGGTATTCACCACATCAGTAGACACACATTCCTGATCACTTAAAGCGGTAATCGCAGTCGTTTTCCCCGCCCCCATGGGGCCAGTAAAAAGAATTTTGAATTCATCATTTGTCATCGCTAAGCACTCAACCCCAGCCGACTACGCAAACCTTGTATCAGGCCACCAAAACGTCCCTTGTTTCCCTCTTCGGAGGCAACCGGCAAGGGAGCTTGCACCGCTTCTTCAAATACCATCAAGTCACTCATCTCACAGGCATTGATAAAACGATCGAGCTCGTCTTCGCTGCATTGTGAGATCTGCTGTAGTTGTTCGCGGGTCAAAGGTCGCTTGGTCATAAGGGCGCACAACGATAAATGCGTGCGGCTTTTTTCCAGGGTGCCAAAGCTGGGCCAACGCTTGAGGTGAAAAGCCCCTTCAGGGTTCATCCACGGCGCCAAATGTATGGCGTCATACCGGGATACCATCCAACACACAGAAAATAATGGGCAGGCCACCATGTCGTCGGAAACCGCATCCGTTGTCGGTGTCAATGAACCTAGCGGCAAGGATCCCGCCGCCAACTGACGGAACAGTGTTTTACTTGCATAGAAACGCTGTGACGCCGGCTTAAAATACAAGGGGCCATGAGGAGATGTGGCCATCAATAATCCGGCCGGGTCAGCCACATTGCCATTAACCGCTTCGTGCAGGGATAACCAGAAAGGTGACACCGTATTCGTAGAGACAGCCCCCGGCGCAGAAGAGGGCTGAGCCGGAGCAGTTACTTGAGGCGCCGTCTTGCCCCTGGAAGATAGCGTGCCCGCCACCTCGTCGAGAACCGATAATAGTTGCATAACCCGAAAAGGATGCTGTAAAACGAACGGAGAAGACGGCTTCTGCTGATTACCGCGGTACACCACAATGCGAGGCTTATCACTTCGCTCCCAGCGTTGTGTTTCCCCTGTTTGATCGCAGGAAATCATCAACACATCTGCGTTATCCGGGTCACTAAGACTCCAGCTCACAGCGGCTCTACCTTCCATGATTTTCAACATGGACAGGCAAGCGCTTGCCGTATCATCCCCCAATCCTACAAATCCCAGCCGTTGGTTTTTCATCGCTCACATAATCCATTAAGTCGGCAACTATCCCTGATAATCCAAACCCATCATTGGGACCGGTGTCTTCCGGAATTACCTTCCGGCCATCAAGTGTGACCCACGTCCCAAATTAGTCCTGCGAGATTGCATTCAGCAAACAGATGACGACAAGTGGACGATAAAAACGGATGAAACATATGAACAGTTTGTATACGGCATAATAACTAGAGCCCTGTTTTATGTAATAAAACTTTAATCTTACTTTGTGCGTGAATCCTTACATGCCACGACTTCACTCGACACTATTCCACCGGCTTGTTGTAACGACCTCCTTGCTATGCTCCCTTGCCACCCACCATGGCCATACCTGCAACTCTGCCAACGCATCGGGTATGCTTGCGGCACAGTGGGTATCTGGCACACAGCCGGGTACGGTTTCTACCGCGACAGAGCGAGCCAAGCATGACCAACCGCGTAATTTACCCCGGCACCTTCGATCCGATTACCAATGGCCACCTGGACTTGGTGGAACGGGCCGCCAAAATGTTTGATGAAGTCGTAGTAGGCATCGCCGCCAGCGAGAAGAAGGGCCCCCTGTTTACGCTGGAAGAGCGAGTGGACCTGACCCGGAGAGCGCTGTCGCACCTGCCGAACGTGAAGGTCACCGGTTTTTCCAAGCTACTGGCCCATTTCTGTCGGGAAGAGGGCGGTAACATCCTGTTACGGGGCCTGCGCGCCGTCAGTGACTTCGAGTACGAGTTCCAACTGGCCAATATGAACCGGCAGCTGGCCCCGGAGCTGGAGACGGTATTCCTGACCCCCGCGGAACACCTGTCCTTTATTTCCAGCTCCCTGATCCGTGAAATCGCCCTGCTAGACGGGGATGTGAATAACTTTGTGCCACCACTGGTCGCAGACGCCCTGGAAGAAAAGCGCCAGGCGCGGAAGAAGTAACAGATAGCCACAAGCGTCAAGCAGCAAGCTTCAACGCGGCCCGCTGCTTGATGATCCGGAAAGGGCATAGCCGCGACTCGAGTGCTGGTGCGCGGGCAGGGCGTAAAGGTCAACCCCGCATACCCCTGACCGTGTTGAAGCTTGTGGCTTGCAGCTGCTCGTATAACAACAAAACCGGCCGTCCATCGATAAACACCGGCACCCACGGAGGAACCCCATGCGTTACCTGCTCCCGATCCTGCTGCTGATCACCGTGTCCGCCCAGGCGGCCGGACCGGGCAAGAATGCGGTGGCCAGCGCCCATCCACTGGCCACGCAAGCCGGGCTCGATATTCTGGCGCAGGGCGGTAATGCCTTCGATGCAGCCGTAGCCGTGGCGGCGGCCCTGGCGGTGGTCGAACCCTATTCTGCCGGCATGGGCGGTGGCGGCTTCTGGCTGCTGCATCGGGAAGAGGACGGCTTGCAGACCTTTGTGGACGCCCGCGAAACCGCGCCGGGTGCCGCCTCCGCCACCATGTACCAAGACAAAGACGGCAACGTGATGCGCGACTGGGCAGTGAACGGCCCCAGTGCCGCCGGCATTCCCGGCCAGGCCGCCGCATTCGCCCATCTGGCTGACAACTACGGTAAGTTGCCACTCACTTCCACCCTGGCTCCTGCCATCGCCCTGGCCACTGACGGCTTTCGCGTGGAAGACCACTACCGCAAGCTGGCCGGATACCGGGAAGATGTACTCAACCGCTTCCCGGAAGCCGCCGCCATCTTCCTGCATAACGGCAAGGTGCCCCCCAACAACCATCTGATTCAGCAACCAGACCTGGCCCGGGCACTCACCGCCATCGCGGAAAAGGGTAACGCCGGCTTCTATCAGGGCGAGGTAGCCAAACAACTGGTGGACGGTGTCCAGCAGGCCGGCGGTATTTGGACGCTGGACGATCTGGCCGATTACACCGTGGTGGAACGCTCGCCCACCGTCAGTCAGTTCCGGGGCGGCCGGGTTATCTCCGCACCGCCGCCGTCCTCCGGCGGCATCGTCATGGGCGAAGCACTGAATATTCTCAGTCAGTTCAACGACGGCGACACCGGCGATATGACCCCTCACCTGGCCATCGAAGCCATGCGCCGCGCCTACCAAGACCGGGCCCGCTATCTGGGCGATCCGGACTTTGTGGATATGCCTGTGGATAAGCTGTTGAGTACCGACTACGCCAAACAGCGCGCCAACAGCATCACCCTGGACAAGGCCACCCCCAGCAGCAGCCTGGGCAAGCCCATCGGGGTGGAAGAGGGCTTTCATACCACCCATTTTTCGGTCATGGATAAAAACGGCAACCGGGTCGCCGCTACGCTAAGCATCAACCTGCCATTCGGTAGCGGCTTTGTGGCCCCGGGTACCGGTGTCCTGCTCAATAATGAAATGGACGATTTCTCCGCCAAGCCCGGCAGCCCCAATGCCTACGGCCTGGTCGGCAGCAAGGCCAACGCCATTGCCCCCGGCAAACGTCCCTTGTCGTCCATGAGCCCCACCTTTGTAGAATTCGACGACCGGATCGCCATTCTCGGCACCCCCGGCGGCAGCCGGATCATCTCCATGGTCATGCTCGGCGTGCTTGAAGCCGCCAACAACAAGCCCGTGGAAGACTGGGTCAGCCGAGTGCGTTTCCATCACCAGTTCTTACCTGACGAAGTGCAGGCCGAACCGGAATTCGTCGGCAGCCAGGCGGCCAAGGAACTGATGCTGAGGGGCCACAAGGTGGTCTCCACCGGCCGCAATTACGGCAATATGCAGGCCATTCTGTGGCGCAAGGATAGCGGCGAAGTCACCGCTGCCAGCGACCCCCGTGGTATTGGCAGTGCCGAAGTGCGCAACCCGTCGCCAACGGCTGAACACTGAAAACCATAGCCTTAATGCACCGGAGCCCACCATGCCTTCCCTGCCTGGTACCGACTTTCCCCTGATCCAGGCGCCCATGGCCGGGGTGCAGGATTGGCACCTGGCCGCGGCTGTCTGCCTGTCTGGCGGGCTCGGCTCTCTGCCGGCGGGGATGCTGAGCGCCGCTGCGCTGGAGGAACAGCTCACCCACCTCCGCAAGGCCACCGACGGCCCTTTCAACGTGAATTTTTTCTGCCATGACACCCCCGCAGTGGATGCAGAAGGGGAGCCACGCTGGGTGGATACCTTGCGCCCGTATTACCGCGAATTTGGCGTAGACTCCACGGCCATTCCCGGCGGGCCGTCACGGCAACCCTTCGATGCCGACAGCGCCGCCGTGCTGGAACGCCTTACCCCTGCGGTAGTGAGCTTTCATTACGGCTTGCCGGAGGCCAGCCTGCTGGATCGGGTAAAAGCCACCGGGGCCACCGTACTCTCCAGCGCCACCACGGTGGAGGAAGCTCGCTGGCTGGAGTCAAAAGGCGCCGATGCGGTGATTGCGCAAGGGCTGGAAGCAGGCGGTCATCGGGGCCACTTTCTCAGTGATGACCTGAGCCTTCAGCAGGGCACCTTCAGCCTGTTGCCACAGATCGCAGACGCGGTATCGATTCCGGTGATTGCGGCCGGCGGCATTGCCAGCCCAGCCGGCGTACGGGCCTCCATGGCGTTAGGCGCAACCGCCGTGCAAGTGGGCACGGCCTACCTGCTGTGTCCGGAAGCCACCACCAAACCCGTGCACCGTGAATGGCTGAATAGCGACCGGGCCCGACACACCGCATTAACCACGGCCTTTTCCGGGCGCCCCGCCCGGGGTATGGTCAACCGGCTGATGCATGAACTGGGCTACTTCCCGGACACTGCACCGGCATTCCCGCTGGCGGGGAACGCCATCGGACCATTGCGCGCCGCCGCGGAAGCGCAGGGCAGCGGTGACTACTCGCCTCTGTGGGCAGGACAGAACGCCAGCGGCTGCCGCGAAGACAGTGCTGCGAGTGTGACGGCCTGGTTGGCTGAAGGGTTCGTTAGCACACGGTGGTAGGATCAAGCGGCCACGAACAACGCTATGGCCCAAACTAACCTTGTGGGCGGGCAGCCAACAGGCAAAATCGACACCCTGTTTACTACCCCCCTTTGGTAGTATGAATCTTTCCCGGCGGCCTTGCCGGGCTGCAGTGGGAGCAACGCCATGCAACGCATCGAGATTTCCAAGACCTTTCCGTTCTCTGTGGACAAGCTGTTCGACTTTCTCAGCGTGCACGAGAACCTGGAACTGATTTTTGCCCCGGCCAAAATCAAACGCATCAAGGATGGGCAAGACAGCCCCAACGGGGTGGGTTCCACGCGGAAAATGCAGATTCTTATCGCGCCACCGTTCGAGGAAACCGTCACCAAAGTGGTCCCCAACGAACGTATTGAGTACACCATCACCAAGGGCAGCCCGCTGAAGCACCACAAGGGTGTCATGCGCTTTTCTGAAGCGGCCAATGGTGGCAGCCAGCTGGACTATACCATCGAGTTTGAAGGCAAGCTGCCACTGATCGGCCCGATCATCAAAGCCGGCTTGGGCCAGGCCATTGACCGCGGACTGAACAAGCTGAAGCTCTAAAGCTCTGGCTGTCGGATTACGGCCTTCGGCCTAATCCGACCTTGTGTCTCTCCGGCGGAAGGATTTGCTACCCTTTCGCCACTGCTGGCGGGCAACCCGTATCCGACCTGAGGCCCTGAGCCTGTGACGTAGATAGGTCCCGCCAGTATTTCTCTTACAACTTGAACGGTATCCGAGCCCTCCGTTGACCGGATGAGGCTGCACGAACAAGGAGAAGTGGAGAGATGGCTACCATCGGTATTGATGTCAGTAAGAAAAAGCTCGATC
>NZ_JBEDTC010000018.1:0-3018 GCF_040118815.1 Alcanivorax sp.
ACCGTGCCGATCTATTACACCCTGTTCCAGCGTGATGATCAGTGGCGGGTGATCAATGTCTACGTCAACGGTCTGGATTTGCGCGATACCTTCCAGAGCCAGTTCGCCCAGGGTATGCAGCAGTACAACGACATCGACAAGGTGATCGACAACTGGTCCGCGGACGCCAAGATCGACGCCGGCATCGAGGGTGAAGACCAGAAGAGCTGATTGTTCGGCCGCCGCCGCCGTGGCAAGGGGGCGCCGGCTCGCGTATTATTGCCGTTTTTACCGAGGAGCGGGTCTGTCCCGCTCCTTGCTGTTCGGGCCGCTGTCGGCCCCGATGAGGAGCGAACATGAATCCGGAAGAGGTAAAAGCGCTGGTCGAAGCCGGTTTTGATGGTGCCGCCGTGGCGGTGGAAGGCGGCGGCGACCGGTTCCAGATTCGCGTGATATCTACCGCCTTTGACGGCCTGATGCCGGTGAAGAAGCAGCAGCTGGTGTACGCGACCATCAACGAGCAGATCCAGAGCAATACTATCCACGCGGTGCAGATCATTACCTATACCCCGGCCGAGTGGGAAAAAGCCCAGAAAATGGGTATCGGCTGAGGCATTGCGCCCGGCCTTCTGACAAGCCTAGAGACAGTTCATGGATAAATTGATCATCACCGGCGGTCGGCGTCTGGACGGCGAAATCCGTATTTCCGGCGCCAAGAACGCAGCACTGCCGATCCTGGCCGCCACCCTGCTGGCCGACGAGCCGGTCACCGTGGGCAACCTGCCGCATCTGCAGGATGTCACCACCCTGATCGAGCTGCTGGGTCGCATGGGCGTCCACGTGGTGATCGACGACCGCATGAACGTGGAAGTAAACGCTACCACCATCAAGGAACTCACCGCTCCCTACGAGCTGGTGAAGACCATGCGTGCGTCCATCCTGGTACTGGGCCCCATGGTGGCTCATTTTGGCAGGGCCTCAGTGTCGCTGCCCGGTGGTTGTGCCATTGGCTCGCGGCCGGTGGATATTCACCTGCGCGGGCTGGAGGCCATGGGCGCCACCATCGAAGTGGCCAACGGTTATGTGCACGCCTCTGTGGAGGGCCGTCTCAAGGGGGCTCGCATTGTCATGGATACGGTGACCGTGACTGGTACCGAAAACCTGATGATGGCGGCGGCGCTGGCGGAAGGCACCACCTACCTGGAAAACGCGGCCCGCGAACCGGAAGTGGTGGATCTGGCTGACTTCATCAACACCATGGGTGGCAAGGTCAGTGGCGCCGGTACCGACACCATCACTATTGAAGGGGTGGAGAGTCTTCACGGCGGTCATCATGAAGTGATCGCCGACCGTATCGAAACCGGTACCTACCTGATTGCCGCTGCTATCACCGGTGGCCGTATCAAGACCAAGGACACCGTGCCAGGCATTCTCGATGCGGTGCTGCAAAAGCTGGAAGAAGCCGGCGCAAAAATTACCACCGGTGACGACTGGATCGAGCTGGACATGGAGGGTCGTCGGCCCAAGGCCATCTCGCTGCGGACCGCGCCGTACCCGGCCATGCCCACGGACATGCAGGCTCAGTTCATGGCCCTGAACCTGATCGCCGAGGGCACCGGCACCATTGTGGAAACGGTCTTTGAAAACCGCTTTATGCATGTGCAGGAAATGAACCGCATGGGCGCCGATATCGAAGTGCAGGGCAATACCGCTATTTGTCGCGGTGTGGAGCAGCTTACCGGTGCGCCGGTGATGGCCACCGACCTGCGCGCCTCCGCCTCCCTGGTGATCGCGGCGCTGGCGGCGCAAGGGGAAACCACGGTAGACCGTATCTATCACATCGATCGCGGCTATGAGTGTATTGAAGAGAAACTGCAATCGCTGGGTGCGGTGATTCGCCGCGTCCCGCGCTGATCGGGAAAGAGCGTCGTAATGACCAAGCCGTTGACCATCGCCCTGTCCAAGGGGCGCATCCTCAAGGAAACCCTGCCGCTGCTGAAAGCGGCGGGCATTGAACTGCTGGAAGATCCGGAAGCGTCACGCAAGCTGATCTTCGATACCACCCGCGATGATGTGAAAATCATCATTATTCGCGCCACCGATGTGCCCCCCTATGTGCAGCACGGTGCGGCGGATATCGGTGTGGCCGGCAAGGATGTGCTCATGGAGCATGGCGGCGACGGCGTGTTCGAACCCCTGGATCTGAATATCGCTCGTTGCAAATTGATGGTAGCGGCGGTGAAGGATGCCCCGGATGCGGGGGGACGCCTGCGCGTGGCCACCAAATTTGTCAACGTGGCCAAGGCTTACTATGCCCAGCAGGGCAAACAGGCAGAAGTGATCAAACTTTACGGTGCCATGGAGCTGGCGCCGCTGGTGGGTCTGGCCGACCGCATCGTGGACATCGTGGATACCGGCAATACCCTGCGCGCCAACGGTCTGGAGCCCACCGAACTGATCGCCCATATTTCCACCCGGGTGATCGTCAACCGTGCCAGCATGAAAACCCGCCACGGGGACATTCAGGGCATCCTGGATCAGCTGGCCGAGGCGGTGGAGGCCCGCAAGGCCGGTTAGTTCAGCGGGTAGGGTAGGCGTTAATTGATAATTGAGAATGGATAATTGATAACGCGCGGGACAGGCTCTCTATCATCAAGCGCAACAGGCCGCGCCCAGGCTCTGGGCGCGGCCATTGAGCTTTCAGATCGTCAAGACATTGAGCGCTCCGTTATCAATTATCCATTCTCAATTATCAATTGCTTCCCCCCTAACAGATTGTGACTTTGACTACGGTGCCAACCATGGAAACCACCTGGCTTAACGCCAAAGACGCGGATTTCGATGCCAAGCTGGCCGCCCTTACCGCCTGGTCCGAAGAGCGAGACGAGGAAGTGGCGGATCGGGTGCGCGGCATTCTTCGTGATGTGGCCAAACGCGGCGATGCGGCGCTGGTGGAATACACCAACCGCTTTGACCGCCGTGACGTGGCCGGCATGGATGAGCTGGTGGTGGGGCATGATCAATTGCAGGCGGCACTGG
>NZ_JBEDTC010000015.1:0-866949 GCF_040118815.1 Alcanivorax sp.
GTCGGCGCTTGGAGCCGCCATGAGAAAGCTGGTGCACATCGCTTACGGCGTACTGGCGCACCAGAAAGAATATGAACCACAACCCATGTGAGAGGGTTGTAGTTCATTAGGAGAGACGGTATCTACACGCTCTCGCGGTACCCTCCAAAAAAACGCCGACGCCCTTGCTTGTGCAGACGTCGGCGTTAAACGGTTGCGCTTTTTTCTGACTCAAGGCGGGTTAGCTGTAAGCCCCAGCCATCAGCCCTTCTCAGAATGTATAATCGAACCGCACATTGGCCCCACGTGGCGCCCCGTAGAACGCCTGCCCAACGTACAGCGAGTTGTAGTATTTCTCGTCGGTCACATTGTTCACGTTCAGCGTGGTGGTCAGGTGTTTGGTCCAGTCATAGCTGGCCATCAGGTTCACCAGGGTGTAACTGTCCTGCGTGGTTTTTGGAACGCCACCGGTACCACCCCGGTAAATGCTGTCCTGCCAGCTGACCTGTACACCGGTTTTCAGCTTCTGAATAGCCGCAGGGCGGTAGGTCGTAGATAGGCGGAAGATTTCCCGCGGGGTATAGGTGCGAATTTCGTCGCCGTCCTCATCTTCAATTTCCAGCCAGGTGTAACCACCAGACACTTGCCAGCCGGGCAGAAGCTCACCGCTGATCTCCCCTTCATAGCCGAAGCTTTCCACGTCCACACCACCGTAGTAGGTGTCCGGGCCGATCATGCCCGCAGCCTCTGCCAGGTTTTCCTGATCCGTTCGGAAGGCAATCAAGGCAGTATAAATCCGGCCATCCTGCCATTCGGATTTGAGGCCCAGCTCCTGGGTTTCACCGGTCACCGGCTCCAACCGCTGGCCGGTGATGTCTTCTTCGGTCTGCGGGTTAAAGATTTTGGTGTAGCTACCGTAGACCGAATGCACATCGGTCAGGTCGTAGATCAGGCCGACATAAGGCACCGTTTCACTGGCGCTAGCATCCTTACTACTGCCGCCGTAGCCTTCCCCCTCGCTGGTCACATCCACATAGCGCGCGCCGCCAATCAGGGTCAGCGGATCGGCCAGGCTCAAACGAGTGGCCAGGTAAGCACTGCGGTACCGGTCATCCCACGTGCTGCCATCAATGGCGGCATCAAACAGCGGCCTGGGGTAACTGCCACCAAACGCCTCATCTGGCGTCAATGCAGTACCAATGCCACGCCCATAATTGGACGTTTCTTCAATGCGGCCTTTCGCATAGTTAGCGCCAACCACCATTTCATGGACACGGCCCCCGACTTCAAATGGCCCACGGGCATACAGGTCGAGCACCCGCTCAGTCACTTTATCTTCATAGTAGCTGGGATAGGCGAACAAGCCGGTTTCGTCCTTGTTCGGGGTGCCATAAACGTAGAATAGTTCTGACTCACCTTCCATCTTGCGGTAGGTGTAAACCGCCTTGGCTTCCCAGCCGTTATCAAAGCGCTGCTGCAGCTCCGCAAACACCGATTCGGTGTTGCTGTCCCAGTACGCCCAATCTGCCGCGGTGCTGGTCTCCACGTCGTAGTCTGTGGCGGTACCGTCAGAATAGAACAGTGGCAGCGAACCCCACATGGGGCTGTCGGCGTTGCTGTTCTGATAGCTATAACCCAGTGTGAACAGAGTGGAGTCGGTCAGATCGGCCTCTACCACACCGTAGAAAACACCGCGCTCATTCTCGTAACGGTCCAGGTAGGAATTGCGATCCTGATAGGCACCGACCATGCGACCACGCACCCGGCCGTCTTCCGTCAAGCTGCCGGAGGTGTCCACTTCCAGGCGGCGGTTATCCCAAGACCCGTAAGACGCCGATAGCGTCGTATTGCTGTCCAGAGTCGGCCGCTTGCGCACGTAGTTAACCGTGGCCGAGGGGTTGCCCAGGCCGCTCATCAACCCATTGGAGCCACGTACGATCTCCACCCGCTCGAACATGCTGGTGTCCATATCACCGTTAACGATTTCGTAGGGCAGTGGCATGCCCAGGCCATCGTACTGGTAGTTGGTGATTTCAAAACCACGGGCGTTGTAATAGACCCGGTCGGTTTCCACCTGATCTACGACGACACCCGGCGTGGCTGCCAGCGCTTCACTAACGGAGACAATCTGGAAATCATCCATCAGTGTCCGCGTTACCACCGACACCGCCTGAGGCGTTTCGCGGCGGGTCAACGCTAAACCCGTAGCCGAGCTCACCGGGGTTTTCGGTTCGTAGCTTTCCGTGGTGTCGGCGAGGGTGCCCTGGTTTCCGTCGGCGTTGACGCTGACTTCAGGGATTTCGTGAACGTTACTGCTGGAGGCTTCCGTTTCGGCCTCTGCCGCCAATGTGGCCAGCGGCAATAACAACAGGGTGGCCGTCAGTGAACGGCCCAGCAAGCGGGCGGGTAGGGTCATGGGAGTGCCTGTGGTTGTTTCTGCGATCCCCCGGCCTGAGCCTTACCGCCAATAACGTCCCTTTCGTCAGCGCGGCAAACCGGAATTCAGGGCGGGGATGATAATGCAGATGCAAACCATTCTCAACACATGGAGCCTCACTTGTTACTCGCCATCCCCCTTGGAGAGCAGCGACTGCAGCTCCGCTCGGCCTTTGGCATTAGTTTCCACCAGCATGTCCATGTCGCTGCGATGGGCAATTTGTTCCTGCAATAAGCGATCATCCAGCTCCCGGAAACTGCGCACCAGATCAATGGCGGTAGATTCAGGCACGCCGAGCTGCATCAGGGTCAGCCGCGCACTGAGCAACGCGGACTCGAAGGTTTCCCGGATCACTTGATGCACGCCCAGCGCATGAAGCTTATAGGCGTGGTAGCGGTCTCGGGCCCGGGCAACAATGGTAATGGCCGGAAAATGGTGGCGCACCAGCTCCACGGTTTTCAATGACGCCTCCACATCGTCCACCGCCAGCACCAACACCTTGGCGTGCTCCAGGCCGGCGTTGTAAAGCAGGTCCAGCCGGGTTACGTCGCCGAAATACACCTCGTTGCCGTAGCGGCGCAGCATGTCGATTTCGTCCGGGTCGGAATCCAGGGCGGTGAATGGAATCTGCCGCCCCACCAGAATCCGGGCGGTGATTTGCCCAAAACGACCCAGCCCGGCTATCACCACCTGGGGATGGTGCGCAGGCATGCTTTCTTCTTCCAGATCCTTGCGTGGCGCCTTACTGCTCGCTTTCGGCCACAGCATGGCCATCAGTTTCAGCAATAACGGCGTACACGCCATGGATAACGCAACCACCAGATTCAACTGCCCGGCGATGGCACTGTCGAGCAAGTTCAACGTTTGCGCCTGGGTGAGAAGCACAAAGGCGAATTCGCCCCCTTGGCTGAGCAGAATCCCGAACATAAAGGTACTGCGCCATTCACCGCCGCGCAGACGGCTGATTACGATCAACACCAGCGCCTTCAGGCCCAGCAGCATCACCAGAAACAAGGCAATATTACCCGGGTGATCGAGCAGCAGGCGCAAATCCATGGTCATGCCGATGGCCAAAAAGAACAGCCCCAACAACAAACCCTTGAAGGGCTGAATGTCCGTTTCCAACTGCTCCCGGTAGGGCGAGTTGGCCAGCAGCACACCCGCGACAAACGCACCG
Source organism: Alcanivorax sp. (assembly GCF_040118815.1). Lineage (GTDB taxonomy): Bacteria > Pseudomonadota > Gammaproteobacteria > Pseudomonadales > Alcanivoracaceae > Alcanivorax. The sequence goes on from NZ_JBEDTC010000015.1 coordinate 3,594, forward strand.
AGCCCCATGGACAGGCCCAGGTGCTCCATCAGCGCCGCAGACCCCAGCACCAGCATTAAGGCACTGGCGGTCATCAACTCCCGGTTACGCAACTTGGCCAACCAACCCAGCCAGGGATTCAGCGCATACTTGCCCGCCAGCACCATGGCCACCAGTGCCGCCAGCCCGGCCAGCAACTGCGGGCTATCCTCGCCGGCCTGGGCTCCGGCCAGCACCGGCAACAGCAGCAAGATGGGAATCACCGCCAGATCCTGAAAAAGTAAAATAGAAAACGCGGAGCGCCCTTGCGGCGTACCCAGCTGATTGTTCTCCACCAGCATCTGTACCACAAAGGCTGTGGATGACAGCGCCAGCGTAGCGCCGATGGCCAGGCTTTGGTTGGTGCTGAACCCCACCAGCCAAAACCCGCCTGCCAGCAGCAGGGCACTGAATACCATCTGGCTGGCGCCCAGCCCCACCAGGCGACGGCGTTGTGCCCACAGTTGCTGAGGGGCCAACTCCAAGCCCACCAAAAATAACATCAGCACCACGCCTAATTCGGCAAAATGCAGCACGTCGTTACCGCCGCTGACCAACCCGAACCCCAATGGGCCCACCGCAATACCCGCGGCCAGATAACCGAGAATGCTGCCTAGCCCCAGCCGCTGGAACAGCGGTAACAACAGCAGCGTCGCCGCCAGCAATACCAGCGCCTGCGAAAAAAATCCGTCCACACCCGATCTCCTTGTCATCTGCGTTCATGCTAGCGGATTTACCCTTGTCGCGTTGTTAAAAAGCCGCTGGCGCGCCCTGGCGAAGCCTGTTCGGCCTCCACACACCTTGCTCCCGCATGGGATGCACCACAATTGCCCATCGACCCGCAAAGCCTTAGTATGCGCGCTCTTTTTCTGCCCCGGATTAGTGCAAGCCATGAGTAAGGAAAGTGATCAGCTCCGCCAGCAACAGGTTGGCGGGCTGCTGCGGTTGCTGCACCTGGAAACCATGAGCGAACGCTTTAATCCGCGCGTAGTGCTGGCGCTGTTCAATCTGGTCAATGGCGGCCTGAGCATCGCGCTGATCGCCAGTGTGGCCTTGATCACCCAGCAGTCATTTATCTTTCCCTCACTGGGCGCCAGCGCCTTCCTCCTGTTTCACCTGCCGCTGGCGGAAGCGGCATCTCCGCGCAATGTACTTAGTGGCCACCTGATTGGCGCCCTGTGTGGGTGGGCAGCGCTGTGGCTGTTCGGCCTGCACGATGCGCCTGCCGCCTTTATCTCTGGCGTTGAATGGTCTCGGGTAGCCGCCGCCGGGCTGTCGCTGGGCCTGACCAGCGCACTGATGATTCTATTCCGTGTTGCCCACCCACCGGCCGGGGCGACCGCCCTAATTGTGTCTCTAGGGTTGATGCCCGAACTGCAGCAGCTGCCCGTACTGCTCAGTGCAGTGGCCTTATTGGTCGGCCAGGCCTTTGTTATCAATCGTCTGGCGGGGATTCCCTACCCGTTGTGGAAATCTCGCCAAGCGGGCGCTTGACCCTTCATTTCTGTAATGAGAACTATTCCTCCTTATGCTAGGCTGCGCCGCATTGTCAGCCCGGTTGGATTTCCCATGCGCGCATTTCTGGTTCTACTTCATCGCTGGTTCGGCCTTTTTATTGCCGTCTTCCTGATTATTGCCGGCCTGACCGGGGCGCTAATTTCCTGGGACCACGAGCTGGACGAGTGGCTCAACCCGCACTTGTTTAAAAGCCAAAGCCAGGGCGAGCCGCTACCCATGCTGGAGCTGGTTCGCCATGTGGAAGACGCCGACCCCCGGGTGCGTGCCAGCTTCTTTGGCCTGGAAGCCGAGCCTGGCCATAACGCGGAAATCTGGGTGGATGCCCGGGAAAACCCGGAAACCGGGCAGCGTTATGAACTGGGTTACGATCACGCCTTCGTGGACCCGGTCACCGGCGAGATTGTTGGTAAACGCGAGTGGGGGAAAATCTCCCTGCACCCGGAACACCTGATGTCGTTTCTCTACAAGCTGCACTTCACCCTGCACCTGCCTGAATGGAAGGGCATCGACCGCTGGGGCACCTGGTTGATGGGTGCCGCCGCCATGGTCTGGCTGTTCGATACCTTTATCGCCATGGCGCTGACCCTGCCGCGCAAACGCCGCGTGCAAAAGCCCGGTGGCAAAGGCTGGCTGCAACGCTGGAAACCCGCCTGGATGATTCGCCGCGGGGCGGGTGCCTACAAGCTGAATTTCGACCTGCACACGGCGGTGGGTCTGTGGCTGTTCGCGCTGCTGCTGATGCTGGCCTTTACCTCTTTTTCCCTGAATTTGTACCGAGAAGTTTTTTACCCTGTCATGTCCATGGTGTCCGAAACGACGCCGGGGCCTTTTGAAACGCGCACTCCCACCGCTCTGCATGACCCGGTAGAACCCCAGGTAAGCTGGCAGGAACTGCTTAAGAAGGCCCGCAGCGAAGCGGACAAGCGCGGCTGGGAAGAACCCATTGGCGACACTTTTTACAGCGACAATTTTGCCGTTTTCGGCGTGCGTTTCTACTACCCGGGCGAGGACCACGACAGTGGCGGCATGAAAGTGAAAAGCCTCTACTACGATGGCAAGAACGCGGACTTGATCGGGGACGAAGTGCCGTGGACCGGCACCGCCGCCGATGTCTTCAACCAGCTGCAATTCCCGCTGCATTCCGGCCGCATTGCCGGCCTGCCCGGGCGCATCATCGTGTCGATCATGGGTATCGCTGTGACCATGCTATCCATCACCGGCCTGGTGATTTGGTGGAAGAAAAGAAAGGCGAGGGTGGCCAGCAAACGCCGCAAGCAGGATGCAGCCCTGACGGCCACGTCTTCAACCTGATCGGCTGCATACCAAAACCGCTGTAGGAGCACCTCTCGAGGTGCGAACCCCAGCATATAAATGATGCCCAAACCTGTGGGTGTTGCGGAAAGGCTTCTGTTCGCACCTCGAAAGGTGCTCCTACCGGACCGCGCCGGGAGTGCTTCACCTGAAACAAAAACCCCCGCGTTGCGGGGGTTTGGGCTTTACCATTTTAGCGGGGCTTCGCCAGAGCCGGGGGTGGCCTGCTGGCCGGCCGGACCGGCGGAGGCGTTGTTAGCCTGCTTGTCCGGGCGGACGCGGTCGCCCACTTGCAAGGCACTGGCTTCGCCTTCCATCTTGGCAATACCGTAGTCGGTGCGTACATCACTGACCTTGAGGGTGGCCAGGGATTCGCCTTCCAGCTTGATGGTCATGCCGGTGTCCGGGTCTTTCATTTCACCGGCGGGACGATACACCTTCATGATGCCGTCCTTTTCCAGACGACCTTGCCCTTGGCTAAGGAACACGGTTTCACCGTCCACTTTGATTACCTGCACCGGGTACAGCACGTCGGTGGCATCACCGGCGATGGCACGGGCAATTTCCGGGTAGAGTTGGTCAGCCAGACGCTCCGGATGATTACGGTCGTCGATGTTCTGTTGGCGAGCCATTTCACGGATCACCGCTTCGGACTTATCCCACTCGTAGAGGTCGCTCCACAGAATTTCCGTGGTGGTGGTGTCGATTAAGCGATAACGCACCCGCACATAGGGTTCATAGCCGCCCATCTTGGCACCGTAGAACTCACGCTCACTGTCGCCAATCTGGAAGTCTTCGATGGTGCCCACCAACAGCAGATCGGCGCCCTTGCGCTGACCCAGACGCGCCATTTCTTCCGGCGCGATGCTACCGCTGGCCACCACACCCAGCTCCTCATCGATATCATCCAGGTAGGCGCGGTCCAGTACCCGGTAACGACCAGACTGGGTGAACGCCATGGTCAGGTTATCCTGCAGCTGGCGTTGCACGTCACTGGCCGACACCTTGATATCGCCAAGGTCGTAGCTGCTGCTACGGCTATCGAAAGTGGCAATGGCAATGCCGGGCAGGTGAGAGCGATCCGGGCCGATGGACTTGGGACGCAGGATTTCTGCCTGGACGTCCGCCTGCCACATGCCGTCATCCACTTGCTTAACGGACTGCACTTCATAGGTCTTGATGTTGCCCAGGGTCGGCAGCTGCGGTTCCGGCACGGACGTTTCCTTGCCCATCCAGGTAGAGACGTCACCCTGGGACTGGATGACCCACTCATACACATTGGTGCGGAAGTTGGGGTCCACCGCCAGGGTCACACCACCGCCCTGTCGCACGGCGGCGACCAGGGCATTGGTCATGGCCTGCTCCGGATTATCACCATAACCACGCGCGGATACGGAAACGGTTTCCGTCATCGCATGGCTGAAGGACGAGCACAGTAGCAGGACAAGAAAAAAGGGAGAGAAAAGACGTTTGATCATGATGACCTCCTTGCCAGTAGCGACAATCGTGCCACCACTTATATCACGAATATGGCCGGCGCGAGCCGGAAACGGGCGGCATCGTTGATACCGCCCCGGCGAATCTCAAACGGCCGAGGCAGGGCGCCCCTGCCTCCAGCCTCCCCGCAGCTCTACGCTATGGCCGTTGCCGTTTGCAGCCGCGAATACGGCCGGTTTACAGGCCGAACAGGCTTTTGCTCTGACTTTTACGAATTTCTTTCTCGTTGGCCCACTCGATGATGCCGGTCTGGATGTTGAGCAGCTTCAGGGTGAACTTGTAGTACACATCCTTGGTGCTGCCTTCACGCTTCACGATGGAGGAAAAATTACCGTACATCATGAACTCAGCGCCGATCTGACGGCCCATGGCCGCAGCCGTGCTCTGATCAACCAGACCAGATTCGCTTTGGTAATCCAGCTGTTCACGTACACGGTTAACCACGGTCATGTCCGCAAAGCGGAACTTGCCGGAGTTGATCAGTTTGGACTGGATGGTGTCGGTGATGGACTCAGTGTCCACATGCTCGGTGGTCTTGTTTTTAATGCTGTCGACAAACACCACCGGACGACGGTTCTGGGTCATCTGCACAATGGGCGGGAACACCAGCATGTCATCCACCATCTTGCTGGAAATCATCTGCAGGTCGGTGGAACCGAAATCGGTATTGACGGTTTCACGGCCCTGGGCATCGCCATAATCCACGGTGGAACAGCCAGACAGCGCCAGTGCAGCGCCGAGCATCATCATTGAAAATACACGTACCATTCTTGTTTCTCCTTGTTCCTTGTTACGTCAGCCGGGCTGACAGTTATTCCTGCACCCAGATTTCGAAGCGCACGGCGGACGGATTGGGGGAGACCCCCTGCACACTGTTCTGGCTGCGACCAGCCATGACCACCTGCCGCCAGGGCTGGGCTTCCGGCTCCAGTTCGAAACCGTCAGCATCAAACCATTTGAATTTGTATTGGAAGTCGAGCTGGAATTTCCAGTCGTTCTCCAGCACGGCCTGCACCTGAAGCAAATCGCCTGCGCGCTTTTGACGCAGGTCTTCTACAGAAATGCGGCTGGAAAGCAGGCTGTTGCTGGAATACACCTTGGTAACGACTTCACCATCTTCGGTCACTTCCATCTGGCCTTTATTACTGGCCGAACATGCGGCCAGCATCAATGCGACCAGTATCGCCAACATGGGGCGTAAGAATGTCATAAGGGTCCCTCCTGAACGGGTAATACGCGAGTAATCAATTGGCCATGTACAGCCACTGCATGAATCACGGTGAGGCCCCGGCGCACAACCGGAACCGTCAGCGTTCTGTTACCTGCCGGGGTACTGAGCACCAATGCATGCTCCCCCTGGGGCAGGTGAAAGCGGGTGGCCTGGGCATAGGCCGGCAGGCTCAGCCAGCTGCGTCGATCGGCCTGCTCACTGACCAAATTATAGATCTGCGTACTCAATGAGCCTAACAGACCGAAGTTGTCGTTGGCCTGTTTTTGTAAATTGTACTTGGCGGTAGCCCGCAGGGTCTGCCGGACCAGCATGCCGGCCATGCGCTCTTTCAAGTCCTTGGCGGCCAGACCGCCCACGTCGGCCAACACCACGGTTTCTCCCAGCGGCTGGCTGGCGCTATCGAGTACTCGCAGGCTGTCCGGGCGCGGCTTACTGCCAATGGCATAGGTGGGGAAGGCCACGGAAAACACCCCGTGGACGGTGGGGATGGGCAGCGTGAACTCTTCCCGGGGCTGCACAAAACCTTGTTCATAGAGCACCGCGACCATCCCTTCGTCGCTGCCACGCAACGCACGGGGGTTGGAGACTCGCTCCACATCTTCCTTAATCATATCCACACCGGGATTGATCTCCAGCGCTTTCTTGTAATCCACCAAAGCACTGTTGTACTCGCCGTGGGCTTCCCAGAAGAGGGCGGAGAGGTAGAAGGTCCAGGCGTTCTGGAAGCTGGCCTTGACGCCACCGGCCACCGCATCAATGCCGTCGAAGTAACCGTCGAACTGGCCAATGTCGATCTTGTTCTCTTCCGCCTCTTCCTCGGCCTTGGCGATTTCCTTTTCCCGCTTGTTGGCCGAAACCCGCTGCTCCAGGGCCGCTGCCCGCAATTCCACGGCGGTGCCGGTCACATCGTTATCGGCCCAGTAATTCATGGCCTGATAGGCACGGGTGAAGATGCGCTCGTAGTCCGGCGCCACGTAAGGGCGGGCGTTATCGTTGGTAATCAGCGAAGTGCCGCTGGCGGCCAGGGAAGACACCTGGATTTTCGCGCTGGCGTCTTCTGCATCGTATTTGGACACCGCGTCGGCAAAAGCATTGCGGCTGGCTTCACCTTCGCCATTGAGCTGCGTGACCCGCCCCAGTTCTTGCAGATAGAGCACGCCATCGCCCCCGGCGGTGGCCTTCTCAAGCTTCAATGTCGTCCCTGAACTGGCGGCCTCATTCCCCAATGTGGCCTTCCATTTCTCTGCCTGGCTGGGGTAGGACACGAACAGGGAATTCGTGGCACAGCCGCTCAGCATCGCCAATAACGCGACAGACAGGCATCCCTTCCTGAAGAAATTCATAATCTTAGTGTACGCCCCAAGAAAAAAGCCGAAGCAGGCAAGTTAGCCTGACTCCGGCTTTTTGTCGAGCAGTTCACATCCTGCTGGCACATTATGCCAACATTTGTATCCCGCTATGCCGACTAGAACAGCACCCGGGTACGGATGGTGCCATCGATGGTGCGCAGCTTCTCCAGCGCCAGCTGGCTGTAACCCTTGTCCACATCGATCACCACGTAACCAATCTCTTCGTTGGTTTGCAGGTACTGGCCGCAGATGTTGATGCCGTTCTCGGAAAACACGGTGTTGATCTGGGTCAGCACGCCGGGCACGTTCTGGTGAGTGTGCAGCAGGCGGTGCATGTCCGGGTGCGGCGGCAGGGCCACTTCCGGGAAGTTCACCGCGCCCAGAGTAGCGCCGTTGTCGGAATAACGGATCAGCTTCTCGGACACTTCCGTGCCGATGTTCACCTGCGCTTCCTTGGTGGAACCACCAATGTGCGGGGTGAGAATCACGTTATCGAACTCGCGCAGCGGGCTGATGAACTCATCATCGTTACCCTTGGGCTCTTCCGGGAACACATCGATGGCGGCGCCCAGCAGGTGGCCGTCTTTCAGGGCTGCTGCCAGGGCGTCGATGTCTACCACTTTGCCGCGGGCATAGTTGATCAGGTAGCCCTTGGGCTTGATCGCACGAATCTGCTCTTCCTGAATCATCCAGCGGGTGTCGGCGGTATCCGGTACGTGCAGGCTGACCACATCGGACTGACTCAGCAGGTCGGTGAGTGTGCCCACCTGTTCGGCATTCCCCAGCGGCAGCTTGGGCACCACGTCGTAGAATTTCACCTTCATGCCCATGGACTCGGCCAGCACGCTCACTTGCGCGCCGATGTTGCCGTAACCCACGATGCCCAAGGTCTTGCCACGAATTTCGTAGCTGTCCTTGGCAGACTTCAGCCAGCCGCCACGGTGGGCAGAAGCGTTCTTCTCGGGAATGCCGCGCATCATGTTGATGGTGTGGGCAATCACCAGCTCCGCCACCGAACGGGTATTGGAGTAGGGCGCATTAAAGACCGGAATACCACGCTTGAGGGCGGACTTCAGGTCCACCTGGTTGGTACCGATACAGAAACACCCAACGCCAATCAGCTTTTCCGCCGCCTCGAACACCTCGTCGGTGAGCTGGGTACGGGAGCGAATGCCGACAAAATGGGCATCTTTGATTTTGGCAGTCAGGTCATCCCCGGTCAGTGCGGTGGGCAGCAGCTCCACATTGGAGTAACCGTTCGCTTTCAGGTTCTCCACAGCATTTTCGTGGATGCCCTCGAGCAGGAGAACGCGGATCTTATCCTTCTCAAGAGAAGTATCGGCCATGATTCTGTCTCGGTAGCCTGTGAAATGGGCGCGTATGTTAACATAGCGCGCTCAAATTGAGAGCAACCCATGCTGTACTTCTGTTCAAGTCAGCGTGAAGCCGTTTCAAGCCCCCGGTTAGACCCGTTCAGGAGACCCGTTGATGACTGCCCTTGCCCATGCTGCTCTGGAGCAACTCACTGATTTGCTTGGCAATCGCTGCCTCACCGACCAGGAAAGCGCCGAGCGCTACGGGGTCGACTGGACCAAGGTCTGGGCGCCAGCCCCCTGCGCCGTGGCACTGCCGGAAACCACCGACGAAGTGCAACAGATCGTCGAAATTGCCAACGAGCATGGTTTGCACCTGGTGCCATCCGGGGGCCGCACCGGCCTGTCCGCCGGCGCGGTTGCGGCCAACGGCGAGCTGGTGGTGGCCTTCGATCGCATGAACCAGGTGCTGGATTTCAACGAGTTCGACCGCGCCGTCACCGTACAACCCGGCGTCATTACCCAGCAGCTGCAGGAATTCGCCGAACAGAAAGGTCTGTTCTACCCGGTGGATTTCGCCTCCGCTGGTTCCAGCCAGATCGGCGGCAACATCGGCACCAACGCCGGCGGCATCAAGGTCATTCGCTACGGCATGACCCGCGACTGGATCACCGGCCTGAAAGTAGTCACCGGCAAGGGCGAACTGCTGGACCTAAACAAGGGCCTGATCAAGAACGCCACCGGCTACGATTTCCGCCACCTGTTTATCGGTTCCGAAGGCACCCTGGGCTTTGTGGTGGAAGCCACCGTCAAGCTGGCCCGCGAACCGAAAGACCTGACCGCACTGGTACTGGGCGCGCCGGGCTTTCGCGAGATCATGAAAATCCTGCACGCCTTCCAGCAGGACATCGACCTGACCGCCTTCGAATTTTTCTCCGACAAGGCCATGGCTCACGTACTGGAACACGGCGTGGCCAAACCTTTCGACACCGAATGCCCGTTCTACTGCCTGCTGGAATTCGAGCAGCTCTCGGAGACCATCGGCGATAAGGCCATGGCGATCTTTGAAAAATGCGTGGAAGAAGGCTGGGTGCTGGACGGCGTCATGAGCCAATCCCTGCAACAGCTGGATCAGCTGTGGCAGCTGCGCGAGCGCATCTCCGAATCCATCGCTCCGCACACCCCGTACAAGAACGACATTTCTGTCAGCGTCTCCAAAGTGCCGGACTTCGTGGAAGACATCGACACCGTGGTGCAAGACGCCTACCCGGATTTCGAAATCGTCTGGTTTGGCCACATCGGCGACGGCAACATGCACCTGAACATCCTCAAACCGGCAGACCTGGCCAAGGAAGACTTCTTCGCCAAGTGCAACAACGTTTCCAAGTGGGTGTTCGAAATCGTCGAAAAATACAACGGCTCCATTTCTGCCGAACACGGCGTGGGCATGACCAAGAAGCCCTACCTGGAATATTCCCGCAGCCCAGAAGAAATCGCCTGCATGAAAGCGGTTAAGCAGGTGTTTGATCCCAACAATGTGATGAACCCCGGGAAACTGTTCGATGTTTGATGAGATAAACGAAGTCCACATCGACCCGAACGGTTATCAACATCGCTGGATCGACGGCGCTCCCATGAACATGCCCGTGGGCAAGGTGGTCTGCGTGGGCCGCAACTACGCCGACCACGCCAAAGAGCTCGGCAACGACGTGCCGGATGCCCCCATCCTGTTCATGAAACCCGCCACCGCCTTGACCAGCCTGCACGAGCCGATCGTGCTGCCCGAAGGGCAGGGACCGGTACACCACGAAGTGGAAATGGTGGTGCTCATTGGCAAACGGCTGTGCAAGGAAACTCGCCTGGACCACGTGCGCTTCAGCGTGGCCGCCTACAGCATCGGCCTGGACCTGACCCTGCGCGAAGTGCAAAACCAATTAAAAGAAAAAGGCCATCCCTGGGAGCGCGCCAAAGCCTTCGACGGCGCCGCCCCGGTGTCTGGCTTTATCGATGCCCGCGGCATCTCCGTGCGTCAGAGTCTGAATCTTTCTTTAGACATTAATGAAAAAATTCGTCAAGACGGCAGCACCGCGGACATGCTATTCCCCACTTTCGAGTTGCTGTCAGAAATCAGCCAGACCTTCACCCTGGAACCCGGCGATGTGGTCTTCACCGGCACCCCCGCCGGCGTCGGCCCACTGAACAGCGGCGACAAGTTCACCGCACGGCTGGGCAACATCATTCAGGTGTTTGGTTCGGTCGCCTGATCTCCAGCCACGGTGAAAATCTGGCTTAGCCAGCCACCTTCCTGCAGCGACCCAGCCCACGTTGGGTCGCCCGCTTAAACAACCTATGCCAAACCGTTGTGGCCTTTTTTTCTAAAACAAGCCGCCCTCCCCAATTTGGGGTATGACCCTGGCGCGAAAGCTCCCTATTATGGATCACTACCACCGAGAGATTGGCAGTTATTTTATGGGGTCAGTGATGAGACGAGCTGTGCGAGCTTATGTGTTTTTTTCTGTGTGTGCCATCTGGAGCAACACGGTTCAGGCATCGGATAATTGCGGCAAGGAGGCGTATCAGGAAGCGTTCCATTATTGCATGTCGACCAATGGCCACTGCAAAGAAAAAGCTCGCCAAGGCGACTATGCCGCACAGCACCGCCTGGCCGCACTGGAATACTTTGGCGCAAAAGAGCAAGGCATAAAGCAGAACATAAAATCCGCAATGAAAAAAATGGCAACGCTCGCCGACCAAGGCTATACGGATTCATCGTTTTTTCTTTACCAACGATACTCCCTGGGGCAAAAGACCCGAACAGATCTATTTACCGGCAAAGATACCCAGGAAGCTATCTGCCCACTAAACCCCAACCGCGACGATAAAAAAAGCGAACGCTATTTTTTTAAAACTCTGGATCCGGCAGCGCAACCCTGGCACAAAAGGATCGAGTTACTCTTGATAAACAAACTCAACAGTGACCCCTCCCTCGCAAACAACCCAAGCCTTGCCCCGATCATTGATCAGGCTCTGGCCCAACCAGAACAATATCCTGATTTCCTGTCCAGCTATTTTTTGGCTCAGTATAGAATAACCGGTGATGCACCCTACCTTCTGAAAACTGCGGAAATTGAATTAGCCATCGGGGATGCCCACAAGCGAGATTTCATCCGGAAAAGAGGCAGCCTGGGTGGCATCAATAGCTCACCCTCGTCCTATATCGATATATATCCAGCGGGTACCCTTGGTGATTTCTATGACCAAGCCTTTCTTATCGACTATTTAAAGAAAAAATCAGACCAGGGTAGCGCCACCGCCGCCGTGGTATTAACCGATTTCTATGAAGAAAGAGACAAGGATAAAGCGGCATACTACAAGGAAGAGTCCGCCACTCATGGCTATATTGGTGCCCAGTTAGCACTAGCCTCTCTGTCGACGGCCAAAGGACTGGGTTTTGCCGAAAAGGCGGCTGAAAGTGAGAGCTTGTGGAAAGTGCTTGTCGGGGTGGGCTATGCCGTCAGCTGGCAAGGCGCTCCGCATGATCCTGACAAGGGAGTTCGCTACCTTAAGAGTGCGGTTAACGGGGTCACCGGCGGCCAGGGTCAAGCGTATACGGAAATGGATACCGTCCAGGCCATGAAAGCAGCGAGGCGACTAGGCCTATTTCTTGGTTGTCAGGGCCGATTTGAAGGAAAACTGGGTACCCACTGCAGCATTGAAGATGCCTATGCGTACTCAAAACTGTCTGATCAATCGCATATTCTGCAGCGCTATGAGAACGCCATGAATAGCCAGCAGAAAGCCGAGGCAGAAAAACGCTACGAGGCCCTACAGACGCGTTTTGATGAGGATATCCATCAGGCCCGCATCGACAATATAAAACACGCCAACACGGTAGAGGCACAACGCCGGCAGGCACTCCTTGATTACTCAAAGAATATCGACTTGCGCTCGCAGTCTCTGATGAATCAATAAGTGATTGCTGATACGCACACAGGACAAGCCCGCCCTGTGTGCGTCACGGCGTTACACCCTCCCGCATTCAAATACCCTACCTTTCGATCTCTTGTAGACGCCTGGCACCTCATTACTGCGACTTGCCAATGCAGATCTTCTGTCGGCATCTATTGGGCCTTTCTGGCCGCAACAGCGACGTGAAACACCATGGTTGCGTTTGCCAGGCTGTGTGAGGATCCCTTATCCACCCATAACCACAGCCAGATAACGGGAGAGAACCATGATTGCTATTACCGCTGTCATGTCCGCCACGCCGGGTAACGGTGACGCACTGATCGCAGAGATGAAGAAGATCGCCGCCGAAGTGGTGAAGGAAGAGGGCAATCATTGCTACCTGGTGCACCAGTCCGTAGACAATGCCGATACGGTACTGATCTACGAACAGTACACCGACCAGGACGCGATTGTGGCCCACCAGGAGAACATGAAAGCACTGGGTGGCGGCCTCAAGGGCCTGCTCGCCGGGCGACCCGATGTGAAGCTGTTTACGCTGCAAGGCTAAATACACACGAGGCAGGGGCCGACTGTTACCCAAAGGCCCCACTCCGCCATGCGCACTTCCCTCAACTCCTCCGGCACTTATGCCCAGGTCTGCTTTGTGCCAAGCTGCACCCTGAGCCAGCGGTGACGGAGAGCCCCATGAAGAAACTAAAAAACGAAAAAGAACTGGTGAAGAAAGCCATACAGATGGGCGTTGCCTATGCCGAGAAGCGCGGCGTGGTGGAATTTGAAGCGACGGACTCCGCCGCTGAAAAGACCCTCTATATTTACCGCTTGCTAGTTCATGACAAGATCATCCAGCCACTGCCGGAAGACCAGGTGTCGCAGCCGGCCATTCAACACAAGCTGGCGATCTGGGCCTCCAAGCAAAAGTAACGGCACAATATAGCCGCGCTACGGCCTTGCGGTTTTACGCGCCGTCAGCACGGTATCCAGCAGGATGATGCCGAGCAAGGCGGCGGCGGATAGCGGGAAGGCAAGGGCAACCACCAGCATAATCAGGCCGACCGCACGGGCCGGTGCGGGCTCCGCTTTCGGTGGCGCCCGCCGTGACTGGCGCTTCCACCACAGCAGAGCGCCGGTGACGATCAATACCATGATCAGGCACACCAACAGCACATTCAGCAACCAGTTCCACAGCCCCAGATCCCCCTGATGCAAGGGAATGGAGGCGGCCATGGCCTTACCCATGATGGGGTAATCCGCGAACTGGATATCCTGCAACACCTGGCCACTGTGTTTATCCAAATGCACAATGCGTTCCCCGGCGGGGTTGTCGATATCACCGGCGATGGTGGTAGCGGAGAGCGTCCACACACCGCTATCACCTTGCGGGAAGTGCACCCGGAAAGGCCCCAGCCCCTGGTGGCCGGCCATTGCCACCACTTCATCCAGTTGCAAAGCGTCCTCCCCAGTCGCGGACTCAGGCATAGGCGTTTGTTCCACCGCCCAAGGCACTCGGTGCAGGCCTGCCTCATTCATAGAGGCATGATCCGCCACCGGCTGTGGCTCGGCTTTCTTGTCCGTCTGGCTTTCCTGCGAGGCTTTATAAGTCGTGCCAGGCAACGAGCCCCAGGGCTGTACGATCTTGCCACCCCAGATATTGGTCCAGGCCAGCCCGGAGATCAGAAAGAACAGCAGCGGCAACGCGATCAACCAACCCAGACTCAGGTGCCAACGGCGCCAGCCTTCCCGTTGGCCTGCTTTTCTTGCCGGCGCCGGAAGACGCTCGCCCCCCTTGGGCCAGGCCAGATACAAACCCGAGACGATCATTAATACCGCCAGCCCAGCGGCGATTTCTATCAACGCATCCCCCAACGAGCCCATAAAGAGTGAGCCATGGAAGGTTTTGATACGCGAATACAGGCTTGCCGCCGGGTCCTGGTCACCCAATATCTCGCCGGTGTATGGGTTCAGGTACACCAATGTGGAAGGCGCATGGTGGCCACCATGGCCCGCATGCGAATGGGGCTGCAGGGAAAAGCGTGCGGATTGGTCCTTTGCCTGCGGCGGCAAATACAATTTCACCGACGCATGCGGATAGTGCTGCTCGACAGTCTCCAGCAACACTGTTGCGGGCAGTGGCTGATCGCCCACTTTCACCGTCAACAGCGATTCATTCAAAACACTATCCAGTGGTTTGCTCAACAGCATGAGCAAACCACTGAACGCCAGCAGGAACAGGAAGGGAATGACCAGCACGCCAATCATAAAGTGCCAGCGCCATACGGCCGCATAGAAACGGCGGGGCGCTGACGGTGCGGGTGAGGTGCGGGTCATATCAGGTACTCTTTACTTCAAAAATCGAACCGGACGCCAGCATAAACAGAGCGGGGCTCGCCTGCCTGAATGCCGACCGGATTGATGGTCTCGTCGTTACTGACGCTCACATTGGTGACATAGACTTCGTCGGTAAGGTTGCGGCCTTCCAGATAGACTTCCCAGCTATCGCGGGTCACACCGGTGCGAAGGCCCAGCAGCTCATAACCGTCCACCTCCTTGTTATTGGCGAAGTCACCGTAACGATCATCGACAATGTCGAAGGTGGGGCCAGCGAAGAAGCCATTGCCATGGCGATACATGATTTCGCCCTTGATAAAGAAGGTGGGCGCCACTGGCAGTTGGTTGTCGCCATACTTCGGGTCGTTATCGAAAGTGAAATCGTTGTAGGTCATGCTCAGCAGCGGCTCAATACGCTGACCGTCATTGCCCAACGCAACGCTGGCACCGACCAACGCTTCCACGCCGGCGTGAATGGTGTCTTCCACGTTAAGGGCCAGGCTGGTGCCAGTTGCTGCCGGGTTATCCACAGAGAGGATTTCATCTTCCAGCTGGGCATAGTAAACCGATACTTCCCAGTTCCATTCGCTGGCCTGCCCCAAGGGTGCCGTACCGCGGGTACCGATTTCCCCGACTACGCCCTGCATGGCATCCAAGGTTTCATCGCTGGCATCCGCATCGTCTTCCAGTTCGTACAAGGTCGGCGCTTCGTACAGCTTGCTGACATTGGCAAACAACTCGCTGCGATCGGCGACCTGATAAATCACCCCCACACGCGGGTTGATAGATTCATAGTCATCTTTAGGATTGCGTTCGGTGCCCGCAGCAACGTCCACGTTGCGGACCTCGCGGGTGCCGGTAACGGCCTGAGCCCCATAGACCAGCGTCCAGCGATCGGCAAAATGCCAGCGATCCATGGCGAACACTTCCAGGTTATCGGCCTTGTTATCCACCCGCACATCGAGAGCACCGCGAATACCGCCGGTATGGGAGTAGTTACCGCCTTTCACCCGGGTTTCGCCATAGTTCAGGCCGAACAGCAAATCGTGGTTACCCAGCTGCTTGTCATAGCGAATGTTGGTGCCAAAGGTGGTCTGGTCATTGTCGATCAGCAGGCTGAAGAAAGGATTCTCAACGATGGGGTGATACAGGTGCTGGTCCTCGAAGGAAAAGCCCACCACCAGGCGACTGGTATCATCGAGCTGCCACTGGGTACGGTTGGCGACACGCCAGCTTTCCACGTTCTTGAGGAAATTGCCGGGGATGTTATTCGGGTTGGCCTGATAGGGGTCGTCGTCAAACTGAGCCTGCGTCAGTGAACCGGGAAGCTCCTGATCATTATCCACATAGGTGAAATAAAACCGGTTCTCCACCGCGTCATTGATCTGCCAGCCAGTGTTGGCATAAACGCTGCCTCGCTGTTGCTCCTGATGGCCGCGAAAACCGTCATAGCTGCGCTGCTCCACTGTCACCAGGCCATCCAGATCACCCTCAACACCGCCCGCGGTAATGCGGCTTTGCACCGTACCGTGGCTACCACCACTCAGATAGATCTGATTGTCCGTGTTACGCGCCGTGGGGCTGATGAAATTGATGGCACCGCCCAGGGTGCTGGCTCCGTAGGTCAGCGCATTGGCGCCACGGGCGATCACCGCATAGCGCGCTGCCAACGGGTCGATAAAACTGTTGTGGTTGTTGCCATCGGCAGCGGTCACCGGCAACCCGTCGACCATTAATTTGATGCCATTACCGTCGTAGGCAACCGCATCCAGATTGGAGCCCCGGCTGGAAATAAAAGTGTCGTCACCCGTGGACCCGTTGCCTGTCCACATCCCCGGAACGTAGCGCAGCATATCGCCGATACTGACCACATTACGCTCGGTCAGGTCTTCCGATTCCACCAGGGTCACACCGCCCGGCGTCAGGGCCTGCTCACGCTCAAGCTCAATTTTTGTGGCTTCGACGCTCTGTTCCCCTTGCTCGGAAACCGTAATAGGTGCCAGTTCATTGGCCTCGGGTTCCACCGCAAGCGCACTGACCGGGGTTAAAAGGGTCAGGCAGCCGAGCAATGATGTTCGAGTAGACAAACGCATGATGGTATTCCCCCAAGGCAACCGGTTGCTGCCATAGAGGTTATGGCAGCAAGACGGCGAGGGATTCTACGGCAGTGGCTGAGGCGCCAACATGCGGCATATCGCCGCACAGGTCTGACAATCGTCCGTCTTCGCGGCATTCCCTGCGCGTAATCATCGAAAATGTGCCTCTTGGGCCACGCCTGATGGCACCAGACATCCGATGCCAAGACGCCAGCCCCCAAAAACTGGATAATGGCCGCCACAGCCATTCCCCAACTCGGTAGCCTCACCATGGAAATCAACGTTAACTTCCTCGACAACCTTCGCCTGGAAGCCAAGTTCGACGACTTTACCGTTATCACCGACCAACCCATCCGCTACAAGGGCGATGGTTCGGCGCCGAGCCCGTTCGACTACTTCCTGGCATCGTCGGCCATGTGTGCAGCCTATTTCGTGAAGGTGTACTGCAAGGCGCGAGATATCCCCACCGACAATATCCGCCTGTCGCAAAACAACATCGTGGATCCGGAAGACCGCTATAACCAGATCTTCAAGATTCAGGTAGAGCTACCGGAAGATATTTCCGACAAGGATCGCCAAGGCATTCTGCGCTCCATTGATCGCTGCACGGTAAAGAAGGTGATCCAGACCGGGCCGGACTTTCAGATCGAACAGGTAGACAGCCTCACCGAGGATGCCCAGGCCCTGCTGATGGTGGAACCGGACGAAGCCCACCGCACCTTTATCGAAGGCAAGGACCTGCCGCTGGAGCAGACCATCGCCAACATGACCGCCATCTTGGCGGAGCTGGGCATGAAGATTGAAATTGCCTCCTGGCGCAATATCGTCCCCCACGTCTGGTCTCTGCATGTCCGCGACGCGGCGTCGCCCATGTGCTTTACCAACGGGAAGGGCGCCACCAAGGAAGCGGCGCTGTGTTCGGCGCTGGGCGAATTTATCGAGCGCCTCAACTGCAACTTCTTCTACAACGACCAGTTCTTCGGGGAAGAGATCGCCAACAACGACTTTGTTCATTACCCCAACGAGAAATGGTTCAAGCCTGGCGCCAACGACTCACTGCCCCAGGACATTCTCGATGACTACTGCCTGAGCATTTACAACCCGGAAGGCGAGCTGGGCGGCTCCAACCTGATTGATACCAATTCCGGGCGGACGGATCGGGGCATTTGTTCGCTGCCGTTTGTACGACAGTCTGATGGCGAAACGGTGTACTTCCCCTCCAACTTGATTGAAAACCTGTACCTGAGTAACGGCATGAGCGCGGGCAACACTCTGGCCGAAGCCAAGGTCCAGTGCCTGTCGGAAATTTTCGAACGGGCGGTCAAGAGACACATTATTGAAGAAGAAATTGCCCTGCCGGATGTGCCTGAGGAAGTACTGGCCAAGTACCCCGGCATTGTCGAAGGCATCCGCACGCTGGAAGAACAGGGCTTCCCGGTTCTGGTGAAAGATGCGTCGCTGGGCGGGCAGTTCCCGGTCATGTGCGTAACGCTGATGAACCCTCGCACCGGCGGCGTATTCGCCTCCTTTGGCGCCCACCCAAGTTTCGAAGTCGCCTTGGAGCGCAGCCTTACCGAGTTGTTGCAGGGTCGCAGCTTCGAAGGCCTGAACGATTTGCCGCCGCCGACTTTCAATAGTCAGGAAGTCTGCGAACCCAATAATTTCGTAGAGCACTTTATCGACTCCAGCGGTGTAGTGAGCTGGCGGTTCTTCAGCGCCAGCGCTGACGAAGATTTTTGTGAATGGGACTTCGCCGGCACCACCGAAGAAGAAACCGCACGTCTCTTCGGTATCTTGAAAGACTTGGAAAAAGAAGCGTACGTCGCGGTCTACGAAGAACTCGGCGCACCGGTCTGTCGTATTCTGGTGCCGGACTTTTCCGAGGTGTACCCGGTGGAAGACCTGGTCTGGGACAACACCAATATGGCACTGGATTACCGCGAGGATATTCTCAACCTGCACACACTCAACGATGAACAGTTGAGCCAACTGGTTGAACGCCTGGAAGAAAGTCAGATTGATAACTACACCGACATCATCACCCTGATCGGTATCGAGTTTGACGAAAATACCGTGTGGGGTCAGCTCACCATTCTGGAATTAAAACTGCTGATCTACCTGGCATTGCAACGCCATGAAGACGCGCTGGAAATGGTGGAAATGTTTATCCAGTTCAATGACAACACGGTGGAACGGGGCCTGTTCTATCGGGCGGTGAATGCGGTACTGGAAATTACCCTGGACGAAGAACTGTCGCTGGATGATTACCGGGTTAACCTGGGCCGCATGTATGGCGAAGAGACCCTCAACACGGTGATAGGCGCCGTTGAAGGCAGCGTGCGCTTCCCCGGCCTGACGCCCACCAACATGCAGCTGGACGGACTGGAAAAACACCAGCGTCTGATCGAAAGCTATAAAAAACTGCATGCCGCCCGGGCGGCGAAAGCAGCAATAACTTAACGGAGAGGCGAAGATGCCCTACAGGCATTTCCGCCCTACGTTATTCACACGCAGGCGGTAATTAAATAGCTGAAACCTCGATGACCACCTTCCCACGGCAACGCCCAGAGCGGCTGCGATTATAGGCCGCTTCGCTGTCTGCCAACGCAAAGGCGCTATCGATGATCGGCGTCAGGGTGCCCGCCTCGACCATGGCTTTCAGTGTTTCCAAATCACGCCGGTAAGATTCCACCACCACGGTGCCGGATTTTTTACCCAACAAGCGGTAGAACGGGGTGCCCAGCATGGACTTGCCGTCACCACCGGTGGAAATAAAGTAGCCGTTCTTGCCCAGCAATGTGGCGCAGGTCAGCGGAGTTTCGTAGGAGGTGACGTCGAATACCAGATCGAATTCACCCGCCGATTGGCGATAATCCCCCTGGGTATAATCAATCACCGTATCGGCACCCAGTTCGCGCACAAAATCCGCGTTTCGCCCGCTGCACACCCCGGTGACATGCAACCCCAAGTTTTTGGCCACTTGCACAGCGAAAGTGCCCACACCGCCCGACGCGCCAATAATCAACACGGATTTTCCCGCGGCGGCCTTCCCTTTGCGCAACCCTTGCAGGGCGGTGAGCGCGGCCAACGGCATGGCAGCGGCTTGTGCGAATGACAGGTTCTCCGGTTTTTTGGCAATGCGACGCTGGCTAATCCGGGCCAGCTCGGCCAGCGATGCGGTGCGCAGGCGCATGTCCATACCGTAGACCGCATCACCAATCTCGAAGTCACGCACGTTGCGGCCCTTGTCCACCACGATACCGGCCAGGTCATCACCGAACAGGGGAGGCAGATGGTTGACCATGACCGGGCTAGCCGCCACGGCCAGGTGGTAATTCAGCTTCCAGTCCTTGGGATTCACCGATGCCGCATGGACGGCCACCAGCACATCATCCGGCTTTAACCGCTCGGGGGCATCGGTATCCATCAGAGTGAGAGTGGGCTTCAGGCCCCAACCGGTGGTGACGATGGCTTTCATGTATGGCTCCGTAAGGATCAAGGCGAAACCCAGCCTAACAAAGGGCGGCGCATTGCAAACCATCCGATAGAGCCAAAGGTAGAAGACGTTTGTGTCAAGAAAGCCCTGCTAAACCGCAACGCAGCCGGGAAACCCTCAGCTAGGGTCAACCTTGCCGCGCAGGGACTTGGTTTTCCCACGTTTGGTCTTGCTGTCCAGGCGCCGACGTTTGCTGCCCAGCGTCGGACGGGTTGCCTTGCGAGGCTTCTGCTCCACGGTCACGCTTTTAATCAATTGGGCCAGTCGCGCCAGGGCATTTTCCTTATTCATTTCCTGGGTACGAAATTGCTGGGCCTTGATGACAACCACGCCGTCGGTGGTAATGCGCTGGTCACTCAGCGCCAGCAGCTTGTCCTTATAACGGTCGGGCAGGGACGAAGCGCGAATATCGAACCGCAAATGGATGGCTGAAGCGACCTTGTTCACATTCTGGCCACCACTGCCCTGGGCACGGATCGCCTGCAGGTCGATCTCGTTGTCGGGAATCTGTAAATTACGGCTGACTTGAAGCATAACCACGGCTGCTGCAACGGGATTGCCAGCCTAACAACTAGGAACTCGCATGACCATTATCGGTATCGACTTGGGGACCACCAACAGTGCCTGCGGCATCTGGACGGACGAGGGGGTCACGCTGATACCGAACCGGCTAGGCGAGGTACTGACCCCCTCGGTGGTGGGGCTGGACACCCATGGCGAACTGATCGTGGGCCGTACCGCCCGCCAGCGGCTAATCAATCACAGCGACAAGACCGTGGCGGCTTTCAAGCGACTGATGGGCACCGACCATAAAATCAAACTGGGCCGCCAGGCATTCACCGCTACGGAACTGTCGTCGCTGGTGCTACGCTCGCTCAAGGATGACGCCGAGGCCTATCTGGGCGAAACGGTCACTGACGCGGTGATCAGTGTGCCCGCCTACTTCAATGACAACCAGCGCCACGCCACCAAACAGGCCGCCGAACTGGCAGGCCTGAAAGTGGAACGGTTAATCAACGAACCCACCGCCGCCGCGATTGCCTATGGCCTGCACGAAAAGCAGGAAGGCCTGTTCCTGATTTTGGATTTGGGCGGCGGCACCTTTGATGTATCACTGCTGGAATTTTTCGACGGCATCATGGAAGTCCACGCCAGCGCCGGGGACAACTTTCTCGGCGGCGAAGACTTCGTCGATGCCATGGTCGATGACGTGCTCCGTGAGCATGCACTGCGTCGTGATGACCTGAAGCCTCAACTGCTGCAACAACTGTACCTGCAGATGGAAGGCGCCAAGCGCAAGCTGGGCCCAGCGGACCAGACCCTGTCGCTGGATCTGGGCGGCAAGACCGTGGAGCACGTGGTGACCAACGACTGGTTTATCCGGGTCAGCACACCACTGCTGTTGCGCGCCAAACATCCCATCGAGCGAGCGTTGCGCGATTCCAATACCCACCCAAGCAAGATCGACGATGTGGTGCTGGTGGGTGGCTCAACCCGGCTGGCTATTTTCCGCTCCACCGTGGGCAAGATGTTCGGCCGCCTGCCGTCCTGTCACCTGGACCCGGATACCGTGGTGGCCATGGGAGCCGCCATTCAGGCCGGGCTGATGATGCGCAACGAAGCGCTGGATGACGTGGTGCTAACGGATGTCTGCCCGTACACCTTGGGCACCGGTGTGATCAATCGCGATAACAACAAGCTAGGCGACTATTTCATGCCCATCATCGAACGCAATTGCGTGGTGCCTGTGAGCATCGCCCGGCAGGTATGCACCGCTTACGATGACCAGACCGAACTGACCATCAAGGTGTACCAGGGCGAAAACCGCTACGTGGAAAAAAATGTCTTTCTTGGCGAATTGAATGTGCGCGTCCCCAAAGGACAGCAGGGCGAGCAGGCTGTGGACATTCGCTACAGTTACGACATGAATGGTTTGCTGGAAGTGGACGTAACCGTGGAATCCACCGGTCAGGTTCACAGCCATCTGATTGAACATGCACCGGGGGCCCTCAGTGACGAGCAAAAAAAGGCCGCCCGGGAAAAACTCGCGGCGCTGAAATTTCACCCCCGCGATGGCGAAGACAACCGCGCACTGATTGCCCGTGGCGAACGGTTATACGAATCCAACCTGGGAGATCGCCGTGAGTACATCGCCAACATCATGAAGCGATTTGAGAAAGTCCTCGACGACCAGAACCCGGCGGACATCGCGCGTATTCAGAAACAAGTAAAAGAAGCGCTGGATAGCCTGGAAAGCGAGGACTGGTTCTGATGCCGCCCTGGGATAGTCTGCAGATTGAACCTACCGCCGACGCGCGGGCAATCAAACGTGCTTACGCGAAACAACTCAAGCAGACCCGTCCGGACGAAAACCCCCAAGGCTTCCAGCAACTGCATGAAGCCTACAAACAGGCACTGACCTGGGCCGAACAGCAATCGTCGCAAGACGCGCCCGCGGCGCCCCTGGAAGGCTGGCACAGCGACCCGCTCTCGCCACCGGTTGGCGCCGCGCCCCATGAACCAGTGGAAACCAGGCCTGAGCCCGAGCCGGAACAGGTGCCGGGCCCAGCCCATACCCCACCGCCCAGCCACGATACCTTCGTCACTGACCCGGAACCGGACGAGACTCTGAAGCAGGCCAGTTGGTCGGTGCAACTGACAGCCACGCCACCGCCTCCCATTGACGACGACCCGGACCCGCTGGATACCAGCAACGACCCCATCGTCAGTGCCGATGAGCAGGACCAGACACTGGCAGCACTGCTGTCGCAAGCCCGCGACCTTGTGCAGCAACCCACGGATACACAGCAAGCAGATCGCTGGCATTTTCTTACCCGCACATCACTGATTCTGGACGATACCTTTAACCATCGGCTCGGCCATGCCCTATTTGCCCTACTGGCCGAACAGCAACAATCCGGGCAGCTGTCCCTGTCATGCCCGGAGATCCGCTACTTGAACGGACTGTTCAACTGGGAAGGGCAGCGTCGCTGGCTGAACGAAGAGTTTAACCAAGACGTCTGCGATTCACTGTTTCGGATACTGGACGATACACCACTGAACCAGGAGGCCATCAAGGCCGTGCGTGGTGGCCATGGCGTCGTCACACAGATAAAGAAACGGCCAGAGATAGCACCGGATGAGGTGGCTATGGGCGGCTACCTTTTGCGCATGCTCGCTTTTTCCATGGATGTTTTTCTGGTGGTGGTCTGCGCTATTTTTGTGGTCGAAGCCCTGCACAGCGTCAGCGACAGCAGTGACGAAAGTGGTGCCCCACTGGCCCTGATTTTAGCCGTCCCGCTCTATTTGTTAATGGCGCTAATCATGGAATGCAGCTCACTGCAATCCACACCCGGCAAACGACTTCTCGGTATGCGTGTGACCAACCGGCGGTTGCAACGGCTTCATCCGCTGCACAATCTCGGGCGGATTCTGGCCTTCTGTATTACCGGTGCCTTGTGGAAGGTCATCTTTATTCTCAATGCTTTTATGAAAGGGCATCTGCTACATGACCGCATCAGCCGCAGCTATGTGGTTATGCACAAAAGATAAGGTTTTCTGCGGGTATACCAGATGCCTGCAGTGCAGGCATCGATAGAGACCTAAAAATCTGTGTTCAACCGGCATAACGTCATTCAGCCGGCATAGGGACGGGTGTACGCCTCGGCGCCGATATTTCGCGCTTTTGCTTCTGGAAAAACCCATCAATCCTTGCCCCACATGCGTGGCAGCACATTGATCTGGCCCGGTTGCTTACGGTGCAGTAGCGCCATGCCTACATGACCGATAACCATCGCCAGCAATACCCAGCCCAGCACACCGTGAAGCAGGTTTCCCGGTTCCACCATCCAGGCAATCTTGTCACCCTCGAAGCCCGACATCAGAGGCAGACCGAAAGGCTCAAACGCGCGGCCAGAACCGTATTGGCGCAGTAGGGCCAGGGCCGGAATGAAGAACAACAATCCATACAATCCCAGGTGACCCAATTTCGCAGCCAGGTTGATGGACGGTGGGCGACGAGCCACGTTGACTAGTGCCCAAAGCAGGCGAATTACCACCAGCACAATAAGGATCACCCCCAAAGGTTTATGGGTGGGCCAGAACAGGGATTCAAACGCCGTATCTTCAAAACCGTAGTGCGACAGGGCAGACAGAAACTGCCAGATCAACAGCAACGCCATGCTCCAGTGCAATAACCGGCTGATGCTGCCGTAGCGTGTAGGACTGTCTTCCATGGCCATGGGGTTCTCCCGTCAGGTCAGATTAAGGTGGCACAAGGCTGCCGGAAACCGTTACCGATTATCAAAATACGCAGGGAAAATAATGGCAAGGGAATGTGCAGGAAATATGGAAGCCGACTCTGCCATCCAATCTCAGGCCGACTCGGGCCGTTCGCCCAAGCCAGCCAGTGATAACAAATCAGCTAACCGGGACAGCAAAGTGCAGCATAGCGTGCACCTGAATCTCGCCCACCAGGAAACCCAACACGGCCCCCACGGTAATCAGGATCCATTCGTCTTGCTGAAAGGCCGGGCGCAGCAATCCCTCAAATTCCTCTTCGGTGAGCTCCTGCATTTTTTCCACCATGAGATTTTTCAGATCCATGGCTTCTTCGGCGTACTCTTCCATGTGGCTCAGGGTTTCTGGCAGGTGCTCCATGACTTTCTCAGACACGGACCGTTTCATTTCCTGGTATTTGGTACTGCCGACGGCAAATACCACCAGCGGCTTAGCGAGCCCGGATTGCTCATCCAGTGTCCGCTGTACCTGCTTTTGCACCAGCCCAAACAAACGGTCTGACATTGGGCCTTTCAAAATGCCTTCGATAACCGCCGCTGGCGTCACCACTTCACTGGCAATCAGTTCACCGTAGCGGGCCGCGACCTGCTGGCGCCGCTTGAGAAACAGGCCCTGCCATTCAAACAAGCCCAAATACCGCACCGGCTGTTTCGGGTTAAAAATCATTTTCAATGCGAGCCAATCGGTAAACCAGCCGGTGAACAAACCGAACAGGGGTATCACCCAGATGTTGTGGGTAAAGGCCCACACCACCGCCTGAACAATACCGATGGCAAAGCCAAAATAAATCCCGGAATTGCGAATGAACTTGAACTCCACGTGGCCGGCTTCCAGGAACACGCGGTTGAGCAATTCCTTGTCTCGCACCAGCGCGTTGATCACCAGATCCTTGAGATCAAACACCCGGGTGATATTGCTTTTAATGTCCTCCATGATCTGCTCGACCATGTGCGGCGCTTCATGCTGGATCCGCTGGATCACCAAGCGTTTCACCGATTCCGGGGCCGCTTCCCACAGGCCCGGTTGGTATTCCGCCGCCACTTCTCGGGTGATGTCCTCCACCGAACGAATCAGCGGCTCGCGAATTTCCTCGGCCACCCGATGTGGATCCAGTTTATTGAACACGTCTTCCGGTTTGAGTAACCGTTCCATCATCAAATCGCAGGCGATACTGGCCATGGTGGCGGCTTTACTCGGCACAATACCTTGCCATCCCAAAAAAGGGCGCCAACCGACAAAGGTCAGTGGTTTGAACATCATCTTGATGGCCACCACCTTGGTGCCATAACCAATAGCCGCCGCCACAAACGGCATAGACAGATACAACAGCCAATTGGCCTGCAGGTCGGCCAGAATTAGATCCAGATCAGTAATCACGGGCTACTCCTCAACGTCCGCAGGGGGTGTCATCAACGTCCACAATTGCCGTCCCAGCGGGCTGATCCGCAAGGTTTCCCGTCGCGTGGATAATTTTGGCAGGTGAGTTTCCAGCTCGGTTTTCGCGGTACGGAAGCCGCTATCCCCTTCACACAGTTCATAATCCGTGCGCATTGCTTCGATGAAATCGCTGGCAATGACCAAGCCCTGTGCAAACAGCCGATTCAGGTACAGAGCAATAAAATCATTGCACTGGATACCGGCCGCACGACCCACGTTGGAATGGCGATACAACACCTCGCCGCGAGAGAAACGTCCGCCGCTGTATACCGTCAACATGGGAAAGGCGCTGCCATCGGATAAAGCCGCCAACAGGCGCGCTTCATCCGCCGTCAGGTTTGCCAGCTGGCGCTGCACCAACATCGTCTGTGCCTGGGGCACACTCTGCTCCATGGACACATCCAGCAACTGGTGCAGGCTGTCTGGTGTCGCATCCATTTCACCGGGCTCATGGAGAGATTCAAGTCGGTGCTTCAATCCGTGCAGCAGATCGTGCTCCACCTCATGATAGCGAGCATCCGCACGCTGCACCGGCGGCAATTGCAGCAATATCTGCTGAATCCGCGCCCGCAGCGATGCGGGCGACAGTGGGGAGTCAGACACATTCGTTCCCTGTTGTTATTGTCGTTGTGGGCTTTCCCTGCCTTCCTGTCATACCGACAAAGGAAGCCACTTACCCTTTATTATTGAGTGTCCGGTCTTTTCGGCCGACTGCAAGTTACTGTGCGTATGCTTTCGGCAACCACGGAGAATAGGCGCCGTTTTGCTAAGGGCGTTCTCGCAGTGCCAGCACCCGTGTACGCAGATCCTCTGCCTGTACAGATTGAGGCGGTACACCTGTGCCCACAGCCAGTTTGATCCGCGACCAGAAACGGCGGGGCAAGCGGGTCAACGCCTTGCCACCCTTGTGGCTGAACACGCTGCCCCACAACCCGGACAGGGCCATGGGAATCACCGGCACCGGACTATCGCTGACGATTTTCTCAATGCCCGCGCGAAATTCATCAATTTCACCGTCATTCGTCAACTTGCCCTCCGGAAAAATACACACCACTTCTCCAGCCGCCAGCTCTTCGCGAATGCGCACAAAAGCCCGGTCATAAATCTCCGGATTACGGGTTTTCGAATCAATAGGGATGGTTTTACCGGTGCGGAAGATATAATTGAGCACCGGCATGTCATAGATCGGCTTGAACATTACGAATCGCACTGGACGCCGAATTGCGCCGGCCAGGAGCAATGCATCCACGTAGCTCACATGGTTACAGACCAGCATGCACGGGCCCTCATCCGGAATGTTATCCATGCCCTCGTGCTTCACCCGATACAGGGTGTGGGTGAGCATCCACACCAGCAGACGGATCAGGAACTCCGGCACTACCGAATAGATATAGACCGCCACCACCACATTGGTCAGCGCCAACGCCAGGAAGAATTGCGGCACCGTCATATCCAGCATGCCGATCAAAACGATACCCGCCACCGCGGATAGCACCATCAGTAAAGCATTGATAATATTGTTGGCAGCGATAATCCGTGACAAATGTTTAGGATTGGCTCGGTGCTGAATAAAGGCAAACAACGGCACGATATAAAAGCCGCCAAACACGCCAATACCCAGCAAGTCCAACAACACCCGGTAACCCCCGGCCTGTTGCAGAAAGCTACCAATCCCGACAGCACTGTTCATCACTGGATCCACACTGCCCAGCCCCGCGTAGGAAAAAAACAGGTCAACGCCAAACACACTTAAGCCAATCGAACCCAACGGCACCAGCCCCAGTTCTACCCGTTTCCCCGACAATTTTTCGCACAGAAATGAACCCAGCCCAATACCCACGGAAAAGGTGCCCAGTAGCAGGGCGTACAGGCCATCGGTACCGAACAGGTAATCATCCACATAGACTTTCAACTGGGTGGTGTACGCCGCCCCCATAAACCAGAACCAGGAAATCGCCAACACACACATCCACACCGATTTTACTTCCCGCGCGTAACCGACGATGTGCCAGGTTTCCTTCCATAAATTCCAGTTAATTTTGATCGATGTATCCGCCGCCGGCGCGGCCGGAATGCCTCTTGCCGCCAGATAGCCGAGCACCGCCAGTCCCACTACGGTCATAGCCACAACACCATCGCCCACGCCGTCCATTTTCAATAACACACCGGAAATGGAACCAAGCAAGATGGCCAGAAAAGTCCCCATTTCTACCAGTGCATTGCCGGACACCAGCTCCTTGTCGGTCAGATGCTGGGGAATGATCGAGTACTTGATAGGGCCAAAGAAAGTAGATTGCAGCCCCATGCAAAAAAGCACCGCCAACAGGAAATAAACACCATCAAAAAAGAAGCCCACAGAAGCGGCAGACATGATGAACACTTCCACCAGTTTTATCTTACGAACCAGTGTGGCCTTGTCGTACTTGTCCGCCACCTGTCCGGCCAGGGCAGAAAACAAAAAGAAGGGCAGAATGAACAACGCGAGCGCCACATTATTCAGGGTATTCACACTGACCGTGCTCACCACCCCGGAGGCGATCAGCAAGATCAGTGCTTGACGAAAAACATTATCATTAAACGCACCCAGAAATTGGGTCATAAAAAACGGCCCGAAACGCCGTGCGGCCAATAATGAGAACAACCCTTTTTTCATTTTTTCGCCTTTGATTTTTGTTCGGGTTTGAGTTGAAAGTGCAAAGTTAAAACTTTGCACTTTTAACTCTCCTTCGCCCAACTATTCAAATAATGGTCCAGTAACGAATCCAGCATGACCTGTTCGTCCACATCGCCCGCTACGTCCAGTTTGTTCTCTGCTGCCAGTACCGCGATACCATGAACACTGCTCCACAGAGTACGGGCTGCCAGATGGATTGCCGCAGCTGACTGTCCATCAGCCAATCGCGCCATTTGCTGTTCTACTCGCTCGAACAATTGTGCCGTACGTTGTTGGTACCAGTCCGGCACCGGCGCTGCATTGTGCATGCGATGCATAAACACCATTTGCCATAGCGCGGTTTGCGTACGCGCCAATGACAGGTAGGCGCTAGCCATCTTATGCAGAACCTGAATCGGAGACAGGTTTGATGATGCCCGCATATCCGCCAACAGGGTATCCAGGGTGGCCGCATTGGCATGCAGAATCAGGTCATCAAGATTGGTGAAGACGTGATACAACATGCCGGGGGTATAGCGTATTTTTTCCGCCACTTTGCGTACGCTCAGTTTCGCCAGCCCCTGTTCAGCCACCAATTCACGCACGGCGTCGATGGCCAGGGCCTGTAATTCTTCGCGGCTGTGTTGGTTGCGGCGTGCCATGGTTGATACCTGCAGTGATTTTTGCTGTTTCGGAGCAGGGCCTTTGCTTGATCACAGCCCGTGCATCCACTCAGAACCAGTTAACCACAACTTCTAAACGCTGTTCAATAGTGAACTGTTTCCGATCATGACACCCTGCGCTCAGGAGGGGAGCGACAGCGGCGGGGCCCCCGGGCGGCGGCCAATGGGCCGGGCCGGGTTTCCGGCGACGATGGTCCAGGGCGGCACGTCATGGGTGACCACGGCCCCCATACCCACCACTGCGTGGTCGCCCAGAGTGACGCCGTCCACGATACCCGCTCGGGCACCAACCCAGACATCCCGGCCAATGCGAATGCCCCTGGAGCTCACCGGTTGCTCGCGCACAAGCCGGTCCGCCTGCATACCATGGTTAAAGGCAAAGAGCGTGCAATAGGCAGCGATACGGGTGTCATCACCGATTTCAATGCCCGCCGCGCCGCCTTCCAGGCTCACATGGTGGTTGAGGCTGACACGCTGACCCAGCCGAATCGGGCCATGAATAACGCAATCAGCAGCGATTTGGCAGCCATCTCCCACGAAAATATCGCGACCTGGCTCGGCAAGTACAACCGCCTGGGGCGCCACAAAACACCCCTGGCCGATGTGCACCGTCTCCAGCGCCATCAATGCCTGCTGAATGGCCTGCTGCCAGGGCTCCGCCCAGGCCCTGTGTTTTGGCTTGAGCCGACCGTACAACCAAGGCATGTAGGCAAGGCGCTGTTTGTGTTGTTCGCGGTAATCGTCGTCGGTCATAAAAGCAGGAACGAGTTGAAAGTTTAAAGTTGAAAAGCGCGAGTCAGGTCATTGGGCCCTGAAAGCCCGTGCACGCGCAACCGCTGATACCCTAATCGCGGTGAAAATCGTTTTATCGACGATAAGGCCTTGTCCGCGTTTAAACTTTGAACTTTAAACTTTCAACTCAAGAAGTGTTTAGCCGCCCCCGCCCATGCAGTAGCATGACGCCCCAAAACAAGGAGAACACCGTGAAGACATTATTGCCGCTGGTCATCGGGCTGGCTCTGGCCGGTTGCCAGAACATGGAATCGGTCATGCCCTGGGTAAACGTGGGCAACGAAATGGCCAAGAATGCTGGCTACGATACCGATGCGCGGCTGGCCGCCGGCATCAAGGAAGCCCTGATCAAGGGCACCGATACCGCTGCGGCACAGTTATCCCGTGAAGGGGCCATGAATCTGCAATTGCCCCAGGCGGCACAGCCTGTGGCCAACACCTTGCGACAGTTCGGGCTGGGCAGTTACGTGGATCAGCTGGAAACCGCCATGAACCGTGGGGCGGAAAGCGCCGTGGCCGCCGGGGCTCCGGTCTTCAAGAGCGCCATTAATGCCATGAGCGTGGACGATGCCTTGGGCATCATTCAGGGCGGCGACACCGCTGCCACGGATTACTTCCAAGGTGAGACCGAAAGTGCCCTGCGCCAACGCTTTGCGCCAATCGTGGAAGACAACCTGCGCAAGACCGGATTCTACGACCAATACCAGACGTTGCTGGAGGCCTATAATAAGTTACCACTTACTAACAAGCCAAATCTGGATCTGGAAGACTACGTGATCACTACCAGTATGGATTCGCTCTACACCCGCATCGGCGATGAGGAAACCCTGATCCGTCAGAACCCCATGCAGCAGGGTAGTGCGCTGATTGGTGCGGTGTTCGGGAACTCGAATAAGTAGCCCGTCGATCGGCAAGAGCGTCACGGACGGCGCGATCACAAAAATATCGGGTTGCGAGAAGCGAGTTTCGACAGTCAACATTCGAAAGCCGAGAACGCCAGGTTTTTCGTTTCTCACTCCTCGTGACACGTACTTGGGTGATCGCGCCGCCAGCGACGCTCCTACGGCAAAATGTCGCTACGCCACCTCCGCCAGGGTGAGCTGAGCGAAGCGCGCAAGGATGCCGCTGGCATCATGACATTCGCGCACATCCTGTAGATGCGCATCCACCTGTTGCTGGGTGAGTCCTTCTCCACTCAGGGCCTGCAAGTAGGCCCGCATCACATCGGCGCTGAATTCCGGATGAAACTGCACCCCCCACACCTGTTTCCCATAACGAAAGGCCTGGCAGGCGTCGTGCCCATTACTGGCCAGCACCGTGCAGCCCGGCGGCGGAGTAAGCACTGACTGTTTGTGCACCACTTGCGCCCATGGGTGGCCTGCCATGGCCCCTAACAGCGCATCCTGATACCCCGCCGGGGTAAGCCGCAGCGGCACGGTTCCCACTTCCATCCCCAACGGGTTATCCGCCACCTCACCCCCCAGCGCCTGAGCCAGTAATTGATGGCCAAAACACAAACCAAGCACTGGCAGCTGCGAGCCCCCTTCAACCGTCGAAAACAACCAGTGCGCTAGCTGCCGCATCCACGGTTGTGCCTCAGTAACCATGGCATGAGAACCGGTAATCACCGCGCCAGCCAGTGATTCCGGGGCGGGCAGGGCACGTTCATTGGTGGCGTCTATCCGAATCACCGGCGTCGACGGGCCCAGTCCCTGGGCAATCCAATCATCAAAGTCGCCAGAATGCTGGCTGATTTGTGGATAGGTCTGGCCGGCTTTGATAATGGCTATCGGTTTGTTGCTGCTCATAACACTCTCCTTGTAGAGGAAACCTCAGCAAGGGATGTACCAACTTTTCAGGGGCAGGCTGAAAGCCACAGTCTGCAACACGAGGACTGGATTGCAGGGTCGATACGTTGCGGGACTCGGCGCTCAAAAGCAGGGGCGCGGGTAATGCCTCTCCGCCTACCTATCATCGTGTTTCGCGTTGCCGCTTGAAGCTTGTCACTTGAAGGCTTTCAACTTAAATCCCGGTGCCGCGGGCAACTAGTAAGGTGGTCATTCACCATGCCGGTGGCCTGCATGAAGGCGTAGACGATGGTGGGGCCCACAAAGCGAAAACCCCGTTTCTTCAGCTCTTTACTCATGGCTTGTGCCACCGGGGTGGTCACCGGCACCTCTTTCAACGAGCGGAAACGGTTAATCTGTGGTTTACCGTCGACAAAAGCCCACAAATATTCGCTCAGCGTGCGCCCCTGCTCGCGCAACGTCAGGTACGCCTGGGCATTGCCAATAGTGGCAGCCACTTTCAGCCGATTGCGAATAATCCCCGGGTCAGCCAGTAACGTCGCCACTTTGGCATCGTCATAGCGGGCGATTTTCTCCGCGTCGAAGCCATCAAAGACTTGCCGGTAATGGTCGCGTTTACGCAACACCGTGATCCAGCTCAACCCGGCCTGCGCCCCCTCCAGGTTCAAACATTCGAACAGGCTGCGGTCATCATGGTCGGGCACGCCCCACTCATGGTCATGGTAATGCTGATACAGCGGATCTTCCCCACACCAGGGGCAACGGTCATTCATGCTGGCACCTCTTGATTCGCTTTGCTGTGCTAATCGCCCGGCAACCGCCGCCCGCCACCGGTATCACCGACCGGGCCGGGCCGGTATACTTGGCGCCTTTCGTGGCAATCTCGCGCGGCAATCTAATACCGGAACACCATTACCGAATAACAGGATTCACCATGGCGGAACAACCGCAAACGGATATCTTAACGTTCCAGGGCCTGATTCTCGCCCTGCAACAATACTGGGCAGAGCAGGGCTGTGTCGTTGTACAGCCGCTGGATATGGAAGTAGGCGCGGGCACCTTTCACCCCTCCACCTTTCTGCGAGCCATCGGCCCGGAAAACTGGAACAGTGCTTATGTGCAGCCATCCCGTCGGCCCACCGACGGCCGCTATGGGGAAAACCCCAACCGGCTGCAGCATTATTACCAGTTCCAGGTGGTACTGAAACCGTCGCCGGACAACATCCAGGAGTTATACCTGGGTTCGCTACGCATGCTCGGTTTTGACCCGCTGGTTCATGATATCCGTTTTGTGGAAGATAACTGGGAATCGCCCACACTGGGCGCCTGGGGTCTGGGCTGGGAAGTGTGGCTCAACGGCATGGAAGTCACCCAGTTCACCTATTTCCAGCAGGTAGGCGGGATCGACTGTTATCCCGTGACCGGGGAAATCACCTATGGCCTGGAACGCCTGGCCATGTACATTCAGGGCGTGGATTCAGTCTACGACCTGGTGTGGTCTGATGGCCCGTTCGGCAAGGTCAGCTACGGCGATGTATTCCTGCAGAACGAAATCGAGATGTCCACGTTCAACTTTGAACACGCCAACGTTGACGAACTGTTCAAACAGTTCGATCTGTTCGAGGGCGAGTCCACCAAGCTGATCGCCGCAGGCCTGCCCCTGCCCGCCTACGAGTATGTTCTGAAAGCGTCGCACACCTTTAACCTGCTGGACGCACGCAAGGCCATCTCGGTCACTGAGCGGCAGCGTTTTATTCTGCGCGTGCGCACCCTGGCCCGGGCCGTGGCCCAGGCCTATTTCGACAAGCGCCGTTCGCTGGGCTTCCCCATGGCGGATGATTCCATTCGCGACGAAGTGATGGCCGAGCTGCAAAAGCAGGATGAGAAAGCCGCCAAGCAGGCCCAGAAAGACGGCCAAAAGAAAAAGGGGAAGCAATAATGTCCCGGGATTTACTGATTGAACTGGGCACCGAAGAGCTGCCGCCGAAAGCGCTGGCGTCCCTAAGTGCCGCACTAACCGAAAGTTTTGTACATCAACTGGATTCACATGGACTTTCCCATGGTGAAGTTGAGTCTTTTGCAGCACCAAGACGTCTTGCTGTGCTAGTAAGGAATCTGCAAGAGAAACAGGAAGACCAAGAGATTGAACGCCATGGTCCAGCTGTAAAAGCTGCATTTGATGCTGACGGGAATCCGACTAAAGCAGCGGAAGGCTTTGCCGCTTCACTGGGACTATCTGTCTCTGATTTAGGAAAACAAGACTCTGGGAAGGGCGAAAGACTTTTTGCAAAAGTCACTGTAAAAGGCACTAATACAGCCCTTCTCATTCCCACGTTTCTTAACGTGGCAATCACAAACCTGCCGATCCCCAAACGCATGCGCTGGGGCAAGCGCAAAGTACAGTTTGTGCGCCCGGCCCATTGGCTGGTCGCGCTGTTCGGTGACGAGGTGATTCCCTTCGAGTTGCTGGATCTACAATCCGGTCGTACCAGTTACGGCCACCGCTTCCACGCGCCCGGCGCCATCGAGCTGGCCAACGCCGGCGATTATGCTGCACGCATTGAGAAAGACGGCCACGTTCTGGCGGACTTTGATCGCCGCAAGGCAATGATCGAAGAGCAGACCCTGGCGGCGGGTAAACAAGCCGGCGGTGTCGCCCAGATCGACCCGGACCTGCTTAACGAAGTCACCGCGCTGGTGGAGTGGCCCGAAGCGCTGATGGGCAGTTTTGATGATGACTTCCTGCGGGTGCCCCAGGAAGCTCTAATCAGCGCCATGGAAGAACACCAGAAGTACTTCTCTGTACTGGATGCCGACGGCAAGCTGATGCCACGCTTTATTACCATCAGCAATATTCAGTCCAAGGATCCCCAGCAGGTAATTCACGGCAACGAAAAAGTGATCCGCCCACGCCTGGCTGACGCTGCGTTCTTCTATGATAACGACTGCAAACGCACCTTGGCCCAGCACGCCGAAGGCTTGGCCAATGTGGTGTTCCAGCAGCAGCTGGGCACCGTGGCCGATAAGTGCCAGCGCATTGGTCGCCTCGCCGCTGTGATTGCGGGACAAATCGACGGCGATGCCGCCAACGCCAAACTGGCCGGTGAACTGAGCAAGGCCGACCTGAACAGCGAAATGGTCGGCGAATTCGACACCATGCAGGGCATCATGGGCTTCTACCTGGCCCAGCGCGAAGGGCAGCCCGAAGAGGTGGCCAAGGCCCTGTATGAGCAATACCTGCCACGCTTCGCCGGCGATAGCCTGCCGCAGAGCAAAACCGGCATGGCCGTTTCCCTGGCCGACAAGATTGATACCCTGGTGGGCATTTTTGGCATTGGCCAGAAACCCAGCGGCACCAAAGACCCCTACGCATTGCGTCGCGCCACCCTGGGTGTCCTACGTATCATCATTGAGAATGAGCTAGCTCTGGACCTGCGCGAGTTACTGGACCAGGCCGCTGAACAACTGGGTGAGCGCATTGATGCCAGCCAGGTAGAAGACGCGTTCGACTTTATCAAGGGTCGCTACCGCGCCATCTACCAAGAGCAGGGCATTGCCACCCCGGTGATTCTCTCTGTGCTGGCCATTGACGACGCCTGCCGCAAGCCGCTGGATTTTGATCGCCGGGTGAAAGCCGTAGCGGCCTTCCAGCACCGCGAAGAAGCCCAGGCCTTGGCCGCCGCTAACAAGCGAGTGTCAAACATTCTGGCCAAGCTGGACAGCGCACCGCCAGAGGAAATCGACGGTGCACTGCTGGAGGACGAAGCGGAACAAACACTCACCAATATGGTGGTTGGTGCCTTTGAGCAATCCTACGAACTGCTGGAAGCCGGCGATTACGCCAGCGTGCTGGAATTGCTCGCGGATCTGCGCGAACCGGTGGATGCCTTCTTTGATACCGTCATGGTGATGGCGGAGGATGAGGCAGTTCGCAATAACCGCCTGGCGCTGCTGGCCTTCCTGCGTGACCTGTTCCTGAACGTGGCGGATATTAGCCTGTTGCAGGAATAAGAGAGGCAGCATCAGGCAACACGCTGAACACAGGGCCGCTTTTATAGCGGCCTTTGTTTATATCGCCGTAGGAGCGGCGCTTGAGCCGCGAACAATCCAAAGTCCGATTCGCGGCTCAAGCGCCGCTCCTAAGGCAAACAGAGAAGGAATCCCATGAACAAACTCATCATTCTTGATCGCGACGGGGTCATCAACGAGGACTCTGATGCCTACATCAAGACTGTGGACGAGTGGATTCCGATCTCCGGCAGCATCAACGCCATCGCCCGCTTAAGCAAAGCGGGCTATACGGTGACGATTGCCACCAACCAGTCCGGCATTGGCCGTGGCTATTATGATGAAGCTACCCTGGATGCCATGCACGCGCAGCTGCGGGAGTTGGTGGCAGAGCAGGGCGGCACAATCGGCACAATCGTCTATTGCCCCCACGGCCCGGATGACGGCTGTGATTGCCGCAAGCCGCTACCCGGGCTGATCGACCAGATTGTTACCGAGTATGGCGATGTCACCGGTGCCCCCCTGATTGGTGATAGCCTTAGGGATCTTGAAGCGGGAGTCGCTCGCCATTGCGCACCAGTATTGGTGCGGACCGGTAAAGGGAACAAGACACTGGAAAAAGGTCTACCTGAATCCCTGGGTCCGGTTGCCGTTTACGACTCACTGGCTGACTTTGTTGATCACACCTTGAAGGATTAGGCATGACCCAGCACGCGCCACCGTCGCTGTCGATCAAGGTCCGCAGCGCGCTGTTTTTTGTGCTGTATAACCTTGCCGGTATTTTCCACAGTTTCCTCTGTGTTCTGATTGGCCCCCTCCTACCGCTTCGCGCCCGCCACCGGTTTATCAATCAGTGGACCCGTTTCGCCATGTGGCTGGACCAGCGCCTCAACCGCATCACGGTAAAGGTGGAAGGGCGGGAATACCTGACCGATGATCCCTGTGTCGTGCTGGCCAATCATCAAAGCAGCTGGGAAACCTTTTACCTGCAAGTCCTCATCAGCCCACAGTCCACTGTGCTAAAACGAGAACTGTTGTGGATACCTTTCTTCGGTTGGGGCCTGGCCCTGCTTAATCCCATCCGAATTAACCGTAGCGATGGCAAAGCCGCGTTGAAATCGGTGTTGTCTCAAGGGAAGCAGCGTCTTAACCGTGGCCTTCGTGTGGTTATTTTTCCGGAAGGCACACGACAACCGCCAGGCACCCACGGCAAGTTCAATCACGGTGGCAGCATGCTGGCCACGCAAGCGGGGGTACCCGTCATTGCGCTCTCCCATAATAGTGGTAACTGCTGGCCCCGCAGAACCTGGGTGCGTTACCCGGGCACCATCACACTGTGTATCAGTCCCCCGATACAGACACACAATAAAAAGGCCAAACAAGTCACCGCCGAAGCACAACAATGGATTGTGGATAATTATCCCGGCTAGACTCCACCTTTTCCCACGGTCTTTATTTCCGAACACAGCCGGTGCGCTAATCAGTGCACCGGCTTTAGGTGGTTTAATAATCACTGGCTGCTGGAATATTATCGCTGATCGATTTATCTGGCCGTTTTCTGTTTGCTTTTAACCCACTATATTGCCAAGCCCCGTTAAAATAATTACAGTCCTTTCCGTTATTCAATGACCTAAAACAAGGGCACCTCAATGAGCATTAATCTTGACGAACTGTCTGTAGACGAACTGGAAAAATTGATCAAACAGGCAGAGTCCGCGCTCGACAAAAAGCGTAAAGCCGAATTGAAAAATGCCCAGGCGGTACTGGAAAAAATGGCCAAGGATCTGGGTGTGGATCCCCAGGATCTGCTGAAAAATACCGCCGACAAGAAAAAGACCACGCGCAAGAAAGCCGCCAAGAAAAAAACCGGCGTGCGCCGTCCAGCCAAAGTAAAGTTCCGCGACCCGAACAACAGCAGCAACACCTGGACCGGCCGCGGCAAGCGCCCGCTCTGGTTGCAGGACGCACTGAGTAAAGGTGCGAACCTGGACGACTTTTTGGTGTAATCAAGAAACGCTACACGCTGCAGGCACCACGAAAAAGCGAACCCGAAGGTTCGCTTTTTTTATGCTTCAACCACAGTAACGAGTTGCGAGAAGCGAGTTTCGAAAGGCAGGAACCAATGGTGGTTTTCGAAACTCGTATCTCGCTTCTCGGCGCTTATACGTCCAGGTTGGATACCTGCAGTGCATTGGACTCGATGAACTGACGGCGCGGGTCCACGTCATCACCCATCAGGCAGGTAAAGATCTGGTCGGCGGCAATGGCATCCTCAATGGTCACCTGCAGCATGCGGCGGCTTTCCGGGTCCATGGTGGTTTCCCACAGCTGATCCGCATTCATCTCACCCAACCCCTTATAACGCTGGAAACTGGTGCCACGGCGCGCCTGAACCATCAACCAGTCCAATGCTTGTGCAAAGTGACGAATTGGCCGTTGTGATTCACCACGCTGGATGTACGCATCTTCAGCCAACAAGCCTTCCAGGGTTTCCCCCAGCGCTTTGATTTTCTGATAGTCCGGTGATTGCAAGAAATCCTGAGTGACCTTGTATTCGCGGGGCACACCGTGAGCAAGTACTTGCACACGTGGCAGGTAAAGACCTCGCTCCTCATCACGCTGGGCGGTAATCGTGAACGTCTGGGTCGCATCGGTGATGGCATCCACACGTTTACCCAGGACCTCGCACCACTGCGTCATAGCCGCCTCATCATTCAGCGACTCTTCACTGAGTGAGGACATATAGATCATCTGCTCCAGCACTTCCTCAGGGAAAACCCGGGACTGGCGGTCGACAATTTTCATTACGCTGCGGTATTCGGCGATCAGCTTTGCCAACGGCTCTCCACTGATCGGTGGGGCACTATCGCCCGGGTACAAACCGGTTTTATCCAGGGCCAGGGTGGTGAGGTACTCTTCCATGGCCGGGTCGTCTTTCAGGTAGGTTTCCTGCTTACCCTTTTTCACCTTGTAGAGAGGCGGCTGGGCGATGTAAATATAGCCGCGCTCGATCAGCTCGGGCATCTGACGGAAGAAGAAGGTCAGCAGTAGGGTGCGGATGTGAGAGCCATCCACGTCCGCATCGGTCATGATGATGATGCGGTGATAACGCAGCTTGTCGATATTGTATTCGTCACGGCCAATGCCACAGCCCAGAGCCGTAATCAGCGTGCCCACTTCCTGGGAAGACAGCATCTTGTCGAAGCGCGCCTTTTCCACGTTGAGGATCTTCCCTTTGAGCGGAAGAATCGCCTGATTCTTGCGGTTACGACCCTGTTTCGCCGAGCCCCCCGCAGAATCACCCTCCACAATGTAGAGTTCGGACTGCGCCGGGTCTTTCTCCTGGCAGTCTGCCAGCTTGCCAGGCAAACCCGCGATATCCAGCGCTCCTTTGCGGCGCGTCATGTCCCGCGCTTTACGCGCCGCATCACGGGCACGGGCCGCATCGATGATTTTTTGTACGATACTGCGAGCTTCACCCGGGTTTTCCAGCAAATAATCCTGGAAAAGGTCACCCATGGTTTGCTCCACCGCACTTTTCACCTCGGAGGAGACCAGCTTGTCCTTGGTCTGGCTGGAGAATTTGGGATCCGGCACCTTCACGGAAATCACCGCTGTCAGGCCTTCCCGGGCATCATCTCCGGACGGGTTGGCTTTCTCCTTCTTGAGGAAGCCTTCCTTGTCCATGTAGCTATTCATGGTGCGCGTCAGCGCGGCCCGGAAACCGGCCAGGTGTGTGCCGCCATCACGCTGGGGAATATTGTTGGTGAAACAGAAGATGTTTTCCTGGTAGGAATCGTTCCATTGCATCGCCACTTCCACCGCGATGCCATCCTCTTCACGCTCATAGTTAAAATGGAAAACCTGATTCAACGCCGTTTTATTGGTGTTGAGGTAGGCAACAAAGGCGCTCAAACCGCCTTCATACTCAAACACATCTTCGTCACCGCTGCGCTCATCCATCAGGTGAATACGCACACCAGAGTTCAAAAAGCTCAATTCACGCAAACGTTTGGCGAGGATATCGTAGTGAAACTTGATATTGGTAAAGGTGTCCGGGGAAGGGCGGAAGTGCACCGCTGTCCCGCTGGAATCCGTAGTTCCGACCACTTCTAACGGTTTGGCGGGTACGCCGTGATGGTAAATTTGCTCGTGGACCTGGCCATTACGACGGATAGTCAGTTTCAACTCTTCCGACAGGGCATTCACCACAGACACCCCCACACCGTGGAGACCACCGGACACCTTATAGGTGTTATCGTCGAACTTACCGCCGGCATGCAGCACCGTCATGATCACTTCGGCGGCGCTCACCCCTTCCTCTTCGTGCATATCGGTGGGAATACCACGGCCATTATCCTGGATGGACATGGATTCGTCCGGGTGGATAATCACCTTGATCTCGGAGCAAAACCCGGCAAGTGCTTCATCGATGGAGTTATCCACGACCTCAAACACCATATGGTGCAGGCCTGTGCCATCATCTGTATCACCGATATACATGCCGGGACGTTTACGTACGGCATCCAATCCTTTCAGCACCTTAATGCTGGATGAATCGTAATTTTTCTCCGCCATGGTATTTCCTTATTTACTCTCGGTGAGGGGTCGCAGCTTGCCATGTTCCACGTGGAACATTTTGCTCTCAACCGCCTGTAATGCGTTATTGTCATTCACGATGGCTGCCCACTGGGGCATATCCAACGCTGTAATCAGTGTCTGGTGGCCCGTGGTGGCCAGATAACCCAACAACTGATTACGGTGTTCTTCATCCAGCTCCGCCGCCAAATCATCCACCAACAGGGTGCAGACCTTTCCAGCCTGACTAATCAGCGGTAGCTGGGCCAGCACCATGCCATAGGCCACTAATTTAGCCTGCCCACGAGATAAACGGTCGCGGGCCACAACCCCGTGGCTCTCAATGCGAATGTCGCTGCGATGAAATCCAGCCTGACTGAAACCACGCCGGAGATCATCCTGCTGCAGCCGATCCAGGGCCTGCGCGTAAGACTCGTCTTTCTGTAGCCCTGTTTGCAGCCTGAGCCGTATTTTCAGCTCGGGCGCCAGAACCATTAGGACCTCATCCAAACCGTGC
Organism: Alcanivorax sp.; assembly: GCF_040118815.1. GTDB lineage: Bacteria > Pseudomonadota > Gammaproteobacteria > Pseudomonadales > Alcanivoracaceae > Alcanivorax. Next base: position 44,492 of record NZ_JBEDTC010000015.1, read on the forward strand.
TGTAGCGAAGCCAGATAGCTTCTGCGTAACCCTTCGATTCTATCAGAAGTCTGCGCCAGTTGCTGATTCCAAAAGCCCAGTTCTCGCGAGGTCGGACGACCGGTACGCAGCAAGGCATTACGTTGCTTCAATGCCGCCGATCCCTCTCGCCACAGGGGCATAAACTGATGTTCCACGTGGAACATTCCCCAGTCCATAAACCGCCGCCGCAGCTGAGAAGAACCAAAAACCAGCTCCACAGACGTGGGATGCAGTGCCAGAACGGGCAGCAGCGCCGCCACTTCGCTCAGCGCTTTAGGAGTCTGGCCATTGAGCTTGATAGCATCAATTCCGCCCGGTGTGCGACGCACTCCAAGCCGGTGCACATCCTCGGCAACCAACACCTCTGCATACAGCGTCGCCGCCTCAGCGCCGTCACGCACCAGGCGCGACAGTCGACCGCCACGGAAAGAGCGGCCACCACTACCAATAAAATAAATCGCTTCAAGCAGACTGGTTTTGCCACTGCCGTTATCGCCGAGGATCACATTCAGCGACGAAGACAGATCCACCTCTGCGGTGCCGTAATTACGGAAATCGCTCAATTGAAGGCGGCTAAGCATCAGGGGAACAACAGCAAAGAAACAGGGGAGAGGAGAACAACGGCGGGGCAGCCATGGCGGCCACCCCGGAAAGACGCATCATACTCAGAGGCGCATCGGCATAACCACATACACGGCTGCCTTACTCTCTGGGTCAAATACCAGGGCGCTACTATTGCTGTCGCCCATTTCCAGCTCTGCCTGGGTGCCACCCATGGTGTTCAGCACATCCAGCAGGTAGCTCACGTTAAAGCCGATTTCCAGCGGCGAGCCGTTGAAGTCCACGGATACTTCTTCTTCCGCTTCTTCCTGTTCCGGGTTGTTTGCCACAATTCTCAAGCTTCCCTCAGACAACTGCACTCGCACACCGCGGTACTTCTCATTGGAAAGAATCGCTACCCGGGCCAACGCCTGACGCAGGGTTTCGCGGTCGGCAACCACCTTGCGGGAACCTTCCTTGGGGATCACCCGATCGTATTCTGGGAACTTTCCGTCCACCAGCTTGGAAGTGAAGGTGATGGCGCCCACCACAATGCGCACATGATTGCGGCCAATGGTCAGGCGAGCCGCCTCACCGCTGTCACCTAGAATACGGGACAGCTCCATCACCCCCTTACGCGGCAGGATCACCGAGGCTTCTTCCACTGGCGCATCCAACTCTGCATCGCACAGAGCCAGGCGGTGTCCATCGGTAGCCACAGCACGCAGACGACCCGGCTTTAGCTCGAACAGCATGCCATTCAGATAATAACGCACGTCCTGCTGCGCCATAGAAAAGGCAGTACGATCAATCAGACCGCGCAGCACATCCGGCTTCATTTCCAGGCTGCTACCGGCGGCATCTTCTTCCAGATTCGGGAATTCTGAAGCGGGCAGAGTCGATAAGGTAAAGCGGCTACGACCAGAACGAACCAGCATGCGCTCACCATCAACCTCGAAGCGGATATCCGCTTCCGCCGGCAGGCTCTTGGCAATATCCACCAACTTACGGGCAGGCACGGTGGTTTCACCGGGCTCCAGCTCACCCTCAAGCGGCAACCGCGCCACCAGCTCCAGCTCCAGGTCAGTCCCGGTCATGGAAAGCTGGCCATCACCCACTTCCAGCAATACGTTGGACAGTACCGGCAGGGTCTGCCGCTTTTCCACCACGGCGGCGACCTGCTGTAGCGGCTTGAGCAGTTGTTCTCTATTGATTGAGAATTTCATTGCGCTTTCCCGTTCTGGTTATTGGGCTTGCTCGCCACAGAGCGCCACCCCGATTAGGACGTCAATGTCCGTAACAGATTCTGATAATCTTCTTCAATTTCCGGGTTGGATTCCCGCAGCTGCAACACCTTGCGACAGGCGTGCAATACAGTGGTGTGATCCCGGCCACCAAAATTCTCACCAATCTCAGGCAGGCTGTGGCTGGTCAACTCTTTCGACAGTGCCATGGCAACCTGGCGGGGCCGCGCTACAGAGCGCGTCCTCCGTGGTGATAACAAATCATTGATCTTGATCTTGTAATACTCGGCCACGATACGCTGAATATTATCGATACTGATTTGCCGCGCCTGCAACGCGATCAGATCTTTCAGCGCTTCCTTGATCAAGCCGATATCAATCTGCGCCCCGGTAAAACGCACATGAGCGATCACCCGGCGCAACGCGCCTTCCAGCTCCCGAACGTTAGAACGGATTCGCTGGGCGATAAAAAACGCAGCGTCATTGGGCAAATCTACTTTCGCCTCTTCCGCCTTCTTCTTCAGGATCGCTACCCGGGTTTCCAGCTCCGGCGGTTCCATGGGCTGAGACAGGCCCCAACCAAACCGGCTCTTGAGGCGCTCCTCCAAGCCATCCACTTCTTTGGGGAACTTGTCGCAGGTGAGAATGATCTGCTGACCATTTTCCAGCAACGCATTAAAGGTATGAAAGAACTCTTCCTGGGACTGCTCTTTACCTGCAAAGAATTGAATATCATCAATCAGCAGCGCATCCACCGAGCGATAGAAACGCTTGAACTCATTAATGGTTTTGTTACGCAGAGCGGAAATCATATCCGCCACAAAGCGCTCACTGTGCAGGTAAACCACCTTGGCATTGGGGTTGCGGCGTAGCAGTTCATTGCCCACCGCATGCATCAGGTGCGTCTTACCCAGGCCCACCCCCCCGTATAACAGCAACGGGTTATAGCCGTGGCTGGCCGGGTTCTCGGCAACCTGCTGGGCCGCCGCCGCCGCCATGCGGTTGGACTTGCCTTCAACAAAGGTGGAAAAGGTAAAGCCGGTATTGAGGTTGCTGCGATGTTTGCGGGCTCCGCCCAGCGCTGTGGGCTGCGGCCGAGTATCCGATTCCGGCTGACGGGGCGCAGGAGCCACCGCAGGCGTGGTTATCGGCCCATGGCCGGCAGCAGGAGCGGAACCATTAAAAGACGCCGCCACGGGCGTGCTAGCACGGGTGGAACCCACTTCCAGACGCAACTGGGGCAGTGGACCTGATTGCATCTCCCCCAAGACCTCACCGATGCGGTCCAGGTATTTGTCGCGGACCCAGTCCACCACAAAACGGTTAGGGGCAAACAAGGTCAGCTCCGCACCATCCGCAGATGCAGCCACCTGAAGCGGCCGAATCCACATGTTGAACTGCTGCGACGGCAACTCATCCTCGAGTCGCGTCAGACAGCGTTGCCAGAGCTCTTCAGACACGCAACCGCCTTTATTTCCTTGATGTATTACTCGTCGTGATCGCGGTTCAACCATTCGTACACAACCGCTATCGAGCCAGCCATTCTACCCCTACAGAAGGCTACCTATCCACAGGAGAGCCGGCTTTTTTTGATCGCAACTTTCTGTGGATAACTAGGGCCATAACCCTGTTAACCAGTACCGGTACAACCCGGTGGATAACCTGGGGCACAACTTATACCCACATTTAATGACAGCTAGTCCACACACAGCCCCCAACACTTACGCACAGTGATACGCAAGTTATCATTGCTCCAGGTAACTGAAATATAAGAGATTTCAAGGCTTACCCACAAAAAATGGGCTCCCCTATAACTACTACTACAATCAATAAATACTTAAATATATAAAATCTATTAACAGTCTTTTCTTTTCTTCTTTCGAGCAGGCTGAAAAGCGCGTTGACACAACCCCTCAGGTTCCCTAGACTTGCCGCCCTTCTAATCGCTGTCTAATCCATGGGGAAGACGCCATGAAACGCACATTCCAGCCAAGCGTACTCAAGCGCAAACGTGCTCACGGTTTCCGTGCTCGTATGGCCACGAAAAATGGCCGCAAAATCCTGGCCGCTCGTCGCGCCAAGGGCCGTAAGCGGTTGGCTGCATAAGCCAACCGTTTTACCTTGCCTTCCTGGCTGAGGTAACAGTGCCAATATCACAGGCCTTTACCCGCCAACATCGCCTTCTTACCGGTTCCCAGTATCAAACCGTCTTTGATCAACCTGAATGGAAGGTTGGCCTTGGCAGTTATCTGCTTCTGGTAACCCGAAATACCCAACCGCAGCCCAGACTGGGCTTGGTGATTGGCCGTAAGCGCGCCAAACGCGCCGTAGACCGTGGCCGAATCAAACGCCGGGTACGCGAACAGTTTCGCTGCCGACAGCAGGAACTGGCTGGCCTCGATATTATTTTGCTGGTTCGGGGGCGTATCGAGAACCCGGATCCCGATCAGGTTACCCGCGATATCACCCGGCTATTTGACAAGCTGCTTGCTAAGTGCCGGCAAGCTTGAGAAACTGCGGCCCGTTTTTCACGCCACAGATAAGCCTCTTATGGAAATCCAGCGCGCCCTAGTTATTACCGGTATTGCCGTTGTCTCTTACCTGATGATTCAGGCTTGGCAACAGGATCACGCAGACTCGGCAACCCCTGTCCCTGTTGAGCAGGTGACAGAGCAAGGTAGCCCTTCATCCGCCAATGGTGCGGATTTGCCTGCGGCACAGCCGGAAACCGATAACAGCATTCCTGCGGCCCAGGCCGATAGCGATCAGCCAACGGTTGCATCAGCGGACATTGCTGAAACTACTCCCACTTCAGAACGGATCGAAGTCAACACCGATGTACTGCGTGTGGAAATCAATCCGGTGGGCGGCGATATCGTTCGCTTGGCATTGCCTGATTATCCCAAACATATCGATACCCCCGATCAGCCCTTTGTGTTCATGGACCAGAACAGCAATGGCACCTATGTGGCTCAGAGCGGGCTGGTAGGCAAAAACGGCACGGACTCCAGCAAAGGGCGTCCGCACTGGAGCAGCGCAAAGCAGAGCTACCAGCTTGCTGATGGGGATAACGAGCTAAACGTTGACCTGACCCTGACTCAGGACAACGGCGCTGAAATCATCAAGCGGTATACCTTCGAAAAAGGAAGCTACCTGGTTCGCGTCAGCCATATCGTCCGCAATAAGGGGAACGCTCCCTGGACAGGCGCTTTGTATGGCCAGATCAAGCGCGACGGCAGCGATGACCCCGGGCTCTCCAAGGCTGGCTTCGCCCCCATGCCGACCTACCTGGGTGCTGCGTACTGGAGCACTGAGAAGCCTTACAACAAGCTCACGTTTGATGACATGAGCGAAGATGACGTCAAGCTGAATCAAACCGTGGAAGGCGGCTGGCTTGCTATGGTGCAGCATTACTTTGTGTCTGCCTGGATTCCCGACGCCAAACAGAAAAACCATTATTCCAGTGTGTACCTGCAATCCCGCGATCAGTACCTGCTGCGATTCGTTTCTCCGAATACCACTGTGCAGCCTGGTGAAGAATCGGTGCTGTATGCCGAGTTCTATGCCGGTCCCAAACAGCAGGACAACCTGGAAGCGATTAGCCCCGGTTTGAACATGACTGTGGATTACGGTTGGTTGTGGTTTATCTCTCAGCCCATTTTTGCCCTGCTAGTGTTCCTGCAAAGCGGGGAAGTGTCCGTGTTCGGTATGGATATCGACATCGGTGGCGGTGTGGGGAACTGGGGTGTGGCAATCATCCTGCTGACCTTCATTATCAAGTCGATCTTCTTCAAGCTCAGTGCCACCAGTTATCGTTCCATGGCCAAGATGCGCAAAGTTGCGCCGGAAATGCAGCGCATTAAGGAGCAGAACAAGAACGACAAGCAGAAGCAGCAGATGGAAACCATGAATCTGTTCAAGCGGGAAAAGATCAATCCGCTGGGCGGCTGCTTGCCCATGCTCGTGCAGATGCCGGTGTTTATTGCTCTGTACTATGTGCTGTTGGAGTCCGTTGAGCTGCGCCAGGCGCCGTTCTTCCTGTGGATCAACGACCTGTCCGTGATGGATCCGTACTTTGTACTGCCGATCCTGATGGGTGCGTCGATGTTCCTGCAGACACGCTTGAACCCGACACCGGCGGACCCGACCCAAGCGCAGGTGATGAAATGGATGCCGATGATCTTTGCGGTCTTCATGCTGTGGTTCCCGGCCGGCTTGGTGCTGTACTGGCTGACTAACAACATCTTGTCCATTGCCCAGCAGTGGATTATTACCCGCAAGATTGAAAAAGAGGCCTGACGCCCGATACGCGGAATGCAAGACAGAATGAAGCCGGTCGAGAGATCGGCTTTTTTCTTTTCTGTCTGGCATCAAGCGTTCGGTGCTCTCTATAATCTCCTTATGCACATTGCTTCCCCAGACACCATCGTTGCTATTGCCACCGCTCCCGGTCGGGGCGGTGTGGGTGTGGTTCGTCTTTCCGGCCCACAGGCTTTGAGCATTGCCTCTGTCATTGTTGGTGAGCGATCACTTTCGCCCAGGGTGGCGCACTTTCGACGCTTTCGGGATCAAGCCGGTGAGACTCTCGATGAAGGCCTGGTTATCACGTTTCCGGCCCCGCATTCCTTTACCGGAGAAGATGTGGCGGAACTGCAGGGCCACGGTGGTCCGGTGATTCTGGACATGTTGGTGGCCGCTTGCATTGCCGCCGGCGCCCGCCAGGCTCGTGCCGGAGAGTTCTCTCAGCGTGCCTTCCTCAACGACAAGATGGATCTGACCCAAGCGGAAGCTATCGCGGATCTCATTGATGCTGGCACCACCGCCTCGGCCCGAGCGGCCCTGCATTCCTTGCAGGGGGTGTTTTCCGATGAAGTGAACCAGCTGGTCGAAGCGCTGATTGGGCTGCGCATCTATGTGGAAGCGGCCATCGACTTCCCGGAAGAGGAAATTGATTTCCTGTCCGACGGCAAGGTGGCTAGCGACCTGACCGAAGTGCAAACCCAGTGTCTGCGCGTGTTGGATGAAGCCAATCAGGGGCGACTGGTACGCGAAGGCATGACCCTGGTGATCGCAGGTAAACCCAATGCCGGCAAGTCCTCCTTGATGAATGCTCTGGCGGGTTTTGACGCCGCCATTGTCACCGACATTGCCGGTACGACCCGAGATGTACTGCGTGAATCCATTCAGCTGGATGGTATGCCCCTGAATCTGATCGACACCGCCGGCCTGCGTGACAGCGCTGACGTGGTGGAACAGGAAGGCATTCGTCGTGCCTACGCGGAAATGCGCAAGGCAGACAGATTGTTGGTGATGGTGGATTCCCGCGATAGCGAGGACGATACCCGGGATATCCACAGTCTGCTCCCACAAAGCCAGCAACAGTTAGAAAACCTGGATTTGCCTGTCACCGTGGTGCTTAACAAGGCGGACTTGTCCGGTCTGCCGGCCGGTCAGCGTAAGGATGGTGCGTTTGTCATTTCAGCCGTCAGCGGCGACGGACTGGAGGCGCTGCGTAGCCACCTGAAAGATGCCGCTGGCTACCAGGGCGAAGGGCAAAGTCGTTTCTCCGCCCGGCGCCGCCACATCACTGCGTTGGAGCAGGCGCTAGTGGCGCTGGATAGCGGTGAGCGACAACTGCATGGCCATGCCGCCGGCGAGCTGCTGGCCGAAGACCTGCGCGCTGCCCAAAAAGCGCTGGAGGAAATCACCGGGACGTTCACAGCGGACGATCTGCTCGGGCGGATTTTCTCGTCTTTCTGTATTGGAAAATAAGCAACCCCAATAGCCACACTGACGAAATGCCACAGGCTTTAATCGCGCGGATCTTTTGGGGGTGGCTTGTCGGTATGGAGAGGTTCGGGCGAGGGCAATCGGTGGGGGCATTGCCCCACCGTTAGTGGTGGGGCAAGAAAGGCCTTGTTCAGGAAGTGGGTGCACCATCCGCATGCCATTCAAACTTTTTGAAGGGCTTGTCCACCGGCGTGTTTGCCAGGTGATTGGTGTAGTTGCTCATCACTTTCTGGGACAGGCCGAGAATTATTTCCAGAATATGCCGTTTTTCAAAACCCGCGTCGAGGAAGGCTTTGACGGCGGCATCGTTCACCTCACCGCGATCACGCACCACGGATAACGTGAAATCCCGCAGGGCTTCCAGTTTGTCTGTGGGCAACGGCGTTTTGTCTCGCAGGGCATCAGTAATGCGGTCGTCCACTTCCATGGATTTGGCAATGCCGGTATGCGCTGGGACGCAATAGTGGCAGGCATGTTCCACATTAATGGTTTGCCAGACGACGGTCACTTCCTCATCGGTAAAGCTGGTTTCCAGGAATAGAGCATGCAGTTTCTGGTAGCCCTCCAGCAGGCCGGGGGCTTCCGCCATAACGGCATGCAGATTGGGAATCATCCCAAAGCTTTTCTGCGATTCTTTCAAAAGCGCCAGGCTGGCTTCGGGGGCCGTCTCTTCGGTGTGCAGGGTGAAATCGGTCATGGTGTCCTCCTTTGGATCAGCCGGGGTAAGCGATGTCTTTATTTGAGTGATCGCTCAATAACGGCATTACCCTAACACGTGTATGAGCGACTGCAATACCTTTTTTGAGTGAATGCTCAAAAATTGTTAAACTGCCTCATTGTTTGCATGGTGGAGATAACAGATGCCCAGAATGGCGGCGTATGATCGGCAAGATTGCCTCGAGAAGGCCGTGACCCTGTTCTGGGAGAAAGGCTTTCATGCCACTTCTCTCAAAGACATCGAGCATGCGCTGGATATGCGCCCCGGCAGCATCTATGCCGCGTTTGGTAACAAGGAGTCGCTCTATAGTCAGGCTCTGGACTTGTATGCAGGCACCATGGGTCAGGATTTCCTGGACAATCTCCGTGGCAAGCAAACCCCCATTGAAGGTCTGGCAGACTATCTGCGCGAACTGGGCAAGCTGCGCGACACCAACCCGCCTTCCCGGGCCTGCATGTTAGTAAAGGGGCTGCTGGAAGCGGGAGCAGAAACCCCGGCGTTACAGCAGAAAATTGAAACGCGCCTGGCGGATATGGAAGCGATCTTCCGGGAAGCCTTTACGGAGGCGAAAGCGGCAGGCCAGATTCGTGATCCTGGCCATCCCTCCCATCAGCCGGAACGGCTCGCGCGCCGTCTGCAGTGTGAAGTCATGGGGTTGCGGGCGTTCGCTCAACGTTCCGGCGACAGGCAGGAACTGCAGCAGCTGGCGGGGGACTTGGCAGATACTGTGCTGTCTCTTCAAGCCTGAGGCGGGCCGACTTGTAATGAATCCCCATTGTCGCCATGCCATGATGAAACAACACAGGTTCTATTGTTGGCAGGAGGCTGATCATGTCCACGCACCATCCAGAAACCCGCACCGAAACCGATTCCCTTGGCGACATTCAGGTTCCCGTAGCCGCCCGTTGGGGTGCACAAACTCAGCGAGCAGTGGATAACTTTCCCATTAGTGGTCGGTGCTTGCCTGTGCGTTTTATTCAGGCGGTGGTGCAGATCAAACGTTGTGCTGCACAAGCGAACCGTGAACTGGGCGAGTTATCAGAGGACAAGGCGGTGGCCATTGTCGGCGCCTGTAATGATTTGCTCGAAGGTCACCACCAGGACCAGTTCCCGGTGGATATTTTCCAGACCGGTTCCGGCACCAGTACCAATATGAACGTGAACGAGGTGATCGCTCATCTTTGCGATGAGGCCGGGGCGTCAATTCATGCTAATGACGATGTGAACCTGGGCCAGAGCAGTAACGACACGATCCCCACGGCGATTCATCTGTCTGCCGCGTTGGCGGTAACCGAGCAGCTAATTCCGGCACTGGAAACGCTGATCGCTGAGTTGGGCCTGCGCGCCCGGGAACACCGCAGCACGGTGAAAACCGGGCGTACACACCTGATGGATGCCATGCCAGTGACTGTGGAACAGGAGCTGCAGACCTGGGCCATGCAGTTGCAGGATGCCTGTGCGCGCGTGGCGCGGGCCCGTGATGACCTGTTGGCGGTACCACAGGGCGGGACGGCCGTGGGCAGCGGTATCAATGCCCACCCGGATTTTGCCGACACCTTTGCCCGCCACCTGGCCGAAGAAACGGATCTGGCCTTTCGCGCCATGCCCCATCCCTTTGTAGCGCAGAGTGCGCTGGACAGTCCGCTGGCGTTATCCGCCGCGCTGCGCGGCGTGGCGGTGGTGCTGATGAAGATCAGCAACGACCTGCGCTGGATGAACTCCGGGCCGATCCATGGGTTGGGTGAGGTGCAGCTGCCGGCCACCCAGCCGGGTTCGTCGATCATGCCGGGTAAGGTGAATCCGGTGATTTGCGAGTCTGCCACCATGGTGGCGACGCAGGTGATGGGGCTGGATCAGGCCAATGTCATCGCCGCTCAGAGTGGCAACTTCCAGCTCAATGTGATGCTGCCGCTGGTGGCCAGCAACGTGCTGGATATGACCGAATGGCTGGCCAACAGCTGCACAAACCTGGCAGAGCGAGCGATCAAGGGTATGACGTTCAATGAAGAACGCTTGGCCGAAGGGGTGGGCAAAAATCCCATTCTGGTAACGGCGCTGAATCCGGTGATCGGTTACGAAAAAGCCGCCAAGATTGCCAAGGAAGCGTTTGCCAGTGGCCGGGCGGTGCTGGATGTGGCGCAAGAGCAGTCTGGCCTGTCCCGTCAGGAGCTGGAAAAGCTGCTGGACCCCAAGGATCTCACCCATCCTTGATAGGATGTTTAAGGTTATTGCAGGGGCTCCGTTCCTCTGTAAAAGGCGAGTTGTCTTTGAAGGGAAATGTCCAAGGGGCAGGAAAATGGGCTGAATAGGTGAGCTAGACAAGGTGTCTACAGCGGGTAGTATTTTGTAACCTAATGGGCCTGAGCGTGGATGACCTGTGCAGAGGTCTGTGTCAGTCTTGAGCGCCACACATACTCATGGGTAGGAAGAATCGAGCCGTTTTTCCCTGCTCGTGAACGGCAGAATAACAAGGTAACGGAGCAAGTTATGAGTAGTCACCTGAACATCCCCCGCAGCGCCTCTGCGGTGGAGTCGTCACTGGTCATCAACCATATTCTGGAAGCCGGCGTGCGCAAGGCACCGGACCAGACGATTACCTATGGCGATCGCACGTTCACCTACCGCGACCTTAACGAGCGCGTGCACCGTCTGGCCGGGGCGCTGGCGGCGCAGGGCGTGAAGCCCGGTGATACCGTGGCGGTGATGGACTGGGATACCAACCGCTACCTGGAAGCGTTTTTTGCCATCCCGATGATGGGGGCAGTGCTGCATACCGTGAATGTGCGCCTGAGCCCGGAGCAGATTCTCTACACCATCAACCATGCTGAAGATGATGCGATTCTGGTCAACAGCGAATTCCTGCCGATCCTGGAAGAGCTGAAAGACCGAGTCGAGACGGTAAAGACTTATATCCTGCTCGACGACGATGGCGTAAAGGGTAGCGACAGCCTGCCGCTGGCTGGTGAATATGAAGAGCTGCTGGCCAAGGCGCCGGCCCAGTACGATTTTCCCGAGCTGGACGAAAATACCCGCGCCACGACCTTCTACACCACCGGAACCACCGGCCTGCCCAAGGGAGTCTATTTCTCCCATCGTCAGCTGGTGCTGCATACCTTCGCCGGCCGTAACACCATGGCGGGTGTGGGGCAGGGGCGTTTCAACGAAGACGATGTCTACATGCCGATCACGCCCATGTTCCATGTGCACGCCTGGGGCATCCCGTTCATGGCCACCATGATGGGGGTGAAACAGGTGTACCCAGGGCGTTATGAACCGGCCACCCTGCTGAAATTGCTGGTAACCCACAAGGTCACCTTCTCACACTGTGTACCCACGATTATTCAAATGCTGTTGCAGGCGGAAGCGGCCAAGAGCATCGACCTGAGTGGCTGGAAAGTCATCATCGGCGGGTCCGCCCTGCCCAAGGCACTGGCCATGGGAGCGCTGGAGCGCGGTATCGATATCTATACCGGCTACGGCATGAGTGAGACTTGCCCGTTGTTGACGCTGGCCCAGCTGACTCCGGAACTGGAAAACGCGGACCTGGAAACCCAGGCGGATTACCGCACTCGCACCGGTCGCCCGGTGGCCATGGTGCAGATACGCATCGTCGATGGTGAAATGAACGACGTGCCCCATGACAACAAGAGCCAGGGGGAAGTGGTCGTGCGCGCGCCCTGGCTGACCCAGGGTTACCTGAACGATCCCGACAAATCTGAAGAACTCTGGCACGGCGGCTGGTTGCATACCGGTGATGTGGCGGTGATGTCGGATGACGGCTGGCTGAAAATCGTCGATCGCATCAAGGACGTAATCAAGACCGGTGGCGAGTGGGTGTCCTCCATCGACCTGGAAGGCCTGGTGCTGCAGCACCCCGGTGTGGGCGAGTGTGCCGTGGTGGGCGTTCCCGATGAAAAATGGGGCGAGCGTCCGGTGGCACTCGTGGTGAAGAGCGGTGATACAGATGAAGATAGCATCAAGGCGCTGGTTGGCGATTATGCCGACAAAGGCGTGATCAGCCGCTATGGCATCCCTGACCGGGTAGTCTTTGTGGACGAGCTGCCACGCACCTCCGTGGGCAAGCTGGACAAGAAGAAGATGCGCGCTGAAATGGTTTAGATAGAGACGCAACACGGTAAAAGAGACGCAACACGCTTCACGCAACACGCGGCACGAAAAGAAAAAACCCACCAGCATGGTGGGTTTTTTTCTTTTTAGGGGGGGCTTAGAGCCCTCACTCCACTGGGGCAGTGTTTCGCGCCGCTGACGATCTTTACATGAACCCTCTTCAATTTATTTGTTCCCACTAACGAGTAGTGACGCATTCCTTGCATAATTGCACGCTAGACTGCTTTGTCGTCAATCAGACTTGGCTTGAATCAGCATAACGGAGAATGGCATGGCGCGGATTATCGCGGGGCTGGTGCTGGTGGCACTGGTGGGGATGGGCGCATGGTGGTTTTGGCCCGCCGAGCAGGTGCCCATGGGAACCCGCCCGCCTACAGTAGTGAATCTGGCTCCGAGCATTGAGCGCCCCCTGTATGACCGGGTGGAAGCCGTGGGGACCGCCCGCGCGGCCCAGGCCGTTGTATTGTTGGCAGAAGTGCCCGGCCGTGTAGGCGAGCTTCATTTTCAGCAGGGCCAGCAGGTCACTCGTGGCCAGTTGCTGGTGACTCTCGATGATCGCAACGCCCGTGCCGAACTGGCCCGGGCGGAAGCTGAATACCAGCGCGCCAAGGCGGATTACCGCCGCGGTCAGCAGCTGGTGGAACGGCGCGCCATTTCCCAGTCCGAAGTGGATACATTCCGCACCACCCTGGAAGCGGCCGAGGCGAGTCGCAACGTGGCCCGTGCCAATTTCAACGATCACACCATTCGCGCCCCGTTTGCCGGGGTGCTGGGGTTGCGCCAGGTGGATTCGGGGGCCTATTTGCGCACTGGTGACCCGGTGACGACCCTGGATAACTTGGGCCATGTGGAAGTAGATTTTCAGATCCCCGAACGCTATCTGGCCAAGCTATCCGTAGGCCTGCCGGTACAGGCGCGCAATGAGGCATTTGAAGACCAGATTTTTGAAGGCGCCATTACCCATCTCGATTCTCGGGTGAACAGCAGTAGCCGTAGCCTGACCGTGCGCGCCCGGCTGAATAACCTCCAGGGACAATTGCTGCCCGGCCAGTTTTTGCGGGTGTCTGTGCAGTTGGCTCAAAGGGCCGCGCTGTTGGTGCCGGAGCAAGCGGTCATCACCCAAGGCGCGCAGAGTTATGTGTTCACGGTGAGCCCGGATAATCGCGCCCAGCGCCACCCGATAACCCTGGGCGGGCGCCGCGATGGTTGGGTGGAAGTGACCAGTGGCTTGACCAACAAACCGGATGTGATCGTCAACGGCCATTCCCGTTTGGGCAGCAGCCAGCCGGTAAAAGTGATCGAGGATCCGGAGGCGCTGTTGCCCGGACAGCGGGTGTTGTTGAACCCGGCACCGGCAGTAGACGACCCATCCGGTGACTCGCAAGCGGATGGCCCGGCCACCACCGAGGCGGCTGCATGATTCTGTCGGATGTCTCCATCAAGCGGCCGGTCTTTGCCACCGTGATCAGCCTGCTGATCGTGGTGTTTGGCGTTAGCGCCTTGATGAAATTGCCGATCCGGGAATACCCGGATATCGACCCGCCGGAAGTGTCGATTAGTGTGGACTATGCCGGCGCCGCGCCGGAGGTGATTGATACGCAGATTATTCAGGTGATCGAAGGGGCGATTTCCGGGGTCGAAGGGGTGCGTAAGATCGAGTCGCGCAGCCGTTTGGGTTCGGCCCGGACCACGGTGGAATTCACCCTGGAACGGGATGTGGATATCGCCGCCAATGACGTGCGTGATGCGGTGTCCCGGATCTTGAACCGGTTACCTGAAGAAGCGGAAACCCCGGTAATTGCCAAGGCCGATGCGGATGCCCGGCCGATTATCTGGGTGACCCTGACCAGCAGTACGCTGGCGCCCCAGGAGCTGACGGATTTTGCTGAACGGTCGCTGGTGGACCGCTTTGCCGTCCTCGACGGCGTGTCGGAAGTGATTATTGGCGGTGAGCGACGCTATGCCATGCGTGTTTGGCTGGACCGCCAAAGCATGGCGGCCAACCAGGTCACCGTTACCGATATCGAACAGGCGCTACGCAGCAATAACGTGGAACTGCCCGCCGGCAAGCTGGAATCTGAATCCCGGGGCTTCACCATTCGGGCGGACAATCGCCTGGCCACGGTGCAGGCATTCGAGGATCTGGTAGTCCGCCGGCAGGGTGATTACCTGCTGCGGCTGGGCGATGTGGCGCGGGTGGCGCTGGGCGTGGAAAACGATGATTCGGTGTTGCGTGCCAACGGCGAAACCGCCATCGGGCTGGGCGTGGTGCGCCAATCCAAGGCCAATACCGTGGCGGTATCAGACCGGGTGCGCGAAGAAATCGTGGCGGTGCGCGACAGCCTGCCGGCGGATATTCACCTGGATATTAACTCCGATGAGTCCCTGTTTATCCGTGCCTCCATCCGTGAGGTACTAATTACTCTGGGGATTTCCGTGGTGCTGGTGATCGCGGTGATCTTCGCCTTCCTTGGCAACCTGCGCGCCACCCTGATCCCGGCGGTGACCATTCCGGTGTCGGTGATCGGCGCCTTTATTGGTTTCGGCATGATGGATTTCTCCATCAACGTGTTAACCCTGTTGGCACTGATTCTGGCCATTGGCCTGGTGGTGGACGATGCCATCGTGATGCTGGAAAACATTCAGCGACGCATCGATGAAGGCGAGTCGCGGCTGGTGGCGGCGTACCTGGGGGCCCGGCAGGTGGCGTTTGCCGTGGTGGCCACCACGCTGACGCTGGTGGCGGTGTTCGTGCCCATTTCCTTTATGGGCGGCGACGTGGGGAGGCTGTTCAGCGAATTCGGCTTTACCCTGGCCTCAGCGGTGATTATATCCAGCATCGTGGCCCTGAGTCTGGCGCCCATGTTGTGCTCGCGGTGGCTGCATCGTCACAGCCGCAAGGAGCTGCAGGGGCAAAACAATTTTCTGCAGAGGGGCCTGACGCGCTTGAATCAGGCCTACGCCAACGGCCTGCAACGGACGTTGAAAAGCCCCTGGCCGCTGGCGGTAGGTTGCGTGCTGTTGTGTCTGGTGGCGGCGCTGTTGTTTCGGCAGTTGCCCCAGGAGCTGGCGCCGACGGAAGACCGGGGTGTCTTTATTATTCCTGCCACCTCGCCCCAGGGCTCCACGGTGGAATACGGCGCGCACCACACCCAGGCGGTGGAAAAAATTCTCATGCCCCTGGTGGAAAACGGTGAAGCAGAGCGGGTGCTGGCCATTGTCGGTTTTCGTGGCGTGCCGGAACGGGCGTTTACCATCGTGCGGCTGAAAGACTGGGAAGAGCGTGATCGCACCCAGCAGGAAATTGTCGGTGAGCTGCGCGGCCAGCTGTCCCAGGTCACCGGTTTGCGGGCCTTCGCAGTGAACCCGCCGGGGCTGGGCCAAAGCGCTTTCGACCAGGCGCTGGAAGTGGTGGTCGCCGGGCCGGACTACGAGCAGGTGCTGGCCTGGAGTGAAACCCTGATGGCGGCCCTGAACGAAAACCCGAACCTGACCAGTATCGACACGGATTTTGAGCAAACCCAGCCACAGCTGGATGTGAACCTGAACCGTGAACGGGCGGCGGATCTGGGCATTACCGCCACCGATGTGGGGGAAACCCTGCAGGCGATGTTTGCCACCCTGACCGTTTCCACCTATGTGGATAGGGGGCGCGAGTACGATGTGCTGCTGGAGGCGGAAAAGAGTTCCAGTGAAGTGCCGGAGGATGTGTTGCCAATCTACCTGCGCAGCGACAGTGGTGGGTTGGTGCCGTTTTCCAGCGTAGTGGAATTGGCCACCACCGGGGATGCGCCAGAATTGCGCCGCGTGGACCGTCTGCCGGCCATCACTTTGTCCGCCAATCTGGCCGACGGCTATGACCTGGCCACCGCCATGCGCTATGTGGAAGAGCAGGCTCGAGAGCGTCTGCCCCTGGAAGCACGGATCGGTTACAAGGGTATGGCCGAGGAGCTGCAGGAATCGGCATCGGCTATTCTTGTGACCTTTGCGTTGGCGTTGGTGATTGTGTTCCTGGTATTGGCGGCGCAGTTTGAAAGCTGGATTCACCCGCTGATTATCATGCTCACGGTGCCGCTGGCGCTGGCTGGAGCGGCGATCGCCATTAGCGTTACCGGCGACAGCCTGAATATCTATAGCCAGATTGGCATGATCATGTTGCTGGGGCTGATGGCGAAAAACGGTATTCTGATCGTGGAGTTTGCTAACCAGTTGCGCGACCAGGGCCGCAGTGTCAAAGAGGCGATCTATGAAGGCGCCATCGTGCGGTTTCGCCCGGTATTGATGACCGGTGTCTCCACCATCTTCGGTGCCGTGCCGTTGGTTCTGGCCACCGGTGCTGGCGCGGAAAGCCGCTTTACCATTGGTGTGGTGATTCTCGGCGGGCTACTGTTTGCCACGGTGCTCACCCTGTTTATCATCCCGGTGCTGTACCAGTGGCTGGCGCCCTATGCGTCACCGGCAGATGCGGTCAGCCAGCAGCTGGATAAAGAGATGGCCGTTAACGAAAGCCAAGATGGATAATCCGTAGGAGCGGCGCTTGAGCCGCGAAGCGTACTTGGGAAAACACTCCTTCGCTGCCGCTCGGTTCGCGGCTCAAGCGCCGCTCCTACCAATCGCCAGACAGGATCCATGACCGATTACGAACTGATTCGCAGCAAACGCCGCTCTTTGGAACTGCGCGTTCTGGAAGACGGGCGTGTGCAGGTGCGTGCGCCACAACGGGCGCCCCTGCGCATGGTGCAGACCTTTGTGGACAGCCGTCGCCAGTGGATCAGGGATCAACAACAGCGCCAGGCCAGCCGCCCCCGGCAACGCTGGCAGGATGGCAGCAGCATTGTGTTCCGGGGCCAACCATTGATCCTGGATGTCTCTGCAGGGCGGTCGTCGGTGAGTGTGGCTGGCGGTTATCTACAGGTGAGGGTTGCCGAGCCTGACAGCGAGGCGGCAGTACAGCAGGCGGTGGAACGCTGGTTGCGCCAGCAGGCCAAGCCCTTGTTTGCCGACAGCATCGAGCGGCAGTTCGGCTGGTTTGCCGGGCAAGGCTATGCCCGCCCGGTATTGCGGGTGAAAAAGATGCGTACCCGTTGGGGTTCGCTGTCGGCAAAGGGGTACATCAACCTGAACATGGCCCTGTTGCATTACCCGCCTGCGGCGCTGGATTACGTGGTCATGCACGAACTCTGTCATCTCCAGCACATGGATCACGGCCCCGGCTTCCACTCCCTCATGGACGCCCGCATGCCCGACTGGCGCGAACGCAAGCACCTCCTCGACCAACCGTTATATCAACCCTGAGCGTGTTCGATTTACCAAGCGGCCCTCTAAACCTGCCGTAGGAGCGGCGCTTGAGCCGCGAAGCGTCTTGGCAAAGCATTTCTTCGCGACGCTCGGTTCGCGGCTCAAGCGCCGCTCCTACAGCCAGGCTGCATTCCAGTATGGATAATCGGCGATCCGGTTAACCAATTGCGCCCGTAATGGATTAGCCACGATATAGCGGGCTACGTCTTTGATGGGTTCTTCTTCCCGAAGCGCATGATCGTGATATCCCTTTTGCCATATAGACATCCCACACCGACGTGAAGAATGGGATTTAACCATGTTGACGGTGTGAGACAGGGAGTAGTGCTGACCCAACATGAATAACCAGTGCAAATGATCGGGCATGACTACAAAACAGAATGTGGTGCTGGCGGCGAGTTGATCCGAGCGGTGAATACAGCGGCAAACCTCGCGAGCACGAAGGTAGTTTGAGAAGCAGTCGTGGCGCGCTCGAGTGACGGTGGTGATGTGGTAGATACTGTTGGCTTGCGAGTACCGGCCTTTTCTCAAATCCCTACCATGAAATTTATCGTCCATGAGGGGGAGATTGCGCGGCATTCGTCGCCGCAACAATTAGCGATCGCTGAAATACATGTAGGAGCGGCGCTTGAACCGTGAAGAGTACTTGGGAAAACACTCCTTCGCTGCCGCTCGGTTCGCGGCTCAAGCGCCGCTCCTACGGGAAAAGGTAAGGTGGTGCATCAGGTGCGTGGCGCGAAGCGTCTCTTTTTTCCAGACACAAAAAAACCCGCCGAAGCGGGTTTTTCCGTACTAGCGAGGTTGCTTATTCAGCAACGACGTTAGCAGCCTGCGGACCTTTTGGGCCCTGCTGGATCTCGAAGGAAACCTTCTGACCCTCGGCCAGGGTTTTGAAGCCTGAACCGGTAATTGCGCTGAAATGAACGAATACGTCCGCACCACCATCGTCCTGGGAAATGAAACCAAAACCCTTGGACTCGTTAAACCACTTCACAGTACCTGTAGCCATGTGAATCTATACCTCAAAATCTATTACTTAGGGTGTTGCTTGCAAACCATGTTGGGCGGTGTTCGGAGACAACTTCAGCTTCACGCAGGGAAGACAACTACCAAAACAATCCACGGCCATAATTCGCAGCCACTTCTGACTCTACTCCCCTTTTTCTGATTGCACCACCCCTTTTTCCCGGCACTTTTCAAGCCCGAAATCACTGAATTGTCATGATCTCCACGGCCATTTCATGGTGCTCGCCGGGGGCCAGGGTGAGCACGTTATCCAGCACTCGGGCGGTTTCGATACACAGCATGCGCTGCCACGCATCGGGGGCAAACTGGCTGAGGCGTTGGCTTTTTTCTATCCAGGGGTTCCAGACCACCGCAGAACGGCTGCCCCGGCAGCTCAGCTGGATTTGCCGTTGCCAGAGTGGGTCCATTACCTGCAGCTGTGCAGGCAGCTGCAGGTAAAGGCGGTCGGTTTCCTGATCAAGTTGCAGCGGGCCGGTGTCCTGACGGGTTTGCCAGTCTGCCAGGGCGTCCACATAGGGCGATTGCGTCAGCCCTTGCACGGTGACGTGTCGACTATCGGCCACCGCCAGGTAGCTGTGCAGGGCCTGGCTGATGGTTACAGGGTGGTCGCCGTGATTATGGTTACTCAAGGTGAGGGTCAGAGCGGTATTACTGAGGGCCACCGTCAGGGTCGGCGTGACCGGGGGCAGGTGCTGGCCGTCAGCGTGCTCTGCAAGTTGGAAGACCAGCTGCGCCTGATTGTCGTTGAGGTGTTGCTCGCCTAGTTGCCAAGGTTGTTGGCGGACCAGGCCATGGGCCGGGGGCTCGCTGAGGGTGTATTGCTGCGCCACGCTCTCCGGGTTGCGTTCCAGGGCGCCGAACCAGGGCCAGCATACTGGCACACCGCCACGGACTCCGTGGCCAATATAGTACGCCGCCTGTTCACTGAGCCAGAGAATGGGCGGTTCGTCGTCACGGCCGTACTCAAGCACCTGGGCGCCTTGTTCGGCGATCACCACCGTTTGCCCGCGATGGCGTAATTGCCAGCAGATGAGCTCGCCTCGGGTGATGCGTTTCAGATCGGTTGCCATGGTTGCTCGTTCGATGCCAGACACCGGACGCCTGACCCGTCAGGCATCAAGCGTCTGGCGCTCGGCGTGGCTATTTAATTCCCGCGCCGATTTCCAGTTCGCGGATGGATTGTTCCAGGTAATCCAGTAGTCGTTGCATGGAGGGCAGGGTGCGGCGACAGGCGATCAGGCCGAATTCCAGCTGGTCCACGTAACTGGTCAGGGTGATATTCAGGGCGATGCGGTCCAGGGCAATGGAAACCGGATATGTGCCATGCAGTTTTGCACCATTCCAGTACAACGGCTCTTTCGGGCCGGGCACGTTGGAAATCACCACGTTAAAGGCCCGCCATTTCGGCGCCAGCCCGGTGAGCAGGTTCAGGCCGGTGGGGGCCATGCTCAAGGCGGTGAAATTGAGGATCTCTTCCGGGCTCATCTGCGAGAAGCGGGATTTGGCTTCCTGCACGGAATCATTGATCACGCGTAGGCGGTTGGCCGGGTCGCAGATATGGGTGCCCAGGTTGGCCAGGATCATGCCGATCTGGTTGCCGCCGGTGCTGTCGTCCTGGCGCAGGTTCATGGGCACCATGGCGATCAACGGCTCATCGGGTAGCGCATGCTGGCTGATCAGGTACTCGCGCAGGGCGTGACCACACATGGATAACACCACGGTGTTAATAGTGCAACCATACGCCTTGGCGATGACTTTCAAGCGCGGCAGCGAGAAGCTTTGCGCCGCAAAGCGACGGGAGCCGGTGATGGTGTTGTTCAGAATGGTGTCCGGGGCCTGGAAAATGGACACGTAGTTTTCGTCACTCTTGGCTTTTTGGCTGACCTTGTAGATCTCACGGGCCAGCCCGGGCACGGTGGCGGCCTGCTTGCTGATACCAGCGGTTAGCCGCGCCATGCTGGAGGCCACATCCATCGGGTTACTGGGCAAGGAGCGACCTCGTTTCTTGCGCTCGTAGGCCCACAACGGTGGCAACTCCCGTTCATTCGGATCGGTGGACAGGGCACGCATACCCATGCGCATGGCAGAAATACCGTCCACAACGGAATGATGAATCTTGGTGTAAAGGGCGAATTGACGGCCGCGAATGCCTTCGATCAGGTGGACTTCCCACAGTGGGCGCTCCCGATCCAGCAGGTTGGAGTGTTCCGCAGAAACCAGCGACAACAGCTCACGAATGCGGCCGGGCTTGGGAAGGGCCTCGTGGCGGAAATGGTGATCGATGTCGAAATGCTTGTCTTCAGTCCAGTAATACTGGCCAAGCCGGCGAGTCAGGCGCTGGTTGAACGGAGCGACGGGGGAGCAATGGTCCCGCATGTGCTGGGCCAGTTCGCTGACATACTTGGGGCCGGCATCTTCCGGGAACGAAAATAGCTGCAACCCTGCTACATGCATGGGCTGCTGTCGTTTTTCTAGCCACAGGAAAAGTTGATCCATTGGACTAAGCGCTTTCATAGTTTCCCCTTGGTTATAATTTGCTCCCTGGGTACACGGTGTCTACCTTCAACAGGTAGTGCACTCTCCATGCCAACCGTGTAGGGGAGATCATAGTCGCAAAGACGAGGGTGGGTCACTGGGTGTGAGTCGCTAAATGCGGGCGTTTCGGTAAATTAACGCGCTGTCTCATTGGGCAATGGCAACAGCGGGTTCGATCTAATGACTAATACTGAGTGGGGGGCACCACCAAGGATGAATTTTTTGGCCAACACTATGGCATTCATGCCGTGAATACCGAATATAGATCATATTGATTATGTTTATGTGTCTGGTAGCACTAGAATGCGCGGCATCGGTAGACCGGCATGAAACGACATGAGCAGGGTTTTCCCTCTCCGGCGTCGATAAACCAATTTCATATTCAGAGGTTCACCATGTCATACACCAAAGACATCGAAGCACTCGGCTCCGTGGTTGGTGCGCAAAGCACCTGGAACGACATCAACCCGGAATCTGCGGTTCGCATGCGTCTGCAAAACCGTTTCAACACGCATCTGGACATCGCCAAGTACAACGCCAAGATCATGCGTGAAGACATGGCGGCCTATGACGCTGACACTTCCAAGTACACCCAGTCTCTGGGTTGCTGGCACGGTTTTGTTGGTCAGCAGAAAATGATCTCCATCAAGAAGCACTTCGGTAGCACCAAAGGTCGTTACCTGTACCTGTCTGGCTGGATGGTTGCTGCGCTGCGTTCCGAGTTCGGTCCGCTGCCTGACCAGTCCATGCACGAGAAGACAGTTGTTGCTGACCTGATCCGTGAGCTGTACACCTTCTTGAAGCAGGCTGACGCTTGGGAAATGAACCACCTGTTCCGTGCTCTGGACGATGCCAAAGAAGCTGGCGACGAAGCCAAGCAGAAAGAAATCATCGGTCAGATCGACAACTTCGAAACTCACGTTGTGCCGATCATTGCTGACATCGATGCTGGTTTCGGTAACCCGGAAGCCACCTACCTGATGGCCAAGCAGCTGATCGAAGCTGGTGCTTGCTGTATCCAGATCGAAAACCAGGTTTCTGACGAGAAGCAGTGTGGCCACCAGGACGGTAAAGTAACCGTTCCTCACGCCGACTTCCTGGCCAAGATCAACGCTGTACGTTACGCGTTTCTGGAGCTGGGTATTGACGACGGTGTCATCGTTGCCCGTACCGACTCCCTGGGTGCTGGCCTGACCAAGCAAATCGCTGTAACCAACGAGCCGGGCGACCTGGGCGACCAGTACAACGCATTCCTGGACGGTGACGTGGTTGAGTCCGCTGGCGACATCAACAACGGCGACGTTGTGATCAAGTCTAACGGCAAGCTGCTCAAGCCGAAGCGTCTGGCTTCTGGCCTGTTCCAGTTCAAAGAAGGCACTGGTATCGACCGTGTTGTTCTGGACTGTATCACCAGCCTGCAGAACGGCGCTGACCTGCTGTGGATCGAAACCGAGAAGCCCCACGTTGGCCAGATCGCAGAAATGGTTAACCGTATCCGCGAAGTGGTGCCGGACGCCAAGCTGGTTTACAACAACAGCCCGTCCTTCAACTGGACCCTGAGCTTCCGTCAGCAGGTATTCGATGCTTGGGAGAAAGAAGGTAAAGACGTTTCCGCTTACGATCGCGATCGTCTGATGAGCGCTGACTACGACAGCACTGAGCTGGCTCAGCTGGCTGACCAGTGGACCCAGAACTTCCAGCGTGATGCGGCCCGTGAAGCAGGTATCTTCCACCACCTGATCACTCTGCCGACTTACCACACTGTAGCTCTGTCCACCGACAACCTGGCTAAAGGCTACTTCGGTGAAGAAGGCATGCTGGCCTACGTTGCAGGCGTTCAGCGTAAGGAAATCCGTCAGGGTATCGCTACTGTGAAGCACCAGGACATGGCCGGTTCCAACATCGGTGATGACCACAAAGAGTACTTCTCCGGCGAAGCAGCACTGAAAGCTGGCGGTAAAGACAACACCATGGGTCAGTTCGAGAACAACTAAGTCTCGATAGATTCAAGGCAAGTCTGAAAGGCGGCTCCCGAAAGGGGGCCGCTTTTTTTTTGGTTTAACGCGGATGAGAGTGAAAATACGTGATTGGATTATCGCGCACACTTTGCACGTTCTCGGACGCTTAGCGCCGTATGCCTACTGATGAATAACGGACGTCGCTTTCCCTTACAGCTTGCTCACATTCACAGTGGCGTGGGTCTGAATGATGCCGCCTTGGCCTTCACACACGCAGTGGTCTCGCTGGGGAATCGAACTGTTTCCCGGTAACAGGTGCAGAGTGTCAGCGCTATCACTGTATTCCACCTGACCCGTGCGGCAGGTGTATTGCTTGTCTTCGATGGCCGGTAAAACGGCAAAATTGCTGGTATTTTTAGCCTTCCACGCCACATCAGTACAATGTTTGTGGCTGTTGTAACTGATGTACATCACCACCCCATCCACCGAGGTAAACCGCTGGTAGTTGTCCCATTCCGCCTGGGTGGGCGTGACCAGCAATGCCTGTACCAGCAGAAGATAACGTAGCGCTTTTCGCATGACGCACCTGATGTACCGTGAAAAGGGGTGAGATCAGGGTAAAGGTTGGGTCACGGGGGGCGCATCACCCATATGGGGTAGCATTTTGCGTGGCGTCGAGCGATGAGAAGGTGCAGGGGCGTAAGCGCCCCTGTTATTGATGCCCTGTTGATCTAGGGGGGTCAGAAACTCAGCGGGCAATTCAGGCCGCCAAAGTTTTTCTTTACCTGACTCAGGCAGAGTTTCAGGGACAGGCCAAACGGGTCACCGGGGAGTTTTTCGCAGGCTTTGCGAGCGGCATAAGCTTTACCGCATTCCGACGCCGTATTGCTGACCGTATTGGAGGCATCTTGCGCTGTTGACGGGCTTGTGGGGTTGGCAGGGGCTGAGGCTTGCATGGCAATGGCGGGCGGTGGGGTGGTTGTCTGTGGCAGGCTTTTGCGAATGCGTAATATCGGATCTATGTAAACACCGTCCTGACCGAATTCAGATTCGTTGGCTGCGACACAATCGTAATCGCCATCCATCCGGAAGTACTGCACCGAGGCACCTTGATCTTTGCAGTAAACAAGAGGTGCCTGGCCGGTCATTGGCACCACAAACAGGCCGCTCTGCTTGCCATTTTTCTGGGTAAGAATTGCGCCGTTACGCATCCATGTCCGGGTCATGAAATCATCGCCGTGGGTCCAGCGCATGGTGATGCTGTTGCCGGTCTTGTTGGTCAGGGTCTGACGAAACAGGGTGATGTTCTTATAGTGATCATTGCCGGCTGAAAAATACGTAATGATAAACATGGGTTGTTCCTGAAATTGGGAAATATCCACGTCGCCCTGTTTCAGGGTTTGCGAATGCTCCCAGCTGGCCTGTTGATAAGCAAACCCACCAACCTCACTGCGGGTGCGGTAACGTTTCACGGAAACGCGGGCAATACCCAGGTCGGAAGTGCGCCATTTATTATTGATGTTGACCTTGTTTCTGGTGTGCTTGGTATAGCTGCCATTCATATAAACCGGATAGGAAAAATCATAGGGCAGCCGTTTCAGGTTGACGACCATATTGGGCTCAACATGCATTTCCACATTGGCCAGTGCTGCACAGCCAGCGGTGGTGGAGCGAATGGTCATAGGTTCATAGGTGACGGTGGATTCGTTTTTAACGTTACCGTTGGCGGGAGGGGTGGGGTTGACCATATCCGGGCTGATACCGGTGATGTCCAGCGCATGCTCCTGGGATAGATCGCAGACCACCAGATGGGCATAATCCGAGCCGACATCGTTGTTGGCATAGTTGGCTTGATAGTGCGCCACGAAATCGTTCTGTAGCACGGTAAGGTCTTTCTGGCTTTGCGCAGGCCAGTGGTTTATTGGATCAGTTTCCACGGCATACAGTTTCTGCATGGCTGGGCTGGTGGCGGCGGTGGTGCAGGCATTGAGTGCGGCGATAACGGCAGTGCACGCCAGTATACGGAATAGTTTCATGTCGTTCCCTTTCAGCTTCAGACAGACTTCCCCATGGTATGAAGAAATAGTGCATGGCCAGGAACGATGGCGCATCCCTCAAATGGGGGATGAGAGGCGAGACAAATAAAAAAGGCGGCCAAATGGCCGCCTTTTTTGTGCGTGCTGAACTGATTTACTCGTAATCGAACGAGAAATCGTCCACGCCTAGCTGCATGGTGCTTTTGCTGGGCTTGAGTGCCGCTTCCGCGTGGCCCTTGGCGCTGGGCAGCATGCGGTCGAAGTAGAATTCTGCGGTGGCCAGTTTGGCCTTGTAGAATTCCGCCGGCTCATTGCCGCCATTTTCCAGCTTGTCTTTGGCAACGCCAGCCTGCAGTGCCCAGAAGTACGCCATCATGGCGTAGCCGCTGTACATCAGGAAGTCGTAGCTGGCGGTGGACACCATGTCGCGATCTTTTGCGGCTACCAGCATGATGCGGGTGGTCAGGTAGTTCCACTCGGCGGCGATCTTCAGCAGCTTCCAGGCGAACGGGCGCAGCTTGGGATCACGCAGGTTTTTGGTGCCGAAATCCACCAGCTTCTTGGAGAATTCGCGCACACACTTGCCACGGGAAGACAACAGTACCTTGCGGCCCAGCAGATCCAGCGCCTGAATACCGGTGGTGCCTTCGTACAGAGTAGAGATGCGCGCGTCGCGGGCAATCTGTTCCATGCCGTGTTCTTTGATGTAGCCGTGGCCACCAAATACCTGCATGCCTTCGTTGGCCGCTTCCAGACCTTTCTCGGTCAGGAAGCCTTTCAGGATCGGGGTCAGGAAACCCAGTTCGCTGTCCCAGTGTTCATACTTTTCCATGTCGTCTTCGAGCATGCCGGCGATCATGTTGTCCGCGTACTGGGCGGCGTAATAGATCATTGCGCGGCCACCTTCAGCGATGGCTTTCTGCTTGAGCAGCATGCGGCGCACGTCACCGTGGTGAATCAGGCTGTCGGCGATGGCATCCGGTTCTTTCTTGCCGGACAGAGCACGCATGGATTTACGTTCTTTGGCGTAAGGCAGAGCGCCCTGGTAGGACAGTTCCGCGTGGGCCACGCCCTGCATGGCGGTACCGATACGGGCACTGTTCATGAAGGTGAACATGCATTCCAGACCGCCGTGTTCCGGGCCGATCAAAAAGCCGGAGGCTTCATCAAAGTTGATCACGCAAGTGGCGGAAGCCTTGATGCCCATTTTCTTTTCCAGCGAACCACAGCTGACGCCGTTGTCTTCACCGATTTTGCCTGGCAGGTACTTGGGCACGATAAACAGGGAGATGCCTTTGGTGCCTTTCGGCGCATCGGGCAGGCGAGCCAGCACGATGTGGACAATGTTTTCAGTCAGGTCGTGGTCACCGGAGGAGATAAAGATCTTGGTGCCGGAGATTTTGTAGGAGCCATCTTTCTGCGGGTCGGCCTTGGTTTTTACCTGGCCCAGGTCGGTGCCGCACTGTGGCTCGGTCAGGCACATGGTGCCACCCCAGGTGCCTTCGGTGAGCGGTACCAGGTAATCCTGAAGTTGCTGGTCGGTGCCGTGCATCTGGATAGTGTTCATGGCGCCCAGTGACAAACCCGGGTACATGGAAAAGGACCAGTTAGCGGTGGCCATCATTTCCTGTTTGATCAGGCCCAAAGACATGGGTAAGCCCTGGCCACCCACTTCTACCGGGTGGCTCAGACCCTGCCAGCCGCCAGCGACAAATTCGTCGTAGGCTTCTTTGAAGCCCTTCGGGGTGGTGACCACGCCGTCTTCCAGTTTACAGCCTTCCTCATCACCACTCTGGTAAAGGGGTGCAATGGTGTTTTCACACAGTTTGGCCATTTCACCGACAATCGCTTCTACCATATCAGGCGTGGCGTCTTCGCCATTGGGCAGCGTTTTGTAGTGGCTTTCGAAATCGAAGACTTCGTTCATCAAAAAGCGCATATCGCGCACGGGGGCCTTATAAGTCGGCATAGCAATCACCCTAGAAAAAACGGATTAACTGTCAGAAACGGACAGCGCAACAAGGCAGGCATTGTTGGGTAATTACAGGGCGAAGGCATTGACTGCCAAGGCGGGCAAGGGACGGCGTTAGGGTGAATGGGTGTAAACGGGGTAGTTTCTAGCTGCGAGCTACTAGCTTCCAGGAAAAAGAAACGGCTACGTTGATGTGTTCGGACAAGGGTGTGCCCGCGGGGTTTTCTCGCAGCTAGAAGCTCGCAGTTACTCCTTCTTTCCTTTCCAGCTATACATGGAGGTGGAGACGCCCATGCGCAGGGCAACTTCATCCCATACCCCTTGGGGGAGTACAGCCTTGAGCAGTTCAGTGGATTTGGCGATGGGTGGCTCGATAACGAAGCTGTCTTTCTTTTGCATGCCCTTGATGATGCTGTTGACCACTTTCTTGGGGGTGAGCATGGGAGTAAACATGGGCGTCTTGACGCCATCAAACATGCCGGTGGAGATATAGCTGGGGCAGACTGTGGTCACGTGCACATGCTTGATCTTGCGCACATCCAGCTCCAGGCGGATGGATTCAGAGAAGCCGACCACGGCCCATTTGCTGGCCGCATAGGTGCTGCCATAGGGCAGGCCCACAAAGGCGGACGCGCTGGCAATATTGACCAGATAGCCTTCCTTTGCCTGGATCAGGTCTTCAATAAAAGCATGGCTGGTGGCCATCAATCCTTCCGTGTTGATGCGGAAGGTGTTCAGGTGCTGTTCCAGCGGGACTTGCTCAAACTCGCCGCCGAACACCACGCCCGCATTATTGATCAGACCGGTGATGAGGCCGACTTCGCTATGGAGCTTGTCGCGAAATTTGGCGATGGACGCGATCTTGCTCACATCCAGTACATAGGGGTGGGCCTTGCCGCCGGTGGCCTTGATCCGGTCAGCGACTTCGCGGGCTGCGCTGATACGGCGGGCAGTGACGATGACTTCTGCCCCCTGTTTGGCAAATTCCTCTGCCATCAGAGCGCCAATGCCTGCGCCTGCGCCGGTGATCAGAATACGATGATTATCAAAACGAGCCATGCGTCGTCCTTGCTGATGAGTTGAAAGTTGAAAGTTTAAAAGCGCGGGATGGGTGCTCTGCTTTCAGATCCCGTGCCCGCGCCGTTACCGTTAATCGCGGGCACAGCACTGCATGACAGCGCTGCCTGATCCGCGTTTCAACTTTAAACTTTCAACTCGTAACTGCTTTTACCCCGGCAGTTTTAGCCCGGCCATGACGACCGTGCCGTTTTCAACGGATCTTGCCCTTAGCCGCAAGCCACTGACCCGCACCGTATCACCCACAACCGCCTGTTTCCCTACTTGTTTGGTAAACATCTCGGCCACGGTCAGTCCTTGCCAGAGTGGCGGAGGGGCGTCGACCCCATACACCGCAATTAACTGTGCCACCGGGGTTTTGCCGAGCACGCTGAAATCGCCGTAATAGCGTTTTTCATCGCTGCTTAATTTATGGCACAGGTCCGACAGGCTGGATTTGTGTGACAACGGCGCCAGCCAGGCAATCAAATCGCCGGCTTCGATCTTGGGATCATCATTGAGGCTGAGTACCTGTTTGTTGCGGTACAGAATCAACGGGGTGCGTTCCGCTTCGCCCAGTTCGCCCAAGCCCTTGCCCACCGCTTTGGCGCCGTCTTCCACTTCAAACTGCATTAAATAACGATCCCGCGGCGCGGCCAGTGCCACAGTCTGCTTGGGCTCGGTGGTGCGCGGCACCGAGACTTTCAGTTTGCGGGCCACAAAACGCAAGCTGGCGCCCTGGCCAAGCAGGGAGATCAGCACCACCACCAGGGTGATATCGAACAGCAGGTAGGTTTGCTCTACCCCGGCTAGTAGCGGGAATACGGCCAGCACAATGGGTACCGCCCCGCGCAGGCCGGTCCAGGCAATAAAGATTTCTTCGCGCCAAGTGAAACGAAAGGGCAGCAGGCTCAGCCACACGGACACCGGACGCGCCAGCAGCATCAGGAAGGCCGCCACCGCCAGTGCCCAGGGCAGGTTTTCGGTAAGC
This sequence comes from Alcanivorax sp., assembly GCF_040118815.1. Lineage (GTDB taxonomy): Bacteria > Pseudomonadota > Gammaproteobacteria > Pseudomonadales > Alcanivoracaceae > Alcanivorax. The sequence goes on from NZ_JBEDTC010000015.1 coordinate 73,805, forward strand.
CGGGAGGGCGTGACCAGCAAGCCGAGAATCAGGAACATGCCGGACTGCGCCAGCCAAGCCATGGAATCCATGGATTTGAGCACATTGTCGCCGGTGCCGCCGCGGCGATTGCCGGCCACCAGGCCGGTCAAGTACACGGCCAGGAAACCGGAGCCGCCCACCAGGTTGGTGATGGCAAAGACCATGGCGCCGCCGCTACACAGCAGCAGGGCGTGCAGGCCTTCGTTGCTGCGCACCCGCAGCAGCACTTCACTGATCACCGCACCCAGCAGTAGGCCCAGCAAGATGCCCAGGCCAAATTGCTGGAGCAGGGTGACGAGCATGCCGACGCCCCATTCGGCGTCCGGGTCCACCAGTAGCCCCACCAGCATCAGGGTAATAAAGATGGCCATGGGGTCGTTGAGGCCGGACTCGATCTCCAGGGTGCTCGCCACGCGTTCATTGAGGGTAACGCCGGCGCCCTTGATAACACTGAATACCGCCGCCGCATCGGTGGAGCCGATAATGCCCCCCAGCAGCAGACCAACCCGCCAGTCCACCCCGATTAGCCAAGTAGCAAAGGCACCGACCAGGGCGGCGGAGATGGCCACGCCGAAGGTGGCCAGGCTAAGAGCCGGGCGCAGGCCTAGTTTAAAGGTGCTTAATCGGGTGCGCAGGCCGCCATCCAGCAAAATCACCGCCAGGGCGATGTTGCCAATCACATAGGCGGTGGAGAAATCATCGAATTCGATACCACCCAGGCCGTCTTCCCCAGCCACCATGCCGACCACCAGAAACATAAGCAGAGACGGCACCCCGAAACGGGCGCTCAGGGAGCCCAGCAGCAGGCCGGTGAACATCAGGCCCGTGCCGATCAGCAGAAAGAGATTCAATGATTCCAAATGCGTTCCTGGTTAAGTGACTTCTAGGTTCTATAGTAGAATAGCTTACACGTAAGAGGTGATGCATGGATTCAGTTACGAGTTATGAGTTACGAAAAACTAAAAAACAGACTGAAGGTTTTGCCTTTCGCAACTTGCTCCTCGGAACGCGTTACTCGCTTTACGGCACAGTTTGCGGTGCATGTCGGGTGATGCTTGCAGCGTGAGGCGTTCTCTTTATACTACCGCGCCCGAGTTGACTATATTTTGAGCAGCAGGCCTGTCCTGCAAGGTAAGTAAACGATGGATTTTTCCCAGCGATTTGGCGTGATTGTGATCGGCGGCGGCCATGCCGGTACCGAGGCGGCACTGGCCTCTGCGCGTATGGGCGTTTCAACGCTGCTGCTCACCCATAATATCGAAACCCTGGGCCAGATGAGCTGTAACCCGGCCATCGGCGGGATCGGCAAGAGCCACCTGGTGCGTGAAATCGATGCCCTGGGCGGGGCCATGGGCCGCGCCACCGATAAAGGCGGCATTCAGTTTCGCGTGCTCAATGCCCGCAAAGGGCCGGCGGTACGCGCCACCCGCGCCCAAGCAGATCGCGAGCTTTATAAGGCTGCTATTCGCGGGACCCTGGAAAACCAGCCCGACCTGACTCTGTTCCAGCAAGCCGTAGACGACCTGATTGTGGAAAACGGCCGCTGTGTGGGTGTCGTGACCAATATGGGCCTGCGCTTCATGGCCGATGCGGTGGTGCTCACCGCCGGCACTTTCCTGGGCGGTGTCATTCATATTGGCCTGGATAACCACCAGGGTGGCCGCGCCGGCGATCAGCCTTCCAATGCACTGGCGCGCCGTTTGCGCGAGTTGCCGTTTCGGGTGGACCGTTTGAAAACCGGCACGCCGCCGCGTATCGACGGCAAGACCGTGGATTTCTCGGTGATGGAAGAGCAGTGGGGCGACAGTCCGCTGCCGGTGATGAGCTACTTGGGCTCGATGGACGAGCATCCGCAGCAGGTGTGCTGCTATATCACGCATACCAATGCCCAAACCCACGACATCATCCGCAGTGGTTTTGACCGCAGCCCCATGTTCACCGGTGTGATTGATGGGGTGGGGCCGCGCTATTGCCCCTCCATTGAAGACAAGGTGAATCGCTATCCAGACAAGGACAGCCACCAGATTTTCGTGGAGCCGGAAGGGCTGAATACCCACGAGTTATATCCCAATGGCATTTCCACCAGTCTGCCGTTTGATGTGCAGTTACAGGCGGTGCGCTCCATTCGTGGCTTTGAAAATGCCCATATTACCCGCCCGGGCTACGCCATCGAATATGATTACTTCAATCCCCAGGATCTCAAGCACAGCCTGGAAACCCAGCATATGCCGGGGCTGTTCTTTGCGGGGCAGATTAACGGCACCACCGGTTATGAAGAAGCGGGCGCCCAGGGGTTGCTGGCGGGCCTGAATGCGGCCCTGTTGAGTCAGGGCAAAGACGCTTGGACCCCCCGCCGTGATGAAGCCTACATCGGCGTGCTGGTGGATGATCTTATTACCATGGGCACCCAGGAGCCTTACCGCATGTTTACCAGCCGCGCGGAATACCGGCTGCTCTTGCGTGAAGACAACGCGGACCTGCGACTTACAGAAAAAGGCCGCGAGCTGGGTCTGGTGGATGACGAGCGCTGGGCGGCATTCAACGCCAAGCGTGAGGGCATGGCGCAGGAAGAACAGCGCCTGAAGACTACCTGGGTTCGGCCGAAAACCCCCGAAGCCGAGGCGGTGAATGCCCTGATCGAGAAGCCCCTGGCCCACGAATACAATCTGCTCGATTTGCTTAAGCGCCCGGAACTGACCTACGCCAATCTGGCGGATGCAGTGGTGCTGGCGGAGCGCCCGCATGCGGCGGTTATCGAGCAGATGGAGATCCTCGCCAAATACGCCGGCTATATCGATCGTCAGGCCGACGAAATCGAAAAACTGCGCGCCGCAGAAACCACCGCGCTGCCGGCGGAATTCGATTACGGTCAGGTGAAAGGCCTGTCCAATGAAGTGAAGCAGAAGCTCGGCGAGATTCGCCCACAAACCCTGGGCCAGGCCGGTCGGATTCCCGGTGTGACCCCGGCGGCCATCTCCCTGCTGATGATTTACCTGAAAAAACATCACCATCAAAAGAAGGCCGCCCAACAAGCATGAGTCTCTCTGACACCCTGGCCGGGGGCATCGATACCTTGGGCCTTACCTTGAGTGACGACCAGTCGCGCCTGTTGCTGGCCTATGTGGACCTGCTGGTTAAATGGAACCAGGCCTACAACCTCACCGCCATTCGCGATCCGCAGGAGATGGTTACCCGCCACCTGCTCGATTCCCTGGCGGTCCTGCCTCATCTGGGTGAAGGCGAAACCCTGGATGTGGGCACCGGCGCTGGTATTCCTGGCATTATTCTGGCGGTGGCACGCCCCCAGCAGGCATTTGTGCTGCTGGATTCCAACGGCAAGAAAACCCGTTTTGTGCGCCAGGCCCGACGAGAGCTGGGGCTGGATAACGTGGAGGTTGTGCACGGTCGCGTGGAACAGTACCGTAAAGCCCCATCGCAGATTATTTGTCGCGCTTTTGCTTCCTTGTCGGACATGTTGGCGTTGATGACGCCCATAATGACTGACAATACCCGCCTGCTGGCCATGAAAGCGGCCAGCACGGAAGAAGAGTTGGCCACCCTGCCGACGCAGTGGCAAGGGCGCCATCACACCCTGACAGTGCCGGGACTGGATGAGCCCCGCACCTTGGTGGTAGTGAACAAAGCCTGATGTCGAGCGGGGGTGCTGCGTCAGGCATCCGGCCTCAGACGTCAGGCGTACAATCAAGGAGAACGCAGTGACCACCGTATTTGCCGTAGCCAATCAGAAAGGCGGCGTGGGCAAGACCACCAGTAGTGTGAACCTGGCGGCGTCGCTGGCGGCCACCCGCAAGAAGGTGATGCTCGTGGACATCGATCCACAGGGCAACGCCACCACCGGGTCCGGGGTGGACAAGTTTGAAACCGACTACACCATTTACGATGTGCTGTGCGATGACGTGGCCATCGAGCAGGCGGTAACGGGGACGCCGGAAGATTCCGGCTTTGACCTGATCGCCGCCAATGGCGACCTGACCGCCGCCGAAGTTCAGCTATTGGACATGAGCGCCAAGGAATTTCGCCTGCGTAATGCGCTGGCGCGGATCCGCGACCAATACGATTACATCCTGATCGATTGCCCGCCGTCCCTGAACATGCTTACTGTGAATGCGCTGACAGCGGCGGATTCGGTGATTGTGCCGATCCAGTGCGAGTACTACGCGCTGGAAGGCCTTACCGCGCTGATGAACACCATCGAGAAAATCCGCACGGTGCTGAATCCGAAGCTGCACATTGGCGGCTTGTTGCGCACCATGTATGACCCGCGCAACAGTCTCTCCAATGATGTGTCGAACCAGTTGATCAGCCACTTCGGCGACAAGGTGTACCGCACCATTATCCCCCGCAACGTGCGGCTGGCCGAAGCGCCCAGTCATGGTGCGCCGGTGATTACCTATGACCCGAAATCCCGGGGCGCGGTCAGCTACCTGGCTCTGGCCGGCGAGATTCTGCGCCGTGAACAGGCGCTCAAGGCCCAGCCCGCCGCCGCGTCATGATGGTGGCATCCGGTATCATTTTTTCAGGCGGGCGGAGTTTGCCCGCAGCGTCAGGCGCCAGGCGTCTGGCGTCATGCGTATCATCAAGGATTAATCATGGCGGCAAAGCGTAAACGCGGTCTCAGCAAGGGCCTGGACGCCCTGCTCAGCAGCAACGAGTCCTATCAGCGGCACCAGGAAGAGGTCAGTCTGCAGAGCGAAGGCGACGCGGCCGGCGAATCCAGTCAGCGCCCCCGCGATGGCGAGTTACGTCACCTGCCGGTGGGGTGCATGGAGCGCGGCCGCTATCAGCCGCGCCGGGACATGTCACCCGATGCTCTGGAAGAGCTGGCGGAGTCCATTCGCGCCCAAGGGGTGATGCAGCCCATCGTGGTGCGCCCATTGGGCGACAAGCGCTACGAAATCATCGCCGGTGAACGCCGCTGGCGCGCCGCCCAGATGGCCGAGCTGGACACCATTCCGGCGGTTATCCGCGAGGTGCCTGACGAAGCCGCCATCGCCATGGCGCTGATCGAGAATATCCAGCGGGAAAACCTCAATCCCATGGAAGAGGCCATCGCGTTGGGTCGCCTGAAAGAAGAATTCGGGCTCACTCACCAGCAGGTGGCGGATGCGGTGGGGAAATCCCGCGCTATGGTCACCAACCTGCTACGGCTGATGAGCCTGGAAGCCGACGTCAAAAAGTTGCTTGAACACGGGGACCTGGAAATGGGCCATGCCCGTGCGTTGCTGGCACTGACCGGCAACAAGCAGATCGATGCCGCTCGTACGGTGGTTGCCAAGGGCCTGTCAGTGCGCCAGACCGAAGAGTTGGTCCGTGATTTCGAGAAAGCGAAACCGGCCAAACCAGTGGCGCCCAAGGAAGACCCGAACGTAAAAGCGCTGATCAGCGATCTGTCCGACCGCCTGGGTGCGCCGGTGCAGCTCCAGCAGCAAGGCAAGAAGGGCAAGCTGGTGATCAGCTATAACAGCCTGGATGAGCTGGACGGCATTCTGGCGCACATCAAGTAATCGGGCAGGGTTACCTGCCGGGGAAATATTGCAACAAGCTGTTTCCTGTATGCAGGCAGGCGGGCTATCGCTGTGGTGCTGGTTCGCAGGCGGGCAGAGAGTCTGGCGTTATCCCGTTCGGTGTGCGCGCAGATCAGGCAATATTGCCTGATCGCGCAGGTATATAAAAAATGGCCGTTTGGGTGTTATTTTTCCTGAATCAGGTTCATGCATTTTTTGTGCACATCTTGCTGCGAAAAGTTGGTCTTGATGCACGAAGTTTGACCAACAATCCGCGCACGGCGGTTGCCACTTGCGCGCCAACTCCATATACTTCGCCGCGCTAAAGATCAGGGGTGCCCGAGACCTTAGTGCCTGATGTGGCATCACTTTGCATCAGCCAAGAGGCTCACGGTGACCAGCAACGAATTTCAGCCCGACAGAGCACTGTTCTGGGGCTTAATGCGCGCTCAGCTGACCACGATAGTGGTATTTGGGCTGCTGGTAACCGGGTTGGCTGGCGTTTTCGCCGGTCTGGTGGCTGCCTGGGGCGGCACTATCAGCCTGATCGCTTATGCCTGGGGTGGCTTCCAGATATGGATGCACCCGGGCAACCGTGCGCCAAAGCGCATGGCCACCGCAGCAATGCGGGCCGAGATGGGCAAGATCGCAATCATGTTGTTGCTGTTCTGGCTGACATTCTCCAAGGTCCCTGAAGCGCGGGAAATGAAAATTGCAATGGTTCTGCTGTTAGGCTTCGTGCTGGCCCAGATTGTGGGTTGGATACAGGTAGCCCGCCTCGACGGGCGAACGGCAGGGCAAAACAGGCACGACGACTAGCCTGTAGGCATCGGCTCTCTATAGAGGTTTGACATGGCAGCGAACTCCGCCGGCGAGTATATCCAGCACCATTTGGGCAATTTGACCTATGGCAAACTGCCGGAAGGCTATGTCCGTGAATGTCACGGCCATGCGGAGACTCTGAGCCAGGACACCTGGACCATGGCCTGCAACGGCACCGAAGCCAAAGACATGGGCTTCGCTGCGTTTCACGTCGACTCTCTCGCCTGGTCTGGCGGCCTCGGTATCATCATGTGTTTGCTGTTCTGGTTGGGCGCCCGCAAGGCGACCGCCGGGGTTCCTTCTGGTTTCCTTAACTTCGTGGAAATCATCATCGAGTTTATCGATACCCAGGTGCGTGATTCCTTCCACGGCAAGAGCAAGCTGATTGCGCCGCTGTCGTTGGTGATCTTCTGTTGGGTATTCCTGATGAACCTGATGGATTTGATCCCCGTGGATTTCATCCCGATGACCTTTTCTTGGATCGTGACCACGTTCTTCGGTTGGACGGCCCACGAAGCGTACTTCAAGATTGTTCCGACCACCGACCCGAACATTACCTTGGGTATGTCGTTTACAATCATGTTCCTGATCATCTTCCTCACCATCAAAACCAAAGGTGTGGGCGGCTTTGTCGGGACGTTGGCTCTGCATCCTTTTGAATCCGGCAACCCGGTGGTCAAGGCGCTTCTGATTCCGGTTAACCTGCTGCTGGAAACCATTGCCCTGCTGTCCAAACCGGTGTCTCTGGGTCTGCGACTGTTCGGTAACATGTACGCGGGTGAGTTTGTATTTATTCTGCTGGCCGCCATGATGGGCACCTGGCAGTTCATAGGTGCCTGGCCTTGGGCGGTATTCCATATTCTGGTAATCACCCTGCAGGCATTTATCTTCATGGTTCTGACCATCGTGTATTTGAGCATGGCGGTCGAAGAGCACTGATTTAAGTAAGTAACTGTTTTTTAAACCGGTTTTTAATTAAACCAACCAAGCACTTAACGGGAGTGTAAAGATGGAAGGCATTCAATTTCTTGCTGCTGCTATCGTAGCTGGCCTGGCGGCCATCGGCGCAGGTCTGGGCTTCGGCATGATGGGTGGTCGTTTCCTCGAGTCTGTGGCTCGTCAACCGGAACTGGCTCCGATGCTGCAAACCCGCATGTTCATCATCGCTGGTCTGCTTGATGCTGTGCCGATTATCTGTATCGCTATCGCGTTCCTGCTGATTTTCCAGTAAATCGCGCTTTAACGTTTAAGCCCCGATTTAGGGAAATCTAAAGCAACGCGGATTGAGGTGTTGGCATGAATATTAATGCGACACTAATTGGCCAGGCCATTTGGTTTGCCCTGTTTGTGTTCTTCTGCATGAAGTTCGTTTGGCCCCCGATTTCACGGGCGCTGGATGAGCGTAAGCAGAAGATTGCCGAAGGCCTGAGTGCCGCGGATCGGGCAGAGCGTGATCTGGAACTGGCGCAGGAAAAGGCGACCGCCAATCTCAAAGAATCTAAAGAGAAGGCGGCCGAAATTATTGATCAGGCCAATCGCCGGGCTAATCAGATTGTGGAAGAGGCAAAAGATGCAGCGCGCACCGAAGGTGAGCGACTGATTGCCAAAGCACACTCTGAGATTGACCAAGAGGTTAATCAGGCTCGCGAGCAATTGCGTAAAGAAGTGGCTGTGCTGGCGTTGAGCGGTGCCGAAAAGGTACTGGGCAATGAAGTAAACCAGGACGCACACTCGCAGTTGCTTGAGCAGCTGGCGGCTGAACTCTGAGAATACGGGTAACCCATGGCTGAACTGACCACCATCGCACGCCCCTACGCCAAGGCCGCATTTGTGTTCGCTAAAGAACACGATGCCCTGGAGCAGTGGGAGAAGATGCTGGGCCTGGCAGCAGCAGTGGCAGGTGATGCCTCCATGCGTGCCTACCTTGACCAGCCGGAACTGGATGACGCCACCAAGGCTTCTGCTTTTGCAGAAGTCTGTGGTGATGAGCTGGACGAAAGCGCGCGCAACTTTGTTGCGCAACTGACGCAAAACAAGCGTCTGCCGCTTTTGCCAATCATCCTGCAACTGTTCCACGAGCTTCTGGCCGAACAGCAGCAGTTCACCGATGTGGAGATGATCTCTGCATTCGAGTTGGACGATGCCGCTACCGACAAGCTGGTAGCAGCGCTTAAGAAACGCCTTGGAACGGAAGTGAATGTCACCACTTCCGTCGACCAATCTCTGATTGGGGGCGTGCTGGTGCGAGCCGGCGATACCGTAATTGATGGCAGTGTGCGCGGCCGACTTAACCGTCTGGCAGAGCAACTGAACTCTTGAGTTTGAGGGATTAGAGATGCAGCAACTCAACCCGTCCGAAATCAGCGAGATTATCAAGTCGCGCATCGCGAAACTTGATACCTCCACCGAAGCACGCAACGAAGGTACGGTGGTTTCCGTATCTGATGGTATTGTGCGCATTCATGGTCTGGCCGACGTGATGTTCGGCGAGATGATCGAGTTTGAGGGCGGCATCTACGGCATGGCCCTTAACCTGGAGCAAGACTCTGTCGGCGCCGTGGTACTGGGTGATTACCTGGGCCTGGCCGAAGGTCAAAAGGTCCGTTGTACCGGTCGTATTCTGGAAGTCCCCACTGGCCCCGAAATGCTGGGTCGTGTGGTTGACGCTCTGGGTAACCCGATCGATGGTAAAGGCCCGATTGAAGCCAAACAGACCGATGCGGTTGAAAAGGTAGCGCCTGGCGTTATCTGGCGTCGTGAAGTTAACGAGCCTGTGCAAACCGGTTACAAGTCTATCGATGCCATGGTGCCAATCGGCCGTGGTCAGCGTGAGCTGATCATCGGTGACCGCCAGATCGGTAAGACGGCTGTCGCGGTTGATGCGATCATCAACCAGAAAGACTCCGGCATTAAGTGTGTCTACGTTGCCATCGGCCAGAAGCAGTCCACCATTGCTAACGTGGTGCGCAAGCTGGAAGAGCATGGCGCGATGGAAAACACCATCATCGTTGCCGCTTCCGCGTCTGACCCCGCTTCCATGCAGTTCCTGGCACCGTTTGCCGGTTGCACCATGGGCGAGTACTTCCGTGACCGCGGCGAAGATGCACTGATCGTTTATGATGATTTGACCAAGCAAGCCTGGGCGTATCGTCAGATCTCCCTGCTGCTGCGTCGTCCGCCGGGTCGTGAAGCTTACCCTGGTGACGTGTTCTACCTGCACTCCCGTCTGCTGGAGCGCGCCGCCAAGGTAAACGAAGATTACGTTGAGCAGTTCACCAACGGTGAAGTGAAAGGCAAAACCGGTTCTCTGACCGCACTGCCAATCATTGAAACCCAGGGTGGTGACGTTTCTGCCTTCGTACCGACCAACGTGATTTCCATTACCGATGGTCAGATCTTCCTGGAAACCGACCTGTTCAACTCCGGCATTCGCCCGGCGATGAACGCCGGTGTGTCTGTATCCCGTGTAGGTGGTGCAGCCCAGACCAAGATCGTGAAGAAGCTGGGTGGTGGTATTCGTCTGGCACTGGCTCAGTACCGTGAACTGGCGGCATTCGCCCAGTTCGCTTCTGACCTGGATGACTCCACACGTGAACAGCTGGAGCATGGTCAGGCCGTTACCGAGCTGATGAAGCAGAAGCAGTACAGCCCCATGAGCGTTGCTGAAATGGGTGTTGTGCTCTACGCCGCCAACGAAGGCTACCTGAAAGGTATGGCTGTCGAGAAAATCGGCCCCTTCGAAGCGGCACTGCTGGACTACATGAACAGCGAAAAGAAAGCGTTGATGGATAAAATCAACGAGAAGGGTGACTACAACGGCGAGATCGAAGCTGAGATCAAAGAATCTCTCGATCAGTTCAAAGCCACCCAGACCTGGTAATTCGCTGATAAAGGAACGTTCCTATGGCCAGCGGTAAAGAGATCAAAGGCAAGATTGCCAGCGTCCAAAGCACGAAGAAAATTACCCGTGCAATGGAAATGGTAGCAGCCTCCAAGATGCGTAAGGCGCAAGAGCGTATGACGGCAAGCAAGCCGTACGCCAGCCGTATGCGTCAGGTGGTTGCTCACCTGGCTAACGCCGATCTGGAATACCGGCACGTTTACCTGCAAGAGCGGGAAGTGAAGAACGTTGGCTACATCGTAGTGAGCTCCGATCGGGGCCTCTGCGGTGGCCTCAACGTCAACCTGCTCAAGAATGTCGTCAAAGGCGCGAAAGAGTGGGAAGAAAAAGGCGCTAAAGTTCGCTACTGCGTAGTGGGCTCCAAGGGCATGTCTTTCTTCAAAAGCGTTGGCGGTAACGTGGAAGCGAACGTCACAGGCCTGGGGGATACCCCGCACCTGAATGACCTGATCGGTTCCATCAAGGTGATGCTGGATGCCTACGAAAGTGGTGAGATCGACCGTTTGTACATTGTGTACAACGAATTCGTGAACACCATGACCCAGTCGCCCAAGAACATTCAGTTGCTGCCACTTGAAGCGGGTAGCGATGAAGAGCTGAAGCGCCACTGGGACTACATTTACGAGCCGGCCCCGAAAGAGCTGCTCGACGAACTGCTGGTGCGGTTCATTGAGTCTCAGGTGTATCAGGGTGTGGTTGAAAACAATGCCTGTGAGCAGGCAGCGCGTATGATCGCCATGAAGGCCGCCAGCGATAACGCCGGTGACATCATTCGTGATCTGCAATTGGTGTACAACAAAGCGCGCCAGGCTGCTATTACGCAGGAAATCTCCGAAATCGTTGGTGGTGCTGCTGCGGTTTAATCGTCAAGCAGATTAACGCGGCAAAAACGCAAGTTAAGAGGATGCAAGCATGAGTAGCGGTCGTATTGTTCAGATCATCGGTGCTGTGATCGACGTGGAATTTCCACGCGAAACCGTACCGAAGGTATATGACGCCCTCTCCGTGGACGGTACTGAAACTACCCTGGAAGTTCAGCAACAGCTGGGCGACGGCGTAGTCCGTACTATCGCCATGGGCTCCACCGAAGGTCTGAAGCGCGGCCTTGGCGTGACTGATAACGGCGAGCCGATTCAGGTTCCTGTCGGCACCAAGACATTGGGCCGTATCATGGACGTGCTGGGTCGCCCAATCGATGAGGCTGGCCCCATCGGTGAAGAAGAGCGCATGCCGATTCACCGTGCTGCGCCTACTTATGCAGATCAGGCAGCCACCAACGAACTGCTGGAAACCGGCATCAAGGTAATCGACCTGGTTTGTCCTTTCGCCAAAGGCGGTAAGGTTGGCCTGTTCGGTGGTGCGGGTGTAGGTAAAACCGTAAACATGATGGAGCTGATCCGGAACATCGCGATCGAGCACTCCGGTTTCTCCGTGTTTGCCGGTGTGGGTGAGCGTACTCGTGAGGGTAACGACTTCTACCACGAAATGAAGGATTCCAACGTACTGGATAAGGTATCGCTGGTTTACGGTCAGATGAACGAGCCACCTGGTAACCGTCTGCGTGTTGCGCTGACCGGTCTGACCATGGCCGAGAAGTTCCGTGACGAAGGTCGCGACGTACTGTTCTTCGTAGATAACATCTACCGTTACACATTGGCCGGTACCGAAGTATCTGCACTGCTGGGCCGTATGCCTTCAGCGGTAGGTTACCAGCCGACTCTGGCGGAAGAGATGGGCGTTCTGCAGGAGCGTATTACTTCCACCAAGACCGGTTCTATCACCTCCGTACAGGCGGTATACGTACCGGCGGATGACTTGACTGACCCGTCTCCGGCAACCACTTTCGCGCACTTGGATTCCACTGTATCCCTGAGCCGTGATATCGCTTCCAAGGGTATCTACCCGGCGATCGACCCGCTGGATTCCACTTCTCGTCAGCTGGATCCGCTGGTTATCGGTCAAGAGCACTACGACATCGCGCGTGGCGTTCAAACCGTACTGCAGCGCTTCAAAGAGCTGAAGGACATCATCGCCATCCTGGGTATGGACGAACTGTCAGAAGACGATAAACTGACCGTATCTCGTGCCCGTAAGATCGAGCGTTACCTGTCCCAGCCGTTCTTCGTGGCCGAAGTATTTACTGGCTCCCCGGGCAAGTATGTTTCCCTGAAAGACACCCTCGCGGGCTTCAAGGGCATTCTTGGCGGTGATTACGATCACATCCCGGAGCAGGACTTCTACATGAAGGGCTCTATCGACGAAGTGATCGAAGCCTACAACAAGCGTAGCAAGTAACCTGCACCCGGGAGACAAGCAAATGGCGATGACCGTGCATTGCGACATTGTAAGTGCAGAACGCCAGCTGTTCTCCGGCTTGGTTGAAATCGTGGTAGCTTCCGGTGTGGAAGGCGACCTCGGTATCATGCCTGGCCACGCCCCGCTGCTGACCCGGCTCAAGCCGGGCCCGGTACGGGTGAAGAAGCAGAATGGTGAAGAAGAAGTGTTCTACGTATCCGGCGGCTTCCTGGAAGTGCAGCCCAAGCTGGTGACTGTACTGGCGGATACTGCTGAGCGCGCTGAAAACATGGACGCCGCTGAAGCTGAGCGTGCCAAAGCCCGTGCCAAAGAAGCGCTGGAAGGCAAGAGTTCCGAAATGGATTACTCCCGTGCCGCCGCCACTCTGGCAGAAGCTGTTGCACAGCTACGAGCGATTCAGCAGTTGAAGAAGAAGCGGTAAGTATCTTTTGCAATTCTTCAACACAGAAAGGGGTAGCCAAGTGCTACCCTTTTTTGTTTCTGTCGTTGTGAGATGGCAAGTTAACGGATGACGTTGCAGAAACTGAAGTGGCGCGGTGGTATAACAAGGCACTAGCGACAGCAAGAAGACAAGGACAGGGTATGAGTCTAGCAGTAGTGATTCTGGCGGCGGGCAAGGGAACGCGAATGAAAAGCGCCCTGCCCAAAGTGCTCCACGCAGTGGCAGGTAAGCCCATGGTGCAGCACGTGGTCGATGCGGCAGCGTCGCTGGACCCGGCTAACATTGTCATCGTGTACGGTCACGGTGGTGACAAAGTCAAAGCCACAGTAACAGGCCAGCAACTGGCCTGGGCAGAGCAGGCCGAACAGCTCGGCACCGGCCATGCGGTGGCGCAAGCCATGCCCCATGTGAAAGAGGACATGGTGCTGGTGCTGTATGGCGATGTGCCGTTGATCCGCCCGGAAACCCTGAAAGACTTCGTTGCGTCGGTAGACGACAACACCCTGGCACTGATGACGCTGACCCTGGACAACCCCAACGGCTACGGCCGTATTGTTCGTGATGGCCAGAACAACGTGCAGCGTATCGTTGAGCAGAAAGATGCCAGCGAAGCCGAGCTGGGGATTCAGGAAATCAATACCGGCATTCTGGCGTGTTCGCGCCGTTTTCTGGACGAAAGCCTGCCCAAACTTTCCAGCAACAATGCCCAAGGTGAGTACTATCTCACCGACCTCATCGCCATGGCGTCCCAGTCCGGTCTGAACGTGGAAACGTTGCAGCCTAACGAAGGTTGGGAAGTGGATGGGGTGAATGACCGCGTGCAGTTGTCACGTCTTGAGCGCATTTTTCAGCAGGCCCAGGCGGAAACGCTAATGCGCGACGGGGTCACCCTGCGCGACCCGGCCCGGCTGGATATTCGCGGCACCGTGCAAATTGCCAGTGACGTGATTATTGATGTGAACGTCATCCTCGATGGCGACGTCACCATTGAAGAAGGCGTGGTTATCGGCCCCAACTGTATCCTGCGCGATGCCAACATCGGTGCCGGTACCGTTATTGAAGCCAATACCCTGATCGACGGTGCCATCGTTGGTGAAAACTGCCAGCTCGGGCCCTATGCGCGCCTGCGCCCGGGCACCGAACTGGCCGACAACGCCAAAGTCGGTAACTTCGTAGAAACCAAGAAGTCCTACATTGGCGAAGGCTCCAAGGTAAACCACCTCACCTACATCGGCGACAGCCAGATCGGTAAAGGGGTCAACGTGGGCGCCGGCACCATCACCTGCAATTATGATGGTGCCAACAAATTCCAGACAGTGATGAAAGACGGTGCCTTCATCGGCTCCAATTCCTCACTGGTTGCACCCGTGACGATTGGCGAAAATGCCACCGTCGGTGCAGGCAGCACCATCACCAAAGATGTAGACGACAACGGCCTGGCGGTCGCCCGCGGCCAGCAGCGTAACGTCAGCGACTGGAAACGTCCGAAAAAGAAATAAGAAGTCTCTGAAAACCGGAACATCACTGATTGCTGTGGGATGAACATCGCTTCCCACAATAGAACGGGGTTTGCAGAGCGTCGAGAATTCGTTGGAGCCATGCTCGCATGGCGAATAGACACGGCAGTGATCCCACAAAGACTGCCGGCAAGCAATATTCAAGGAAACCAACATGTGTGGAATCGTCGGGGCCATTGCCCAGCGTAATGTCACCAATATCCTGATCACCGGTCTTAAGCGACTCGAGTACCGGGGTTATGACAGTGCCGGTGTGGCGCTGCTCAACGATAGCGGTATCAGCCGTGTCCGTCGTCAGGGCAAAGTGGCCGGGCTGGAAGAGGCTGTTCAGGAAGCACAAACCCAGGGTTTCACCGGCATTGCCCACACCCGCTGGGCCACCCACGGCAAGCCTTCTGAGCCTAATTCGCACCCACACATGTCAGGCAACGATTTGGCGCTGGTGCATAACGGCATCATCGAAAACTTCCAGGCGCTCAAAGATGAACTGGAAGCGGCGGGTTATCACTTTGAATCGCAAACCGATACCGAAGTGATCGTTCACCTGGTGCATCAGGCGCTGGATACTGGCTTGAACCTGTTCGACGCCGTGCAGACCGTCACCAAAAAACTCCACGGTGCCTATGCGCTGGGTGTCATTCACGCTTCGGAACCGCATAAGCTGGTCACCGTTCGCTCTGGTAGCCCGCTGGTCATTGGTTTGGGTATCGACGAAAACTACATCGCGTCGGACCAGCTGGCCCTGCTGCCGGTCACCAACCGCTTTATCTTCCTGGAAGAAGGCGACCAGGCGGAAATCACCACCGATAACGTGCGCATTGTCGATGCGGCAGGTAACCCGGTAACCCGTGACGCCCATGAGTTTGACGGCACCCACGAAGATGCGGAAAAGGGTGAATACCGCCATTACATGCAAAAGGAAATCTTCGAGCAGCCGGCGGCTATTCAGCGCACCCTGGAAGGTCGTATTGATGGACCGGCAGCCCTGATCGAATCCTTCGGTGAAAAAGCCCCAGCGATTTTCGACAAGGTAAAAACCGTCCAGATCGTCGCCTGCGGTACCAGCTACCACGCCGGTATGGTGGCCCGTTACTGGCTGGAAGATATCGCCGGCATTCCCTGCCAGGTGGAAGTGGCCAGTGAATTCCGCTATCGCAAGCACGTGGTGCCAGAAGGCACGCTGTTCGTCACCATCTCCCAGAGTGGTGAAACCGCCGATACCCTGGCCGCCCTGCGCGACACCCAGTCACCCAACTATGTGGGTCGCCTGGCCGTGTGTAACGTGGATAGCTCCTCGCTGGTGCGCGAATCGGAACTGGTGTTCCTGACCAAGGCCGGACCGGAAATCGGCGTTGCCTCCACCAAGGCGTTTACGACTCAGTTGGTTGGGTTGTTGATGCTGGTGCTGGCACTGGGCCGCCAAAAGGGCCTGGCCGATAGCGAAATCGAAAAAATTCTCGAAGAACTTCGCCAGTTGCCCAACCTGATTGAACAGGCGGCAGCGCTGGACAAGCCCATCGAAAAACTCTCCGAAGCCTTCGTGGAAAAACACCATGCCCTGTTCCTGGGCCGTGGCGTACAGTTCCCGGTCGCCCTGGAAGGGGCACTCAAGCTCAAGGAGATTTCCTACATCCACGCCGAAGCCTATGCGGCGGGTGAGCTGAAGCATGGCCCCCTGGCGTTGGTAGACAGCGAGATGCCGGTGGTATCCGTGGCCCCTAATGACGAGCTGCTGGAAAAGCTGAAATCTAACCTGCAGGAAGTGCGTGCCCGCGGCGGCGAACTGTATGTCTTCGCCGACAAAAACGCCCACGTGAAAGAAGGCGAAGGCATACACGTGCTGAACATGCCGGCGATACCGGAAACCATCTCCCCCATCGTATATACCGTGCCGTTGCAGTTGCTCAGCTACCATGTGGCGGTGCTGCGGGGGACGGATGTGGATCAGCCGAGGAATCTGGCCAAATCGGTGACGGTGGAATAATCGTCACTGGCACAAAAAAGCCCGGCATTCGCCGGGCTTTTTTGTGGGTGTCTGCGGGCAAGCATAATCTTAGCTTTGCCGAAAGCGTCGCTGGCGGCGCGATAGTTGGCCTGATCCGATATTTTTCGCAGCTCTCCTGCTAAGCGAACACACACACAAGTATCCGGTAAGTGCGGACTTCACCGTTTTCAGCGGAAAGCGCCCAGGCAATAACGCGCACCTTAGATCCGGGGTCATAACTTTCATCGTGTATTCGAGCGCACGATGCAAGACCTGACCCCCAACGTTCCGTGACCCCCAACGTTCCGTTAGTGTAGGCAAACCCCGACTAGTCCCATGCTCAACAGATGGGCTTTACTGGCTTGTAAGATATGGCTTACAGAAAACTCTAAATGCTTGATATAAAGTGGATTTGTAGAGAGGGATCGTTTTGCCAAACAGCACGTTCGTACTGGCATTATGTCGAACGTTCGCGATTTTCCAGTTGGGATAGGTTCTCAACTTGCTGGTAAGCTTCTGACCAATATTAAATTAATCGTGGCTGATCTTGTAAGCCAAAAACAATTATGTCGAATTGAGTTAAGTCGATTCGTTCGTCTTAATACGCTGTTAAGTTCGAAGGCGGGAGGTGATCGAGTGGAATTGAATGCAGATTTAGATAGCCTATCTAGCAATTTTTTCAGAGAGTTTTCGCGTTCAGAATATGCTTTGAAGGCTGCGGGATTCCACAATGGAGAAGGCAATGCGCAGGCGAACTGGGCCGCGTTCGCTTTGCAGGTTGAGCCATATATCCAGAACCCAGGCGACGCTTCTGTCTCTGAGGCAATCAAATTCATTCTCCATGAACCGCCAAAAAAGCAGATAATCCGAGACGGCTTGATTCAATGGGACGCTGCAGAACCAAACCATAATTCCCAGGCTGAAAATCTATTTGTTTATATCCGACGGGTGAGAAATAACCTATTTCATGGTGGAAAATTCAATGGGCATTGGTTTGCGCCAGAAAGAAGTGAGGCATTAATAACCTGCTCGTTGGTTGTTCTGAAGGCGTGTATCAACCAAATAGTCTCCACGAGAGAGGCCTACAATGGATAAGAAATTAAAAGAGCCTGCATGCCGACCTTCGGCGGCTGAAGCGGGCGTTAAGATCCAGCAATAAATCCTCCAGTAAAATGATGGCTTATGAATGAAGTGAAAAGAGAGTTTTTAGAGGATCTGGTAAGCGCGCCACCTGATTTGGTCGCGTCAGTGTGGATATTAAATCGAACACCATACCCTTTTGATGGTGACACACGACTATATGAGAATTGGCGTCGAGAGCTAGCGCAAAGAATTGAAGTGGACTCTTCTGAGATCGTTGTTACTGGAAGTGGCGCATTCGGCGTTAGCTTGAACCCAAACAAGAATTTTCGCGAGTTTAATTGCCGATCAGATATCGATGTTGCGGTTATTTCAGATTATTTCTTCACTTCATCTTGGCGCTATTTGAGAAACTTAGGTTCTGGCATACACGGCTTGCCTCAGCCAGCCAAGCAGTCTGTTCGCGATCATGTGCAGAAGTATATCTATTGGGGAACGATTGCGACAGATAAGCTGCTACCGTACCTACCATTTGGAAAAAAATGGCTAGAGGCTTTGGATGACATGTCAAAAATCGCTCCGACTGTGGGTCGAGATATAAAGATCAGAGTGTATAAAGATTTCGATAGCCTTAGGTCTTACCAAGTAAATAACTTGAAGAACCTAAGAGCTCAAGAGTTAGAAAAGGGGTTGTGATATGTCAAGATTTCTAAATACGACAAATAGAACTGTCGTTTGGTTTAAAAAAACAAATGACGCTGGCGATCTTCAAATGAAGCCGCCATTCCAAAGGAATCCGGTTTGGACTTGGCCACAAAAAAGCTACCTTATAGATAGCATATTGAATGGATATCCTGTTCCCGAAATTTATATGCAGGAGTTTGTTGATGAAGATGGTAATGAGCAGCATATCATTATCGATGGTCAGCAGAGAATTAGAACTTGCTTAGACTTTATCGAGGGTAAGTTTTCCATAAAAGAAGACGAATCACCCACATGGGGTGGCATGGCCTTTGACGACTTATCAGGAGAAGATAAGAAAAAGATTTTTGGTTATATATTTATCGCCAGGATATTGCCCGAAATGTCTGACGATGCTATTCGGGGTATCTTTCAAAGATTGAACAAAAACGTTGTTGCCCTTAATAAACAAGAGCTTAGACAAGCTACTTACTGGGGGCCTTTTATAAACACGATGCAAGAAATCTCTAACTACAACTATTGGAGTACTACTGGGATATTTACTCCACTTAATGTCCGCCGAATGATGGATGTAGAGTTTATCTCCGAGCTGGCGATCGCTGTTATTCATGGGCATCAGAATAAGAAAGAAACTATTGATAGATATTATCAAGAGTATGAAGATGATTTTGAGCAAAGGGATGAGCTAGTTTCAACCTTTAGAACAGTGATTTATGAACTTGAGCAATTGCTACCAGATATAAAAAATACACGATGGAAAAAGAAGACGGACTTTTACTCTCTGTTCTTGTACCTAGCCTCGCATCATAGTCGACTCCCTTTGACTCAAGAAAAAAGAGGAGAGTTCAGGGAATCTCTCGACAGCTTTTCCACGGAGGTCAATAGCTATATTAGGTCCGACGCAGATGATGAGGAGTTCTCACCGCAGGTAGTGAGTTACGGAAGATCTATTAGGGCATCCTCGGACCTTGGCAACAGAAAAAGAAGGCACTTGGCACTTTGTGAGGTGTTCGATCCTATACTCGACGTAGCAACTCAGGAAGTACCTGCGTCAAAAATGACTCCTCTGCAAGAGGGACTTTTTGATCAGGAGTATCATGATGAGGAAGAATCTTAACAAGTGGCTCAAGCCGACCGGTACTGCGCTGCGCTGCGTCCCGGCGGCTTAGTCCAGGCGTTATATAGGCGAGAGAGCTGATTGATATGGGCGGACGTCCGGGGTCAGGTCTTGCCCCGTGCACCTACCAAAAATTAAACATACCTCACCGCTCCCCCATCCACCCGAATATTCTGGCCATTGATAAACCCTGCCCTCGGACTTGCCAGGAAAATCACCAGGTCCGCCACTTCCTCTCGGGTGGCTAGCCTGCCGCAGGGGTTGGGGAAGTCGTGTTGGACGATGGCTTGTTCCAACGTCATTGTGTCCAGTGACCAGCCTTTCTTTAGTGCGCGATGTTGATAGGCGCGTTCCACCTCGGCTGTTTTGATGAGCCCGGGGGAAACGGTGTTAACAGTAATGCCGGTATCGCTTAATTCTCTTGCCAAACTCACGGTGCTGTTAGAGAGCGCACCTTTAGCGGCGTAGTAATGGGGCATGATGCCGTTGGGTTGATGATCGCCGATGGTACTGAGGTTGATGATGCGTCCCCACTGGTTTGCTTTCATGTGGGGGGTGCAGTGCTGAATCAGCCGTACTGCACTGAGCAAGTTCACATTAGTGGCTTCGATCCATTGCTCAGTAGAAAGGGAGTCCCATTTTCCCGCCAGCGCCGAGCCGTAATTGTTCACCAGGATATCGATGCTCAAGCCGTGATTTCGCAGCTGATCAATCACCTGCTGCGCACCCTCATCGGTAAGAAGGTCACCCACCACCGGTACAATGTTAAAGGCAGGATCAGTGAGAGCGGCCATGGCCGCATCGGCTTCTTGTTGGGTAAAGGCATGGAGCGCCACCGTTGACCCTTCTTGCGCCAGCGTGGTGGCAATTACATTGCCGGTGCCACGGTGAGCACCGCTAACAAGCGCCGTTTTATTCTTGATTTGTAAATCCATGGCGAGGACTCTTCGGCTGATATTTTCCGGGCTGAAAAAAATTCAAAGACACTTGGTGCAGATACATCACCGGATTAAAACGTGGCCGGAGCGTACCGTTATCAATGGTTCGTATTTTTTTCGCCGTGGCTATGGGCTGCGCTGGGCCCATCCTCATGATCAGTGGGCGTTATCGTCTGTATGGGCTTGGTCCTGACACAGATAAGGGCCTCTTCGGTGACATTCTGGCACGTGCCAATGTAGAGGTCATGATGATGACCTTGATACTGGCAAGCCTGGGAGCGTGCTTTGTCTTTGCACGCATCCAGCGCGAGTTGGTTAAGTTGACCGGCATGGGCAACGGCCTTACCCGCCGCGAGGAAGAGTACGAGTAAAAAGAATGTCCGTTGGCGAATCATGGGGTTTATGAATGGCATGGTTTTGTTCCTTTAAGTATTCGCTTATTCGTCGCCAAAAGGGGGTGGTGGCGCACCGGCACCGGGGCCGGGCCCATGGTCACCCGGCTGCGACACCGTTTCACCCCGTAGGCAGCCAATCATCATGTTTTCACTGGGGCTGGCCGCTCGGTAGTGGTAACCGCGAATGTCATCCGTGGTGCCACGGCATTCATCTAACGTGTCGGCTTCATTGCCCTGAGCGTCACGCATGGCATAGATGGCGTAACCATCGGGGGCATATCCAATGAGAGGGGCATAGCCATCATCGCTTTGCTGGACACCGATGCAGCCGGTGGTGGAATGATAGTGATACCCCTGATGCTCATTGATATGGCCGCCACAATCATCAAAGGCCGCAATGGTGTAGCTGCCCAAAATGGCATCAACCGGGGCCGGCCCAGCCAGTTCCGCTCCATCAATGGCCACCCCTACGGTGCGTACCCGTTCAGTGCTTTCACTGGGGATAGGTTTGACCGGGATGAGATAGGTGCGGGTGAAGCCTTCTTCCAGGTAGGCCATTTCACACTCAATGCAGTTTTGCTTGTACTGTTCTTCCACATCCGGTTTGGCGGCACCGAAGCAGGCTTCCTTGGTGGCGGTGTAACGCACCTTTCCGGTTTCTTCATCAAACAGCTGCCAGTTGGGATCGTTGTAATAGTCTGCAAGGCCGGCGATAAATTGGCCTGTGAGATCCACTAAGTCACCTTCGCCATCGGCTGCAAACCAGGCGCCAACGTCTTCCGGGCCGTCATCAAGGTTTCTGGGACAAAAGGGGCCGGGGGAGCGGCCGGTCGGCTCGCCTGCGGTTTTGAGCAAATAGCAGTCGGTTTGGGTGCCGGCAGTGGTTTCACAGTCAACGATTTCGGGGGGTTCGACAAAGGCACCTTCAGTGAACATGGCAGGATTAAGGCCCGGTCCCCAGAGAGAGATTTTGGTGTCCGCTTTGTCGGCTTGGGCGACGCCGTTGCTGTCATCGCCGCAGCCCGTCAGAACAACCAGTAACGTGAGGCCGATGATGTGATGCGGAGCGTGTTGTAATTTCATCGTTATTCCACCTTGATGTGAAGGAATGCCGGGCGTAAATGCGGTGCATACATGAGGCGTAGCCAGGCAGAACATTACAAAGATATCGTGCAAGCCCTATGGAATGGGTTCTTCCTTGTTTACGGTATTTCATCTATTACCGAAGTCGTCAGGCGCTTGAATATGGCTTTGCCATACATTTCGCCGATGGACCAGCTGCCGAGAAGTGTGTGGCCGCTCTGGCTCATTGTTAGCATGTAGCGAACTTTATGGGCGCCGTCCTTAATTATGAGAGGGGCGGTGCTTTCTAGGTCAGAGAAATAGGCCTTGTCGAAAATCACCACACCATCATGGATGGTGCCTGAAATAATGGCAGGGCGCCCCAGCGCCTTGTCATTGCCGTTGGTCCTCAGCTCGATCATGGTGCCCATGAAATCATTGCCATCTGATTCAATCGACACCGACATGGGCACCCGGTTAATGTCCGAGTAACTGTAGTAGCCAACCCACATGCCGGTCAGATCGGTAGCGGTGGCGCTGAAGGAGGCAAGCAACAGTCCAAACAAAACGGTGATTCGTGTCATTGGTATCCCTTCCGGTGTGACCACGGCCCCAGCGCCTTGGCCGTCTTAATCTGAATTGGGACGTTATCACGGCGCTGACGGGAACTCCCGCGTCTTGCCAGAGGAGGGCGGTTACGTCTACTGGTGGCCTGCATTAACCTAATGCATAACCCTCCATGCACCCCGATCAATGCCATCGATAACCCCGACTGGCTACACTGTGGTCTTTGCTTTCACACCCAAGATCGGAGTCCGCCGTGCCCGTGCCGTTTTCTGCCATCCTGATCGCCAACCGTGGCGAAATTGCCATTCGTATTGCTAATGCCTGTGCAGACCTGGGGATTCGGTCCGTGGGGGTGTTTGCGGAGGATGATCAGGCATCGCTGCATGTTCGCCGGGTGGATGAGGCGGTGGCCTTGGCTGGGCGGGGGGTGCCGGCGTATCTGGATGGGGCGCAGTTGATTGCCATTGCCACTGAGCAGGGTTGTGAGGCTATTCATCCGGGCTACGGGTTTCTGGCGGAAAACGCGGACTTTGCCGAGCAGTGTGAACGAGCGGGGCTGATCTTGATCGGGCCGGGTGCGCAGACCCTGCGCCTGTTTGGCGACAAGGCGGCGGCCCGGGCGTTGGCGGCACGCTGCCAGGTGCCGCTGGTGCAGGGCACGGCGCAGGCGGTGACGCTGGACCAAGCGCAGGCGTTTATGGCGTCACTCGGCGGTAGCGCGGTAATGATCAAGGCGTTGAGCGGCGGTGGTGGCCGAGGTATGCGAGCGGTTACTGACCCGGCGGAGCTGGACGTGGCGTATCAGCGCTGCCAGTCAGAAGCGAAAGCGGCCTTTGGCAACGAGGCAGTGTATGTGGAGCAGCTGGTGCCCGCCGCCCGCCATATTGAGGTGCAGGTGCTGGGCGATGGCACGGGGGCGGTGAGCCACCTGTGGGAGCGTGACTGTACCTTGCAGCGCCGTCATCAAAAGCTGGTGGAATTTGCACCCGCGCCGGGGCTGGATGCCGGCCTGCGCGATCGCATTATTCACAGCGCACTGACCCTGGCCGCCGAGGTGAACTATCGGGGCATCGGCACCTTTGAGTTTTTGGTGGAGCCGGAGCAGGAGCGGTTCTACTTTATGGAAGCCAACCCCAGAGTGCAGGTCGAGCACACCGTTACCGAACAAATCACCGGGGTGGATCTGGTGCAAAGCCAGATTCGTCTGGCGGCGGGGGCGAGTCTTGCCGATCTGAATCTGGAAACCGCCCCGCACCAGCATGGCATGGCGGTGCAGTTGCGCCTGAATATGGAAACCCTCAAGGCTGATGGCAGCACCACCCCGGCGGCGGGCACGCTCACCGCCTATGAGCCGGCTAGTGGTTCGGGCATTCGGGTGGATGGCTATGGCTATGCCGGTTACGCGGTGAGCCCGGCCTACGATTCCCTGCTAGCCAAACTGATTGTCAGCGGTGCGGATTATGCGGCGCTGTTGCAGCGCGCCCGTCGCGCCCTGAAACAGACCCGCATTGACGGCGTGCCAAGCAACCTGCCTTTGCTGCAGGCGTTGCTCGCCAGTGAGGCGGTGCAGGCTAACGCCGTCACTACCCGCTATGTGGAAACGCATCTGCCAGCGTTGATGGCGGCGTTGCCGGACACGGCTTCAGCGGTGCAGCCTGCTACCGTTTCTGCCGCGCCAGTACAGGATCCGGCGACGCCTCCCGGCTGTGAAGCCGTGACCAGCCCCACCACCGGGGTGCTGGTCTCGCTGCTAGTACAAGCTGGTGATGCGGTGCAGAACGGTCAGGTGGTAGCGGTATTGGAAGCCATGAAGATGGAATTCGAAGTGCGTGCCACGGTGGCGGGTCGGGTGCAGGGCCTGGCGGCCAATGAGGGGGAGGCTATCAGCGAAGCGTCACCGCTGTTGTTTGTTGAGCCGGGGGATGTGGAAGGCGACGCCATTGCCACCGAAGAAAGTGTGGATCTGGACTATATCCGCCAAGATCTGGCCGAGGTGCTGGAGCGTCATCAGGCCATTAGTGATGCAGGCCGCCCCCAGGCGGTGGAAAAGCGCCACCGCAAGGGCAAGCGCACCGCCCGGGAAAATCTGGATGATCTGCTGGATGCGGACAGCTTCCAGGAATACGGGGCCATGGCGCTGGCCGCCCAGCGTCGCCGCCGCAGTGAGGAAGAATTGCGGGCCCTGAGCCCGGCGGATGGCTTGATCGGCGGGACCGGCACGGTCAATGGTGATGCGTTTGGTGAGCAGGCCGCCCGTGTCATGGCGATCAGTTATGACTACACGGTGTTCGCCGGCACCCAGGGGATGATGAATCACAAGAAGACCGATCGACTGTTGCAACTGGCTGGGAAGTGGAAGATGCCGCTGGTGTTGTTTGCGGAAGGTGGCGGCGGCCGCCCCGGGGACACGGATTTTGTCGGCGTGGCCGGGCTAGACTGCCACACCTTTGCGGCCATGGCGAAACTGTCCGGTGAGGTGCCGTTGGTGGGCATCGGCTCTGGCCGATGTTTTGCCGGGAATGCGGCATTGTTGGGTTGCTGCGATGTGATCATCGCCACCGACGATGCGTCCATCGGCATGGCCGGGCCGGCGATGATTGAAGGCGGTGGCCTGGGCCGTTTTACCCCGGAGCAAGTCGGGCCGGTGAGCGTACAGGCGCCCAACGGTGTGGTGGATGTGCGGGTAAAAGATGAAACCGAGGCAGTGGCGGTGGCCAAACAGTACCTGTCTTATTTTCAAGGCACAGTGACGGACTGGCAGGCGGTGGATCAACGTGAACTGCGCCACCGCATTCCGGAAAAACGCACGCGTGTTTATGACATTCGCACCGTGATCGAAACCCTGGCAGATACCGGTTCGATGCTGGAGCTACGCAAGGCGTTTTCGCCGGGCATGATTACCGCGCTGGTGCGCATCGAAGGCAAACCGTTTGGGTTGATTGCCAACGACCCGGCCTATTTGGGGGGCGCCATCGATGCGGTGGGCGGCGACAAGGCCGCACGCTTTATGCAGCTGTGCGAAGCTTTTGGGCTGCCCATGCTGTCCCTGTGTGACACCCCCGGTTTCATGGTTGGTCCGGAAGCGGAAAAGCAGGCCACCGTGCGCCATGTGTCGCGCATGTTTGTTACCGCCGCCAGCCTCACCGTGCCGTTCTTCACGCTGGTGTTGCGTAAGGGGTATGGGCTGGGTGCCCAGGCCATGGCGGCGGGCAGCTTTCATTCGCCATTGTTCACCGCCGCCTGGCCCAGTGCTGAATTTGGCGCCATGGGCCTGGAAGGGGCGGTGCGATTAGGCTTCGCGAAGGAACTGGCAGAGCAGCCCAGCGAGGAGAAACAACAGCGGCTGTTCGACAAACTGGTGGCCAAGGCCTATCAGCAGGGCAAGGCGCTGAATATGGCCAGCTTTCTGGAGATTGATGCGGTGATTGATCCAGTGGAATCCAGGCAGTGGATTTTGCGTGGGTTGAATGCATCAGGGTTCAAGACGGGGCGCCATGGCGGCCGGCCGTTTGTGGATACGTTCTGAAAAGGCCAGGCGAGCTACGCGTTGCGAAAACCCAGGTAGGAAACCGCTGCAGGAACGTAGCGTAGCGGAGTAACGCACGAGGTGCGGCCTGAAGGGTGAGCGAAGCGGATAACGTCACTCGTGACTCGCAACCTGGCTTATCGCGCCGCCAGCGACGCTCCTACGGAAATGCTAGGTGTGCTTCGCGATGCCTACCGACATGGTTCCGGAATCTCTACACTGGGTCGATCGTTGATTGATCGGGATTCTCCATGGCCGACCCACATAGCCAAGCTGTTCCTTCGCCACGTGCCTGGCCGCTGCTTCCTCTACTGTTTTTTCTGGTGGTGTTCCTGGGCAGCGGACTGTACTACACCTCTGCCGGCACTGATTTCGCGTTTTACCAGATCAAGGCGCCCGTGGTGGCTATGGTCGCCATTGTGTTGTCCATGCTTATGGCGCGGGTGGCCGGGCAGCGTTTGAATGCCAGTGTCGAGAAGCTGCTGGAAGGGATTGGTCATCCCAATATCATTCTCATGTGCCTGGTGTTCTTGCTGGCGGGGGCCTTTGCCAGTGTCAGTGACAGCATTGGCAGTGTGGATGCCACGGTGCACTTGGGGCTGACCATTATTCCTGCCCAATGGGTGCTGCCAGCACTGTTTTTGATTTCAGCTTTTATTGCCACGGCCATGGGCACCTCCATGGGCACCATTGCCGCCACGGCGCCCATTGCGGTGGGCTTTGCCGGGGCCACCGGGTTGCCCATGCCGTTGGCGTTGGGTGCCGTGGTGGGCGGCGCCATGTTTGGTGACAACCTGTCGATGATTTCCGATACCACCATTGCCGCCACCCGCAGCCAGGGTGTCTCGTTGAAAGACAAGTTCCGAGTCAATATCTGGATTGCCTTGCCGGCGGCGCTGGTCACCGTGATGGTGTTGGTGCTACTCGGTGGCGGGGATCATCAGGTGGAAGCCAAGCCGTTCGAGTTTGCGCGGGTGGTGCCTTATCTGCTGGTGTTTGCGCTCGCTCTCAGTGGTCTGAATGTATTGGCAGTGCTGATTATCGGTATCGTCGCGGCGGGGGTGACGGGGATGGTGGTGATGCCGGACTATGGTCTGGCGAGCATCAATGGCGCGATCTACACGGGCTTTGAAGGCATGTTCGAAATCATGCTGTTGTCCATGTTGATTGGTGGCTTGTCCTTGTTGATGACCGACCAGGGCGGTACCCGCTGGGTGATTGAGCGCATCCACGGCCTGACCCGTTGGCTGAAACTGCCCATGCAGCGTGCCGGTGAAGTGGGCATCGCCCTGCTGGTGGTATTCGCCAATGTGTTTGTGGCCAATAATACTGTGGCCATTGTGTTGACCGGTGAAATGGCTCGGGACATTGCCAACGAGCACGGCGTGGACCTGCGACGCTCTGCCAGCCTGATGGATATTTTTTCCTGTGTGGTGCAGGGGGTAATTCCCTACGGCGCCCAGGTACTGCTGGCCTGCTCCATTGCCAAGTTGTCGCCGCTGGCACTGATTGGCTCCATCCATTATTGCTGGGCGTTGGCCATCGCCGGGATGTTGGCGATTGCTTTGAACAGGCCACGGCTGGCCACTGCGGCGTGATAGGCTTGGCGGCATTATTTTGTTAGGGATGGTCCCATTGTTGGGGCTGCATTGTTGAAGGAAAAATAACGTGGCTGGAACCAGTTTATTGATGCTGCTGGATGATATTGCAGCAGTGCTTGATGACGTGTCCGTGATGACCAAGGTCGCGGCAAAGAAAACCGCCGGGGTGCTGGGTGATGACCTGGCATTGAACGCGGAGCAGACCTCGGGGGTGCGGGCGGAGCGGGAGCTTCCCGTGGTGTGGGCGGTGGCCAAAGGCTCCATGCGTAACAAGTTTATTCTGGTACCGTCAGCGCTGCTGATCAGCGCCTTTTTGCCTTGGTTGATTACGCCATTGCTCATGCTGGGAGGGGCCTATCTTTGTTACGAAGGGGTAGAAAAGCTGGCGCATAAATTTCTTCATGGTAAGGAAGATGCCCAGGAGCATGAGGAAAAACTCAAGGCCATGGCGGACCCCAATGTGGATCTGGTGGCGTTTGAAAAAAATAAAATTAAAGGTGCCGTGCGAACGGATTTTATTCTTTCTGCAGAAATTATCGTGATCGCCCTGGGGACAGTGCAAGCTGCGCCTTTCATACAGCAAGTGATGGTGGTCAGCGTGATTGCGATTGGTATGACGATTGGCGTCTACGGGCTGGTGGCTGGCATCGTGAAACTGGATGATGCTGGCTTGCATTTGATCGAAACCGCCAGGGAGAGTGGTGGAAAAGCTCGTGAAGCGGTAGGGAGAATGCTGGTGGGATTCTCTCCCAAGTTAATGAAATTTCTGTCTATTGCCGGTACCGCCGCGATGTTTTTGGTGGGCGGAGGGATTCTTCTTCACGGCTTTCCGGGAAGCCATGATGCCCTGCACCATCTGGACGAAGTGATCGCGCCACTCCCTATGGCTGGCCTGCTCGGTGTTATCGCTCCGATGCTGGTGAACTTTGTGGTGGGTATTATCGCCGGTGCTATTTTACTGTTGCTAGTCACCGGTGTGGGCTCATTAAGAAAGCGGTAAGAAACCCCGGGAAAAGCAGCATAAAAAAGTGCGAACAAGAATCCTTGTTCGCACTTTTTTGGCGTTGAATTTACTCAAATAAAGACAGGTATTTTTCGTAGCCTTTTTCTGCCATTTCTTCCTTGGGAATAAAGCGCATGGCGGCTGAGTTCATGCACCAGCGTTTCCCGGTGGGCTCAGGGCCATCACCAAAGACATGCCCCAAGTGGGAATCCGCATAGCGGCTGCGAACTTCCGTTCGGGTAGTGAACAGGGTGTTGTCCTCGTGCACAGTGATAAAGGATTTATCAATGGGCTGGGTGAAGCTGGGCCAGCCGGTGCCAGACTTGTACTTGTCCTTGGACGAGAATAACGGCTCGCCACTGATCACATCCACATAAATACCTGCGGCCTTGTTGTCCCAGTAGGGGTTCTGAAAGGCGCGTTCGGTAGCATCCTCACGAGTAACCTTGTAGGTCAATTCCGGCAGCGATTTTTTCAGCTTATCATCGCTGGGGCGCTCAAAATTATCCGGCCCCTGCCACGAATGGGTAACCCCTTTTTCAAGCCAGGGTCGGTGACTCGGATCTTCCCAGTTCTCTTCCAGGAACTGGTCCCGGCCGGAGCGATAGCGGTAATACTTATACTTGATAGAGTGCGTTTTGTAGTAGTCCTGATGGTAATCTTCAGCCGGATAGAATGTGTCCAGCTTGGTGACCTGGGTAACAATAGGCTTGTCGAAACGGCCACTCTTTTCCAGGGCTTGCCGCGATGCGTCAGCAGTGGCCTTTTCGTCCGCGGTTTGATAAAAAATTTCGCTACGATACTGGGCGCCACGGTCCACAAATTGCCCGTCCGCATCAGTGGGATCAATGTGTTGCCATAACCAGGTCACCAAGTTGGCATAGCTGACCACCTCGGGGTCGTAGATCACCTTTACTGCTTCGGTGTGCCCGGTGTTTCCAGATGCCACTTGCTCATAACTGGGGTTGGCTTCGTCGCCGCCTGCGTAGCCACTAATGGCTTCGCTAACGCCGTCCAGTTGCTCAAAATCGGACTCGGTACACCAGAAGCAGCCACCGGCAAAATAGGCCTCGGCGGCCAAGGACGGTGCGCTGATAACCAGCAGTCCCATTAATGTAATAACTCGCATATTGTTTACCTCCTGCCTGTTGGATGCAGCCGGTCGCGATTTGTTGCAAACCGTTATGGCTTACATAAGCGGTATGCACAAGCGGACAGGGCGTGCGGCCGGGATCTGTCATGGTGCCAGCCTGACATATACAGGGGAGTATGCCGTGAAGAGCAGGCAAGGGTTGGCCATGATTGGCCTGTGGATACTGGCGGGATGGTGCCTGGCGCAACCGCCGGCATTACAGCTGGCGCAGCAGTACGAGCAGGGAGTATCACTGCCTGAATACTGGGTGAGCGAAAAGCTGGATGGCGTGCGGGCTTACTGGGATGGAAAACAGCTAATTTCTCGAGGTGGTCATGTGATAGCGGCTCCGGATTGGTTTGTCCGTGGCTACCCGGCGGTGCCCTTGGACGGAGAGTTGTGGATGGGGCGCGGCCGCTTTTCGGACGTGTCCGCTGCAGTGCGCCGGTTGCAACCTAACGCGCAGGAGTGGCGGCAGATTCAATACAAGGTATTCGACTTGCCGGCCAGTTCGGCACCGTTTTCACAGCGTATCGTCCAGATGAACGCGCTGGCAGCGGCCAGCAGCGCCTACACATTGTCCGTGATCGAGCAGCAGCGCGTGCCCAGCCATGCCGTCTTGCTGCAGCGCCTGGATAAGGTCATGGCGGCAGGAGGTGAAGGCCTGATGTTGCACCATGGGGGCAGTTTTTATCAGGCGGGCCGCAGTGATGCTATTTTGAAAGTGAAGACGCATCAGGATGCGGAGGCCGTGGTGATCGCTTACACGGAGGGGAAAGGGAAATACCAGGGCATGCTGGGCGCGCTGGTGGTACAGCGGCACGATGGCCGCCAGTTTAAATTGGGCACCGGGTTGACCGATAAGCAGCGTGAAGACCCGCCGCCGTTGGGCGCTACGGTGACCTATAAGTATTTCGGCAAAACAGCCACTGGGCTGCCACGCTTTGCCAGTTTTTTGCGAATCAGGCACGACGGGCCAGCGTCGGCTGATCAGGTCGCTCCTGCGTCTCCATGAAGAGATAGCGACATCATGCGGCTTTGTTAGCCCACCCGGTGGAGTGTTGAGGGATAAATGACGTAAAAAGACAAGTATATGCAGCGGTGTTGCGGTGAATTTATGGCACAGTCGTAATGACAGTATATTGGGGTTCTGACTGTATCAGGGTGTTCGCACTGTCTTGGTTACGGTGGGCTTAAGGAGTGGGTAAATCCATGCAAGCGCAAAAGCGAAAAGGGGCTATTTCATGAGCGATGGACCCACTGCTTCATCGCCCACGCCGGTTTCGTTTTTTTCACTGGTCGCAGATAGCGACCAGGCGTTTACCTTGCGTGTCACTCTGGCGCGGATGGCGAAGCGCACGCTGGATGTGCAGTACTACATCTGGGATGACGACACCACCGGCAAGCTGTTGATCTATCGCGTGCTGGAAGCGGCGCGGCGAGGTGTGAAAGTACGTATGTTGCTGGATCATGCCAATCAGCTGGGCCGGGATGTGAAGTGGGCGGCGCTGGATGCACACCCCAATATCCAGGTGCGATTGTTCAATCCGTTCAAGGGGCGCTATAAACATTTTCTGCAGTGGCTGTACCATGCGCCGCTTCTTAACCATCGCATGCACAACAAGGCATGGATCATGGATGGGGAGCGGGCGCTGGTGGGCGGGCGCAACATTGCCGACCATTATTTCGGGGTGAATGCGTCCACCAATTTCCGTGATCTGGATTTGTACGCCCATGGCCCGATCGTGACGGATACTCGTGCTGCGTTTGATGCGTTTTGGCAGAGTCCGCTGGCGGTTCCGATGAAAAGTTACCGCCACCGTACCGAAGCCACGGCGGAACGGGTCTGGCGGTGGTTGGGGCGCTGGCGCACCTCCCTGAAAGGTTATCCGTACCTGTTTCCCCAACACGAAGCGTTTTTTACTGATTACCTGGCCAAACAAGAACGCCTGTGTGTGCAAGCGCCGGCAGTGTTGTTATTTGATAGCCCGGAAAAAGCCAGCGGTGCCAAGCAGACATTGATGGGTGACCAACTGGCCAATTTGCTGGGCCGGGAAGACCACCGTGAATTACTGATGGAAGCCAGTTACTTCATACCCGGGGATGAATTTGTAGAGGCGTTGGCCGGGTTCCGGCGGCGCGGCGGGCGCGCCGCCGTATTGACCAATAGTCTGGCCACCAATGATGTGATCGCCGCCCACGGTGCCTATGCGCGTTATCGTTCCGGGTTGCTGGCGGCGGGGGTGGAGCTGCATGAATTGCAGCCCAATGCCCGGGCGCTGCACCGTCAGGTGCGGCTGTTCAAAGGCCGCTCCCAGGCGAGCCTGCATACCAAGGCCATGGTGCTGGACCGTCGCGAAGTGTTTGTTGGTTCCTTCAATATCGATCCACGTTCGGTGCATCTGAATACCGAAATGGGTTACTACGTGGCGTCGGAGGAACTGGGCCAGCAGGTGGCGGCGTTTATTGAAGAAGGGCTGGCGCCGGAAAACAGTTTTCGATTGTCCCGTGAGAAGGGCCAGTTAACCTGGGTGGCTGATGGCAACGATGGCACCCCGGAAGTTCTGCACCGGGAGCCGCGGGTTAGCATTGGGCGCTGGTTGGCTGCCTGGCTGTTGGCGCGGTTGCCGATCGAGCGGTTCTTGTAGGGCGGCCATCGCCCCGGTGTGTTGGCCGGGGCGATGGATGAGGGTTAGCCCCGCGCCTGTTGTGGCTGTTCCTGCCAGTAGGGATCGCGAAGTTCCCGTTTGAGAATTTTGCCAATGGTACTGCGTGGTAAGCGGTCGCGCTGTTCCAGTGCGGATAGCCGTTGGGCTTTACCCAATTGCTGGTTAGCCCAGTCACAGATTGTGGCCAGCTCGGTATCACAGCCGTCGCGCAGTACCACCAGCCCCAGCGGGGTTTCGCCCCATTGGCGGCTGGGGATGGCGATCACGGCGGCGTCGATCACGTCCGGGTGATTGAGCAGGGCTTTCTCCAGGTCTTCCGCGTAGATGTTGAAACCTCCGGAAATAATCATGTCCTTGCGCCGATCCAGCACCGAGAGAAAGCCGTCACTGTCGAGCCGGCCCATGTCACCGGTGCGGTAGAACACGGCGCCGTCGGCGCGGGTCCAGAGGAGTTCGTCGGTCTTGTCTTCGCGTTTGTAATAGCCGCGCATCATGGCGTTGCTGCGCCCGACGATTTCACCAATCTCGCCTGCCGGTAATGCTTCCAGTGCTTCGTTGATAATGTGGACTTCGCAGCCTTCCCCCGGTTGCCCCACGGTGGCCCATTTGTCCGGGTTTTCAGCACAGTTGAGAACGGTCGAGAGGCCGCCTTCAGTAAGCCCATAGAATTCGACCAGGTTGCCCGGCCAGCGCGCCATGGCATCGGCAATCAGTGGCGCTCGCAGGGGCGCGCTGGTGGAGAATTTCACCTTGAAGCTGCTTAGGTCAAAGCGATCAAACGCCGGGTCATCCAGCAGCCGTTGATACTGCACCGGCACCAACATGGTATGGGTAACGCGGTGTTGTTCGGCCAGTTCCAGGTAACGCTGGCTGTGGAATTTGGCCATGGTGATCAGGGTGCCACCGGCGAACAGGGTGGGCAGCACGCACACCAGGGTGGTGTTGGAATACAGCGGAGTGGAGACCAGCGTCACCGCCTGTGGGTCATAGCCCAGGTCGGTGACCCGTTCCAGTTGGCGGGCGCGCATGCGGTGATCGTGGAGAATGCCTTTGGGCACGCCGGTGGTGCCGGAGCTGTAGATGATGTTGAACGGGTCGTCTGGCTGCGGGTGGTGGTTCGGTGCGCGAGTGTCGGCATCGGCCATCCAGTCATCAAAGGCGCGCCATTCCGGCGCTTGAAAATCCAGGCTGAAGCGGTGGTCTTGGGGAATATTGGTCAGCTCGCCCAGCAGGGGGTCAATCAGGGTACGATGCTTGTCGGAGACGAACAGGAAGCGGGCGTCGCAATCGTTGATCATCAGCGCCAGGGTGTCACCGGAGGCCATGCCGGAGAGCGGCACCATGCAGCCGCCAGCGGCCAGTGTGCCCAGAAAAAGGGTCAGGTAACGGGCGTTGTTTTCGGACAGGCCAGTCACCGTGTCGCCCGGCTGCAGGCCCGCGGCTATCAGCTGATTGGCCACCTGATTAACGTGATCCACCAGTTGCCGCCAGGTGAGCATGCCGCTTTCATCGTACAGTGCCGGCGTGTCGCCTTGGGTGTTTGCCCAGTGCTGCAGGCGTTGGGGAAGCGGGGCAAAGACCTCGTTGTCAATCTCCGGGGCGTAGCGGGGCATGGCAGTGCTGGCGGTGGTCATGGGCTCTCCCTTTATGGAATAGAATTCCGAAAATTAATCGAGCATACTCTTCGGTATGTTTGCTCGCAATACAGCGATTCCACAGGATCAGGTGTGATTTATGGCAGCTCCTTTCTGCTTTCGATTTCGGGTGCGTTATAACGAGTGCGATGCCCAGCAGGTGGTGTTTAATGCCCGTTACGGGGATTACGTGGACATCGCCATGACCGAATTCATGCGTGCCCTGGGGCGGGATTACAGCCAGTTGCTGGCGGCAGGATTGGATAACCAGGTGGTGAAACTGACCACCGAGTGGCAGTCTCCGGCCCGCTTTGATGATGTGCTGGACGTGTTCGTGTCACTGACCCATATGGGCAACACTTCGTTCTCCCTGCAGGCGGATATTCGCCATGCGGACGATGGCCGGGCTATTGCGCACTCAGAAGCGGTGTACGTGATGATGACCACTGAACCGTTCGAGAAAACCCCGGTGCCCGACGACCTGCGCGAGCTGCTGCAGGTGGGAGCGCCGGGGGTGGTGATTGATCAGAGCGGTCGGGGGCTGAGAGCGGGCTGAAAAGGGAATGGGCGGCCGGGCGGCGGAGGCGGTGGGCTTGTGTGGAGCCTGTCTTGGTGGGAGACAGTTTTCAGGCGATGACACTGAAGATGGCACTGGCCCTCGCAATGCGTCTGGCGTCAATATGGAAATAGCAGTTGGCAAAGGCGGTGCTGCGGCCGACCTTCTGCACGTCGGTATGCACTTCGATCCAGTCCCCTTCTTCGGCTTTGCCCACATAATCCATGGTTTGACTGGTCGTCACCATGGGCGTGGGAGGTTCCGTGGAAAA
This sequence comes from Alcanivorax sp., assembly GCF_040118815.1. Lineage (GTDB taxonomy): Bacteria > Pseudomonadota > Gammaproteobacteria > Pseudomonadales > Alcanivoracaceae > Alcanivorax. Next base: position 108,586 of record NZ_JBEDTC010000015.1, read on the forward strand.
CGCTGAGCTGTATCCCATGGCAATATCGGCCAGGGTGCCCAGGACGCCACCGTGAACAATGCCCCTGGCGTTGCAGTGCTTTTTCTCTGCCAGCATGCCGATGACCAGACCGCTTGCTGCTCGTTTTTCGTGGATCGGGCCGAGCAAATCCGTGAAAGGGCTGGTGCGTGAAAGAGGCCCAAAATCTTTAGGTATAGCGCTCATACTAGAATCCTTTCTGGTTAATGGCGTAGGCAGATTGTGTGGTTGAGTGGTCAGCGGCGGAAATGGCTTTGCGGCCATTTCCGCCCTGCGTTGAGCGGTTATTGACCAGCCACGTCCAGTACCACTTTGCCTTTGGCGGTGCGTGAGGTCAGCGCGGCCAGCGCTTGCTCATAGTCCTCGAACTTGAACACCTGACTGATGCGCGGTTTAAGCTTGCCCTGGCCGAACAGCTGGAACAGTTCCATGATGTTCTGCATGTTCACTTTCGGCTCTTGCTGGGTGAACGCGCCCCAGAATACCCCGACGATGGAGCAGCCTTTCAGCAGTGCCAGGTTGGCAGGAATCTTGGGGATGTCGCCGGCGGCGAAGCCGACGATCAGCAGGCGGCCGTTCCAGGCCATGTTGCGCAGAGCGGCTTCGGTGAACTTGTCGCCCACGGGATCGTAGATCACGTCCACGCCTTTCGGGTAACGCTTCTTGAGTGCCTCTTTCAGGTCTTCGTCAGCGTAGTTGATCAGGTCGTCCGCGCCGGCTTCCTTGGCCACTTCCAGTTTCTCGTCACTGCTGGCACAGGCGATTACGTTGGCGCCCATGGCCTTGCCCAGTTCAACCGCCGCTAGACCAACGCCGCCACTGGCGCCGAGCACCAGCAGGGTTTCCCCGGGCTGGATGTTGGCGCGCTGTTTCAGTGCGTGGTAACTGGTGCCGTAGACCATGGAGAAGGCGGCGGCGGTGTGATCGTCCATGCCATCAGGCACCGGAATCAGTCGGTTCTCTGGCACCAGGATTTCTTCGGCAAAAGCGCCGTAACCGGTAAGGCCCATGATCCGCTGGCCGGGTTTGAAGTTTTTCACCCCGTCGCCCACTTCCAGCACTTCGCCGGCCATTTCGCCGCCCGGTGAAAACGGCAGTTCCGGTTTGATCTGGTACTTGCCTTCGATGATCAGGGTGTCAGGGAAATTCAGGCCGGCGGCCTTCACTCGCACCTTTACCTCACCTTTGCCCGGTGTAGGGGATGCAATGTCCTCAATGACCAGCGTGTTGGCTGGGCCCAGTTCTTTGCACAGAATGGCGCGCATGCGTAGCTCTCCCGGAAATCAGAATTTTTATGTGTAGGAGACGCTAACGCCGATGAGTGCATTAGACAAATGCATGGGGTGGATATGGGTGTATGCGGGGAAGTAATGATCGATGGTGGGGATCGTGTAGATGCTGTGCTACCCGAGATGCTTGGCGAGTAACGAGTAACGAGTAACGAGAAGCGAGAAGCGAAAACCAAGCTTGGTAAGATTGGGCTATTGATCTTCGCAACTCGTTACTCGTATCTCGTCACTGGGCTTTACCGGTGCCCGGTGAATTCCACTACCTGCTGGAAGGTCGGGCGGTTTTGCCAGTGGATGGGGGCGACGCCGGACAGTCCGATAGCGCGGTGCTGGATTTGATCCTGGCTTTCGTCCACGTCCCAGCTATCCATGCCGGCGATGCCGCCCAGTTGCTCGATGGCCTGGTTAAGGCTGTCAGCCAGGGCATCGCGGCAGGCGTTACTGTCATCGCTATTCGCACAGCGCAGTTCCCGGTAGGGGTTGGCGCTGGTGCCCAGAGCCTGTTCCAGCACTCGCTCCACGTAGCTGTAGTAACCAAAGTTGTAGGCAGAGCCGCCGGCTGCGGGCTTGTTATCACGATCCATCAACGACAGGTTCTGGCCGTTCACATCCTCCACATCGGTGATTTGCGGTAGCAGGATGTCGATCATCAGCGGGTACCAGGCATCCATCAGGGCCACGGCGGCTTCTTCATCGTAGTCACCACTGCCGTCCCGGTCCCGGCGCATGGCGCCGTTGGCTACCCAGTCGTGCATCAGGCTGATGGCACTGTCTTGGTCGCCGGTAACCGGGGCAGTCTCTAGCAGAGCCAGGGCATGGGGGATGATTTCCTGACCGCGCAGATCCACGGTGGCGGCATCGCCCATGGCTTCCACCATGCGTGCTCGGGTAACGCTGCCTTCCTCCACTAGCTGTTGCAGGCGCACATCGAGGATGCTGTTGCGGTGGGCGGAACCATAGGGGGCATGGGCGTCGGCGGCCCACCAGTCTCGCGCCGGACGGTTGTTCCAGCTGGCCAGGTAGCCACGCTCCGGGTTGCTGGCCTGGGGATGAGCCGCTTGGGGCAGAAAGCCGTTCCAATCGTATTGGCCATTACCCCAGCTGGGCAGTTCCGGGTGAATGCCGTTGGCACGCTGCGGGTAGTCGCCGGAGTGGAAGAAGGCGATGTCGCGATCGTCGATGTAGAACCAATTGAAGCTGCCGGTGGTGTTGTAGAACACGTCGTAGAAGCTCTGCACGTCGTGCACATCATTACGAGAGGCCTGCATGAACGGCAGGGCGGTATCCAGCTCGGCAAAGTAGGTGCTGCGCTGGCGGGTTACCGCCACGGGCAGGCCAGAGACGGTAGCAAAGCCGATCACCGGGCCGTATTCCTCGGTGCGGATGACGCGGCGGCGGACGGTTTCGTTTTGACCGACCGCTTCCGGGTCGGTGGAAGAGGCCAGGTTCCAGCGGGCCACCCATTCTTCGTCGATCACGTCGAAGGGTTTGCACTGGCCGTTGACCTGATAGCCGCCTTCGCCATGGGCGGGGGCCTCGGCGGGCGAGCAACGTTGCACCACGCGCACGTCGGTGAGGTCGGAGCTGCCGGAGGTGGCGCTCCAGGCGAAGTCAGGGCCGCGGCCGATGACCACATAGGGCAGGCCGGTGAAGGTCATGCCACGGGTGTTGATGCCACCCCCGTGAATAGCCATTTCGAGCAATAGTTGTGGCACAAAATAGCTGGTCTGCGGGCCGAACACGGCCAGCGGCTGGCCACTGGCAGAGTGCTCGCCATTGAGCAGCAGGGCGTTGGACATCGCGCTGGGGAAGCCATCGCGCAGGCCGCTGATGCCGGTTTGGATGCCGGCAATGCGTTGCAAAACCTGCTCGCGTTGTGTCTTGTCCAGGCTGGCATCGGGCTGCCCAGTGTCACCAAGCTGACGGATCTGTTGGCTCAGGGTGGCCCATTGCGCGCCCAGTTGGGCGCCATGGTCATCCAGAAACGACAGCGTCAGAATGCCGCCTAGCAGATCCCCCACGGTGTCCAGCAGGCCGCCGACCACGCCGGTGCCGGGCAGGGCGGGTACATTGCCCAGTGCTTCAGGACATTGGGGCTGACCCGGACGTCCGCAGGGTTCATGGTCAAGCGGTTGGTGGGCCTGGAAGGAGCCCGCGTCGAACATCACCGCGCCGGGGAACTGGCCGGCCAGCTCACCGCTCAGCGGGCACAGGTCGGGCAGAGTGGGCGGTGACTGGGTGGCGAAAGAGCGAGTGGTGGTGACCGAGGATTCTGAATCCAGGCCGTTGCGCAGGTCTTTCCATAATGCGCAGGCGCTTTCCGCGCTGCCGGTTTGTTCTTCCAAAGCCTGCAGTAACAGCACGTTTTTGTGCTCGTTACCGCCGCCGCCGGCGAAGATGCCCTGAATCAGGGTGGCGATGGCGACCACGTCTTCAATCACGAAGGGTTCCAGTTGCACGCCCAGCGCCACGTATTCCACCGGCACCTGCAGTAGCCCGCTGCGCGCGTCGGTCACGTACTGGTTGAGGCCGGCCACATAGTTGGTGGCGTCTTCGAAGACCTGAGCGCCGTCGTCACCAAAGCGCGCCACGGTCTTGGCGATCATGGTGGTGCGGTCTTCTTCTCGATAAGGCGCATCTACGGCAATGTCCTGATCGAAGGAGAAATCTGCCGGACCGAGAAAACGGGACAGTTCGCCACGACCGGCGCGGCGCAGTACGTCGAGCAGAAACAGGCGGTCGGCGGCGGTCACATAGCCCACGCCGAACAGGGCGTCGCGGCGGGCGTCGCCGAAAATATGTGGCACGCCATAGCTGTCACGTTTGATGTCCACCTGATAACCGGCGGCGTCCAGGGTCAGCTCACTTTCCCAGTTACCGGTGTCAGGGCCGAGTAACGGAGCGGCCTTGAAGTAGTCGGTTAACTGATCGTCAGTGATCCCCGGTTCGCTACGCACCAGGGCGTCGTAGAGCCCCAGTTGATCATCGAAGTGAGGTTCCTTGGTCAGCGCGGGGACCAGCCCGGTTTCCGCCACCAGGTCATCCAGCAGGGTACCGACCAGATCGCCCAGGCCGGGGATGTCGGCGGTAAGGCTGCTGAGCCCGCCGATATCATCCTGGCCGGGTGGCAGGATGTTAAGCACGGTGCCGTAATCTGCGTAAGGGGCAGAGACGTTGGCGGGGCGGTCCGCGGGCGTTTCGGGCGGCGTTTCAGGCTCCGGTTCCGTGGGTAGGTTGGGGGTGGGGGTGTTGGCTACGGGGGCGGGGCTGCTGGAGCCGCCGCCTCCACAGGCACTGATCAGGCTGGCGGCAAGCAGCGCGGTAATGACGAATCCGGGTTTCATGGTGCTCTCCTCGGGACTTTATTGTTTTAGTGCGGGGGTTGCGCAGGGTATGGAGAGGGCGCATTTTTTCGCACGGTCGTCCCAAGATTGGCATTCCCGTGGGTATGGGGGGAGAGGCGGCAACAAAACAGAAAGAAAAGCCTACTTAACGCAAAAATAGCTACGAGCTACGAGCTACGAGCTACGAGTCGCGGGTGAGGGTGTCAGGGTCGGACAGGATGTGCCCGCGATTCCGGGAATGAGCTACAAGCCACAAGCCACAAGCTTCAAGCTGCAACGCGGATCAGGCCGGGGATTTTGAAAGACAGTACCCGCGCATCCAGGTAATTGCGCGGGAACTGAGGCGCAGAACAGGAAAATCTGTCTCGCGCTTTGTAGCTCGAAGCTTGTGGCTTGCAGCTGCTTTTCAGCCCTTTTCTTCCATATGCGCCAGCACGTTGGCCAGGCGGTCGACGAGGATCTTGTTGATGCTTTTTTCCAGCACCCGGCCCAGTTCATCGCTGACCACGGCATCGGCCAGTGGGCGGATGCGGGTGATGAAGTCGGCCAGTTTGGGCACGTCTTCGCCTTCGGGAAGGGCTTCGTCGCCGTATTTTTCGTCCACCAGGTGATGGATGATCATGCCGATGAAGCGCTCGGCCAGCTTGTCCACTTCCTCGCGGACCAGGCTCACATGGGTGAGTACCGCGTCCAGCGGGACGCCCGCTTCGCTGAGTTCCTTGCCGGCGTTGTAGACGCGCGGGAACGGCAGGCGCAGGCGCATGCCTTCGGGAATGATGTAGCCGAGTTTGACCGCCTTGGTCATCACTTCCGGGGTGATGTCTTCACCGAAGTCATCAAGCAGATCCTGGTAGTCCACGTAGGAGGGGACGCTGGGGGTCTGCCACGAGGTGACGGCCACTTCCAGGCCCAGGATATCGTTGAGCTCACGGCCCTGTTCCCAGGCGCTGAGCAAATCGCGGATATTGTTGAGGGTGTAACCGCGTTCCAGCAGGGCGCCGATGATTTTCAGGCGGGCCAGATGTACATCCGTGTAGATGCCCGTGCGGCCGCGTTTTTCCGGGGGCGGCAGGATGCCGCGGTCCTGGTAGGCACGCACATTACGCACCGTTGAGCCGGCTTCGCGGGCCAGTTCGTCGATGGTGAATTCCTTGTGGTCGCCGTTGTCAGCCGGGGCCTGTTGTTCTGCCGGCTGAGTGTATTTTTTCAGGCTGCGCAGAATCGCTGCGGGATTACGGTCACTGGTTTTCATGTGGCGATGATAGCCCCCTTTTTGTACTGGGGCTAGAAGGGGAAAGAGACGCGGCACGCAATATGCCGAATGCCTGAAGCCTGAGGCCGGACGGTTAAACATACCCGGGGTTTTGATTGTTGGTGTCTGGCACCAGGCGTCTGGCGTTTTCTTCTATGGCGTCATATCCACTTGTGCCAGATTGCGGGCGAGGGAGGGTGTGAAGCGCCCCAACCATTGCATCCCGAGAGCTTCTGGGCTTACGGGAACCACCGCGCGATTTTTCTCTACCGCCTCGACGATGGCTTGAGCCACCCGGTCGGGGGTAAAAGCTCGTCGCTGGTACAGCTTTTCAGCGCTTTCCTGGCGACGGCTCTGCTCGTCATCGGCGACGCCCACAAAGCGAGTGTTACGGGTAATGGGAGTATTGATGATGCTTGGGCAAATGGCGCTGACGCCAATGTTGTGTTCCGCCATTTCCGCGCGCAAGCACTCGCTAAACATCAGTACTGCACTCTTGCTGGTGGCATAGGCGGGCAACGTGCGCGAAGGCATAAAGGCGGCGGCCGACGCGATGTTGACGATATGCCCAGCGCGGCCTTGATCAATCATTTGGCGAGCGAATAGCCGACTACCATGAATGACACCCCACAGGTTCACGCCCAGCACCTGTTGCCAGTCCTTCACACTGGTGTCGAGCAGTGAGCCGGAAAGGCCGATGCCGGCGTTATTGATCAAGATGTCCGGGGCGCCCAGTTCCTTTTCCACGTAGTTGGCCAGGGCCTCCATGGAGCGGGTGTTGCTCACGTCGCATTTGCGGCTGAGCGCGTCGCCGCCTTCACGGACGATGATGCTGGCGGTGCTGGCGGCGGCCTCGGCATTGATGTCAGTGCACAGCACCAGCGCGCCCCGGCGGCCAAAGGCCAGCGCGGTTTCGCGGCCGATGCCGGAGCCGGCTCCGGTAACCACAACGCGCTTGCCGCTGTCCGGGCCTTTCGAGTTTGTGCCGGTGATTTCGCTGCGTTGCAGTGGGCCGCTGGCAGGGGCGCCGTCGATGTGTTGAATAAACTCGCGGATCCAGTGGGCGGTCACGTCCGGGTGTTGCAGTAAGGGACCCCAGTGGCCGCAATCCAGCTCCCGGCGCCACAGTCGATCGGTCCACAGATGCAGGTCTTCAAGCATGGCAGGGCGTACATAGTTATCTTCGCGGGCAACGATCAGTTGCACCGGTACCTTGGTATAGCGTTCCCGGGGCTTGAGCAAGGAGGGGCGCATGTTGGCGCGGTACAGTTCGATGCCGTGAATGCCGTCCTGTTGCTGCGTGGCGCTGGCTTCGCTGTGCAGGTTTTCGCTGCGGCGCAGTAATTGGGGCCAGGCCTTGGCCAGCCCAACTTTCCACAAAGCCGGCGCCAGCACCGGTAATTGAAAGGCGCCGATATACCAGGAATGGGCGAGCTGATTGAGTACGGTGCCAACTTTCTGTTCGCGCAGCCGGGCTTTCATCCAGTGCCCCACGTGATCCAGGCAGGGGCCGGACAGGGTGGTGTAGGAGGCAATGCGTTGTTCCGCGCCGGGGTCGGTCACTGATTCCCAGGTTTGAATGGAGCCCCAGTCGTGGCCGACCAGGTGGACTTTCTCATTGGGACAAACTGCATCCATCACCGCATGCAAGTCGTCACGGAGCTGGCGGAGCTTGTAGGCCGCTCGACCCTTTGGAATAGAGGAATTGCCGGCACCGCGGACATCATAGGCGACCACTTTGAAATCCCGGCTGAGCCGTTCTGCCACTTTTTCCCAGACATGATTTGCGTCGGGATAGCCGTGAACCAGTACTACGGTGGGGCTCTTGTCGGAACTCCAGGTTCGCACGGCCAAATCAACGCCATCACGGCTCACTTTGCTGTCGCGCCACTGCACCATCAGGCTGCTTCCTCTTGCTTGTGGTTATTGCCGTTATTGTTTGTGTCGAGCAGGTGCGCCGGGGTGTCGGTTAGCCAGCGCGGCCCCTGATCGTCCATCAGCAGGAATTCACTGCTGCCGACGCTGTGCGTACCGTCGCTCAGGGTCAGCTGCCATTGCCACAGGCCGGGTATCAGTGGCCCTTCGCCGATGCGGTTGCCCTCCGGCAGGGTGCCGGTGAGCGGCACCAGACGGTAGTGCTGGCGCAGGCCGGTGAAGCGGTCTGCAAGCTGCTGAGGCGTCTCTCCACTGTCCAGTGCCAGCGGCAGTTGATCGCGATAGTCGCGCAGGCGACGGTGTAACGGCGCCAGTTGAACGGTGTCGGGGCCGCTAAGGCAGGCTTTGGCGGCGTAGCCGTTTTGCACCGCATCGCAACGCAGTATATAGCCCATGCCGATCCGGTAACGGCGCTTTGCCGGTCTGTTCAGGCCAAAGCGACGGCGGGTGGGTTGGGCTGTAAAGCGCGCCTTGGGTGGCCGGGCGGGATCGAATAGTTGGTGCGCACGCAGCCAGTCGCGGATCAGCAGTTCGCAATCCTGTTCAGTCATGCCGGGTTGCAGTGATGAAGCAATAATCTGCAGCCCTTTGTGGGCGTGGTGCCAGGCAGCGAGATAAGGCGCCAGAGCCTGCGAATCCGGGGTCCAGAATGCGTTCATGAACGCCTCCGCCAAGTGTTATTGGAATGGAGTCCGATAATTACAGTGCTCAATGTCATGGTCAACCGCTGTGACTGGCATTCTCACCGGGTTGGCGGCTCCCCAGGGCCAACCCGGGGCGGAAATCGACGGTAAATCCTTCGCGCAATCTTCACATTTTTTGGTGTCTGACTTGTTAGGGTGGGCGCCTGAATACGCTTCAAATCGTGCATTTTGCCCGGCGATGACCGGGATGAGGAGATCAGTTTGCGCCATCAACCCCAGGCGTTTCGCGGCCTGACAGCCCTTATTACCCTTTTGCTCATGCTCTTCACCGCAGCGGCCCACGCCCAGGAGGCCGCTCAGCCAGCGGCAGCTGCCCCCAGTGAATATTCTGAGCTGGCGGATCTGCTGGAAAATGACGCTAGCCGCCAGGTATTGATCGATCAGCTGCGTGGCGTGCACGCGTCAGCCCAGCCTGAACCGCTGGGGTTGGACGGTGAAGTGCCCGCCGCTGAGATTGCCGCCCAGGCGCCCAGCGGGCAGACCGCCGAGCAAGTTTCGATGGCTCGCCGCATGGCGGCGGCTACCGGTAATCTGGCCGGTGATATGGGGCGCCAATTTGCGGCGCTGGGGGCCTTGGTATCGGGCTGGTTTGACGGCGATGCTGTTGCCAGTGACGCGACGGCGGCGGCTACGCCGGTGGACATGAAAACGGTCATCGCGGCCTTGCTGAATCTGGCAATTCTGGTGGTGGTCACCTTTGTGGTGTTCTGGTTGCTGCGCAAGGTGGTGGGGTCGGCTTTTGCCCGTCTCAGTGCCTGGGCCCGGGCCGGTTCGGAAAAGTTGGCGATCCTGCGCACCATGGTGGCCGTGGCGGTGGCAGCCTTGCTGGATATTATCGTGGTGGCGTTGGCCTACCTGGCCGGCAGCTTTGTGGCGCCACTGCTCACCGAACAGCTGGGCGCGGATGCTACCCGGTTGTCGCTGTTTCTGAATGCCTTCCTGCTGGTTGAGCTGGCTAAGGCGGGCCTGCGGATGTTCTTTTCCTCTCGCTATGAGGGCTTGCGGTTGCTGCCGGTGGCGGCGGAGCAGGCGCGCTACTGTAACCGTTTTCTGGCCCGTGAGGCCGGTTTGATCGGCTACGGCATGCTGGTGTTGGTGCCAGTGCTGAACTTCAACGTGTCCCCGTCTCTGGGCAGTGGTGCCGGGACGGTGATCATGCTGGTGGCTTTGGTGTATGCGACGGCGGTGATCTGGCGTAAACGCCAAGTGCTGCGTGAGGCGCTGACACAGCGGGCCAATGCCGGATCCGGGCCAATTCGCTTGTTGTTACTGTTGCTGGCGCGTACCTGGCACTGGTTGGCGTTGGCCTACGCGTTGCTGGTGTTTACCGCGACCGTACTGAACCCGGAAACAGCGTTGCCGTTTGTGGCGCTGGCGACGCTGGAGACTTTGATCTATGTGGGCTTGGGCCTGCTGGTGTCGGTGGCGCTGGGGCAGCTGATTGGTAAGGAAATCCAGTTGTCGGAACGGCTTAATGCCAGCATGCCTCGCTTGCAGGCTCGGGTGAATACCTATGTGCCTACCGGCCTGAAAATCATCCGGGCACTGATTCTGGCGCTGGTAGTGGTGTTGTCGCTGGATGCCTGGGAGCTCTATGACCTGGCGGCCTGGTATGCGACTACGGCCGGTGCGCAAACTGTATCCGCGCTGATTGATATCCTGCTGATTCTGGCGCTGGCGGCGGCGGTCTGGATTGCCCTGGCCAGCCTGGTTGAGCATAAGTTCAGTCCCAGCGAAAACAGTACGCCGGCACAGGCAGCACGCGGTGAGACTTTACTGGGGCTGTTCCATACCACTCTGGCCATGACCATCATCATCATGACGGTGATGATCGTGCTCTCTGAAGTGGGCGTGGATATCGGTCCGCTGATTGCCGGTGCGGGCGTGTTGGGCCTGGCCATTGGCTTCGGCGCCCAGAAGTTGGTGCAGGATGTGATTACCGGCGTGTTTATTCAGCTGGAAAATGCCATGAACACTGGCGATTTCGTTGGCGTTGGCGCCCACTCCGGTACCGTGGAGCGGGTAGGTATCCGCTCGGTGGCCTTGCGTGACTTGTATGGCACCTACCACATTGTGCCCTTCTCCTCGGTGGATGCGGTCTCCAATTACACCCGCGAGTACGGCAACCATGTGGGAGAGTACGGGATTGGCTACCGGGAAAGCATCGACGATGCCATCGTCCAGCTTGAGGCCGCGTTTGAAGCGCTCAAGGAAGGCGAGCACAAGAATAATATTCTGGCGCCCATGACCGTTGCAGGGGTTACCGCCCTGGCTGACAGCTCAGTGAATATCCGTGTGGTGATCAAGACCACCCCGGGTAACCAGTGGGCGGTGGGTCGTGCTTTCAATCGACTGGTGAAGATCTACTTCGACAAGGCCGGCATTGAGATTCCCTTCCCGCATACCACCCTGTATTTCGGTGAAGACCGGGAGGGTAATGCGCCAGCGGCGAATGTCCGCCTGGCGGACGATCGAGTGGTGTCCACACAAGAGGGCAACCACGAGTAATCCCCGGGTTGGGCTTATAAAAAAAGCGTCTGCAATTGCAGGCGCTTTTTTCGTTATGAACTGGGTGGTCGGGCGGCGCTTTACGCAACGTTTGTCCATGTCGCATGAAGTATGCCGTGGCCGCAGAACGGCAAAAAAAAGGGCCGGCAAAGTGCCGACCCTGAAAGTCACCGGAAAAGGGAGAGCTCGGTGAATGGAAAAAGGGGTTAGGCGGCTTCCTCTGTGAGCAGGTCGCCGAGCAGGGCCTCGACGTTTTGCAGCTGCTCGCTGTTGTCGTGATCCCATGGATGGAAGCCGGGTTTGAACCAGTCAAACCAGGGTTTGGTGATGTTCAGGAAGATCCCTTTGCGGCCCCAGGTGTGTTTGGCCACGGCCCGCCAGCCTTTCAGGTCGGTCAGGCCGCCCTTAATCCGCACGTTGTGCAGGTAAAAAGGGATGAACAGGGCAAAGAAGATGCCGGTGGCGGCTACCAGGGTGCCGCTGCGCAGCGCGTAGGCACCCAAGTTGCTGTCGTCGCCGATTACGGTGCGGTACACGTCGAAGGCCACGGCTTTATGTTCGGTTTCTTCCAGCGCGTGCCAGTTCCAGATGGCCTTGTAGCCTTCATCGGCTCCGTCCATGATCTCGGGCAGGTCCAGCAGGCCGCCGCCGAGAATGGCGGTCAGGTGTTCCAGCGCCACGGTGGCGGCCAGTTGAAAGGCTTTGGGGCTGTATTGCTGGGCGGCACCAAGCAGCTTGGCAACGAACGCTTCCTGGGCATGCAGTGGAATACCGGCCTGGGCCACGAAGTCATTGTATTCTTCGTGCTCACGGCCGTGCATGGCTTCTTGACCGATAAAGGCAGTGACTGCCTTTTTCAGTTCTGAATCGGTAATCTGGTCGCGATAGTGGCGGACGCTGTCGATAAAGAAGCGCTCACCCACCGGGAAAAACAGGCTCATGGTATTGAGGAACTGGCTGACATTCAGGCCGTCCCGGTGCCAGGTGAGTGCCTTGGCCGGGTTCAGGTTGAATTTCAGGTTGCGGCGTATGGGCAGAATCGAAATCGCCATTATGCGTCCCTCCGTAACTGTGACATCGTTCAATGATACAATCGATGTGTGCAGCATCAAGAACTTTTCATCGGGAAATGCGAAAAATGGCGGGCAATAAACAGGAAGTGGCAAATCGTTTACTGGATGGGCTGGTCGATTATCTGTTGGCGCGCCTCTCGCCGGAACAGCTCGATTCACTGGTGGTTGAGGAGCTCGACTACGTGCTTGAGCGGGCGGCGGGTTATTCCCTGAACCAGTGGGTGCAAGCCGAGCAGGTGTTTGCCACGGCGCAGAAATACGCGGTGCAGATGGATATCAGCGGCGCGATTCCCGAGCTGGTGGGCGATATGGTGGAGCGGTTTTATGACCACGCCATTCAGGGCGAGCGCACAGTAGAGGATGTGGTAGACGAGGCCGTGGTGATGGCGCTGTTAGACAAGGCGCTGGAGATTCCCCTGTCGCGGCAAGGTATGGCCTGGCTGGGGCGTAACCCGGTGCTGTTGGCCTTGCTGGCCGGCGGTGCGCAACTGGGGCTCAAGACGTTGCTGCATCAGGGGCTGCCCGGTCCCCTGCGTAGCCAGTTGAGCAAGCGCTTGCCGGAACGCTGGTTGGCCAGCCTGGAGGCGCGACTGCAAGAATGGTTGTTGCGTCGCACGGAGCAATTGTTGAGTGATCCGTACCTGTATCGTGACGATAATCTGGATGAGTTGCGCGAGCTGGTGAAGGTGGGTTGGCAGGACTTTTCCCAGCGCCCGGTGGCGGACCTGAAGGAGCTGGTCAGCAGCGAAGATATTCAGGAGCTGTTCGTGATCGTGTTCGAGTATTGGCGGGACCTGCGCCACACGGATTACTTCAATGCCATGCTGGAAGCGGGCGTGCAGGCGTTTTTCGATAAATATGGTGATACCAGCCTCACTGGCCTGCTGGATGAGCTGGGCGTCACCCGCGAGCTGATGCTTGATGATGCCCGCCGCTTCCTGCCGCCAGTGATGGCCAAGCTGCAGAGCGAAGGGCTGCTGGAGGCGTGGTTGCGTCGGCATCTGGAAGGGTACTTTCAGGCGGAGCAGACCCTCAAGCTGCTGGAAGCGGACAGTGAATAATGAACCGTGAACAGCGACGCGATTAGCGTGCGTTGTTCTTGCAAACAAAGAGGCCGCGTCCAAACCCAGGACGCGGCCTCTTTCGTTTGAAGAGCCGTAGCGTATGTAGCCCCACAGGCGATTAACTATCCAGCGCTTTTCGATACGCCTGCGTATGCAGCAATTCCAGTAATTCGTTTTCCGGCACCGGGCGGCTGATCAGGTAGCCCTGGATGCTGTCGCAATGCATATCGCGCAGAATGCTCAGGTGATCTTCGGTTTCTACCCCTTCGGCGATCACGTTCATCTTCAGGCTGTGGGCCATGTCGATGATGGCGCGGGTAATGGCGGCATCGTCCGGGCTCTTGTCCAGATCCATGATGAAGGAGCGGTCGATCTTCAGGGTGTCCACCGGGAAACGCTTCAGGTAACTCAGTGACGAATAGCCGGTGCCGAAATCGTCCAGCGCCAGCTCAATGCCTCGGGTACGCAGTTGCTGGAGCAGTTCGATGTTCTGCTCCATGTCTTCCATGATCAGGCTTTCGGTGAGTTCCAGTTCCAGCAGGTGCGGGGGTAATTCGGTGGTGGACAGTACCCGGTCCACGATTTCCGCCACGTTACCTTTGCGGAACTGGTGGGCTGACAGGTTCACAGACACGCAGATATTGCCCAGCCCCTGTTTGTACCACTTGTGGGCCTGGCGGCAGGAGCGCTCCAGCACCAGCTCGCCGATGGCGGAAATTAGCCCGGTTTCTTCGGCCAGGGGAATGAAGTCCGCTGGGGGCAGCAGGCCCATGGTGGGGTGCTGCCAGCGTACCAGCGCTTCCACCGAGGTAATGCGGTTGTTGGCTAGCTCCATTTTTGGCTGGTAGTGCACCACGAACTCGTTCTTGAAGATTGCCTTGCGCAGGCTGGTTTCCAGGGCCAGCTGTTCCACCGATGCTACGCGCATGTTGCTGCGGTAGAACTGGAAATTATTGCCGCCGCTGCGTTTGGCCTGATACACCGCCATGTCGGATTGGTTGATCATGCTCTGGGCTTCTTTAGCGGTATCCGGGAACAGGCTGATGCCGATGCTGGCACCCAGCAGCAGTTCGTGGCCGTCAATCAGGAACGGCTTCTTCATGGCGTTGATCAGTTTCTGGCACTGCTGGCTGATGCTGCCTTCGCCACCGTGATTTTCCAGCAACAGAGTGAATTCATCGCCGCCCACCCGAGCCAGGGACTCTTCGCCGCCGGCATGCTGGGCAATGCGCAGGGCGGCTGCTTTAAGCAGGCGGTCACCGATTTCATGGCCCAGGGATTCATTGATGGGCTTGAAGCGGTCCAGGTCGATCATCAGCAGTGCTACCTTTTCCCGGTTCAGGCGGGCCAGGGTCAGCGATTTGTGCAGATGCTCGCGGAACTGGGTGCGGTTGGCCAGGCCGGTAAGGCGGTCGTAGTTGGACAGGAACTGTAATTGCTGCTCGGTTTCCTTGCGGGTGGTCAGGTCGGAAATCATCCCCACATAGCGGATTACCCGTTTTTGTTCGTCACGCACGGCGCTCATTTGCAGCCATTCAGGGAACATTTCGCCATTGCGGCGGCGTTCGCTGATTTCCCCTTCCCAGAAGCCGTTCTCTTGTAGAGCGGTGGTAATGCTCAGGTAGGTGTCCCGGTTCGGGTGGGCCTGTTCTTCTTCGAGGATGCGCCGGCCGATGACCAGGGACTCGGAATACCCGGTGATCTGCTCGAAGCGCGCATTCACGGCAAGGAAGCGGAATTCGTGGTCGAGGATGAAGATGCCTTCCGGGGCATTTTCGAACACGGTGGCCGCCAGTCGCTGTTGTTCTTGGGCCTGGCGGTCATCAGTAATGTCTCGGCGGGTGCCTATCATGCGGGTGGCGCGCCCTTCTGTGCTACGCGACACCACTCGGCCTTCGTCTTCGATCCAGCGCCAACTGCCGTCTGCGTGGCGCAGCCGATAGACTGCGTGATAGCGGCTATCATTGCCCTTGAAGTGCGCCACCATGGCTTCGCGGATGCGCGTCAGGTCATCGGGGTGGACCAAGGTCTCCAAATCACCGAAGAAGTTCTTGAAGTAAGCACTGTCGTAACCCAGCAAGCGGTCGAAGTTGGTGTGGTAGTTATGCCCGGTGTCCAGCATCCAGTCCCACAAACCAATGTTGCTGGCTTCCAACGCTAGCTCTAATCGTTCACTGGTGGCGGCCAGCGCCGTGTTGGTCTCGCCCAGTGCCTGGGTGCGTTCCTGCACCATGCTTTCCAGGCGCTCGTTGGTTTCCTGCAACCGCTGGCGGGCTTCCTTGCGCTCATAGATTTCCTGCGCCAGTTTTTCGTTCAGGGCTTCGGCGTCGCTGCGGGCCCGGTTCAGGTAGTCGATCAGGGAGCGATTGCTGGCTTGCAGCATCATTGCCTGGTGGCCGGTGCGGTTGATGCGGCGGGCAGCGACCAGGAAGAACAGCCCCAGCAGCGATATCAGCATAACCAGGGGTAACGGATGGTTCTGTTGGGTTTCAGCCAGGCGGGCTACGGCTGGGCCCAGCAGCATCACCAGGTACAGGAACACGGTGGGGAAATAGCTGCTGTAGGCGGCCAGCGCCATGACACTCAGCCCCAGACCCAGGCAGGCGCAAACCAGCTGGGCGGACAGCATCTGCGATGAGAATAGGGTTTCCAGGGGGTTGAATAAGTATCCGGCCATGCCGAGCAGTAGCGGTGTGGACAAGGCCAGGCCGGAGAGCATGCGGCGGCAGAACGGCATGGTTTCCTGCGCATCAAGGCGGCGACGGCAATAAGGCAGAACCAGCAAGCGAGCGATCTGTATCGCCGCGATCACACCCAGCCAGATCAGCAGGGGCTGATGGGCGATCGGGGTAAACCAGTACGTCCACACCAGGGTAATGGCTGCGGCACTTTCCAGCAGCAACAGGGCGGCGATGCCGCTTAGCAGCAATTGGCACTGTTCATTAAGTACACCGTTGAACGGTGGTACTGACTGGGATGCTGGAGACTGCGAAGACACCGTGAATGCTTCCTCTGGCGTGGGAGCCGAGTGTTTTTTTATTTTACAGTTTACCCACAGGTTGGCGGCGAAGGAAACCGGCTTTAGTGGGAGTGTGAAGGAAGGCCCCGGCGCAGGGCAAAATTGCCTTCCCCGGCAGGCATCACCGGCGAGGACATTCTGCTAAACTTTCGCGCCATGGATGATGTGACTTCCCTTATTGATGGCTTGAACCCGGCCCAGCGCGATGCGGTGGCTGCCGATGACCGACATTTGCTGGTACTGGCGGGGGCCGGTTCCGGTAAAACCCGGGTGCTGGTGCACCGTATTGCCTGGCAGATTGCTACCGAGCAGGCTTCGCCGTTTGGCATTCTGGCGGTGACCTTTACCAACAAGGCCGCCGCGGAAATGCGCGGGCGTATCGAGCAGCTGCTGGATATGTCCGCCGACGGCATGTGGGTGGGCACCTTCCACGGCATTGCTCACCGGTTACTGCGGGCTCACTGGCAGGAGGCGGGGCTTCCTCAGGGCTTCCAGATCATTGATGCGGATGATCAGATCCGCCTGATCAAGCGGGTGAGTAAGGAGCTGGGGCTGGATGAACAGCGCTGGCCGGCCCGCCAGGCCACCTGGTTCATCAATGGCCAGAAGGATGAAGGGCTGCGCGCCCGGCATATGGACGCCAGCGGCGATTTGTTTGCGCTGACCATGCAGAAGATCTACTTCGCCTATGAAGAAGCCTGTGAGCGTGGCGGCCTGGTGGACTTCAACGAAATGCTGCTGCGGGTGCTGGAGCTGTTCCGCGATAATGATAGCCTGCGTGGCCACTACCAGCGCCGCTTCCGACACATCCTGGTGGACGAATTTCAGGATACCAACAGCATCCAGTACGCCTGGCTGCGGTTGCTGGCGGACGAGAACAACGCGGTCACCATCGTGGGCGATGACGACCAGTCCATTTATGGCTGGCGTGGCGCCAAGATCGAGAACATTCACAAGTTCAGCCGGGATTTCCCCGATACCCGTACTATTCGCCTGGAACAGAACTATCGCTCCACCGGCACTATTCTGAAAGCCGCCAATGCGGTGATCGGCAACAACAGCGACCGGCTGGGCAAGGAGCTGTGGACCGAGGGAAGCGATGGCGACCCGATTCGCCTCTATTCCGGCTTCAATGAAGTGGACGAAGCCCGCTTTATCGCCGGGCGCATGGATAAGCTGTTCCAGGAAGGCACCGCGCGCTCGGAAATGGCCGTGCTTTACCGTTCCAACGCCCAGTCGCGGGTGCTGGAAGAGGCGTTCCTGCAAGCGGGTATTCCTTACCGCATTTATGGCGGCCAGCGCTTCTTCGAGCGGGTGGAAATCAAGAATGCCCTGGCGTACCTGCGATTGCTGAGCCATCGCGATGCGGATGCCGCCTTTGAGCGGGTGGTGAATACGCCGACCCGGGGCATCGGCAACAAGACCCTGGAAACCCTGCGTGAAGTGGCCCGCCAGCGTAATGTGTCGTTGTGGGCGGCAGCCCAGGCGCTGGTTGGTGAGCAGTTGCTAACGGCCCGTGCTACCAATGCGCTGGCCGTCTTTTTGAATTTGGTGGCGCAACTGGAGCAGCAGTGCGAGGGCTTGTCGCTGGCGGAAACTACTGAGCATGTGATTGAAGCTAGCGGCCTGCTGGAATTTCATGGCAAGGAAAAAGGCGAAAAGGGTCAGCAACGGTTGGAAAACCTGCGCGAACTGCTTTCTGCTACCCGAGAGTTCGGTGACGAGGACGAAGACTCGGAGCTGGATAGCCTCACAGCCTTCCTGGACCATGCGGCGCTGGAATCCGGTGAAGGGCAGGCCGATGCCCACGAAGACGCGGTGCAGATGATGACCCTGCACTCGGCCAAGGGCCTGGAGTTCCCCGTGGTGTTTATCACTGGTATGGAAGAGGGCTTGTTCCCGCATAAAATGTCCAGCGAAGAACCGGGCCGGTTGGCGGAAGAGCGCCGGCTTTGCTACGTGGGGCTGACCCGCGCCATGCGAGAGCTGTACCTGACCCACGCGGAAAGCCGGCGTTTGTACGGCAACGAGAACTGCAATCCGCCGAGCCGTTTTCTGCGCGAAATTCCTGCTGAGACGCTGGAAGAAATCCGCGCCCGGGCCGGCTTCAGTCGGCCCATGGGCGGAGCGGGCAGGCCGGTTCGCGAAACCGAGTCCAATGGCATCAACTTGGGGGCGCGGGTGCTGCACCCGAAATTCGGTGAAGGCACGATATTGCACTTTGAAGGGCAAGGGCCGAATGCGCGCCTGCAAATCAATTTCGATGACGCTGGCACCAAGTGGCTGGTCAGCCAGTACGCTCGATTGGAAGTGATATAGGGCCTGTGGCCCGCTTGATGCTAGACGCCTGATGCCTGACGCTGGAAGAAAGACCGTCGGGCATTGGGCGTTCAACGTCAGGCCGTAAACAATAACCCGAAAGCGGCAGAGCACTGTGCCGCCCATTATCGGAGGAAATCCCATTGGATCGCCGTAAATTTGTTTCCGCCCTGGGTTTGGGGTTGGGCGGCCTGGCGTTGGCCGGCTGTGAAAAGAAAGATTGCCCGCCCACAGAGGGCGCAGCAGCGGCAGCGCCTGAGCCAGAAAAAAAGGCGCCGAGGCAGCAAACCTACGAATGGAAAATGGTTACCACCTGGCCGAAGAACTATCCGGGGCTGGGGGCGGGCGCCAACCGCTTCGCCAAACGGGTGGAAGAAATGTCCGCCGGGCGGATCAAGATCAAGGTCTATGGTGCGAAAGAGCTGGTGCCAGCCTTTGAAGTGTTCGATGCCGTACGCCAGGGCAGCGCGGAAATGGGCCATGGCGCGGCCTATTACTGGAAGGGCAAACACCCGGCCACGCCGTTTTTCACCGCCGTGCCTTTTGGGCTCACCGCTCAGGAAATGAACGGCTGGTTGCACCACGGTGGCGGCCAGGAGTTGTGGGATGATCTGTATGCCCAGTTCAACCTGAAGCCGTTTGCCTGCGGCAATACGGGCACGCAGATGGCGGGTTGGTTTAACAAGGAAATCAACAGCATCGAAGACCTGAAAGGGTTGAAGATGCGCATGCCCGGCCTGGCCGGCGAAGTGCTTGGTAAGGTGGGCGCCACCCCGGTACAGCTGCCCGGTGCGGAAGTCTTTACCTCCCTGCAAACCGGTGCCATTGATGCGGCGGATTGGGTTGGCCCTTATAACGACCTGACGTTTGGCCTGCAGCGGGTGGCGGAGTATTACTACTACCCCGGCTGGCAGGAGCCCGGCCCGACGCTGGAGCTGACCATTAACAAGAAGGTGTGGGAAGGGTTGCCGGCAGACCTGCAGGCGATCATCCGTTACGCGGCCCAGTCAGAAAACCAGGACATGCTCGACGAGTACACCGCCCGCAACAATGCGGCCTTGGATGAGCTGGTTAACAAGCACGGCGTGAAACTGCGACGGTTGCCTGATGATGTACTCAAGGCGTTGAAAGAGGCCAGCGATGAGGTGATCGAGGCGCTGGTGGCCGGTAATAAGGAGGCGCGCAAAGTCTATAACTCCTATCGCCGCTTCCGGGATGAGTCCTTGCAGAGCATGGCCGTGGCGGAGCAATCCTATCTGAACGTGCGGCAATCCTTGTCTGATCCTGCCTGATCCCATAGTGGTGGCGCGAGGCCACCGCTATGCCCTGCCATGATGGTGCGGCTGCCTTGATTCTGGGCAGTCGCTGCCGATCCTGTCTGAACCCCTTAATAAAATAATCGGGACTAATCAGTGGCTTGGCGTCTTTCTTTGCGTAATTAAATATTGGCATGCATGTTGCTTTGACACGTATATATGACGAAAAGTCGACGTCTGTATACGGGAGTTATCAATGCAGCTTGCACATTTTAAGACGCTCTGGGGTCACGAGGGATCCCTTGAAGAGGCGGTTAGCCTGGCGTTGGACGCAGGGTTTGAGGGGCTCGAGGCCCCTTGCCCAGAGAACACAGAGAGTCGCGATCAGCTGGGCCAACAGCTGGCGGACGGCAACCTGCAATGGATTCAGGAAATCTGCACTGCAGGCAGTTACGTGCCGCGACGGGACGCCACGCTGAACGAGCATCTGGACGACTTCGAATCACAGCTGCTGGCGGGCAAGGCGATCGGCGCCCGGTTCGTGAATGTGATGGGCGGCTGCGATGCCTGGCCGATCAGCGACAGCGTTACCTTTTTTGGCCGGGCAAATGACATTGCACAGCGCCATGGAGTGCTGGCCAGTTTCGAAACCCATAGAGGGCGAAGTTTTTTCTCACCCTGGAATACCGTTGCCATCCTCGAACAACTCCCTGAGTTAGCCGTTACCTGTGACTTTAGTCACTGGGCGGTGGTGTGTGAGCGTCAGCCGGATGTGGAGTGGGACTGTATTACCCGGGTTGCCACACAGGCGCACCACATTCACAGCCGCGTGGGGTACGACCAGGGGCCACAGGTGCCTCATCCGGGAGCGCCGGAATATCAATCGGCACTAACGGCGCACCAGCGTTGTTGGGAGGCGGTGTGGGAGTCCCAGCTGGCCCGAGGAATGGAAAGTACCAGCATGACGCCTGAATTTGGCACCGATGGTTATTTGCATTTGCTGCCCTATACCCAGGCGCCGGTGGCAGATTTGTGGGCGCTAAACCGCTGGATCGCCGAGTGTGAAATGGCCCATTTCGACAACTGGAAAATGGCCAACAAGCAAGGCTGAGGAGAGAGTAATGAACCCGGTAGTCACGTTGAAAAAATCCCTGCGGCATGAAGACGGTCTGTGGCCGAATTTGGCTGTGCTGGCGTATATCCTGGTTAGCTACATCGGCGGATGGTTGTTGATGGCGCAGGCGGGCTGGTTACTGCCTGTTCTCGGGGTGCTCAGTTGTGCCCACGGAATGATTATCGCCGCCTACTTGATTCACGATTGCGCACACAATGCGTTGTTCAAAAAAGTGGAACACAACGCAGCGTTGGGCAAGGCACTGAATTGGGTTGCGGGAGGATGCTACGGAACCTATGAAGACCTTCGCTACAAACATATGCGCCACCATGTGGATAACGCCGACACCATTGCCTTTGATTATCGTGCCTGGTTAAAGGCGCGCCCAAAAATGGAAAAAATGGTATTCGCGCTGGAGTGGATGTACATCCCGGCAGTGGAATACATGATGCACGCAGTGCTGATGGCGGGTCCGTTCCTGGGCTATGGCAACCGGGAATTACGCATGCGCACGGTTAGGGTCATGGTGGTTCGCCTTGGCGGATTGGCATTGCTTTCGCTATGGAGTGTTAAAGCGGTGCTGCTTTACATCCTCGCCTATGCAATCGTGATGACGGTGTTGCGTTTCTTCGATGCGTTTCAACACAACTACGAAATCATTGCGATTCTGGATGACGCGAAAGCGGTCCTGCCCTACAAGGGAAATCGCGAATATGAAGAAGATAATACCTACACCAACCCTGTCTCGCGGCGTTGGCCACGGCTGAACCTGCTGGTTTTGAATTTCTGCTATCACAATGCTCACCATGCAAAGCCCACCCTCCCCTGGTACAAGCTTCCGCAGCAGCACCTGACCATGTATGGCGATATGAAAGAGAAAAGCTTACCACTGCTTGCGCAGGTGCGTAGCTATCACCGTTACCGATTGCAGGCTGTTTATGCAGAGACCTACGGCCAGGTGGCTGTTCCGGATGCCATTCGAGATGGTAAGGCGGTCCCGGTTTATGGCCTGAGCTTTTTAACCGCATTTTGAGGGTGTGCCATGACTGTCATTGCTGATATTGAAAAAGCGAAAAGTGAGCCGGTACCCGCTGTGAGCCGGAATATAAAGCGAAGACGTAAACCCTGGTTGGATTATGGCCAAAATCTGCAATGGAAAAGTCGTTTGCTGATTGGCCTTTCGGGATGGATGGTTTTTTTGCTGGGTTGGTACCTGGCGGCAAATGTAGATTTGGCGCCAGAGAGACTGTTCCCGAGTCCGGAAGTGGTGATGTCATCCCTTTGGGATTTGTTTGCGGAAGAAAATTTTGGCAGCGATGTGCTTTCCAGTATCCGACGTATTGCGGTGAGCTTTTCGCTGGCGGTTATGGTCGCACTTCCTCTGGGTATGCTGATGGGGTCTTTTGCAAAAATTGATGCCCTGTTGAATCCACTGTTAGGTGCGTTTCGGTACCTTCCTGCGCCAGCTTTCATTCCTCTTTTGCTGATGTGGTTGGGGACCGGTGACGCTCAAAAAATTACGCTTCTGATGATTGGCGTGGTGTTCTTTTTGGTCATCATGTTGGCCGATGTAACCCGCCAAGTTCCCTCCGACTTTATAGAAACAGCGAAAACCTTGGGGGGAAGCCGAAAGGCCATTATGTGGACAGTGGTGTTAAGGCAGTCCTTGCCCGGTTATGTGGATACCTGCCGGCAGATGCTGGCAGTGAGTTGGACCTACCTGGTCATTGCCGAGATTGTTGCTGCGTCTGATGGCATAGGAGCCATGATGATGCGGGCAAAACGGTTTGTTCATGTGGACGACATCATGGCAGGAATCGTGACGATTGGATGTTTGGGTTTGCTGTTTGATACGGCATTCAGGTTGTTGTATCGCGTTTGTTTTCCGTACCTGAAAAAGCACGCCAATGAAAACTGAAGTTGAGGGTTAAACCATGAAAAAACTACTCTGTTTAAGCGCTCTATTAGGTTGTCTGTTTTCCTCATTTTCCGTCCAGGCAGATGAGGTAAAAGTATCTTTGTTCTCATGGCCAGGCTATGGGTTTTGGTTTATTGCGAAAGAAAAAGGCTTTGTGGAGGACCTGGAGCTTGACCTAACGATTATTGAGGATCCTTACGAGAGCTTCTCGTTAATGAGTGCAGGGGTACTGGATGTGACATCCAGTACCGGGGAATACGGCCCCATCGCGGCAGATAAGGGGGTGCCGATCAAGTTGGTGACTTACACCAACCCTTCCTATGGCACAGACAAAATTATCCTCGCTCCCGGCATTGAAAATGCCAGCGACCTTATTGGCAAATCCGTTGCGGTGTTAGAAGGTGGATTGACCCAGATTTTTATGGGGATATGGCTTGAGGAGCAAGGTGTTAGCTTCGATCAGGTTAATTACACCAATTTGATTATGGATGACGCCGTGGGTGCCTTGGTAGGTGGTGATGTGGCCGCCGCTGAATTTTGGGAACCCTTTGGCTCCCATGCGATGGCAGCGTTGCCCGATGCCAAAGTCGTTGCTTCTTCTGCTGAAGAGGGCTGGATTGAGACGGCATTGCTGGGGGACGGCATGTACATGAGCGATCAGTTCATGGAAGAAAAGCCAGAGTTGGCGACAAAAACTCTGAAAGCGTATTTCGATGCTGTGCAATGGTGGAAAGACAATCCCAAAGAAGGCAATGAAATCATTGCTAATGGCCTTAACTTCCCGATTAAAGATGTGGAAAAGGTACTGGGGACCACCGGTGAAATTTACAAAGGTGGAATCTGGGCATTTGATGCTCAGCAAGCAGGGCGATTCATGGGGGTGATCCCCGGTGAATTACCGCTCGGGCAGAAAAATGGTCAGATTTATGAGCATTGGGATACCACGACCAAGTGGTGGCTGAAGTTTGGCATGGTTGATGCGGCCCATGAGATGGATAAGGGCATCAATCTTGAGCCGATGAAAGCCCTATTCTCTGAAGCAGCTAACCAGTAATCCGCAATGGGAGGATCCATCATGAAACAACGATCGCAAGGTTTGCAGGTGAGTGGCGTTAGCAAGGTGTTCCATACGGCACGGCATACCAGCAGAGTGGCATTGGACAACGTGTCACTTGCTCTGCCCGCCGGTGAGGTTGGTGTTCTGCTGGGTCCTTCGGGTTGCGGTAAGTCCACGCTGCTAAGGATGGTGGCCGGTCTGGAAGCGCCCAGTCGTGGACAGATTGTGTTGAATGAACAGCCCGTGGACGGGCCGGGGAAGGAACGTGGCATGGTGTTCCAACGCTACACCTCCTTTCCCTGGTTAACAGTCCGTGACAACGTGGCGTATGGCTTGTCCATCAATGGCGATGGCGCCAGCATGCGAGAAGGAGTGGTCGATTACTTTCTGGATGCGGTGCGTTTATCTGATGTGGCTAACAGCTATCCCCATGAACTTTCCGGTGGTATGCAGCAGCGCGTGGCGATTGCTAGAACGCTGGCCAACCAGCCGCAGTTATTGCTCATGGACGAGCCTTTCGGGGCGCTTGACCCTGAAACCCGTTGGCAGATGCAGGCGTTGTTGCAGCAAGTGGTAAAAAAGGAAAAGACCACGGTGCTGTTGGTCTCCCACGACATTGAAGAAGCCATCTATCTGGGGGACCGTATTTTCTTCCTGTCCAGTCATCCTGGCAGGCTGCGTGAGGAAATAATTCCTGAGTTCAAAAGCACACTCCCGGCTGGAGACCGGGAGGCCATGCTGGCGTCGCCAGCCTATCGGGAGATGGAGTTGAAAATACGCAGAATGATGAGCGAAGAAAAACCCCAGGCTGCTTGATGCAGCCTAGGCGTCCAGTAAGCGAAGGATTTGTTGTTTGATAAAAGGAATGTCTTCTTCAAGATTGAAAAGGCGGGGAGAGAACAGCCAGGTTTGCGTTGTCCCCATCAACTGGGTGTAACATATCAGGCCCAGTTTGTCGGCTGGATAGTCTCCCCGTACGTCCCCGCTTTCCTGCCCTTTAGTGACCAAATCAGCCAGTGTGCTAATCAAGTCGTTGGTGAGTTCCTGCTCCCGTTTCAGGGTGCGGTCCAGGTTGTTGGTCAATTCTGTCTTGTTAAGGAAAATCTCGAACGACTGTCGATAACCTGCATCGGTAACTAGCCAGCGTAACCAGCAATCACAAAAGTGATCGATGGTTTGGCGGGGAGTAGAGGTGGATGCCTTGGAGGTTTCCACTAGTTCCGCGAGTGGGTCCTGGGAAAGCCGTAATACAGCCTCAAAAAGCTCGTCCTTGTTTTTGAAATGCCAATAAATAGGACCACGGCTGAAACCAGCGTGGGCGGCAATATTGGCAAGGGTCGTGTTGGTATAGCCATTCTGGCTGAATAATGACAAGGCGGAATGAATAATCTGTTGGCGGGTTTTTTCTGCGTCTTCTTTGGTTCTTCTCATGATTGTTACCGTTTTCTGATCAGAGGTGTGCGCCAGCCTTGGCTGGCGCACAGGGTTTTCAGAACATGGTCAGGTAGCGACCCACTTCCCACTCGGACACATGGTTATGGTATGCCTCCCACTCGTTGCGTTTAAAGTCAGCGAATGTATCAAACATCAGGTCTCCGAAAACTTCGCGGGACAAGGGGTCAGCCTCGAATGCATCCACGGCTTCACTAAGCGTGCGAGGTAGTAGCTCGATACCCATATCCCGAATTTCCTTACGGGAGTACTGATT
Source organism: Alcanivorax sp. (assembly GCF_040118815.1). Lineage (GTDB taxonomy): Bacteria > Pseudomonadota > Gammaproteobacteria > Pseudomonadales > Alcanivoracaceae > Alcanivorax. The sequence goes on from NZ_JBEDTC010000015.1 coordinate 134,164, forward strand.
CATATTCTCACGGTGCGGTTCGCCGGGCTCAAGCTTCTCGCGAATCCCTTCCAGGCCCGCTGCCAGCATCATTGCGGCACCAAGGTAAGGGTTGCAGCTGATGTCTGGGGCTCGGCATTCAACCCGTCCGCCCTGGGAAGGAATGCGCAGCATATTGGTGCGGTTGTTGTTGCCGTAACAACAGTATACCGGTGCCCAGGTGGAACCGGACATGGCGCCCTGCTGAACCAGGCGCTTATAGCTGTTCACCGTGGGGGCAATCACCGAGCAGATGGCCCTGGCATGTTTGAGAATGCCGGCAATAAAGTGATATGCCAGAGGTGACACACCGCAGCCATGGGGGTCGTCTTCGCCGGGTTCAAACAGGTTCTTGCCGGTTTCCTTATCGGCCAACGACATATTGTAGTGGGCGCCACTACCGGTACGGTCGGCAAAGGGTTTTGCCATGAAGCTGGCGAAGGCGCCGTGCTTGCGGGCGACTTCGTTGGCCATCATCCGGAAGTACACCAGCCGGTCAGCCATGTTCAGGGCATCGGTGAACATGAAGTCGGTTTCAAACTGGCCGTTGGCATCTTCATGGTCAAAGGAATACACATCCCAGCCCTGCGCGTCCATGGCCTCCACGATATCCTTGATGATGGGCAGGTTGTCCATCAGTGGGCGGGGGTCATAGCAGGGCTTGTCCAGAACATCACGATCACTGAACGGGGCGAAGCCACCGTCTTGGGTTTCTTTGAAAATAAAAAATTCGGTTTCGATCCCCAGATTAAAGGTTAGCCCCATGTCGGCGGCGGCCTGGATCTGGCGTTTTAGAATGCTGCGCGAGCAGGCTTCAAAGGGTTTGCCGTTGAGGTAAAGGTCGCTAGCGTACCACACCAGCTCAGGATTCCAGCTGCAAGGGGTGGCGCTGGCCGGGTCCGGCATGGCGGCCACCTCGTCGTCATTGATGTCCTGGGGAACACCGTCCAGCGCTGCGCCTGTGTACAATTCGGAACCGCCAAGCATGCGGTCCAGATGGGCAACAGGAACAAATTTACCCTTGATGACGCCATGGATGTCCACATAGCTGGCCATGGCAAATTTTGCTGTATCGGTGTCCAGGGGAGCAGACTGGCCCTGCTCGGGAAGTTTGGCATTCATCGTTCGTTCTCCTGTAGGAATAGACCAATGATGTTCATGGTATGGCTATTGCATTCAATATACATGCCAACATGTATATAAAAGGAGAGGCCCATGACGGTGCAGACCCGTTCCTGGTCATTCGCCCTAGGCGACTGGCCCTTAAACAGCGGCCAGGTGTTACGCAATGCCACCCTGACAGGCCTTATTACTGGCCAGCTAAATAAGGCAGCAGACAATCTGGTGGTGATTCCCTGTTACTACGGGGGTACAGCACAGGGCAGCGTGCCCTTGCTTGGTGCAGCAGGAGGTGTCGATAGCCTGCTTGGCAGCGGTGATTACTGTGTGGTGCTGTTTGATCTGTTTGGCAATGGTCAGGCGACCTCTCCCAGCAATGCCCACCCGGATCAGCGCGGCGACCATTTTCCGCTGGTAACCATCGCCGACAATGTCGCCGCTCAGCAACAGGTGATTCGCCATTGGTACGGGGAGCCAACGGTGGCCCTTGCCACCGGGTGGTCCATGGGGGGAATGCAGTCTTGCCAGTGGGCGGTGAGTGCGGGTGATCAAGTGAAGCGACTGTTGCCGGTGTGTGGCACCTACCGTTGTTGGCCCCACAATGAGGTGTTCTTGCAGGGGCTGCGGTACGCCCTGCGTGCTGACCCACTGCTATACGACAGTCAGGCTGAAGCGGTGCCGGTGGAAGGGTTAAAAGCGTTTGCTCGCGTCTATGCGGGCTGGGCCTATAGCCAGGCATTTTATCGCAAGGCGCTGTATCGCGAACTGGGTTTTGCGGACAGAGCGGCGTTGCTGGATTACTGGGAACGGGATCATCTGGCTCAGCATGCCCACGACCTGTTGGCCATGCTTGCCACCTGGGAGGCGGCTGCCGGACATGATCCGGGCAGCCTGATACAGGTATCAGCCGAGACGGTGGTGATGCCCAGCCGCACCGACCTGTATTTTACCGTGGACGATGCCTGTCTGGAGGCGCGCCATATGCCCAGGGCCCAGATCCGTGTGCTGGAATCCGAGTACGGTCATGCCGCCGGTGCGCCTGGCCGAGAGTCGGCGAGTACGGCGCACTGGTTGACTGCAATGAACCGCTTACTCAAATCAGGCGATTAATCCCGGGGTACGGCGCGCGTGCGCCCGGTGTCATCAATGGCCACGAAGGTGAAATGCCCTTCGGTCACTTTCGACAGGGTGCCGGTGTCTTCGCGTACCCAGACTTCCACCAGGATCTGCATAGAGCTGCGGCCCACGTCCTGCAGGCGGGTGTAGCAGCTCACCACAGCGCCTACCGGCACCGGGCGCAGGAAGGCCATGGAATCAATGGCGACGGTGGCGACACGGCCCCGGGCTTTTTTGCGGGCGGTGACAGCACCGGCCAGGTCCATTTGCGATACCAGCCAGCCGCCGAAAATATCGCCGTTCCAGTTGGCGCTTTGTGGCATGGCAATGGTCTGAATGGCAAGAGTGCCAATCGGCTGGGGTGTGTCGTCAGTGTGGTCTGTCATGTTGTTATCCGTAGAGCGTATGCGGCAGCCAAGTGGCTAATTCAGGGAACAATGCCAGAATGCCCAGCATAATTAGTTGTATGGCGATAAAGGGTATCACGCCTTGATAAATGTGCGCGGTTTTTACCTCCGGCGGCGCCACCCCACGCAGATAAAACAGCGCGAACCCGAAGGGTGGAGTGAGAAACGAGGTTTGCAGGTTCAAGGCAATCATTACGCCCAGCCAGATTGGGTCCAGCCCCATGCCCAGTAATACCGGGGCGACAATCGGCACCACCACAAAGGTGATCTCGATAAAATCCAGAATGAAGCCGAGCAGGAAAATCAGCAGCATCACCATCACGGTGGCGCCGATCACCCCGCCGGGCATGGCCGCGAACAGGTTGTGCACCGCCTCTTCACCACCAAAACCCCGGAACACCAGCGAAAACAGGCTGGCGCCAATCAGGATCATAAACACCATGGCGGTGACCCGGCTGGTGGCACGGACCACCTCTCCGAGAATGGTTAGATTCAGGTGCCGGTTAGCGGCGGCGAGCAACAGAGCGCCAAAGGCGCCGACTCCGGCCGCTTCCGTGGGGGTGGCCTTGCCGGTGAGAATGGCGCCAAGCACCGCCACGATCAGTAATAGTGGCGGGATCAGCCCGCCCAGCAAGGAGCGCCAGCCGCGCTGCCCGTCGTCGGCGGGTTTAAAGGCGGGCGCCCATTGGGGTTTCAGCAGGCTGATGGCCACGACGTAGAGCAGATACAGGCCCACCAGAATCAGGCCAGGAATCAGCGCCCCGACAAACAAATCCCCCACAGACACCGTGTCCAGCGACCACAGGCCCTGCTTCAGTTGCGCATCCTGGTAGGCGTTAGCCAGCACATCGCCCAGCAATACAAGGGCAATGGACGGGGGAATGATCTGCCCCAGGGTGCCAGTGGCGCAGATCAGCCCGGTGGACAGCTGCGGCTGGTACCCCTGGCGTAGCATGGTTGGCAGCGACAGCAGGCCCATGGTGACCACGGTGGCGCCGACAATGCCGGTGCTGGCCGCCAGTAAGGCGCCCACCAGAATAATCGCCAGCCCCATGCCGCCGGGAAGTGGCCCGAATAGCCGGCCCATGCTGGATAATAGCTTTTCCGCCACTCGGGATTTCTCCAGCATGACGCCCATGAAGACAAACAGGGGGACCGCCATCAGCGTGCTGTTTTCGATGATGCCGAACAGCCGGTTGGGCACGAATGTCAGGTCAGAGGGGGAAAAAGTGCCAGTCAGGATACCGCCAGCGGCAAATAGCAGGGCAGTGCCGCCCAAGGCAAACGCCACCGGGTAGCCGGTGAGTAGCACCAGGCAGACCGCCACGAACATCAATAAGGGGAGCCATTCCATCACAGGCCCTCCTCGGGGTGTTCATCGTGTTCACTGACCCGCGGGGCAGGTGTGGCGCCTAGCAGTGTGAGGCCGTGACGCAATAGCTCCGCGATTGCTTGCACGGTCAGCAGGGCAGGCAATATAAGCAGTAGGGTCTTGAGCAGGTAGACAAAGGGCAGGCCGCCGTTGGCGGAGCTTTCCTGTTCGCGCCAGCTGCTGGCCACGTACTCCAGCGACAGCCAGAAAATGGCGGCACAAATGGGCAGCAGCAGGAACAGGGTGCCCAACAGATTGACCCAGGCCCGCCCGCGGGGGCTGAAACGCTGATAGAGCACATCCACCCGAACATGCTCGTCTTCTGCCAGGGTGTAGGCAATGGCCAGCATGAACAGGCTGCCGTGCAGGTAGGTCAGCGATTCCTGTAGGGCAATATTGCCAATGTCGAAGCCGTAGCGCAGCACCACCACTAGCACCATGCCCAGTACCAGCAACAGGGCCAGCCAAGCGCTGCCCCGGCCGATGGCAGTGGTGAAAGTGGTGAGCCATTGCTGGCAGCGCAGTGCGTTGGAGTATTGTTGTGTCATAAACGCCTGTGGTCAGGCCCCGGCAAGAGCCCTGCAAATGGTCTGTGAATTGCTTAAAAGGCAGATTATACGGGGCTTGCGGGTCATAATCAGCCCGCCATGGGGGAATTTTCCTGACGATGAAAAATCACATCGAGACCGTTATTCTGTAACGTGGATGTCACAAACCCTCTCTAGCATGCGCTGTGCTGAAACATGAACTGGCTTGCAACACGCGCAAAACGAACCGGGGTGGATACTTCCAACAAGCGCCGGTGCCAAAACTAGGAGGCTTATTGTGAACGTTAAAATGAAAGCAACACTGGCAGGTGCCGCTGCTGCTCTGGCCATGGCCAGCGTACCGGGTACTGCAATGGCTCGTGACACTATTTCCATCGTGGGCTCTTCCACGGTATACCCGTTCGCCACCGTAGTGGCCGAGCGTTTTGGCCGCAATACTGATTTTGCGACCCCGAAAATCGAATCTACCGGTTCTGGCGGCGGCATGAAGCTGTTCTGTCAGGGCGTTGGCCTGCAGCACCCGGACGTGACTAACGCGTCCCGTCGCATGAAGAGCTCTGAGTTTGAGCTGTGCCAGAAGAATGGCGTAAAAGAAATCACCGAAGTTCAGATCGGTTACGACGGCCTGGCCGTTGCCAATTCAGTGAAAGCCAAGGACATGGATATTTCCTTGCGTGACCTGTTCCTCGCTCTGGCCAAGGAAGTGCCGAACCCGAACGGTAAGGAAGAGCTGGTTGCCAACCCGTACAAAACCTGGAAAGAAGTGAACCCGGCTCTGCCCAACGTAAAAATCGAAGTGGTAGGTCCGCCGCCGACTTCCGGTACCCGTGATTCCTTCAACGAGCTGGGTATTGAAGGGGGTTGTAAAACCTTCCCTTGGCTGAAGGCCATGAAGAGCGAAGACAAGTCCAAGTATAAAGCGGTTTGTCGCAGCATCCGTGAAGATGGTGCTTATGTCGAAGCAGGTGAAAACGACAACTTGATCGTGCAGAAGCTGGAATCCAACCCGAGCGCTGTGGGTGTTTTTGGCTACTCTTTCCTGGAAGAAAATACTTCCATTGTTAAGCCAGTGACCATCGGTGGTGTAGCTCCGGGTCCTGAGACTGTGAGCAGCGGCGAATACCCGATGTCCCGTTCCATGTTCTTCTACGTGAAGAAAGCCCACGTGGGTGTGGTGCCTGGCATCGAAGGCTACGTGAAGGAATTCACCAGCGAGCGCGCTTGGGGTAACGATGGTTACCTGGTAGAAAAAGGTCTGATTCCTTCTGCTGACAGTGAGCGTGAGAAGTGGGGCAAGCAGGCTAAAAATCTGCAGCCGATGACTGGCAAAGAGTTTAAATAGAACACCGGACGAAAAATAAAAGCAGGGATGCTTTGACCCGGTGATGAAACATCACCGGGTTTTTTCGCCCTTAAATGATTTGTTTTTTGCCGCAAGCGCTGTAACGCGTTTGCGAGAAAAAACTCACTGGAGCACCGCATGCAAACCGGTAATCTTTTACTGCTTCTGATAGTAATGATCGCAGGCGCTTACTATCTGGGGAATCGCCGGGCCCTGATTCTGGCACGGCCACTGGGTGGCATCCGCCACTTGCACTCACTGCCATTCTACTTTGCCATGCGATCGGCAATCTGGAGTGCGCTGCCGGCCCTGCTGGTGCTGGGTGCCTGGTTGGCGTTTCAAAATACCATTATTCGTACGGTGGTCGTCGGTGGCATGCCGGAGTCAGCTCAACCAGCGGACCCGTCCGCCATGAGCCTGGTTGTCAGCCAGATTCAGAATGTGGCATCCGGTGCCATTCCTCCCAGTTTTGTTAGCCCGGAAGTGGCGCAGGCGGCAGAGCAGTTAACCCGGCTCGGCGATATCAGTGCCATGGCAATGACGGTGGTGGTCACGGTGCTGTCCATGCTGGGAATCGCCTGGGCCTGGTTGCGCGTCTCGGCGCGCATGCGTGCTCGTCAGCAAGTTGAGCGGGTGCTGCAAACCCTGTTTATGGTCTGTGCCACTTTGGCGATCCTGACCACCGTGGGTATTTTGCTGTCAGTGCTGTTCGAATCCATGCAGTTCTTCAGCAAGATTCCGGTCACCGAATTTCTGTTCGGTGTGCAATGGAGCCCACAGACAGCATTGCGGGCCGATCAAGTAGCGGCCCAGGGGGCGTTTGGTGCGATTCCACTATTTGTGGGTACCTTGCTGATTTCCGCCATTGCCCTGCTGGTGGCTGTGCCGGTGGGGCTGATGTCGGCTATCTATTTGGCGGAATATGCGTCACCTCGGGTTCGCGCTTTCGCCAAACCGGCTCTGGAAGTGCTGGCAGGGGTGCCCACCGTGGTGTACGGCTTCTTTGCGGCGTTGACGGTTGCGCCGTTTATTCGTGAGCTGGGCCAATCCATCGGCCTGAGTGTGGACTCAGAGTCTGCGCTGGCCGCGGGTTTGGTCATGGGCGTGATGATTATTCCTTTCGTTTCTTCTCTGGCCGATGACGTGATCACCGCGGTACCACAAACACTGCGCGATGGTTCGCTTGGCCTGGGTGCAACCCGATCCGAAACCATCAAGAAAGTGGTATTTCCGGCGGCGCTGCCGGGCATCATGGGTGGCATTCTGTTGGCGGCCTCTCGAGCCATCGGTGAAACCATGATTGTGGTAATGGCGGCGGGTCTGGCTGCCAACTTGACTGTTAATCCGCTGGAAGCGGTGACGACCATCACCGTGCAGATCGTGACCTTGCTAACCGGTGACCAGGAATTCGACAGCGCCAAAACGCTGGCCGCATTCGCGCTGGGGTTGATGCTCTTCATTACGACCTTGTTGATGAACATGGTGGCACTGCACATCGTGAAAAAATACCGCGAGCAGTACGACTAGGGCCTGGAGGAATTTGATATGAGTAAAACGACCGAACAGGTTCGCAAAACGCTGGGCCGCCGTTATCGTGCAGAAAAACGCTTCAAGGCATTTGGCATCGGTTCCATTTTGATCGGGCTAATGGCGTTGGTGATTTTGTTCACTGACATTATTGGTAAAGGTCATAGCGCCTTCATTGAGCACACCATCACTCTGGATGTGACCTTCGATGCGCAGACGCTGGAAATTGATGATCCGCTCGATAGAGAGCAAGTGCTCTACGGTAATTACAATGGTGTGCTGCGAGACGCGCTGCGAGAAAAATTCCCCAGCGTGTCTGACCGCAAAGAGTTAAAAGAGCTTTATTCCATCATCAGTAATGGTGCGGGTTATGAACTGCGCAGCATGATTGAGGAAGACCCGGCGTTACTCGGAGAGACCCGCACGCTTGAAGTGCAGCTGGATGATGCTGCAGACCTGTTTGTGAAAGGTAATAGCAAACAGCGTGAAGCGGCTCGAGTATCAGAACAGCAACGTGGTTGGCTGGAAGAACTTGAGGCGGAAGGCTCGATCGCAATGCGCTTCAACCAGTCATTGTTCACTCGCGGTGATTCCCGTGAGCCGGAACAGGCGGGCATGCTGGGTGCGATTCTGGGTTCTTTCTTTACCATGCTGGTGACGCTCGGATTGAGCTTCCCGATTGGTGTGGCAGCAGCGATTTATCTGGAAGAATTTGCGCCGAAAAATCGCCTTACCGATTTCATTGAAGTCAATATCAATAACCTGGCAGCTGTGCCGTCTATCATCTTTGGGTTGCTGGGGCTGGCTGTGTTTATCGGTATTTTCGGTATGCCTCGTTCGGTGCCGCTACTTGGCGGTGTGGTGCTGACGCTGATGACATTGCCCACCATCATTATTTCCAGCCGTGCTGCGATCAAGGCCGTGCCCCCGAGCATTCGCCAGGCAGCGATGGGTCTGGGGGCATCCAAGATGCAGGTGGTATTGCACCATGTGCTGCCATTGGCGCTGCCGGGCATGCTGACCGGTGCCATTATCGGTATGGCTCAGGCTCTGGGCGAAACGGCTCCGTTGCTGATGATCGGCATGGTGGCCTTTATTGTGGAATTGCCAACCGGACCGCTGGATGCGGCTACGGTGCTGCCGGTACAGATCTTCCTTTGGGCAGGCAGCCCGGAGCAGGCCTTTGTGGCCCTGACCTCCGCTGCAATTATGGTGCTGTTGGCGTTCCTGATCACCATGAACACTCTGGCAGTAGTATTGCGCAAGCGCCTTGAGCGCCGCTGGTAACCGGACCGCTAACGAGGATTTAGTTATGGAAACGGCACAGCAACTGGACAAAAACACTTTGGGCGCCAATGATCTGCCCAAAGACACTGTTAATGAAGAGCAAGGTTCAATGACACAAGACACTCCTTATCCGAAAGAAACAGTGGGACGCCCCTACGTGGACGATCCCAAAATGCGCCTGCGCGATGTGGAGGTGTTCTACGATGATAACCAGGCGATTCATGGTGTGAGCCTGGATATCGGTAAGAATGAAGTGGTTTCATTGATCGGCCCCTCAGGCTGCGGTAAATCCACCTTCTTGCGCTGTCTTAATCGCATGAATGACACCATCGATATTTGTAAGGTAAAGGGCAGTCTGCATCTGGAAGGTCAGGATCTTTATGATCCCAAGCTGGATGTGGTGGAGTTGCGTGCCCGTGTGGGCATGGTTTTCCAGAAGCCGAATCCTTTTCCCAAGTCCATCTACGATAACGTGGCTTATGGCCCGCGCATTCATGGTTTGGCTAACAAGAAGTATGACCTGGACGAAATCGTGGAAAACAGTCTGCGCAAGGCGGGGCTGTGGAATGAAGTGAAGGACCGTTTGCATGCGCCGGGTACCGGCCTGTCCGGTGGTCAGCAGCAACGTTTGTGTATCGCCCGGACTATCGCAGTGAGCCCGGAGGTGGTGCTGATGGATGAGCCCTGTTCCGCGCTCGATCCTATTGCGACAGCAAAAATCGAAGAACTGATTGCCGAGCTGAGCGAGTCTTACACTATCGCCATTGTGACCCACTCCATGCAGCAGGCAGCACGGGTATCTAACCGTACGGCTTACTTTCATTTGGGGCATTTGGTGGAAATGAACGATACCGAGACTGTGTTCACGAAGCCGGAACACAATCTGACAGAAGCCTACATCACTGGTCGCTTCGGTTAACGCGCGGGAAAGGAGAGTAAAAAAATGGACCGTATGCATTTTGGCGAGCATAGCTCGACCCAGTTTAACGAAGCGCTGGAATCCATCCGTAACCACTTGATGGAAATGGGTGGGTTGGTGGAAAAGCAGGTTGTCGATGCGTTGCAGGCGTTGTTGCAGGCAGATTCGGCACTGGCAGAAAAAGTGATCGAAACCGAAGACAAAGTCGACAAGCTGGAAATGCTTATCGACGAGGAATGCACTCGGGTGCTGGCTCTGCGTCAGCCGGCCGCGTCGGATCTGCGTTTGATTATCGCGGTGTCCAAAGCCGTGTCGGACTTGGAGCGTATTGGTGACGAGTCCGCCAAGATCGCCAGCATGGGCTTGCAGCTGGCTGAACAGGGTGAGTCGCCGCGGGGTTATGTGGAAGTGCGCCATATTGGTAACCACGTGCGCAACATGTTGCGCGATGCACTGGATGCCTTTGCTCGCTTTGATGCCAAGAAAGCGCTAACTGTGGCAGCGGAAGATAACGAAGTGGACATGGAGTACGCCAGCGCCATGCGTTCACTGGTTACCTTCATGATGGAAGATCCGCGCTCCATTACTCGGGTGTTGAATATCATCTGGTCACTGCGCGCGCTGGAGCGCATCGGCGACCATGCTCGCAATATCGGCGAGCAGGTGATCTACCTGGTGGAAGGCAAGGACGTACGCCATATCAGCGTGGACGAGATCGAAGCCAAGCTGAAGCAATAAAGGCAGCGACAAGCTTAGAGCGGCAAGCTACAAGTAAAACCCGCTGCGAAACCGTTGTAGGAGCATCTCTAGCGACGCTCCTACGATCCTTTCAAAGGCTGTGCCTAACCTTCAGGCGCGGCCTTTTTCCTTTCTGGCATCGTCACAAAACTTTCCCGAGTTACAGCTTGAAGCTTGACGCTTTAGCCTTTAATATCCGTATTTCCGAATATACGAATACAAGGCAGAAACATGCTTACACCTACCCAGCTCTGTAAATGCCTCGGCGATGACATCCGCCTTGGCCTGGTTTGCCTGTTACAGGGTCAGGGAGAGGTGTGTGTGTGCGATCTGGTGGATGCCATGCAGGCGCCCCAGTCCACGGTGTCACGCCATCTAGCGCAGTTACGACAGTGTGAGCTGGTGGTGGCCCGACGCCAGGGTACCTGGATGCATTACCAGTTGAATCCCGCATTGCCGGAATGGGCCGCCACGGTGATCGAAACACTGGTGTCGCCTGCCCGGGATGCTCTTGGCATGACGCTTCCAAACCAAGCCTGTTGTGGCTAAACCGATTGACGATCAACAAACGAGACGAATGTATGAATACGCCATTGAATGTTTTGTTTCTGTGTACCGGTAATTCCTGCCGTTCCATTATCGGTGAGGCTCTTGCGGACCACCTGGGTCAGGGCGCATTGCGTGGCCTGAGTGCTGGCAGCATGCCCACCGGCAAGGTTAACGATAATGCGTTGGCCGTGCTGCAGCGCCACGGTGTCACCGTGAATAACCCCAGCTCCAAGAACATGGATGATCTGGAAGGTGAGCAGATTGATATGGTCATCACCGTGTGTGATGCCGCCGCCGGTGAGTCGTGCCCGGTGTGGCTGGGAGATACACCCAAGGTCCATTGGGGGCTGGCGGATCCGGCGCATGCTACAGGTACCGAAGACGAAATTAATGCAGCGTTTGAAACCACCTTTGATGAGCTTTATGCCCGTATTGAAGCATTGGTGGCATTGGATCTGGCTGATATAAATCCGTTGGGCCTGATTGCTTCAGCCCAGAAAATTCACCGTGATTTAGGTAGTGCGTAATGCCGTTTTTTGAACGCTATCTCAGTGTATGGGTGGCACTGGCTATTGCTGCCGGTGTAGCCCTTGGTGTGGCTGTGCCCGGTGTGTTTGAAGCCGTAGCCGGTTTCGAATATGCCCATGTGAACCTGGCCGTGGCGGTATTCATTTGGGTGATGGTTTACCCGATGATGATTCAGATTGATTTCACTGCCATTAAGAAAGTGGGCCAGAACCCCCGAGGTTTGCTGCTTACTCTGGTGATTAACTGGCTGATCAAGCCTTTCACCATGGCCGCGCTGGGCTGGTTGTTCTTCAAGGTGTTTTTTGCCGGCTGGGTGGACCCGCAAACGGCCACCGAATATATCGCCGGGATGATCCTGTTGGGCGTGGCCCCCTGTACCGCCATGGTGTTTGTGTGGAGCCAACTGACCAAAGGCGATGCGAATTACACCCTGGTACAGGTATCGGTAAACGACATCATTATGGTGTTCGCCTTTGCGCCTATTGCCGGCTTGTTGTTGGGTGTCAGCGATATAACGGTACCTTGGGATACCTTGTTGTTGTCAGTGGGGTTGTATGTGGTGCTGCCGCTGCTTGCAGGTATGGTCACGCGGTATATGTTAGGCAGTGAAGAGCGGGTTGCCAACTTTGTGCACACGCTTAAGCCCGTTAGTGTGATGGGCCTGTTGGCCACGGTGGTGTTGCTGTTTGGTTTCCAGGCAGAGACCATTCTGGCGAAACCCATGGCTATTGTGCTGATTGCCATTCCGTTGCTGATCCAGACGTACGGCATCTTCATTATCGCTTACTGGGCGGCAAAACGTTTGCGGCTAGCGCACAACGTAGCGGGCCCCGCCTGCTTGATCGGCACCAGTAATTTTTTTGAACTGGCTGTGGCGGTAGCGATCAGTGTGTTTGGCCTGCATTCCGGTGCGGCTCTGGCCACTGTGGTTGGGGTGCTGGTGGAGGTGCCGGTCATGTTGTCGCTGGTGGCCATTATTAACCGCACAAAGCACTGGTTTCCCGAAGGCCAGGAAAAAATTGATCTGTAGAAGCCAGCGCGCTTGCGATGACGACGCAATGGCATTGAGAGTGTTATGAACGATTTAGCCAATCTCGACAAAGAATCTTTTCAGGCGCCCACGCAAGACGATGTCTTCCGTGACAAGCCCGCCGTGCACAAGCCGAGAATCCTTTTGCTCTATGGATCTTTGCGGGCACGCTCCTTCAGTCGCCTGATGGTGCAGGAGGCGGCTCGCTTGCTGGAAGCCATGGGCGCCGAGACGCAGATCTTTCATGCGGATGGCTTGCCCTTGCCGGACAGTGAAGATGCCAGCCATCCCAAGGTGCAGGAGCTGCGCGATCTGGTGACCTGGAGTGAAGGCATGGTGTGGTGTTCGCCGGAGCGTCATGGCGCCATGACCGGAATTATGAAAACACAGATCGACTGGATTCCCCTGTCGCTTGGCGCGGTACGGCCGACGCAGGGAAAGACCTTGGCAGTGATGCAGATCAGTGGTGGATCCCAGTCATTCAATGCGGTAAATCAATTGCGTGTGTTGGGTCGCTGGATGCGCATGGTCACCATCCCCAATCAATCGTCGGTACCGAAAGCCTTTTTGGAATTCGATGATGATGATCGAATGAAGCCCTCAGGGTTTTATGATCGCATTGTGGATGTGATGGAAGAGCTGGTGAAGTTCACCTACCTGACCCGGGACCGCAGCGATTATCTTACTGATCGCTATTCCGAGCGCAAGGAATCAGCCGAGCAGCTCATGGCGCGAGTGAATCAGCGGAGTATGTAGCGGGATGCGCTACACGCTGCACGCAACAGGTCTTCATGCTCAAGCGGCAGCTTGCTTTTATTCACAGCAAAGGCAGGCAGGCATTATAGCGGTCATGGTCTGGTGCGTGGCGAAAGCATAGCTGCTGGTCTTTACGGATCAGCGTGTCATCCTTCCCCGGCGTCCAGGGGTTGGCTGCCCGAGGGGGCACATCGGTATCACCAAGCTGTTTCAGTAACGTCATGCGCGCATCCAGCTGTACCAGCCGCAGTAGATATTGTTTGAAATCCGGCGACGCGGTTTCCAGCAAAACATTGCCGATGGGGTTGCGGATGGCCTCACTCGTTGACGCAGGTTTGGGTTGAAACTGGTCGGCTTCGATGACGTCAACAGGTTGATCAGCGAGCTGCGCATAGTGTTGATAAAGCGGTAGCATGCGGTTAACGCTGATATTTTTTTTCAGGCCGGCCCTGAATTGTATTTCTTCAATCCAGCTTGCGACTTCATTGCCATCCCGGTATTGCTCATCAATGAAAAAGTGCGCCATCAGTGCGAACTCTTTCTGCATGGGTGCCTGAAAGCTTTTTTCCTCTGGGCTCAGCGGAGCAAGCGTCAGTGTGGACATTCTTCCTTGCTGCACCAGCAGGGCGGTCAGTTGCAGTTTTTCTGCCAGCAGCGCATTGGCGATCATCTTGCTGATCAGGCTATGGTCCTGGGTGAGCCAGTGCCGTAGTTGCTGTATTTCCTCGACGATTTTTTCCCCGGGCGCCTCACTGATAGCCCAGGCGAGGGATTGCAGCCGCGAAGCGGTGACCAGCAGGTTGTATTCAGGGAAGGTGGCGTCCAGACGAGGCGGTGTATTGTCCGAAAAATACGCAAAGCCCAGAAAGGTTTGGTAGCGATCAATCAGGAACTGATACTGGTTCACCAGAGCCTCGGACTCCACACGTTTTTCCTGTTGGTGAAGCAGGCAGCTCGCGTCCATATTCCGGCATAGCAGAGATGATGCGTCGAGGTCCCGGTGGGCATTGGGCAGTGCCAGGTCCGGGTGGCTCTTCTGTCGTTGCACCAGTGCGCTGCCCTGTCGGGAGGGGGATTGATCGGCGGGTGCGCCAAAGCCCAGCAGGTAAGCGTAAGCAGGATTGTCATCGCTGGGTGTTGTGTTCAGCCACTGCCGGGCTGCGTCATCAAGAGGGGCGTCCTGTAGCCACCAGGTGGTAAACCCCGACAGCGCCAAGACGCCAATAATCAGTATGATTTTTTTCATTAACCCGATTCTTTACGTGTCGTGAGTTGTGATGGTGCAGGCTTTGGCAGCGTTACGGATCATATATCCGTATCGGCATGCCGGTTGCTGCCATTGGCCAGGGGGAAGAGTGTCAGTGTGGCTCCCAGAAGGTGCCGCATTAATTGGCGCCGCCCGGGTACCAGGTTTGCAGGGCAATCTCCACGTTATTGTCCGTGGTTCCCAGCCAGACCTGGCCATCCTGGATCATGGCTTGCAACTGCATGGCGCGCTTGGCGCAGCTGGCCAGTGCGGCCTCACTATCTGCATCTACATGAACAACTGTCAGGTTGTCGAAACGGCGCACCTTGTTCTTCATGCTGTCCCACCACACTTGGGGTGCGCGCGGGCCGTAACAGTAAATGGTGACCTGCTCGGCCAGCCCGCAGGCTTTGCGCAGACGTTTCTCATCAGGCATGCCCAGCTCGATCCAGTGCGCCAACGTGTCGTTGGGATGGCGTTGCCAAAGATCCGGTTCTTCCGGGTTGGACAGGCCCCGCGAGAAGCTCAGATCTTCATGGGCGTTGAGCGCAAAGGCCAGCAGCCGCAGCATCATCCGAGATTCGGTTTCCGAGGGGTGCAACGCCACTGTCAGATTATGGGTGGCGTAGTAATCCCGGTCCATATCGGAAACGGTGAGTTCGGCTTTGTAAATGGTGGCGGTGAGGGCCATGAATGAATTCCGATTGAGGCCAGATGCCGGCCGCCAGACGTTGGTGCCTCGCAGCGCGACCAGGGTTGCAGGTATAGCGCGTGAGCATACGCTCTTTGGCGTCAGGCGTCAGGCGTCAGGCGTGCCTACACCAACGCCCATACCCCGAAACCCAAAAACAATAGTGCACTGATGCGATGGGCCCAGGTTTCAAAGCGTTTGCTGCCGAACTGGTGAGCCAGCCAGATAACGGGCAGGTTGGTGGCAATCATACCCAGGGTGGAGCCGCTCAATACTGGCCAGAACTGATCCTTGAATTGTACAGCCAGGGCAATGGTGGCCAGCTGGGTCTTGTCGCCGATTTCGGCAATAAAGAACAGTACCAGCGCGGTGACAAAGGGGCCGAAGCGAGGGTTGTCATCAACGTCTTCATCGCCGTCCGGAATCAACATCCACAGGCCCAGGCCAATAAAACTGATGCCGAGAATCCAGCGCAGCCATTCCAGCGGGATGGCATCGGCCAGCCAGTCGCCAAACCAGACAGAGGCGCCGTGGTTAAGCAGGGTGGCGATCACCACGCCGGCGAGGATAGGCCAGGGTTTGCGGAATTTGAGAATCAGCGCCAGGGACAGCAGCTGGGTTTTGTCGCCAATTTCACCAAGGCCAACCAGCAGGAAGGAACTGAGCAGGGCGTCCATGAATGTTTCCAGAGGGGCGGGATTGTGCGACACAGAGACATCACCGGCCAATCCCGCCCCTGCGGAATGCCTGCGATGTCTCAGGTCTCGTCAATCCTGGGGGAGGTAGAGCTCCCCGGATGCGGACGCGGCCACCATGCGCATGAGGCGCAACTATGTTGATGACCGCCAAGGGGCTTTGCGTGAAAGCGATCGAGCGACTACTCCCCCAAGACGGCGAAAACCATAGCGGAATTATGGGTAAAGGGCCAGTACAATAGGTGCAGATGATTTTTGTAGGAGCGTCGCTGGCGGCGCGACAGAGCAGCAGTGATGAGTGGCGAGCAGCGAGTTTCGAAAATCAAAATCCGGGCGTTGGGGTAGTCAGGTTTTCGCTTTTCGTTGCGTGTCTCTCGCAACTGAGTTCCGGTTCGCGCCGCCAGCGACGCTCGCTACGCGAGGTAATGGGAATCCTTGGCAATGTAGACTGGCATGCCGGTGGTCCCGACGGTTATTACAAGAGAGCAGAGTATGAGCGAAGACAGCCTGATCGAGCTTGAAACCAAGCTGGCCTACCAGGAAGACATGGTGGAGTCGCTGAACAAGGTGGTCTGTGACCAGCAGCGCCAAATCGATGCGCTGGAAAAAACCTGTCGCAAGATGGCGGATAGGCTGATGGATTTGTCCGAAGCGTTCGAGTCCACCCAGGTCGAAGACGCCCCGCCACCGCATTACTGAAAGGCAGCAAGCTGCCCGCTTCACGCCGCACGCACCATGCAACACGCTAATTAAACAAATAGGGCCGCGCCCAGGGGGTGGGCGCGGCCTGTTTCATTACACAAAATAGCCAGTTCGAGTTACAGCTTGTGGTTTGCTCTTCCTCATGCGGGTACGGGCTCGCCCTGTGCAGCTGCCCCGTTGCGTTCGGAAACCTGGCCATTTAGCGTGAACAGGTCGTAGAGCACGCCGAAACCAAGTAGGCCGAAGGTCAACAAGTAGAGAATGCCAGTGCCGATCTTGCCCATGTAGAAACGGTGTGCGCCAAATACGCCCAGAAACAGCATCAGTACCCAAGCTACGCTGTAGTCGGTATCGCCGCTTTTGAACTGATTATTGGCATCCTGATTCATGCTGGGAATCAGGAATGCGTCCACGACCCAGCCGATGAAAAAGACTCCCAAGGTAAGCATCCACAGCAAGCCGGTGAGCTGACGACCATAGTAAAACCGGTGATAACCAAAGATCCCGCCGAAGAACCACAGCAGATAGCCGATGGGTGTAAGGTGTGTTTCCTTTTGTTGTTGCATGGGTTTCCCCCTCCGTTGGTAAAGTACAAAAACGTCCTTGTTATCGCGAGATTCAGTAGTAAACGCAAAGCGTAAAGTGGAAACGCGGGTGTTTCTCTGAAATGAGTAGGCCGCGCCCAGTGGATGGGCGCGGCCTCTTTGCTTGGAGAACACTGGGCATTTCATCCGCGTTGTTGCGTGAAGCGTGCGGCCTGCAGCGTCTCTTACTCCGTATCCTCGATGCTCAGTCCCCGCGTCGCTACGTCCAGGCTGGAAGCGTCGGTTTCGTTGCCCAGTTTGATCATCAGGCGCAGGTCGTTGGGGGAATCGGCGTGGAGCATGGCATCTTCGTAGGTGATTTCACCGGCGGAGTATAGGTCGTAAAGCGCCTGGTCGAAGGTCTGCATGCCCTGCTCACGTGATTTGCTCATCAGCCCCTTGAGCTGATGCACTTCGCCTTTGCGGATATGGTCCTGCACCAGTGGTGTGCCCAGCAATACTTCGATGGCTGCGCGGCGGCCTTTGCCATCAGGGGTGGGAATCAGCTGCTGGGCGACAATGCCTTTCAGGTTCAGTGACAAGTCCATCCACAGCTGGCCGTGGCGGTCTGCCGGGAAGAAGTGGATGATCCGGTCCAGCGCCTGGTTGGCGTTGTTGGCGTGCAGGGTGGCCAGGCACAGGTGCCCGGTTTCGGCGAAGGCGACGGCCTTGTCCATGGTGTCGGGGGTGCGAATCTCACCGATTAGAATCACGTCCGGCGCCTGGCGCAGGGTGTTTTTCAGCGCCACATCAAAGGACTCGGTATCAATGCCCACCTCACGCTGGGTAACGATGCAGCCCTGGTGCTGGTGGATAAATTCGATCGGGTCCTCGATGGTGATGATGTGACCCTTGGAGTTCTTGTTACGGTGGCCAATCATGGACGCCAGCGAGGTGGACTTACCGGTACCGGTGGCGCCCACGAAAATCACCAGGCCACGCTTGGTCATGGCCAGTTCCTTGATCACTGGTGGCAGGCGCAGGTCATCCACGTTGGGAATCTTGGTTTCAATACGGCGCAGCACCATGCCCACCAGGTTGCGCTGGTAGAATGCGGAGACCCGGAAACGGCCCACGCCACGGGCGGAGATGGCGAAGTTGCACTCGTGGTTGGCGACGAATTCCTTGCGCTGTTGTTCGGTCATTACACCGAACACGATGTCCCGGGTCATGTCCGGGGTGAGCGCGCTTTTGGTCACCGGCAGGATCTTGCCGTTGATTTTCATGCTCGGGGGTACGCCGGCGGTGATGAAAAGGTCCGACCCGCCTTTCTGTACCATTAATTTGAGAAGCTCTTCGAATTCCATGCTTAAGGCCTGCCTGTGCTGATTCCGCCGGCGCCCTCAGTGGGCGCCAGTGCCGTGCGTTCGGGGTTACAGTGAGTCCGGGCTCTTGGCTTTTTCGCGGGCCACGTCACGGGCCACCAGGCCTTTCTGCACCAGGCCCTGCAGGCACTGATCGAGAGTCTGCATGCCCAGGGCGCCACCGGTCTGGATGGCGGAATACATCTGCGCGACCTTGTCTTCGCGAATCAGGTTCCGGATCGCCGGAGTACCCATCATGATTTCGTGGGCTGCTACCCGGCCGCCGCCGTTTTTCTTCATCAGCGTTTGTGACACTACGGCCTGCAAGGATTCCGACAGCATCGAGCGGATCATGGATTTTTCTTCCGCCGGGAATACATCGATCACCCGGTCAATGGTCTTGGCCGCCGAGGTGGTGTGCAGGGTGCCGAACACCAGGTGGCCGGTTTCGGCGGCGGTGAGGGCCAGGCGGATGGTTTCCAGGTCCCGCAGCTCACCCACCAGAATAATGTCCGGATCTTCCCGCAAAGCCGAGCGCAGGGCTTCGGAGAAGCCCAGGGTGTCGCGGTGGACTTCGCGCTGGTTAACCAGGCATTTTTTTGATTCGTGCACGAATTCGATGGGATCCTCAATGGTGAGGATGTGCTCGTAGCGGGAATCGTTGATGTAATCGACCATGGCCGCCAGGGTGGTGGATTTACCGGAACCGGTGGGCCCGGTGACCAGTACAATACCCCGTGGCATCTCGGAGATCTTCTGGAACACCTTGCCCATGCCCAGGTCTTCCATGGTCAGCACTTTCGAGGGAATGGTCCGGAATACCGCGCCGGCGCCCCGGTTGTGGTTAAAGGCGTTCACCCGGAAACGGGCCACGCCGGGCACCTCGAAGGAGAAATCGGTTTCGTAGAATTCCTCGAAATCCTTACGCTGCTTGTCATTCATGATGTCATAGATCAATGAATGGACTTCCTTGTGTTCCATGGCCGGCAAGTTGATGCGGCGCACGTCGCCATCCACCCGGATCATCGGGGGCAGGCCGGCGGACAAGTGAAGGTCAGAGGCGCCGTTTTTGGCGCTGAAAGCGAGCAGCTCGGTAATATCCATGATTTATACTTGCTGTTATGGCTTGGAAAGAGCCTCCGTGGGCGGCCCTTTGTTATTATGTTGGGGGCCTGCCAGCAGGCTCCTCAGAAAATCGTCGCATGCCTAAAGTAACCCGACCTCTTGAGCCGTTCAATAATGACTGACGTCAAATCACCACTGCTGCACATTGATGAGCAAATAAATGTACTTTGCGCGCGTTTAGGCCGCGATCCGCACAGTGTGCAGCTTTTGGCGGTCAGTAAGACCCGTACCGCAGACGAACTGGCCCAACTGGCAGACCGGGGGCAGCGCCATTTCGGGGAAAACTACCTCCAAGAGGCGCTGGACAAGATTGCCGCCCTGGGCGAGAGGGATCTGGTGTGGCATTTCATCGGGCCGATTCAGTCCAACAAGACCCGCGATATCGCCGCCCATTTTCACTGGGTGCACTCGGTCGATCGTCTTAAGGTCGCCCGCCGCCTCAGTGAGCAGCGCCCGCCTGAACAGCCCCCGTTGAACGTCTGCATTCAGGTTAATGTGGATGACGAAGCCAGCAAGAGCGGGGTGCCGTTGGCCGATGTGGCCACCTTGGCGACGCAAATACATGCCTTGCCAAACCTGTGCCTGCGCGGCTTGATGGCCATTCCCCGGGCGGACAACGACGATGGCAACCGCGCCGCCTTCCGACAGCTCGCCATGACACTGTCACAATTGCGCAATACAATGCCCGCCCTCGATACGCTCTCCATGGGCATGAGCGCGGACTATCCGGTGGCCATTGAAGAAGGCGCCACTGTGATCCGGCTGGGCACCGCCCTGTTCGGACCGCGCCCGCCCAAGGCCTGACAACAAGGACTGCGCAGTTATGGCACAACAACTAATCGGATTTATCGGCGCCGGCAACATGGCAACCAGCCTGGCCGGTGGCATGGTGGCGAAAGGAATTCGCCCGGCCCGTATCTGGATGAGTGATCCCTCCAAAGACCGCCTGGACGAAGTCGCCCAGCTGCACCGGGTGCACGTGAGCACTGAAAACCGTGATGTGGCCGGGCGTGTGGATGTGCTGGTGCTGTCGGTAAAGCCGCAAATGATGGAACAGGTTTGCACGGATCTGCGTGATCTGATTGCTGACCGCCAGCCGCTGATTATCTCCATCGCTGCCGGCGTCACCGTGGGTAACCTGCGCAAGTGGCTGGGCAGCACCCCGATTGTGCGTTGCATGCCCAACACACCGTCACTGGTACAGGCTGGGGCCACTGGCCTGTATGCCGCCGATGACGTGAGCGATGCACAGAAAGCCATGGCCAAGGAAATCCTTGGCTCCGTGGGCATCGCCTTCTGGTTCGATGAAGAGAAAGAGTTGGATGCGGTCACCGCCGTGTCTGGCTCTGGCCCGGCCTACTTCTTCTTGCTGATGGAATCGCTGATCGAAGCGGCCAAGGCCCAGGGGCTGGATGCCGCCACCGCCCGCCAGATGGTACTGCAAACCGCCTGGGGCGCCGCCCAGCTGGCCATCACCAGCGAAGCCGGCCCGGATGTACTGCGTCAGCAGGTTACCAGCCCCGGCGGCACCACCGCCGCGGCGCTAAATGTGTTTGAAGAAGCCGGTTTCCGCGAACAGGTGCAGGCGGCCGTGGCGGCGGCGCGGGAGCGGTCGGAAGAGCTGGCGGGGTAAAAGGCGAAGTAACGAGTTGCGAGAAGCGAACCCCAAACCGGTTTTGGTTTTCGTCACTCGTCTCTCGCTTCTCGTTACTGTTTTTTGTCCACCCTTTGAAATTTGCCCCCCTTGCCCCAAACTCTGTCCCAGTTTCCGGCTAAACGCCGGTCAAGACATTGCAACGGAGTGATCCATGAACCCGCAGGGTGCCCTGGTCTTTTTGCTGGATTTCGCGTTCAGCGCCTACATCTTTATTGTACTGACCCGCTTCGTGCTGCAATTGGCGCGGGCGGATTTCTATAATCCGATCTCCCAGTTCGTGCTCAAGGCGACCAACCCGCTGCTCAAACCCCTGCGCCGGATCATCCCCGGCTACGGTGGCCTCGATGTGGCCGCGCTGGTGTTGGTAGTGGTGCTGATCATGCTCAAGGCGGTGCTGATTCTCGGCATCCAGGTGGGTGGTTTTCCGGCAGGTATCGGCGGGCAGTTGGTGATCTACAGCCTGCAGGAACTGGCCAGCCTGATCCTCAGCTATGTGTTCTGGGCGGTGTTGATTCGGGTGATTCTCAGTTGGGTAGCCCCGGACCCGTATAACCCGGTGGTACGGGTCATTGTGCAGGTTACCGAACCGATCATGGCACCGATTCGCAAGATGCTGCCGCCCATGGGCGGGTTTGATTTGAGCCCGCTGATTGTGTTGTTGGGCATCCAGCTACTGCAGATTCTGTTTAAGCTGCACTAAGCTTGTCAAAGTGGAAAAAGGCGCCGTATGGCGCCTTTTTTTGTTTCAGCGGTATCAAAAAGCGGGCCTTTCTCTGGTGCAAAACGTTGCAAGAGTTTTTACTTGTCTTGCGCCTTTGGTTACAACGTAAGAATAAACACCGTGCCGCTATACAGCAGGCGCGAATAAGAGGAACAAACATGCAAGACCGGGGTGATTTCAGCCTGACCGGCCTGAGAGAACTGCACCAGTTATCGCTGCTGCCCGGCGGGGATTTCAATGCACTGTATGCGGCTTACCTGGAGGTGGGGCGTAGCCTGCTGGGTCTGTCCATTGGCATTGTCAGCCGCATAAAAGACGGTGACTACGAAGTGCTAGCGGTGCAACCGGTCGACGATGGCATCAGCGTTGGCGATCATTTCCCACTGGGTGATACCTATTGCTCCACCGTGATCAGCAAGCAGGGGTCGGTGGCGTTGCACCATGTGGGCGAACTGGAAGAAATGCGCTCGCACCCGGTCTATGTGGGGATGCAGCTGGAATCCTATATGGCCGTGCCGCTTTATGTGCAGGGCGAGATTTTTGGCACCCTCAATTTCAGTGACCCGGTACCTCGCCGCGAGCCGTTTAGCATCGAAGAAATGGAGTTTCTGGAGTTGATGGGGCGATCCCTCAGCCAGGCTTTGGAGCAGGAGAAGCTGGATCAGCAACGGCAATTTGCCGTTAACAAGATGGAAGAGAACATGGCCCTGTTCGAGGGCGCGTTCCGTCATGCTGCCATTGGCATGGCCATCGTATCCCCGGAAGGGGGCTGGATGCGGGTTAACCCCGCGCTGTGCAACATTCTGGGCTATGACGAACAGGCCTTGCTGGCCAGTGATTTTCAGACCATTACCCATCCGGACGATCTGGAAAAGGACCTGAACCAGGTGCAGGCGCTGTTGGCAGGAAAGCGCAACAGTTACTGGATGAAGAAACGGTATTTTCACCAGGATGGGCATATCGTCTGGGTATTGCTGGCGGTATCTATTGTCCGCAACGCAGATGGCACGCCCCGGTATTTTCTCTCGCAGATTGAAGATGTGTCCGCTCAAGTTACCGCAGAGCGTGTTTTGCGCCAGAAGCAGGATGAGCTGGAGCAGCTCAATCAGGAGCTGGCGGACATGGCCCGCACGGATCCGCTTACCGGACTGAATAACCGGCTCGTGCTGATGGAAAGCCTGCGGCAGGAGTACCGCCGTTGTGAGCGTCGTGGCGAACCCATATCGGTGATCTTCATGGATGTGGATCATTTCAAGCAGTACAACGATAGCTATGGGCACATGGAAGGGGATGTGGCGCTGCAGGCCGTGGCGGCGGCGCTGCGCCAGGTGATCCGTGATACCGATGTGCTGGCGCGTTATGGCGGTGAAGAGTTTGTTGCTTTGTTGCCCTCTGCCAATGCGCAGGCAGCCGAAAACGTGGCGGAACGTTGCCGCCAGGCGGTAGCTGGCATTGCTTCGCTCAGCCAGCCGGTGAGCTTGAGCGTGGGCGTGGCGACGCTGATGTCCTGCGACGGAACGGATGCTGTGAGCAAGCCGGAAGCACTGCTAAGTGCGGCGGATCAGGCGCTCTACGCTGCCAAGGAAGCTGGCCGTAACCGGGTGCGAACGACATTGCTCTAACCGCTCCCGGAGTCTTTCTTATAAGGCGGAAGAGTCAGGAATCGTGGCGCTCAAGTTGTAAGTTCCAAATAGGAACTTATAATGCAGACAACGCCATTACCCCTGAGAATGACCATGAACCCTGCCACCATGACTGGCCTGGAAATCATGCAGGCCTTCGCCGCCGGCAAGATTCCCCGTGCCCCCATTTCTGAAACCATCCCCATGGACCCGGATACCGTGGCAGAAGGCCGTGTGGTCTTTATCGCGACCCCGGACAAGCGCCACACCAATCCACTGGGCGGGGTACATGGTGGCTTTGCGGCCACCGTGCTGGACTCGGTGACTGGCTGCGCCACTCACACCGTGCTGGCGGCTGGCGAGAGCTACGGCACCACAGACCTGAATATCAAAATGTGTCGGCCGTTGACGTTCGACAAGGCCTATAAGGCGGAAGGGAAGGTGATTAACCGGGGCCGCAGCCTGGTGATTTCCGAAGGACGCATCGTGGATGATGAAGGCAAGCTCTACGCCCACGCCACCTGCACTTGCATGATTATTGCGCTGCGCTCTTGAACGGTACCGTTGTTGATCACTGCTTTTGTAGGAGCGGCGCTTGAGCCGCGAATGGACTTGCGGTAACGCGGCTTTCGCGGCTCAAGCGCCGCTCCTACGATAGGCCTTGCTACCCTATGCAGGGCGTCTTGCCCTGTTTCTCCTGAGATGCCATCCAGTTCAGGATGCGCCCGCCTAGCGGTCGCTGGGTCGCTTCGGCGGCCAGAGCCACTGCTTCGCGAAGGCCCTGCACATCAATGCCGGTTTTCAGCCCGGCGCTTTCCAGCAGATAGACCAGATCTTCCGTGGCCATATTGCCAGTGGCGCCCGGCGCGAACGGGCAGCCGCCCAGTCCGCCCACGGACGCATCGAACCGCCGCACACCCAGGTCCGCCGCGGCCCAGGCCATGGCCGAGGCCAGCCCGCGGGTATCGTGCAGGTGCACATAGAATCGCTCGGCCCCGAATTCGCGGATCAGCGGTGCCATGATGTCTTTCATCTGCTGGGGGTTGCCGGCGCCAATGGTGTCGGCGATGGCCACCTCGTCGGAGCCGGCGGCAAACATGCGCTCGCTAAGCTGCTGGGGCAGCGTCACCGGCACCGGGCCATCGTAGGGGCAGGCAAAAGCGCCGGAGATATAGGTGCGGGTGGCGATGCCGTCGGCCTTGGCGGCGGCGATAATGGCCTCGCAGCTCTGCGCCGCCTGCTCCAGGCTCATGTTCAGGTTGCGCTCATTAAAGGAATCCGTGGTGGAGAGCACCAGCGCCACCGTGGGGTAGCCCGCATCCCGGGCCAGCTGGTAGCCCTTAAGGTTGGGGACCAGGGCCGTGTAGTGTAGAGGGGTATGCAGGTTGTCCCCTTTGGGCAGCAGTGGGGTGAGGGCGGCGGCATCGGCCATCTGTGGAATTGCCTTGGGGCTGACAAAACTCACCGGCTCCAGGTAACGCATACCCGCATCCACCAGCAATTGGGCCAGTGTCGCCTTGGTGGCCGTGTCCACGGTAACCGGTTGGTTCTGAAGGCCGTCGCGCAGCCCCACTTCATTGATGATTGCCTGGTCTGTCATGGTGCTCGCCGTCGTACCGAAAGGGGTCAGCAAGTGTGCCATCGGTGCAGGCATTGTGCATCATGGACGGATAAGCGGTAGTGAACGGTGCTGACAGCGCGGGTTGTCGAAGCAGCCCGATTGTCAGGAAGTGACCGGCGTAAACCCTTACTATGCAGAAAAATAAGGGCGGACGACGTGCGTTATCGCCATGCGATGGCTGGCATGGGCAAGGCGTGGGGGGAAGGGGACATTCTCTTCCTAGCTTGTCCTACAGTCATACCAACCGCACTGGATACGGGCCAGCATTAGCCTAGCGTCGCGAATAATAACAACGGAGTAATCACGGGATGGGTTTGATTCTTTTTTTGCTGGCACTGTTGGTGCTCACCACGGTGTCTGTCACCTTGGCGTTTTATCTGTGCTGGTACTACGACCGCCGCAGCTTTCCAGAGCAATCGGTGTTGCCCGGCGAGCAGCCGTTGCGGCTGTTGCCCGTGCTGCTCGGTATCGCCAAAGAGGCAGCAGCGTTGACCCTGCTGGTGGCCAGCTACCCGCTGCGCCTGATTCACGATACCTCGCCCGCGCGCAGCCGCCATCACGGAGAGCCACCGGTGATTCTCGTCCACGGCTACGGCGGCAACAGCGCCAACTTCCTGTTTATGCAATGGCGACTGAAGTGGCGGGGTTGGTCCAATGTGTATTCGGTGAGCTACACCCCGCCACACATCAATGCCCGTAAATTGTCTCAACAAGTGGTCGACCATGTGGAGCGCATCCTGGCCGCTACGGGGGCGGAAAAAGCCCATTTGATCTGCCACTCCATGGGCGGGCCGTTAACCCGCTATGCCCTGAAGAATCTGGGCCTGGCTGGGAAAGTGGACCGGGTGATCACCTTGGGCAGCCCGCACTATGGATCCCGCGTGGCTGGCCTGTTCCCGCCCTTGGGGGCCGCTGCCCAGCTTCGCTACCAGAGCCCCTTCGTGCGTGAGCTTGCCACGGAAGAAACCTGCCCAGGCGGCGCGCGATATTTTTCTATTTTCTCCAACATGGACAACTTCGTGTTGCCGGTGTCCTCCGCCGTGCTGCATGGCGCCGAAGAAAATGTGCATGTCCCTTATCTGGGGCACTGCGCGTTGCTCTATAGCACCCGGGTCATGGATCAGGTGGAGCGTTGCCTTCTGGCGCCCAGGAGTGACACCTGATCCAACATTGATCTGCCGCAAGGTTGCCTTTCCTCTCATGCGGGATCATGGTGAAAGTGATCACGTGAGAGAAGGAGTTCGACCATGAGTGAATACGGCGCAACGGTGGCCTGGCATCTGCAGCGGGGCACCGCCTTCGACTACGAACACTTCAACCGGGACCACGAGTGGACCTTCGCCGGCGGCGAAGTGGTACAGGCGTCTGGTTCCCCGGATTTCTACGGCTGCGCCAACCGGGTCAACCCGGATGAAGCCGTCATTGCCGCCACATCCAGCTGTCACATGCTGACCTTTCTGTCCATCGCCGCCAAGCGTGGTCTCACCGTCGTCAGCTATATCGATCAACCCGCCGGCACCGTGGAGAAAAATGCGGAAGGCCGAATGGCAATCACCCGCATCGTGCTGCGCCCCAGGGTGGTTTTCGACGGCGAAGAGCCGGACGGCCCGGCCCTGGAAAAACTCCACGACAGCGCCCACCGCAACTGCTTCGTGGCTAATTCCCTGAACGCGGATGTGCGCATCGAGCCGCTTTAGTCCATCCGTTTCCCCCAAACCTAATAGATTCTGTAGGCGCGCCCTTCCAGGGCGCGAACCTCCACCCGTCGGGACCGGACAGTCACCCGGCAGTGATGTGACCGACACCCCTTACCGCTAGAATGTGGGCCATTGTATTCCGGTCCACCCTGCGTGGTCCGCTTTCGTAGACTCACAGGACTAGCCAGCATGCTTGATCAAAACGAAATCGAACTGTTTCGCGATAACGTCAAAAAATTCCTCGAAAACGAAGTCGCTCCTCACTACGACCAGTGGGAAAAAGCCGAAATGTTCCCCCGCGAACTGTGGAACAAGATGGGCGAAAACGGCCTGCTGTGTGTGGACGTGCCGGAAGAGTACGGCGGTTTTGGTGCTAACTTCCGCCTGTCCGCGATCATCGTGGAAGAAGCTTCCCGTGCCGGCTTCGGCGCCCTGGCCTCCAACATTTCCGTGCACTCCGACATCGTTGCTCCTTATATCCTGCACCTGGGCAATGAAGAGCAGAAACAAGCCTGGTTGCCGAAAATGGTCACCGGTGAAGCCGTGGGCGCCATCGGCATGACCGAACCCGGTGCCGGCTCTGACCTGCAAGGCATGAAAACCCGCGCCGACAAAGACGGTGACGGCTACAGCATCAGCGGCCAGAAAACCTTCATCACCAACGGCCAGCATTGCGATGTGATCGTGCTTGCGACCAAGACTGACCCCAATGCCGGCTCCAAAGGCATGACCCTGTTCACCGTGGACTGCGCCCTGGACGGCTTTGCCCGTGGCCGCAACCTGGAAAAAATGGGTCACCACGCAGCGGACACCTCCGAGCTGTTCTTCGAAAACGTGAAAGTGGGCGCCGACCAGATTCTTGGCGGTGAAGGCAAAGGGTTTGCCAACCTGATGAACGAACTGCCGCGCGAGCGTTTGATTCTGGCCTTGGGTGCCATCGCTGCCTGTGAAGGCATGATCGAGCGCACCATCGAATACACCAAGGAACGCATGGCGTTCGGCAAGCCGATCTCCAGCCTGCAGAACACCCGCTTCGTGCTGGCGGACTTGCACGCCCAGGTCGTGGTGAACCGCGCCTACGGTGAACAGTGCATCGAGCAATATGATCGCAGCGAGCTCACCGCCACCAACGCTTCCATCGCCAAGCTCACCACCACCGAACTGCAAGGCGTAGTGGCGGACAAATGTCTGCAACTGTTCGGTGGGTACGGTTACATGCAGGAATACCCGATCTCCCGCGATTACGTGGATGCCCGCATCCAGCGCATCTACGGCGGCACCAGCGAAATCATGAAGGAAATCATCTCCCGGGACATTATCGGGCGGTAAGTCGCTTCAGATTTTCGAATAAAAAAACGCGGCCATCGGCCGCGTTTTTTTATGCCTCCTCTTTCTGTAGGAGCACCACTTGAGGTGCGAACCTTAGTGCAGTCAATTCTGACTAGTCCATGCTCAACAGAAAACCCGGCTTATTTGTAGGATATGGCTTACATAAAAATATAAGCGGTTGATATAAAGTGAGTTTCACTAGGGGAGAGGGTCAAGGAAGCGCAGGAAATAACTCGCTGCTTCGACTTTTTTCAGATGAGATCAATTCTCGACGATGCTCCAGGTCATTGTTCATGCTAGATATTTTTATTGATCTGAGTGCTACCTAGTAAAGAATTATGTCGAAAAAAGATATGTCGAATCGTTCGACTGAATACGCTGTTAGATTTCTTGGGAGATGAAGTGGAATACGCAGGTCGTGAATGGTGGTATTCGTACCGCGAGCTATTCGATGTTTGCTCGGAGAAGAAACTGTCCCGGGTTGCGGGAAGTGTACTTACACAATATTCAGGCTTGACCAAGGCTTGGGACGTTGAAGCAAATTCAGCATGGGTTTGCCGTACGTATCTCTGCACAAAGATGATATTGAATGCCACTGTTCTGACGAATGCACTTGAGCACAGTTCTGAAACGGGACTCAGAATTGCGAATCCTTACTACGAATACTACGCGGCGCTGTCTTTGATGAGGGCCGTTGTTTACACGCTGCCCACAGTTGAGTGGTCAGGTGGAGACCTCATCTCGATTTCTCATTCGCGAGCCATTAATTTAGCTTTTGATTGGCTCGCCAAGCTTGATCAAGCTACAGCGAAACGCTTGAAGGAGCTCGCGCAGCAGTTGAAGGCGCAGCGTGAGGTGATTTCATATCGTGCGCCGGCAAGTGGGGACTCGATTCTGGACGGTGAATACGATCTTTATGAATTGCTTACCATTCTGTCAGAGTTGACCCAGTTCAATACGGAACTACTTGAACAGTCCCTCTCCAAGAATGCCGATCCTTCAATGTTCGTGGTTAATAGGGAGTGCGTTGCGCAGCTGTCGACCTTTGAAATTGAAGGGTTAACCTTTCATGATTCAGAAGATTCTTACCGTCTCGACTATTTAAGACGCAAAATGCCTAGGCCCTTTAATTTGGCAGCAACAATGACCGAAGGGCAAACAGAGGACTTTATTGGTGCTTGGGACGCTGATGAAGAAGGTAAGTTTAATAACGGCGGTCCATGGGATTGGCAAAAAATCTTTGATGTGCCATAAGAAATCTAACAAATCGCTGCAGTGGACGTTTGACTCGCCACGCACTTTTGCTGCCGCAAAAGCACCCGTCGACTCAAACGCCCCTGAGCTCAGGCGTTAAACGTCTTTGTGCAAACCTCTAGATCAGCAATCAACAAAATTATGGAATATATATGAAAAATGGACCATTCGGTTCAAAGAATGTAATTGAATCGAAAATATCAGAAGATAAGCTTCAGAGCTTTCTAGTTGGTTTTGATCTAGATGATGATGGAGCTAGCAAATACAGGTGGTCTCAACTTGTAACTAAAATCACAAATGTAATCCATGAATTTTCATTCGGATTTCATGAGGGTACAAGCACTGAGAATACACAAACCCTTGAAAAAATTATTGAAGCTGCAAATTCTATTTATAAAATCGATGAATTCCAAAAAGTAAGAGATATTTATAAAAATAATGACCATATTGATGATGAGCTTGATGACAAATACCTCAGAAGAGGAGAGTTTGGCGAACTAATTCTTCATTTGATACTAAGAGATCACTTCAATACAGTACCTCTTCTCTCTAAAATATACTTTAAAGACTCGCTTGGCCATACAGTTCATGGATTTGACTGCGTACATATTGAACCAAAAACAAAAACACTTTGGCTAGGAGAGTCCAAGCTCTACCTTGATCCTAAGCGCGGATTGAGCGAACTCATAAAGGATATAGAAGAACATTTTAAAATTGATTACTTAGATTCAGAGTTTGGGCTGATTGCAAAGAAGATAAAGCACTTTGATAACATACCAGAGTCTGAACATTGGATAAAATTATTCTCATCTTCAACTAAGCTTAAAGACAAATTAAACGAAATCTATATTCCATTGTTATGCACATATAGTTGCGACTTGTTTTCAAAGTATGATGATGAGAACGATCCTAGCTTTATTGATGAGTATGAGAATAAAATCAGAGAATTACAAAAACATTTTGATGACAGAAACAAGCATCCGCTAAAGTCAAAATTACGAATAATAGTAATACTTCTTCCTGTTCAGTGTAAGAAAACACTTGTGAAAAAACTGCACCACAAACTCTCTCTCTTACAATCTGTTGGAGAGTAAAAATGACTGAAATACTAGAGAAAATTCAAACAGTAGCTGAATTCAATAATTCAGAAACATTTGATGTCTATCGTCATTGTGCAGCGACTTTGATTCAAGATGAAGAAGAAGGCATTAACCTTTTAATTCACATTTTAAACTCAAGGGAAAAGTTCTCAAAATCACTGGATGAAATGTTAGCTGACTTGGTAGAGTCTATTGGCTTCTACCCATACCTTAAAAAAGAAAGCTTAAATCTTTCGTCGACCAGTTCGAGAATCAGACAAGTAGCTAGTTTATCCTCAAACATACAAGACAAGTATTTTCACGAAGAGCAAAAATATGTCCTCGACTTATTGAATTCAGATAAGAACGTAATTGTAAGTGCTCCTACAAGCTTCGGAAAAAGTCTGCTCATTGAAGAGATTGTTGCATCATATAAATATAATAGTATTGTTGTAATACAACCAACATTAGCGCTATTAGACGAGACTAGGAAGAAACTTTCGAAATATGAAGAGAACTACAAAATAATAGTTCGAACTTCACAAGAAGCATCTACTGAGAAAAGTAATTTATTCCTTTTAACCTCAGAGAGGGTTAACGAATACCAAAATTTGCCAGATATTGATTTTCTTATTATTGACGAGTTTTATAAATTAAGTTCAAAGAGAGATGATGAAAGATCAGACTCTTTGAATAATGCATTCAGATATATTTTAGAAAAATTCAATCCTAAGTTTTATCTGTTGGGCCCTAACATACAGGGAATATCTAAAGGATTTGCAGAAAAATACAATGCTATTTTTTATAAAACAAGTTATAGCCTAGTTGGATGCGATGAAATAGATATATATCAAGAGCATAAAGGTAAATTCGGCGCGCAAGGAGAAAAGAAAAAATATAAGGAAAAAATATTATTTGACTTGCTTTATGACCTCAAAGAACAGAATACTATAATCTATTGCTCTTCCCCAGCTAGAGCCAGATATTTATCAGCTGAATTTTTAAAATACTTGATCGAAAAAAACGAATCTCCTAAAAATCGTGATCTGTCACTCATAGACTGGATAGAAACCTATGTCTCTGAAGACTGGACTCTTGTTGATTGTTTAAAATATAGAATTGGAGTTCACGATGGTGCATTACAGAAACACTTAACATCATCAATTATCGATTATTTCAATAGCGGGATACTGAAGACTCTGTTTTGTACAGCAACAATAATCGAAGGTGTCAACACAACTGCAAAAAATGTAGTATTTTTTGACCACAAAAAAGGACGAAATACTCCAATTGACTTTTTTGATTACTCAAATATCAAAGGTAGAGCGGGACGGTTAATGGAGCATTATGTTGGTAGAATATTTAATTTTAATCCAACACCCAAACATGATCAAGTATATATTGATATTCCTTTTTTCGAGCAAAATCCTATTTCAGATGAAGTGCTTATAAATATCAACAATGAGAATATTCTAGATAAGGAAAGTGAGCAATATCAATATTTGTCAAAAATTCCAGAAAATGAAAAGGAAATTTTTTCTAAGAATTCTCTCTACATTCGAGGCCAAGATTCGCTAATATCCAAGATTAGGCAAGACATAAGAGAACACTATGAGCTGATATGTTGGGATTCTACCCCAAGGTATAGACAACTTGAATATTGCTTAGGACTTGCTTGGGATTACCTTATAAAGCCAGGTGAAAATGTTAACCCAATGACAAAGAAAAAAATTGTTAAGGTTACTTTTGACTATGGGATCAATAAAAGCATCATTGAACTAGTAAAGAATAATTTTGTTTATAAGAAAAAACTTGAACGCTATGATAGCTGGAGTGATAAAGAAATACTTGATGAATCAATACGAGATAGCTTTCAGATTTTACGCCACTGGTTCCAATATAAAATTCCAAAATGGTTACTTGTTGTAAATGAACTTCAAAGGTTTGTGTGTAGTGAATTGGGTTTAAGACCTGGCAATTATACATTCTATGCAAGTTCAATCGAAAGTGACTTTGTTCGAGGAAATCTTACAATCCTTGCCGAGTATGGCGTCCCAAGATCAGCAATAGACAAAATAGAGAAATATATAGACAAAGATCTCAATCAAGATTTGGTAATAAAAGAAATCATCAATAAAAAAATACATGAAAAGCCAGAATTTTTAAGCTACGAGCGTGAAAAACTAATATCCAACTATACCGAAAAAGACGTTTAACAAGCCCATCCAAGCGACCACCTTCGGCGGCGCTTGATGGGGGCGTTGCTTCCTCCCCATCGAAAATAATACACAGTGTTGTCTATTTCCTTTCTCTCTATTCGATAAGTTACTGAGGCATAACCGCCGGCCTCTTTTGATGAATGAATAATCTCGATGGGGAGTTAGCATGAAGATTGTTATAGAAATGGAAGTGAAGGCGCCCTTGGGCCTGGTTTGGG
This sequence comes from Alcanivorax sp., assembly GCF_040118815.1. GTDB lineage: Bacteria > Pseudomonadota > Gammaproteobacteria > Pseudomonadales > Alcanivoracaceae > Alcanivorax. The sequence goes on from NZ_JBEDTC010000015.1 coordinate 167,184, forward strand.
CTGCCTGGGTAGGGGAAGAGGATATTGTTCAATGGAATTTTGCTGTTGATGAGTGGTGTTGCCCTAACGCAGAGCTGGACTTTCAGGTTGGCGGTAAATTTAGTTATCGGATGGAAGCCAAGGATGGTTCCGTTGGCTTCGATTTTGAAGGGGAGTTTACTGAAATAGCGCCATTCAAGTTGATTCGTTACAGACTTGGGGATGATCGTGAAGTTGAGGTTGCCTTCATGGAAATAGAAGATGGCGTTAAAGTTATTGAAGAATTTGTCGCTGAGGACGAAAATTCCGCCGAGCAGCAAAAGCAGGGCTGGTTAGGCATCCTGAGGAATTTCAAAAAGCACGTTGAAAGTAAGTGCAATGAACAATAGAGATAAGGGGCGCTTTGCGCCCCTTTTTCGGTATGGGGTAGGTCTTTAAAAAAACAATGAGACACGAACCAATGAGGCGATCCCTTTGCGCTGCTTCGCTTTACCCGCTTGGATATAATACTTTGGACGAATTTTTCCGTATTTTAGAGCGCTGTTTTTGCTACGTAAGTAGGTTGCGGTTATTGCTTTAAGCGGTGATTATTTAAAAAATTTTTAGTAAATGCTGAGGTTTGAGGAGAGGAAATGATAAAAGTAAGTGTTATGTATCCAAATTCTGAGAATGCGAGTTTTGATATCGACTATTATTGTAATACACATTTCCCCCTGGTTGAAAAACTGTTGGGGGAGGCGTTGAAGGGCGTTTCCGTGGATTATGGTGTTTCTGGCGGCGCGCCAGACGAGGCTCCAGGATTTATCGCTATAGGGCATCTGACGTTCAATTCAGTTGAGGGCTTTCAAGAGTCTTTTGGGCCTAACGCTGGTGTGATAATGGAGGATCTTGCTAATTTCACAAATATAGAGCCGAAAATACAAATAAATGAAATTAAAATTTAAAGCCACGGTTTGTCTGAAGGGTTATCAATAATAGGATAGCGCAGAGCGGGTGCTTATCTCTGCTGGTGCTGTCCGGCTGCGCCAATGTGGCCGGTGATGTCGCTAGGGCACTGGCAAAAAACAGGACACGCATAAATTAGACGACCGCTTACGCTGCGTCGATGGAATAGCTGGTGTTTGATCTTAGGCTCTGTCGTTAAGGGTTGTGCTTATGAACAGCAAGGAGATGTCATGACACAAGGTTTTTATTCCCAGAGCTATGGACGAGGCGTCCTATTGTCATAGTATCTGCCGCTGTGTGTGACGGGCCTTTATTGTTATGAGGTGGTTCTTCAGCATCGATGCTGAATAATCATAAATATATTTTCGAAATAAAAGGGCAGCGCTAGCTGCCCTTACAGATCAAACCACTTAGCGGCGTAGTTTTCTCAGGAAAAGCAGGTTCAGTGTCAGCAGCAAACCAACTGGCAGGCTGCCACCATTTGAGCCAGGGTTCTCTAAGGCGCTGACCGCTTTGTCAATTTTATCTAGTTTGGCGCTGATCTTGTCCAGTGCGGATTTTTGGCTGGCATAGGCATCCATTTGAGCCACGCTGAGCAAGTCCACGTCTTCTAGTGCCGTTGCCAGGTTGGCCAGGCGTCGCAGTTTTCCGGGGTTTCCCACGCTAACGGTGTTGTTAGAGTTTTCGCTATCAAACCCCAGGGTCACGCCACCATTAGTGTCGCTACTGCCTTGGGTGAAACGCACCCCGTTACGAGTCAGAGACTCGGTTCGGGTGGCGCACCACTGGTCTTCCCAGGGCTCTCCTGCGGGGATGGTGCCGACGATAGTGACGTCCATGTTGTCTTTACTGGCTTCACCGGAAATGGGAATCGTGGTTCCGGTGTAATAGCAGGTGTAGTCAGTGGCAGTACCATCGCTAAGGCGGGTTGAGAGGGTTGACTGTGCTTGTTCAAAAGCGAAATAGTTGTCGCCGCCATTGGTGCTGTCATTGCCGGCCAGGGTCCAGCTATTGCCGAGTATGGCGGTAAGGGTGTAATCCGGTCCGTTCAGGTTTATTTCATGGGTTGGTGAGCCATTATCTTGCAGATGAATGCGCAGGTTGTTTTCCGCGAGTTTAAGAATGGAGGCTTCAAAGGTTTCTCCGTCGGTGCAGTCAGTCCCGATACAGCTGTTGCCTTGAACGATCAGGTGACCGTTGTAGACCTGATCCGCCATGGACAGCATCGGCAGTAATCCGATGAGGTAAAGGTATTTTTTCATGATTCAGTCCGCCTTATTGGTCTTCAGCCAGAGCGCTGAGTCGTGCGGAGAGATCATCAATACGGTTTTGCAAGCTCTGAACCTGCGCATCGATATCGGTGGTATCGATTGAGGCGATGTAGCTGTTGAACTGCCCCAGGGTCACGGCGTCGCTGTCATCAATGCCCTGCGCTACATGGGTGACCCGTCGACCGTTACCCGCGGAACCTACGGAAACGGCACCGGCGACCGGCGTTGCGCCCGCGCCAAGGGCCACATCACCATCAGGGCTAATCTGCAGAACATGGGTTTCGCTGGTGGCGTTCATGATGAAAAAGGAGGCGGGCAGTGCTGAGGCGCCACCTGAAACGCCTACGCGCCAGTCTGTGCTAGGGAAGGCGGCTGAAATGCTAGTGTCGACAAAGTGGATTTGCGGTGAGTCGCTTTGCAAGCGAATAGTGTCAAAGCCAAAATCCATGCCATCTGCGCAGGTGGTTCCTACGCATGCACTGCCCTGAATAATTAAGTTCTCGGGAATAACCGTGTCGGCATAGTTAAAACTGCTCGCGCTTAGTAGAGCTGCGGCTATCATGAACTGTTTGTGCTTTTCCATAAATATCACCCCCAATAGTAAAATTTTTTTATACAAAAATGCAGTATAGGGATTAGTTGTCGCCTTGGGTAAAAAATAATCACTTTATGGTGGGCGGGCGATGGGGACTACGTTTATGTGTGTGGCGGCTTTGGGTTTTGGGTCGATCGAAATTTTGGGCTAATCCCAGCCCCGGGGGGCAGATCTCCCTTTTCCAAAAGTGTGGAGTGAGAGAGAAAGGGAGCTGGCCGTTTGCCGAGAGTCTTCATGCACGATTTCGGTGCTTTGTTTCCAACCACAGCGAGGTTCTCTCTTTAGCAAAATGCGTCTGATGAAATAACAGGCGTACTCTCATCTGTTGATAGCACTATCGGTGGTCGGGCAGGGCACCGGTTGGTTTCATGCTTTGCTTTGTGCTGTTACCACGTAGCGCAGTGGTCCGCCGGGAGTCAGGGCGCCGAAGGGGTAGCAGGTGATCAGTATTAGCTGTTGGTTGTCCCGTGGAATGTGTAGTGGGTGCTGTTGGCTGTTGATGACCTGCTGCCTGCTGATCTGAAAATGCTGCTGTGAACCGTCAGTGAATTGCACGTTGAGGGTGTCGCCGGTGTTCAGGGTTTTGAGAAAGGCAAAGTGAGTATCTCGGTGGCCGGCAAGGGTGAGGGCCTGGTTGCTGCCGGTGCCGCCGGCCAGTCGGCCGGGCCCGAAGGCTAGCGCTTCGCCGCTGGTGCTTTCCAATACATATAGGATTGCGCCATCGGGCGTGGTGAGGCGTGCCACCGGCCAAGTGTCCGCCCAGGGCCAGGGCCGCTGGGGCGCGCCCTGTTCCAGGGTGGTTTGCCAGGCGTGGGCAATCAGGTGCTGGGCCAGCCAGGCCTTGCCGTCCAGCCAGCTGGCCCAGCCTGCCAGCCCCAGAAACCCCGCCAGACTGAGTGCCAGCAACCCTCGTTTAAGCCGTGTCATGGTTCAGCCTCCGCTGAGGCAGCCAAAGGAGCAGGCAGGCGATGAGCATCAAGCCGGCCAGCCGCCACAGCAGGGGCGCAGGGGTGGCGGTGCTTGGCCAGGCGGTGCTTTGTTGGCTGCCGTGGGGCGCCTGGTTGCGCACGGTGTCGTGCAGCAGCGGTTGATGGGCCGGTCGGGAGACGGTCTCTTCCACCGCGATAAAGCTGGTGTAGCGGCTGACCAGTTGATGGCGCAGGGCGACTTCGGTGACTAATGGCGCGATATCGGTTTCCGGGGCGCCCAGGGTGATGCGGTCCATCAGGTCGGCTATCTTGCGCCGGGCCCACAGGCTGGCTGTGCCCGGGTGGTTGCTACTGGGCAGGGTGACTGACTGTTGCCAGTGTTGGTCACGGTAGCCGCTAACGATTATTCGGTCGGTTGGGGCGGACAGCTTCATGGCCACCAGCAAGGGTTCGCCGGCATACAGGTCTGGCAGCTTTTGCGGCCAACGCCCGGCGACGATGCCGTCAGGGAGTTGCACCTGCAGGTTACGCATCAGCGGCGATTCCAGGCGGCGAAACAGGGTGTCCATGCCTTGTTGCACCTGGTTCTGGTCGTTGATGTAGGTAAAGCTGCCGCGCCCGAACTGGGCGGCGCGGGTCATGAAATGGCTGTTGGGGGCGGAGCCGATACCCACGGTAAACAGGCGGGCTTCACCGAGTTGCTGTTGCAGGGCGCGAAAGATGCCGTTCTCGTTACCCACGGCACCGTCGGTAATAAAGATCACCTGGCGCAGGTAGCCGTCGCTGACGGGCTGATTCAGGGTGTCGCTGAGAGCGGGTAGCATGTGAGTGCCGCCGCTGGCTTGCAGGCCATCCACGAAGGTTTGCGCTTGTTGGCGGCTGTCATCGCTGACCGTGACCGGCGTTTCAAACAGCAGGGTGTGCTGGCTATCGAAGTCGGTGATGTTGAAACGGTCGCCGGGTTTCAGGCGTTGCAGGGCCAGTTGCAGGCTGGCCTTGGCCTGGCGCATGGGGGCGCCGCCCATGGAGCCTGAGCTGTCGATGATGAACAGGGTTTCACGGGGCAAGGAGGTCATCTGGCCGGTTTCCGGCGGCACCACCATCAGCAGAGCGTAGTGCTTCCCGTCGATTTTTTCGTGAAAGCTGGCGACTAGCGGTTCGCCGGTGTCTTTGAGTTCCCAGTTGAGCAGCAGGTCCCGATCCATGGCTATGGCGCCGGCTTTTGGGGTGATGGTGTAGCGTTGCCCGTGCCGTTGGTAGTGAATGGCGTGGCTGGGGCTGCCCAGCGTGGCCAGGCGCGCGCCGGCGTCCAGGTCGATGTGAATGGATGCAGTGCCGGCATCGGCCGTGCCTCCGGGGGCGGTCACGGTATTGCGCAGTAGAGAATCCAGCGGATGGGATGTTTCTGTGTGTGGGGTAAAGCGTGGCGTCAGAGTGAGTGGTAGGCGCAGTTGGAAGCGGTGGCCATCTACGTTCAGGGTTTGTTGATAATGTAGCTCCACCTGCACGGTTTCGCCGGGCGCGATGTTGGCCACGGCGGTGGTGAACAGGTTGGGGCGTTGCTGGCTGACCAGGCTGGCTTTCTTGCCGCTGGCGCGGGCCTGGCGGTAGGTTTTTTCTGCCTCGGCTTTCCTGTCGATGCGTCCGATGATGCGCCTGTCTCCGATGGTCAGCACCATGCCGTCCACGGCGGCGTTTTCCGGCAACGGGAACAGGTAACGCCCTTCGCGAAACTGCTGGCTGGGATTGTGAAAACGCTGGGTCAGCGTGACCTGTGCCACCGGGCCGCTAACGGTAATGTGGGCGTCGGTATCGAGCAGGGTGGCGGGATGAATCTGGCCCTGATCATCGGTCAGCAGCAGGGCGCCGGTGGCGGTTTCGTCCTGCCAGTGTTGCCAGTCTGCCCGGGCGGTGAGCGTGAGTAGCAGTAGTGTAAAAAAAAGCGTCGGTTTCATGGGGTGCCTCCTTGTGATGGGGCCAGCATGGCAAGTGAACAAGGAGGCTTTGTGGGGATTGTGTGGGGATAAGCAACGACAAGCCTTAAGGAAAATAAGCGGCCATTTAATGATTGTATGTGCGCTTCAGGGTGGAATCCTTGCTGCTTACACCGCCGCGTTGTGACCAGCAAGCGCCTGAAAGCTGCAGGCAGACGTCGAATTTAAAAATGCCTCCCTGTGGTGGATAAAGTAATGGGGGAGCCTTCAATGCATCGGTCGTGTTTGGAATTCAACGTCGAAATTTGATTGTCTCGTTCGGGAACGTCGAGGCGTTCTGTCTTTTTTATGGGTATGATCCTGAACATATGAAGATGTCAGGCCCTTTGTTTATGTCGCTGTCTAAATCTTTGGTTGCTCTCACCGCACTGGTCTTTCTTTTGTACGGACTCGGGTTTGTACTGGCACCGGAGCTGTTGTCGCAGTTTGTGGTGGATGCGGTGCCGGCTGCCGGTTCGGCAATGACCGACATGCGTGCCACTTATGGGGGTATGTCCGTGGCGGTGGGGGTGATGCTGCTCCTGCTGGCGCGCTCCGATGTTCGTCTTGGCCTTGTGGCCGTGCTGTTGTTGATGGTGTGCATGGCTGCAGGCCGGGGCTATGGCTTGTATGTGGATGCGCAGGCAAACACCCTTATGTATGTGTATCTGTTGTTGGAAGCAGTGGCGGCCATGGCGGCTGTGTTGTTGCTTTCCATGGCCGCGTCAGGGGGCGGTGAATTATGACGCCACGTAATCTGTGCCGCGGGCACACGATGTTATTAGCGGTGGGGTTGCTGGTTTTAGCCGGTTGTACCAACGTGACCAAAGACCAGCTCAGAACGATCGTGGCGCCAACGGGTGGGCAGCTTGCCAGCAAGCATCTGGCCGAGATGGCGTCGGAGTTTTTTTCAGGATTGGGTTATCAGTGCCAAGCGGATGGTGATGAGAGATTCTTGCGGTGCCGCAAGGACCTTCGCGATCTTTACATCCACCAGACCCATGCCGTGGTGCAGCTATTCCCGGGTGATACGCAGGACGAGCATTTGCTGCTCACATCCCGCTGGGATCAGGGATGGATCCCCGGTGAATTGATTTCCAACCACTTTGTTAACCCGGATGTGGCTGAGTTCTGTGATTGGCTGGCAGCGCAAGGCACGGCGACTTGTCGCATTGAAACGGCCTGAGGCGTCTTCAACTCGGGCATTGAACGGCGACGCAATGATGACGCTTTCTATGGCGTTGTGTGCTGGGATAACGCCGGGATTTTTTGTTGGCGTTCCAGCTGCAAAATAATCGCCTGGCACTTTTCCTGTAACTGATCCCGTAATAAGCGCATTGCCGGGGTGATTAATTGCCGGCTGGGACAGATAAGCCAGAGCTCGGTAATGCGCGGTTGGAAGGCCGGCATGACATTGATTAGCCGGCCCGCTAGCAGGTCCTCTGCAGTATCCAGACAGGATTTCACCGCCAATCCCTTTCCTGCCACACACCAGCGTCGTACCAGGTCGCCATCGTTGGAAGCCCGGTCCCCGCGCATTCTCACCTTGAATTGCTGATCGCCCTGGCGGAAGGTCCAGACGTCGTAGGGAATGTCTTGTAGCTGATAGAAGAGCCCATTATGGGCGGCCAGTTCGTGGGGGTGCTCGGGCACGGGATGCTGTTCCAGGTAGGCGGGTGAGGCGCATAGGACACCGGGGACATCACAGATCTTGAAGCCATACAGGCTGGCATCGTTTGGGGAACCGTAGCGCAACGCCATATCCACCGAGTCGCGGTAGAAGTCCATGTTGCTGTCACTGATGTTGACCCGCAGGCTGAGCTTGGGATGCGCGTCGAGGATTTGGTCGAGCCAGGGGATCACCTGGTTACGGCCCAGATCTGAGGACACCGCCAGGCGCAGTTCGCCGTCCACAGCGCCCTGGTCACTGAGTAGCGACTGCCGTGCCTGTTCCAGCACCTGAATGGCTTGTTCGCAATGCGGCAAGTATTTCTCACCGGCACGAGACAGCCTGAGTTGCCGAGTCGTTCTGACGAACAGTTCCGTGCCCAGGGTCTGTTCTACCCGTTTCACCGCGGCACTGGCCGTGGCGGTGCGCATGTCCAAGCTGGCCGCCGCGGCCGTAATGCTGCGGAACTCAGCGACTTTTAGGATGACCTGTAGATCGTCGATATTCATATTGTCAAAAATAAATTGATAATGTTTCTTTTATTGACCTGTTTTTAGCAGTGTAAACCTTCGCCACACTGGGCTCCATTGATTCATCACACTGATGTAGCCCGCCAGGAGGCGATAACATGAAAGCCATTGGATACGAGCAAGCTCTTCCCGTTTCAAATACTGATTCATTGCAGGACATCGAGCTGCCGCAGCCGACGGCCAGTGGGCGGGATTTGTTGGTAAAAGTGGCGGCGATCGCTGTTAACCCGGTGGATTACAAGATTCGCCAGAATGTCTCGGCGGAGCCGGGCGGCCACAAGGTGATCGGCTGGGATGCGGTGGGTGAAGTGGTGGCGGTGGGTGAGCAGGTCAGCGGTTTCCAGCCCGGCGAGATGGTGTACTACGCGGGCGACTTGAATCGTTCCGGCAGTAATGCCGAGTACCAGCTAGTGGATGAACGGCTTGTCGGTCATAAGCCGAAAAGCCTTACCAATGCAGAAGCGGCGGCACTGCCTCTGACCACGATTACCGCCTGGGAGCTGCTGCTTGAACACCTGCAGTTGGCAACGGCAGATGGCAAAGGGGGTTCGCAAGACGTGTTGTTGGTGGTGGGTGCCGCTGGCGGTGTGGGCTCTATTCTGATCCAGTTAGCTAAGGCGCTGACCGGGGCTACGGTGATAGCGACCGCTTCCCGTGAAGCATCGCGGAACTGGGTGACAGAGTTAGGGGCGGACTTCGTTATCGATCACAGCCAGCCACTCAAGCCACAGATTGATCTGTTGATTGCGAGCGGAAAGACCGGGCCTGTAACCCATGTGGCAAGCCTGAATGCCACGGAGCGTTACTTTGAGGCCTATGTGGAGCTGCTGGTGCCGTTTGGTCGCATTGCGCTGATTGATGATCCGGGGTCGTTGGATGTGTCGGTGATCAAACCGAAGAGCCTGTCGCTACATTATGAATTTATGTTTGCGCGCTCCATGTTCCAGGCGGCCGATATGGATCAGCAGCATGTGTTGTTGGAGCGGGTGGCGGAACTGGTGGATCAGGGGCGTATTCGGACCACGGCCGGTAAGCACCTTGGGGTGATCAACGCCGCTAACCTGAAGCAGGCTCATGCGGAGCTGGAGTCGGGCCAAGCTGTGGGCAAGATCGTTCTGGAAGGTTTTAGCGCTTGACGCTGCAGCTCTGACGGGTAGCCATGAAGCAAGGCCGGGCATGAAACAGCATGTCCGGCTTGTCATATTGATCTTTCATTTCTCTGCTAAACGCTGTCCTACGCCGCACGGCGTTTGGCGATGGCGCGTAGCACGATCTGGCACTGGTTTTCGCCGTATTCGTGGATATCCGCTTCTGCGTCGGCCACGTTGCGGCCAACCACGTTCACCAGCAAGCGCTGGAAGATCTGCAGGGACACGTCGAATTCCGAGGTGTCTTCCTGCAGGGCGATAAACGAATAGCGCTTAAGCAGCGGGATCAGGTCCTGAATATCGGTGGCCAGGTAGCGATTGTGGGCGAAGCGCACAGTGGCGACTTCCACAAAGCGAAAGGCCAGCTGATGCGCGGAGCGCATATCGTCATTTTTAAAGTGCTGCTCCAGTTGGGGCAACATCTCCACCAGATCTTCGATTTCACCGGGCTGCCAGCGGGCTGCTGCCAGCCCGGCCAGCCGTGACAGCAGCATAAACAGGAATTCGTACAGGTCGCGTACCTGCTCGTCGGTAACCTCGCAAACGCGGGCGCCCTTGCGCGGCTGCAACTCGATCATGTGCTGCTTTTCCAGCAGCCTGAAAGCCTCTCGGAGTGAGTTAGTGCTTACATCAAGCTGTTTGGCCAATTCATTTTCCGGCAGGCGGCTGCCGGGGGCGAGCTCACCGGTAATGATCTGTTCGCCCAGGTGTCGGGCGATTTGCTCGCTGAGGCTGACCGCTTGTAGCGACATACTGGCGTCCTTGGTAAGGCGAGTGTGGCGTGCGGGCTATTATCCGCAATTTGGGCAGATATGTCATTAATTGAGTTGTTTGACAATTCAGGAGATCACGGATAATGTGACCTTCACATTGATGACTGTTACTGTTTGGCTTGAACTAGCGAGGTGTAAGCCATGTTCGAGAATATGAATGCCGATGTAATGCTAAAAATGAAAAAATACGGCTACCTGAGTTTCTGGGCCATTATGGTTCCGCTGGTGCCTTTTTCTGCTTATGTGGGGGTGGAAAGCGGGACCCAGGATTATTGGGCCTGGTTCTTGTACGCCTTTATCTTCGGGCTGCTGCCGATACTGGATTTTCTGGTGGGTAAAGATCCCACTAACCCCAATGAAGAGATTCAGGTTCCCACCATGAGTGAGGAAATCTTCTATCGGGTATCTGCCATTGCCATGGGTTGCGTCTGGATTGGTGGGCTGTTTTACGCAGGCCATGTCTTTATGACCAACGATTATGGGCTGCTGGGCAAGATTGGCTGGATAGTTTCTGTTGGTACGGTGGGCGGTATCATTGCCATTAACCTGGGGCACGAGTTGATCCACAAAGACCCCAAGGTGGAAAACTGGATGGGCGGCTTGTTGCTGTCAACAGTGACCTATGCGGGGTTCAAGGTAGAGCACGTGCGCGGTCACCACGTTCATGTGTCCACGCCGGATGATGCTTCTTCCAGCCGTTATAATCAGTCCCTGTATAATTTCCTGGGAAAGGCGTTTGTACACAACTTTATCAATGCCTGGAGCCTGGAGAAAAAATACCTGGAGCGTAAGGGCAAGAAAAATATCAGCGTCTATAATGAGCTGATCTGGTGGTACAGCATTTCCGCGCTGTTTGCGGTGACCTTTGGTCTGCTGTGGGGTTGGCAGGGTGTGGTGTTCTTCCTGGGGCAGAGTTTCTTTGCCGCGCTGGCTCTTGAAATCATCAACTACATTGAGCACTACGGTCTGCACCGTCGTGTGAATGACAAAGGGCGCTTTGAGCGGGTTACTCCGGCACACAGCTGGAATTCCAACTACCTGCTGACCAATCTGGCTCTGTTCCAGCTGCAGCGTCACAGTGATCACCATGCGTACGCCAAGCGTCGTTATCAGGTGCTGCGTCACTATGAGGAAAGCCCGCAGTTGCCGGCCGGTTATGCTGCCATGTATGTGTTGGCGCTGTTCCCGCCGCTGTGGAAAAAAGTCATGAACCCGCGGGTGGAAGCCTATTACGAAGGCGAGCTGGACCAGCTGTTCCGTGACAGTAAGCGAGTCAACAATATCGCTTGAAGGCTATCAGCAATGGATAGTTGAAAATTGATTTTTTAAAAAGCCCCGGCATTGCCGGGGCTTTTTTATGGTTCACTGTGGAATTTAAGGAATGGTGAAGATTGGATGTCTTGCCAGACGAATTCACTGAGGAGAGGGCCTGACGCCTGATAGCCGGTGCCAGAGGAAATAACCGAAAGCCCTTTGATTTGTGGGCAATGTGGAAGCTTTCCCCTGTTTTTTAATCGCCAGAAAGAGGTTGCCAGGCAAGCGTCCGACTTTATCCCAGGAAGAAGTCTGCCTGCTGGAAAGCCCCTCGCTTCGCGAGGTTCACACTTCCTCGCGTTACTCCCTTACTTCACTGTTTCCAGAACATTGGCGTGAACAGTACCAACAAGGTAAAGATTTCCAGCCGGCCGGCGACCATCAGGACGGTCATCATCCACTTGGCGCTGTCGGTGATGTTGGCGAAGCCACCGCCCACCTGGCCGATGCCTACGCCCAGGTTGTTGAGGCTGGCGGCCACGGCGCTGACGGCGGTGGCCAGGTCCATGCCGGTCATGGTGAACAGCAGGGTGAAGATCACAGAGATGGTGATGTAGACCCCTACGAACCCCCAGACTGCCTGCAGCACTCGGTCGGGAATGGACTGCAGCCCGAAGCGTAGGGCGAACATGCCGTTGGGGTAAATCAGGCGGCGCAGTTCGCGGATGCTGTGATGGAATACCAATGCTGCACGTACGGCTTTCATGCCGCCGCCAGTAGAGCCGGCGCAACCGCCAATAAAGCTGGTGAATACCAGCAGATAGGGGATGAAACCGGGGAAGGCGGCAGCGTTGGTGCTGGTCAGCCCGGTGCCGGTGCTGAACGACGCGACCTGGAAAGCAGAATGGCGCAGTGCGTCATCGACTTCAAAATCATAATGAAAGAACAGTAGGCCGGCGGTGATGATGGCGGTGTAAATCAGAAACAGGCTGATGAAGAAGCGAAATTCCGGATCACGCAGGTAGGCAAGCAATGAGCGGCCCCGCCATACGGCAAAGTGCAGGGCAAAGTTGAGCCCGCCAATGAGAATAAACAGTGTGGCGGTCCAGTCGATGAGGGCGTTGTCCCAGTAGGCCATTGAGGCGTCGTGAGTGGAAAAGCCGCCAGTGGCCACGGTGCTGAAACTGTGACAGATGGCGTCGAATAGTGTCATGCCAAAAGCCCAATAAAGCAGTGCGCAGGCAATGGTGATGAACAGGTAGATAAACCACAGTGCCTTGGCGGTTTCCGCAATGCGTGGAGTGAGCTTGGTGTCTTTCATTGGGCCGGGAATTTCGGCCTTGTAGAGTTGCATGCCGCCAATGCCGAGCATGGGCAGAATGGCCACGGCCAGTACTACTACGCCCATGCCGCCCAGCCACTGTAATTGCTGGCGATAAAAGAGCACGGACTTGGGGAGGAAGTCGATACCGGACAAAATGGTGGCGCCGGTGGTGGTGAGTCCGGAGACGGATTCAAATACTGCGTCGGTGAAGCCGACGGGGACGTCGTCACTGATGATTAGTGGCAGAGCGCCGATGACGCCAAGTACCGACCAGAAAAGCGTGACTACCAGAAAGCCGTCTCGCGTTTGTAGTTCTGCCTTGTTCCGGAAGAACGGTAGCCACAGGCTTAGTCCCAGCGCCAAAGTAATGACAAAAGAAATCAGAAAAGGCGCTTCGCTCCCTTCCTGATACGAGTATGAAACGGCCACTGGCGGAATCATGGTAAAGCTGAATACCACCAGCAGCAGGCCGAGAATTTTTGAGATTAACGCGAAGTGCATGGCGCCTCCTCGTTAGAGTAGACGCCGGACGCCGGGCGCTGGACGCCTGACGTTGAAAAGGCGCGGTTTGTTTGTTCCGTCGAGCGCCGGGCGTTCGGCATCTGGTGTCTCATCATCAGAAGAACGTAAACCCGACCTGGAACAACTTTTCCACGTCTCGGGTGCGGCGTTTGTCGATCAGGAACAGAATTACGTGATCGTCCGGTTCAATCACCACGTGGTCGTGGGCAATCAGTACTTTCTCGCCGCGCACCACGGCGCCGATGGTGGTGCCTTCCGGCAGATCGATTTCATCGATGGCACGGCCCACTACTTTGGACGACTTGGCATCGCCGTGGGCGATAGCCTCGATGGCTTCCGCCGCTCCCCGGCGCAATGAATAGACGTTGACCACATCGCCCCGGCGCACATGGCTGAGCAGGCTGCCGATGGTAGATTGCTGGGGAGAGATGGCGATGTCGATGTCGTGGCCTTGTACCAGGTCCACGTAGGCCGGGTTGGAAATCAGCGTCATGACTTTGCGGGCGCCCAGCCGTTTGGCCAACAGCGAGGCCATGATGTTGGCTTCGTCGTCGTTGGTGAGCGCGCAGAATACATCGGTGTTTTCGATGTTGGCCTTGAGCAGTTCGTCACGGTCGGTAGCCAGCCCTTGCAGGACTACTGTCTGGTGCAGTTTCTCGCCCAGCCATTCCGCACGTTTTGGCATGCGCTCGAGGACTTTGACGTTGTAACGATGCTGAATGGTTTTGGCCAGCCGGTAACCAATGTTACCGCCGCCGGCGATCACGATGCGTTTGTAGTTATGCTCTAACCGACGTAGCTCACTCATTACCGCACGGATATCGTTTTTAGCGGCGATGAAGAAGACTTCATCGTCGGCTTCGATAACGGTATTGCCTTCCGGGATGATGGGCCGGCCACGGCGGAAAATAGCGGCGACTCGGGTATCCACGTTGGGCATGTGCTTGCGCAGTTCGCGCAGCTCGTTCCCTACCAGCGGGCCGCCGTAGTAGGCGCGCACCGCTACCAGTTGCACTCGGCCGCCGGCGAAATTAACGACCTGCAGGGCGCCGGGATGTTCGATCAGGCGCTTGATGTAGTCGGTCACCACTTGTTCGGGGCTGATGATCACATCAATGGGCAGCGCGTTTTCGTTGAACAGTTTTTCCGAGCGGCTGGTGTAGTGGGCGGTGCGAATGCGGGCAATCTTGGAGGGGGTGCGGAACAGGGAGTAGGCCACCTGACAGGCGATCATGTTGACCTCGTCAGAGTTGGTCACTGCGATTAGCATGTCCGCATCTTCGGCGCCGGCTTCCTTGAGCACGGCCGGGTAGCAGCCCATACCGCGCACGGTGCCGATATCCAGGCGGTCACCCAGCTCGCGCAGGCGTTCATCATCGGTGTCGATGACCGTGATGTCGTTGCGTTCATTGGCCAGGTTTTCGGCCAGAGTGCCGCCCACCTGGCCAGCACCGAGAATAATAATTTTCATGAACTGAGTCGGGCCCCCGATTCTTTACGCAGGCAAGCTAGGTAGAAACCGTCCGGGCCGTGTTGTTCCGGGAACAGCTGCCACCCTGCGTCCACCATTGTGGCCCCTTCCGGCCGTGGCGTCACATCCCGGGCCTGTGGCTGGCGCTGCAGGAAGTCACGGACCTGATGGTCGTTCTCGTCGCGCAGTACCGAACAGGTGGCATACACCAGCATGCCGCCGGGTTTGAGCAGCGGCCATAGTGCATCCAGCATGCGCGCTTGTAAATCAACCAGTGGGGCGATGTCAGAGCCCTTGCGGTGCCATTTCACGTCCGGCTGGCGGCGCAGAATGCCGGTGGCGGAGCAGGGTGCGTCCAGCAGGATGGCATCGAAGGGGGTGCCGTCCCACCAAGATTGCGGATCGCTGGCGTCGCCTTGTAGCAGGGTGACATCGGTGCCCAGCCGCGCCAGGTTCTCGCGGATGCGCATCAGCCGTTTGCCTTCCAGCTCCAGGGCGGTGAGGTCTGCCTCGGGGAATTTTTCACGCAGTTGGCCAGTTTTGCCACCGGGTGCGGCGCAGGCATCGAGAATACGGCCGTTGGGCGGGGCCTGCAGTAATTCGGCGGGTAGCTGGGCGGCTTCGTCCTGCACCGACAGGGCGCCTTGGTCAAAGCCGGGTAGCTGGAGCACGGGCCGGGCCGGCTGTAGATAAATGCTGTAAGGGGTCACGCTGCCGGCACGCGCGCCTTCGCCCAGGGCGGAGAGGGCGTCGGCCCGTTGTTGCTGCTGGCGGTTCACTCGCAGGGTGAACGGGGGTGCGTACAGGTTGGCGCGAGCCATGGCGTCGGCGTTGGCGGGCCAGTCGTGCTGCCAGCGTTTGAACAGCCAGTCGGGCAGGCTCAGCTGGATATTCGCGGGCGCTTCGGCCAAGGCTTGTTCAACGGTGATCTGGCTGGCTTTGCGCAACACCGCATTGCTAAGGCCGGCGGCCCAGGGGGCTTTGAGTTTGCGGCACAGCTGAGGGTAGGCGTTAACGATGGCGTGGGCCGGGCGTTCGCTGAACCATAGCTCGTAGAGGCCAGCCAGCAGGGCCAGCCGCACCGGTTGGGCGCTGGGTTTGAGGGGTTTGGAAAGCTGCTGGTTAAGCCAGTGGTTGAGGGGGCGAAGGTGGCGGCAGACGCCGAAGCAGATATCGCGCATCTGGCCGCCGTCGCTCCCTTGTAGGGGAAAGTCGCGCAGCACTTCGCGCAGGCTTTCGCCGTCGCCCTTGCCGGGTAGTACCCGGTTCAGGGCGCGCACGGCGCTGAGGCGCGGGTCAGGCGTGGTCACGTTGATCACCCTGTTCATCTGTAATGGCATCGCCCAGCGGTTCGCCTGGCTGGAATCGATCCGGGTTGCCGCGTAGCAGATCGGACGCTGCCATGCGCCGTTTGCCGGGCAATTGCAGCTCCTCCAGGATCAGGGTGCCATCGCCGGTGGCCACATGGATGCCGGCGTCGTCCACGCGCAAAATATGCCCCGGTTCATCGTTTTCCTGCCCTGGCTCGGGGCTTTCGCTGGCCTGCCAGATGCGCATGGGCTGGCCGTTCAGTGGTACCCAGCTCACCGGGAAAGGGTTGAAGGCACGAATGCGGTTGTAGAGGGCGCGGGTGGGCAGGCGAAAATCCAGCCGTGCCTCGGCCTTGCTCAGTTTGTGGGCATAGGTAACGCCTTCGTCGGGCTGTGGCGTGGCGTTTTCCAGGTAGTGTTCCAGGTCCTGCAATACAGTAACCAGAAGGCGAGCGCCCTGGGCGGCTAGCCGGTCGTGCAATTCACCGCCGGTTTCACTCTCGCCGATGGGCAGGACTTCGCTAAGTAGCATGGGGCCGGTATCGAGCCCGGCTTCCATCTGCATGATGGTGTTGCCGGTGTCTGTGTCGCCAGTGGTGATGGCCCGTTGAATGGGCGCGGCGCCGCGCCAGCGGGGCAATAGTGAGCCGTGCACGTTCAGGCAGCCAAGGTGGGGGATGTCCAGCACGGCCTGGGGAATGATCAGGCCGTAGGCCACCACCACAAGGGCATCCAGGTTCAGGTCGCGTAATTGCTGGCGAATGTCTTCACCCTTCAGGTTTTCCGGCTGCAGCACGGGAATGTCATGCTGCGCGGCCAGCTGCTTCACCGGGCTTTGCTGTACTTTTTTACCGCGCCCGGCAGCGCGATCGGGCTGGGTGAGGACAGCCACAACCTGATGATCGCTATCCAGCACGGCCTGCAAGCTGGCGGCGGCGAAATCGGGGGTGCCGGCGAAGGCGAGACGTAAGGGTTTCAAAAAAAGGCCTCTGGGTCGGTAAATGGTGGGGCAGAGAGGCGAGTTGAAAGTGAAAAGTTGAAAGTTCAAACGCGAACCCTCGAGAAAGCCACACGTCTAACGCCACGGCCGCGCCGCAGGGCTGGAATCGCGGGCATGGCGATTCGCTATTCTGAAAGCCGTTTCGCGCTTTTCAACTTTGAACTTTCAACTTGCCTCTCTCTTAAGCTTGCTGGCGATGGATCTTTTCCAGCTTCTTCTTGATGCGGTCACGCTTGAGCCGGGAGACGTAGTCCACGAACAGTTTGCCGTCCAGGTGATCGATCTCGTGCTGGATGCAGGTGGCGAGCAGTTCGTCCGCTTCCATTTCGAAAGCGTTGCCGTCCCGGTCCAGGGCATTAATTCGTACCCGGGCCGCGCGTTTCACCTTTTCGTAGAAGCCGGGCACCGACAGGCAGCCTTCTTCATAGGGCGCCAGCTCATCGGTGAGCGGGGTGATCTGCGGGTTGATGAACACCATGGGCTCATTGTGCTCTTCGGACAAATCCATCACTAACAGACGCTTATGCACGTTTACCTGGCTGGCGGCCAAGCCAATGCCGGGGGCGGCGTACATGGTTTCGAACATGTCGTCGATCAGTTTGCGAAGCTCGTCATCTACCTTTTCCACCGGCTTTGCTACTGTGCGTAGTCGGGGATCCGGGAATTCCAGTATTTCCAGTTTAGCCATGTACCTTCTCAGAAGTTGCGGTAGTACTCGAATTTCGGTTGCTAAATATATGATCGCATTGCTAATATCCAAAAGGAACCGCGTCTACAATAAAGGATCGCGGTCGCTCTCGGGGATGAGTCCAATAATGATAAAAGGAATCCGATGATGATGAAATCGGTCCAGCGCGCCTTGACCTTTGGCCTGGTGCTGGCGGTGTCCGGTATGGCCTCCGCAGCGGTGGTGCTCAAAGATGGGCACCCCAGCAAGTATTTCGTGAAAAACGGCGATACCCTTTGGGATATCAGCGGCCGTTTTCTGCAAGAACCGTGGCAATGGCCAGAAATCTGGCAGATTAATGAGGAAATCAGTAACCCTCACTTGATCTATCCCGGTGACGAAATCCGCCTTTCCTACGTTGACGGTGAGCCGCGCCTGTCGGTGAAACGGGGCGTGGAAGAGACCGTGATGTCCAATGGTACAGTGAAACTCACCCCGCGGGTGCGTGAAATTGCCAATGACGAAGCCATTCCTGCCATTCCTGCCAGTGCGATTCAGTCCTACCTGAAGGAAGGGCTGGTGGTGGATCGTCAGGAAATTGTCGAAGCTCCCTACGTGGTGGGTGGCCGCGATCGCCGTGTGATCTTTGGTGAAGGTGATACCGTTTACGCTCGCGATACCGCGACGAAATGGGAAGACCTGGATCAAGGGTACGGATTTTACCGCACCGGTGAGCAGTATGTGGACCCGGATACCAATGAAGTGCTGGGCTACGAAGCTCGCCAGATCGGCCTGGGCCGGGTAGCCAGCCACGATGACGACATGATTACCCTGCGGGTCACCGACTCCAGTGAAGACCTTCGCATCGATGATCGCCTGTTCTCCACGGAAGATCGCCGCGTGCGTGCAGTGTTGTACCCGTCTGCACCGGATACCAAGATTGAGGCGAAAGTGATTCGCTTCTTTGATCGCCTCAACAGCGTCGCGCGCAATGACGTGGTGGTGATCAACAAGGGTCTGCGTGATGGCCTGAAAGAAGGCAACGTGCTGGATATCTACGGCCAGGGTGAAACGGTCCGTGATCGCCAGCAGGGCGACATGGTCCAGCTGCCCCGCGAGAAAACCGGTTCTATGGTGATCTTCCGGGTGTTCGACAAGGTCAGCTATGGTTTGATCATGGAGTCCACACGCCCTATTTATATGCACGACATTGCTGAAAGCCCGGCGGGCAGTTACTGATAGGTAGTACGCTGCACGCTTGATGCCGAAAGCCTGACGCTCTGCGAGAACGCCCTTTCCATCCTTGGAAAGGGCGTTCTCGCAGACGTGGCCGTCAACAATTTGGTGTTTGGCCATATTCCAACGCACACAAGGAGGTGGGCGAATGGACGGACAATTTAAACGCCTGCTGTTGCAGGCGTTGTTTTCCCCGTCTTCAGCGGCCCTGGGCCGCGCACTGCAACAGCACCGGATCGCGTCTGCACCGGTGTCTGATTTTCTTCCCCTGCTGCCCGCCGGCCTGAAAGAGCGCGCCCGGCTGCTGGACAATACCGGCAATCTCCCCGTTTATTACGAGCAACTGCGTGAGCAGGGTTGGCGCTGGGTTGCGCTGGGTGATGCGGACTACCCGCCGTTACTGGCGCAAATCAACGATGCCCCCGGCGTGATTGCCGTGCGTGGTAGCGTGGAGGCACTGAACGCGCCGTCGCTGGCCATGGTGGGGGCGCGCAATGCTTCTGCGGACGGTATTGATAACAGCCGCCGTTTTGCCCGCAAGCTGGCCGCGAGTGGCTTTGTGATTGTCAGCGGCCTGGCGCTTGGCATCGATGCGGCCGCCCATCGTGGTGCAGTCAGTGCCGGGCGCACGGTGGCGGTAATGGGCAGCGGCCCGGATTGCATTTACCCGCCCCGCAATGGCCTGTTGGCCAGCCAAATCGTGGAAAATGGCGGTGCGCTGGTGTCGGAATTTGCCCCGGGGTCGCGGCCTCTTCCTGCCCAGTTTCCCATGCGCAATCGCATTATCAGTGGGCTTAGCCTCGCCACCATCGTGGTGGAGGCGGCGATCAAGAGTGGCTCGCTGATTACTGCGCGTACGGCCTTGTCCCAGAACCGTGAAGTGTTCGCCATTCCCGGTAGCATCCACAACCCGCTGAGCAAGGGGTGCCACCAGTTGCTGCGCGATGGCGCCAGCTGGTTGGAATCTGTGGACGATATTTTCCAGGCCTTTGGCGACTTTCAGCGTAGCGTGGAAGCCTGCGGCATTCATTATGAGGCCCCCGACTTGCTGGCTCACCTGACCAGCGGCCTGAATCCCCTGGATGTGTTGCAGGAACGTACCGGTTTGTCCATGTCCGAGTTGGCTAGCCAGCTGGCGGATCTGGAACTGGAAGGCTGGGTGGAGCGCGTGGCGGGCGGTTATCTGAAGCGCCAGGTCAGCGAAGCCTAAGCCGCCTGCTGATCGGCAGACTTGAGTCGCCGGGCTGTGCAGGGTAATTTGCCGCTTTTGCTTTCAGGGCGTTGTCATGGATCAGCACCTGCACAGTGCGGCACAGATCATTCAGGCGGGCGGCGTGGTCGCCTACCCCACGGAGTCCGTCTACGGCTTGGGCTGCGATCCGTTTAACCGCGACGCGGTGATGCAGTTGCTGGCCATCAAAAAGCGCCCAGTGAGTAAGGGGTTGATCCTGATCGGGGAGAGCCTGGCTCAGCTGGCGCCCTATCTATCACTGACCGAGGCGCAGTCTGCGCAATTACAAACGCAGTGGCCGGCGCCGGTGACCTACCTGATTGATGCCAGTGATCGCTTACCCGTTTGGGTGCGCGGACAGCACCGCAAAGTAGCCGTGCGCGTGCCGGACCACCCTCTGGCTCGCCAGTTATGTCAGCTGGCCGGACAACCCATCATTTCTACCAGCGCCAACATCAGTGGTCGCCCGGCGGCGCGCAATCGCTATCAGGTGGCCCGCCAGCTGGGTGATCAACTCGACTTTATTGTCAGCGGCGCCTGTGACCAGGGGAGCAAACCCTCTACCATTATTGATCTGGAAAGCGGGCGCGTCTTGCGCCCGTGAACACACCGACCGCATCCGGGGAAAGCACCATGTCAGAGGTTTCACTGCAGGCGGTGAAAGACTACCTGCTGGATCTGCAGGACCGTATCTGCGACGCACTGGGGGCAGAAGATGGCACAGCCACGTTCCGGGAAGACAGCTGGGAGCGCGAGCAGGGCGGGGGTGGCCGTAGCCGGGTGCTGGAAAATGGCGCGGTGATCGAGAAAGGCGGAGTGAATTTTTCCCATGTCTTTGGTGACCAGTTGCCACCGTCTGCCACGGCGGCTCGCCCTGAACTGGCAGGCCGCAGTTTTCAGGCCATGGGTGTGTCGCTAGTGATTCATCCGAAAAACCCCTATGCGCCCACTAGCCACGCCAATGTGCGTTTTTTCGTGGCGGAAAAAGACGGTGAAGACCCGGTGTGGTGGTTTGGTGGCGGGTTCGATCTGACACCGTACTATGGTTTTGAAGAAGACGTGGTGCACTGGCACCAAACCGCCAAGGCTGCCTGCGAGCCGTTTGGCAGTGAGATCTACCCGGAATTTAAAGCCTGGTGTGACGACTACTTTTATATCAAGCATCGTGATGAACCGCGCGGTGTGGGCGGGCTGTTCTTTGACGATCTGAATCGCTTTGATTTCGATACCAGCTTCGCGTTGATGCGCAGCGTTGGTGATGCCTTTGTGCCAGCTTACCAACCTATTCTGGCGCGGCGTAAAGGCCATGACTATGGCGAACGGGAGCGCCAGTTCCAGTTGTATCGCCGGGGCCGTTATGTGGAGTTCAACCTGGTCTATGACCGGGGCACTATCTTTGGGCTGCAATCCGGGGGCCGCACCGAGTCCATCTTGATGTCACTGCCGCCACTGGTTCGCTGGGATTATGATTATCACCCGGAGCCGGGCAGTGATGAGATTGCGCTTTACCAGAAATTTCTGATTCACCGGGAGTGGGTATGACCGCTGAGAAAACCGCATCGAGTGCGGCGTTGTATTGTGTCTTTGGCAACCCGGTGAATCATTCCCGCTCCCCGGATATTCACCATGGGTTTGCTGCTCAGCGCAGTGACGCGGTACAGTATGAAAAGCGCGAAGCGCCGCTGGATGATTTCGCCGGCGCTGTGCAGGCCTTCCGTGAGGCTGGCGGGTTGGGCGCCAATGTCACCGTGCCCTTTAAGGAGCAGGCTTTTGCATTGTGCGATGCCATTACCGAGCGGGCGGATCAGGCCGGTGCGGTGAACACGCTGTGGTGGGATGGTGACCAATTGCACGGTGACAATACCGATGGCGCCGGGTTGGTGAAGGATATCCGTGACAACCAGGGCTGGCCGATTCGTAAGAAGCGGGTGTTGATCCTGGGCGCGGGTGGCGCCGTGCGCGGTGTGCTGGGGCCGTTGCTGGCGGAAGAGCCGACGTTGTTGCGCATTGCCAATCGCACCAAAGAGAAAGCGGAAACCTTGGCGGGTAACGTGATGAAAGGTGAAGGGCCGCCCGTGTTGGGCGGTGGCCTGGATAATCTTATGGGGCAGTTTGATCTGGTGATCAATGCGATTTCCGCTGGCTTGCACGGTGACATGCCAGCCCTCCCGGACGGATTACTTGCGGAGGGGGCGGTGGCCTACGACATGGTCTACGGCAATGAGCCAACCCCGTTCCTGCGCTGGGCAGAACAGCAGGGTGCCTCGGCCACGGCAGATGGGCTGGGCATGCTGGTCGAACAAGCCGCCGAAGCCTTTGAAATCTGGCGTGGCTGGCGACCGGATACCGCCCCTGTCATGGCATCGCTGCGATAGTCATGACAGACAGTACGGTCATGTTCGAAGTGATGTATGCCTCCGCGGTCAGCCTGGCTATGGTGTTGACCACGGTGACGTTGCATTACTGGACGTTGGCTGGCCTGTCCCGCTTGCTTAAACGCTGGCCGAATTTCCGGGGTGAAATTCTGGTAGTGGTGATCGCCATGTTTGCCGCACACATGGTCGAAATTACGCTCTATGCCTGGGTCTATCTGCTTCTGGATGTGGGGGATACGGCCATGAGTATCGGTGGTGCAGTAAACGGCAGTTTTCTGGATCATCTGTATTTTTCCGCCGCCTGCTATACGTCCCTGGGCTTGGGGGATTTGTTTCCGGTGGGAACGCTGCGCCTGATTGCTGGAGTGGAGGCCTTGAACGGCTTGATCCTCATTACCTGGTCGGCGTCGTTCGCGTTTCTTGTTATGCAGCGTCGCTGGCGCTTCTAGTTCGTTTTATCGCATTGCGTGCCTTGGGGCTCGTTGATACTGGGTGAGGTATGTCTCTGCGTTTCGTTCTGCTTTTGGCGGGTGTGTTGCCTGTGGCCGCGATGGCGTCCACGTTGGGTTTTTCCTGGGATAACGATCTGTTTGTCGGTGCCGACGGGCAGTACACCAATGGGGTGCGAATCAGCTGGGTGGGAGATGCCCACGACCACTGCGAGCGCAATGATAGCTTCACCTGCGGCTTGGCGAGCACCTTGTCCCCCTTGCCGGGTATCAGCCTCAGCGATGAAAAGCATGCCCTGACGTTCAGTTTGGAGCAGGTCATGATTACCCCGGAAGACATTAGCCAGCGCACGCCAAATTATGCTGATCTTCCTTATGTGGGATATAGCAATCTGGAAATGGGATTGTTCAGCTGGAACGGAGACAGCCTGTTTGGCTATGGCGTTCGCCTGGGTGTGGTTGGCCCGGAGTCCGGGGCGGAGCAGAGCCAGAAGCTGGTGCACAAGATCACCGGCTCCAGCGAGCCGCAAGGCTGGGATAATCAGTTAGGCACAGACCTGATTGGTGGTGCCTACTTTATTAATGCCCGGCGCTTTCATCAATTTCAGTCAGACAGCGGCCTGCAGGGTGAGCTGGGGTATGCCTGGGGCGTGGATGCCAACAACTTTCATGGCACGGCAACAGCCGGCGGTTTTCTGCGCGTGGGCCGCAACCTGCCACGCAACTTCATTCCCGATTATGCGGGTATCGGTACCGCCGGTTCGCTGGTGGGCTTGTTCGATGGCAGTGGCTTTGGCTGGGAAGCCTTTGTGGCCAGCTTCGGTGAATACATCGGCTACTCCTACCTGGAAACTCATGCCGAGGAATATGCCGTGGAAGCCCGCGACGGTGTGCTGGGCCTGGTCGTAGGTGGGGGCGTTCACTGGGACAGCTTCTCTTTCACCCTCACATTACAAAGCTCCACCTCGCCCCTGCGTAGCACCGACGACCCCTTCAGCTTCGGCAACATGTCTTTCATGTGGCAAATTTGAGCTACGAGCTACGAGCTACGAGCTACGAGCTACGAGCTACGAGCTACGAGCTACGAGCTACGAGCTACGAGCTACGAAAAAAAGATAGGCAAAACCGGAAAAATTCCTCGAGATCGGTGATTTTTACGAAGCGGCTGTAGGAGCACCTCAAGAGGTGCTCCTACAGCCGACTTAATGTTTTTCTGGCAGCTGGACGCTCGTCGCTAGCCGCTGCTTTTTAAATACCGGTCTTTCAGGCGAACATAGTTGCCCGCCACATAGGGCAAAAAGGCGCGCTCCTCCTCGGTGAGCAGGCGCGCCTGTCGCGCAGGCTGGCCGCGATACAGATAGCCGCTTTCCAGTCGCTTGCCGGGCCCGACCAGGGAGCCGGCGGCGACGATCACGTCGTCTTCTACGATGGCGCCATCCATGATGATCGCCTGCATGCCCACCATTACCCGGTTGCCCAAGGTACAGCCGTGCAGCATGGCCTGGTGAGCGAGGGTCACATCGTCCCCGATCTGCAGCGCGAAGCCGCCGGGGTTGAAGGTGGAGTCATGGGTAATGTGCAGCACGGCGTTGTCCTGAATGCTGACGCGAGCACCGATACGGATGGCATGCATGTCTCCGCGGATCACCGCCTTGGGCCAGACGGAACAATCATCGCCCAGAATGACATCGCCAATGACAGTGGCGTCCTCATCCACAAATACCCGTTCCCCTAGCTGTGGGGCCTTGTCTTCAAAGCGGCGAATCCCCATCACTGATACACTCGATAGCTGAAATTCATCGTCAGGGAGGCCCATGAACAAGCCCCCCGGTCATATACTGATAGCCATACTGATCTTGCTTGGCGTTTTTCTGCTAAGCAAGTGGCTGATATTCCAGACGCTGCTGCAGCCGGACGAAACTACCCGTCACCGGCAGCCGCCGGCGCAGACATACGCTGAACCCAGAGCAGGACAGGATACCCATGAGCAACAATCCGCTGATTGATTACCCCGCACTTCCCCCTTTTTCCGATATCCAGCCTGAACAGGTTCTCCCCGCCGTGGAGCAGCTGGTGGCCGAGGGTCGTGTCCGGATTGAACAGGTGTTGGCTGAAGGTAACTTCGATTACGCGCACCTGGTTGCGGCGCTGGATCAGGAAGATGATCGTCTCGGCAAGGCCTTTGGCCCGGCCGGCCACTTGAATGCCGTGGCGCAGAACGAAACTCTGCGTAATGCCTACAACAGCTGCCTGCCGCTGCTCAGCGAATATGGCACCGAGGTAGGGCAGAATGCAGCGCTTTGTGCGGCCTACCAAGCGCTGCGCGATAGCGAGCAATGGCCAACCCTGAGTGAAGCTCAGCAGAAGGATATCGACAACACCCTGCGTGACTTCCGCCTCTCCGGGGTGGACCTGCCCGACGGAAAAAAAGCCAAGTACATGGCCAACTCCAAACGGTTGTCTGAACTGACCAGCCAATTTTCCGACAACACGCTTGATGCCACCCAGGCGTGGAGCAAACACATCACCGATGAAGGCGAGCTCGATGGTTTGCCCGACAGTGCCAAGGCCGGTGCGGCAGATCGCGCTAATGCCGAGGAAAAAGAGGGTTGGTTATTGACGCTGGATGCACCGGTTTTTATCGCCGTGATGAGTCACTGTAAAAACGCGGAATTGCGCAAAGAGATGTACACGGCTTGGACCACCAAAGCCTCTGATCAGGGGCCTCAGGCGAACCAGTTTGATAATGCGGCGATCATGGACGAGATTCTGGCGCTGCGGCATCAGCAAGCCCAGCTGCTGGGCTTTGCCAACTACGCGGAAGAATCCCTGGCCACAAAAATGGCCCGGGATGTGAATGAAGTCGTCCAGTTTCTCGACGACCTGGCGAAACGTGCCAAGCCCCAAGCGGAACAGGAACTGGCGGAGCTGAAAGCGTTTGCCGCGAAGCAGGGTGCGGACGAGTTGAATCCCTGGGATATCGGTTTCTGGAGCGAACGCCTGCGTGAAGCGCGCTACGATATTTCGGAAGAAGAGTTGCGCCCCTGGTTCCCGGCGGACACGGTCATCAATGGCATGTTTTCGGTGGTGGGCAAGCTGTTCGGTATTCAGTTCAAGCAACGCAAGGATGTGGATACCTGGCACGAAGACGTGCGCTTTTACGAACTGGTGGATGACGACGGCAGCGTGCGTGCCGCTTTCTATCTGGACATGTATGCCCGCACCGGCAAACGCGGTGGGGCCTGGATGGATGATGCACGTATTCGTCGTCGCCAACCCGATGGCAGCCTGCAAACACCGGTGGCCTACTTGACCTGTAACTTTGCCCCGCCTGCCGGTGGCAAGCCCGGTCTGTTGACCCACGATGAAGTGGTGACCTTGTTCCACGAATTCGGCCATGGCCTGCACCATATGCTTACCGAGCAGGATGTGTCCGGTATTTCCGGGATCAATGGGGTGGCCTGGGATGCGGTCGAGCTACCCAGCCAGTTCCTGGAAAACTGGTGCTGGACTGAAGACGGTATCGCACTGATTTCCGGCCATTACGAAAGCGGAGAGCCACTACCGAAAGAAAAGCTGGAAAAAATGCTCGCTGCGAAAAACTTTCAGGGTGCCATGCAGATGGTGCGGCAGATCGAATTTTCTCTGTTCGACATGCGCATTCACGCTGAGTACCAGCCGGGAATGAATATCTATCAGGTATTGAAGGAAGTGCGTGAGCAAGTTGCGGTGATTCAACCGCCGGCGTTCAACCGTTTCCCCAACAGCTTTGGACATATTTTTGCCGGCGGCTATGCGGCGGGTTACTACAGCTATAAATGGGCGGAAGTACTGTCGGCGGATGCCTATTCCCGGTTTGAAGAGGAAGGCGAATTCAACGAAGAAACCGGGCGCGCGTTCCGCACGGAAATTCTTGCCAAGGGGGGCAGCCGCGAACCCATGGAGCTGTTCAAAGCCTTCCGGGGTCGCGAACCCAGCGTAGAGCCGCTGCTGCGTCATTGCGGCATTAATGGATGAAACGCTTGATGCCGAACGCCCGTTGCCTGACGACAATGCGTCCGGCATCGGGCGTTATTCGTTAAGCGGAGAGATGTTATGAAACGCCAATTTATCGCCGGAGCAACCTGCCCGGAATGTGGGCAGATGGACAAGATTCAACGCATCATCGATGGCGACAGGCAGTGGATGGAGTGTGTTGCCTGCGGCGCCCAGAAAGACCTCGATGCCAAGCCGCCAGAAGCCACGGATGCGCTGGCTCAGCCGGTGACCTTACAACCTGGCACTAAAAAATAAATTTAGCCCCGGCTTTTTAAGCTGGCGGGGCATGTCCGCGTCTTCGCGACCCACCTATTCTATCCATGTGAATATCCGCGATTCGCAGGCGTTCACGTTGGGGCCTGTCGCGGGCGGGTCGTGTCTATTCCTCTACTTCATACAAGATGAACCAAAAATTAACGCAGAAATGCACAATTATACGGTAGTGTTATCTTTCCAGCGCAGCAGCGCATTATGAATGGGGGGAAGGGATGAGATTAATGACACGGGGTCGTATTGCCTGCGTGACAGGGGTTTCCATGCTGGCGCTGATGCAGGGTTGCTCTCTGCTGGAAGTGCCCATGGTGGCAGCGATGAAAGCGCCGGATCACGTTTATATCCATGAAAATGCCAAGGTGGGTGACAAGTCTATTGTCAAAAATCCTGCCCGAGGCCATCAGATTATGATCTGGGAAGTGCTCCAGGAATTTGATGACGGCTATGAAGTCGGCCTGTCCTGGCAGGATGAAACTGGGCGGATTATGGCGCTGGGCATGGAGCCGGGTTTGCGACGGCAATTTGTTATTGATAAAGAGGGCAACGTGAAGTCTGCCAAGGCGAAATCGGTACGGTTCGGGCTTGCCTTGCCCATGGCGGTAGCGGCGCCAGGCACTTATCTGAAATCACGAGAAAAAATTAAATTTGAAACCCCCCAAGTGATCACCACGCCAGCGGGAAAGTACACCGTTACTCATGCGCTAGTGTCGGAGTTCGATACGGTCTTGTTGGATAACAAAACCATCGACTTGATTGGTCCTGATGTGAGCTTTGGGGTAGTTCACAGTGACCAGAATGTGTCTAGTAACGTGCTGGCCGCCACCAATCTCTATATTGAAATCGCCAAATTGCAAACCCAAGCCTTTGACCCGACGCGGTTGAATAACGTGCTTACCTCGATTCGTGAGGGCGGCAAGATCAAGCAGAGCTTTGATCTGGTCGAGGTGAAATAAGGTTGTTGTGCGTAACGCCAGACGCTTGATGCATTAAAACGTAACCCTTTGCGGGTGTGTGTTTTTAAGCGCCAAGCATCCGGCGTTTGGCCTCTGGCAGCCTGAAAATCAGGCCCAGTTACCCAGCCATTTTTTCTTCGCCTTTTCCACCAGGTTGCGGGCATCGTGTTGCCACGGGTGGAAGCGGGGGCTGTAGAACTTGAAGTAGGACGGCAGCAGCTTACGGAATACGCCGGGTTTCCCCCACAGGTAATTGAGGCCACTCAGCCAGGATTTTATATTGGTCAGCTCGCCCTGTTCCTTCATCAGTTGGGTCAGATGGAGGGTAGAAAACAGCGGGAATAAAACGCTCACCAGAGCCATTTCCGTGATGCGGGTAAATTCGCTACCGCCGATGTGTTTGTACACATCAAACGCCACCGCTTTGTGTTCGGATTCTTCGATGGCATGCCAAGCCCAGATAGCTGCCATACGCGGGTCCATCTCGTCCAGAGTGTCATATTTGAGCAAGAACTCCTCTGCCATCAATGCCGTGAAGTGTTCCACTGCGACGGTGTGGGCGAGCTGCCGTTCCGGTGACAGGTTCTTACGCATCCAGTCCATGAAGGCCTGTATTTCACGGTCCAGCCGGCCAAGGCCGACGCCGCGTTCTTCCAGATAACCGTTAAGCAACTTGTGCTCTTTGGAGTGGTGAGCTTCCTGGCCGATAAAGGCCCGTACGGCTTTTTTCAGTTCCGGGTCACTGATTTGGTCCTGAAAGTGGCGAACGGAATCGATGAAAAATCGCTCCCCGGCGGGAAAGCTGGCGGACAAGGCGCCGAGTAGTAGCGTCTTCAGCGGGTCATTATCCCACCAGTATTTGGGCACATCGTCGGCCAGGTCGAACTCCGGTTGGCGGACGGTGGGAATCACCATGGCGGGACGCGCATCGGTCGGGTTGTTGTGAAGGTGTTTTGCCGGTGCATTCATAGTGAGCCTCCTGGCGAAAGGAATACGT
Source organism: Alcanivorax sp. (assembly GCF_040118815.1). Classification (GTDB taxonomy): domain Bacteria; phylum Pseudomonadota; class Gammaproteobacteria; order Pseudomonadales; family Alcanivoracaceae; genus Alcanivorax. The sequence continues at coordinate 196,096 of NZ_JBEDTC010000015.1, forward strand.
TGCAACTTTGGCCTACACGGTACTGGCGAGGGCTGGGGTGGCGTGAGATGCTGGGCGGACAAAGCACTTGTCATCGGTGGCCATATTGCCTGAAATTGTACCGACAATCGACTGGACGCATTCCCCTGACTGGACTCGGCAACGGAACCAGTCGGTGACCTACGTGCGTATGTTTGCGGATGTGGCGGAGCAGCGAGAGGTTTCTCGTGAGGCTCTGCTCTCCGGTGCGGGGGTCTCTGCGACCTTGCTGGACGGTCCGTCTGCCCGGGTGTCCTTGCAGGAGACAGTGCAAGTGTTTGCCGCCGCCGCCGCGTTGACGGGTGATACCGGCATTGGCCTGGATGTGGGGCAGCGTATGCCGCTGACCGCCCATGGAAGCCTGGGTTATGTCCTTATGTGTGCGGGCAATGCCCGCGAAGCGATTGGCCTGCTGGAGCGGTTCTGGCATTTGCGCGGGCGCAGTGTGGTGCTGAGCGTCCAGATTGAAGGTGGCGGGGTGTTTTTCGAATTGGTACCGGAGGTGGTGTTGCCGTCGACGGTGCGCGATGTATTGCTCAGCTCCATGCTGGGCAGCATGGCTAGCGGGATACGGTTTATTCTTCCGGATTTGTCGCTGGTGCCGCAAATCTGGTTGCAAGGGCCACCGCCGGCATCCGGCACTGCGCCTGAAGGAGCGCAGGGGGTCCGCTATCATAAACCCCGCGCGGGTATTTGGGTGCCGGAAGCGGTGCAGTGGTTGGACAGCGCCTTGCCCACGGCGAACCCGGAAGCATTGAACCAGGCCCTGGCGCAATGTGAGCGGGAGAGTGCGCTGTTGGCGCCTGGGGATACCTTGATGCGGCACGTGCGTGAGGCACTGGTGCTCGGCGCGGACGGTTACCCCACGCCGGAGCAGCTGGCAGAGCGATTACACCTGACGCCCCGTACCTTGCGGCGCCGGCTGCAGGAGCGCGGGCAGGGGTTTCAGTTGCTACTGGAAGAGGCGCGGCGTCGAGATGGCTGCCATTTGCTGGGCAGTTCCGATGTGGAAATTCAGCGCATTAGTGAGCTACTGGGTTTTGCCGACCCGGCCAATTTTACCCGTGCGTTCAAGGTCTGGATGGGCATGACGCCCAGCCAGTGGCGGCATCAGCACGCTGGCGAGGACTGATGCCGCCAGCGTGCTGATCGTCACCGGATAAGCTCCCTTTTCAGGAATGCGTTAACGCAGCAGTCCGGTTTTCAGGCCGGCGACGGTTCTTGCCATTTGCAGCCGTAGCCAGGGAACCTGCGCCATCAGCGGGAACAGCATGTCGCGGCCGGTGGCGATGATGCGGCTGTGGGATTGAGAGGCCGGTGTCAGCCAGCGGCTCATGCGCTGGTAGAAGCGAATGTGCGGCCCGCGCTGCTGGTGATAATGCGCCCAGACGTCATCCCAGTTGTCCGACTGCTGCATGGCTTCGCCCAAGGCCCAGGCATCCAGCAGGGCCATATTGGCGCCCTGGCCCAACTGGGGGCTCATGGCGTGGGCGGCGTCGCCAATCACGCCGAGCCGGTTTTCTCCCCACTGATGCATGATCACATCGCGGTAGGTGGCGGGGGTCAGCTGGTGTGCCTGGGTCAGAGGGGTTAGCACCGAGTCCAGCTCCGGCCAGAACTCATGCAGGGCGTTTCGCCATTTCTCAAAAGGGGCACAGGCAAAGTCGGGTTGCTGCCAGCTAGCCATTTCAGTGACGGGCAGGCTCCAGAAAAAACTGGCCAGGGGGGTATCCGGTTGATCCGGGCGGCAACCGGTGGGAAGGATGCCGGCCATGGCGCTGGCCCGGTGATAGCGTTGCTGTAGCTGAGGCACATCAAAAGGGGCTGCAATGGGCACCATGGCCCACATGGCACCCCAAGGGTAAAGGCGGTCGTAGCGAGTCCAGTCGCTGGGACGCAGCTGGCTGTGGCTGCCGTTGGCGATTAGCACCGCATCAAAGGCGAGCACGTCCGTGCGTTGGTTGTCTTCAAGGGTGACCAGGGTCTGGTGTGCTTGGGTGTCCACGGCGATAACGGTGCAGCCCATGCGGCGTTGGTGCGGCAGTGTTTGCAGGTGACTATCCAGCACATGGCAGAGGCTGGCCCGATGGATGCCCAGCCCGTGGGCCTGCCCGCCAAGAGGGCGATAGTGGCTGTTCATGATGGCGCGGCCGGAACAGGTATGCCCCACTAGGGCATCGATATGCGCGCCGTAACGGCACATGGCCTGATAGAGGCCCATGCGGTGGAGGACGCTGAGCCCGGCGGGCTGTAACAGCAACCCGGCACCCACCGGTTCCAGGGCGGGGGCGCGTTCTATCAGCGTGATGGCGTGGCCCTGTTGGGCCAACAACGCGGCAGTGGCGAGCCCCGCGGTACCGGCCCCGATGATAGCAATGGATTGTGGTTGCACGGCTGGAACATTCCCTTCCCCGAAAAGGCTAGTGGAGAGTAGCAGACTGGGGCGCAGAGAGACGGCCACAGATAAAAAAACGGGCCGCGAAAGCGGCCCGTTAGCGTGTTGCATGCAGCGTGAAGCGTGCGGCGTCTTTTGCGTTTATTTTTCCACAAACGCCCGCTCGATCACGTACTCACCCAGCTCGCCGCCGCGGGTTTCCTTGAAGCCCCAACCGTCGAGAATTTCCTGGGTGTCCTTGAGCATGGCCGGGCTGCCGCAGAGCATGAAGCGGTCGTTTTCCAGGCTTGGTTTGGGCAAGCCCAGGTCTTCGAAAATTTTGCCGCTGGTCATCAAGTCGGTCAGGCGGCCTTCGTTGCGGAACGGCTCACGGGTTACCGTGGGGTAGTAGAGCAGTTTTCCGTTGACGAACTCACCGAAGAATTCGTTGTTGGGCAGCTCATTCTCAATGGTGTCCTGGTAGGCCAGCTCGGACACATGGCGCACCCCGTGGGTGAGAATGACGCGGTCGTACTGCTCGTACACTTCCGGGTCCTTGATGATGCTCATGAACGGCGCCAGGCCGGTGCCGGTGGATAGCAACCACAGGTTTTTGCCCGGCAGCAGGTGGTCGGCCACCAGAGTGCCAGTGGGCTTGCGGCTCACGTAGATCTTGTCGCCTGGCTTGATGTTCTGCAGCTGGGAGGTGAGCGGGCCGTCTTGCACCTTGATGCTGAAGAACTCCAGTTCTTCCTCATAGTTGGCGCTGGCAATGGAATAGGCGCGCAGCAACGGGCGGCCGTTATCCTGCTCCAGGCCAATCATGGTGAAATGTCCGTTCTTGAAACGGAAACCCGGGTCCCGGCTGGTGGTAAAGCTGAACAGGGTATCGTTCCAGTGGCGAACGCTTTTGACGGTTTCAGTATTCAGATTAGACATAGTTAAATCAGCGCTTATTCCAAAATTCGAGATGGTGGAAATTTAACCGAATGGCATTTATCGGTAAAATGGGTTATTCCGATAGTTGATATCGAGAAAACAGCTATGAGATTTTTTCACAGTTAATAATGATTCTCATTTAATCATGGATAGGTGCTCATGCGCTACACCCTCAGGCAACTGGAAGTCTTTCTCGCCATTGCCCACTTTGAAAATGTGAGCCATGCGGCCAATCACCTGAGCATGTCCCAGTCGGCCGCATCCGGGGCGTTGAAAGAACTGGAAGGGCTTTACGATGTGAAGTTCTTTGAGCGGGCCGGCAAGCGACTGAAGCTCAATGAGCTGGGCCGGCAGTTCTGGCCGCGGGCGGAAGCGCTGCTGGCCCAGGCCCGGGAGCTGGAAGCGGACCTGCAGTCTCACCGGGATCTGGGTCGACTCAATGTGGGCGCCACCCTGACCATCGGCAATTACCTGGCGGTGGCGATCATGGCGGATTATATGGCTCAGCAGCCGGGGGCGCGGGTGCATCTGGAGGTGGCAAACACTCGCTCCATCGTGGACAGGGTGCTCACCTTTGAGCTGGATCTGGGGCTTATCGAGGGCGAGCTGAACCACCCGGACCTGGAGTTGTTGCCCTGGCGCGAAGATGAACTGGTGGTGTTTTGTAGCCCGGAGCATGCGCTGGCGAGTAAGGAAGCGCTGACTGACGACGATTTGCGGGCGGCGCACTGGATTGTTCGTGAGTCGGGTTCCGGTACCCGCCAAACTTTTGAGCGGGCCCTGCATGGTCTGGTGCCGGAGCTGGACTTGGCTTTGGAGTTGGAGCACACGGAGGCGATCAAACGGGCGGTGGAAACCGGCTTGGGCATTAGTTGCCTGTCGCGGGTGTGCTTACAAGAGGCGTTCAAGCGAGGGTCTTTGGTGGAGTTGTCGGTGCCACACCGTGACTTCCATCGGGAATTCTATTTTGTGCTGCACCGTCAAAAATACCGCAGCCCGGGGATCGAACGATGGCTCGAATTATGCCGCGCATCCGTACTGTAATGCGCCGTGGCCTGTGGCTACTGCTATTTGTGTTGGCAGGGGCCCTGCTGCTGCCGGAAGCCCGGCGGATTCCGGTGCAGGATGCCGGTCGTAACGACTGGCACCCGCAAACCTTCTGGTATCACCCGTGGGGTAAGTCTGGCGTTCACAAGGGCGTGGATATCTTTGCCAATGCGGGCACGCCGGTTGTTGCCAGCAGTGGTGGGGTGGTTTTGTATCGCGGGGAGTTATCGCGGGGCGGTAAGGTGGTGCTGATGCTGGGGCCGAAATGGCGGCTGCACTATTACGCGCACTTGCAGGCGATCGCCGACAGTGGACGTTGGCTCAGTGCGGGAGACCCGGTGGGCACCGTGGGTGACAGTGGCAATGCGGCGGGTAAGCCGCCGCATCTGCACTATTCACTGGTGAGCTTGCTGCCGTTGTTCTGGCGGGCGGATGACGCGCCGCAGGGTTGGAAGAAGATGTTCTTCCTGGACCCTACGGCGCACTTTGTTGTCTCCAGGCCGGACGCTTGATTCAGTCGATTTTCTCGAAGTAGCCCAGCACTTTCATGGCCGACAGGGTACTGCCATCAATATCCAGTTGGTCACCGGCCAAGGCGCTGGCCGGGTTCTGGATGCCGGCGGCAATGGCTTTCCAGGTGGCCTCGGTGGTATCGAGTGTGGCGACTACGTCGTCATCAATCCCGCTATGTACCTTGGCGACCCCGTGACGGATGCGCAGGGTGAATTGCTTGCCGCTGTGGCGGAAGGCATAGCCCAGTGCCACGTTTTCTTCCAATGTCTCTTCGGCCTTGAGCAGTGCCGGCATGGCATGCAGGAAGTTCTCAATGGGCAGAGTGGCCAGGAAATCCTCAGTCATCTGGGTGCGGAAAGCCGGGTTCAGGCCGTCCTGCACTTCGCGGGCAACGGTGAAGTAATAGTTGCGAGCGTTGGGGTTGGCTTCCTTCTCGCCCAGTAGTCGCAGGGCGCCGGCACGCAGGGTTTTCACCGCGTCGTTGTCCGGCAACAGAATCATCAGGTGGTCACTGAGGTCCAGCGCCCACTGGGCATCCTCGTCTTCCAATGCACTCTGGGCTTTGTCCAGCAGTGCGTCGCTGCCGCCAGCCAGGGCTGCCATGCGCTGTGCTTCGTCCTGTTCCGGCATCGGTTGCAGTTCACTGGGGTTGCCGCCGAACCAGCCCAGGTAACCGTCGAATACGGAGCGCACCGACCAGCTGACCTTGCCGTAGAATTCCTGCAGCCAGGGGTTGCTGGCCAGATGTTCGGGCAGCTGCACTTTCTCCACGATCTGGTCCGGTGTCAGCCCCAGGTTCATGTAGCGCAGGGTTTGGTCGTGAACAAAGTTGATGGCATCGCTGTAATCAGTGAGTAGCGCGGACACCTTGTCCTTGCCGTGAACCGGGCGGGTATGGCTGGGCACCAGGTGTTCGGCGCCCAGGGCACGAATTTGATCCAGACTGTTGGCCCATTGTTTTACATCACGGTAGTAGGTGCCGCGGATGGTGTAGAGGTTGGGAAAGGCCTGATAGATATTGTCGCCGGTGAGTACGGTTTGTTTTTCCGGTAGCCACACGAACAACTGGTCTTCGGTTTCACCGGGAGCATGCACCAGTTCGATTTGAACCCCGGCAATGTTCACCGACATCGTGTCCTTGAAGGTGTGGGTTGGCGGCAGGGCATGGAGCTGGCTGTCCGGGGTGATGCCCAGGTGGGGGCCGATGCCATCGTTGATGCGCTCACCCTGGGGCAAGTGGTTGCCGAACATGCGCATGGAGCGGGCGGTGATGATGGGGCGGATCTGGTTGACCACTCGGTTGATGTAATAGCTGGTGCTCTCGTGGGCATACACCGGAATGTCCTTACCGTCGGCAAATCCGGCCGCGCCGAACACGTGATCGGTGTGATTGTGGGTATAGATAATCGCTTTCACCGGCTTGTCGGTGATCTCGCGGAATGCCGCCAGAACGGTGCGGGCTTCCTCCTCGGTTTCCATGGTGTCGACGATGATGATGCCGTCGTCGCCTTCCAGCATAATGGAATTGGCCAGCCCGTAGCCGATGGCCACGTAAACGCCGTCAGTGACCTTCTCCACGCCTTTATGGAACACCTCGCTGTGCGCCTTGAGCGCATCCGGGGCCAGCTGGGTGGTACTCTTGACGGGTTGCTCTTCCCCGCATGCCGCCAGCAGAGCGGCCAATAAAACAAACAGGTAGCGCATGGTGTTCTCTTTTCTTGTGATTGATCCCTGCAGGCTAGCGGTGGCTGCACTAACGGCAAAGGTTCGCGGTGGCCAGAGTGCGGTGCGCCGTGGCCACTGAGCGACCCTTGATGGCGTCCACTACGGTGGCCGCCTGGCCGCTGGCGGTGCTGGAAACTCTCAATGGCTATGGTGTGGATGGCCCGGATCTGTTGGCTCAGGCGGGGCTGGACCTGGCGGTGCTGCGCGCCAACCCCGGAGGCCGGGTGCCCACGGTGGCCATGACCCGGCTGTGGGCGCTGGCCACCGAGCAGAGCGGTGACCCGGCCATGGGGTTGCAAGTGGGCAAGACCTCCCTGCCCATGCATCTGCGGGTGATGGGCCTGTTAATTCAGACCGCGCCGACACTGGGCCACATTTTGGAGATGGCGGTGCGCTATCAGCGGCTGATTTCCACCGGGGTGACAGTGCGCCTGCAGCAGCGACCGGATGCGGTGGGGCTGGAGATCTGCTGTCTGCCGGATGTGGTGCTGCACCCGGCGTCCATTGATGCCTTCGTGGCTGCCCATGTGAGTAACTTGCGGCGGCTTTCACCGGAGGGCGGCGTGCAGCAGGTGATGTTACAGCGCTCGGCGCCTGCGGATGCTGGGCCCTGGCGCCAGATTTTGGGGTGCCCGGTGACGTTTGAGCAGCCGGGCAATATCGTCTGGCATCATCGCGATCGGCTGGCGGCGCCGTTGCTGTTGGGGGATGCGGGCCTATGGCGGCAGCACGAAACGTTGGCGCGGCAGGAACTGGCGGCGCTGGATGCTACGCCTCCGCTGATCCAGACGCTGCAAGGGTTGCTGCGCGCCCAGGGGGATGCTCTGCCTGGGCTGGCTGAGTTGGCCGCTGCTGTGGCCATGAGTGAGCGCTCCCTGCGCCGGCGGCTGGCCGAGCTGGGCAGCGGCTACCGGCAACTGGTGGATGCCTGGCGGTCAGAGCGTGCCGGCCAACTGGTACGCGGTGGGGAGAGCCTGGCAGAGGTGGCGCACCGGCTCGGCTTTTCCGATGCCAGCAACTTCAGCAAGGCGTTTCGCCGCTGGTACGGGATGAGCCCCGACACTTATCGACAACAGGATGATTGATGACACAACCGGCGAACAATGACCGTTCTCTGCAGCGGTATATTCAAGAGGAATGGCAGGCCTTTTGGCTGGCGGTAGGTTTTTTGACCCGCGTTCCCATGTTGGTGCGCATCGATTACAGCCAGGCCTTGATGAATCGCTGCAGTGTGTATTTTCCACTGGTGGGCCTGTTGCTGGGCGTCGTCTACGCGGGCCTGTTCGCGGTGCTGGATGGATACTGGGGCATCGGCATCAGTGTGGCCCTGGTGCTGGTGTTTCACTTGTGGGTTACCGGTGCTTTCCACGAAGACGGGTTGGCGGACAGCGTGGATGCGCTGGGCGGCGGCTATACCGTGGCGCGCCGTCTGCAAATCATGAAAGACAGCCGCATCGGCACCTACGGGGCGGTGGCGCTGATCATGGCGCTGGGACTGAAAGGGCTGTTGCTGGCAGAGGCGCAACCGGTCTGGTTGGCGTTGTTACTGAGCCCGATGATCAGTCGGTTGGCGCCGTTATGGTTGATGCTTTTTTTACCCTACGTGACCGACCCCGATACAAGTAAAAGCAAGCCGGTCGCAGAAGGCTTTAGTGCACAACGTTTGGGTGTTGCCACCGCGATGACAGTGATCGTGGCGGCACTGGCTGGGGCGCTGGTGCCTGCGCTGTTGGCCGTGGCGTTGGTGGCGTTGTTGTGGGGCGGGTATCTGTGGCGGCAATTGCGGGGTTATACCGGCGATGCGTTGGGGGCCAGTGTGATTCTGGCGGAGCTGGTGTTCCTGTTAGCGTTGGTGGCTGCGTAGGAGAGGGAAACAGTTTCGAGTTACGAGAAGCGAGTTTCGAAAGGCAAAAACATGAGAGCCTGGTTGTTTTGATCTTCGAAACTCGCTTCTCGAAACTCGTCACTGCTGTGGAAAATATGGCGCGCGCAAGATGCCTTCCAGCTCCGCATAGGGGATCGTCAGGGTGGGCTGGCCCATGGCGTAGGGGGCGATGTGGTACACGTTGTATTGCAGCAGCATCCCCTTGTCGCTGAAGAACACATTGTCGGTCTTGTCGAAAGGCCAGCTGTCGCGGAAGGTCTGATCCAGATTTTCCTTGTCCAGCCAGGCGGTGTGTTGCTCGCGGGCCTTTCCCCAGAAGGCGGATTGCTGGCCGGGCACCAGCAGGTCGTCCAGTTTGGCGCTTTGCTGCTTGGCCAGATTCCAGTGGAAATACTGCACGCTGGGTAACCCGTGGGCGCCCCCGGTGTATTCGTAGGTTTCCATGGACAACGTCACCAGGTCGCCGCGCTGACCCTGTTTTTTCACCGAGGCATTAAGCTCCCAGCCCTGTGCGGCGGCCATGGCCATGTCGGACGCATCCTGCAAAAAGGCATCGGCCAGGCCCTCGATAGTGCCGTCGTGGGTGGCGGTGCCTTCATCCTGAATCAGCATGGCGGCCAGATGTTGGGTGATGGCGCTGTTCAGTGCCGGCTGGTCTTCAAAAGAGAGCCATTGCAAGTCCACTTTCGGGCAGCCGTCGGCATCACACTGTTGGTCGGTTTTCTTCAGCGTATGCACGATACGCACCAGCGTCTCGGGTGCGGTGTCGGTTTTAGCGGTGTCGTTTTCTCCGGCTACGGCCGGTTTTTCAGTGGGTTTGGCCGGCGCGTCCGGATCGTCGCAGCCTGCCAGCAGTGCGGTGGCGAGCAGGAGCAAAAGTGTCATACGCATGGCATACCCTTCCTGAAAATCAGTGAGAACGAATGAGGGCATTTAACGGCAGCCACCGCTCCGGTTCAAGGTGTAATGGGGTTATCTCGGATTTGAGAGAATGGTCAGGACTGGGCGTTTTGCCAGACGAATTTACCGTTGAGAGCGTTAGGCGTTAGGCTCCGGATGTTTGGCCCCCAGCAAGATGGCTTTTGCAACCGGGCGGGCCTATCCTGCCGTTTTCAGAATCAATCGGGAGAATCACCATGAGTTTCTGGACCGTTTACCTTTCCGGGGAAATTCACACCGACTGGCGCGAGCGCATTGTGCAGGGCTGTGCCGATAAAGAGCTGGATATCGAATTCAGTACGCCGGTGACTGACCACGAGGCCAGCGACAAGGTGGGCGTGAATATTCTCGGCGCGGAAGAAAAGCGTTTCTGGGAAGACCGTCTTGGAGCAGGCATCAATGGTATTCGTACCCGCAAGCTGATTGATGAGGCGGACCTTGTGGTGGTGCGTTTTGGCCCCAAGTATAAGCAATGGAATGCGGCATTTGATGCCGGTTACACGGCGGCCCTGGGCACGCCGATGATCATTTTGCACGATGAAGAGCATGATCATCCGTTGAAAGAGGTGGATGCCGCCGCCGATGCGGTAGCGCGCACCCCGGAGCAGGTGGTGGAGATGCTGGCGTATATTCTTAACGCTTGATTTCCTGGTAAAACGGGGCCTTAAAGCCCTGTTTTACGGCTTTTTGCATCATTGGGGGAGCGTTTTGCCGTCTGACTTGTCACATTCCAGTACAGGCATAGCCAGAGATGGCAAAAAAGGCAAAACAAGGAGTTGTCCCGATGACACACCGAATATTGGCCGCCGCCACCCTTATGTTGGTCACCACCGCGTCTGCGTGGGCTGAGACCGAAGGCGTTCCTAACGTGAAAACGCCGGAACCGGAAAAAGTGGAAACCCAGATGGAAGAGACCCTGGACGATATCCAGAGTTATTCCGTGGAACAGAAGAACGAGGCTATGCGCGTGGCACGCCATGCCATCGATGATCTGGACCAGCAAATCACCTTGCTGCAGGGTGATATCAACAGCCAGTGGCGCGACCTGTCCCAGGATGCGCGCCTGCACAAGCAGGAGGCGCTGGCGTCCCTGAAAGAGCAGCAAACCCAGCTGGAAACCCGCTATCAGGCCTTGCAGAATGCCAGTGAGGATAATTGGGACGTGGCCAAGGTACAATTCCAGCAAAGCTGGGAGGCCGCCAAGCAGGGCTGGCAAAGCCTGACGGCGCCCGCGCCGGAACAGGAATAGCGCCCTCTACTCATTGCGGCAGACACAATGACGTGTCTGCGCGTGCGCCGTGCGAATTGACGCCGACGCACAGGGCAGGCACGACAGGGACGGGAGACGGACCATGCTGACGTTGATTCCTTTTGATGACGACCGGGTCGTGGGTGCACGGATCTCCGGCAAGATCACCCGCGAAGAATTTGATTCTGTGACCACGGCGCTGGAAGCCGCCCTGCAAAAGCATGAAACGGTACGTTTCTATGCAGAAATGGAAACCTTTGGCGGGGTGTCCATGGATGTGCTGTTTCAGGATCTGAAGTTCGGCCTTGCCCACTGGAAGCATTTCGACCGCGAAGCGGTGGTTACCGACAAAGACTGGATGCGCCGCCTGTCGGTGTTGGCAGACAAGCTGTTGCCGTCCATTGATGTAAAGGTGTTCCCCAGCGATGAGGCTGATGCCGCGAAAGCCTGGATCTGCGAACCCTGACTGCCCTTCTTTTTGATCATTCTTGATCAGTCAATAATCCCCGTGTGTCAGTAATGTTGGAGTCCTTGGGCTGCGGCGTGTTGTTTTTCTTTTTGTGCGCGGAATCGCCGATATTCAACGTAATCAAACCGTTGTCCTGTTTTAAAGCGCAAGGTGGGTAATGCGGTTTGGTATTTGGGCTGCAATGGGCAGCTAGTATCAGGACAGTAACCAATGAGTCAGAGAGGGGTGAGGAGTCGGTAAGTCGAAGAGGAGCCGTGTGGCCCCTCATTGCCGGTGGTGTGTGAATTGCCCTGACTGTCGTGCTGCCAGTCATCGTATTCGTTTAGCGCTTGGCGGGTCGCCATGCGCGGGCGCAGTGTGTTGCGGGCTTCCTGGTGGGCGCCGCCTTTTCGCATCAGCGGGTCCATGGCTGCCCAGTTGCGTAGTGGCTTGGGGCCTTTTGCCATTGAGTAATTCTCCGTGTCTGGATGGATGTGTTGTGTGGTGGATGGTATGCCGAAGCACATAAAAAAACCCTGATGAGTGCACTCATCAGGGTTCAGTTGGCTGCACTGTGCCTGAAGGCGATCTCAGTTGTCGGGATTGAGCTTTAACACTGTCATCACTCGCTTCATGTGGTGCACGGCGTGCGGCCGGTGGGTGTTTGTAAGGCGCGCGATCATACGACCCCCCGGCATGCTGCGCTAGTGGGTAGATGAAAAATATTTTCGGTAAAGGCAAAGGCCGGATTAGTCCCTTGGGAATCGAGGTAAAGCCATGCTAGTGGTGCGCGGCAAGAAAACCGGGCAGTCTAGGAGCTGGCCGGGTCAGAAGAGCGTATTAGCGCCGGTGGCGGCCCATTGATTTTCAGGGGGGAAAGTCCGTGTCGACCATTCCATTGGGGCAGAGGATCAAGATCAGCCTGTCCGCGATTGTTTATTTTTTTGTTGTTATTGCCTTTCTGCTCAGCCTGCCAGTGCTATTCAGCATCTCCCTGTGGGTGTTGCTGGCGGTTTCGGTACTGGCTTTGTTGCTGGGCGCGTTGTTAAACGGTGCGTTGCGCGTGCTGTTTGGGAAAAAGAAAAACCGCAGCGTATTCAAATCCGTCGGCGCGTTTTTCTGCTTGTTGACTATCGCCACGGCCTTGCCGATTTACTACCTGGTCTACAAGGTTCAGGCCGATCCGCCCCTGTTGCCCCAGGCGACCCTGAGCAATGGCAAAAAAACCGTGGTCTTTCAGGGCATGGTGCATGTGGGGATGGAGAGTTTCTATAAATCGGTGGTCTATGATCTGGAAGAGGCCCTCAGTGACGGCTACCGGTTGTATTACGAAGGAGTGCAGCCTTCGCCCGGTGAAGGCGATGCCTGGTTTGCCGAACAGCTTGCCAGTGGTGGTGACCTGGCAGAAAACTACAAGACACTGGCGGATGCCTGTGGGGTGAAGTTTCAAATCGATTACTTTGGCTTAATGGCACTGGATGCGCAGCAGAACCCGGAGCGTCATGTGGCGGCGGATGTCACCAGCCTGGAAATGAAACAGGAATACGATCGACTGATGGCCACAGATCCGGCTTTCGCCGAGCAGGTACGTGATCAGGAGGCTCCTTCCTCCACGGATACCGCTGACCCGATTGCGCTGTTGCTGGATTGGCATGCTGCTGCCACCGATGAACAGAAAAAATTGATCGGAATTTTGTGCCGCGGCGCCTTTGCGATTGCGCTGGGTGACCAGAGTGAGCATGAGCCCCGGCCGCTGGATAAGGTGATCCTCGATTTCCGCAATCGCCAGTTGGCGCAACGTATTGTGGACGACGACAGCCAGCAGATTTATATCACCTACGGTGCCGCCCATTTGCCCGGTGTGTTGGCGGCCCTGCAAGCAGCTGATCCGGCCTGGAAGATTACCACTGTGAAATGGATGCGGGGCATGGCAGCCCCGGAGCACCTTGAAGGCGCCTTGCCGTCCATGCCGTAGCAGGATAAGAGTAGGAACAGGCGCGAACATTGATTCAATGAAGACAACAGGATGCACAGAGAATGATGAAGCGAATCGGATGGATATTGGTATTGGCGGTGAGTCTGTTGGCAGGGTGCAGCAGTCATGGTCCTGGCGATTCGGAAGCCAAGGCCTTGCGGGTGGGTGTCATGCCCGATTATCCGCCGCTGGTGTTCCGCGAAGAAGGAAAGGTTGTGGGTCTGGAGCGGGATTTTGCCGAGCAGTTATCCCAGGATCTGGAACGCCGCCTGTCTGTGCATGAATACACACAGTTGAGCGATTTGTTTGCGGCCCTGAAGAGCAACGAAATCGATATCATCATGTCCGGAATTTCCATAACGCCTGCCCGGCAAAAAGCGTTTTCATTCAGCCTGCCCTATACCACTATCGGCCAGATGGCGATGATTCGTCTCGAGGATGCCGCGCGGTTGTCGACACCCGGTGCGCTGTTCACTGGGCAATACCGGGTGGGCTACAAGAACGGCACCACCGGGGAAACCTTTGTGAAGAGCACCATCGACGCACAGACCCAGGGGTTCAATAGCAGTACAGAAGCCACGACGGCGTTGGTGGAGGGTGATATTGATGCGTTTATCCACGATGCGCCCACGGTGTGGAACCTGGCCAACAAGCGCGAGTATCCGGTGGAACTATTGGGGCTGTATAAGCCGCTCACCAAGGAGCAGCTGGCGTGGGTGATGCGCAAGAATGATTACGATCTGAAGCAGGAAGTGGATACCGCTCTGAAAAACTGGGTGAATAACGGTTTCTTGATGCAGACAAAAACAAAATGGATCCCGGTAAAAATTCTTTCCGGACAGTGATTTTTTGTAGGTCGGGTTAGTCGCGTAGCGACGTAACACGACAATCTTTTTTATTTAGATATCCGCGAAATTTTCCCCGCCTTTTAGCCAACGGCGCAACAGTGGCTCAACCCATTGCGGACAGTCTTGCATCAGGTTGTTGGCCACGTCCTTGGCAGGCTCCATCAACGCTTCATCGCGCACCAGGTCGGCAATGCGAAAGGCCAGGTCGCCGGTCTGGCGAGTGCCCAGCCATTCGCCCGGCCCGCGCAGTTTTAAATCCTCTTCGGCAATAATAAAACCGTCGGTGGTATCGCGCATGACGGCCAGGCGCCGTTTGCCGGTGAGTGACAGCGGGTTCTTGTACAGCAGCAAGCAGTAGCTCTGCTCGCCGCCACGTCCCACGCGCCCGCGTAATTGGTGTAATTGCGCCAACCCCAACCGCTCGGCATTTTCCATCACCATGAGGGTGGCGTTAGGCACATCCACGCCCACTTCGATCACGGTAGTGGCAATCAACAGTTGCGCATCGCCCCGGGAAAAGCGCGCCATGCGTTCGGCTTTTTCTTTCGCTTTCATGCGGCCGTGAACCAGCTCCACGTTGATATCCGGCAGCGCGACCTGCAGTTCCTCGAAGGCGGCTTGCGCCGCTTGCGCCTGTAGCTCTTCGGATTCCTCAATCAGGGTGCAGACCCAGTAGGCCTGGGTGTTCTTGTGCCCCGGGCGTGGCCGGCAGGCGTCGTTGATGCGTTCGATCACTTGGGGGCGGCGGCCTTCCGGTAACACCAGCGTGTCGATGGGTTTGCGGCCCGGCGGCATTTCGTCGATCACCGAGGTATCCAGGTCGCCGTACACGCTCATGGCCAGGGTGCGCGGGATCGGCGTGGCGGTGAGTGTCAGTTGGTGGGGCACCTGGCTGCCGTTTGTCGTATCAAAGCGGCCTTTCTCGCGCAGGGCGAGGCGTTGCTGTACCCCGAAACGGTGTTGCTCATCAATGATGGTGAGGCCGAGTCGATGGAATTGCACCGCCTCCTGGAACAGCGCGTGCGTGCCGACGACGATACAGGCACTGCCATCGGCCAGCGCCGCATTGGTTTCCCGGCGGGCTTTGACGCCCAAGCTGCCGGCCAGCCAATGTACCTCGATGCCCAGCGGTGCCAGCCAGTGGCGAAAGTTGTCCCGATGCTGTTCGGCCAGCAGTTCGGTGGGCGCCATCAGGGCTACCTGATAACCGGATTCAATGGCGGCGAGGGCTGCTGCCGCTGCGACCAGCGTTTTGCCCGATCCCACGTCCCCCTGCACCAGTCGTAGCATGGGGTGGGGCTGGGCCATGTCGGCCATGAGCTCACCGATGACGCGCTGCTGCGCCCCGGTCAGGGCAAAGGGCAGGCTGGCCCGCAGTTTTTCAAACAGAGTGTTGCCGCTAAGCCGCGGGGCATGGAAGGCTTTTTGCCCGGCCCGCTTTTGTAGCATGCCCAACTGGTGAGCCACCATTTCTTCCATGACCAGTCGCTTTACCGCCGGGTGTTTGCCTTCCAGCAACAGGTTGACCGGGTCATCCGGATTCGGGTTATGCAGCTTGCTCAACGCCTCGGTGAGGCTGGGTAGTCCGCTCTGATCCAGCAAGTGTGCGGGGATCAATTCCTGGGGGGGATGCGCTTGCAGATAATGCAGGGCCTGGCCGGTGAGGTTGCGCAGGGTTTTCTGGCTGACGCCATCGGTGGTGGGGTAAACCGGGGTCAGGGCTTTTTCCAGTGGCGGCAGGCCGCTGTCTGAATAATCGAGCTGATATTCCGGGTGGTAGAACTCCAGCCCGGCAGAGCCGGGCCGGGGCTCGCCGTAGACGCGAAGGGTTCGGCCCCGTTCCAGGTTGTTCTTCTGGGCGGCGGTGAAGTGGTAGAAGCGTAGCGTTACCATGCCGGTGCCGTCGGCCACTTTACACAGCAGTGAGCGGCGGCGGCCGAAAATCACATCGGCGGCGATCACCTGCCCCTCGATAACCACGCCGGTTTCCGGGCGCAGGCTGCCGATGGGGGAAATGCGGGTGCGATCTTCGTAGCGGAACGGCAGGTGGAAAAGCAGATCTTCCAGGTTATGCAGGCCCAGCTTGGCCAGTTTTGCGGCCGCCGCCGGCCCCACGCCTTTGAGGCGGCTGAGGGGCAAGCTGGAAAGAGAGTCACTGGCCATGGATCACGCGTTTCCCGTCAGCGAGTCGCGAGGTGCGCAAGTAAAACCGGTCTGGATTTTCGAAACTCGTCACTCGCATCTCGAAACGGTTTATCCCGACAACCCTTCCTTGGGTACCGCCTGGCGTAGCACTTCGATGGCCTTGGGGCGCGGGAAGCTGTCGCGCCAGACCAGAGCGATGGTCCGTGCGGGTACCGGCTCCTCAAATGGCCGCACAGCAAAGGTGCTTTTGTCGTAACCGTGCTGGTGCAGGGCCGAGTTGGGCAGCACTGTAATGCCCAGACCGCCGGCAACCATATGGCGCAGGGTCTCCAGAGAGCCGCCTTCGATCTGTACCAGGTTGCGCTGGTGCTGGGAGTCGATGGCTGGACACAGCTCCAGCACCTGGTCGCGGAAACAGTGGCCTTCACCGAGCAGTAGCAGGGTTTCATCGAGCAGTTGTTCCGGGGCGATTTTTTTCTGCGCCGTCCAGGCATGGTCGCCGGGTAGCAGGACAGAGAACGATTCTTCGTACATGCGCGCCCGCACCAAGCCGCCACCGGAAAAAGGCAGCGCCACGATAATGGCATCCAGCTCGCCGTGTTCCAGCTTGCGGCGCAGCACATGGGTATAATTTTCTTCAATGAACAGCGGCATTTCCGGGGCGGCTTCGCGCACCCGGGGCACCATGGTCGGGAACAGATAGGGCGCGACGGTAAAGATCGCTCCGACCCGCAGCGGTGAGCCGAGCTGGTCGCGTTGGCTCATGGCCATCTGCGAGAGCAGATCTGCCTGTTCCAGTACGCGTTGGGCCTGGGCGACAATGGGTTCGGCCTGGGGCGTCACCACTACTTCACGGGGGCGTCGCTCGAACAGGGGCATGCCCAGCTGCTCTTCCAGCTTTTTGATCGCTGCGCTGAGCGTGGGCTGGCTTACGTTGCAGGCCTGGGCGGCGTGGCCGAAGTGGCGTTCGCGGGCCAGGGCGACCAGATAGCGTAGTTCTGTTAACGTCATGGCATTGATACACTTAATCGATTGAATGTCATTGTGCATTCTAATGGCGCCGGACGCCAGATGCCGGATGCCTGACGTAACAATGCCGAGTGCGGGCTGCGTTAGGCATTCGGCATCCACCGTTTGACGCCCCGCAAGGAGCCTCCATGTCTCATATTCTTATTGCCGGGTTGGGTGACCTGGGGACCGGTCTGGCCGAACAATTAATGGCGGGCGGACATCGTATCAGCGCGATTCGTCGCGGCACCCAGGCGCCTGCCGGGGTGGAATTGTACAGCCAGGATCTCACCGAAGGCGCGGCCATGTTGCCCCCGGATCCGGTGGATCTGCTGGTGATTATCATGACGCCGTCCGAGTACAGCGAAGAAGGCTATTTACAGGCCTATGTGCGTGCGCCGCTGACCTTGCTGGAATCGTTGGGGCGCCAGCAGCCGTTGCCGCCGGTGGTGTTTGTGTCCAGTAGCGCAGTGTTCGGCGATCTGGAAGGGGTCGTCGATGAGCTGACGCCGCCGCGTCCGGGACGTTATAACGGCAAGGTATTGCTGGCGGCGGAAGAAGAAATCAGCACCCGCAGCCTCAGCACAGTGGTGCGCTTTACCGGTATCTACGGGCCGGGCCGCCATCGCCAGATCGATAAGGCCGCCCGACTGGCCAGGGGCGAAGAAAGCCTGCCGGCCCCTCAGTGGACCAATCGCATTCACCGCGACGATTGCGTGGGCCTGCTACACAGCGTGGTGTTGGGGTGGCTGGCCGGCCGTGAAATGCCGCCGCTGGTGATCGGCACTGATGCGGTGGGTGGCTGCAATCTGGATGTGCTGAAATGGCTGGCGGACCAGCAGGGACTCACCTTGGCGGTGCCCGATGAACCGGCCACCGGCAAACAGGTGCGCAGCCTGTATATCCAGCAAGGACACTACACTTTGCAATATCCGGGTTATCAGGACGGTTATGCGCAGGTGCTGGCGGAGAAAAGCAATTCAAAGTTGAAAGTTCAAAGTTGAAAGCCGCGGGTTGAGGTTGTGCAGGGTTGCATGGCGCGGAGGCCGCGTTTGCCCGCCTGCAAGGGATTCAGCCGGGAAGAGACTCAATCGCCAGCAGGCTGGCTCCTGCGGCGAGGATCGCAGAAGGCTGCTTCCCTCAGTGATCTCTGTGGAAAAAACTGCCTTTGGGGGCGGTCGCCGGACGGAAAGATGGGGCGCGGGGAAGACGGCTCTGTCGGCGCCATACCTGGCCCCGCGTTTAAACTTTCAACTCGCTCCTTTGAACTGATCCAAAGCGCATTCCCGGCCAAATCACGCTAAAATCGCCCATCTGTCGGTCGGGGGCGTCATCACTGATCATTTTTTCGCCGATAGACTTGCCTCCGGCGCTGGCATTAGTAAAGTGTGCGCCTCAATTTTTTCTGTGGCGGTGCCGGGGTAATCCCGATGCGCCGCAAAAGCCCGTGATGGGCGCGATGGAGTAACGCGAATGAGCACGCCGGTTGCCGTGGTAATGGGGTCCCAATCTGACTGGGAGACCATGAAAGAAGCCTGTGACGCCCTGACCCAATTCAATGTGGGTTGGAAGGCCGAGGTGGTATCGGCCCACCGCACCCCTCAGCGCATGTATGACTTTGCCAAAAGCGCCCACGAGAACGGCTACAAGGTGATCATCGCTGGCGCCGGCGGCGCGGCCCATTTGCCGGGCATGATCGCTTCCCTGACGCCGTTGCCGGTGTTGGGCGTGCCAGTGAAGAGCCGCACGTTGTCCGGCTGGGACAGCCTGTTGTCCATCGTGCAAATGCCTAAAGGCGTGGCCGTGGGCACCCTGGCTATCGGCGCGGCGGGTGCCTGGAACGCCGGCCTGCTGGCCTCCCAGATGCTGGCGGCGGACAACCCTGAGCTGCTACAACACATCGCCGACTGGAAAGCCTCCCGCGCGGATGAGGTGTTGGCCAATGCGGAGCTGGGGCAGGGCTGATCCCCTGGCGCCGTTCTTTTCCCTGTTTGCTCTGACGGATTTGCTATGAATCGCGTACTTGTTCTTGGTGGTGGCCAGCTTGGCCTGATGATGGCAGAAGCCGCAGCCCGACTGGGGCTGGTGGTGGACCGTTACGACCCGGAACGGGCTCTGTTGCTGCCGGGCACTTCGGATCTGGCCGTGCCGATTAGTTGGGAAGAGTGCCAGGAGCGTTACCCGGTCATTACTGTGGAACGTGAAGCCTTTCCGGACACGGGGTTTTCCGCCGAATTAGCCCAGAGCGACCGCTGCGTGGCTCGGGGCGCCCTGCAAGTGATCCCCGATCGCCTCACCCAAAAATCCATGCTCGACAAACTGGGTATTCCCACTGCTCCCTGGGTCACACTGGATCAGGCCGATGATTTGCAGCAGGCCGTGGCAGACTTCGGTGGCGTGGTGGTCAAAGCCCGCAGCGGCGGGTATGACGGACGGGGTACCTGGATTGTGGGAGAAGGCGCTGACTTGAGCGCGGTGCCCGCTGCGGAGTTGGCCGGCAAGGCCATCGTTGAAAAGAAAATCCCGTTCCGCCGTGAGTTGTCCATCGTCGGCGCTCGCAGTATCACCGGCGAGACCCTGTTTTACCCGCTCACCCGCAATTGGCATGTGGACGGCATTCTGCGCCTGAGCCTGGCGCCAGCCAATGCCTGTGCCGACCTACAAAAGCCGGCGGAAAAAATGCTCAAGGGCATCATGGAAGAGCTGGATTATGCCGGTGTGATGGCGGTGGAATTCTTTGAAGTCGATGGCCAGTTGATGGTTAACGAAATTGCGCCACGGGTGCATAACTCCGGGCACTGGACCCATGAAGGGGCGGACTGGTCCCAGTTCGATCTCCATGTCCACGCGCTGGCTGGCGTCCCCCTGCATGCACTGAATGTGCATGGCCCATCGGCCATGGTGAACCTGATCGGCACCCCGTTTGAAAGCGCCTGGCTGCAACACCCGGGCGTGGTGCACTGGTACGGCAAGAGTGTGCGCCCGGGCCGCAAGGTGGGCCACGCCAACTTGGTGGCCGATACCTTGGACGGCCTGCGACAGGGGCTGGATGCCTGGGCCGATGTGTTGCCGGAAGGCTATCAGGCGGTGCTGGATTCCGAGCTGGATCTGGGGTGACTTTGAGTTGCGAGTGAGTTCAACGTTCAAGAGTTCAAGGTTGAAACGCGCGGCATCTCCGAGAGCCATGCGAAGCGCGCCTTAGCCGCGCCGCAGTACTTGGAAACAATCCAAACTCAAGCCAAGCGCGGGCACCAGCAGCGTTGTTTGGCTGGCCCCTCACGTATCCTGTACTTTTCAACTTTCAACCTGAAACTTCTGCCCCTTCACGTTTTGCTGGCCGTGCTTGCTTACACTGCCCATAGTGCAAGGTAAGAAAAGGCGAAACGGTTGTGATAATGACACTCTCTCTGGGCCGCTATCGGCGGCTGATCATGCTGGCCATGGTATTGGCGCTGGTTCTGATTACAGTAGAGCTTACCGGCTTGCGTGAGCAGTTGTCGGTGGCGTTCCTGCGGGCGCAACTGGAGGCCAACCCGATCACCGGTTTTCTGGCCTTTGTGGTGGTCTTCGTGATCGGCAACCTGATTCAGCTGCCTGGCTGGATTTTTCTGGCGGCGGCCATTCTGGCGCTGGGAACGGTAATGGGCGGGTTGGCCACCTATGTGGCGGCCTGTGTGTCCTGTTTGGTGACCTATGTGCTAGTGCGCGGGCTTGGTGGCAGTGCCCTGCGAGATATCGAGAGCCCCATGGCCCGGAAAATTCTGGCGCGCCTGGATAGCCACCCGGTGCGCAGTGTGGCCCTGTTGCGCCTGTTGTTTCAGACCATGCCGGCGCTGAATTACACCTTGGCCCTGAGCGGGGTCAAGCTGCGTCACTACATGCTCGGTAGTGTGATCGGGCTGCCGGTGCCGTTGCTGCTTTATTGCGTCTTCTTCGACCGGATACTGCTGCTGTTACCGATAGGGTGATGCGGGGCACATGACTCGCCGCAAGAGTATGCCTGCAAGCGATTCGCACGGTTTGAAGGCGCGTTGACTTGCGGGCACGCTCCTACGCAACCAAGCTTTTCGTAACTCGTAACTCGTAACTAGTAACCCGAGGCCGCCGTCAATGCCTCAACAGCGCACTCAGCGTATCCACGGTTTCTGCCCACTCCGCGTCTTCGCGAATCGCCTCGGCGAGAAACTTTGCCTGCGATTCATTCCAGAACGGTGCTTGATGCAGGTGCATGCTGTCGGTGAGTGTGCCGCCATGCTGGTGGATGAAGTCTTCGATATCGGGGTCGCTGCTGGCCAGCCCGAGCTGATCAAACAGGGTGTTGAGGTCGTGGGTCGCGGTATCCATATCGCACTCCCTTATGTTGTCAAAATAAGTGTTGCCGATTAACGCAAGCGAACCTTTGTCCGCCTACCGTCTGTTCAATGCTGCGCTTTTTCAGCTTCCCTGTCTCCTCTCCTTTCGGAGGGTCGCACCAACAAAAACGCCCGCACAAGGGCGGGCGTGTTGCGTGCAGCATGTTGCGGGATGCGGGTTTAAGCAATATCCAGGATGCCGTCCATTTCCACGCCCGCGCCCTTGGGCAGAGCCGCGACACCGATGGCCGCACGGGCCGGGTAGGGTTGGTTGAAATGCCGTGCCATCACCTCGTTGACCAGCGCGAAGTGGCTCAGGTCGGTGAGGAAGATATTCAGTTTGACGATGTCCTGCAGGCTGCCACCAGCGGCTTCACACACCGCGATCAGGTTGGAAAACACCTGCTCAATCTGCGCTTCTATGTCGCCGTCCACCAGTTCCATGGTTTCCGGTACCAGTGGAATCTGGCCGGACAGGTACACGGTGGAACCAGCCTTGATGGCCTGGGAATAGGTGCCAATGGCCTGCGGGGCCTTGTCGGTGCTGATTACGGAATGGTTGGACATGATGCGTTCTTCATCGGTTATGCCTCCGGCCAGGGCCAGCAGGCGAAAATAGGGAAGCGGCTATGCTTGCACGGGTTAACACCTGCACGCAACAGCGCTGGGAAACCGCCAGGATTGCCTTAGCGTCAAGCACGTTGCGTGAGGCGTGCTGCGTTCATCAAAGCCGGTGAATGCGGACGATGCTGTCCAGGGTGCGCAGCTTCTTGATGATGCGCGCCAGGTGGATGCGGTCTTTCACCGTCATGGTCACGTTGAGGATGGTGAGGGTGGGATCTTTTTCGGCCATGTCGATGGTGTCGATGTTGGAGCCGAGTTCCGACACGCTGTTGGCCAGGGTGGCGAGCACGCCGCGTTTGTTGATTAGCTCAATGCGCAGGGCGGCGGTGAATTCCTGTTCCACCTGTTTGTCCCAGCTGAGCGCGATGCACTTTTCCGGAGCGTTGCGCATTTCTGCCAGCAGGTTCTTGCAGGTGTCGCGGTGTACCACGATGCCGCGACCGGCACTGAGGTGGCCGATGATAGTGTCGCCGGGCAGCGGCCAGCAGCACTTGGCGTAGCTGACCATCAGGCCTTCACTGCCGCGGATCGCCAGTGGTCGGCGGTCATCTTCGTGCTGACGTTCGTCGTCATCGCGGGCGCCGGCCAGTTTGCGGGCTACCAGTGGGGCCAGGCGGTTGCCCATGCCGATATCTTCGAGTAACTCGTCCAGCTCCACATAGCCGTTGCCGGCCAGCTCGCTGACCACCCGTTCAATGGGCAGATCATCCATGCCTATTTCGTAAGGATGCAGGGCTTTTTCCAGTAGCCGTTCGCCCAGCTCTACCGCGTCTTCGCGGCGCTGGTGCTTGAGGAAATGGCGAATGTTGGTGCGCGCCTTGCCGGTGACCACAAAGTTGAGCCAGGCCGGGTTCGGGGTGGCGTTGGGGGCGGTGATGATTTTCACCGTCTGCCCGGATTCCAGCGGCGTGGACAGGGCGGCAAGCTTGCCGTCGATGCGCGCCGCCACGCACTTGTTGCCCACCTTGGTGTGCACCGCGTAGGCGAAGTCCACCGCGGTGGCGCCGCCGGGCAGTTCCTTGATGTCGCCCTTGGGGGTGAACACATAGGCTTCGTCCGGGAACAGGTCCACCTTCACGTTCTCGATGAACTCCATGGAGTTGCCGGCTTTCTGCTGCAGCTCCAGCAGCCGCTGCATCCAGCTCTGGGTGCGGCTGTGGGTGGGCGAGCCGGGCTCGTCATCGGACTTGTACAGCCAGTGGGCGGCGATGCCGTTGTTGGCCATGGCCTCCATTTCTTCGGTGCGAATCTGCATTTCCAGGGGAATGCCGGAGCGGGCCTTCAGCGTGGTATGCAGGGACTGGTAGCCATTGGCTTTGGGAATGGCGATGTAGTCCTTGAAGCGGCCGGGAATCGGGGTGAAATAGTTATGGGTGGCGCCGAGCACGCGGTAGCAGGTGTCGACCCGGTCCACGATGATGCGAAAACCGAACACATCCATGATGTCGGAGAAGGGTTTGTGCTGTTCCTTCATCTTGGTGTAAATGCTGTACAAGTGCTTTTCGCGACCCAGAACCCGGGCTTCGATGCCTTCTTCTTCCAGGCAGTGTTCCAGGCTGGTCTTGATGGTGGTGAGGATTTCCTTGCGGTTGCCGCGGGCCTTTTTCACTGCCTGGCCAATCAACTTGGCGCGCATGGGGTAGATGGCGTGGAAGGCCAGGTCCTCGTATTCCACTCGCATGTTGTACATGCCTAGCCGGAAGGCAATGGGGGCGTACAGTTCCAAGGTTTCGGTGGCAATGCGGCGGCGCTTTTCGGCGCGCATCACATGCAGGGTGCGCATGTTGTGCAGGCGGTCGGCGAGCTTGATGAGGATGACGCGGATATCCCGAGTCATGGCCAGCATCATCTTGCGCAGGTTTTCTGCCTGCTGTTCGGCCTTGGACTCGAACTTGATCTGGGCAATCTTGGAAACCCCGTCCACCAGCTCGGCCACTTCCTCGCTGAACTCGCCAGCCAGCTGTTCCTTGCTGATACCGGTGTCTTCGATCACATCGTGCAGCATGGCGGCCATCAGTGAGGCATGGTCCATGTGCATGTCGGTGAGGATATTGGCTACCGCCAGCGGGTGGGTGATGTAGGGATCCCCGGTGCGGCGGTACTGCCCCTCGTGGGCTTTCTCGGCAAAATGGTAAGCGTGTACGACTTGGGCGATCTGATCGTCGTCCAAGTAACTGCGTAACCGTTTTTCCAAATTATGGATGGTGGGCAAAAGGCCTCGTCACGCCCTTGGCGAGTATCAGGTTCGAAGATGACTCTTAGCTTAGATTTGAGGGCAGGCTTTGTCTATGACAAGGCGGATAGCCACAGACGATTGTTCGGCTCGGGGAAAGCTATGCGGGGGGAGAAAAAGAAAGTGAGAGAAAGAAAATACGTTTAAAAAGGTAGGGCGGAGGCGCCAGAACGCAAAACGGAGAGGCCGATTGGCCTCTCCGCTTGCTTGTCTTGTTGCCGTCGTCTCGTGTCTGAGAGACGGAAACCGGCAATTACTCGCCGAAAGACTGGGTCAGCAGCGCCAGCTCGTCCACGTCAGCGCTGCGGTCCGCGATCGGGTTGTCCACGGATTCTGCAGTCACATGCCCTTCGGCGATCTCACGCAGGGCAACGACGGTGGGTTTGTCGTTTTCCCAGGCTACGCGTGGCTCTTTACCGCCGCTCTGCAATTGATGGGCGCGCTTGCCGGCAACCAGCACCAGCTCAAAGCGGTTATCCAGTTTTTCCAGGCAATCTTCTACGGTAACTCGTGCCATGCTGCTCTCCTGACAAGCTGACGGGGCCGGTTCGACATGAGCGGGCACCGCCTGATAATTCGCAAGGGGGCGATTTTACGGGCGAAGGGCAGGGCAAGTCCAGTGCCGGCGGGCGGTTCGGGTTCTGTGGGAGCGGTGAGTCCACCGCGAACAGTCTTGCCAAGTGCCTGTCGCGGTCGAATGGCCGCTCCTACAGAGAGGAGGGCGCTTACCGCTGGGCGAGCAGGTTTTGCAGGGTGGCGGCCTGGCGGGCGGACTGCCGGGTGGTGACCAGCCGGCGGGCTTCGACGATGGCTTCCAGCTCATACAGAGCGCGCTGGAAATCATCGTTGACCACCAGGTAGTCGAATTCGCCGTAGTGGCTCATCTCGTCCTGGGCGCCGTCCAGGCGTTGCTGGATCACGCTTTCGTCGTCGGTTTCCCGGCCACGAAGGCGGTCGGCCAGTGTCTCCAGCGAGGGCGGCAGGATGAAGATGCTCACCGCATCAGGCAGTTGCTTGCGAATCTGGGTGGCGCCCTGCCAGTCGATCTCCAGAATTACATCATCGCCGCCGCGCAGGGTCTGGGCTACCCAGTCGGCACTGGTGCCGTAGAGATTGCCGAACACTTCCGCATGCTCAAGAAAACGGCCCTGTTCCACCTGGCGGACGAAGCTGTCACGGTCGGTAAAATGGTAGTTCACCCCGTCTTCTTCACCGGGGCGTATGGCGCGGGTGGTGTGCGAGATGGAAATGCGGACCCGGGCAAGCTTGTCGACCAGGGCGGCCACCAGGCTGGTCTTGCCGGCGCCGGACGGGGCGGAAATGATGTACAGCGTGCCTTTGTCGGCCATAAAGAGAATGTCCTGTTCGCGATCCCGGTAAAGCGCGCATTATAGGCGTAAAGACATGGGTGCGTCATATCCACCCTGACCTGAAGATAACGGACTCACTATGCACGATAGCGCCATTAGCGCCACGGTGGATTTTCATCAGGACGGCGTGCAGCACGGTTTTCTTAAACTGCCTTACTCCCACGATCACTCCGCCTGGGGGAATGTGATGATTCCCGTCACCGTGATTCGCAATGGTGATGGCCCCAGGGCGCTGCTTACCGGGGGCAACCATGGCGATGAATACGAGGGCATCACCGCCTTGCTCAAGCTGGCCAATCGCCTGCAGGCGGCGGACATTACCGGGCGGGTAATCATTGTGCCGATGATGAATCACCCAGCGGTGCAAAACGGCACGCGTACCTCCCCGTTGGATGGCGGCAACCTGAACCGCGCCTTTCCGGGCGACCCTGCCGGCACTCTCACCGAGAAAATTGCCGATTACTTCACCCGTTATCTGGTGCCGCTGGCCGACGTGGTGCTGGATATGCACTCCGGTGGGCGAACACTGGACCTGTTGCCTTTTGCGGCCACCCATCGCCTGGCAGATGAAGCCTTCGGCGCCCGGTGCCTGGCGGGGGCGGAGGCGTTTGGGGCGCCTTACACTCTGTTTATGGCGGAGCTGGAGGAGGCGGCCCTGTTCGACAGTGTGGTAGAAGCCCAGGGCCGGGTGTTTATCAGCACGGAGCTGCGCGGCGGCGGCACAACTACCCCGGATACCGTGGCGCTGGCAGAGCAGGGCGTGGACAACGTGTTACGCTTTGCCGGCATTCTGCCCGGCGACCCGTTGCCGGTGTCCTCGCAGGCGCTGGAGATCCCCAGCGCAGACTACTACCGTGTCAGCGAGCATCGCGGCTTACTGGAATTTGCGGTGGCGCTGGGCGACTGGGTGCAGCAGGGCGAGGTGCTTGCCCGCGTGCATAGCCTCGACCGTACCGGCCAGCCCCCGGTGGATTATCGGGCGCCGTTTGCAGGCATGTTGATTGGTCGTCGTCACCCGGCACGGGTGGACATTGGCGACACCTTTGCCGTGCTGGCGGTGAAGCGCTAATCGAAATCAGGAGAAACTATGAGTGACTCAAAGGGCGATCCGCGTCGCCGCCATTCAGCGAAGGTCGTTGACGGCCCCGGTAAATCGGCCAGTCGGGCCATGTTGCGGGCGGTGGGGTTTACCGATGAGGACTTCCGCAAACCTCAGGTGGGCATTGCCTCCACCTGGAGCCAGGTAACCCCCTGCAACAGTCATATCGGCGAGCTGGCCGAGCGGGCCTGCGAGGGCGCGGACGGCGCCGGCGGCAAAGGGGTGATCTTCAATACCATCACCATTTCCGACGGCATCGCCAACGGCACCGAAGGCATGAAATATTCGCTGGTCTCCCGCGAGGTCATCGCCGACTCCATCGAAACAGTGGCCGCCTGTGAAGGCTTTGATGGTTTGGTGACGCTGGGCGGCTGCGACAAGAATATGCCGGGCTGCCTGATGGGCATGGCGCGGCTGAATCGCCCCAGCGTGTTCGTTTACGGCGGCACCATCATGCCCGGCAAGGGCCATACCGATATTGTTTCTGTGTTCGAAGCCATGGGCGCCCATTCGCGCGGTGACATGGACAAGATTGAACTCAAGCAGATCGAAGAAACCGCGATTCCCGGCCCCGGCGCCTGCGGCGGCATGTACACCGCCAATACCATGGCGTCGGCCATTGAAGCGCTGGGCATGAGCCTGCCGGGCAGTTCCGCGCAGAATGCTGTTTCTGAAGAAAAAAGTGCCGACTGCGAGCGCGCCGGTGCGGCCGTGTTAGCCCTGCTGGAACAGGATATCAAACCGTCCGACATTATGACCCGTGCCGCGTTTGAAAATGCCATCACCGTGGTGATCGCTTTAGGCGGCTCCACCAATGCGGTGCTGCATTTGATCGCCATGGCCCGCACCATCGATGTGGCACTGTCGCTGGATGACTTTACCGAGATTGGTAAACGGGTGCCGGTGCTGGCGGACCTGCGCCCGAGCGGCCATTACATGATGAGCGAACTGGTGGCCATTGGCGGCATTCAGCCGCTGATGAAGATTCTGCTGGACGCGGGCTTGCTGCACGGCGATTGCCTGACCGTCACCGGTCGCACTCTTGCGGAGAATCTGGCTGATGTAACGCCGTACCCATTGGACCAGGAAATTATCGCGCCGTTATCCGCGCCGCTGAAAGCGGAAAGCCACCTGCGGATTCTCTACGGCAACTTGGCCCCGGACGGTGCAGTGGCCAAGATTACCGGCAAGGAAGGCACCCATTTTTCTGGCCCCGCCCGGGTGTTCGGCTCGGAAGAAGAAGCTCAGGCCAGGATTAACGATGCCACCGTGGTGTCCGGTGACGTGGTAGTGATTCGCTATGAAGGACCCCGTGGCGGGCCGGGTATGCGTGAAATGCTGACGCCGACATCGGCGATCATGGGACGCGGCCTGGGCAATGAGGTGGCGCTGATCACCGATGGGCGTTTTTCTGGCGGCAGTCATGGTTTCGTGGTGGGCCACGTCACCCCGGAAGCGTTTGATGGTGGTCCGTTGGCGCTACTGGAAGACGGTGACCTGATCACCATTGATGCGCAAGAGAACACGCTGGTTGTGGATCTCTCTGATGCGGAGCTGGCGCGCCGTCGTGCTAATTGGCAGCAACCGGCGCCACGTTATACCCGTGGGGTGTTGGCGAAATATGCACGGCTGGTCGGTTCCGCCAGTGAGGGCGCTCTGACGGATCAGAATTGATCTGTCGGGGTGTTTTAGTTTTCCCTATTCTTTGCGGTGCTCTTTAACGGGGCGGGTCAGTAGCATTGAAAAAGCCGGCGCACTGCCGGCTTTTTTTGCTGGTGAGGCACTAAAAAGAAGCGTTACTCGATATTCTGAATCTGCTTATTGAGCGTCGGCATAGAACCTAACAAGCTCAATGGCTTATCGAAAAGAAGCCGTTCAAAAATGCCTGTTAGCCCACCAGTCTGCCCACCACCATTAAGCCCTTGGTTTGGTTTAATGAGCAAATACACGGGGTCTTTTGGAGGGGGCGTTGCTGAATCGGATTGTGCTTGCAGGGCCATGATTTCTGTCATTTGGTCGCCATCTCTGTCTGGTGGCTTGTTTGGGGCTGGCTAGGAATCGCCTTTCTCGAAGGCTTGCAGAATCCAGTCTTCAACAATGTCATGCCTTGATCGTTTTTGCTGTTTCGCGATTTGATCCAGCTTCTCCTTTGCTTCTTCTTCAATGAACAGATAAAGCGGTTTTTTGGCTTTGCCTGAATGCCTGTACTTGTACTGGCTCCAAGCCTTTCGCATTGCGGTAAGAAATAGCTTGTGGTCGGAGGGGGGGAGCAGTGTGGTTTTGTCCAAAGCTGCCACTACATAGTCGTATTCTTCCTTTGGTGTTGCAGGTTTTGCCACCGATCTTGGCAGTGCCATGCGGTGCTGCTCCAAGTAGTCCATTGCCCAGTCCAGTTGTTTCTGATTCTTGGGGTCAAGCCAGGAAAGCTGTTTATCCTTAAGTCGATGATTGGCCCAACTCTCCTTGATTTGAAAGATTAAATCCTTCTTCGTCGTGAGCGATTCGGGCCAGATATCTAGCATTAGTAGCAACGCATCAGATCGCTCCTCAGGCGGAACGGTGCGGAAGGGGTGAAACCCTCTTATTTCCCTTTCAAGTTCTAGTTGGGCCCAGATTAGCTGTCTTTGTGAGCCATTTCTTATCCATGCAACTTGGGATTCAGGTAGCAATCTGCGGTTCTGTTCCTCCAATATCTTCTCGGCATCTGAGTCGCTAAGTCCGGCTAACTTAAAGTGAATTCCGTCTGGTGCGCGATGGAGCGTTGAGCGGAGCTCAGGGGTTTGGGCAATGAATTCATGCAGCCACTGCTTGGAGCGAGAGCTGGATTGAAGCTGATCGAGTGGCTTTCCTTTGTTTGGGGGCATGGAGGAGGGCCTTCTTATAGTATACATGGGGTATTTAAGAGCTATTTATGTAGTATAAACAAAGTATTTATGAAGTGTTAAATAGTTATTTGTAAGTTTTTAAATATTGAATTTTCATCAAAAACAATAAGTTATGAAGTTTTACGGTGGTGTTTTTAGGGGAGTTGTCAATTCAATAGGGCTTGTCAGTGCTGGAGCGATTGATCGATGGCCGATAGAGATTTCCCCATGTGGTCAGAGGAGATGGACCTGGGGAGGATGCAGGGGCGGGCTGCGGGGGAGTGGATTTGTGATGTTCGGTGCGGCGGCTAAGTTCTTTGACCGCCAGAATGTGGCCTAACTTGGGAGTGGATTTGAAACAGGGTCTCAGGACTGTTGTGGCTTGGGCTGCTTTTCTGTCCCGGTAATAGTATTGATAGAAGGGGTTTAAGAGGGTTCTCTACCCTCTGATTCATATCACATACAAGTATGATCAAAAGACCAGTAAGTAATTGATAGATAAGACCTACATAGTCATCTCTGGTTAAGAAATACACACCAGCTAATTCCTATGGATTCATTACATTCAAGGAGTTAGCAATGAGACGTCGTCACCCAGACAATACCCACCTGACTTACCACCACTCAGGCCCCTGGAACGGATATGAGGTTCAACTACAGAGAGGGCCATTATTCATTCCATACCTGGAGCGTATCCACCAGACCATGCATCGAGCTATCCATAGTCAGGCAAGCACTATGGCAGTGAGGGTAGATCTCAATCTTCCTGAAAATGGGTATGTACAATCTGGGGATTGGTTTGGTTCCTTCATTCGGTCTCTAAAAGAACAGGTGGATGCGGAGCTGGAGCGACGTAAACGCGAGGGTCGATGGGTGCCTGATTGTAAATTGGGTTACATAGGCGTCGAGGAGAAGGTAGGAGGTCAGCAGGTTCATTATCATGCCTGCTTGTTCCTGAATGGTGAGATCTATCGTGGGCTAGGCGAGTTTCCCACAGGGAGGGGCTTCGATCCGGATGTGCTGGGAGATCCACGGGCTGAGCGGGCAGATAGCCTGGCTAAAA
This sequence comes from Alcanivorax sp., assembly GCF_040118815.1. GTDB lineage: Bacteria > Pseudomonadota > Gammaproteobacteria > Pseudomonadales > Alcanivoracaceae > Alcanivorax. The sequence goes on from NZ_JBEDTC010000015.1 coordinate 226,814, forward strand.
AGATTGTTATGGCTTGGGCCAGGGCATTGGGAATGACCATGAGAGAAGCGGCTGGCTTGGTGCATTTCCCTACAGGAGGGGTGTACCGGCTGAGGCGTAGTAGCGCGGGATTCGAAGCGACTGAAGCTGGGCTGTTTAATCGGCTGAGCTACCTAGCGAAGGCGCAGAGCAAAAGGTTCGGCAGAGGAGGCCGAAATATTCGCTATAGTCGGGCTGGTTAGCGCCAGAGGGCATCTGGCCGTTTTTTACAGCCATGGCTCATCTCATGAGCAGAAGGAGATATCTCATGAGAATCATTCGATTGAAAGAAGTCATGGAAACTACAGGTCTGGGCCGATCATCCATCTACAAGTACGCCCAAGAGGGCTCATTCCCGAAACCCGTGAGCCTGGGAGGGCGCTCATCGGGCTGGGTGCTGGATGAAGTGGAGGAGTGGGTGATCGAGCAGATTGCCAAGCGGGATCAGCGTTTAGAAGAGGAGGGCATGCGGGCTGGCGGTTAGCCGGCCCCCCACAGCCAACCTTTAACCTCATCCTCGTTGGCCAGTACCACCTGCTGGGCCTCCGGGTCTCGGTGTCGCGACCCATCTAGTCTAAGCAGTTGCACAATGTAATTGGCCATGGCAGCCCGACACTCAATAGTCAGCGCTCCATCGGTCATGTCGTAATCCCGCGCAACCACGTCCTGTTGAGCCACAGAGAGGCGAGGATCCGGGGTGACATGCAGAATGAGTCGTTCTTGCCACGCATGATCATCCTGCTCAGTGTGGTGTTCGCTTTGTTCGCTTTGTTCGGTGAATTCGGGTTCATCCTGAATCCGGCTTAATACGAAATCCCGGTAGTCGCTACTCTTCTCGCACCAGGCCCGGGCATGCCAGCGCATGCCATTGTGTGCCACGGTGTGAGGTTGAATGATGCGGGATTCCGGCTCCGGGTTGCTCAAGGAAGTGTACTGGATTTCCACGCGTAGATTATCGCGGCAGGCCTGGAGAATCGGGCGCAGCACACTGGGGCGTAGGTCACGAGAAGGAGGAAGCAGCACTTCGGTATTGAGCTCGCGCACATCCAGGGCCTCAAAGGCACAACTGAGATCCTCCCGGGAATGCATCATCTGCAGGTATTCATCCGCCAAGCCCCGTGTGAATACGGGCTTGAAGGTGCTGGCGGGTTTGTAGCCTTTCAGGGAGCGGTCGTAAACCAGGTTGCCAGGCGCATGTTCAGCAAGATAGTGGTTAATGTCCTTGCTAGCCTGCTGCCTGCCAATACCGAATGCCCGCTGAAGGTGGTTGGTCGTCAGTCTCCCTTCCCAGAGGGCGATCACCTCGATCAGTCTGTAGCGTAATAACAGATCCCAGCGCAGCGGCCAGTCGGCGGCGTTTTTTCCTGCAGTGCGAGCCATAAGTGATCCAAAAAGCGATATGCGTTAAAAGGCGACGTGTTCATGTAATCAGTATCGACACGATTATATTAAATACATATCCTTGGTGTGTCACAAGGAGAAAGTGATCAGTAGCAAGGAGGCTACCGCTAGCACTGCCTGTTCTGGCAATGCCTGCAGATTTCAGGAGGAAATCATGCGACAGACTTACACCGTGGACAATCTGGTTTACGAATTTCAGATCAGCGCCACTAACGAGGTGACGCCGGCCATCACGGGCGGAGCCTCCCCCACTTTCCAGCCAGAACCAGATCCCTTCGATTGGGGGCACGTACCAGCAGTGACTGCGGATATTGGAGGTTCACGATTTCCGGTGACGGTGTTGCGGCAGCCCTGGCGATACCTGTTGAAATGGATCGGTAATGAACGCCCGCCCTATTTCACCATTGCAGCACTCGCTGATCGTCGCAGAAAGCTGTATTGCCGAGTGGCAAGACGACTGACAGCTCGGTTCCCTTATCAGCTGACGAGCTGGACGGCACCTTTAATTTCCAGAGGGCTAACTGAAGGGGAATGTCATGAGAAAACAGAATGGCTGGAAGGCCTATTCCCGAGTGCTTTATGACACCGATCCCATGGGGACTTGTTGTAGAGAGAATGTCTGCACGGATGAATACGATGGCGTGGCCAGATCGCTTGATTCTCTATTGTGCGAAGGGATGCCGCTGCAGGCTGCGCTGATGAATGTTCTGGTTGATTATTTCGGTGAGGCGCTGATTGAGGGGAGTGACATAGCCCCTGCCAGGATGGCGCTACAGGAAAGAATGACGAAAGCATGAAGAGTCAATGGAGAGAAAGAGACATGGTAGCAAAACTGAAAGGTCGATTGTTGCACAGTGCACCGAAACGCAAGCGTGCGGAAATCCTGAAAAAGATGGGCTATTCCCACCCCGATCCGAGCCATCTCTCTCGCCTGGATCGAGTCTTGAATGACCCGGACTGGGGGCTGCTTGACGGGGTTCATGACTCGCGCCATAGCGATGAGGAGTTCTTTCGTTCATTCTGCTCTGTGATGGAGGTGGACGCGCAGACGGTCGACACAGTGATCAACATCACTATCAAAGCGCATAAGGATCGGATCGCCGCTTTCAAACCCTATCTCTGGGTTGATACCGGCTTCACTAGAAAAAACCAGCCAATATTCGCGATGGCGGCCATGGAGCAATTTAGGCATCTTTATTTTCAATCAGCATTCCTGAGTTTGCCAATGCACCTGCAAATAGACGAAGTTCGTCAGCGCATCCGCGAGCATATGGCCGACACGGGGGGCGAGTTGCCGATGTGGGGGAAGATTCAGCAATACTGGTTCTTCAATAGCATCGACAAGGCCATTCTGTTGGACGTCAATGGAGACGTCATCGGCGAGCGAGAGGGGCCCGTTTCCAATAGCAGCAGTTGCTCGCTCCGCTGATGCAAGAAGACCGTGAAAGAAGGGGATGAGATGTATGACATCATTGGTGACATTCATGGTTTTGCTGAGCCACTGAAGCAGTTACTGCGCAGGCTGGGCTACAGCGAAATAGAAGGTGCCTGGCAGCATCCAGATCGCAAGGCTCTGTTTCTCGGCGATTACATCGATCGCGGCCCTCAGCAGGTAGAAGTGGTAAGCATTGTGCGAGCCATGCAGCAGGCAGGGCATGCTCTCGCCATCATGGGAAACCACGAATTCAACGCGGTGGCCTGGGCAAGCCCCAATCCTGACAAGGATGGTGAGGCACTTCGTGCGCACAATGCCAAGAACCGCCACCAACACCGTGAATTTCTGGAGCAGGTAGGTGAAGGATCGGAGCTACATGACGACATTATTGCCTGGTTCATGACACTGCCCGTCTACCTGGACCTGCCAGACCTGCGCGCGGTACATGCCTGCTGGCACCCTAAATACATTGAAGAACTGAAACCGTGGCTGGACGGGAATAACTGTCTCAAGGAAGAGGCATGGTATCCGGCCAGCAGGAAAGGTCATCGGGTTTACCGCGCCGTTGAAACCTTGTTGAAAGGACTCGAGATTCCGTTACCGGAAGGCAATGGTTTTCACGACAAGGATGGACACCCCCGCAAGGATATCCGCACCCGCTGGTGGTTGCAGCACTCACACACCTACCGAGACCTAGCCATGGTGCCGCCGGAGGTGATCGAACGAATCCCTCACCAGCCGGTGCCCGGCGATATCCTGCCAGGCTATGACAATCACAAACCGGTATTTGTGGGGCACTACTGGCTGACCGGCACACCGGAACCATTGGCGGAAAATATCGCCTGCCTAGATTACAGCGTTGTCAGTGCGAACAAGGGCAAGCTAGTTGCCTACAGATGGGATGGTGGGCCGCTTACCACAGATAACTACACATGGGTGGTACGCTAAGCGAAGAAATCGCGGTAAGAACTTCGCAGGTGGCGCGATTGGATCATGGAGTTGAACATGCAGTATGACCCATCAACAAAACGACTTGAAACCAATGATGGTGACCTGATCAAGGTCATAAGCTGTCCGCTCGAAAAAAAGTGGGACGAGCTCATGCCAATGCCTGGCAAGTGGGATGAGTCCCTGAAGATAGACGATCAGCTGGCACTTAAAGGTGAGGAAGATATTCGGTTTTTCATGCTCGCGCAGTCTGATCAGGAGCCGGAAGAAAACGACCAGCCTGCATGGATTGAGTGGAAAGAGCGAATGCGTGGCAAGCCTGCGGACTACCTGAAGAAATACTGTGGCTCGTGCCAGAAGTGTGTTGTCAACGCCAACAAATTTAGCGAGTCCCAGATATCCGCAATGGTACAGCTGAATCCGGAAATCTGTCTGCATCTCAGTGATTCGCACCCTGAGCTGACCATCAATAAAGCTACTAGTGAAGAGAGTGACTCGGAGTGCGGTTATCATGGTATAACTCAGAAGGGTTTGCGAATTATTCAGACTGCACGCTCACTGGCAGCGATTGAAGATGGAGTTCAGCGTGGTTATCGGCCGCTATTTGTTGCCGCAGATTACAAGGGAGAAGTCGGAAAGAAGCTGCTTGTAAGCTATTGCTCAACAGATAACGAAGTTCATTATCAGAGTGACTTTAGAAGAATGAGAGGATCTTTGAGCGGATCCGGGAGTGGTGTTTCTGCAATCATGATCAGACATGATGATGAGCGCCATCCATCACCTCTGGCAGCCTACATGATCCCACCAGAACTAAATCCGGGTGATAAAGTGTTCGTGGCCGACGTTATAGAAGAGATTGTCCGGAAGCGCTGGAACCAGGGGGATAGCTGGCGGTTGGCTTCATCGGAAGCTGTTTGGACAGGCGAAACTTTGGAGATGGAGGCGCGCGATCCAATCCAGATGATGGGGTAATTTCGGTTCCTGTAATTCAGCGTTAAACAACTGACACCTGTAGTGGTCAACTAATTACTGACTTGAGTAAAGAGATAAAGACTGATTAAGGTGCTCAATCACCCTGTTTTCAAGATCGGGCGGGGATAGCACTTGTACCCTGGGGCCTCTGCCTAACACCCACTCAATAAGCTGATGGGTGATGACCCGGTCTGGCAAGGTGACGAGCCAAGTGCCGTCGTCCTGGAGGGTGGGTCCGATCTGATTCTCAGCCAATCGGGATTCTTCCATGTCTCGAATCATGTTGTCGGCAGTTCCTGACCCGGGCGCAAAGATGCGTAATCGAACATCAAATCGGGGCGGTTTCGTCTCGTTGTTGCCAAATACCGCCACATCCATGCCGCCATCATTCAGCCAGGATGCTAGGTTGAAGTCTTTAGGGGCTTCGGACTTGTGCCGGGACACTTCCAGAGTAACAAAGCGCTGGATAAGAAACTGTCGCTTGAGCTGCTTGTCATCTCCTCGCTTGATGCCAATCAGGTATTCCTTGGGCAGGCGGAATACAACACCAAGCGGCGAAAGTTGCACGGTATGCTCCCCTTTCAGCCCCTGGTACCTCCCTTCAATACAGCGGTTTTCGGCGATCGCTTTGTAAATGACGTCAAGCCATTCCTCATTTTGGCCAGAAGAGGGGAAAAGCGGGTGGCCACGTTGAAGAATGGCAAGCCTTTTGGGGACTGCGGCCCAATTTTCCAGTGGATTCACCTTTTTCTCAAGGGTCTGCCGGGCCAGTAATAATTGCGGGTGGATTTCCTCGAAATGATCAGAATGGATGAAATCACCTAAGAACTTGTGCGTGATGGTCAAGGCAAGGGCTTGGGCGGTAGTGGGTGGGCCTGGCAGTGAGCCCATAGAGTCCGGGCCGATCTTGTAGGTGTATCCACTATGCTGGGTTCCCTCCCTTATGATGAAGGTGTCCTGTGCCGGTTCAAGGATCTTGTCGATGTCCTGATTGTAGCGACTGCATTCCCACAGGGCTGTGAGGTCTCGTTGTACGGCTTTCTTTTTGGCCGGTTCCTCGCGACTATCGTCCGGGTTCTTGATCCTAAAACACCCCTGACGGTCAAGATGGTGTCGTATTGCTTGTTCAGGCTGCGGGGCTCGCTTGCTCTGCAAAAAGCGTAGAATCTCGAGTCTGCGAAAGAAGGTTTCAATTTCTTTGGTCGGCGGTGGCTTCTTGGTGTCCATCAAACGCTTCCTTCGTGGGACGAAAAGTGTCGCTCAGTAACTCTATGATGTTCTGCATGGCCGCTCAATATGTATCAGGAAGAAAAGGGTCTCCAAAAAGCGAGCGTTTGAGCGGGTGGTGGTGAAGGCGTTTAGGAGGTGTCTGTGAGTTACTATGATTCTATGATCGAAAATGTGGAGAGAGCGAGAGATGTGCAACCTGTTCGGGAATTTGTGCTTGAAGATCTGGATCAGCTGAAAAGTATAGAAAGAGCGATTTACATTATCGAGGAGGATGGCGGGGATTGTGAGGCCACATTTCAGGCCATGTCGGCGTACAAGAAAATGTCGGATCGGGCTTGTCCAAAACTGAATCAGCCTTCCCCGGTTCTTTATGTAGGTTCTTCAGTAACAGGGATCAAGAAGCGGATTAAGCAGCATCTTGGCGATGGCCCCAAAGGAACCTACGCCCTACATCTTTCTCATTGGTTCACCGGAAAGGTAAGAATCACGATCAAGACCTATGAAGAGAGACCAGAGGTAATTCAAATTATCGAGGATGCTATTTCGCATGAGTTAAAGCCCGCGTTTGGTAAAAGCGGGGCTAATAATAAATGAGAGGTAAAGCAATGGAAGGTGGGCTCGTTTGCGCTGTGGCGGCAGAAAACCTAAATCATTTTCGGTATTAGTTGGCCACACACAGAGGCAGTTGCATCGGACGAGATTGAAGCGCTTTCATGCTCTGGGACGAGAAACACCTGTAAATCAGCAAGTCCTGGCATACCCGCTGGCCAAACGAGATCACTCTGTTTGACTACCCTAAGGCCATCCGCAAAGTGATCTATACCACCAATGCGATAGAGTCGCCGAATAGCGTGCCACGCAAGGCAACCAAGCAAAGGAAAAACTTTCCGACAGGTGACTCGGCCATGAAGGTCGTCTATCTGGCCATGCAAGCGGCATCAAAAAAGTGGACGATGCCAATCAGAAATTGGAAGCCCGCCCTGAACCGATTTATGATTGAGTTCGGTGTCCGGCTTGCCGATTACCAGTAGCAAATGGGCTTGGGCGGTTACACAGAATTTTTTACCCCTCCCTTAAGGCGAAACCTAACTTTGTGCTAGAACAAAAAGAGCTCGCTCGGCATCGACGGCTCTCCAGTTTCTTTCTGAATTATCCCAGTCTCTCCACTTCAGCCCCTCTTGATTCATTTTTTTGGCTATAAGCGAGAGCATTTCACAGTAATTACCAAATCTTGGCGCGTCCTGTTTTGAAAATCGGGTAGGATACTTAAGTGTGAAGTCCTCCAGTGAGTCATGAATTTTAAAAGTTGACCTTATGAATTCGCTTTTTTCACTAACATATCTTGATATGTGAGAGTCATATATCCCAATATTTTCAGGGTTGCAAAAGGCAAGGAGTTTGCTGCCGAAAGATACTCCAAAATGTGGCACTTCTCTTATAGACCAATATGCATCATCATAATTTCCGGAATTCGCATGATTGATGGCTGATTTCACCGCATTAACCGAGACTTCATTAAAGAAGGTTTTACTGGATCTTCTATTTCCGTGGAATAGCCAGCCTACTCTTGTTGCGGCTTGATTATGGTTTGAGCGGCCTTTTACAAACGCTCTCCCCCAATACTGAACAGAAGCTATTCCAAGTCGAATATCTTCATGACTTTTGCTGTCAAGAAGTTTTCGATGATACTCATCCAGCTTCATTGAGCTTGTCATTGTTTCGGTATGGCCGGGGCGGACAAATTTCAGGGTGTCGAATTGGAGTGATTCGCCGTTGTTTAAGACATGGGCCGGTGGGTATGAGTACTTGCTTCTGGCATCTTGGATGCTTTCTATTTTCATTGAATTATATTTCCTTGTTTCTAAAGAAAAGTGCGTGATGAATAATGTTATTTAAGAATTGTTTCTGTTGTTCTTTGGTTGACTTATAATAGCCACTCTCACCCCGCTAGTCTCCGCGAGTTAAACTTACGTCGGTTAAAATCTAGGGAGCCACTGAAAACTTTCTGAATTTTCCATAATCAGGACTTTATATCAGCCAAATGGCGGAAAGGCCATGATCTAGATGGCCTTTGCCGAAGCCGAATATGAAAACAAGAAGCGCAAGACTCGGTGGGAAGTGTTTCTTATGAATTTGGATCAGTTTCTCCCGTAGAAGGCTCAGGGGGCATGCTCCTCATCATTTTGCCAATGAGCATGACCTGGCTGTATCAGATGCAGCTTCTGCACGGCTAAGAGAAACGAGTCTGGGAACACGCGGGCTATTGGGGTATCGAGAAACGCGAAGAGTAAAAGAACCGTAAGGTGAAGTCTTTTATCGCTGAGCGCCCAGGAAAATGTTCCTCGATGTCGAAGGAGGTAAAGACTGTGCAACCATCAAAGCCAGCGTGCGCGCGAGAGTGGAATACCCCTTCCGAGTGATAAAAGGCATGTTCAGCTACAGTAAGGTTCGCTACCGGGGTCTGGCGAAGAATACCAACCGGCTCTATCTCCTGGCGGGATTGCACAATCTGTTGAGGGTGAAACGAGTGCTGCTGCCCTAGGGGCAGTGCGCCTGATTGCCGCCAAAACGCGGAAATCAGGCGAAAAAATGAACACTCAAGAGTGAGTTGTGGCCTGAATTTGATGGCAGGGGTCTGTTGATAATCGTAAAGGCGAAAAAAGCGAGTATTCAATATGCAAAAGTCTATGCGGCTGACAGAGGCTCATCAAGCTCATCCTCGGAGAGCAGGAACATGACCATCTCAATGGCTCTTACCGGTGAAACCGGATACCCACATAAAGTGGAAATATGGCGTACCAGCCCCGGCACGCGGCAATCCATGCTGGTTTCCAGAACATGTACCTGGTACTCAAGGTAGAGTCGGCAATTATTGACTCGATATGCATGAGGGGACTCTTTTGGAGTTCCCTTGTGGATAAAACGGTACACTTTTGAATCCCAGATGGGAAACAATTCCGGGTTAAAGAAATGAAGCAATTTTGACGCCCCAACCATGGAATTATTGGTGCAGCTGGCCAGTTTCTCGAGCTCTTTTATATCCAGTATTCGGTACCTAGCCTGATAGAGAATATGGCAGGCTTCACTCAATTGTTCATCATCAGCATGAATGTTTAATATTGTTGGCATCCAAGCATAAACGGTGTGCATCAATACTGTTAGCGTGGCCGGTTTAAGTTTTTGGTGTGATTCTTGGAAATGTTCAAGCAAAGCCGGATAACTACGGATATAGGTTTTTTTGGGATCAACCTTTACTGTTTCATAAATATCAAGAATCTTCTGCATAGGCTCTCCGTTTGTTGTGGAAGGCCTATTAAACATCCTTGCTGGGACAGATAATGTCCCTCGTAGAGATTAGGTTTCTCCTGCTCCTGACTGTGCTGGCTGCTCAGCGAGAAAAGTGTCCCTCTGCTTTGGGGGGATGGGGCTTGATATGAGTTCTGGGCAGATGGCGAAATCCATTTTGGCTGTGCGCTGCATTATAAAAAAAGGGACAAAATTGAGCATTCAGGCCCTTAAACGATGAAAAGTATCGCGTTCCCGAAGCAGAGTGAGATTCCCGTAACGCGACCTGTACCTGCATGACGCCGTCTATGCTAGCCCTCCCATCTCGGGAGCCCCCTGACATTCGTGATCGCATCACCATAGCCTTTGAGCCAGCGCCTGAATTCGATTGTATCCTTTCGGCGAAGCTGGACGGTCAGGCTTTTATCCTTATGCTGCCTGGGCTGCTGCTGTTGCCCCTCGAGGGTTAGATCCAGAAACTCGTCTGTTATTAAACCCTCACCGTGCCCTGGAATAGGGCTGGGAAGTACTCGAAAGGAAATGCTTACAGGGTCGGGCCTGGTGGGATCCCACAAGGATTCGAGATTCGATTCCTGTTCCACATAGTCCGCCAGAACAAAGTCATCTGGCCGGGAGAAGCGGCCGCTTGTGATGGTCAGGTTTGATATTCTATCCAGTGACCATGCCCGAACAGATTGGGGGCTATCCTCAGGGTGTATCACAGCGCCAACAAGATAAACCTTTGGCGAACGGAAAACGATGCCCAAAGGGCCAGCTTCATAATGTTTACGCTGTTTCCTGCGTTTTCCGAGATAACTGAAGTGAATGCTTTTGTGTTGGGCGATAGCAGCTTGAAGCTGATCCATGATGCTTTCAGCACCATTCAGGGCATCAAGTGTTTTTGGGCCTGGCCGTAATTGAATGCCTTTCTGGGTAACATGCAGGGCGCCGACCAAGGCTGCTGCATCCCAGCTTTGGAACCCTGATGATTGGCTCTTGGTCTGGAGTTTCTTAAGAACCTCCTCAGCATAATTCAGTATAGGCTGTAATTTCTCATAATACTGGCTGGGTAGTTGCTGTTTCAATGTGTTGGAGGCGAGCAGAAGCGTGGCAGCCATGGCTGCCTGACTCTCTCCCTGAATATCTAGAAGAGAGGCCATCTGCATAAAGGATGTCCGATCATGAATTCGACGAATGTAGTAGGTCCGCTCGCCGGCACCTTCGATTATTTCTTGCTGGAGTCGACCTAAACGGACAATCAGGCCCGCATCTTCAAGCCGTGCAATCAGTCGTTGAACACGCTTCTTCTGCGCTTCCGGCTTGATTTCTGCTATGGACTGCAGTGACAGCAATCGAACACGAATGTCCGACATGCCAAGAGTCATATCCGGCGCGTTATCCAGTTCGCGGAGCAGAAACTGCTCTTCATCATGATGGCGGTGAAGAGTCTCTTTGGCGCTAAGCTTGGGCATAAGCTATTTAACAAGGTTTGGGTGTGGATGGAGAAAAGGGACAGCATATGCCCCTCAAAGTAAAAAATTTTGTGTCCTATTTATGGATTACTGTCATGTAGTTCGTCAATGAATAAAACCAATGGGTTGCCTAGTTTCAGATTTTGCATCATTGATTTCTTTGAGGCGCAAAATCACATCCTCAGATTTTGGCGGCTTCTGACGGACCCTGATGCTTCGATCGATAACTGAAAAATCACCAGGGGTGAGCTGATTGAGACATTGTAGGGACGCTTTCAGTTGCTCATGGTCTGGAAGGGCGATGCTATGAATTTTGGCCAGTTCTTCGAGCAGCAGGATGATGCCGTTATGATTGAGGTAGTCAAAATGAATGTGAAAATCAAAACGCCGTGCTGAGGCGGGATCCATTCTTGATTTTAAGTTGGTCGTCGCAAGAAAAATACCTCGGTGGCGCTCCAGTGATGTCAGGAATTGGTTGACATGGCTGATTTCCCAGTTCTGTCTGGCATGCTCCCGGTTGCTCAGGAAGCTGTCTATTTCATCCACCAGCAGCACCGCATTGTCCCTTTCTGCTTGCTTGAATACCTTGGCAATGTTTCCTTCAGTTTCTCCGACATAAGGTGACAGCAGACTACTGGCCTGGATCGAGATCAAGGGCCTTTCCAGTTTTATGGCAATTTGTCGTGCCCAGCTCGTTTTACCTGTGCCAGGCGGACCAGAGAGACAAAAGCGGGCGTCCGCGTATGGACTTAATTCATCCATGATGGCGTTGACATCCATGCTTACCTGCAGGCATTCAGGCTGCCAAGAAAGTGTTGGCTTGTCGGTCATATCAAGCCGGTTCCGGCTGCCAAGATTCTCGAGCCGGGTATTCAGCGCATGTGCTAGCGTCTCTTCTGCATCAAAGCCGGACTTCAAGGATACCTTAGCCAGATAAGGCAGGGTGGCGATGATGGAAGGAGGGAGATCGTCGATCTCAGCCAGCAATTCACGGAATCGGTTTGAAACCGGGGTTCCCTGCAGACTGTCATCAATAATCTTGCTGCGCTGTGACTTGCCCGGTGTGTCTAGATGGATAATGTGCGCAAAACGACGTTGAATCGCCGGATCAATCCCCTGGTTCTTGTTGGTGATCCATATCGAAGGTGTACCGTTATCTTCCAGCGTATGAACAAGGGCGCCTTTCGGGATGTTGTCAGAATGAAAAGGTGAAGGAATGATGACGTCTTCTACTTCATCAAATAGAACGATGCTTTCTTCCTTGTTCGACAAGGCCATCTGGCAAGCATGAAAGCGGCCTAATCTACGATGTGGAGAGATGGCACTCCCATCATTGTCCAGCTGGGGAATGACAGCCAATTTCGCTCCCAGTGATTTGCTCACGAGGTGAGCGAGTTGAGTTTTTCCCGTGCCAGGGGGGCCATAAACAAGAATGTTTACCCCCTTTTTCTGTTGTGACAGAGCATCATTGATGATGGCTTTGGCGATACCATAGTCCTTCTTTGCGTGTGAATAATCGGATTCCTCCAGTGTTGATTGGCAGGAAATTTGATAAAAAAGGTCGCTTAAGGAAATGTCCTCATCACAAGGTGACGCCATGACTTCCATGAGTTGCTCGTCCAGACTGGCCGATTTGACGATGTTTCTTTTGGTCATGTGTGAGAAAACTTTTATGAGCTTCGCCTTGCGAAGCAAGCCGTTGCGCCGGAGGCAGTGCCTAAATTCTTCCTTGCTAATATCGAGAAAAAAAGGAATATATTGCTTTTCCGGAATAAACCTTTGTGAAATTTCGACAATATCTTCCACAACCATATTGGTATCGTTGTGATAGATAAGAGTGAGCGTGCGTACCTCGTTTTCATTTAGGCCGATACTTTCAGAAAGCGTACTAAAGGCGATATAGGCACGGTCTTTTTTCAATAGCGACGAGACATCACCACTTTGAGAAATCTTCTTGATGGTAGGATGGAGCGTTTTTCGCTTTTGTATGTCGGGGCTATTGATGTCCAGTTGATCTAGGGTCAAAGGTTTTTCAAATCGCTCAGAAAATGGGCAAATACATTGCTCCCAAACACCCGGCGAAGAAAGTGTTCTGGCAACCCAAAGGTCGATGATGTTTCTAGCCGTTTGCTGGTGTGTGATTCGTTTTTTCTTCGCCGTTGTCTCCATAGTACCTCCTTGGTTGGGTTGCATTATTACTGGGCTGAGGGACAAACAATGTCCCGCCATGTTATTGACGAAAGAAAGCGGTAAGGGTGTCGGCAATCGCGTCGTAGGCATCAAGCTGCAAGATAAAATTAACCAGACTGCTGTCGTAGGGGTGACTGGTTGCCGCCAACTGGGCCGTCAATGATGCTGTGGTGTCTGAATCACCACCGTGGGACGCTGACATAGCCATTACGTCAGATAGGGGGATACTGCTGGGCATCGAGGCATAATAGAGAGCAAACTCAAGAGCTTCTTCAGCAACCCAACCTTCCCCCTTGGGCGGTTCTGTGCTCATTGGATCAATAAAAATGGGGATTTGCGGAAGCAGTGCCGTTAACTCGGGGTAATCGTGTAATGCCGCCATTGCTCCCTGCTCTCTCTTGCGGTGGATTTTGCGCGATAGCAAGGCGGTAAACAGAGCGGTGACCCCGATGCCATAGTCATGGCCATGTGTCAGGGCTGCAGATTCCATGGCTAGCACCACTTTTTCTTGCTCATCAAGGTCGTTCAGGAAAGCGATTGGGGCAATGCGCATTACTGCGCCTGTGCCTTTTGATTGATTCTTTCTGTTCTTCACACTGCCTTGTGCCCCGCTACGAAGCGAACTAATACAGGTGTTGCCTGGTGCGCGAGATTGATTCACCACACGGTCAATTTGTAGTCGCCGAAGTGCAGGAGATGTCGCTGTAGGAATTAACGAAGTCTGGCCTTCGTACCAGTGCAGCCAGGCTTTGCGCAATGCGGAGATGTTGCCTCTGGTGCCGTGGTCCGCCAGTCCTGCCAGCGCATAAAGGCTCATCTGTGTGTCATCGGAAATTCGGGGTCTGCCTGTGAAATTTGCGGGGTGGATCCCCTGGCTGCCGTAATGGCGATAAATCCACTCGGAATCCTCAAATTCAACGGGGTAGCCCAAAGCATCCCCGGCTGCGCCGGCCCAGAGGGTCAGTGCAGAGCGGACGTTTTCAGGTGTGAGCAAAAACTCCGGAGTATAAGATTCCAGAAAGGCTTCTTGCTCGCGGGTCTCAATCGCACTCTGACTGCGCGCGGCGCGGACAGCTCGGATGGCATCCCAGGCCGGCATCCCGGCGTCAATACACAGCATGGCGGCAACGGTTCCTGCTCGACCCAACCCGCCCATGCAATGCAGAAGCACCTGCTTTCCCTGCATGAGCTGGTGGGCCAGTACCAAGCGCACGTAACGCCACCGTTTCATGAAGGCAGCTTCCGGGGCCATCTGGTCAACGATGGGCATATGCAGCCAGTTAAGACAGACTTCCGGCATTTTTTCCGGAAGCTCTGGCACATGGAGATAATCCATTTCATGGCCTTCAAGCAGTGAAAGAACACTGTCTGCTGACCAATCCTCGATAGTCGACAAATCCGAGTTCAGATCTCTGTCCCAGGAACCAGTCGTGGAGACTGCCTGTCGCTTGCCGGGGCAGAGGGTCAGACCAACCTTACCGTTCCAGAGAGAAAAGCTGTCGATTCGCAGTGGATGGGTTTCACTATTTCGGATCATATGTGCTCCTGTGCATGCATTCGTTAGTCGCCATGGCTTGAAATGACCAAAAGCGGTTTGCTGGCATCACTCTGGGTGGCCAGTTGAATTCGATATATGTGTTAGTGATGCATTGGCTGATAGCCAAATTGATGCGGGAATACCTGATTGAAGGCAGTGATGGGCCCCGGCTGAACTGCTCAGGGTTCTGTTAGCCTCCAAATGGCAATGGGCGGCGTGAGCCTCCCCGGGTGGCGGCTATGAGGGCGTAACGCCCTTCATGGAGAGAAAGCGCCCCTGCAAATGATCCGTGGCTGATTCCTTGTGGCGTTTTGCCAATTCGCGGACTAAATCGCCGCGTTTACCCGAAAAGCAATGCTTACCCAGTTTAATGAATGCTTCAAAACCCATCGGGGAGGGACCGTATAAGTCCAGCAATTTGGCAAACTCGGGAATAAAATGTTCAAACTTGAGTGTCCCTTTTTTCCTGGTTGTTTCTCCGATCATCAAGGCGACATGTGCAACAAACAGAACCGGGTCATTAACCTCATCCGTAACCCCTAGCGATTCGCTAGCCTTACGGACTTCCTCTTCCCTCAACGAAACGAAATAGGCAATTTCAGGAAATTTAACTTCATCATTTTCAGTGCTTACATCAATAATGGACTTTTCCATAAACTCTCCAGCAGTAGTTGATGGGAGAGAGTATAGGGAGGATGTGGGACAAATACTGTCCCAGGGCGGTTGCTGGTCCCTGTATTTATCCAGGGAGTGATTAAGGTGGTCAATAACATAGTTGGGGTCTGCTCAGGGGGAGCACCAGTTCTCTAGACACGTTAACGCCGTTCTTGGTAGCGCTTTTCATACTTGCCGGAGACAACTGCTGATTGAACTATGGCGTCGCCGATCTTCTGGTCGCGTAATGGTACATTGAGATCAAGGCTCACAGTGCAGTAGCAATGACTGGCTGCGGCTCTGTTATCAACATAACCTTGAGCCCAGTATGAGTTGCCGCGGGAACTGTTGGAACAATGCCGTAGCGAAATCCTTCTGCAGCAGCCTTAAGAAGCAGCGAATCAAGAAGCGTATTTATAAGACACGAGATATGGCGTAGGAAGAGATCTTCGATTACATCGAGGCTTTTATAATCGACGCCGGCGGCATAGTCCTCTTGGAGATGTAAGCCTCGAGGAGTTTGAAGTGGCCTGAAAATGATGGTCTGGGGTGCGATGAAAACACGGGGCGGTCCAAACAGGAAGATCTTCTGTTTAACCTCAGCCAAAATGGCAGCCACGAGGTGGCGGACTTTGCCAACTGGCTGATCTCGCTCCAGCCGCCGTTAGCGGACAAAAACCTACCAGAACCTGCTGGCTCTCCAATCAGGGAAGAATAGGACGATCAATCTATGATGCAGGCTATACAGTTTCTTTTGGTTCCCGATGGTGGTGCTGCTCGCCGCCTTCGCCGAATACTTGCCACCCAATCCCCAAGTATGGGGGTTGTGGTTGGTACTTGGCCGGAGCTGGTCGAGCAGGCCAGGAGTGCGTATCTCATCCCTACTCAGGTAAGTGACTGGAAGTCTCAATTTCATAGCGCGTTGGAACAGTTGCCTAATGCGTTCTGGTCCAACAGTTTTGAGGTGGCGCCTCAAGAAGTGGAGGCAGAAGTTGAGGCCGCTTTATCCCTGGTTGTGTCTGCTACTCAGCCGGGCATTGAGATAAGTAGTGACGCACTGAATTTTGAGGGGGGGGCTGATCGTCCGAGAAAGCATGTTGCTGATATCGTGCGTTTGCTGGTTGAATTGGATGGTCTGCTGCCAGACGAGCTACTAAACATGCAGCAACTACTCTCTGCCGAACCCTCCGCAGGCATACGACAGGTAGCGGTTTATTACGTGGAAGGATTCCCGTCGCTGACCCGTTGGCAAAGGGCGTTGATTGATAAGCTCAACGCGGATTCTGGCATAGAACATGACCCGAAGTTGATTGGGCTTATCGCATCGCTCTTGCTCGATCCTTCTCCCGCTACACCACAGACCAGTCTTCAGGCTCTACAGCAGTGCCTGTTTGCTGTGCCAGAGGAGACTGTGCCGCGGGATGATACTGTGCAATGGGTGGGTGTCAGGGATTTTCTGGAAGAAGCCGAAGTGGCAGCGGGCATGGCTCAGCAACTGCTGGCTGAAACCCCGGGGCTTGCTCCAGCTGACATTGGCTTGCTGTTGCCTGATACCTTTGAGTACTCGCTGGCCGTCAATGATGCATTTTCCACGGCGGGTCTATCGCTTTCCGGTTTGCCTGTGGATCACTGGCAGCGAGATCTGGGGCATGAGGCCCTGTTCCACTTTCTTTACTGCCGGCAAAAGCCTTCACCGGCCATGGCTCTGGCCGTTTGCTTGTCGTCTCCTTTAATGCCCTGGCCGAAAGAGCAGGGTGCCGAATTGGCCCAGGCCGTGATGGATGGCGACTATCGATTGCGCCCATTTCCGGCGGCGTCACGGGCTGCCCGGCAGATGTTGGGGCTGTTGGGTGAAGGCGATGATCGTCCTGACACCTTGGCAGCGGCGATTCAGACCTTTGTCAGCTTGCTGGACGGCAGTGAGAAATTGGAATCCCACGTCTATCAGGCGAAGGCTACAGCCGTCGAGTTGTGTGCGGCATTATCCGGCAAAACGGACATCGACTGGAGTTTACTGCGGCGTCTATCCAGCCCAAAGAACATCAGCACAGGGGAATCGCCCGATTTCAACCTAGAAGGGATTACCGTATGGCGTGAAGCCCACGAGGCCTGGCGTCCGGTTCGGTTTCTGATGGTGTTGGGGTTCGCCTCGGGGCATTACCCAGTTGCCAGCAGCGATTCTGCGGTATTTGTTTCTGAGGATTTACTGGCACTTCGGGACGTACTCGGCTTATCGCTGGCAACACCTGCAGACCAAATGCGCGATCGACGGGCGCGATTTAAACGCCAGTTGGCCTCTGTTGCCGAGTTCGTCTGTTTCACGATCCCTCGCAGGGACGCCAGTGGCGCATCTCAGTCGCCGTCGGAGTCACTGGTATTCATGGGCCAGTTGTACAGCGGTATCGATGATGGCGAGTCCCTGATTCTGGAGATGGATGTGGCGGCAGACCGCGATCGCATTCATTTCCTGCCGCAGGCGGCACCACAGTCGCCGCAGCAACCGCGTGCGATTGTTGCGGAAGATATGCAGTTCGAGTGCGATCTGCTGGCACTGCGCACCGATGCTGAGGGCAATCTTCGGCCCGAGTCTCCCAGCAGCCTGGAGACATTGATGGTGTCCAGACTGGCCTGGCTGCTACGTCGCATCAATGCGGAGCCCCAGGGGTGGGAGCCGGAGCGCCCCGATGTCATGTTGCTGGGTACGCTCACTCACCAGGTCTTGGAGGAGCTGTTTCAGCCATCGCGCCCGATACCCGACCCACAGGCCATCAGCACACACGTTGAGCCACTGCTGGACGCGGCCATCAGAACCCACGCACCCTTCCTTCGCTCTGCGCAGTGGCAGGTCGAGCGCCGGCATTTGGCCTCTGGCATCACCAAGGCCGCCCTGGCCTGGCGAGACGTGTTGGTGACCCTAAACGCCGAGATCCTCGGTACTGAAGAGTGGCTGGAAGGGGACCTGGATGGTCTGCCTATTCATGGCCAGGCCGATATATTGCTCGGCCTGCCCGATGGCCGATTGCTGGTGGTCGACTACAAACGATCCAGTGCCAACAGCCGTAGGCCCCGCATGCAGAAGGGCTATGACAGTCAGGCCAACCTGTACCGCACTATGCTGCAAACCGGGGGGCCTAAAAGCGAAGACAATACAGCCTTGCTGGAGAGACTGAAGGCTGGGGATAGCACCGGTATCGTCTATTTCATGACTAACGACCAGACGTCGCTATCGGATGCGTTAGTGGTCGAATCTGGAGCTATTCCGGGCTGGGAGGTGCTGGATGGCGATGTGGCCCAACAGGCGATGGCCCTGATCCGGGAGCGATTGGGCGAGGTGAGGGCGGGTCAACTGTATTTGAATCGGGACGGCGATGCGACGTTCTTCGATAAACAGGCGGGTGTGAAGCCTTATGCCCTGGACAACAGCCCGTTGATCCCGCTGTTCACAATACCCGGTGATGCCAGGGAGGCCAAATGATGTTGCCCGCACTCACAATTATTCCCGCCGGCGCGGGGTCCGGTAAGACCTACACCATTCAGCAGCAGTTGGGTGAGTGGGTGGTTGCCGGGTTGATTGCTCCCGAACGCATCGTGGCGGTGACCTTTACTGAAGCCGCAGCTGCAGAGCTGCGGGAGCGGATTCGCGGCAAGTTGCTGAGTCTTGGTCGCCTGGAAGAGGCCTTAAAGCTCGATCAGGCCTACATCTCCACCATCCACGGTTTCGGCTTGCGCTTGCTGACGGAATTTGCTTTCGATGCAGGGCTGTCTCCTCGGCCCCGACTGCTGAATGAAGACGAAGAAAACACGCTGATTCGGCTGGCGTTGGCGCGCACCGAAAAGGCGGATGTCATCACCTCAGATCTGGCCAGATTTGGCTACAGCTTTGATTTCAACTCCCAGAAGAGCGCCGAAGAGGGCTTTCGCGATGATCTGCTGAGAATTGTAACCTTGCTGCGATCTGCAGGTTGGTCCGAAGAGAGCGATAGCTACGCAGCGTTTGCTGCCGATTGGATCAGAGAGCGCTACGGCGTCACCGGAGACGGTGACCAACTGACGGCACGGTTGCAGCAGGCGGCAAGTCGACTGCTGGAGGCCTTCCCGGAGAATTTATCCAGAGAATTTGGCAATAGCGCCACGGCTTCCAAGGAGTTTCAGCGCGACTATCGAAATTTGCGGGCTGCTGCGACAGGTGATGGTTTAAACACCGATTGGAAACTGTGGAAAGAGCTGCGTGCGCTGCGCAAATCCAAGCGGGGTTGTCAGCTGCCCGACGGCTATGACAAGTTGGCCGATGCCGTTATCGAGGCCGCGGACGCATTGCCTACCCACCCTGGCCCGCGTGAACAGGCCGTATTGCACATTGAATCCCTGATCGCCGCCGGCCAGGAAGTGCTGGTTTACTATGCGCAAGCCAAGCGTGAAGCGGGGCTGGTCGACTACGGCGACATGATCGCCATGGCCGCGGATATGCTGCGCAACCGCCCGGAAGTATTGAATACCCTGGCGCAGCGCATCGATTGCCTGGTTGTGGACGAGTTTCAGG
Organism: Alcanivorax sp.; assembly: GCF_040118815.1. Classification (GTDB taxonomy): domain Bacteria; phylum Pseudomonadota; class Gammaproteobacteria; order Pseudomonadales; family Alcanivoracaceae; genus Alcanivorax. The sequence continues at coordinate 246,496 of NZ_JBEDTC010000015.1, forward strand.
ACACCAACCCGTTGCAGTTTGCCTTACTGTGGCAATTGAAGGACGCCGGTGTACCCACTGTCACCGTCGGCGATTTGAAGCAGGCAATTATGGGGTTCCAGGGCGCCGACCCGCGCCTGTTCGATGCACTGATCCAGCAGAATCAGGATGTGGCCAAGCCCTTGACCAGCAACTGGCGATCTCAGCCAACCCTGATGCACTTTATCAATGCGGTTGGCCCCGGCTTGTTCGGTGATGAATACGTGCCACTGGCGCCGCAGGGCGCTACGAGCTCCCAGGAACCGATCGAACTGATTGATTTTCCGGTGAAGGCCAAAAAAGGCCAGCATGCCGTTCGGGCGCTTTCCGTGGGTGACCGGCTACAGGTGATGCTGAAAGATCCTACTCAGCAGATTAGGGATCGGCGCACAAAACAGCTGCGTCGACTGCGCGGTGGGGATATTGCGGTGCTCTGTCCCACCCACAGGATGCTGGCAGATTACGCCGATGTGTTGCGGGCGATGGGACTGCGGGTGCGATTGCAAGAGGACGGCTGGCACGCTTCACGGGTGGTGCAACTGGCCTGCCAGGCTATGGCTTATGTCGCCAACCCGACCGATCGCCACGCTGCGTTGTATTTAGCCGTCACCGAATTGGGTAGCCTCGATTTGAAAACGGCCCTGGAGCAACTGATTGCCGATGGGAAAATCGTCGATCCGGTGTTGGCACGGTTGGATGCGCTGGCCGCGAATGTCAAAGACCGAACCCTCTTTGCCTTGGTGGCCGATACCTGTGCGGCACTCGATCTCTTTGATGAGATTTCCGTCTGGCCGGATGCTGATCAGGCTCGCGCAAATCTGCTTCGCTTGCAGGCAGAGGCGGGCGAATACATGGATGCCAACCGTGAAGCACTCGCCAGCGGTGGCTACTACGGTTCCGGCATTCAGAGTTTCCTGGCCTGGCTGAATGCCAAGGTCGAGCAGAAGGATAAGAACCATCAGCCCGATCCGCGTGTGATCGATGAAGATGCCATTCAGCTGGTGACCTGGCACAGCTCAAAAGGCCGGGAGTGGCCCGTGGTGTTTGTGTGTGGCATGGATAGGAGCTTGAGCCCAGGATTGCCCAACATGGCACTCGGCTACAGCACGTTTGAGGATCTCTCCCAACTGATCGAGAAGGCGCAGATTGAATACTCTCCCAAATTCGCTGCCCCCGAGTCCGATGACAAGTTCCTCGAAGCGCTGGGGCTTGCCACCGAGCTTGAATCCAGGCGATTGATCTATGTCGCCATGACCCGAGCACGAGAAAAACTGGTATTGGAATGGCCGAGCTATTTGGCGGGTAAAGACGGATTGACCTATTGGTCGATTCTGTCATCAGGGCTCACTCCATCACGCCAAGACTCGACAATTACCGTTGGTGATAACTCGTTCCCTTGTGTAATCAGAGAAGGAGAATCGGCGTTGCCAGAGGATATGGGGGCAGCTGTAGAGACAACTGCCGATCTCTTGGCCACCGTCGGCCGCCGGGCGATACAGCGCGGAACCGCCCCGAAGGGATTGGTTCCGGACATCGTTGTGCCGTCGGGAATGGAAAGTGTCCAGGCCTCAGGGACGGCCAGTCAGCCACTGGAGTTGATCCGGTACCATGAAGGGTTGGACTTGGATATCGAACTCACTGGTACGACACTCGGCACCTTTTTGCACCGCTGTTTTGAGATCCTAGGCGCTAATTCAAATCACGCTGAAAACATCTCAGGTGTTACTGGTGTGGAGCTCACCGACGGTACCGCAGTCAGCATCGCTGCAAGTGTGAATAGCTTCGAGCAATGGGTGGCAGGTCACTTCTCCGTAACAGCCGTGCATCGGGAACTTCCATTGCTTGGGCTTGATGATAACGGCTCTGTGGTTTCTGGTACTGCCGACCTGGTGCTGGAAACAGGCAGCGGCATATGGATTTTGGACCACAAGTCAGATCAGATTGAGGATCCTGAAGCAGCATTTAATAGCTATTGGCCACAGTTGGAATGCTATGCAAGGCTACTTCAGAGCATGGGGCATATTGTGCTTGGGGTAGGTATCAACTGGATTCGGCGAGGGGAGGCGGTGTTGCGTTATCGGTAGCTGGGGCGGTGTTGCGGGGGTTATTCGCCCCCGCTCACTTTTGCCGAAAGGGCCTCTTTCAGGCCGGATGCTTGCTTCGAGGCACAGGTGTTTTGGTTGGCTTCACTGCGATAAAACTCCTCCGTAACCTGCAAACCCTCATCCTCTGAATACTCGAACTGGGCATTCATGAGGCCTGCCTGGGCAATCTTGTCCAGTTCTGCCTGATTGATTCCCAGATTTACCTGAACCTGGGCCTCTTCCCTGGCATGTGTGACGGCCTCCTTCATGGATTGTTCAGCACGCAACGTTAGATCCACATAGTAGATTGGTGCTCGGTGGCTCTGGGTGGTGCTCTTGCCGCGCAGCTTCAGTTCCAGGGGCAGGGTGGCCAGATTGCCGCCACTGATGGCGTGGAAGTAACGCAGCCGAGCAGCTAGGGTTCGGATACTGTTATAGCCGGTGGTCCGGAATACAAAGCAGCCCAGTTCATCGTCATCTCCGATACGGACATAGAGACGACCATAGGGCTTGCACAGCCCATGGCTACCGTAGTCGCACATATCCGGTGATGGACAGGGCAGGGATTCCAGGCCGTTCTCGGTATGACGCCGGCAAGTCTCCCCGTTTCCGGCGCACAGCGCCCTACCGCTCTTGCGCTCGAAGAAGGTGTACTCCGCTCGCAGGTTAAGGTCCGGGTCATTGAAGGGCAGGGTAACGGGAATGGTGCGTAGCTTCTTACCCTGTACTTCCTGGCGCAGGGCTTCGTCCAGCGGGTGCGGCAACCAGCCGTCCCGGGTTTGGATCTGGGTGGTGATGGTGAATTGGTCGTCTTTCTCCGGCAGACGTTTGCCGTTCTTCTCCACTACACGGCCAATGCTGATACGGCCAATCACGGGTGGCGTAATCGCGAGTCCTTTAATCATGGGGTTCTCCTGATGAATAGCAGATGCATGTACTCAGCCGGGCTTGGCCCGGCTGTTATGCTGCTTGGGGGTTGGCTAGGTGTTGGGGCGTACAAGGAACCGGCGACTGCCCGCCCTGTGCTTTGGGTAGTGTTTGAGCAGATCAGGCTGATCCTGCAGCAGGGCTTTGGTGTCCAGGGCGATGGAGTCCTTGCTACGCTTCCAGGTCACGGAGCCAACAGTGAAGGTAGCCTTGCTGGCCAGCCCCATGGACTGCTGGATGCGTTGTTTAAGGGTGGATTCCCGCTCGGTCAGTCGGGCAAGGGTGTCACGCAGATCCAGCAGTTCATTGAAGTCGCCTTCCATGGCTGGGTTAGCCGTGAGATCTAGGGTTTCGCCTTCATCGCGAGGATAGAGCCCTTGCAGGGCCTTGCCTGCAGAGTCGGAGCCATCCGGGTCCGGTGGGGTGTCCGCTTCCACCAACTGCCAGAACTCCCGCTCCAGCTCGTACAGGTGAGCAATCAGTGCCTCATCCCGTTCGATACGGTGAATCTGCAGCTCCTGACCGCAAATCAGCACGGCCACATCGGCAGCCTGCTTGCCGGTAACTGCCAGCTGATGCTGTACTTGGCACTGGATGTACTCCGGAACACCGTCCGCCCATAGCTTGGCGCCGTGCTGGCCGGTGGTCTTGCATTCCAGTATCTGAACGTCTTCATTACCAACCACGGCGTAATCCAGGTTGGCCAGCATCCAGGGCTTGTCACCATCCGGGTGCTGCAGCACGGCATTCACCCGCCGTACCTTGTTGCCGCTGATCTTGGCGTAGGCCTCCGCCACCTTAGGTTCCAGCAGGGTGCCCCAGTAGAGCGGCGATTGAATGTCATCGGGATCGGGGGCGGGGAGCAGGCCATCCCGCCCGGTCTTGATCATCCACAGCTCGAGGGGGGATTGGTACGGGCTGATGCCCACAGCGGCAGCCGCATCACTGGCGCCAATGCCCTGCTTGCGGATCTTCAGCCAGTCCTCCCGGTTCATGCTTTTGGTAGAGACCAGGCGTAGCGCAGGGCGCTGGCCAGGTGTGGTGCTTTTCGGTTGTGCCATGAGAATACTCCAGACAAAGAAAAGCCCCGGCGTAGTGGCCGGGGCTAAAGGTAAGGGGAAATAGGTAATTGCGAGTGATGCCTGAATGACATCATGCGGCGCGACTTGAAGAGGAGGAGGCTTCCTCGCCAATCTCGAAGAAGTCATTCACCAACGCTTCGATATAACGTTCAGCCTCCTTGTCGCTGGGGAGGTGGCCGGTAGTGAGCAGTTGCTCACCGAGCCACTCGCCTAACTCACTGACCACTTCGTACTCGAAAATGCCAGGTCGGCCACGGGGCTGATACCAGATGTGGGAGACCGTCTGCCAAAGCGGGTCCAGGTATTGGCATGACGCGATGATCAGCTCGATACAGCCACTGTCCCAGGCGTCTAGTATCCGGCGCGGCCGGCCAGGATCGCCGGGGTGGCACATCAAGCCTTCGTGCAGGAACGCGCCCCATACCGATGCCAGTTCGGCAGGCATAGGGCGACAGTCCCATACCGCCCACAGGCGGTAGAGCCATTTCAGATTCATGGTGTTCTCCAGATTTCTTTTAAAAGGGTGTAGAGAGAAAGGGTGGTAAGTGATCAGGCCTGGGTCAGGCGACCAGCAGGGACGTTTGCTCCAGAGCGCGTTGCTTGATCTGGGCGCCCTTGCCGAACCAGGCGGAGTCCAGCCGATTGTCGGTACTGCGAGCGCGGCGCTCGTGGTCCACGAACTCGGTGACCGCATTGAGCAGGCCATAGGCCGTGTTCTTGGAAGACGTTAACTCTGATCCGCGACCGGCACCGTCATACAGCGCCATGGCTTTCTTCATGGCCTGTTCGTTGGGTTTCACCGGCATGCCTGGAGGCTGGTAAGCCGTATCCGTGAAGATGGTCTGCATGACCTTCTCGGCGGTCTTGTGAGTGATCCGTCGCTCACTCAGAGCCTTCAGTCGATACATGAAGTCATCCCAGGCGGAGACAGAAATTCCCAGCTGCTTCTTCACCGCTTGCGCGTCGAAGATGGTGTTATGCCGCACCTTTACGGCGTTGTTGTTGCCATTCAGTGCGACGGCGAGAGTGTTGTTGCACACCACCCGGATACTGGTGAACTGCGCTGTGGTTGCCAGGCTGCCGTCACAGGCGGTGGCCAACAGCACGTAGCCGTTGGTTTGATCATTGCCTGCCAAGGTGCCGGACTGCCCGGTACGCGCCAGTGCCCACAGCTTGCGGCCCCCTTTAAGGACGCCCGCCGTCTCCAGCTCAAAGCCAGACTTCTCGGTGAGGTCCCGGTAGAACTCCAGCACCTCACGGGGCTGAACCACCTTGAAGCGGTTACTCACTACCGACAGTGGTGCCTGAGTGTCGGAACGGAACAGCACCTTTTGGTCAGGGAAGGACGAGATCTGTCCGAGAGCACCGGCTTCGCTACTGATAAAGCGAACCGGGGTTTCACGGATGTCCCAGTCCATGCCGGCTTCGCGCCTCCAGACGTCCAGTGGTTGTTGGCTGGCCAGCTGATTGCCCAGCCCGTGCCAAGGTGTGCGGCCCACATAGGCCATGTTTTCGACAAGATGAGACATGGTGAATCTCCTGATAATGAAAGGAATAAACGGTGCGTGTGTGTAGAGAGGTTAGGTGCGATGGGTTAGAGGCTGCCGCGCTCAGCCAGACTGACGTAGCCGGAACGGGACACCACAAAGTGGTCCAGCACCCGCACATCGATCAGCGCGAGGGCGTCAGACAGACGCTTGGTGATTTGCTGATCTGCCCGTGAGGGCTCACAGCAGCCAGAAGGGTGATTGTGGGCAAAGATCACAGCCGCCGCATTGCAGTCCAGGGCTCGTTGCACCACCACACGGGGGTAAACCGCAGAGCTATCGATGGTGCCGTTGAACAAGGTCTCGAACCTGAGCACCTTGTGTTTGTTGTTGAGGAAGATGGCCGCGAAGACTTCATTCTTCTCTTGGGCCATAGCCAGCTGCAGAAACTGCGCAACATCGGTGGGTGCAGTCAGCGCCTCGCGGTCTGTGAGCTCATCCAGCAGGATGGAGGCAGCCGTGCTGACAATTTCCTCGGGTTTAACACAGCCCTGCACGTGGTACAGGCCCTGCTCATTCTTTACGAAAGTCGGAATATCCATAAAAACTCCAAAACGGCATAAAAAAGCCCGCGCAAAGCGGGCTTCAAGGGTGAGTGAGTGGTAAGGGGGGCTTACTCGGCATCGGGGCGGAAACGGTGTCCGCAATCCAGGCATTCCAGGTTGTCGAGATAGGTGTCGTCGAGCTTGGCGCCCAGCGCCGCACCCGCTTCACCGCCGGCCACACCTCCCGCCAGTCCACCAAGCACTGCACCGGCGATACTGCCGATGGCAGATCCGGCAGGACCGAAAGCCAGGCCGACAGTCGCACCGACACGAGCCCCGTTAGTGGCCATGGTGATTCCACTGGCGGCACCGGCAACCGTACCAACAGAGCCGCCAACCTTGCGGCCAGTCTGCAGGGCGACAACGCGGATGGACCGGCAGGACGGACATTGAATGATCATGAAACCTCCATGAAATGGGGCCAGGAAGGCCATTCCTTCCTGGCTTCATGGATGTGATATATGCCTGAAAAAATCTGGAATCGTGGCCACATACTTCTCCATTCGGATAGTTGACCACTACAGGTGATAAATTAAGCGGTGTGCATGTGGAGCAAAGGGCCTCTGGCGAAAAATATTAATGTGTTGAGCTCGAGGGTGAATTTCCGGAATAAAAAACTATGTGCATATTTGCAATTGGTTTATGGCTTATACCCGTTAGACCTAAACTTGCTGCTGTTCTACAATGCCGCTTAGAAGCCAAGGGGCGGCACTACAGACTAAAGTCTTAAAGAAAAGGGTAAGAGCAATTCGCTCATTGCTTTTGTGTGAGGGGCTTGAATCTTGATAATTGGCAGTGGAGGCTGGCTTAGCCTTGTATAGATTTTAGCATGAGGGACGCTGCTAAAAAGGCAAGATAGTATGGTCGAAAAGGATTTTATTTGTGTCAGTTTGCATCAAAATCCCATTTTCGATTCGTGGCTCCTGCTTATTTAAAGTCGGTTCTCGGGAGAGGTGTGGCTCAGCTGATGTAGGTGTTGCATTCGGTTTTTCTCAATATATCTAGCTGCTCCTTCGCGCCAGCCTGCTTTTTTCTGACTTTTAGATGGCCACTGGATTTCTTGAATATCCTGAAGTGACAATTGATTCGACAATCTTTGTCGGATCACCTGGTTGTTTTTAAAGTCTTCCCAAATGCTTATTCAGATATGCACACAAGCAGTTGGTTTTTACTGCTATATTAAGTCCGAAAATAATGAATTTTTGCAAAAAAGCGACGTGATAATCATTGGTGAATTATGAAGTTAATAATAAAGTTTTCGTCAAATTTCCACGTGCTCGCGTCCTATCCCTTTTTATTTAAAACGATGGAAGGGTGTATAAGAGATGTCCTGAAAATTATTTTGTTTGCTATCCCCGCGAATGTTCTTGCTGTCGACTTGGAGGCACTTGAACAGCTGTCTGGCTCGTCTGGAGTCAAGATAGAGAGTATGCAAAAGAAAGATTATTGCGAGCCAACGCAGAAAGCAAGTGCTGGATTTGAGTGGCCTGAGGACACAGATTTTTGTAGTTGGGATGAACAATTAAACCTTCATAGAATGGGTTTGTATCGCTCTTTAGAGGGGGAGGTAAAAGCACTTCCTTACAGTAAAAATAGCCCACAATCTGTAAATGGCGTGGTTGTGCCTGTGCTAGATTACGACCCTGCGGGTAATAGTCATGCATCCCCCGTGGTGATTGACATCGAATCTATCCCCTTGGAGGATCTAGCGTTGCCTGGCGAGTCACAACCTACAGTGAAACACGAGAATCGGGGGGCTGATAGAATTCAAGTAGAAAAACAAGAAAAAGTCTTTGGATGTGCCGATTTTGCAACATTTTCCAGCCGAGGAAGTGCTGGTTATCCTGAAAACTCACTGCTGGGGTTGGAGGGTGCATTGAAAGAAGGGCATTCAGGTGTAGTGATTGACGTGCGCAAACTAAGAGATGGAGCTTGGGTCGTCCACAGGGATTTAGATGTCGGGCGAGCAACATACGGCAGTTCCGCAAGAGTTTCCGGGATGTTTTCTTACCAGTGGAAACAGGTTTTTCTTAAAGATAGGGAAGGTAATGAAACGCAGATCCGGGCGCCTTTTCTTGAGGATTTACTCGATTCATTCAAAAATAACGCGAGCCCCTCACAAGTGTTGAATATAGAGATAAAAGAGGATTTTAAGCCTTACAGTTGTGCAGATTTGGTTCGGCTCGATCAGGCAGTAAGTAAGCGCTTGGATTCTTCTCAATACCTGTATTCCTCTGGAGTGCTCGAAGATTTAGCTTGTCTTAGATCAGAAGACACTTCTCGTTATCTTGGATATATCATTGACCCATATCCAACTGCGTTGAGAAAAAAAACGGATAAGGATAACGTCGGGAAAACTTATAGCATTGATAATGCTAGGAATGCAATTTCGGCGCGGATAACAAAGGTGTTTGGAATTGGAGCTGAGGGCAGCCAGAGGAAAAAAGAAGTTAGAAGTTCTGAGGAAGAAAGGTGGCGCCCAAAAAACAATAGAACGATTTTGAATAAAAGCAATTATACAGACCTGTATTCTCTTGTGGGGCCGAACTATGGCCTTCACGTGGACTATCGTGATTTCGTGTTGATGGCATCTAAAAAAGGGCCAGAATTGCCGCGGCTTGTTGTTTACCGGATAGGCGAGGATAAAGGGCTGCGCGACATGTTGACTAATCAGATAAATAATCATGAAGTCATGCCGGATGGAGTAGTTGTTGATGACTCTTCTAAAAGATTTTGTGGAAGGGGAGAGGGGTTTTGAGGGCTGCTAAAAAAAAATCTCCTATATTGTATAAAGCTCAGTTGTGGGCAGTTTTTTTGATAGGGCTGCAGTGCCTATATGTTATTCTGGAGTTTGCCTTTAATGCTCGACTAGTTGATAGCGTTTTAGTTGCGGATAGAAGCTATTTTGATCATTTGTCACATGTCGGGCGATTGCTTTCCGGTGCTGGCTGTACCCTTTTTATTTTCAGCTTGCTAAAAAAGTGGAAAGGGGCCAGTAAGAAAGAGTTTATTATAAGTCATATTGTCGCTGCGTTGGTTGCTTTTCCTCTTGTTTATTACGGCCAAGAAGAGATTATTAACTCATTGGTTGATAAATCCAGTCCAGAGCAGAGGCAGCATGCGCAACATATAGCTCTGCTAAAGCGTGGTCTTGCAAGTAATGTTGTGGTCTTCAAGGATATTGAGTTTGTTCCAGAAGATATAAAGCGTCCCGAGGCAAAAACGTTCATTAATACTATTGGCTTTTCTGTTTTCTTTACACCTGACTACATTGATGCGGTGGTCAAAAATTCCGATCCTATAATTGAGCAGCTAGCAGTACATCAGGCGAGTAAAGAGTTGCCGGATGCCTATGAAAAGTATGTGATGGCTCGTAAACAAGTCTCCGATCTTTCTGATAAATACAATCAGGCAAATCTGAATTACCAGAATCAATCCTCTAAAATGGAAAAAAAGGCCCAAGAAATATGGAGAGATGTTTACTTGGAGCTCCAGGCTCAGTGGGAGGATAGGCAGAAAAGAGGAATAAGTAGTTCGTTACGCGATGGGCTTGACCTTCTCTATGATCGTTTAGAGGTCTACTTTTTTGCGAGGAAAAAGTGTGGAGACGCTGTGAGTGACGCTTGTGTAAAGCGTGTTAATAAAGAGTACAGAAAAAAAGTTGAGTCAGCATTTGGACAAGATGTGCCGCCAGAATATTGGTGCAAACCGGTGAAGATAAAGAAGACTATGGTGATGCAGTCGGGAAGGTTTGTCGAAAAAATTAGTGGTGGCGACCTTGATTGTAGTGTTGAAAATAGGGGTTTTATTCGTGATCAGTATCTAAGAATTCACGGCATCACATCTTTTGGCTACCAGTCTTTCCGGGATTTTATGGCGAGCACTGAGGTGGCTACAGGACTTCGCAAAAAATTAGGCGAAAAAAATATTAATATGCCTGACAGCTATCGTTTAAAAAATCACGAAAGCTTTATAAATGGTGTAAAATCAGAGCTTGTTGATCAGCTAAAAGAAAAGTTTATTGATCAAAGCGAGTCCCAATTTAATGTTTCTCTTCCTCCGGGGCTTGATACAGAAGCATTTCTTGAGCATCCAGTCGTTCAGTTTCCTCTCAAGGATGCACTGGGTATAGATAGGCAGGCAGAACCCGTTCCGTTAAACCTTTCTGAGAGATCTTTTCGTGATCTGATTTTGACGCCTAGCGTTAAAAATGCGCTTGCAGCGGAGCGAGGTCGATTAATGGCGAAAACGGCTTATTACGCAGACGGCGAGCCTTACGCTGAAGAGGGGAAGAACATTGTGCGGAGTGTATTGGTGCCTCCTGTGGCTATGGGGCTCTCTCTTTTATTTGGTTTGCTTAATTTGATTTCTCTTTTATTTATCCCGTTGAGTAAGTCGGGAATAAATAAAAGGCTAGTGGTTCTATGTCGCTTTTCCATTGTTGCAATTATTATCTTTGGCCCTATGGTTTTCTCAAGCAAGATAGCAAAAACTGCACCTTTTCAGCGAATCGTAGAGGAGAGTCAGGAGTCTTTAGGGTGGGGGAGCGATTTCGTTGTTTGGGTTACCAGTCTTCAGCCTGTGGTTTATCCAGTAGGCAATTTATTTGCAGATGCGTTGGGTTTTCTCGAGAACGGTGAGGGGGAATAGCGATGAAATATTTTTTCTTGCTTGTTGCTTTCCTGCCAGTCATTGCGCTGGGGTGTAATTATATCGATGATCCCAGGTTGAGTAATGAAAACATGCCCTCTCTGATTGAGTCGATCCAGGAAGGAAAATCAGTCCCGCCTGTATTGGTTCGCGTCAGTACGTACCTTCAAATGGGAGAGCGGAGTCTCGAGCTCCTTGAGCCTCATATTCAAATGCATGACATCAACTGTTCGCCTGTTGCCTTTTACGAGGGCGAGCTATTGAGTCGGGCTGTTATTCCTTTTGAAGAATATTACCGGTTAATGGCAGAAGCTATCCATGCGAATCGCCCGAGTTTAGCGAAAAATATATATTCCAGGGTCTCGGTTGCTCCTAAAAGCGTTTCTGACATTCAGGATTTGTTTTCAAAGCTCCCTTATGAGGGAAGTTATGGTGTGAGTGTAAGAGAGAAAATGTATTCAATTTTTCCTTTGTACGCTGAGCTTCCTCCAAAAGATAAAGACCTCCCTGATCCGCTTGAGAGTGGAAGGGAAAAAGATTACGCCATGATTAAGTTGTTCAAAGTTTTTGGCGGTGATGTTCTTCTGGGCAGAGGGTGTGGTCCTTATGAATTGAATGAAAACTTTTACAGAGAGGCAATTGTAAATTCTATGTTTGGTCGGCGTAAAGTATACGTGGTGCGCCACAAGCCGTTCGTTAATATGATGAAAACCATGGGTTACGATGTTTTAAAGGAAGGGAAGATAACTTTTTATGTTGGTAGTTGTTAAAAAAGGAGAAAAGGGATTATGACTAAAAGATATATTATTTTGGCTTTTGTTGGTTTTTTATTTGTTCCTGTTGGAAGTATGGCGCAAAGTGCTGATTGGGGTGATGTCGCTGGCGGCAGCGATTCTGGCATGGTGTCAGAAATGCCGAAAGGAGGGGCAAACGAGAGCCCGTGGGGGCAAACTGATGTGCAGCCCGAAGTCTCGGCTAAGCCCAAGCAGGCAAGCAAGGATCTAGCTTGTGGTGAGGACGACCCTCGATACTCACAGCTGATGACAGTGCTGCGCACTGTTAAAGAAGGAGGGGATGTTGATCCGCTTCAAACAAGCTTTTCAACCTATGTCGAAATGAACAAAAAAGTCCGCGACATGCTAGGAAGTACTATTTTTATCAGTTCGCCAGACTGTTCAAAACAATTTGTTTTTGATGGTGAGTTGACGGGAAAAGTGGTGCTGCCCTTTCCTGAGCTTTGGAACCTCATTACTAACGCTCTTCGTGTTGGAGATAAAGAACAAATCGACTTTATTTTAGCTGGAACGACAGCAGCTCCTGAGCCTGCCAACAATCTTATCTCAATGGTTCAATATGCACCATTAGATGGTCAGCAGTTGCGCCGATTAAAATCGATAATGGGTTATGGAGAAAATGGATCCAAAGAACAAGGTGAATCCAAAGAAAAAGAGGGAGTAATAATGCTCGATGTCTATCTCCAACTGGGAGGTATGGTTGAGTATGCTGATAGAGGAAAGTCAGTTGTCTTCGTGGTCAACAACATGAGGGAATTAGAATTAGAAAAAATCTATCTTGATAAAGTAGAGGAAAACAAGGGTGTTGGCGTTGTAATTGGTGGCGGGGAAGTCGTTAAGAAAATATCGTCATTGTTAGCATCTTTGGGATTGAAGCCGTCAACTATTAGTGATTATGATGCTAGAAAAAGGATTAAAGCTAATAAATAGATATTTTCATTATGCTAAAAAAATCAACTATAGCTTTTGTTGTGGCAGTATTTATTACTGCCACAGCTTATTTTTCCCGTGATTTTTGGGTCGCGAATGCCATTGAAGAAATGCTCCAGCATCAAGCTAATGTAAAAATAAATCACGATTTGTCTGTGTCTGGGGTGGAGCTTGATTCTAAACAGGGTTTGATTTCACTGCAGTCCCCCTCATTGATGGCGCGGGATGATCCTGATCACATGGTATCTATGAGGGCGGGAAGAATTGATTTTGACGCAGCTATCTCCGGTGTTTTCTCTCCTCATGTTAAAGTCAGTCGTGCTCAAATTTATGACGCAGAGTTTGTTATTGATTACATCGCGCCTGGCGTGTCAAACCTTAAATTAATGGAGGAAACATTTCGAAATTATATCAATCGCCGTCGAGAAGAAGGCGGTGGTCGCTTGTTTGAGTGGGATGTCGATAATATTGATTTATATCAGGTTGATTTTACTTTGGTGGACTACGATGGAAAGGTCTTGGCGAATGTGAAAATACCTGAAATCCATGTGTCGACATTGAGTACAAAAAATTCTGGTAAAGAAAATTTATCAATAGTAATAAGCGAGCTCCAGAAGAGCGTTCTAATTGAGACACTGAAGGGAAGGGTTACTGGAAGCTATGACACTAAAGGCTTGTTGCTGCTCGCCCGTAGAGAATTTCCGCAGTTTAAGTTAATCAAAAATGACCCTTTAACCAAGTTTAATAAAATGCGTGATGATTTCCTGGATAAGTGGATTCAGAAATGAGGCTTACTAGTTTGGAGGTAGGGTGTTTCTTCTAAAAAAAACAAAGTTATTGCCTTTTTTGATCTTGCTGATGCTGCCAAATATTTCCTGGGCTTTTGTCGGCACTTCTCTTCAGACTGGACATTCTGCTTATTGCAATTTGGGCCTCGCCAAGTCTCTCATAGAACGAAAGAAACAGTTTAATGGATGGTTGGGAGCACTGAATAGAAACCGTTTTTCTGATATCAAGGATCATAACCATAAACTGCGCCAAATGAATGATGAGCAGTATAAGAGATATATGGTTGGTGAGGTAGGATCTGTCGCATTTTGCCACCCTGTGTCATCGAGCTTAATCGGGGGCCTTCCCGGTGATAATTACCTCTCTGTTGTCAATACCTTTACCAAAATACCTTCCTCGATTGATCGAAAAATCACATACAGTATATGGGGTTATGGTGCTCTGTATCGTTCTTGGCACCAATTTACGGCGTCACTCCTCTCAAAAGTTCCTACAATGCCAAGTTGGGATCAAGAGCGTTACATGGGGGATCTTGAATTCGCCCAAAATCAATTAAAAGAGCTGAGATCCCTGTCTCTTGATCAGTTAATTGATACGAATGGCCTTTCTCAAAAACAGCGCACGCAACTTGAGCGTGCACTGAGTGACATTAAGTTATCAATGGGGGGCGTTCAGTCCGATGCTAATTACAATCAATCCCGAGCAGGTGCAAACCATCAGTTTGACAGATTGCCATCGGAAGATACCAGTGAAGAGGATAGGTCAACTGCTATAGGCGATGATGTCGTGCTTTGGCCGGACTTTGAGAATGCATCGGTCAAATCCGAGGAGAATGAGCTTGATGTAGATTCATCTTATTCTCGAGATGGCCTGAATGGAAAAGATCTCGACTATATTGATATAGCTAACAGCGAAACAGCCCCTCCTGTGTTGGATGAGAGTGAGGCTGATAGGCCGCCAATTAAACCATTAAGGCCAACAATCACAGCCTACACAATCGTAGGAGAAATTCTTTATATCCATGATTTCCCGACTATGCAGCTATTGCTTCCTAGCAGCCTGGGTCCCAAAAATGCCTGCTTTGAGAGGTTTTTACCAGAATACCCTCGTTTTGCTCGATTGCTTACACAGGGAATGGGGAGGCTCGCAGCTAAAGTTAAACTTAACGCTCCAGAGCAGTCTGAAATATTGCGTTTTTTTCGGTCTGCCTCAGGAGTTGATGATGCTTCCAGTTTTATGATTTTTGATGAAACCGCAGTAGTTAAAAGAAATGATTCGCCCTCTACCTCGCTCCTTCAGTGTTTAAGCCTAGTAGAAAATACTTCTTCTCAACAAAATCACAGGTCATTGTTTCATGTTAATGAAGGGGCAGTGATTGATGGGAGCCGATGGTTGTCGGGGTTAAAAATTACATTTTCAGAGGATGACCCGGTGTGGCAGTCTTTGATGGCGATGCTGGCCCTCAAGCGTATTGAAAGCTCATATAAAAATTGAATAATCAATGAATTATAGGTGCTGAACTCGGTGCCAGCAACAGTCATGGGCGCTGCCCAAGACGAGTGGCATGCAAAGAAAATATCATGCTCCTTTTAGGCGAATTACAGTTGTTCTGTCTCAATTATTTGCCATCATCATTTCATACAGGTGAGTGCTATGAAGCATTGTGTGTCAGTAAACCACCAAGAAGATTCGTTTTGTGTGGACTGTGGGGAGCGTCTTCCTCAAAATCATAACCAACCCAGCGTTATCGAAATAGTTAAAGCAAATGTAAATGAAACAGTCGGCGATAAGCTTGATCTACTGTGTGGCAGTGTTGAAGAAATGACCCTTGTTACCACGGTTAGTAGCGAAGGTGGTGTATATTCACGCTCTTCAAGTCATATCGAAAAAAAGTACTGGAAAATTGTGGTTGTTGATAGTCTTGGAGAGCGCAGTGTCGGCGTTGTGAGGGGCGGGGACCCTGTTGTTGATTATTTGTCTCATGCTTCTAAAGTTGTTTTGGCGCAAGCTGGAAATAAGAAACAGTTTTTTTCTGTTGAAGGGAAGAATCTGCCCTTTTTCTCTCTTGTTCTAGATCGATCAAAAAATAATGCATATTTCATTTCCAGTGAACGCTTTCCAGTAAATATTTTTGATGAAGGTGAGTTTCTTTTTACGTCAGGGGTGGTTTGTGTGGTTGCGTCACTTGCTGCCTACTTTGTTGATACTGTTCCTTGGTGGCCGATATTTTTATTTTTATCTTTATTGTTTTTTGCTTTTTTCACCACTTGGAGGAAAGAGAATAAAATGATGCGGTATTATAATAAAGTTGTGAGTTCCTGTGAGAGTCTGAACGGTAATTCAGCTGATGTGGTGGATTTTTCTATTAGGAAAAAAACCACTTCTGATATAATTTGTTTTTCTTGTCAATCTAGAAATCCTAGTGCTGCGAATTACTGTCATGACTGCGGAACTGGTTTTGCAAATAATAAAAGCGATGAAGGCTTGCTTTTGATTGATGAAGAGGAGCTTAAAGAGAAAAAAATAGACGTAAATGGGATTAAAAAGACCCAGCTCGAAATATTGAAAGATTATTATTACCAAAATAAATTTTCTGTGAGATTTTTAGGTATTTTCGGTTCAAAAGAACGCGATTTTAGCATTAGTGTCATTCCAGGAATTGTTGTTTCCAATGAAAGGGATTCTACAATCGATAGCTGGGAGTCAAGTGGCTGTACGAAGGTGACGTATCGGAACGGTGATACGGAGTACAAGGATTATTGGTCGCGCTCCAAGTATGCAGAGAATGTCAGCTCTTTGATGAAAGTGGAAGACCCAGAAGGTAATGTTCATTCATTTCCTGCAGTGGGAGATATTGGTACATCATTTTTTGAGGGTGAGCCTGTTCTTGTGGCTCTTCTTAAGTCGAGTATGCCTGAGGGGGAGTTCTACGAATGCATTTATGACCCTAAAAAAGATAAAATAGATAATGTTCGTGAAATAGATGAATATTTTGATGATATTTACGAAATAGCTAAAGCTTCGTGGATAGTGTCTTGCTTTGGAGCTTTTGGTTTGTTCGTCGTAGGGGGGGCAGTTGCGGGATTGATGTATGGAGCTGCCGCAGCGGTTATTTGGTGCGGTGTTATGTGTCTTTGTTTTGTTGTGGCTTGTGTGTTGCCCCCTTGGAAAATGCTTCTAAATAGGAAAAACAAGCAAGCTCTTCATGACTCTACGCGTGGTGCGATTGAAGTCATGGAGTCGCTTAGAAAAAACTGGGATAACGTTGGAAAGTTTTTTTGATCATGCTCTTTAGGCGGAATGATGTAGCCTTTAATTCGTGTTTCCAGATCATATAGGTTTGGAGGGGTTGCCCCCGTTGCTGCGACTCTTCTAAGAAGATGGCACTGTGTCCAGGAAGTGTTTATGCGCAAGAGAAAGAAATATGGCCCTAGGTTCAAGTGCGAAGCGGTAGCACAGACTCACCACCCCAGCGTGAGTTTGTAATGGTCAGCTAATGCCGTACACTAATTTAAGATGATGCCTTCTGCCGATCTGATTTCTCTATGTCGCTTTAGGATTTTCAAGAAATCAATTTATCGTTTGACGAATAAATGACATTGATAAATTCCGGCCATTTTGTGGGGTTTAAAGCTTTTGTATTTCTCGCAAAGTGCGTATATGGACCAGGACGTCAGCATCCGCATGATGAATCCGCAACCCCTCTTTTTCGGCTTGCAACCGTATGCGATCACGCACAATCTGACGCTCGCGAGGTGAGCAGCTCGCCGGGAGGATTTCGCCCATCTCTCTAATGCAGGGCATTACGAGGTGCGTTCCTGACTCGGTACTTACTTTGTTAAACAGAATATTAATCCAAGTATGATCGTAATCTGTTGCATCAGAGTAGACCGTCTGACCCCAAAGGTCTTCCTCAATGCGAAAGGCAACTTCATGAGGGTCTGAGCCGGCCTCCAGCAGAAAGTCGATGCTTAGTCCGTGCAATTTAAATGCCTGCGGGCTCCATCGACCTTTCTCCTTCAGCCAGCTGTCAAATGGTCGAATAAGGTGAGAGGTAATTTCGCCCTCTCCGCTTCCATATGCTATCTGGATGGGGAAGCCATCCAAGGCCGAGGCTTCTACATCAATAAATTTTGGATGCATGCTGTATAAGATAACATTTCTGACGTTAACAAATAAACCATCACTCTGAGCCACCCCCGGATACATGGTTATGCGCAGAATGCAATTCTTTGCTAATCCGGGTTTGCTCCTGAGGGAGCTCCGTTATGCGTTGCAGCAGTGCCAAGGTTTGGCTTGGTGGGGGGGGCGATATAAAATAAGGCTAGTGTCAAGCTTGCGAGCTTTGTTGATATGCGCCAAAGCTACATTATTTTTATTTGTCTTATTGGTAACCGGCTTAGAATTTCTCTATGCCGAGGGTTATGCATTAAAGAATCTGGAATTTAAGCCATTACATTGCATGCGGTATGGTTGATATAAAGATGATAAAGATAAGTGCCTTTTAGAGCAGATAGATTGTGTTCTGTGTGTTCTTGGCTATTTGGCAATCGATGCCTATAAAGAAGTGACACAGGATTCTGGAAACTGCCTGCTGAATATGTTGTCTGGCCGTTAAGTTGAATTTTTTCGAGGTAATCATGGACGCTACAAAATCAAAAGCTTATAAAGCCACTGCTGAATTTATAGAAGCACAGATATTGCTTGGCACTTTAAATGAAAGGAGTGCTATAGAGGCAAGAAGGGCAAAAATAAAATATTTAGTTGAGCATGAAGGGTATTCTTACCCTGCTGGTTTTTTCGGCAATAGTTCTCCCAAGCAAAAAAGTTATCCTAAACAAAAAAAAGGTGACTCTTGGTTAGTTAAAAAGCTTAAAATCTTTTGGGAGTGGTTTGGTGATCTGCTGGGAAATGCGACAGAAGATGATATTAAGATTCTTATGGTAATTGGTGTTTTAGTATATCTTGGTTATAAGGGTGCTGACTTGGTTTTCAACCATAAGTTTCAGACTACTTGTGTGTCTATATCACAAAGTAGAAACTCTTGCTTTATACCTATAAAACTTATAGATAGAGTTGATACTTTTTCTAGTAGAGCCAACCGAGCTTATCATGAAGTTATATATCAGGTTAAGAAGTTCTATAGATATATATATGGAGATCTTTTTGACGGGATTAAGTTTCTTTATACATATATTGTTGATTTTATCTACGAGTCTAAAGAAAAAATAGGGGAATTTATGGAATCTAAATATCGTGAACATGAAGAAGAACAATTGCAATCCCCCCCCCTTTCCCCCATCCACGAAAATTAATCGAGGTTTTGAGTGGAGGCTTTTACGCTGATCGCACAAGGAACGAACGATAAAGCAGTCTCGATTTTCAGACAACCAGGTGCTGGCGATTCTGAAGCAGTACGAGGCCGGGGTGCCGGTCGGCCGCCGAGTTATTCCGAGAACACAGCGTCAGCACGGCGCTGATCTATCAGTGGAGAGCTGGGTTCGGCGTCATGGATGCGTTGCTGATGAAGTGCATTGAGGAGTAATCTGCGCATCCAGCCCAAGCGGCGCATAAAGCGAGACTATCTTGGTGAGCCGGATGTCCCCACTGCGTCGAATCAGGTCTGGTCGATGGACTTCATGATCGACCAACTTGCGAGAGGTAAATCGCTGCGAACATTCAACGTGATTGACGATTGTAATCGCGAGGGGTTCGTCATCGATGTGGATTTATCTTTGCTGACGGTGAGAGCGTCCCGCGCGCTTGACAGATCAATGAGTGGCGAGGAAAGCCTGCCGAGCTACGATGTGGCAATGGCCCGGAGTGAGCTCACACGCCTTGATGGAATAGGCGCTGAGAAGCGTAGCATTGGTCTATATCCAGCCTTGAAGGTCGGCTCAGAACGCTTATATTGAGCGATCCAAGTGGCGGCAGCCTTTGAGCTTTCAATCTGCATTCGCAGGTGTCCACTGCAATCCAGCTCAATGCAGAAGCCTAGTGTGACTTCTCGTTTAGCCAGTAGATTTTTTTCAGGTAGTCTTTGTGAGGCGGTCTAAGCAGTCCTGTGCATCAGAGGCGTATCAAGGGTTCAATGTGGTCAGCAACTTCCTGGTGCGCTAACTTCCGTTCTTCAAAATAGTCATATCTGTCATAAATACCTTCCACCCCTTTCAATTTATGGTTCAAACACCTTTCCGCCACATGTCCTGGTACGCCTTCCGCAGCTGCAAGGCTGCGGAAGGTGCGCCGAAGGTCGTGAACGGTGAAGTGTTCCAGATTTCCCATCTTGTTAGGCGGCTGAACCTTGCGTCCTGCTTCCCGGCCAAACAGTTTGCTGATGGCCCGATTTAGGGTGTCAGGCCCCATGTGGGGACGTTTGCTGGTGCGACGCGCCGGAAAAACGTAGGGGGCACCACAGGCATGGCCATGAAGGATTTCGAGCCACCGGATAGCCTGTGTGGGCAGGGGGATGGTGATGGCTGCTCCAGTCTTGCTTCGCTCTTTTGACAGCTTCCAGATGCCGACATTCAGGTCAAATTCATTCCAGCGAGCTTCACACAGTTCGCTCTTTCTTACGCCGAGTACAAGAAACAAGCGGCATGCCAGGTGGTTGTCTCTGCCAAAACTGTTGATGTTCTCCTTAAAGACCTGAAAAGCATGCGTTAGCTCTTCCAGGGAAAGGCTTCTTTCGCGGCTGCGCTCTTCTCCTCCTGCGTCACTTGGTGAAAAAGGTGAGGCGGGGTTGGTTTGTAGCAGGTCCAGTTTAATGCCATGGCGAAAAAGCTGTTTCATGTACATCAAGGTGTCATTGGCAATAGTGGGCCTGTCACTGCTTTGAACCTTCTGCAGTACGGCTCGTATGTCCCTGGGGGAAACATCGTCTATGGCATATTTGCCGATGATCGGAGCGATCTCCTTCCTGAAGATGCGTTCGGGAATGTTCGGGTGCTTCAGGCGCTTTGAGAGGTCGCTGTCATACCAGTCCTGGAACAACTCTGAAACGGTATTGAGCTCCGGCAGCGCCAGTTTGGCCTTTTCCTGGATGGGGTCTGAGCCATGGCGGAGGCCTTGCTTGGCCATGACGGCATTTTCTCTGGCTTGGGACAGTGTCATCTGCGGATATTGCCCCAGGGTGACCTCGCGTCGTTTTCCCTGGTTGCTGTAGCGCAGCATCCAGTAGGGCGAGCCAGATGCCCGGACACAGAAATACAGACCACCACCATCAGCGTGTTTCTTGGGTGGCTGGTTAAGCAGCGACTTGATCTGCATGGCGGTCAGTTTGCTCATCTCTATCCTCTGCTCTTGCCGTCACGAAATGTCTGCCCACCGCTTTTGGATTATGGATTGCAGCTGTGGGACGCGGCTTCTGGGGCTTTCGGTCGGGAGCGGTTGTTGCTGCCCACCATTTGGTGTCAAGAATAGGGGGTGGCGGGCAGAAAGTCACGTTTTGCCCACCATTTTGCCCACCAGTATGATCTGGATTTTGGTGGGCTTTGGTGGATGCTGATGGACTGGATTTTAGGTTAGACCCTTTTAAAACATGGGGATGAGGATGTAGGCGGATTCCTGTGGGTCCTACTCGATATTCTGAATCTGCTCCCGCATCTGCTCAATCAGGACCTTCAATTCCACCGCCGCCGCGGTGGTTTCGCTATCCACTGACTTGCTGCCCAGGGTGTTGGCTTCGCGGTTGAGTTCCTGCATGAGGAAGTCCAGACGCCGGCCGATGTGGCCGCCTTTTTTGAGGATGCGGCGTACTTCGCTGACGTGGGTGACGAGACGATCCAGTTCTTCGTCCACGTCCATCTTTTGCGCTAGCAGGACCAGTTCCTGTTCCAGGCGATCCGGGTCCGGGGAGTCGATCACGTCTTGGATGCGGCTGCGCAGGCGTTCGCGCTGGGCTTCCTTGATGCGCGGCACGGCCGCTTTGACGATTTCCACCTGGGTGCCGATGCCGTCCAGGCGCGTTTCGATTAGTTTGCCCAGCTGCTCGCCTTCGCGGCTGCGGGTGTCGATCAGGGCCTGCAGGGCTTCGTCCAGCAGGGTGAGGGATTCGCGTTGCAGCAGGTCCACGTCCAGCGAGCGGGTGCTGAGCACACCGGGGTGTCGGAGGATTTCCATGGGGTTAACTTGTCCGGGGTGCTGAATCAGGTCGCCTACCCGGCGGGATATGTCGGACAGCTGCTTGACCAGGGGTTCGTTCAGTTCCAGGGCGGCGTCGCTGTCGTCCTGCTGATAACGCAGGGTAACTTCCACCTTGCCCCGGGCCAGGGCCTTGCGGCAGCGCTCGCGCACGGCGTTTTCCAGTGAGCGCAGAGCGTCGGGCAGGCGCGGGCTGACTTCCAGGTAGCGGTGGTTCACGGCTTTGATTTCCCAGACCAGGCCGTAGCCTTCAAGCGGGCGGTCGGCGCGGGCAAAAGCGGTCATGCTGCAAATCATGGTGAACCTCGAAATCGATGGATAGGGTGTTTCTCGGCATTGCGGCTCTGTAGCAGTCTGCGTGCTGACAGGCGAGGAAAACCTTCGCTTGCAGGCAAGCTTCCACAGGGGTCTGTTGCCGGGCTCTCTAGTCTAGCCAACACGGGTTTGGGTGCAAGGAAGGCATTGGCGCCGGTGTTTGCTACAATGGCGGCCCTTTCGTTTTCACTATTTCAGGAGATTCCATGCGCCCATCCGGCCGAGCCCCCGATCAATTGCGTGAACTGAGCTTTACCCGCAACTACACCGTTCATGCCGAGGGCAGCGTATTGGTGGCGTTCGGGAACACCAAGGTGCTGTGTACCGCGTCCGTGGAAGAAGGTGTGCCGCGCTTTCTCAAGGGTAAGGGCCAGGGTTGGCTCACCGCGGAATACAGCATGCTGCCGCGTTCCACCCATACCCGCTCCGGCCGTGAGGCGACACGCGGCAAGCAGGGCGGGCGTACCCTGGAAATCCAGCGTTTGATCGGCCGTTCCTTGCGCGCTGCTGTAGACATGAAGGCGCTGGGTGAGCGTACCATTTACCTGGACTGCGACGTGCTGCAGGCCGACGGTGGTACGCGTACCGCGTCCATTTCCGGGGCCTGTGTGGCGCTGGTGGATGCGTTTACTCACCTGCTGGAAACCAAGAAGATCAAGAGTGACCCGCTGACCGGCCTGGTGGGCGCGGTGTCTGTGGGCATGTATAAGGATGCGGCGGTGCTGGATCTGGATTACGCCGAAGACTCCAATGCGGGCACCGACATGAACGTGGTGATGACCCAGCAGGGCGGTTTTATCGAGATTCAGGGCTCTGCAGAGGGCGCGCCGTTCACCCGTGAGCAGTCTGACAGCCTGCTGGGGCTGGCGGAAAAGGGCATCGGTGAGATCATCCAGGCACAACAAGTGGCTCTGGGCTGGTAGGTTGCTAGAGCGATAAAGGCGGGCCGTGCTGCTGTTGCGGCCGGCTTTTTCGCTATTGTGAACAGACTACGTTGCACACAGGCTTGAGTATGAAGAACTACAAAAAGCACTTTTTGCGTTTTGCTGAAGAGCGTGAGGCGTTGAAATTCGGGGAATTTACCCTGAAGTCCGGACGCAAAAGCCCGTATTTCTTCAATGCGGGCACCTTTAATACCGGTGAGGCCCTGGCTCGGCTGGGTCGCTATTATGCGGATGCGATCATGGCATCCGGGCTGGAATTCGATATGTTGTTCGGACCAGCTTATAAAGGTATTCCGCTGGTCGCTGCTGTTTCAGTGGCGTTGGCCGAGCACCATGGTCGGGATTACCCTTGGGCGTTCAACCGCAAGGAAGCCAAGGATCATGGCGAGGGCGGCTGGCTGGTGGGTGCGCCATTGCAGGGCCGAGTGCTGGTGATTGATGATGTGATCACGGCGGGCACGGCGATTCGCGAAGTGGCCGCTCTGTTCGAGAATACCGACGCCACCATGGCGGGGGTGATGGTGGCGCTGGATCGGCAGGAATGCGGTAAAGAGCCTTCCGAGGGGGGCACGGGCCTGTCGGCGATTCAGGAAGTAGAACAAGCATTGGGGGTGCCAGTGGGGTGTATCGTCGCAATGGGCGATATTATCGACTGGCTGGAACAGCAACCGGACAACCAGATGATGGTGGCGCGTATGCGCGAGTACCGGGAGCGTTATGGAGTGCAATAATAATGAAAATCGTCGTCTTCTTGATGGCGCTAGTGCTGACGTCGCCGTTATTGTCACCGGCAGTGTGGGCCCGTTCGGGGCTGCGCGCGAATGAGCGTATGCCGGAAGGTGCTTACTTTCGGCATGAAACGTCTGACGGTGTGGTTCATCTGAATCGCACGCTGAGCATGGATGCGATCCGTAGCGGCTATCAGCTGCTGGATCAGCATGGCCGCGTGCTGGAACAAGTGGAAGGCGTACCGTTGGGGGATGCAGAGCTCAAAGCTCAGCGTATGCAGCGGGCGCGTCAGGCCCGGGAAGATCGGGACATGTTGCGCTTGTATGCCGGCCCGGAAGATGCGGTACGGGCGCGGGATCGTAAGGTCGAGGCGCTGGAGCTGAGCATCAGCTATGAAGAGAACAATCTTGCCCAGTTGCAGATGAAACTGGATGATGAGATTGCGACTGCGGCGCGAAATGAAAGAGCGGGCCGTGATGTGCCGGCGGTGGTGAAGGAGGCAATCGACCGCCTGCAGAGGCAGATCAAGGCAGCGGAAAACAAGCTGGAGGCGTTCGATAAGGAAATCGACCAGGCCAATCAGGAATACGCGCCAATTATTGATCGTCTTGAGGTCATTGAAAAAGAGAAACGCGCAGGCGGCTGATGCCGCCGTCGCTCTTGATTCATCCCCTTCTCTTTTTTTCCTGTTTTGTTAACGAAACAGAATGGGCTGCAGTAGTGCCCACTGGGCTGGCCAGTCCTGGCCGGGCTTAATTTTGAAACCGGAACGCACAAATTGCGCAATGCGCCCTTCGGCCACGGCCAGTAGCAGGTTGGCGGTGATTGTCGGGGTGGCCTGGGTGCGTAGCCCTTCCTTGTGCTCGGCATCGCGCAGAGCCTGCTTTAACTGACTTTCCACCCGATCGTAGAACTGCTGGATACGCTGGTGCAGGCGAGCGTTTTCGCCAGTCAGGGCATCGCCGGTGAGCAGCCGGGTAATACCCGGGTTACGCTCGGTGAAGGCCAGCAGCAGAGTGAGGATTTGCTCTACCTGATCGCTGGCCTTGCCGTCTTCCATGATGCGGTTGATGCGCGAAAAAATAGCCTCTTCAATAAAGCTGATCAGCCCTTCGAACATCTTCGCCTTACTGGGAAAATGCCGGTACAGCGCCGCCTCGGACACCCCCACCTCTTTCGCCAGCCCGGCGGTGGTAATGCGCCCACCGGGTGCGGCTTCCAGCATGTGAGCGAGCGACTGCAGAATCTGCTCTTTGCGAGACGGTTGTTTGTCGGTCATGAATCATCGTTCCCCGTTTTTAGCTGCTTCAGGCCACAACGCGAGTGTGACAAGAGATATACCCTATGCCGTGCTCGTGCAACATTTCTGGGCCTGTCGTTGCAGTGTTCTTGTGAGTCTGTTGTAGCCAAGTTGGCGGCAATCCCCTTCGCCGCAGATTAAGTTGAAAGTGAAAAGTTTAAAGTTGAAACGTGGTTTGAGCCTGTTGGTTTTGCAGGGGCGTGCTCGCGATTGCCGGTAAGGGCGCGGGCTGCGGCCGTGAAAACCAAAACACGTCTGGCGCGCTTTTCAACTTTGAACTTTCATCTTTCAACTAATCCTTGCTGATCAGCGTGCCGATCCCCTTATCCGTCAGGATTTCCAACAGTACGGCATGGGACACCCGGCCATCGATAATGTGGGCGGTGTGGACGCCGTTCTGGACGGCTTCCAGGGCGCAGCCGATCTTGGGCAGCATGCCGCCGTAGATGGTGCCGTCCTTGATCAGGCTGTTGACCCGCTCGGTGGTGAGCCCGGTGAGGATCTGGCCCTGTTTGTCTTTCAGGCCGGGCACGTTGGTGAGCAGAATCAGTTTTTCCGCGCGCAGGACTTCGGCCACCTTGCCGGCCACCAGGTCGGCGTTGATGTTGTAGCTGGTGCCGTCGTCGTCCACGCCGATGGGGGCGATCACCGGGATGAAATCGCTGCCGCCGAGCAGGTCGATGATGCGGGTGTCGATGCCCTGCACTTCGCCCACGTGGCCGATATCGATGATTTCCGAGGCCTGCAGTTCCGGGCTGTCCGCGTCGCTGGCCTTGAGCACCATCTTGCGGGCCTTGATCAGGCGTCCGTCCTTGCCGGTGAGGCCGATGGCCTGGCCGCCGTTGTGCTGGATCAGGTTGACGATGTCTTTATTGACCAAGCCGCCGAGGACCATCTGTACCACGTCCATGGTTTCCTGGTCGGTGACACGCATGCCCTGAACAAATTTTGATTCCTTGCCCAGGCGTTCCAGTAGGTCACCGATCTGGGGGCCGCCGCCGTGCACGATCACCGGGTGGATGCCGATCTGCTTCATCATCACCACATCGCGGGCGAAGCTGTTTTTCAGCTCTTCGTTCTCCATGGCATTGCCGCCATATTTAATAACGACGGTGGTGCCGGAAAAGCGCTGAATGTAGGGCAGGGCCTCAATCAGAATCCGGGCGGTGTCGTGGGCACTGTTGGTGTCCATTACTTCTCCTTGGGTGTGGGGGCCTTGGAGTTGAAAGTTTAAAGTTCAAAGTTGAAAAACGCGCCAGACGTGTTTGGGGCAGTAACGGCAGCCGCCGCGCCCTCACCGGCGAACGCGGGCACAGCCTTGCGGAACCGACAGACTTAAAACCGCGTTTAAACTTTAAACTTTCAACTCACTGCCCGGCAATTCTACCTCAAAACGGAAGCTCAAGGCTCTCGTCCACCGCCTTGAGGTGCTTGCGGAACTGGTCTTTGACCCGTTCCAGCGCGTCTTCATCTCGGCCTTCAAAGCGGGCGACCAGCGAGGGCGTGGTATTCGATGCGCGCACCAGCCCCCAGCCATCGGGGAAGTCTACGCGCAGGCCATCGATGGTAGTGGGGCGGCCGCCGGCGAATTGCTCGGCGCGGGCGATGAGGGCATCGATCAGCGCAAACTTGGTGTCGTCGCTGGCATCAATATACAGCGCCGGCGTAGTGGCGCCGGTCTTTAGCTGGTCGAACACTTGCCCGGCGGTGTCGTCCTGCAGGGATAAAATTTCCAACAGTCGGGCGCCGGCGTAGGCGCCGTCGTCGCAGCCAAACCAGCGGTCGGCGAAGAAAATGTGGCCGCTGATTTCCCCGGCTAACGCTGCGCCGCTTTCTTTCATTTTGGCTTTGATCAGCGAGTGCCCGGTTTTGTACATCAGAGGGCGGCCGCCGTTCTTGCGGATAATGGCAGGCAGTGCGCGGCTGCATTTGACGTCAAACAGGATGTCGGCGCCGGGGCTGCGACCGAGCAGGTCTTTGGCGAACAGCATGAGCAGGCGGTCTGGCCAGATGATTTCGCCGCTGTTGGTGACCACGGCGACACGGTCGCCGTCACCATCGAAGGCCAGGCCCAGGTCCAGCTCTTGTTCCTGAACCACCCGAATCAGGTCGGCAAGATTGTCCGGGTTGCCGGTGTCCGGGGCATGGTTGGGGAAATTGCCATCAATCTCGGTGAATAGTGGTGCAACTTCGCAGCCGAGCTGGCTGAACAGGCGCGGGGCCAGTTCGCCGGTGACGCCGTTGCCGCAGTCGATGGCAATTTTCAGAGGGCGGGCGAGTACGATGTCGTTGGCGATGTCGTTCAGGTAGCGGTCGCTAATGTCGCGCTCTTCCTCGTGGCCGCTGCCTTCGCTGAAGGCCTTGTTCTGGATGCGCTGTTTGAAGGCCTGAATGCGCTCGCCGTACAGGGTGTCGCCGTTCATGACGATTTTCAGGCCGTTATGCTGGGCCGGGTTGTGGCTGCCGGTGAGCATGATGCCGGTCTGGGTTTCCAGCACTTCGGTGGCGTAGTACAGCACCGGGGTGGGTACTAGCCCTAAGTTGACTACATCGCGACCGGATTCCAGCAGGCCCTTGATCAGCGAGCGGCTTAGTTCCGGGCTGGACAGGCGGCCATCGCGGGCCACTAGCACGGTTTGCTGGCCCAGCTCGCCGGCTTCGGTGCCGATGGCCCGGCCCAGCAGGTAGACACCCTGGGCTGTGAGGGTGTCGCCGGCCACGCCACGGATATCGTAGGCGCGGAAAATGCTGTCCGGCAGTGATTCGCCGCCGGCATCGTCGTCCATCAACAGAATGCTGTCATCGTCGCTTTCTTCCACCACCAGGGCGTCGGGTTTGGTGGCAGCTTTGGGGCGCGCGGGGCCGGCGCGGTCACGCATTTTTTTGGCCAGGCGGGCGGAGGCATCGTTGACGCTGGTGAAGACCGGGAAGTGGAAATGGTCACGGGCGGTGACGCCGGGTTGGCGCATCAATTCATCGCTGTAGCGAATCAGCTCGGCCGCGTCCTGGCGCAGCGCTCGGGTCAGCAGACGGTTCACCAGCAGGGTGCACAACAGGATGACCACCACACCCAAGGCGATGCCCAGGGTGGCGATGATCAGGCTGCTGCCGCCGGGCGCGCGCAGGGCCAGGGTAACTTGAACCGGGCCCTGGCTGACCTGGGCGGCGCCGCCATTGGCGCGTTGCTTATTATCGAAAAGCGGGCTGCCGCCATACGTAACGCTCAGTGCACTGCCTTCCGGCATGGCTGCACGCAGGGTGGTGGCCAGCGGGGCCAGGGACTGGGTGAGTAGCAGGCTGCCAGTCTGGTTCTTGGTGGCGCGGGCCATCACCAGCTGAGGGGGGGCGCCGGCAATAATGACCGGGTCGGGCTGCTGGCCCAGACGGACATTCTTGAGGAGCTCCTGGGCGGTGTAGCTGAACTGGGCGGTATCGGCTCCGCGGCGCGGGATAAGTTGCACGGTGGCGTCGGGAAGCCACTGGTTTTGGTGTACGTTAAAGCTCGACAGGTTGCCGTCAGCTAGCGCCTGGTTCACGTCGCTGCGGTCGCTGAGTATGTCCAGCTGCTGGCGCGAAGCCTGGATGGTGTTGCTGGCCTGGCTGGCCAGTGATTGGGCCAGCAGGCGGGCCTGGGCGTTTTGTTGCTCCGACTGCAACTGGCTAGTCTGGTAGGCGTACAGGCAGCCGGTGGCGGCGATCACGGCCACGATGCCGGCGGCGGCCAGAGGAAGCAGCTGTTTCATCGTGCTGGTGGACTTGCCTTGTTTCTTGTCGCTCTTGTTCCCCATATCCCCTCCGCTCGCCCGGCGCTACCACGGTATTGTTGTGATTGGGTCGTGGTGCGCGCTGTGGTGCGTCATTTTGCTGCTGTGGTTGTTGTTTTGTGTCAGGTTATTCGTGTGTCGGGTTTTAGTGGCGCCCGCTGTGGCCGAAACCGCCTTCGCCCCGTTCGCTGGCGCTGAAGCTTTCCACCTGTTCCAGTTCCACTTGCATCACCGGCACGATCACCAGCTGGGCGATGCGTTCGCCGGGCTCCAGGGTGAAGGGCTGTTGGCCCCGGTTCCAGCAGGACACCATCAGTTCGCCCTGGTAGTCGGAATCAATCAGCCCCACCAGATTGCCCAGTACGATGCCGTGTTTATGGCCCAGGCCGGAGCGCGGCAGGATCATGCCGGCATAGCCCGGATCGCTGATAAAAATGGACATCCCGGTGGGCAGCAGCTGGGTATCGCCGGGTTGCAGCGTCATGGGTTCCTTGACCATGGCGCGCAGGTCCAACCCGGCGGAGCCGTCGGTGGCGTAGTGGGGCAAAGGAATGCTGTCGCCAAGGCGGGCGTCGAGTACCCGGTATTGCAGTTTCATGTATGTTCCCTTCGGTCATGCATCACGCGGCACGCTTCACGCAACAGGCGGCGTGGTGCATGAAGCGTGGTGCGTGTTGCTTTGTCAGTCTTTATACCGTATCGCGATCAACTCGATCAGCTGCTTGGCGATCTGGGCCTTGGAGGCCAGTGGCAGCACCTTGTGGCCGCTGGGCCAAATCACCGTGAGGGCGTTGTTGTCGCTGTTGAAGCCCACATTGGTGCCGGAGACGTCGTTGGTGGCGATCATGTCGAGCTTCTTATTCACCAGCTTGCCCTGGGCATAGGCCATCACGTCCTGGGTTTCCGCGGCAAAGCCCACGGTAAAGGGGCGCTTGGCGTGCCCGGCCACGGAGGCCACGATGTCCGGGTTTTTCACCAGAGTCAGGTGAATCTCCTCGGTGGATTTCTTGATCTTGTGGTCGGCGGTCACGGTGGGCCGATAATCCGCCACGGCGGCGGTGGCGATAAAGACATCGCAGCCATTTTCCACCACGTCCATGCAAGTCTCGTACATGTCCACGGCGCGTACCACATTCACACGCTCTACCCGTGAAGGGGTGGGCAGATACACGGGCCCGGCAATCAGGGTGACCTTGGCTCCGGCTTCGGCGGCGGCTTCGGCCAGCGCGAAACCCATTTTCCCGGAGCTCTTGTTGGTGATGTAGCGCACCGGGTCGATAGATTCGCGGGTGGGGCCGGCGGTGATCACCACGTGTTTGCCGGTGAGTAGCTGGTTATCGAACACTTCCGCTGCTTGCTGAATGATCTCCAGCGGCTCGAGCATGCGCCCGGCTCCGACTTCGCCACAGGCCTGGCTGCCGCTGCCGGGGCCGAAAATGGTGATGCCCTTTTCCTGCAGGATCAGCTGGTTCTTTTGGGTGCCGACGTCCGCCCACATTTGCTGGTTCATGGCCGGGGCAATGACGATGGGGGCGCCTGTGGCCAGGCACAGGGTGGTGAGCAGGTCGTTGCCGTGGCCGTGGGCCAGGCGGGCCATGAAATTGGCGGACGCGGGGGCAATCAGCACCAGGTCTGCCCAGCGGGCCAGCTCGATATGGCCCATGGCCGCTTCGGCGGTGGGGTCCAGCAGGGTGGTGTGCACCGGGTGGCCGGACAGCGCCTGCATGGTCAGCGGGGTGATGAACTCACAGGCGCCCTGGGTCATAACCACTCGCACTTGTGCACCCACATCCTGAAGCCGGCGCACCAGATCTGCGGCTTTATAGGCGGCAATACCGCCAGTGACGCCCAGCAGGACCCGTTTGTTCATCAGACGTTGCATGCAAAAACCCTTGTTTGGATGACGGCAGGCATGGCGAATCTCCACTGCCGCTGCAGCTGCAAGGCTGCTATCAAGTCAGGCTGCATAGAGTAGCACTGTAAAGGAGGCGCGGCACGCAGCACGCGGCATGCAACACGCAAAACAGAAAGGATCAGGAGCGGAAAAAATGAAGGTAGAGAATCGGCGGTACAAGAGCCTGAGAGTTTGGCAGGGATCAGTGGAATTGGTTGAAGCAGTATATGGCATGACAAGAGTGCTGCCGCAGGAAGAGCGCTTTGGGCTGGCAGGGCAGATGCAAAGAGCGGCATTGAGTGTTCCGTCCAATATTGCGGAGGGGTATGGGTGTGGTGGTGATGTGGAATTTGGTCGCTTTTTGCGTATCGCCAGAGGCTCACTGTTTGAGCTGGAAACACAGTTAATCGTGGCGAAGCGTCTGGGATATGGCGAGAAAGAGGACCTGGAGTCCATGATCGAAAAGGTGTTTGCCCTGCTGTCGGGCATGCTGAGAAAGCTGGAGGCGAAGTGATGAGTGACCTTTCCGTGTTGCGTGCAAGCATGATGCGTGGAGCGTTCTTATGGCCATAACAGACTGGCCGGCGGATGAGCGGCCGCGGGAGAAATTGCTGTCGCGTGGTGCCGAGGCGCTGAGTGATGCGGAGTTGTTGGCGATCTTTCTGCGTACCGGCCAGCAGGGGCTGACGGCGGTGGATCTGGCCCGTCGACAGTTGGCGGATAGTGGCGGCTTGCGGGCGATGCTGGATCTGAGCCCGGAGCGTATGGCGCATCTGCCCGGCATGGGTACGGCCCGGCGGGCGCTGTTGCTGGCGGCGCTGGAGTTGGGTCGGCGCTATCTGGCGGAGCCTCTGGAGCGGGGGCAGCCGCTGGATAATCCGGACAAGGCGGGGCAGCTGCTCACGGCTCAGTTGCGTGGATTGCCGTTCGAGGTGTTTGCCTGCCTGTTTCTGGACAACAAGCATCGGCTGATTGCCTTTGAAAAGCTGTTTCAGGGCACCATTGATGCGGCGGCGGTTTACCCTCGCGAGGTGGTACGCCGGGCCATGGAGCACAATGCGGCGGCGGTGATTCTGGCTCACAACCACCCGTCGGGAGTGGCTGAACCCAGCCAGTCGGACCATGCGATTACCCGGCGGCTGGTGGAAGCGCTGGGCCTGGTGGAAGTCAGGGTGCTGGATCATTTGGTCATTGGGGATGGCGGTTGGGTGTCGTTGGCGTCTCGTGGGGCATTGTGAGCACGCCAGACGCTTGATGCCTGACGTAAGAAATAGAACATGACCGGTAAGGCGCTTTAGTTGGCTGAAGGGCCTGCCTGGCGGGGGTTTTTCTGCGTTCGGCATTCGGCGTTTGGCGTCCAGCCATCGTTTAAATCAAGATTTCGCTTGAAACTTGAGCGGTGGATTGGTATAAAACGCGCCTTTTCCGGGGCTCTACCGTCCCCCGCAAGAAGATTTACGGAGCAAGACAATGTCCAAAGTTTGCCAGGTGACCGGTAAGCGCCCTGTAACGGGCAATCGCGTTTCCCACTCGAACATCAAGACCAAGCGTCGTTTCGAGCCGAATCTGCACCACCATCGTTTCTGGGTTGAGTCCGAGAAGCGTTTTGTGCGTCTGCGGGTCAGCTCTAAAGGTATGCGCATCATCGACAAGAAAGGTATCGATTCAGTTCTGACCGATATCCGTTCTCGCGGCGATCGCGTTTAAGGCTAACAGAAGGAGTTAACCCATGGCCGGTCCTATTCGTGAAAAAATCCGCCTGGTGTCCTCTGCTGGCACTGGTCATTTTTACACCACCACCAAGAACAAGCGTATCCATCCTGAAAAGATGGAAACCAAGAAGTATGATCCGGTCGTGCGTAAGCATGTGGCCTATAAGGAAGCGAAGATCAAGTAATGATCTTTTAGCTTGCCTGCCTGGCAGCGGACATAAAAAAGCCCGGGATTTCCCCGGGTTTTTTTATGCCCGGAGAAAAGTGCGCCGAAATAAGCAAAACTGCATATCAAATCTGCGCGGGAAAAGCCCGTCTATCGTCATTCCTGCCCCGAATAGAGGTTTGACCTGTGTCACAAAACGGCGTGGGTGCTAGCTTTACCGGATCGGGATGTTTCGCAACAAAAGGCTACATGCTGAGAGTTGTGAGCTGCATCACGCTTGCATAATATCGAATTAAGGCTAGTTCACTTTTGTGCATAGACCTTCACTTTTTGTTCACACAACAATCTACGCAGTGACATGCATGGAGAGCATTATGGATATGTTGAAAACTCTTTCTCAGGCTTTGTTCGCCCGTCTTTACACCCAGTTGCCAGGTCGTGCGCGTAAGCAGCGTGGCGCCAGTGCGCTGGAATATATTGTTTTGGCCGCGGTGATTGTTATTGCGGTTGCTGCTGGGGCTGCTTTGCTCGGGGATGATACTATTAGTAGCGCATTTCAGGGAGTTAAAGATGCGATAACTGGTGGAGAAGCTTAATAGTGAGGCGCTATAAAGAGGGGGTGGTGGCACTAGAGTTTCTTTTGCTTTTCCCCTTTGTTATTAGCCTAATCTATGCGGCCGGCGTCTACGGTGTCATGTTTACATGGCAGTTTAAGATGCAGGCTGCTGTGGATCGCTCGGCCGCGGCAGTAATGGCTCTCGATCGTGGTTCCACGTCGGAGCCGGCTGTTGCGGCGGCGGCTCTGGCAAGCGGTGCATTAGAAAAAATAGACCTGACGTTTCTGGGCAGTGTGTCGAAGGGGGGCGTCTGTACGTATGAGGCGGGTTCTCCGGATATGATTGTCTGTGAGCTGGGGGTTCCGTTAGA
The DNA here is from genome assembly GCF_040118815.1 of Alcanivorax sp. GTDB lineage: Bacteria > Pseudomonadota > Gammaproteobacteria > Pseudomonadales > Alcanivoracaceae > Alcanivorax. The sequence goes on from NZ_JBEDTC010000015.1 coordinate 279,755, forward strand.
TGGTGGGTGTCCTGCGGGTGTCACTACCGCTGGTGCTGATGCGCCAAAGCAGCTGGGCTTTTTTGGTGGTTTTCCGCCATTGCCGGACTGCTTGGTTGCTAGTGCCCGGGTAGCGTTCTGAGGTTTGGATTGGTTTGCCCCATTGCTGATTCCCTGTGTTTGGTCGAGAGGCGCGCAGGGTGGCGAAAGCAGAGTGCCGGGCGCTTTTTTGTGAAGAAGTAAAAGGTAGGCAAAGCGCGCGTGGAGCAATAACCTGTCTGTCTAAAGGGTTAAGTCAACACGTTGCGCCAGCTGCGCACCGCACAACAACCAAGGAGGGGTCCATGGGGGCTCGTTGGCTCTATATGTTGCCGGCGCTGATTCTCAGTGTCGTCGCTGTCGCATTGGCGTTACTGGGTCTCGCCAGAGATCCTGCTCCATCCGGAGATGGTGCTTCAAGTGCGGTGACGCAAGTCACTGAGGAGCAAATAGCCGATGCATTGAAGTTCTCCTATTGGGTCGCGACTCGGGAGTTGAGTGTCGGCGATACCATTGAGGAAGAAGATTTCCGTAAAGTGGGCGTTTCTGCGCCACTGTCTGCAGCAGTAACGGCGGATACGCCGATAACCAATCAATTGCTGCGCCGCGATCTCCGTGAAGGCGAAATTCTTGCCGAATCCCACCTTGAGGTTAGCAACCGGCTGGCACAGGCTGTGCCGCCTGATTTCCGGGCGTTTGCGGTGGCGATTGATGATACGTCAGCGGTGGGTGGGTTGCTTGAACCGGGAGACCTGGTGGATGTTTTGGCTCATTTCAAAAAGGGCGAAGACAAAGAGCCCACCGCTTTAGTGTTGCTTGATGGTGTCGAGGTGTTGGCGGTGAAGGGGCGGCTTCAGGATGCTCCTGCCGAGGATGAAAGAGCGCAAACTCGTAATCGCAACAGTACTGTTGTACTGGCGGTCCCACGTGAAGAGCTGCCTCGCCTGCTACTGGCGGACAGCAATGGTGAATTGCGTTTGGTGATGGCGGGTGAAGCTGTTCAGCAGGATCCTGCTGAGGTGCCAGACGGGGAAGAGCAAATCGCGGAGAAAGCGTCCGAGCAGGGCGACATCAAGATGACAACAAAGCTTGATACATTATTCCCGCAAAAAACCCAACCGGTGCGACGCTCTGCTCCCAGAGGGAACAGGGTGCAAGTATATGAAGGATCTACCTCAAGGAGCACCTATGTACGCTGAACGGACGGAATTAATGCCGGCCAATCTGGAACGACAGGTCGCCTTGGAGCCACAAGGTTGCTTTCAGGAGCAGTTGTATTCTGGTTTCTTGTTGGCGTCTGTAATGGTATTTCTTATGTCCATAGTGCTCTTGCCGTCACTGGCGATCGCTGCTGAGTCTATGGATGAAGTGTTGCAAATGGCGCCGGGTGATCAGCAAGTGCTGACGTTTTCTGAGAGGGTGACGAAAGTCGCAACCTCTGATCCTGCGGTGACGGCAGTGGCTGTGAGTGCTTCGCGAGAGCTTTTGTTGACGGCTAAGGCGGAAGGCTCCTCGATATTGTCCGTGTGGCTTAAGGGTATGGAGCAGCCTTTGCGAAGCACAGTGATCATTGCCGATACGGCGGGCAATGCGCTGCCTTTCGGTACACAGGTGCAGACTGACATTCGCATCCTGGAGGTGAGTCGTAGTGAGCTTAATAGTTTCGGTTTTCAGTATTCCAATATTTTCGACGGAGGCAATACCTCGGCAGGGATCGCATCGCCAGGTGGTGCTGCTCAGGTAGCTGATTCCAGTTTTAGTTTGTTTCGGTTGGGAAAAAACTCCACAACGATTATTAACGCTCTGGAAAGTGGAGGATTTGCTTACACATTGGCGGAGCCCTCGCTTACAGCATTAAGTGGTCAGACGGCATCGTTTCTTTCCGGCGGGGAGTTTCCTGTGCCGACTCAGAGCGACACCAGTGGCGTTCAAATTGAATTTAAAAGTTTCGGGGTTGGTTTAGCACTCACGCCGACTGTTGTTGACGAAAATCAGGTCATCCTAAAAGTGGCGCCGGAAGTGAGTGAATTGGATTTTTCTTCGGGTGTCACTGTTGGCGGTGTTTCAGTGCCAGGTTTGCGGGTGAGACGCTCAGAAACCACTGTGTCTATGGCGCCGGGAGAGACTTTTATCATTAGTGGTCTGGTGAGTCGGAACACAGTGAATAACAGCGATCGGATTCCGGGTTTGGGTAATTTGCCTGTATTAGGGGCTTTTTTCCGTTCAGGTCGTATTGAGCGGGAAGACAAAGAGCTGGTCATGGTTGTAACGCCCTACCTGGTTTCTCCCAAGTCCGCCGATATGCCGCGGGATCCGTTGCCGGGCTCCGGGTATCACAATAGCAGCACGGGATGGCTGGATATGATGACCGAGACACGCCGGGGTTCTCAGGCTGTACGCCACGGGCTGAGCTGGTAAGGAGGTAGCATGACAGAGGAAAGCGTGCTGGCAGTGGTGGAAGATTCTGGCACTGAAGCTTGGCTGGATAATGCCTTGCAGGGAGCTGGAAGGGTTGAGAAGGTCAGTTGTACCGATCTGGGAAGGGTGCTGCGGCTGTTGGAGGCCACAGGGGCAGGTGTTGCGTTGGTGGAGGTCTCCGAACGTGATACCGGGCAGACTATGGCGGCCATCACGGCATTAAGTAACGCTCGGCCTTGGGTAACAGTGGTGGCGCTGTGTCGCTTGGTAGACCAGGAAACGTTGCTGCAATGTATGCGCGCAGGCGCTCGTGATTGTGTAGCGGTGGGTAGTGATTCCGCCGAGCTTAGAGATCGCTTGCGCAGGCACCAGATGGTGCGTCCTGGGCACTGGAATGAGGAGCTGCAGTCACAGCATCGTAATTTGGTATTGGTTGCTGGTGTTGATTGTCGAGTTGATACAGCGTTCCTTACCCAAAATCTTGCAGTGGCTTTGTCTGAAGTAAAGCCGGGCTATCGGATTTTGGCAATCGATGTTGCCAGCCAAAATGAACAAATTTTTCATCTAGATGGACAGAGTGGTTTTGATCTGTCGCAGTTGTTATCGAGCCCAGACACGCTCGATCAAACTCTTATCGATAATGCGTTAGAAGAGTTTCGTCCCGGGTTGCGGCTATTAGCCAGTGGCGATGGGGCGGGTTTTCTTGGGGACAGGGGAGCGGACTTGTTTATTGCGCTGTCTCGATTAATGGGCATGTTTGATCTCATTCTTCTTAATGTGGGCAGTGAGCAACAGTCTGCCTGGGTTAAGTCTATTGGTGTGCATGTCCAAGATTTATTGGTCGTAACTAATCCAGAAGTGGTTCAACTGCGGTCTGTGCGTGAGCACGTTGCCAGCTGGCGTCCGCACCTTCCTTCCACAAGTCATGTACATTTGATTTTGGATGGACATGAACCTTCGCTGCCCCCGAGTGCTGACGAAATAGCTGAAAGTACAGGTTTGGATTTGGCCGCAGCGCTCCCGATGGACTGGAAGCATCGCTTGGAGGCAATCAACTTAGGCTTGCCTATGCAAGAGAGCGCTGTGAAAAGCCCCTATAGTAAAAAAATTCGTGCGCTGGCGAATGTATTGGTTGGACAGGAAGTACAGAGTAAAAAACGGAAGTGGTTATAGGGAAGGTGCCTTGTCGGAGCCAGATAATGAGGCCGCGGAAGGGACGCTGGCCCTGTATTCATGCTGCAGGCTGCAAGCACTAACATAGCGAGGAGCATGGTGGCGGGACGAATTGATGAAGAATACCAACAGCTAAAAGCGCACACACATCAGCGTGTCGTGGATAAGCTGGATGAAGATGGCGTGGAGGTTGCTAAAAGTAATCGAACTCGTGTAAACGACGCAATTACCCGCGCTGTACATCAGCATATAGCGGAGCGCCGCACGCCACTGTCCACTCAGGATTTGAACCAGTTGGTTCGGGACATGATTGATGAGGTCACCGGGTTTGGACCATTGGAGCCAATGCTCCGGGATAGCCGAATTAATGATGTGCTGGTCAATGGTCCGGAAAATGTGTTTGTGGAAATTTCGGGTGTGCTGCAGCGAGCCCAGGTGCGTTTCGTTGATGATGCCCATGTGATTCGAGTGATTCGCCGTATCCTCTCTCCTTTGGGGCGACGCCTGGATGAAGCAAGCCCGATGGTTGATGCCCGCTTGCCGGATGGTTCAAGGGTTAATGCCATTATTCCGCCTCTGGCTTTGGATGGCCCTTCAATTTCTATTCGAAAATTCAACCGCCATCATCTTAACGCAGAAGACCTGATTCGCAGTGGAGCGATGACCGAGGAGTGTTTGCAGGTCCTGATTGATGCTGTGCAGAGTCGTCGAAATATTCTGGTAAGCGGAGGTACGGGTACCGGGAAAACGACAATGCTGAATCTGATCAGTCAGTATATTGCGCGCAATCAACGAATTCTCACCATTGAAGACTCTGCAGAACTAACACTTGATCATCCGCATGTCGTAAGGCTGGAAACCCGCCCCGCAAACGCAGAAGGGAAAGGCTGCGTGACGGCTAGGGAGTTGGTGATAAATTCACTAAGGATGAGGCCGGATCGGATTATTCTTGGGGAGGTGCGCTCGAACGAAATTATCGAATTGCTCCAGGCCATGAATACGGGGCATGAAGGTTCCATGAGCACTATTCACGCAAATGGTACTCGTGATGCTCTGGTGAGAATTGAAACATTATTGGCTGTGAGTGGATATGAAGCCAGTGAGCAAGCGATTGGGCGTCTCATCAGTTCAGCTCTGGATATGATCATTCAGTTAGTCCGGTTGCCTGATGGGCGACGGCAAGTGAGCGAGGTGGTTGCAATTAAGTCCTCAGAGAGAGGGGAGTATCATTTGGAGTATCTATACCGTAGCAGTGAAGAGGGTGCTCCATAATGGACGCAGAATTTTTTCTGTCTGCGGCAAAGAATGTTGCCATTTTGTCGATTTTTTTCTTGGTCGGGCAATGGTGGCTATTGAGATTCAGGTCGCGACAAATAAGCAAACGTCATGTTGATGCTCGCTTGAAAAGCTCGATCGCTGATGCGCAGGTGGAAGAGAAAGACGTTAAATTGGTTGGCAGCCGTTTTGAGCGATTGCAGCTAAAGGCGGGGTTGGAGCTCGAAAAGTCGAGCTTGTTTTTAATGATGCTGAGTGTGATCGCAGCAGCTTTATTAATCGGTTTCCTGTTTGGAGTTCTAGCTGCCATTTTTGTACCTGTTGTAGCGATTATTTTCGCCGCAGCCTATTGGAGTTTTCGCTACCAACGACGTCGTCGTGCCGTTTTTGAAGGCTTGCCTGATGTTATTGATGATGTGGTTAGGGGGGTTGATGCCGGTCGCTCCCTGGAGCAGGCATTGGTGGATTCTTTTAATGATGCGGCCCCGGTGTTTTCCCCTTTAAGCTTTCGCTTGCGTAGTGCTGTAGAGGCAGGTCGGGATTACACTGACTTGATGGACGATTTCGCCAGATTATACAGCGTGCCCCCGTTAGTGTTTGTGGCTGTGGCTCTGCGCACGTCTAGCCGGTTTGGTAGTTCGGTTCGCCCGGTATTGAAGAAAGTATCCCAGGCGTTGCGATCTCAACAGGAGATGCGCAGGGAGTTTATCGCAGCCACCGCAGAGATACGTTTTACTGCGGTGGCATTTGCTGTGTTGCCGGTCGGAATCGGTGTCGGGTTAGTGTCCATGAATGAGAGTTTTCGTCATGTGCTTCTAGATACGGATACCGGCAATAAGCTTTTAGGTGTCTCGATTGGATTTGTTGTTGTAGGGGTCTTGATTATTTCCCGCATGGTGCAGGGGGTGGGCCGTGGTTAGCTTTTTTTTGGCTATTTTATGCGCCGCTGCAGCCTGCTGGTTGGCAGTATTTCAGGCCGGGCGCTGGCAGAGACGAAGGCTGGTGCTGGCTCGACTGAGGCAGCGTGGTCTGAGCTGGGAAGATGGTCCGCGTAATGATGTGCCGGAGGGGCTGGTTTCACGGCTTACTACGTCCCCTTTGATGCAAAGTGACTACAAAGAAGCGTTTGATGCCTTGCGGCTGACTGGCCGTGAAGCGGAGAGAATTCAGACTATTTATTTGCTGGTTTGTTGGTCGTTGCCCCTGATGCTAGTCGTGTTGGGTGCAATGGTTGCTGGTTTTTTTGGCGCGATGTTCTTAGGGGCAATCAGTTTTATCGGGTCCAGGCGGTATATTCGTGGTATGGGGCGAAAGGCCTGTTATCAGCAAAATTTGGAAGCTATTGATTTTGCGCAAATGTTATCTATGTTGCTTGAAGCCGGGCTTACAGTGGAAAGGGGCTTCAGGGTGGCCGCGTTACAGGCGAGACCGTTGATTCCTGGTCTGGCTTATCGTCTGGATCGATTTAACCGTTTGATGGAAAGCGGCGCAGATAGAAGTGCAGCCCTGGATGATATTGGCGAAGGTAAAGATATTCCGGTTTTACATGGGTTGACGAGGCTTTTGAAGCAAAGCGGTGCGCTGGGTGGCGCGATTACGGAAAGTATTCAGCAATTAATCGATGAAGCGCTGGATGTAGAAAAAAGCCAGATCAAGGAAAAGGTTAATAAAGTTGGGGCCAAGATGACGGTGGTAATGATGATTTTTATGATGCCGGCGCTTTTTATTATTGTTGGTGGTCCAGCGGGGATCAATATCGTCGAAGCGTTGGCTCGTTAATTGAGATAGGCGTTAGTATGAAAAAGAAATGGATGAAAATCAGTACAGTGACCAGTTCGCTATTGTTCCTCGGAGCCTGTGCTAGCCACTCGTCGACGGTCTCGTCATCAGAGGCCTCACAATTCAACCCTGAAATACGCTGCTCGGCAAATGTTGACCCTGAGAGTCGAGTGAAGTTGGAAATGGTTGATACCCTTATGTCGAGGGGGCGTAACTATGCAGCGCTAGCGCAGCTGCAAGGTGATAAGCAGGTCGGCCAAGAGTATTGGCATCGCTATGGACAGTTGCTTGCCAAAATTGGCGATTTAGATCGTGCCAGTTTGGTTTTTGAAGAATTGAAAGAAAAATGTGATAACGGTGAGGCATATCATGGGCTTGGAATGGTGGCCTTGAAAAGTGGTGACCTTAGTTTGTCGCTGTCGTACTTTGAAGAAGCTTTAAATCTTATGCCGGCATCCGCCTCCGTCAGGAATGATTATGGCTATGCACTGATGCTGGCGGGTTATGATGATAAGGCGCAATTGCATTTAAGGACGGCGCTAGAGCTGGAAAATGGCAAAGGAATGTCACGTCAGAATTTGGCTATTGCCTATTTCTTGGCTGGAAATCAAAAAGGATTGTCGCTGCTTAAAAATGAATATGCGTTTACAGCTGATGAGCTGGCCCACGCTGAAAGGATGGCTTCACAGATAAGGAGATGAACGTGAAAAAAGTGATGGTTTTTATTGTGGCCTTTTCTTCATTCGGTTTGGTTTGTGCCGATGCGGGAAGCTATGAGTTTGGCCTTTCCGATCCTGCCTATAGCATGAGCTCTGAAACAGTTACTGAGAAAATGCTAGAGCAGCAGCGCAATGCTAGCCCTCCAGTAGAGAGTGAACTTCCCGCTCAATTGTATGTGGATAGTCAGCGTCGTATTAGTGATACCTTTAAGCTTAGTATTCCTGAGAGTTTGCAAGAAAGGGCTGATTCTTTAAAGCAAAGTGATTAATCAGCATTTCAGTACTTTGGGATGATCCAAATGATGACTTCGGCCGGAAAGAAAGAGCAACAGGGTGCAGCCCTAATTTGGCTTGTGTCATTGTTCTTCATATTTATGATGGCTGCCTTGGTGGTGGATTCTGGGCGTTTGTATTTCGAGCAAAAACAGATCCAGAGTGCGGCAAATTCACTGGCTACGCGTATCGCAGAAGAAGGACAAACCTGTAGTGGTGTTGCGGGTGGCATTGATGTATCAGGAAGGGCTCGGGAAGAACTGAATAAAATGATAGGAGATGGGGAGGCGCCGCTAGAAACGTCAGTCAGGTACGCTGTGCTGTCGCTCATTGATGTGCCTGATGGGGAGAATAATAGTGCTTATGTTGTTACTGAGGTGGATTCTCCATTAGAAAGTAATGGTGTATCCGTTGGCTTGCAAAAGGATGTTACGGGGCTGTTATCTTTTGTCGTTGATAAACCGTTAACTGCGGAAGCATCCGTACGTAAAGAGCTTGTTGTTGGCGCAACCATCTCCAGCGAGGTGCTGTCGTTAGATACTAATGAGTCAGCCCTTCTTGGTTTGGTCTTTGGGGATGTGTTAGGGCAGAACTTAACACTGGACGGTGTTGGATTAACTCAGCTGAGTAATGCGCTGACGGATGTTGGCGACTTGGTTGATGCTGCGGGCCTGGCGTCCGCTGTGAATGCGGTTCCGGTTGATACATTGCTGGTTGATGTGCTGAATGCTAGCGAGGGCATTACTGGTCCTGCCGCTTCAGTGGTTCAAGAGCTGGTTAATGCTGCGGTAGGCAACAATGTTTCTGTGGATGATGTCATACAGGGGGTGAATGATGCAGAGGTGCCCCCCGGATCTAAAGTCTCCACGCTGGCGCTTGTGCAGTCGATTATTCTTAATATTGATGGCGCGCTTCCAAAAAATATCAACTTGAATTTGAGCGACCTGGGTGGTGTCGCCGGCTTGGGGGGGCTGCTGTCTCTTTTGGCTGACATAAATGTTGATTTGAGCATAACCCCATCGCCTGGTTTCTTTATTGCTGCCGCCAGAACTGATGCTCAAGGGAATTGGCCTGGGGCAACCAGTTCAGCCATTACTGCTGATGTTTCTCTGAAGACCTTGGGCCTAATAGATGTCGCGCTGAGTTTAAAAACCGCTAAAGCAACTGTCGAACTTAGGGCGGCGGATTGCGTTTCCGGCAACAATAATATGATCTCGAATATTAATATTTATGGGCGTGCTGATTTGATTGAGCTTTCCGCTAACATTGAGGTTGTTGGCGGTCTATTGACTGTTGATTTGGATACGCAGCAAAGGTCGGCAGGTGGTATTGACGCCAATTTTAGCAATATTGATATGGGGAATTATAATGATGTGGACCCTAGACTGTTCCGACAATTCGATGGATCAGATAATACATTGAGTACAGTGCTCGGTGGCTTGTTAGAGAGTGTGGATGTGTGTGCTCTTAATCTTAATATCTGTGTCCTTGGTCTGTTAGAGCTGCTTTTGGGGGATATTGTTCGCGACCTTCTGATTGAAGTGACGAGTATTCTGAGTGAATTGGTGGACTCCCTGCTTGCTCCCTTGCTACAGGCCCTTGGCATTTCCCTGGCCCCTTCTGAGCTAACGCTTGAGTCAGTCGGACAAAGTTATACTCTGATTGAAAGTGGGATTTAGGTTCGTTTATTGAGTGCCCGCAGGTTATGTTTTTATGATGGGTATGAATGTAAAGTGCAATACCTTGGCGTCATTCCAGAGCTCATAACAAGCTAGCATGACAGATAAAAAAACGGCCGCGTTAGCGGCCGTTTTTGTTTCAGGCAGTAGCGTGCCGGTAATGAGGCAGCCGATCGGCGAATTCCTGTAGCGCATGGATGCCGGATTCGCGTGCGTCGTGGCACCACTTCTCCAGGGCTTCCACCATTTCCGTTGAGCTGCGGCTGGTCTGTGTCCAGATGTCCTGCAGGCGCAAGCGGAACTGGTAAATGGCTTCCAGGGTTTCGTTGTTCTCGGTCAGGCTTTTCAGGCGCAGTTCCTGATTGGGTTTGATCAGGGTGAGATCGCGGTGCAGCAACGCCTTGGCGCGGCCGTACAGGTCGCGGGTGGCGTCACAGGCGCGGGCCTGTTCCTGTTTGAATACCGGTGTAATCACGGTTTTGCGGTAATGGCGCATTACCTGGAAACGGTGTTGCATGACACCGCGCAGCGCGTCCAGATCGATCCCGCGGGCGCTTTTTTCCAGTGCCGGTTTCGGTGCCACTTTCTTCACTTTTGCCAGCCCGAGCACCTCAAACAAACGAATCCAGGCCCAGCCGGCATCGAATTCGAAACGGCGCACGGACAGCTTGGCGGAGTTCGGGTAGGTGTGGTGATTGTTGTGCAGCTCTTCGCCGCCGATCAGGATGCCCCAGGGGGAAATATTGCGCGACGCATCGGCGCACTCGAAGTTCCGGTAGCCCCAGTGATGGCCCAGGCCGTTAATGATGCCGGCGGCGAACAGCGGAATCCAGATCATCTGCACGGCCCACACAGTAATACCAGCGGCGCCGAATAGTAGCAGGTCGATGGCGCCCATCAGGGCAACGCCGCCCATGGGGAAGCGGCTGTACACGTTGCGTTCTACCCAGTCATCCGGGCAGCCGCCACCGTACTTCTTCAGGGTTTCTGCGTTTTCCGCTTCTTCGCGGTACAGCTCCGCCCCTTCGCGCAGTACTTTGCCGATGCCTTTGACGACCGGGCTGTGCGGGTCCTCTTCGGTCTCGCACTTGGCGTGGTGTTTGCGGTGGATGGCGGTCCACTCCTTGGTGTTCTGGCCGGAGGTGAGCCATAGCCAGAAACGGAAGAAATGCTTGAGCACCGGGTGCATGTCCAGCGCCCGGTGCGCGGAATAGCGATGCAGGTAGACGGTGACGCTGACGATGGTCACGTGGGTCATGGCCAGGGTGATCAGCACCAGGGCACCGAGACTTGGAGCCAGTAGGCCCTCACTCAGATAATTCAGCATAGATGTCGCACAGTAAAAAGACGGAGCCGCTATTGTGCACTACCCGGGATGACGGAGATAAGGCACTAGACGGGTCAAATTCGGACTTTACGGCCAATCAGGGTCCCAAAGGTGCCTGTTGGCTGACGGATGGAGGGTGCGCTATGGGGTCCGCTGCAACAAAAGGTGCCCTTGGGGATCTATGGCGGCATGCCAGTTTGGAGCCAGCCAGGTGGTGCCCACGGCTTCGTAAACCAGTGCCGGGCCGGTGATCCGCTGGCCAGCCCCCAGTGACTCACGGTGATACACGGCTACCGGGGTGTCGATGCCAGGCAGGGTGATGTGGCGTTCTGCTGGCGCTGCCTGGGTATGGCGGTCCGGTTGGCGAGGTGGGCTGCTGTGGGTCTGGCTCTGCACGCGCAGGTTGACCTGTTCGGCGGCCAGCCCCAGCTGGTGGCCAAAGCGTTGCTGGTGGGCTGTGTGAAAGCGGTTTTCCCGGTCGGCCAGCGTGGGGGCCCAGTCAATTTGCAGGACGGACGATTGTCCCCGGTAGCACATGTCCACAAACACCCGGTGGCGAATCCGCTCTGCGCTGACGCCTTCCGCAATGAGTTCCGCCTGGCCTTGTTGTTGCAGTTGCGCAATGCGCTCGTGCAGCTGGGCTTCGTCCGTCTGCGCCGGTAGAGCTTGCAGCATTTCCCGTTTGCGGGGTGCGTAGACCAGCCCTTCAGCAGACAGGACGCCCGCCCGCTGCGGGACAATGGCCCGTGTCATGCCCAAGTTGTCGGCCAGTGCGCAGACGTGCAGACCACCGGCGCCGCCGAAGCTCATGAGTGCGAAGTCCGCGGGGTCTAACCCTTTCTGGATGGAGATCACCCGCAGGGCCTGGGTCATGTGTGCGTTGGCCAGCGCCAGCACGCCTTCGGCGGCTTGCTGGCGCGTCAGGCCCAGCGCCTGGGCGAGCTGGTCCATGGCCTGCTCGGCGGCAAGCACATCCAGTGCCAGTGAGCCGCCAAGGGCAAAGTCTGGCTGCAAGCGGCCCAGCACCACGTTGGCATCGGTCACCGTGACCTGCTGCCCGCCTTTGCCGTAGCAGGCGGGGCCCGGGTCGGCGCCAGCAGATTGCGGCCCTACGTGCAGCAGTCCTGCGTCATCCACATAGGCCAGCGATCCGCCGCCGGCGCCGATGGTGTGCATGTCCACCATCGGCACGGCCACCGGGTAGGGGCCAATGTGGCCCTGCTGGGTAAGGCGGATATCACCGTCGAGCAGGGCTACATCAGTGGAGGTGCCGCCCATGTCGAAGGTCATCAGGTGCGGCTGTTGCAGTTGCTCGCCGAGCCGCTGAGCGGCCGCCAGGCCGCCGGCAGGGCCAGACAACAGTAAATTCACCGCCAGGTCAGCCGCCTGCTGTGAGGCGATGGTGCCCCCGTGGGATTGCATGATGGCCAGTGGCGCAGGTGCTGTGGCCTGTTGCAGGCGCTGCAGGTAATCGGCCACGCGGGGCGCCAGCCAGGCGTTCAGCCAGGTGGCCATGCCGCGTTCGTATTCGCCTCGTGTGGGCAGTATTTGGTGCGAGGGGCTGACCGTAAAGCCGGCCTTGCGCAAGGCGTCGCTGAGCCGTTGCTCGTGTTCCGGGTTCAGGTAGCTGAACAACAGGCACAGGGCGATAGACTCCGGGGCCAGCTTGCGGGCAGCGTCGAGTAGGGTAGCAATGTGGTCGTCGGTGAGCGGTGTTACGGGGTGGCCGGTGGCATCCAGCCGTGCCGGGCAGCCCAGGGCGGGTAGCTGGCTGACTGCAGAGGCGTTGCTGGCCGGGGTCAGGTTGTAGAGCTCCGGACGATTCTGGCGGCCAATGCGGAGGATATCCTCCAGCCCTTCATTGGTAATCAGCAAGGTACGAGCACCCTTGCCTTCCAGGGCGGCGTTGGTGGCCACGGTGGTGCCGTGTACGATGGCCAGTTCCCCGTTGCTCATGGCATCACGCAGGCCCAGTTCTTTGATGCCTTGCATGATCGCACGCTCAGGGGCGGCGGGAGTGGACAGGACTTTATGGATGCGAGGTTCGCCGTCGCCGAGCAGAACAAAGTCCGTAAAGGTGCCGCCGGTGTCGACGCCGAGCCAGTATTTCATCGCCTGTGTCTTCTCTTTCACGATTCCCGGATGCCTTTCCCGGTTACAATGGGGGCAACCCTATCACATCCTGTTGTTGCACTATGATTGAGTTGTTGCATGCCTGAATTGCCTGAAGTGGAAACCACCTTGCGCGGCATTCGTCCGCATGTGCAGGGGCGTATTTTGACGTCGGCCACGGTACGTGAGCCGCGCCTGCGCTGGCCGGTGAGTGAGGCCATTTATGCGTTGCGTGATTGCCCGGTTGTGGCCCTGCGCCGGCGCGCTAAATATCTGTTAATCGAGCTGGAGCACGGCCAGGTGCTGATTCACCTGGGCATGTCGGGCACTTTGCGGGTGGTGGATGCCAGCTTGCCGTTGCGAAAGCACGATCATGTGGATTTGCTGCTCGATAGCGGTAAGGCTCTGCGTTTCAACGACCCACGTCGCTTCGGCACGGTGCTGTTTCAGGGCGGTGAAGAACCGCACAGCCTGCTGCAGTCGCTGGGGCCGGAACCGCTCAGTGATGATTTTCATGGCGAGGGGCTGTTTGCTCGTTCCCGGGGACGCAAGGTTGCGGTAAAGAGTTTCATTATGGATAACGCCACGGTGGTGGGAGTGGGCAATATTTACGCTCAGGAAAGCCTGTTTATGGCGGGCATCCATCCCTCCCGAGCCGCCGGGCGCATTTCTCTGGCGCGTTATCAGGCGTTGGCGGAGGCGATCAAGGTGGTGCTGGCCCGGGCGATTGAAGCGGGTGGGACCACCCTGAAGGATTTCACTCGTGCGGATGGTCAGCCCGGATATTTTGCCCAGTCGCTGAATGTGTATGGGCGTGCGGGTCAGCCTTGTCTGCAATGCGCGGCCATATTGAAGGCGGATCGCCATGGCCAGCGCAGTACGGCCTATTGCCCGCAATGTCAGCGGTAACGGGGCGAGATCAGGAGTGGTGGCCTGGCGTCGCCGCTGATCAATCGTTGATCGTCTGGACTATTGCTGGCCTAAGAACAAAGGTGTAGATTGTGATGCAATTGTCGGAATATTAACGACTTAGCTGAAACAATGTCAGCGATACTTTAACTATAAAAATACAAGAGGGACTCACCATGAAGCGAGCAAAGCGCCCGGTAGTGGCATCCGTACTCGCCTCCACCATGCTGTTTGCTGCCATGGCGCCCGTCACGGCACAGGCGGCTGAATCGAAGCTGGATCGACCGGGGGAAATGGCGATGATCGGCGACGCGGTTTTTGCGCGCCCATTGCTGCTGGTTTCCACAGTGGTGGGGGCTGGCCTATATGTGGTTACGCTGCCGTTTAGCCTGCTGGGGGGGAATCCGGGAGAAGCCGGTGAAGTGTTGGTCATGAACCCGGGCAAAAGTACTTTCGTTCGTTGCCTGGGTTGTACGCCGGCTCAGCACGAGAGCCTGAAGGCGGAAAAAGAGCTGCGTAACAACGAAAAGCGTGAACAGGAAGCGGTGGCCAGCGCGGAATAAATTGCGACCTGCCGTCACCCACAAAAAAGCCCCGCCATGGCGGGGCTTTTTTGTGGGTGATCAGCAGATGAACTGAGGAGGGGGTTCAGGCGCCACCCAGTGTCAGGGTGCTGCCTTTTTCCTTACACAGATCGGCGAATAAATAGTCGCAGAGGCGGGTCACTTTGTTGCTAAGTGCGGCGTCATCAAAGGGGCTGTCGTGAACGGGGTGCCACTGCATGGCGTTAAGCTGTAACTGTACGTTGCGCAACAGCAGCCGGTGAGGGTCTTTTAGGTCATACATGTCCAGGATGCCGTCGGCATGGATCAATGTATGCATTCCCATGCACATGGACCATTGGGCGATGCTGAAGGTTAGCGGGTCCTGACCATGGTCTTCCAGTTCGTTGCTGGCAATGGCATCGCGAACCACCTGCTCCACCATTCTGCCTATGGGTTGGGTGGCGGCCAGAAACTGTTCCCGGCGGCTGGGGGATGATGCCAGCCAGACCACTTCAGTCATGATGTACTGTTCGAGCCGAAAATGTTCAGGGTAGTGCTGGGCAAACAGTGAGTAGGCCAGGGCAAATCCGAGCATCTTGTCGCGGTTGGGGAGGTCGGAATGGGCGACTTTCTCGAAGTATTCCCGCCGTGTGGCGGTCAGCTCGGTACAGACCGCGATGAGCAGGTCTTCCTTGGAGGCGAAGTGGTGATAGAGCGTGCCGGTGGCAAAATTGCAGCTGCGGGCAATGGCCGCCATCTGTACCCCCAGCAAGCCTTCATTGCACAGTTGCTGCCGGGTTGCCTCAATAAAGAGTAGTTCTCTTTCTGCCAGCGCCTGTTCGCGCCCGCTACGTGTTTTTGTCATAGTCATAATCTTTTGTGATCCCGCCATTCAGTGTGAATAGCCTTGCTATAGGGTTCAAGCGCTTTTCTCTGCGTGTAGACAGACGTGCTGTTTACAAAAGCGCGGTCGCCAGCTTTTCCAGCAATCCGTTCAGGTGGCGCAAACCATTATCGGTACAGGCCAGTCGTTGGTCTGTGAGGGAGAGCAACCTCTGCTGTTCGAACGGAGTCAATGCGTTTCGCCACTGTGCAGTCGGTTCGCCGGTGGCCTCCTCCAGCGTCTGCCAGCGGACACCATCGACTAAGCGTAAACCATTGAGCAGAGCCTCGAACAGGCGATCTTCGCGGGCAATGGGCTGGTGCTGGCGACGAGCGTGGGCGGCGTCGGCCAGGTAGTCTTCCGGCTTTCGGGTTTTCTGGTAACGATGAACGTTACCTTGCGCGGCGGTAGTGATCTTGCCGTGGGCGCCGGCGCCGATACCGAGATAGTCGCCGAACTGCCAGTAATTGAGATTATGTCGGCAGCCACGCCCAGATTGCGCGAAAGCGGAAATTTCGTAGCGCTGATAACCGTGCTGCGCGAGCAAGGCGAAGCCGGCCTGCTCGGTGTCGGCCATGGCATCACTGTCGGGCTGGACGGGAGGGGAGCGGTAGAAGACGGTATTGGGTTCGATGGTCAGTTCGTACCAGCTCAGGTGCGTGGGCTGCAGGGCGATGGCCTGTTGCAGGTCGTCCAGGGCCTGGGCGTGGGTCTGCCCGGGCAGGGCATGCATGATATCCAGATTGAAATTGTCGAAGCCAGCGGCTCGGGCCTGGTGGGCGGCGTCGATGGCCGCGCTGGCATCGTGGATGCGTCCCAGTGCTTGCAGATGGTGATTGTTGAAGCTCTGTGCACCAATGGACAGGCGGTTGATGCCCGCCGCGCGAAAGCCCTCGAACCGCCCGTTTTCCAGGGTGCCTGGATTCGCCTCCAGGGTAATTTCGGCGTCTGCTTGCAAGGTCAGCCGTTGGCGAATGCCCTGAAAAAGCTGCTGGTAAAAGTTGGCGGACATCAGGCTGGGCGTGCCGCCGCCAATGAAGACGGTTTCCACCGGGCGGTCGCCGATCAGTGGCAGGTCCTGTTCCAGGTCGGTGAGCAGGGCCTGCAAATAAGCCGCCTCCGGAATTTCGCTTCGCTCGTGGGAATTGAAGTCGCAATAGGGGCATTTGCGTACACACCAGGGGGTGTGGATGTAGAGCGAGAGTGGCGGGTTGGCCAGTGGGGTGTGGTTCAGTGACATGACGCCTCCAGTGGCCGCGAAGTATGGCGCTTTGCGGCGGTCAGGTCTAACCTTGCCGGCTGACAGAAGGAGCGAAGCCATGGCGCAGATATGGGTGGATGCGGATGCCTGTCCGCGTCCGGTAAAAGAGGTGTTGTTTCGGGCTGCCCAGCGGATGCAGGTTGCCTGCACGCTGGTGGCCAATCAGCATATTGCGGTGCCCCGTAGCCCGTTGATCCGTTCCATTCAGGTGGGGCAAGGGTTCGATGTGGCGGATAACGAAATCGTGCAGCGTTGTGAAGCCGGGGACCTGGTGGTAACTCAGGATATTCCGCTGGCGGCGGAGGTGGTCGAAAAGGGCGCCGAAGCGGTGACGCCCCGTGGCCACTGGCTGGACAAGGATACCGTGCGAGAGCGTCTGAACATGCGTGATTTCATGGAAGAAATGCGCTCGGCGGGGATGCAGACCGGTGGGCCGGCCAGTTTTTCCAGCCAGGACAAGGGGCGGTTTGCCAATGCCCTGGATCGCTGGTTGGCCCGGACTCAGAAGTAACCCATTACGCCTACCTGGCCCCAACTAAGATCGCCGCCGCCATCACGGCGCACATCTTCCCCGGCCCAGCTGTGCTGCCAGCCCGCCCACAGGTTGACCGCCCGGTGGCAGTGCCAGGTCAGCATCACACCCACTTCGCGGTAATTGGGGCCATCGTACTGCTCGCTGGCGTAGCCCTGA
Source organism: Alcanivorax sp. (assembly GCF_040118815.1). Classification (GTDB taxonomy): domain Bacteria; phylum Pseudomonadota; class Gammaproteobacteria; order Pseudomonadales; family Alcanivoracaceae; genus Alcanivorax. Next base: position 296,817 of record NZ_JBEDTC010000015.1, read on the forward strand.
TCATAGGCTTGTGTCAGCCGCAGCTGTGCGATGACGGACTCGTGAAGGAGGTGCTCTACCACCAGAGACAAGGCGTAGAAGGCGCCACTGGCCTGTTTGCTCCAGGTGCCATCCGCGCGCAGCGCCAGCCAGGGTTGTAGATGCGTGGCAATGCCGAACCCGGTTTCCACGTCGTCAGGGGCGTCCAGTGCCGGGTCGTCCGCGTGGAACTGCAGGTAGGTCACGTTCAGGTACGGTTCCCAGCGGCCGATGCCCGGCGCGTACTCTGCAAACAGGTTGTTTTCCCGGTAGTTGCTGCTGCCTGCGCCCCACGCTTGCCAGACACCCAGGGCTGCGTGGTCTTTTGCCAGATCGCCACCCAGGCTGTACAGGCTGTGGCCGTCGAGGTTGTCGCGGCCTTCGCTTACATAGCGGCTGTGCCATTGCGTCTGCAGGCTGCCTTGCAGTGGCGCGGCTTCGCTCAAGGTGGCGGGCAGCAGCAGGGCAAGGCTGAGCCAATGTTGCGGGCGGGAATGGTCTGAGATTGGCACCTAGCCTGCTCCTTGCTGGCGGGGAAACCTTGAGGTTATCAGAATGGGGCGAAGGCGCAGTGAAGGCGCTCTGGCAGCAAGTTAGCCTTGCAGCGCCCCGATCAATGCGGCCATGGCCTTGCCTCGGTGGCTGATGGCATTTTTCTCTGTGGCGGGGAGTTGTGCCGCGGTGCAGCCCTTTTCTTCCACGAAGAAGTGCGGATCGTAGCCAAAGCCTTGTCCGCCTTGCGGCTCAAGCACAATACGGCCGTCCCAGCTCCCCTGGCAGATTAACGGGGTGGCGTCGTCTTCGTGGGTCATTAATACAATGAGTGCGACGTAACGAGCCTGGCGAGCGTCTTCGGCAATCTCGGAGAGCATTTCCACCAGTAGCGCATTGTTTTTGGCATCGGTGGCGCCGACGCCGGAAAAGCGGGCAGAGAAAATGCCGGGGCTGCCGTTCAGCGCGGCGACCTCGAGACCGGAATCGTCGGCGATGGCGGGCAGGCCGGTGTGCTTGCAGGCATTGCGGGCCTTGATGATGGCGTTTTCCACAAAGGTGCTGCCGGTTTCTTCGGCTTCCGGCACATCGAATTCACTCTGGGCGACCACTTCAATGTTGAGCGGCGCCAGCAGGTGCTGCATTTCAGCCAGTTTTTTTGCGTTGCCGGAGGCGAGAACGATTTTTTCCATGGGGAACTCCTGACGTTGTTAGCTGCTAGCGTCTAGTGGCGAGCCACGAGGCAAAATAAAAAATCGGGAACTCGCATTGCGAATTTTTTCACTACCCAACCTCGTAGCTCGTAGCTGCTTAGCCTTTTATCCGATAAATCGCGATTTCGCCGAACAGGTTCGGCCACCATTTGCTCAGCACGCTGGTGCGGTGATTGCGGTTGATCACCTGGCGCTCGAGGATACGAATGCCGTGCTTTCGGCAGTGGGTTTCAAAGTCCTGCACGGTGCACAGGTGGATGTTTGGGGTGTTGTACCACTCGTAGGGCAGTGCGGACGAGACCGGCATACGCCCCTTTAGGCCCAGGTAGGCACGGACTTTCCAGTGGCCGAAATTGGGAAAGGTAATAATCGCTTCGCGGCCCACGCGGACCATTTCGTTGAGGATCTGGTCCGGGCGTAGCACGGCTTGCAGGGCCTGGGTCATCACCACGTAATCGAAGCGGTGGTCCTGAAAATTGCCCAGGCCGCCATCCAGATCCTGCTCCAGTACGTTAACGCCCTTTTCAAAGCAGGCTGCCAGATTGTCCTGACTGATCTCCAGACCATAGCCGGCGGTTTGTTTATGGGTTTTCAGGTGGGCGAGCAGGGTGCCGTCGCCGCAACCCAGATCAAGCAGGGTGGCATTGTGGGGAATCCAGTCGCTGATTAACTGCAGGTCATCACGCATGGTTACCGGCCTCCCCGTTTTCCGTTTCGTTGGCGCTGTTTTCCACCTCGTTGGCGACCCTGTGCATGTAGGCACCGAACAGCTTGGTGTACTCGGGAATATCCAGCAGGAAGGCGTCGTGGCCCTTGGGTGTATCGATTTCCGCGTAACTCACGTTGCGGCCGGCGTGCACCAGGCCGTTGACGATTTCCCGGCTGCGTTCCGGGGCGAAGCGCCAATCGGAGGTGAACGACATGACCAGGAAGTTGCAGCTGGGTTTGGCTAATGCTTGTTCCAGGGAGTGATCGAATTCCCGGGCCGGGTCGAAGTAGTCCAGTGCCTTGGTCATCAGCAGATAGGTGTTGGCGTCGAAGTTGCGCGAGAACACCTCGCCCTGATGGCGCAGGTAGGATTCCACCTGAAACTCCACATCGAAACCGAAATGGAAACGTCCGGCACGCAGGTCGCGGCCGAACTTCATGCGCATGGCATCGTCGCTCAGGTAGGTGATATGGCCGACCATGCGCGCCAGAATCAACCCTTGGCGTGGGTAGGTGTCGTGGAGGTAATAACGCCCGCCGTGAAAATTCGGGTCAGTGAGGATGGACTGGCGCGCCACTTCATTGAAGGCGATGTTCTGTGCCGACAGCTTCGGTGCGGCGGCGATGACCACTGCATGGCTGAGGCGTTCCGGATAATCGATGGACCACTGCAGGGCCTGCATGCCGCCCATGCTGCCGCCGATGACTGCCGCCCAGCGTGGAATGCCGAGCACATCGGCCAACCGTGCCTGGCTGTTCACCCAGTCCTTCACTGTCATCATGGGGAAGTCCGGCCCCCAGGGCTGGCCGGTCTCCGGGTTGATGGACGCCGGGCCGGTGGAGCCGTGGCAGCCGCCCAGGTTGTTCAGACTCACTACGAAGAAACGGTTGGTGTCGATAACCTTGCCAGGGCCAATGCAGGTGTCCCACCAGCCCGGACGCTTGTCATCGGCACGGTGGTAGCCCGCCGCATGGTGGTGGCCGGACAGGGCATGGCAAATCAGCACCGCGTTGGATGCGTCGCGGTTCAGGGTGCCGTAGGTTTCATAAACCAGATCATAGGTCGGCAGGGTGCGGCCACATTCCAGCTCCAATGGGGCGTCGAAGTGGTGAACCTGTGGCTCGATCAGCCCTACGGAGCCGGCGGCGGCATGGGGCAAGGCGTCTGAATTCTGTGGCGACATGATGACTCGCTAGCAAGAGATGTCGCAAAGTCTAAAGCCCGCCCGGTGGGGGCGCAATCAAAGCCCGGTGGTTGGCATGGTATCCTGCTGAACCGGCACGGTATTTTGACGGTTCGGCGCATCCAGCATGCCGGACGCCTGATGCTTTCCCACAAACCCTACGCGCAGCAAAGCGGGGAAAGCGTGACGCAATAGCGGCAGCCTTTCAGGCCGCGTTTTTTTGTCAGGCATCCGGCATTCAGCGTCTAGCGATTATCAGGGAGCGTATGAAGAAAGAGTCAGTAGTGGATGCGTTGTATGAAAAAGTGGCCAACGATGAAGACGCGCGCACCTGTACGGAGATCAGTGAGGACGCCTGCCGCGAGGTCCCGGGTAATTTCTTTCGTATTATCGCCGCCAATACCCTGACCAAGGTCGGCGACTTGCTGATCAACCCGAAAACCGTATTGGCCTGGTTGATCAGTGCGGTGGGTGCGCCGGGCTCTCTGGCTGCCCTGCTGGTGCCGATTCGCGAGTCCGGCTCGCTGATTCCCCAATTGATGATCGGCGCACTGGTGCGCCGCTACCCGGTGCGTAAGGGCTTCTGGGTGCTGGGTGCGGCGCTGCAGGGGCTGTCCGTGCTGGGTATGGCGCTGGTGGTCTGGTTGCTGGACGGCCTGGCTGCGGGGCTGGGTATTGTTGGCTTACTGATGCTCTTTAGCGTCAGTCGGGGATTTTGCTCTGTCTCCATGAAGGATGTGCAGGGCAAGTGCATTCCCAAATCTCGCCGTGGGCGGCTCACCGGGTTGTCGGCAACCCTGTCCGGGGCGTTGACCTTCGGGCTGACGCTGCTGATTTTTCGTGGTGATAGCGACCCGTCCGTGCTGTTCTACAGCGCGCTGCTGGCAGGCGCCGGCACAGCCTGGTTGGTGGCCGCGCTGGTGTTCCTGTCCGTGGATGAATATCCCGGCGCCAATGAAGGCGGAAACAATGCCCTGCGTGAGGCCTGGAACAGTTTGTCCTTGTTGACACACGATGCGCCCTTTCGGCGTTTCGTTATCACCCGCGCCTTGCTGATGGCATCGTCATTGGCGTCGCCTTTTCTGGTCTTGCTGGCGAAAGAGCAGTCCAGTCTGGCGCTCTTGCTGGGGAGTTTCGTGCTGGCGTCGAGCCTGGCCAGTGCGGTGAGTGCCACGGTATGGGGCTATATGGCAGACAGCTCCAGCCGCACGGTCATGGTTCGCGGTGGCGCTCTGGCGGCGCTGGTGTGTGTGATGGCGGGGGGCGTGTCAGTGTCCGGCGTGCAGGCTGAGGGCATGCATTGGTTGTACCCCGTGGCCTTTTTCATCCTGGCCATTGGCCACGCAGGCGTACGTATTGGCCGCAAGACCTACATGGTGGACATGGCGGGTGGCACCAAACGCACCGACTACACGGCAGTGAGCAATACGGTAATTGGGGTTTTGCTGCTGGCGGTTGGCGGTATCAGTGCGGCGGTGGCCATGCTGGGCAATGACTGGGCGTTGCTGGTGCTGGGCACCATGGGCGCCATGGGGGTTGTGAGTGCCAGGTTGCTCAGCGAGGTGTGAGCGGGAATCTCAAGTGCCGCTTTTCGGTAACGCGTGTAAGCCTTTTCTTAAAGTTACGGTGGCGCCTTTACATTTCTGTATTCAACTTTATGCTCTTCCTTTTTTACATGTTGGGGGAAGAAAACGATGAAAAAAATACTAACGGCAATGGCGCTTCTGGCCGCTGCGACCGGCGTTCACGCGGAAAAAACGTCAGGTTTTACGGTGGGCGGTGCCCTTTCACTGGATGCCAGTGACTATATCGAAAAGCTTGATGATGATTTTGGTGGTCTGGATCAGGATGCCCCTTTCGGGGTGGGCGCTGATGTCTATGCGGGCTTTATGTTCGCCCGCGCCTCCACGGTGCGGGTGGGTTATCGCGCCTTCGGTCAGCAGGAAGCCCAATTTGATTATTATTCCGGTGATTTAGAGGTTGATGCCGATGGCATGTACGCGGCACTGGATCTGATGATGCCCCTGGGTGACGTGTTCGCACTGGGTGGCACCTTGGGTATTCAAGAGTGGGATGCCGAAGTGGATTTCGATGGATTCAAGGTTGACGATGATGGCCGCGATTTCTTCTATGGGCTGCGAGCCAAGTGGAAGGTGGCTGAAGCCGGAGCAGTGACAGCGTCGATTAACCGCTACAAGTTTGATAGTGGGGATGAACTACTTCGCGATATTGAGTACACCGCATTTGCGGGTGGTTTCGAGTTCTTTTTCTAACGGTTGATCCTGGTCTTGGAAACAAAAAGCCCCGGTGTTTTGCGTCGGGGCTTTTTTGTGGGTGGCGATTTCAGACGCAGTTAGGTTTTCTCGAATAACAGGTCCCAGACCCCGTGACCCAGCCGCTCACCCCGACGTTCGAATTTGGTTTCCGGGCGCCAGCTCGGGCGCGGTGAGAATTCTCCAGGCCCCGCCACATTGTTGAAGCCCTCAGCCACGTTCATCACTTCCATCATGTGTTCGGAATAATTTTCCCAGTCCGTGGCCATATGCAGGATGCCGCCGGGCTGCAGCTTGCGTTGCACCAGCGCCACCCAGGCGGGCTGGACGATGCGGCGCTTGTGATGCTTCTTCTTGTGCCAGGGGTCGGGGAAATACAGCTGTACCCGGGCCAGGCTGTTGTCGGGAATGCACAGCTCCAGAATCTCTACCGCATCGTCGCAGTAACTGCGCAAGTTGTTCAGGCCTTGCTGCTCGATTTCCATGAGCAAGGCGCCCACGCCGGGGCGGTGCACTTCGATACCAATAAAGTCCTTGTCCGGGTCGGCGGCGGCCATTTGTGCCAGCGACTGACCCATGCCGTAACCAATTTCCAGCACGCGCGGGGCGTCGCGGCCGAAAACGGCTTCGGGCTTGAGCTGGCCCTGATCCCGTTCCAGGCCAAAGCGGGGCCACAGGGTATCCAGGGCGTTGCGTTGCCCGGCGGTCAGGCGGCCCTCGCGCAGGACAAAGCTGCGCACCTTGCGCATGACTTTGCCGGTTTCCGGGTCTTTATCGTGGTTGATGAAATCGAGCATGGGGCCGGACTACCGTAGTAAAAGAGGACGGATGAAAGGGAGACGCTGCAATGATGGATTATAGCAAAAAGCACCGGGTGACGGTGAATGCACCCTCTTCACGCCGCGTTGATCCGTGATGCGTAAAGTGGACGCAGACATTCAATACAACTCTGCCCTGAAGTGCACGAGCATCAACAGTTCAACACTTCCCCTTGGCGCCAACTCCCCCCAGAGTGGCGCCGTTTTTTTGCCTGTTGAGCCGCCTCGCTGTTTGCTAGCGGCTCAGGCCATCCAGCGGTGACGATGCGGAAGCGTAGGCCTTGCGCGGCATGCGCCCGGCGAGAAAGGCTTCGCGGCCGGCTTCGATGGCTTTCTTCATGGCGGAGGCCATCAATATAGGCTTTTGGGCATGGGCCACCGCCGAGTTCAGCAGGACACCCTCGCAGCCCATTTCCATAGCCAGTGCCGCATCGGAAGCGGTGCCTACGCCCGCATCGACAATGATTGGCACCTTGGCGTCTTCCATGATCAGCTTGATGTTGTGCGGGTTGAGAATGCCCAGCCCGGAGCCGATCAGCGAGCCCAGTGGCATCACCGCTACACAGCCCATATCTTCCAGTTCTTTCGCCACGATGGGGTCGTCGTTGGTGTAGACCATTACCTTGAAGCCGTCGTCGATCAGTTCGCGGGCGGCGTGCAGGGTGTGGGTAATGTTCGGGTACAGGGTTTTCTGGTCGCCGAGCACTTCCAGTTTCACCAGGTCGTGGCCATCTAGCAGTTCCCGCGCCAGCTTGCAGCAGCGCACCGCATCTTCGGCGGTAAAGCAGCCGGCGGTGTTGGGCAGGATGGTGTACTTATCCGGGCTGACGAAGTCCAGCAGATTGGGCTCGTCGGCGTTCTGGCCAATGTTGGTCCGGCGAATGGCCACGGTGACGATTTCCGCGCCACTGGTTTCGATGGCGTCGCGGGTTTCGTCAAAATCCTTGTACTTGCCGGTGCCGATCAGCAGGCGGGAGGAGTAGGTTTTTCCGGCAATGGTAAGCAGATCGGACATGGGGGCCTCAAAGAGTCGGTCAGCAAAAGGGTTCGGTATGACGGTTCGCGATACGTGCCTGGCGAATTAGCCGCCACCGATGGCATGGACGATTTCCAGCACGTCACCGTCGTTTAGGGTGAAGTCGGGATGCTGGCTTTTCGGGACAATTTCCCGGTTCACTTCCACGGCCAGCCGGCGGCCAGTCAGTTCCAGCTGGGTCACCAGATCGGCAATGGTGTTGCCATCCAGAGAGAGGGTATCGCCGTTAACAATAAGCTTCATGATCTTTATCAAGCGTGTTTGAAAAGGGACCAGGCCAGCATCAGCCAGCCGATGATCAGAGCAGTGCCGCCTAGCGGGGTGATGGCGCCAAGCCATTTTTGCCCGCTCAACACCAGCACGTACAGGCTACCACTGAATACCAGCATACCGGCAAATAGCACCCAGCCGGCGGTCACCATGCTGGAAGCGCCGAAGGTTTTCGCCAGCACGCCCACCAGTAGCAGCGCCAGGGCATGCAAGAAGTGGTATTCACTGGCGGTGGCCCAGGTGGCGAGCAGGGATTCGTCCACGCGGGCTTTCAGACCATGGGCGCCAAAGGCGCCGAGAGTGACGGCCAGCGCGGCATTGATGGCGCCAAGAACAAGCAGGACTTTCATTCGGAACTCCGCAGTGGCGGTCAAAACGGGTGCCGCCTCGGGCTGCACAGTGTACCGGAAATCGTTGTGCGGTGGGGCAGATTCAGTGCAGCTGGATGGGGACGCAGTTGCAAGTTCAAAGTTTAAAGTTAAAACGTGGTGCCAGGGGCTGGGCGCCACTTTGGGTGTTGGGCTCCGCACTGTGATGCCGAGGTATCGCTCGGGCAGGAGCCTCTCAGTTAAAGGCTGCTGTGGGAGCTTGCCTGCAAGCGATCTGCCCTCGATAGATGACTTATCGCTTGCAGGCAAGCTCCCACAGCGGTTCCATCATTGGCTTCAGGCTTCAGGCTTCAGGCTTCAGGCTTCAGGCTTCAGGCTTCAGGCTTCAGGCTTCAGGCTTCAGGCGTTAGCAGGGCGGCTAACAAAAAGCCCCTCGAAAGGGGCTTTTAGCGTGTTGCTTGTTGCGTGAAGCCTGCAGCGTCTCGGTTACGCTGCGATGGCGTTGCGGAGCTTCTTGATGGCGTTGTTTTCCAGTTGGCGAATCCGCTCGGCGGAGACGCCGTACTCGTCGGCCAGCTCTTGCAGGGTGGATTTCTGGTCGGCCAGCCAGCGGCGTTCCAGAATGTCGCGGCTGCGCTCGTCCAGTGCCATTAGTGCAGAACTCAATTGGCGGCTCTCGCGCTGCTGTTTGTCCTGTTCGGCGAGCAGGTCGGCCGGGTCGCTGTTGTCGCTGTGTAGATAGGCGGCCGGCGATACCACGGTGCTGTCGTCGTCATCGTTGGTGGGGCCGTCGAAGCTGGCGTCGTAGGCGCCCAAGCGGCCTTCCATTTCCTTGACCTGTGCAGCGGTAACGCCCAGATCGTCGGCGACCCGCTGGGCTTCTTCCATGGTCAGGCGTCCCAGACGCTTCTTCTGGCCACGCAGGTTAAAGAACAGTTTGCGCTGGGCCTTGGTGGTGGCCACTTTCACGATGCGCCAGTTCTTGATCACGTATTCGTGGATTTCCGCTTTGATCCAGTGCACCGCAAAGCTCACCAGGCGGACACCCTTGGTGGGGTCAAAACGTTTTACGGCCTTCATCAGGCCCACGTTGCCTTCCTGTACCAGATCGCCCAGCGGCAGGCCGTAGCCGGTGTAGCTGCGGGCGATGTGGGCGACAAAGCGTAAGTGAGACAGCACCAAGCCGCGGGCGGCGTCCAGGTCCTGATCGTAATACAGGCGTTCGCCCAGGCGTTGTTCTTCGTCTGCGCTGAGAATCGGCACGGCGTTAACGGCTCGCATGTAGGCGTCCAGGTCATTACCTGGTACGGCCAATGTGAGCGCCTGTGCGCGATCTAAAGAATGTGTCATGCGCGTGTTCTCCTCGTTGGCGTCGCTCGTGAACGAGCATCCCAATCCGTTTGAGTCCTGATATTAGCACTCGCTTTAATAGAGTGCTAATAGCGGGAATGGTTCCCTTTGATCGACTCAGTTGATCGGTGCTTAATAGCCTGACGGGCCAGTGTTAAGCACGGATGAACACAGGGTTAGAGGGCGTTGGAGGGGGAGGGTTCCCGGAGTGGGGGGAAGTTTAACGTTCAACGTTGAAAAGCGCGGGATGGGCTGTGTCGTTGGATTAGTGGCTGTGACGAGAAGAAAGGCTTTGAAAACAAAGGGCTAGGCGCCATCGTTGCTGTTGTTCTGTGGTGTTAAGGGTGCTTGTCGGATTACGCCCTTCGGGCTCTCTGTGCCCTTGGGTAAATTCGACCTACGCGGCTGCCAGAGTGGTGGGTGCGCGGGCGCGGCCTTATGCCCGCATCAACCTCGCCCGCGCCTAGAGGCTCGTAGCTTGCAGCTTAGAAGTTGGGCTCGATGTCGCCCAGGTGGCGGCCGACGGCGAGCCAGGCGCCGAGCAAGCCCAGTGCGCCGCTGAACAGGGGTAGAATGATTAGGCTGGATGCGGCCATGGAGGTTAGTGATTGCTCGCTGCTATACAGGTTGAGCAGTTCATTAATGGGGCCGCCCAGCCACCACAGGGCAATTTGCACCAGAATCACGGCCGTGAGACCGCCGGCGAAACCGAAGCAAAAGCCGGTATAGAGGAAGGGGCGGCGGACGAAGCCGTCGGTGCCGCCGACGATCTTCACCACCACGATTTCTTCCCGCCGGCTTTCGATGGCCAGACGGATGGTATTCACCATGACCAGCACCACCGCCGCTGCTAGCGCCAGGGTGAGGGCGGAAATCAGGCGTTCGCCCAGCTCGATCAGTGCGTGCAGGCGGCGTACCCATTCCACATCCAGCTGTACCAAGTCCACGTCGTCAGCGTCGCCCAAGCGGTTCTCCAGGGCGCGCAGGGTCACCGGATCCGTGCTGTCCGGAAAAACCACAATCAGTGGGGGTAGCGGGTTGTCCGGCAGGGCTTCGAGAACATCGCCGAAGCCGGATAAGGCCTTGAATTCCGCCAGCGCCTGGGTGCGGGTGATCACCTCAGTGCGGGTAATGTGCCCGGTGCCTTGCCATTCGTTGGCGAGCTCTCGCTGGCGGGCTTCGCTGGTTTCCATGTCCAAAAACACGGATAAATGGGCGTTGCCGTCCCAGCCGCGGGTAATGGCGCGGGCATTGTCCAGTAGTACCGCTAGCCCGGCGGGTAGGGCCAGGGCGATGGCGATCACCAGGATGGTCATGGCGCTGCTGGCGCGGGTGGCATTGATCCGTTGCAGGGAGTCGCGCAGGGAATCGCCGTGGTGCTGGCGCCAGCTGATGAAACGGTCTCTCAGGGAGGTCTGGGCACTGTGGGCGCCGGCGACACGGCGCGGGCGTTCTGCCTTGCTGCGGCGAGGCTTGATCGGGGTGGCGTTGCGTGCCCCCTTGTTTCCTCTGCCTTTGTTCGTGTTGTTAGGCGCCATGGGCATCTCCCGATTCATCGCCGTCGTGGATCAGGCGGCCTTCGCGCAGGGTCAGCAGGCGGTGGTTGTAGCGGGCGATCAGGCTCAGGTCGTGGGTGGCGATCAAAACGGCCACGCCGACCCGGGCAAAATCCTTGAACAGGTCCATGATTTCTTCAGACAGGGCCGGATCCAGGTTGCCGGTAGGCTCATCCGCCAGCAGCAGCGGCGGCTTGTTGACCACCGCCCGGGCGATGCCCACACGTTGCTGTTCGCCGCCGGAGAGCATGATCGGGTTGAGTTTTTCCTTGTCCAGCAGGCCGACTTTATCGAGGGCTGCGCGCACCCGTTTGCCGATGTCGGCGCGGGCATAGCCGGCGATGATCAGCGGCAGGGCCACGTTATCGAAGACACTGCGATCGAACAGCAGTTGATGGTTCTGGTGCACCATGCCGATCTTGCGGCGTAGCAGGGGAATATGGCGATTGCCGAAGCCGTTCAGATTTTGGTTATCAATCAGCACCTGCCCTTGGGTAGGGCGCTCGATCATCATGATCAGTTTCAACAGGGTGGATTTGCCCGCCCCGGAGTGGCCGGTGAGAAACGTCAATTGCCCAGCGGGGAGCGTAAAATCCACCTTGCTGAGCGCGTCTTTCCCGTTCGGGTAGCGTTTGCTGACCCGGTCAAACTGAATCATTGTGTCTCGCCTAGGCCCGACCGCTTACACGCTTCACACAACAGGCTTGCACGCGGCGTGGTGCGTGAAGCGTGCGGCGTTAACCGGTCACATCTTCAAATAGCGCCTGCACGAACTCTTCCGCGTGGAAAGGGCGCAGGTCTTCCAGTCGTTCCCCGACGCCGATAAAACGAATCGGCAGGCCAGTGCGTTTGGCCAAGGCAAACAGGATACCGCCTTTGGCGGTGCCGTCGAGCTTGGTGAGTGCCAACCCGGTCACGCCGGCGGCATCGCGAAATTGTTCTGCCTGGTTGATGGCATTCTGGCCGGTGCCCGCATCCAGTACCAGCAATACCTCGTGGGGCGCATCGGGGATCAGTTTCTTCATGACCCGGGTGACCTTGGTGAGCTCGTCCATCAGGTTGCCACGGGTATGCAGGCGCCCGGCGGTGTCAGCTATCAGGATGTCGGCACCGCGAGACTGGGCCGCCTGCACGGCGTCATACACCACGGAGGCGGAATCGGCGCCGGTATGTTGGGCTACCACGGGAATCTCGTTACGCTCGCCCCATACCTGCAGCTGCTCCACGGCGGCGGCACGGAAGGTGTCACCGGCGGCTAGCATCACGCTCTTGCCTTCGGCCTTGAAGCGGCAGGCGAGCTTGCCGATGGTGGTGGTTTTGCCGACCCCGTTCACTCCCACCATCAGGATCACGTAGGGCTTTTTGCTGCCATCGATCTGCATGGGCTGGTCCACAGGCACCAGCAATTTGCGCAGTTCGTTCTGCAGGGATTCGTACAGGGCGTCGGCGTCCACCAGCTCTTCGCGGGTTACTTGATCGGTGAGAGCCTGAACGATCACATCGGTAGCTTCCACGCCCACATCGGCGACCAGCAGTTGGGTTTCGATTTCCTCGAAGATCTCGTCGTCGATCTCCTTGGCGCCCACCAGCAGGTCGGCCAGGCCTTTGCCCAGACCCTTGCGGGTCTTGCTCATGCCCTGTTTCATGCGGGTCCAGAAGCCGCCGTCCTCGTCGCCTTGAGGGGCGGTGGCGTCAGGTTCTGTCTGAGCAGAGGGCGCCGCCGGAGTGGGCTCCGGCGCGGCAGCAGGTGGCTGCATGGCAGTTTCAGCCGGTTCCGGGGCTCTCTCGGCGCTGGGCTCGGGCGGGGTGCTGCTAGCCTCGTCGGCTTCTACGCCGGTAAACATGCGCTTCCAGAAACCGGTTTTCTTCTCTTCCGGTTTTCCGTCCGACTTGGGGCGGTTGTTGTCGTCGTGGGAAACTTCGTCGCTCATGATCAGTCGTATCCAATCAAGAAGGGTGACCCTTCTTTTGCAATGAGGCTGCAAGAGCAGGGCGATAACCCGGTATGCTATGCCGGAGAAAAAAAGGACCTGCTTGCAGAGTTGCCGTTCGCGGGGGCGAACGCGCCGCTATCCTACCATTATGGGGAGAGGGGAGCAGCTTCGGGTTTGTGGTTCTCAAAACATGCGTGTCCCCCAATAGAGGTATTCCATGAAAAGACTGATAACGGCGCTGGCGTTGGGCCTGTGGTCATTGACCACCCATGCGGCGCTGCCGACCCATGCCTTTACGCTGGATAACGGCCTGAAAGTACTGGTCCGTGAAGATCACCGAGCGCCGGTGGTTACGGTGATGACGTGGTTCAAGGCGGGCAGCATTGATGAAGCCCCTTTTGAGACCGGGCTGGCCCACGTGCTTGAGCACATGATGTTCAAGGGTACCGAGAGATTGGGTCCCGGCGATTTTTCCAAACTGGTCTCCCGTTATGGGGGCAGCGATAACGCCTTTACCAGTTACGATTACACCGCCTATTTTCAGCAGTACGAAGTGTCGCGCCTGCCGTTGGCGTTGGAGCTGGAAGCGGAGCGTCTGGGTCATCTGAAAATCGATGACGAGGAATTTGCCCGCGAGCTGAAGGTGGTGATGGAAGAGCGCCGCATGCGCACCGACGATAACCCCAATGCGCTGGCCTGGGAAAAATTCCAGGCCGTGGCCCGTCCGGGTACCGGTTACGCCCATCCGATTATTGGCTGGCGCTCCCTGCTGTCCCAGTTGCAGCCGGAACAGGCGCGCAGTTGGTACCAGCGGTTCTATGTGCCGGGCAACGCCACCCTGGTGATCGCCGGGGATGTGACCCGCGAGCAGGTGCAGCCGCTAGTGGAAAAATTCTTTGCGGACCTGCCGTCCGGGCAGACGCCCCCGCGCCCTAAACAAACTGTGAATCCGCCGGCCGGTGAGCGCCGCCTGGCGCTGAATTTGCCGGTAAAAGTGCCTTCCCTGTACATGATGTACAACGTGCCTTCGCTGGTAACCCTGGAAGACAAAACCGATTTCTACGCCCTGACCATGCTGGCGGGGGTGTTAGATGGCGGAATGAGTGCTCGAATCGAAACGGATCTGGTGCGCGGTGAACGGCTGGTGGCCGGTGCCGGTGCCAGTTACAGCGGCATCCAGCGGGGCGATGGCACCTTTACGCTGACCGCCGCCCCCAGCCCGGATGTGACCCTGGAGCAGGTGGAGGATGCACTACTGGTGCAGATCGAGCGATTGCAGACCACTCTGCCCACCGACGCGGAAATGGCGCGGGTGCGGGCCGGGGTGCTGGCGGGCCAGGTGTACGAGAAAGATTCGGTGATGGGGCAAGCGATGGAGCTGGGTATGTTGAGTACGCTTGGGCTGGATATTGATTTGTCTGCTCGTTTCGCTGAAAACCTGGAAGCGGTCACCGCCGAGGATGTGCAGCGGGTGGCCAAGCAATGGCTGGTGCCGGAGCGATTGGCGGTAGCCCATGTGGCGCCTGAGCAGGAGGAAGAAGAATGAAGGATCAGCGACAAGCGATAAGCCACAAGCTGCAAGGCGCGGGGAAAGGGTGTTCCGGGCGTCGTGGTGCAGTGTTTCGCGCTGCAAGTGTTGCGGCTGCGGCATTGCTGTTGAGTGCTTGTGCCGGCTTTCCCACCACGGAAAAGCAGGTTGCGGCCACTGATCCGCAGGCGCCGGCACTGGATATTCAGTCCTGGCAAACCGAACAAGGCGCGAAGGTGCTGTTCGTGGCCAGCGACGCTCTGCCTATGCTGGATATTCGGTTGGTCAGTGATGCCGGCTCCGCCCGTGATGGTGGGCATCCCGGCTTGGCGTCGCTGACCAGCGCCTTGCTGGGCGAAGGCGCTGATGACATGAGTGTGGATGACATTGCTCGCGGCTTTGAAGATCAGGGCGCCAGCTTTTCCGCGTCCAGCTACCGGGACATGGGCGTGATCAGCCTGCGCACCCTGTCCGATGCGCAATATCGCGAACCGGTGCTGACGTTATTTAAGCAGGTGATCGCCAGCCCGACGTTTGAGCAGGACACCCTGGTGCGCATTCGTACCCAGATGATGCAGGGGCTGCGCATGGAAACCCAGGTGCCCGGCCCGCAGGTGAGCAAGGCGTTTCAGTCCACCGTGTTTGCCGGTCACCCCTATGGTCAGCCCAGTGATGGCACGCTGGACAGCTTGCCTGCCATCGCCCGCGATCAGCTGCAGGATTTCTACCGCACCTATTACGCGGCGGGTAACACCGTGATCGCCATGGTGGGGGATCTGGATCGCGCAGAGGCGGAGCAGATTGCTGAGGGCATCAGTGCCGCATTGCCGCAAGGCTCGGCAGCACCGCAACTGGAGCGAGCCACGCCATTGGCAGAGCGGCAACGCCAGCATATTAATTTCCCGTCCGCCCAGACCCATATCCTGCTGGGTAATCAGGCCACCTGGCGGGGTAACCCGGATCATGTGGCTTTGTATGTGGGTAACCAGGTGCTCGGCGGTGGCGGCTTTGCCTCCATTCTTACCGACGAGGTGCGGCAAAAACGCGGTTACGTTTATGGTATCAGCAGCCACTTCGGCCCCATGGCTGCCGGTGGCCCGTTTCAGGTGAGTTTGCAGACGGGCAATGACAATGTCGATGACGCGTTGACCCTGACCCTGGATCTGATCGATCAGTTTGTGCAGGACGGCCCCACGGCGGCGCAGCTGGAAGAAGCCCGCACCAGTATTCTGGGCAGCTTTGCCCTGGGCACGGCGGATAATAGCGACATCATCGGCCAGCTTGGCGCGATGGGCTTCTACGATCTGCCGCTGGATTACCTGCAGTGGTTCAATCAGCAGGTGCGCACGGTAACGGCGGAGGATATCCAGACCGCATTTCAGCGCAATCTGAACCCGGACAATTTGGCCATCGTCAGCATTGGCCCCCGTGAGCCGCAGATTCGCCCGGAGGGCGCAAATACGAAGCAGGCAGATAGCGATGCCGGTGAGCAGCCCGCGTC
The DNA here is from genome assembly GCF_040118815.1 of Alcanivorax sp. Classification (GTDB taxonomy): domain Bacteria; phylum Pseudomonadota; class Gammaproteobacteria; order Pseudomonadales; family Alcanivoracaceae; genus Alcanivorax. The sequence continues at coordinate 312,527 of NZ_JBEDTC010000015.1, forward strand.
TTCTTCACCTTCTACGCCATCGACACTAGCCGAGCCCACCGATGCCCCGTAAGCGTTCCGGCAAACGCCCCGGCGCCAGCGCTGGGGCGGCGCAGAAAGGCCAGGTGCGGATTATCGGGGGTGAACGGCGTGGTCACCGGCTGCACTTTGTAGACCATGGGGGTGATCTGCGCCCGTCTTCGGATCGCATGCGAGAGACCCTGTTTAACTGGCTGCAATTCGAGTTGCCGGGTCTGCGTGTGCTGGATTTGTTTGCCGGTTCCGGCGCGCTGGGTGCAGAAGCCCTGAGCCGGGGGGCGCGTGAGGCGGTGCTGGTGGAAAAGCAGCGCGACCGCAGTGCCGATCTGAGTCGCCAGCTAGAGCCATTGTTTGCCGGCCGTATTACGGTGCAGTGTGCCGATGCATTGAATTGGTTGGCTGGCCAGCACGATCCGTTTGATCTGGTTTTTATCGATCCGCCCTATGACTTGGGCCTGGTGACGCCAGCCTGTGAGGCGCTGGAAGCCCACGGACTGCTGGCGGACGGAGCGATTGTTTATGTGGAAAGTCGCCGCCAGGGTGAGGTGCCTGCGGTGCCGGCACACTGGGTGTTGTCGAAGGAAAAAAGCGGCGGCGATATTCATGCGCGGCTGTATCGGCGGGAAACCAACCAGGGCTGACCCGGGCACCGCTGGGATCTGATCGTGCCGATGTGCGCCAAGAAAATGGCACAACCTGCACTAGTGTGCCAGTTGTGACTGACAAATACTGTGTCCAGAAGCTATAGAGCTATGAGGACACCGCCATGAATGCCAATGCAGCCACTGTTGCAGCCACAGAGCGCGACCAGACAGCCACGCGTCAGCCGCAGAAAAAAATCAATAAAAGCGACATTCAACCTCGCAAGATGGATTTTGAATTTGATCCATCCATGCCTCGCTACTGGTTCGACAATGACCAGTTCAAGACGATGTTGTTAACCGCCTTGTCCTGCACCTTTCCGGAGGGTGAGCGCTTCTTCGTTCGTTCCGTGCGCCATTTCCAGAAAAATCTCACCGATCCCTTGCTGCGTGAGCAGGTGAAAGGGTTTATCGGGCAGGAGGCGCACCACGGCAACGAGCACGATGCCTTCAATGCGTTCATGGAATCCAAGGGCGTGCCCACTGGCAAAGTGGATGCCTATGTGAAAGATGGCCTGAAATTCATGGCCAAGTGGTTGTCGCCGGAGCGGCAGCTGGCCAAGACCTGTGCCCTGGAACATTTCACCGCCATGCTGGCGGAAATGATTCTGGAAGATCCGGAATTTATTGAAGGCATGGATGAGCGCATGGTGCCGCTGTGGTTGTGGCATGCGGTGGAAGAAAGCGAGCACAAATCCGTGGCGTTTGATGTGTACCGCGACCGGGTGGACAGCTACTGGGTGCGGACGTCGGAGATGGCTTTCACCACCGTGGAATTTATCGGTTTTACTATCTTGCATTACAACCAGTTGCGCGCCGAGATGGATGATCCCACCGACTGGAAATCCGTGCGTCAGGGGCTTAACTGGCTGGTGGGTAAACCCGGTTGGCTGCGCAAGCTGGGTAAATCTTACCTGGCGTATTACAAGCGCGACTTCCATCCTTCCAAGCGTGATAGCCAGCACCTGCGCCAGCAGGGGCTGGAAAAACTGTCACGGTTGATGAAACGCCCGGAGCTACTTTCCTGATTGCTGCCTGACGGGCCGGGGGGGTACCCCGGTTCGTTGCCGACTCTGTTCTTTCCCTCATTGCGTGTTGCCGGGTTTTCTCTTGCCCCGGACCTTTCCCCTTTACAGACCCATTATTCGATGCTGTTGGTTTGCCTGTTGCGAGAATATTCACAAGACGGGTGTTACGGTGGAGCAGAACCTGTGGAGGTATTTATGCGCTGGTTATCTGCATTGAAAGAAAAACTGTTTCCCGCTCGGCAACCGCAGCATGAGGAGGTCTCCGCCCATGAACCGCGTGAGTATCATCCCGCCCATGAGGGGGAAACCCCGGAGGACTTACATCGCGGCAGACATCGGTTGAAAGAAACCTATACCAGCCACTGGGATCTGGATTATATGCCCCGGGATGAGCTGGAAGAGGTGTTGTCTGATGAGTCCGACAAGCCTGACGGTGACGATAAAAAGAAACCGCCGGAGTAACTGGCGTGATTGTTATGCAGGCCGGGCCACCTGCATTTCCGCAAAGCGTTTTGATACTCGCACGACGATGTCGCTCTGGAACGCTTTCTCATAATGTACATCCAGTACATAGGCCTTGGCGCGCAGGCGAATGGCGAGCCGATAGCCCACCTCGATTTCTTCAATGGCAAAGGTGACGGGTTTTTTCAGGTAGGCGTACCGGCTGGTGACGATGATTTCTTCCACGATGGCCTGGGCCTGTTCGATGTTGGCGTCCAGGGCCACGTGGAAATCGGTGACAACCATCATGTCCAGTTCGCCGGCGTTGCCGGAGGCCACCACGTCGGTAATAAAGCGCGAATTGGGGATGGTGACCAGGTTGTCATCCAGGGTTTGCAGGCGCACGGTGCGCAAGCCGATGGAGACGATTTCCCCGTACACGTTATCAAAGCTGACCCGGTCGCCCACCCGGAACGGGCGGTCGAATAACAGGAGCAGCCCGGCCACCAGCGAGGCGGCAATGTCTTTCAGGGCAAAGCCCAGCGCCACCGCCATGGAGCCACCGGCGGCGAGCATGAATTCCTTGGGCGGCTGCAGCACCCCGATCACCAGTGCAATGGCGCCCACGGTGTAGAGGACAAACCCGATCAGAGTGGTGACCTGGAGGATCAGAAAGCGCCGGGTGGGCATTTTCTCGGTGATTTTCTGGCTTGCCTTGCTGATGCCCCAATTCAACGCCCATAGCACCAGCCCGCCGATAAACAGCAGCATCAATGCGTAGACGTTGAACAGTTCTACGACGACGGTCAGGTCGTTGACGATATTTCCATCATTCATTGAGCAGATTCTTCCGTGTCAGGTAGCTGATCACCTGCTGGTACCACAGGGGCACCAGGCGGTAGCGGCTGTCTTCATCCTTGTGCAGAAAGCCGGCATCAAATCCGCCTTTCAACGCGTAGCGCACGATGTTCTCCGGCAAATGGGTGACCGCAGTGATTTCGTGGCTGGTCAGATTTTCGTGGGTGGCAATGGCTGCGTACACAAACAGAGAGTTGTCGCCCATGCCGTCGAGCAGGCTGGCGGAGGGCGGGTTCGGCAGGCCAACGGTGACTTGCCGGCCCTTCACTTTGACCGAGGTGAGGAACAACCGTAATGCCACCATGGGGTTGCCGCGGCTGGCATCCCACAGCAGGCTGAAATAACGTTGCTCCGCATTACGCAGATTACCGGCTTCCGGCCCGCGCGAGGATAACAGCACTTCGTCGTAGCGTAGTTTAAAGCGACTCAGGTGGTGGCGGCTAAGGATCAGTGAGCGAATATCGGTTTGCCCCCAGCGTTTTACCCGGATCACATTGCGGAACTGGTATTCGCGGCCAAAGACGTTGCACAGGTAGGCCCAGCTCTGGTTGTTAATCAGCAGTACCCAGAACACATTGTCCAGCCGCGCATTGACCAGGTTCAGCACGGTGCGCCAGCCTTCCAGGCCGCCCAGCTGGGCCAGGAAAAAGTTTTGTGCTTCGTCCAATACCACCAGCGTGGGTTTACGGTGTTCATCTTCCTTGACCAGGGCGGCAGGGCCGTCGTTGACCAGGTCCGAGCCAAGCGCTTCGCCAATCAACTGGTGAATGGCTTCCGGTGTGCAGGTTTTCGGAGGTACTTTCAGGCGCAGGGTCTGCAGGGATTCACAGCTTTTTTCCAGCACCGTGTTGAGTTTGCCTAGCGAGACACTCTTGCCGCTGCCTTTTTCACCGGCCACCACCAGCGCGTTTTCATCGGTTTTGTCTTCGTGCCAGCGCTGAATACTTTTTTCCATGGCCGCCACCAGCCCGGTATCGATAAACGGGGTTTTGCTGGCATCGTCCGGGAGGGCCGAGGCAAACCAGCGCTCATAGGACTGTGCCACTGGTTGTTCAGTGTCATCGGTCTCGTCTTCGTCGGTGGCCACCGTGGCGCGGAAGCGGAACCAGCGGGCCTTGAGGCGCATGTACCAGTCGAAATCAGCCAGTACCCGGTCCACAAAGCCCACCAGAAAGCTGATCAGGGCGATGGGCAGCATCATCGGTGCAAACAGCCAGAACAGGCTGGGGTGCAGCAGGCGGGTGATCACCGGGTCCAGCCGTGAGGGCATCAGGGTTTGCAGGCACGCCTGGTAGTCCTGATGGCGCAGTGTCAGTAATCGGCCCAGGCCCCAGTAAATGGCGACCAGCAGTACACCGAAGAACAGGTAGTACATCAGCGATGGCCCCAGGCTTTCCCAGACAACGATGACGGGGACCCAAGGAACGATCATCCAGCGTGCCAAGGCGCGCGCGTGGCGTGTCACCTTCTCGGTCTGTTTGCTGCCCAGGTAAGCATTGGCGCTTTGCGCAACGCGCATCACCAGCCATTCACCGATCAGGCAGAGCAGGCCGTAGATCACATACAGCTGCGCCAGGGGCAGCAACCACAGCAGGATCTTGCTGGATGGAGTGTCCAGTAGCGGGTCCAGGCGCCCCAGTACCAGCCAGATCAAAATCCACGGCAGAATCGGCGCCAGTCCGCTGATCAGGCGGCTGGCATTGAGTAACCAGCGGCGTTCGCCACTGAGTTGTACCACGCGGTCATGCAATGACAGTGCCCAGCGGCGGGTGCGCTGCGCAAGATGAATCAGTAGCCAGAAGCCCACCACCCCGAGAATCAGCGCCAGGATATTTTGCACCACTGGCATGAAGCCGCCGTTGCGGATAGGGCCATTCAGGTCGTAACGCATCAATGAAACGATATCGAGCACGCGCAAGCCGATGCGTTGGCTTTCGTGCTGTAACAGCCGTGGGGCCTGGCCAAGGCCGCCCAGGTTGTTGATCTGGTCTAGCAAGGGGCGGTTTTGCCACAGTTCGGCCCGCAGCGTGCGTACATCGTGCTGAATGTCCAGGCGTGTCTTGAGCAGGCCGCGCCAGGCCGCGGAACTGGCACCATTGGGAGGGCGCAAGGTGGGTAGCTGCAGCCACAGCTGATCCAGTGTTTGCTGCGCGCCTTCAGGGTTGCTCTGTAGTTGCCCCAGCACTGACCACACCTGCTGGATGTGCTGTTGCAGCGTTTGGCTGCCCTGGCGAATTGATGGGTCTGTCTCCGAGCTATCGGAGAGGGCCTGCAGCTGTGCATGGTGCGTTGCCAGGTTCAGAAAAGCCTGGCGCTGGGGGAAATTGAGCCCGAAAAACCCTCGTCGCAAGGTGTCGAGTGATTGTTCCAGAGCGTTGACCTGTTGGGTCAAGGTGTCGATATCGTTCTGCAGGGCGGGACATTTGCTGTCGACGACAGAAAGCGGTTGTGGATCGATCAGGGGCAGGAGCGGCCTCTGGTTTAGCGGGCGCCCCAGCAGCGTGTTGAGCTGGTGCGGGGCGGGGGTGTCGCCATCGAAAATGGATTGCAGGGTGTGGCGGTCCGTACGCAGTTGCTGACGCTGCTGTTTCAGCTGAGCCAGTGTCAGCTCTGCCGCATCGCAGGCTGCATTTTCTGCCGCTTGCAGCGGGGAGATAACCAACAGGGCCAATAGCCCGAAAGCCAGCCAGACGCGGGGCGATACCATTCGCTGTTCCTCTGCTCCATGTAGGCCTGCGGTCAGGCTTTCTGTTGTCTTGTGTTCGAGCCATTCATTTGAGCCATTGTAGGAAGGCGATGCCTGCGTTGTATAGCAATTGGCGGAATTGATCGGTGGCATGGGGAATAACCACGGGTAGCCTGCTAAGGGAGTGCTATAGTCAAAAGCATGAATCTGGACCGTTCCGGCATGGACCGGGCCGGCAGAAGGAGAGCGACATGCAAGAGATGACGGTACGTGCCTTGATGGCAAAGCACCCTATGGCAATCAAGATCGGCACCGAGCTGACCGAGGTGGTGGACGCGCTGTTACAGCACAAATTCAGCGGGTTGCCGGTGGTGGACAGCCAGAACAAGGTGGTGGGGTTTGTGTCCGAGCAGGATTGTCTGCGCAAGTTGCTGATATCCAGTTATCACTGTGAAGGGGCGCTGGTGGTGGAAGACTTCATGCACGATCAGCCGCTGACGGTGAAAGAAGACGATTCGGCGGTGAACGTGGCGGAGCTGATGGTCACGGAAAAACCCAAGATCTACCCGGTGGTGGATGCCCAGGGCATCCTGACCGGGTTGCTGACCCGCGAACAGGTACTGCGAGCCTTGAAAGACAGCCGGCGCGGCTGCGACTGACGGCCTTTCTTGCCCGCCGCACCATGACCCTTACGTACAATTTCCCGGTGTGGGCTGCCGCTAAGCTTGGTGTAGCTCAAAACAACAACTCGGGAGAGCTGTCCATGCGTAATCTCAACACCTTTCTGGCGGACTATGGCGTTAGCCACCGCAATCCGGTCAATCAATGGGTACATATCCTCTGTGTGCCGGCCATTTTTGTGTCCACCCTCGGGCTGTTCTGGCTGATTCCGCTGGGGCACTGGCTGGGGCTGGACGGCAGCCTGGCGTACTGGGTCAACGGTGGCACCTTGCTGGCCGCGATCTGCATGCCGTTCTATCTGCGTATGTCCGTGGGTATGACGGCGTTGATGGGGGTGTGGCTGGCCCTGTCCCTTGCCGCCGTGGTGGCGGTGGATCGCAGCGCCCTGTCGTTGGGCTGGAGTGCGGCGGCCTTGTGGTTGCTGGCCTGGGCCGTACAAGTGTGGGGCCACAAGGTAGAGGGCAAAAAGCCGTCGTTTGTGGATGATCTGGTGTTTCTGCTGGTCGGTCCCATGTTCGTCAGCATCGAGCTGGCCCACAAGCTGGGGCTGCGCCGCTCCGGTGTGGTGAATTGATCAGGCGCTGATGAACGTTGCCTGCCCGGCCCCGGGCGGGCACTATTTCCGGCATGTCCCAATCGTCGCCGGCTTCCGATCCTCGTCTGCTGACCCCGCTGTTTCTCTGGCGGGGCGGTTGGCTGATGGCGCTTTCCTCGCTGCACAACCAGCCCCACCAGCATGTGGCGGCGTCGTTACTGGTCGGGCTGGAAAAGGATATTCGGGTCACCCGTGACGGCCGGGTTCTTTGTGCCCGGGCCGTTCTGGTGCCCCCGGAGTGCCAGCAAAGTCTGCACAGCGATGGCCCGGTGGCTATTCTGCATCTCGACCCGGACGAGCCGGCCTGGCGATCCCTGGCCCTGCAGCAGCCGTTGTCGGCGGCGCACCAGCAGTGGCTCAGCGATACCTTGCGCGATTTATCGCGGGCGGCTCAGCCCGAGACCGGGGTGGTGACGTTTGTGCAGCAACTGCGGCAGCTGGCCTCTCCGCCGTCGCTGGATGCGCGCATTGCCGCCAGCTGTGCCTGGCTGCGTGATGCGCCGGAGCCGGCGCCCACCATGACCCATCTGGCGCAGCAGGCCGGGCTGTCCGAATCCCGCTTTCGCCACCTTTTCCGGGAGCAGATGGGGGTGACGTTGAAGCGTTACCAGCTGCATCTCAAGTGCCAACGTGCCCTGTCGCTCTGGCAGAGCGGGATGAATTTTACCGAGCTGGCGGTGCTCGCCGGCTTTTACGATCAGCCTCATCTCAACCGGACACTTCGGGCCATGTTCGATGCCCTGCCGTCGGGGTATGCTCGGGGTCAAACGGTGCAGGTAGTGTCGCTGTCGATACCTGCGAAAAACCGCACAACCCCTGTGGAGTGACCATGGATTATCAGGACATCAAGACCGATCTGGCCGAGCAGATTCTGACCATTACCCTGAATCGCCCCGATCGCCTCAATGCCTTTACCCTGAAGATGAAAGACGAGCTGGTGCATGCGCTGGCTGAAGCTGACAGCAACGATGACATTCGTGCTGTGATTGTCACCGGTGCGGGCAAGGTGTTTTGTGCCGGTATGGAAATGGAGCCGGAAGGCGGTGGCCACCTGTTCGGTTATGACGATGCGCAGGGGATGGATCCGCCGCTGGAAACCATTCGCGATTCCGGTGGTGAATTGTCGTTGGCAATCTACAATTGCCGCAAGCCGGTGATTGCCGCCATCAATGGCGCGGCGGTGGGCGTGGGGATCACCATGACCCTGCCCATGGATATTCGGTTAGTGGCGGCCAACAGCAAGATTGGTTTTGTCTTTACCCAGCGGGGCATTACCCCGGAAGCCTGTTCTTCCTGGTTTCTGCCCCGGGTGGTTGGCGTCCAGAAGGCCCTGGAGTGGGTGATCAGTGGCGATATTTTCATGGCTGAGGAAGGAGAGAAGGCAGGCCTGTTCCACAGTGTGCATGACAAGGGCGAAGTGCTGGATGTGGCCCGCTGCCTCGCTCGCAAACTGATTGCCAAAAGCTCTCCTGTGGCGGTGGCACTGGCCAAGCAGATGTTGTGGCGCAACCCCAATTTTTCCCACCCGGCCCAAGCCCATGTGGTGGAGTCGAAAATGATTTACTGGTCCAATGAATTCTGGGATGGCAAGGATGGTTTTACCGCTTTCCTGGAAAAACGCGAGCCGCGTTTTGAGACCTCGCTGGCGGATGTGCCCAAACAATTTGATTTCTGGGGTGAGCCGTCGATTAAATAGAGCGAACGATTTTTTCAGGCCGCCGTTTGGCGGCCTTTTTGCGTATGTGTCGCCAGGCGACAATGTGATATGAGGCAGGGAATGATGAAAAGAGAAACCATAGCGATTCATGGTGGTTTTGCTGGTGATCCGCAGACCCATGCGGTGGCTGTGCCGATGTACCAGACCACCAGCTACTATTTTGACGATACCCAGCATGGGGCTGATCTGTTTGATCTGAAAGTGCCGGGGAATATTTACAGTCGCATCATGAACCCGACCAATGGGGTGCTTGAAGAGCGCGTTGCGCAACTGGAGGGTGGCATTGGTGCGCTGGCCATGGCGTCGGGTATGGCGGCGATTACCGCGACAATCCAGACGCTGGCCAAGGCCGGGGATAATATCGTTTCCACCAGCCAGCTTTATGGGGGCACTTACAATCTTTTTGCCCATACGTTGCCGAATCAGGGCATCGAGGTGCGCATGGCTGATGGCCGCAATCCTCAGGCGATTGCGGATGCCATCGATGAAAAAACAAAAATGGTGTTCTGTGAATCCATCGGTAACCCGGCAGGCAACGTGGTGGACATGGCCGCGCTGGCCAAGGTCGCCCATGACGCGGGTGTGCCGCTGGTGGTGGATAACACAGTAGCGACACCGGCATTGTGCCGACCCTTTGAACACGGCGCCGATATTGTGGTGCACTCGCTGACCAAATATATGGGCGGGCATGGCACTACCATCGCCGGTGCGATCGTGGATTCCGGAAAATTCCCCTGGAAAGACAATCCCCGCTTTCCGCAATTCAATGAACCTGACCCCAGCTATCACGGTGTGGTGTATGTGGAAGCCATGGGTGAGGCAGCGTTTATCGGTCGTGCCCGGGTGGTGCCCCTGCGTAACATGGGGGCGGCATTGTCACCCATGAATGCGTTCCTGATTATGCAGGGCATTGAAACCTTGAGCCTGCGCATGGAGCGCCACTGTGAGAATGCCATGAAAGTGGCCGCGTACCTGCGCGATCATGCCAAGGTGAGTTGGGTCAACTTTGCCGGGCTGGAAACCGACAAGGATTATGCGTTGGCGCAGCAATACATGGATGGCGGCGTGCCTTCGTCTATTCTTAGCTTTGGCGTAGAAGGTGGCCGTGACGCGGGTGCACGCTTTATTGATGCGCTGCAGTTGATCAAGCGGTTGGTGAATATCGGGGATGCCAAGTCCCTGGCGTGCCATCCGGCGACCACCACGCACCGGCAGTTGAATGATGAAGAGCTGAAAACAGCGGGTGTCAGCGCAGATCTGGTGCGCCTGTCCATTGGTATCGAACATGTTGACGATATCATGGCGGATATCGAGCAGGCGTTGTTGGCCGTTTAACCCTTAGCCTTGCGTACGAAACTGGGCCGGTGTCATGCCGGTCCAGCGTTTGAAGGCTTTGGCAAACGCGCTTTCATCGGAAAACCCCAGTTTGTCGGCAATTTCGAAGAGTTTTAACCCCTCCTTTAAGGCCTGTTCCGCCATGCCCTGCAACAGTGAATCGCGCAGCAGCTTGAAGCTGGTGCCTTCATCGCTGAGTTTGCGGATCAGGTGGCGGCCGCTCATGGCCAGTTGTTCGGCCACTTTTTCCTTTCCCCAGCGTGGGTGTTGGCGAAGCAGATCACGCACGCTGACGCTTAGCGATTGGCTGCCCAGCTGTTCCAGCAGCTGGTCGGCCAGGGTGCGTAAGTGCTGGCACAGGGCCGGGTTGGCATAAATCAGCGGCAGCGTTAGCGCAGAGGCGGGAATGCGTAAGGCATTATGGGGGGTGGAAAACGCCACGGGGACGCCCAGTAGCGCCTGATAGCGGGCGGGGGCATCCAGTGCAGGGTGAGCAAAGGTAATGCTGTCGGCGTGTACTTGCTCCCCGGTGGACCAGCGAGTGAGTTGAAGCAGGGAGGCCAACGCAGCTTCCACCCGTTCGGGCTGGCGAGTGGTGTATTGCGGTTGGTAACGGATTTCGCACACATCATCAGCCACCGCATACTCGAATACGCCGCCCTCACCCACAATGGGGTAATAATCCATCAGCGAGTCCAGCGCTTCGGCCACGGTGTCGCAGCTCATCAGTACCATGCCGACGGTGTCCAAGTGGCCTACCTGTATGGCTTGCCCGAACTGGATGCCAATCAGCGGATCATCCGCCTGCTGGCAAAAGGTTTCCCAGATCTCTCCCTGTAACTCCAGACTTACCCGCTCCTGCTCGGCAAAGGCGTTTTTCAGGGGCGCAGGCAGGGAGAACCCCAGCTGTTCTGCGGCCTGACTGATTGCCTGGGTAAAACGTACCGTGACGGTAGGGGTATGCGACATGGGTGTGAGTGAGGTCCCGAATTAACCGTGACAAAGTCCTGAAATAGCCGTGTATCTATTGCTGGCCGACTCTAGAGTGACAAGCATACCAAACTCTGTGCTCCGCTTCGCTTGTGGGGCACCGGTGACCGAATAAAAAAGACACCATAAAACGGGACAGCTATGTACGCAGTGATAGGGGCCGGCCCCATGGGGCTGGCAACGGCCAGAAACCTGAAGAAATACGGTATTCCCTTTGTCGGTTTCGACCTGAATACTGATGTGGGTGGCCTGTGGGATATCGATAACCCGCACAGCACCATGTATGAGTCGGCCCACCTGATTTCCTCCAAGGGGATGACCGAATTCAAAGAGTTTCCCATGGCGGATGACGTCGCTACTTACCCCCATCACCGTGAAATGAAGCGTTATTTTCAGCAGTATGCGGCTCATTTCGAACTCTACGAGCATTATGAATTTTCCACCCGGGTGGTACAGGTGGCGCGCGATGGCGATGAGTGGCTGGTGACCACCGAGGCGAACGGGGAAGAGCAATGCCGTCGTTTTGCCGGTGTATTGATTGCCAACGGCACCCTGCATAAGCCCAATCTGCTCGACCTGCCGGGCCGCTTTGATGGCGAATTGATGCATTCCTGTGAATATCGTCATCCGTCCCACTTCGATGGCAAGCGGGTGCTGGTGGTGGGCTGTGGTAATTCTGCCTGCGATATTGCCGTGGATGCGGTGCACCGGGCGGCTAGCGTGGATATGTCTGTGCGACGGGGCTATTACTTTCTGCCCAAGTTTATCGGCGGCAAGGCCATCGACTCCATTGGTGGCAAAATCAAGTTGCCCCGTGCGCTCAAGCAAAAGGTGGATGACCGCCTGATTCGCATGATCATCGGTAAGCCCAGTGACTACGGTCTACCGGACCCGGATTACAAACTGTATGAGTCCCACCCGGTGATCAACTCGCTGGTGTTGCACCATATTGGTCACGGTGACATAGCTCCGCGCGGCGACATTTCTGCCGTTTCAGGTAACACCGTGACCTTTGCCGATGGGCAGTCGCGGGAGTATGACCTGATTCTTATGGGGACCGGCTACAAGCTGGATTACCCCTTCATCGATCCTGCCGATCTCAACTGGGGGAACAGCGATGCGCCGCAACTGTATTTGAATGTGTTCAGCCCGGCACACCAAAACCTGTTCATGATGGGCATGGTGGAAGCCGCTGGCCTGGGCTGGGAAGGGCGTAATGAGCAGGCTGAAATGGTGGCGCTGTATATTCGAGCCAGCCAGCAGGGCGATTCTGCTGCGAAAGAGCTGGAAGAAACAGTGCGCCAGGAGGCGGAAAAAAACCTAGATGGTGGCTATGCCTATCTGAAGTTGGCGCGCATGGCGTATTACGTCAACAAGGACTGCTATCGCAAGGCGGTTAACTCTCACATTGCTGCATTGAAAAAGGGGCTGTGAGATGGAAGTGCATTTCGGAAGTGAAAACCTGTTAATCCTGAATGTCATCCTTGCGTTCATGATGTTCGGTGTTTCCCTGTCGCTCACCGGCGATGATTTTCGGCGCGTGCTCAAACGCCCGGATGCCCCCATTGTCGGGTTGCTCGCCCAGTTCGTATTGTTGCCAGCGGCAACTTGTCTGATCACCTGGTATTTCGATGTGGATCCGGAGCTGGCGTTGGGCATGATCCTGGTGTCGTCATGCCCCGGGGGCTCGTTTTCCAACATCATGACTTGGTTGGGCCGGGCCAATGTGGCGGTGTCAGTCAGCATGACGGCGGTGTCCAGCCTGGCTGCGATGATCATGACGCCGTTCAACTTTTCGCTGTATGGCTGGTTGAACCCGAATACGCGCGCCATTCTCACCGATATTCAGCTCGACAGCATGAACATTCTTATCCTGGTGGCATTGGTGCTGGGGCTGCCACTGGTGGTGGGAATGCTGGTGGGTAAAACATTCCCGGCCTTCGCAGAAAAAGCCCAGAAGCCCATGCGCTATATCACCTTGATGGTGTTGTTGCTGTTCGTGGGGGTGGCGTTCGGCAATAACATGGATGTGTTCCTCGCCACAGCGAATCGCATTGTCGGATTGGTGGTCATGCAAAACCTTCTGGCTTTGGGGCTGGGAGCCATGGCAGCGGGTATTACCGGGCTGCCCCGAGGAGATCGGCGCGCCATCACCATGGAGGTGGGGATTCAAAACTCCGGCCTTGCATTGGCGATCCTGTTTACCTTTTTCCCTGATGCCAGCGAAATGATTTTGATCGCTGCCTTCTGGGGCGTCTGGCACTTGATTAGTGGATTGCTTCTGGCCTGGTGGTGGTCGCGCAGTCCGGCTCAGGAGGACACATGTCGCGACGCATATTGATCACCGGTGCCGCCGGTTATATCGGTAGCCAGCTGGCCCGCCAACTGCAACAGCACCATTACGTTGTTGGTGTGGATATCCGTAAAGATGAAAGTGCGAATTTTCCGTTCTTTCAAATGGACATTCGTGACCCGAAGATTGGTCAGATGATAAAAGAGCACGGTATTGAGCAGGTGGTGCATTTGGCTGCTGTGCTGGAAGATTCCGGCGACCGTGAGCGTGATTTCGATATTGATGTAAACGGCACACGCAACGTGCTGGATGCTTGTGTGGCCAGTGGTGTCGAGCAAGTAGTGGTCACCAGTTCTGGAGCAGCGTATGGCTATTACGCGGATAATCCGGAATGGCTGGATGAGCAGGATCCGTTGCGGGGGAATCCGGAATTTCCCTATTCGGATCACAAGCGTCAAGTGGAAGAGCTGTTGGCAGATTACAGGGAAAAATATCCTGCACTCAAACAGCTGGTGCTGCGTCCCGGGACAGTTTTGGGTGCGGGGACTCGCAACCTGATTACTCGCTTGTTTGAAGGTGATCGCCTGTTGGCGGTGGCCGGTTCGCCATCTCCCTTTGTCTTTATTTGGGACCAGGATGTGGTCGGTATTATTGAACAAGGGGTGAACCAGGATCGTGCCGGCTGTTTCAATTTGGCCGGAGACGGAGCTCTGTCCATTGATGCACTGGGTGACTTGCTGGGCAAGCCGGTTATCCATGTGCCGGCTTGGTTGATCCGTAGTGGGTTATGGGTTGGCAATCGATTGAGGCTGACCCAATACGTACCGGCGCAGGTGAACTTTTTGCGCTACCGCCCGGTACTCAGCAACCGCCGGCTGAAAGACGAGTTTGGTTATATTCCCCGTAAAAGCTCCGAGCAGGTGTTTCGCTTTTTCATGGCCGCCGCCCGGCAGCGGGGGCAGCTATGAAAACCGTATTGATTACCGGTGCAGCTTCAGGGCTGGGATGGGCGTTGTCCCGGCAGGCGTTTGCGTTGGGTCACCGGGTGATTCTGGTAGACATGAATGCTGCGTTGCTGGCATCGCGCGCCGATACGTTAGCCGGCGAAGACCCTGCCCGCGTCACGTTTCGGGATCTGGATGTAACGGACAGCGACGCCGTGCAGGCGTTAGTGAATTGGGTGCAGGACAACGAGCCTTCGCTGGATGTGCTGGTCAATAACGCGGGCATTACTCACCGCTCGCTGGCGGAACAAACGCGCATGGCGGTGTTTCGTAAAGTCATGGCCGTGGATTGGCAGGCGCCGGTGGAGTTGGCGATTGGTTTTTTGCCTCTCCTGAAGAAAAGTCGTGGCGGCATTATCAATATTGGCTCCATGGCGGGCTGGATGCCGGTGCTCGGCCGTGCGGGTTACTGCAGCGCGAAAAGTGCCTTGAGCCAGTTCTTTGAAGTGTTGCGGGGCGAAGTGGCCCGTGATGGCGTCCATATTCTGATGGCGTACCCCAGTTTTTTGGATACCCCGATCGAAACCAACGCACTGGGGCATGATGGCCGCCCGGCACGCCATAAACGTTCCATGGTCGGCGATATGCGCAGCCCGGAGTGGATGGCGGGGTTGGTGTTCGAGGCTTACAGCAAGAAAAAGAAACGTTTGTTCCCGGACCGCTTCACCTGGTTTGCCAGCCTGTTATGGCGGCTGTTGCCGGATCTGTATCAACGCATGATGCAGCGTAAATTTGCCAGTGAACTGAACCAGTAGGAGCGCTCGTGGCTGACCTGATGACCTTGCCCTGGCTACTGCTGGGGTTGTTTATTTTCTTTGCCTTTACCACCGAAGCCATGACCGGTTTCGGCAGTATCGTAATCGCCCTTTCTTTGGGGGCATTGTTGTTGCCGATTCCGGAAATTTTGCCGGTACTGGTGCCCCTGAATATTGTCATGAGTGCCACCTTGAGCTGGCGTCACCGTCAGCATATTCATTGGCCAACGCTATGGCGGTTGATCCTGCCACTGATGGTGTTGGGTACGCTGAGTGGCTATGGATTGCGCCCCTGGATGGGCGATCAATTGTTGAAGAGCGGCTTCGGGCTGTTAGTGCTGTGGTTCAGCAGCCGTGAGTTGTGGCGCATGTGGAAGGGCATCAAGGTGGCGCCCCACAGTACCTGGTGGTCGCGCTGCTGGATGTTTCTGGCAGGGATCACCCATGGCTTGTTTGCCTCTGGCGGGCCGCTGCTGGTGTATGCCCTGAGTGGCCTGTCACTGGAAAAGAAAGCCTTCCGCGCCACATTGATTCTGGTCTGGTTGTCACTGAACAGCTTGCTGACGGTGGTGTTCCTGCTGGACGGCACCTTGCTGCCGGCCGCGCCGCGCATTGGCTTGCTGGTACCCGTCGTCATCGCAGCGATGCTGCTGGGTGAATGGTTGCATCACCGGGTCAATGAAGAGCGCTTCCGCCAGGCAGTGTTTGTGGTGCTCTGGTGTACCGGGCTGATTCTGGCCTGGCCGGGCTGAGATTTAGCTGCGAGCTTGGAAGCTAGAGGCTCGTCGCTGTCTCTTGGACGTGGTATTCATGTGATTCCTTGTTCGCAGGTATTCAGGAGTCGCCATGTCCGCTGTGGAAATTCGCCCGGTTACCGGTATTGCTGTCGAGCCTTGGCTGGATGCACTGGCGCAATTGCGTATTGCGGTGTTTCGAGATTATCCCTACCTCTACGACGGGGATCTGAGCTACGAACGCCGTTATCTGGATCGCTATGCCCAGTCTGATCGTAGCGTGTTTGTGTTGGCGCTGGAGTACAACCGGCTGGTGGGGGCGGCTACGGCTTTGCCATTACGTGAAGCGGACGATGAGTTTCAGGCGCCTTTCCGGCAGCTGGGGGCGGAGCTGGATTCGGTGTTCTATTTCGGTGAGTCGGTGTTGCTCAAACCCTATCGCGGTGAGGGCGTCGGCCACCGCTTCTTTGACCTGCGTGAGCAATACGCGGCGGATTTCGGATTTCGCCATACCGCCTTCTGTGCGGTGGCGCGTCCGGCCGGGCACCCTGCGTGCCCGGCGGATTACCAGCCCCTGGATGCGTTTTGGCGTTCCCGGGATTACTTCCCACAGAACCAGCTAGTGGCCCATTTCGACTGGACTGATGTGGGAGACAGTGCCCCCAGTCGCAAGGCAATGCAGTTCTGGCTGCACTCGTTGTAGGTGGCGTTAGTTTGTTGTTGCATATACCCCATTTGGGCGATTTGATGTTGTTTTGACATCCCTATACTTCCTGTTTATTTGGGGAAACAGGGGAAATCATATGCACCGTTACTATCGTTGGGCACTTTGGCGTGAGCGCGCTATCCGCAATGGCATCATTATCCTTCCACTGGCGCTGTTTGCATTGGCTGTCGCCGTGCTGGTCGCCGGCTGACCGCGGGACTCGCTGAGGCAGTGGCGCAGCAAAAATAAAAACCGACTCACGCTGCTTTTTCAGATCGAGCCTTCAATCAGTGACTTGAGCCGTTGGTTGCGTTGTGGCGGGAATCGATTCGTCCAGCCAGCGCTGTACCCGAGCGTAAGTGCGGCTTTCCTCGATCATGGTCATGTGGCCCATCTGGAAAAACAGTTCTCGGGTCAGATGGTCCGCTTGCGGGTAGAGATGCTCCGCCAGTGCGCTGTCCGTGGTCACCAGCCAGTCGCCCCGGGGTTGGGCATGGTCGGGTTCACTGACGCTGCCGGCGATAAATAACTGCTGTACCTGCGGATCCAGAGGCACCTTGCTGGTGGGGCGCGGGTCGTCCAGCGGGCGGTCCCGCCACTGGTCTTCTAGTACGTAGCCAAAGCGCAGGTCACGGATGCCGTCTGAGCGCAGGTTGGCCAGGCGCATCAAGGGGCGGGAGTAGGGGGTGCGGCCGAGCAAGCGGTTGGCTTCGTTGCCAAACCGTTCCAGCAGGGCGCCTTGATGGGGTGAGCCGAGACAGGCCAGATGGCTAACCCGGTTGACCCAGCTGTCGCCTCGCTGGCGCCCCTGATGCAAGGCGCTGCGTGCGACCAGCCCGCCCATGGAATGGCCGATCAGGATAACGCGCTCGGGCAGGGCGGTATGGGCCAGCAGCCCGGCCAGTTTGCGGCCATTATCGGAAATGTGCAGGCCGGTGTTGTAACGCAGGTAGCGAATATCCGCGTTGTGATTCTGGCGTGCCCATTGGTTGAAGGCGTCAGCAGCGGGGCTATTCCAGCAGGCTTCATTCATGCACAGCCCGTGCAGGTAGATCACTAGCGTGTCGGCATTCGGCGCCGACGGCTCTTTGGGTAGCAGCGTCATGGGCAGGGCATAACGGTTGCTCTGTTCGACCAGCAGCTGCCCGAAAATGCCATTGATGATGCTTTGCAGATCCAGGCTGTCGCGCAACTCCCGCTGTGGGTCGGCGAGCAGGTCGGCCATGCCGGCCAGGTTGCCGGCCTGGCGAAAGCCGTAGCGGACCAGGTTATAGACCATGGGAGCAGGGGTGTAATCGTGTCCGCGCAGGTTGAAGGGATTGGCCACGGCGCCGTGGATGTCCTGCACGACTTGGGTGATTTCATTGCCAAAACGGGTCACCAGCTGTGCCAGGCCGCCCACATTTCTTCCTACGTTTCGCCCTGCATTGCGCCCGGTTTTTTTCATGCTTTCTCCTTGTTATCGGGGCTATCTTACCCGGCTGAGGGCGCTGGGAAAGGGAAAAGGACTATGCCAATTAGCGCGGGCCCGTCTGTAACTCTTCGTAAAATGGCACGAAAATGTGCAAATCCCCTTGGCCAAGCGTCGTGAACATGCTTAGAGTGCTCACTGTCCGAATCAGTTAATTCAAGGAGTGATTCTATGCGTACTTTCGGTAAAGCGGCATTGGCCGCCATTTTCGCCTCTTCTGCCCTGCTGGCAGCCTGTGATGCCAACGACGGTCCGGTTGAGGACGCTGGCGAGAAGGTAGATAAGGCGGTAGAAAACATCACGCCGGATCAAGGGCCGATGGAAGAAATGGGCGAAGATATGGATAACGCCTATGACAGCGCCGAAGAGTCTGCTGAAGACATGAAAGACGCTGCCCAGCAGTAAGCCTGTCATGCAGTGAGCGCACCGTCTTTGGGCGGTAGCGGCGATAATCAGAACCCCGGCCTTTGGTCGGGGTTTTGTCGTTTAAGAGGCACGTGATTTTTTTCGGGAGGCTGAGCGGCGGGCAAATACCTGCTTACAGGGATGGGCGCGCTTGGGAATAGTCGCCATACTTCACGATGACTTAATTCCTCATGAGCCAAGCATGGATACGTCCGCCCGCATTTCGACTGAATCAACGCTGCCCGCGCCGGTGTTGATTGTGGAGGATGATCCTCTGATCCAGAACCGTCTGGAGCGCGTTCTTGTGCAATTGGGCTATCACAGCGAGATGCTGTGTTGTGCCGCTTCGCTGGCCCAGGCCCGGCAATGGCTGGAGGGGCAGCCGGTGGCGTTGGCTCTGGTGGATCTGGGGTTGCCTGACGGGAATGGGACGGCGTTGATTGCTGAGTTACGTGCCGCCGACCCGGCCATGGGTATCCTGGTAATTTCTGCTTGGAGCACCGAGGACGCCATCATGGCGGCCCTGCGCGCCGGCGCTACGGGGTACGTGCTCAAGGAGCGCGATGACTTGGAGGTCTCGCTGTCGATACGCAGTGTGCTACGCGGCGGAGCGCCTATTGATCCGTTCATTGCCCGCCGAGTGATTGGCGAGTTGTACCAGGCGCCTTCGGCGTCGGGTGAGCCGCCATTGAGTGCTCGCGAAAGCGAAGTGCTGACGCTGGTGGCCGAGGGGCTGTCCAATCGGGAAATTGCCGAACGGCTGTTCATTTCCCGGTATACGGTGGAATCCCACGTTAAACATATCTATCGCAAACTGGCGGTGTCGTCGCGTATTCGTGCGATCAGCGAAGCCCGTTCCCGGGGGCTGCTCGACGGATGAAATCTTTCCTGTCGATATGGTTGATGCTCTGGCTGTGTGCGGCTTCGGCGGGAGGTCATGCGCAACTGCCACATGATGTGCCGGATTGTGAGCCTCAAATTGTGTCGGTGATGGCGGCAAAAAGTGAGGGCGCCACACGCCCGGTGGCGGGCTGGCAAGCGGTTATCCTGCCGGATAACTGGAGCCAACGCTGGCCTGATTACGATGGCACTGTCTGGTACCGGATTGATTGGCAGCCTGGCTGTGTTGATACGGACAACGGGGATTCACCGGTGGGGTTGGTGATTGAATCGATCATTATGGCGGGTGCGGTCTATAGCGAAGACACATTGCTCTGGCGTGATCGTCATCTGCAGGAGCCGTTATCACGCTCCTGGAATTCGCCTCGCTATTGGCTGCTGCCGGCATCGCATTTGCGCGAAGGGCGCGTGCTGTGGGTGCGTGTGGCTGGCGTTGCTGCACAAACGCCGGGGTTGGGACGGGTCCGGCTGGGTTCGCCAGAAGCGATGTTGACGGTGATGGAGCAGGGGCACTGGCGCACACGGACTCTGCCTTTCATCAATCTGGTTGTGTCTGCGGTTTTGGGGTTCCTGGCGCTGTTTATCTGGTTGGCGTTTCGCTCACAGCAGGTGTTTGGCTGGTATGCGGTGACGGCGTTTTGCTGGGTGTTGTTCGGTGTGAATACCCTGGCCACACAAGCCTGGCCTTTTTCGGATACCCGGATGGTGGCGCAGGCCAATACTCTGGCGTACATCTTCTTTATTGCCAGTTTCTGTGTGTTCAGTTGGCGGTTGCTTGAGCTTCGTTGCGCAGTATGGCGAGAGTTCCCTTTATTGGCGCTGGTCGCGGGCCTTGCTGGCGTAATCGTGTTGTCGCCGGGTTGGGAGGGGCTGCAATGGGCGGGGCATATCAGTTCACTGGTTTTCTTGCTGAATGGACTTTGCATCACTGGCTGGGCGTTACGCCGGAGGGAAGCTGGGCCGTTAATGGTGGCCGGTTTCTATCTTTTGTTGATTGCTATTGGGGTGCGCGATGTCCTGATATTGATCGGATTGCTCTCAAGCGATTTTTATCTTTCCCAATACAGCTGCCTGTTGTTCATGTTGATGGCCGCCGTGTTTCTGGGGTTGCGCGTTGCGGGAGATGCCCGTCGCATTGAGCGTTTTAATCAGGAACTCAGTGTGGCTATCGAGAAGGCCTGTGACGACCTTAGTGCCACAATGAGTAAAGAGCACCGTTTGGCGTTGGATAACACCCGCCTGCAGGAACGTTTGCAGCTTGCCCATGACTTGCATGATGGCTTGGGCGGGCAGCTGGTGCGCTCTATCATGATGGTTGAGCAGAGTGACGATGGCTTGGACAAGAGTCGTTACCTGTCCATGCTCAAGCTGCTGCGCGATGATCTGCGTCAACTGGTCGACAGTGGCGCCAGTGCCAGTGCGGCGCCCCCGCAGACGCCGGTTGAATGGCTGGCGCCGTTACGGTACCGGTTTGCCAACCTGTTTGATGCGCTGGAGATGTTGCTGGTCTGGAATGTGCCGGATGCCTGGCGCACGCAACCGACAGCGGTTCAGTGCCTGCTGTTGGCCAGGCTGGTTGAAGAGGCGCTCACCAATATCGTCAAGCACAGCCAGGCCCGGTGTGCCCGGGTGACGTTGCAATTGCCGGATGACGCTCTGCTTTTGTTGCGTGTGGAAGATGATGGCGTGGGCTTCGATGTGGCTGCCGTGCAAGGCGGCGGCCTGGGTATCGGGCTGGAAAGTATGCGCGCCCGAACAGAGCGACATGGAGGTGCGCTGACGCTGAGCTCCCAGCCTGGAGCCACTGTCCTCGAGGTGCGGCTTCCGCTGGGCCGGTCATAACAGGTCAATAGCGTGCCATTGAGGGCATAATCAGGAAAAATCCCCAAGTTCAGTGATGTTCATCACAGAACAGACCCCGTTCAATTCAGTCCTTGTGACGTATTTATTCCTTCAGGCTGTAACGGGGTACATCAATGAAAACACAAAATCGAATGGCACGGGGTTGGCGAGTGGCCGGGCTGATGGGGGCAGCGGTGACGTTGTTGCTGACTGGCTGTGGTGGCGGGGGTGGCGGTGAATCGGAGGCTGATGTGGCGGCGCCCCCTTCCAGTTATACCGTGGCCGGTACGCTGACCGGCCTGATGCCGGGTACGGAACTGGTTGCCAGAGATGTCACGCCGGGCAGCAGTTTACCGTCACTCACACTGACCGAAAATGGCAGTTTCCAGTTTGATGGCTTGCTTTACCCCAATGAGTCTTACGACATTGAGTTGCTGGCCAGCAACCCTGCTGTAAGCGATGGCGAAAACCGGGGTCAAAGTCCGGTTATGCAGCGCTGCGTGCTGCAAGGTATGAGTGCGGAAGGTGTTGCCAAGGGAGACGCTGACGCCCTCGGGGATTTGCAGATTCACTGTTCCGCCCTGTTCTTTTTGTTCGATAACCAGGGCCTCCCTGTCGTGAGTGACGGCACCCCGGAGGGAACTCGTTCGCTGAATGTGAAAGAAGAGTTTTTTTCCGGATTTTTTCTGAGTGAGGGCGGCGTATTGTTCGTGACGACGGGGAGTAATGAGAGACATCTCTGGTTCAGTGACGGCACCCCGTTTGGCACTCAGAGAGTAGCAGGCAAGAATGGGGAACTTCTGGATCAGCTGGGCTGGTCCTGGCAGACGGTTGGCAATCGCTTTTACTTTACCAATAACGGCCTGTTGTGGGTGGCGCAAGGTGGGAGCGCAATGAAAGTGGAAGGGCCAGAACCGGGAGGGGTTGTCACCTCGGGGTTTGATGGTATGGCCTCCGCGGGTGATTGGTTGTATGTGACCTCAGAAAACCAGGTGCTGGCTATTGGTGAGGGCGGGCAGCCTCTCGTTTTGATGGGCCCAGATGAGCAGCCGTTCAATGCTTCATCTTGTGGTATGAAGAGTACGGGCGATCAACTTTATTTAACGTGTTCCCAGGGGAGCGCGGCAGGTAGCTGGCGGGTGGATGCGGGGGAATCGACAGCTCGGAAGATCTCCTCGAACTACTCATTTAATAACTTCCGCTCTGTGGGCGCGCTGACGTTTTTTAGTGGTTATTTGCCTGCCTCTGGGAGGAATCTTTGGGTAACTGATGGCACTGAATCCGGGACGCATTTATTTTCTACCCCGAATCCGGACTCTGCGGGCAGTAACCCAACTGATTTCCGGGTAAAGAGCAATGCGCTCTTCTTACTGGCAACGGATGGTGTTGCGAATAAAATCTGGAAATTCTCAGTGGTGGGGAAGACGGTTTTTTTATCCGGTCCCGTTGGCAGTGGGGTGGAATCGCTGGCTCTTCATGGTGACAGCGTGTTTTTTACCGCAGAGGAGAGCCCGGGCAAACCACAGGTGTGGGTCAGTGATGGTACGCCCGGTGGCACCTACGTAGTGAAGACGATTAACCCGAATGGAGCCGCCCGGCCGTATGCGCTGGAGTCTGTGGGGGATTGGCTCTTTTTCTCGGCAGAACAGGATGACAATGGCTATGCAGCCTGGCGTACCGATGGCACCGAGGCGGGCACTGTAATGCTGTCTCCCGAGCAGTGTGAATATGGGGCTGAGGTGTGGGCCAAAGTCGGCGACGCTGTGTATTACGTCATGTTTAATGATGAGGGACACAGCCTCTGGAAAACCGATGGTACTGCGCAGAACACCACCAAGATCGCTGAGTGGTGAGGGGCTGCTCATGAAGGTGCTCAAGGAGAGATACAGTGTTGGCTATATCGACTGGCCGATGGTAGGCCGGCGGATGTTGCTGGTAACGATGTTGAGTGGCATGGCGTGCTTGCTGGCGGTATTGGTTGCCGGCTAGCGCAGCAAGGAACGGCTCTTGGTAAGTGACAATCAAAACCCCGGCCTTGTGGTCGGGGTTTTGTCGTTTTGGGGTCAGGGATGTGCGGCCAGCGGGCAATGGCTTAACAGCTGTTTCAGGGCGTCGGCTTCCTGGAGTGTGACCATCAATTGGTAGCGTTGCTTGATTCGTTCCCAGTGCTGGCCGTATTCGCACCAGTAGCGGCGGTTATCGGGAAGCCACTGGTCCGGGCTGCGGGCGCCTTTGCTGCGGTTGGCGCTGGCGGATACCGGGATCAGGTTGTCCGGGTCGTTGGCAAATTGTCGGCGCAACCGTTGGTCCCACTGGTCCCCGCCGTGGCCGTGTGCATGGCGCAGGGGAACAAAGTGATCCATATCCAGATCGCCGGCCCGGCTGAAGGTCTGGTTGGTGTAGGGGTCGTACCAGCGGCCGCTGGCCACGGTGCAGCGGTCCGGGCCGGTGAAGGTCACCGCAATTTCACTGGTGGCGATCAAGACTTCTGCCCGGGTGTCCTGACAATCCTGGTCCGCATCAACCCAGTGGGGCCAATGGTCCCGGTCATAGAGGGTGCTGAACGAGCGTTGTGCGTCGGCGGCGTCCTGCTCGGCCTGTTGCTGTTGGCGGTGCAGGGTGAAGCAGGGTTCGCGGTGGCAATGGTAGTCGCCGGTGCGTCGGTCGGTGTGCCCGCCTTGTTGATCGAGGCCGCCGGGGTGGGCCTGAAGGGGCGCTGCGGGGGCAAGCAGGGCGAAGCAAATCCAGAGCGTGAAAGGGCGTAGGTGCAAAGGGGGGTATCCTGTCTGTGGTGGCGCAGGAGAATAAGATATTCATGCATTTTGGTGTAGGTGAAATGATGCAAATACTGAAAGTGTGAACTGGTTCCAGAGGCTGTATCAGGAAGATACAAAACGGCTACGTGGCTACACGGAAATCGGACGGTTTTGTTCTGGGGTGGGCAGGGTTGCATCGTTAGAGTTAGCGGTGCCGGGCTGAATCTGTTTCACAGCGGCATCGGCGTTCACTTTTTATGCATTGTCTTTGAGTAGTGGCTATGCAGGAGTTGCAGTTTATGGGGACACAGCAGGGCGCGGAAAAATGGCGTCAGCAGGAGTTGGGGCTGGAGGCTGTGGAGACACGGCTGCAGGCCCTGCAGGAGTACCTGGCCGTTTACCGGGCCAGCTGTGCCTCGTCGGGCAGTGCGGATAGCCACGCCCGGGTGCGGGTGCTGCGCCGGGATGTGTCTCGTCTGCGGGCCTGGGGCTGGTACCTGATGGCGTGCCGCGATGGGGCCCGCTGGTTGCCTGTTGTGCAGTGGTTGGCGCGGGTCTTTTCTGTGCTGGTGGTGCCGCAAAGGCATCGTTCTCGGCGCCAGCAGCGCACGCGCACCATGCGGCATTTGTCCAGTTACAGCCTGGTCGAGCGCGCCTATGCGGCACAGGAAGATGATATTCAGGGGCGTTTGCTGACCTTGCGCCTGGCGCAACGCCAGACCCCCAATGACCTGCGGGCCCGGCAAATCAAGGGGCTTGAGCGTCAGGTCGATGATGTGGTGCTGATGCGCTTGGCCGGCTTGCCAGAAGCCCGGCAGCTCACGGTGATTTGCCATCTGCTGACGTGGACCATGGCCCTGCGTTACTGCCTGGGCCTGCGGTTGCCGTTGGCTGATGTGGCGGACCGTTAATGCAGGCAATGACGATGTTGTCTCCAGCACTGGATAGTTTGCCGCGGGTTTTTACCCTCTCGGATCTGAAACAGCTGCAACCGGAGGAATCTGGCGGCGCGCTGGATACCGTGCTGCGCTGGCTGGAAGCCGGAGTGGTCAAGCAGGTGGCGCCGCCGCGCCCGGTCTTCTACAAGGTGGTACTGGGCGAGCCGCTCACCGATGAAGACCGGTGTCGGGCATTGCTGCGGGCCTTTCCGTCGCTGGTCATGGTGGCCGGGTCGGCACTGTGGCGGCAGGGGTTGAGTCGTCAGCAGGACAGCGTGCTGGAATGCTGTGTGGCGGAAACCGAGCTAAGCTGCCATCTGCCCGATGTGCGCCTGCACTGGCGGCCGCCGGCCTGGTGGTCGGTGATTCGCCGGGCCGGGGGAATGGCCGGCGATTACCACGGTGTGCCCATGCTCAATGCGGAGCTGGTGCTGGCGGATGCGTCCACGTTTTCCGGTGTATGGATGCCGGATCGTGAATCAGTGGATTGGGACCGCCTGTCCACGGCGCGTCTTAGCGAGGCCAGTGATTATTTGCGCGAGCTGCGCCCCCGCTGAGCCGGTGGGCGGGCTGGGAATCTTGACGAAAACGTCCTGCTGCTATTAAATGAGAACCATTATCATAATTAATGGTTCTCTCCCTATGCTGGTTGCCGTTCTGGCCACACTTGCCAGTGTGTTGCTGTTTTATCTCTCGGATCGCCAGCAGCGCTGGTTAGATCAGCCCCTTCCCGCCTTTACCCGTTTTATTGCCTTGGCCCTGCTGGCCGGTGGATTGTGGCTGTTGTCGCTACAGCTGGGCGCCAGTGTGGGTCTGTTTGTGGGGTTGTGGGTGTTCACGTTGCCGGCCCTGCTGGTGCCATTACTGGTTAGCCATTATCGCGATAGCTATCAGCGCCGGAGGGGCAATCGATGAGAGCGTTTCTGGCGTTTCTGCTGAGCCTGCCCTTGGCGGGGATGCTGATGGGGCTGTTGGCGGCGTCGCTCCCGGTGCCCTGGCAGTCCTGGCTGGTGTTGCAGCTGCTGGGGGTGACCCTGTTGTGGATGTTGTTGGTGACCCTGGTGGCGTTGCCTGAGCGCACCTGGCCGCCGCTGGTGGCCTTGCTGGTAATGAATGGGGTGGCCTGGATGGCGCTGCAAACCACGGCTTTGTATGGGAGTGGTGCATGAAGGCGGACCGTTTGCGACGCTTTATTGACCTGCATGCCTGGCTGGGCATGGCCAGTGGTTTGGCTCTGTTTGTGGCGTTTTTTGCCGGTGCCCTCAACGTGTTCCATCACGAAATGCACCACTGGCAGACGCCACAGGCCACAACGCAGGTGTCGCAAGACGCCATCGATGGGCAGGCGCTTCTGAACCGTGTTACCGCCCAATATCCGGATGCGCGTAAACGCCTTTTTTTCCTGCCTGAGGAAGACCCGGCGGTAATGTGGTTTCAGTCTAGTGATTCTGGTGCGGGGGAGTGGCTCACGGCCCATGCCACGGATTTCGACGAGGCGGGAAAGTATGTTGAAAAGCCCCGTTCGGCGCTGGCGGATTTCATCAATCAGCTGCATTACCAGTTAGCGATCCCCAGTGGCGGCCTGCCCATCAACCTCGGCATGACCTTCATGGGGCTGATCTCGATATTGTATGGCGCGGCCCTGTTCACGGGGTTGGTGATTCATTGGCCGAAACTGCGCAAGGAATTTTTTGCCCTCAAGCATGAGGGCAACATGCGCCGTTACTGGAAGAACATGCATAACCTGATCGGTGTGGTCAGCTTGCCGTTCCACCTGATCATGTCGGTCACCGGGGCGGCCATGGGCGCCTTTACGCTGGTGGCCGTGGTGCTGGGCACCCTGGTGTTTGGTCCCCAGTTGCGCGGGGTCATCGAAGAGGAAACGGCGGTCTGGCCGCCAGTGCAAAGCCAGGGCGAAACCGCTGCCATGGTGCCGATGGCGGATTACCTGTCTGCCGCGGGCGATGCGTTGCCTGAGATGAGCGTGGATTGGGTGGAAATCCGCGGTTACGGCGATGCCGCCGGCTGGGTGGATGTGGCGGGGTCCGTGCCCGGTTACGTGGGGCATCACGCGCATGTGGTGCTAGATCCCGCGATGGGCATCTTGAACGTGATCGCACCGGGGCAGCGCAGCCTGAACTTTGATTCCTTCTCGCCGGTGTACTCCCTGCATTTTGGCGATTACGGCGGGATGCTGGTGAAATGGCTGTACTTCGCCATGGGCTTGCTGGGGGCGTTGTTGTTTGTGTCCGGTAATGTGCTGTGGTGCGAGCGTCGCAGTGATCGTCAGGGGCCAAGTCGTGGATCGGCGTTCCTGTTGCGTCTGACCCTTGGGCTTTGTTTCGGCGTTGTGATCGGCGTGGCGTGCAGTTTCCTGGTCAGCAAGGGGCTGCCTTATACGCCCTGGGCGGCCTGGGTCGCCACTGCGGAGCGAGCGGTTTGCGGTGTGGTGGTGTTGCTGTTAGTGCTGTGGAGTTTGCGAGCCTCGCCGCTGCGGTTCAGTGGCTTGATGCTTATGGTGGCGCCGTTGTGTTATTTGGCGGTGCCGCTGTTGCAGGTGACGCTGGAGAGTGCCCACGCTCTTGAGGCAGATAACCTGTTGATCAACAGCCTGTTGCTGCTGGTGGCGTTATCCTTGTGGGTGGTGCGCCGCCAGTTTCGCAAGCGCGTGCGCCTGGCTGAGCCTCATCCGCTCTGGGTAGGCAAGGTGACGGAGGGGCATCCCAAACACCTCACCGAAACGGAACGGGAAACGGTGAGCTGATTCGGTTGGTGTTGCATGGTGCGTGAACCGTGTAGCGGCCGCAGTGCGGCATAAAAAAACGGCGCCTTGGGGCGCCGTTTTTATGTGACATTAGCGCATCTGAAATCAGAAGCGGTACGTCGCCTGCAGGGCCAGGCCGTGAGCGCTGTTTTCGAAATCGGCGCTGTAGGTATCCTGCGACACGCGGCCTTTTTCTTCATTGATGTAGGCGTAGGCGGCATCAAAGGTCAGGTCAGCGGTGGGGCTCCAGCCGGCGCCCAGAGTGTAGATATCACGATCGCTCACCGGGATGCGCACGGTACGATCCGCATCGCTGGTGGGGGACTTGTCGGTGGCATAGCCGGCACGAACCACCCATTTCGGGTTCAGTTGATAGGCGCCACCAACGGCGAAGGACCAAGTGTCTTCCCAGTTCAGCTCTTCGGTGATGGTGCCAAACTGGGCCTGAAGGAGCGGGTTCACGCCGCTGTTTTCCACTTCAATACCTTCCAGTCGGCTCCAGCGGGTCCAGGTGGCCCCCATATACAGATCAAGGTCGTCCGTAGCCTGGAAGCTGATGGAGGTATCAACGGATTCCGGCATGGTGATATCCAGCTCGGCGTCGTATTCACCATCGAGGACGGTGCCCAAGGGAGAGCCGCTCACAGTGGTGTCGCCTTCTAGGGTGAACTCGGTTTTGGAGTGGTAAGTCAGGCCCCAGTCGAGGCGATCGTTAACGGCAATAAGGGTGCCCAAGTTGAAGCCATAAGCAATATCGTCCCCTTCAATTTCTACATCGCTATCCGCGGCGCCAATGAAAGCAGGATCAATGCCAGCGAAGGTTGCGCCAGGAACCTTGCTGGTTAGCTCGCCGGAGATGTGGTTGATGGTAGGGCCGAAACCTACAGAAATGCGATCGTTGAACGCGTAGCTGATGGTGGGCTGGATGGTGACAACCTGCACCATGCTGGTAACGCCTTGGTAGCGGCCCTGGAAGCTATCCTCGTAGTCACTTTCTACGCCGAAGGGGGCGTACACGCCAATGCCGGCATGCAGCTTGTCGCTGATCGGGCTCACGTAGTAACCGAAAGGAATGGTGGAGAAGGGCACCATGTCGCCATCGTTCGTGCCGGACACTGGCAGACCTAATGGTGCGGGCAGTTGCCCCTGAGTATCGCTAATGTCAGTGCTGGCATCGATAAAGGCCAGGCCGCCGCTGACTTCGGCGCGGTCCAGGCGGCTCATGCCGGCGGGGTTGCCATACAGGGTGCTGGCGTTGATAGCGGTAGAGGCGCGGCCTGCGTAGGCAGAACCGGCGCTGCTGGCGCTCTGTTCGTTCAGGGCCAGGCCATTGGCCATGGCTTGGGTCGATGCAGCAGCAATCGCCGCTGCCAGCACGGCTTTGTTCGAATACTTCATGATAACTTTCCCGAGTTATGATTTTGCCGGCGCAAGTTACCATTTGGTCACAAAATATCACAGGTTGTTTATCGTCATAATCGGCCGTAAATCGCACAAAAAACGACTATTTGCGGTAAATAGGTTGTTTATTGCTGTGAAGAAGGTTCAGTGATGAGTGGTATGTTTACCTTGGTGAGGGTGTCTGTTTTTGCGGTTCAGACTGCTGACTGCCTAGCAGGCTATTTGAGGTCATTATGCGATGCCCTTTTCAGGGGGCTTCCTAGGCTTGGCTCAATAGATGGCGGCGATAGGCCCGTGGCGTTGTGCCGAGCCACTGTCGGCAGGCACGGTTGAAGGCGGATTGTTCGGAGTAGCCCAGCAGCCCGGCGACCTGGCTGAGTTTCAGATTGGGTTCCATCAGATAGTCACGCAATAGTTTCAAGCGCACCTCTTCCAGTAATTGTTCATAGCTGACCCCTTCATTGGCCAAGCGGCGCTGCAGGGTGCGTTTGTGCATGGACAGGTGTGAGGCAATGGCGGCGCTGGTGCATTGAGCGGTGGGTAACAGGGTAGTGATCAGGCGGGCGACATCTTCGCTGAGAGTGATGGCGTTGGGGGCTTGCTGGGAAGCCAGATAACGCTCCGCCAGCTCCCAGGTATGGTGGTCGGCGCTGGATAGCGGCATGCCAAAGGCTGCCACAGGCCAATAAAGGCCGCACCAGTCCTGCTCGAAATAGGCGTCGCAGCGAAACACGTCGTGATACGCACCAATCTCAGCCTGGCGTGAGTGCATGAAGTGCACACTGTAGGGACGGAAAGTGTCTCCGCAGAGCAGCTTCATCACCTGCATAGAGTTCGACAGGCTCAGCTCGTAGGCCTGTGGGCGATATCCCCCCGAGCTGTCTTCATCAATGGTGAATTGAAAACGAATGCAGGTTTGACCCTGGTGTTCGCACACGGTGTTGCTGATGCCCAGGGCAGGGCTGTGCAGATGTAGATAGCGGGCAATGCTGCTAATGGCATCGCCCACCGTGGCCGCACTGCGCGCGATCACACTGATCGGGCCAAGGATATCCATACCCTGATACTCCGCCAGCTTCAGGCCTAGCTGCGGATAATGAAGGGCTTGGACGGTGTCTTCGAACAGTGCGGCAAGGTTGCGATACAGCAGGAAAGAGCTGTCATCACGCCGTTCCTCCGGCGGAATATGGTAGCGCTCCAGCAGGGGCAGGGGGTCGCCACCCAGTTGGCGCACCAATTCGTCGAACCCCCACAGGTTGGTGGCGCGGATCAGGTCACTCATGGTGCTTTTGGCGAGGTCGTTCGTTGCATATTGCGGACTCAAGAACGGGCGCTTTTGTCGCGTTATGTCAAAAATATGTCCACATGCGTCAATATTGTCAAGGGTGGCTTCTGAAATAGTGACAGGTAGCAATATCCAATACGCAGAACAAGGAGGTCGCCATGAGCGCCCAGCACTACGACATCGTGATCATTGGTGCCGGACTGTCCGGTATCGGAACCGCCTGCCACATCGCCCGCCAGTTTCCCAATAAGAGCATGGCGATTATCGAGCGCCGGGAAAAAGTGGGCGGCACTTGGGATCTGTTCCGTTATCCCGGTATCCGCTCGGACTCCGACATGGCCAGCTTCGGTTTTGAGTTCAAGCCCTGGTACTCCGAGAAGATATTGGCCAAGGGCGGGGATATCCGTGAGTACGTGGCGGAAACGGCCCGTGAGTTCGGCCTTTACGACAAAGTGCAGTACGGCTTGAAACTGGATAACGCAGACTGGTCCAGCAACGAGCAGCAATGGACGCTCTATACCCAGAATGAAGCCAGTGGCGAAAGCCGTGAATTCACCTGCGGGTTCATGGTGAATTGCGCGGGGTATTACAACTATGATCATGGTTTCCGGCCGCACTTCGACGGAGAAGAGCACTTCAAGGGGCAGATTATTCACCCGCAGCATTGGCCGGAAGAGCTGGATTATAGCGGTAAGAAAGTGGTGGTGATCGGTAGTGGCGCCACGGCAATTACCGTGGTGCCAGCAATGGCAGAAAAAGCGGCGAAGGTGACTATGCTGCAGCGTTCTCCCAGCTACATCATGGCCATGCCGGACACTGACAAAATCACCATGGTGCTTAATAAAGTATTGCCGAAAAAATGGGTTTTCAAGATGACCCGTGGGCGAAATATCCTGATTCAGCGCGGCCTGTATCTGGCCTGCCAGCGCTGGCCGGAACGTGCCCGAAAACTGCTGATATCACACATGCACAAGCGGGCCCCAAACCTCGATGTGCGTCACTTTAGCCCAAGTTATATGCCATGGGATCAGCGCCTTTGTGCCGCGCCGGATGGGGATTTCTTTACCAGCCTGCGTTCAGGCAAGGCGGATATCGCCACCGATCATATCGAGCGTTTTGATGAAACCGGAATCGTACTCAAATCCGGACAGCACCTTGATGCGGACATTGTCGTTGCCGCCACCGGCCTGGATGTGCAGTTAATGGGTGGGCTGGAGTTGAAGCTGGACGGTGAGCCGGTAGCGCTGCCCAGAAAGATGACCTACAAGGGCATCTTGATTCAGGATATTCCCAACTATGGCTGGATCTTTGGTTATACCAATGCGCCATGGACTCTCAAGAGTGATATTGGTGGTCAATATCTGTGTCGCCTGTTTACCCACATGGAAGAACAGGGTTTCAGCACGGCCACGCCTGTAGATCATGGCGACAACGTCACCGATAGCGGCATGTTGGATGGTTTTGCTCCGGGTTATATCGATCGTGCGAAAGATCGTATGCCTCGCCAGGGCAAAGAGGCGCCTTGGGCGGTGACCATGCACTATGGCAAGGACAAGGACACGCTGGTTAACCAGGCTGTGGATGACGGCATTTTGACCTTCTCTTCTCCCGCCGCGGCACACCGTGACAATGTTCAGCCGATCAAGGCAACGGCCTGAGCAAGGTCGGTAAAAGGAGATCATCATGAAGAACAGTGATAATAACAAGGCGCCGGTGCTGCTGGTCCATGGCATGTGGAGTGATGCGAATACCTTGCAGGAAGTTCGTGATGCTTTTGACGATGCAGGCTACAGCGTGGAGTCGCTGACTCTGCCTCATCATCGCAGTAAGCAAGAGCACAGTTCCTCCAGTCTGGCGGCGTTGGCCAGTGCTCGGTTGGAAGACTATGTGGATGCCATTGTTGAAGCGATACAGCGCCAGCCGCGGCCGCCGGTTTTGGTGGGTCATTCCATGGGCGCCTTGCTGGCACAGTTGGCTGCAGCGAAGGTGCCTTGCGAGCGATTGATCCTGTTGTCGTCAGCGGCGCCGGCAGGCATTAATGGTTTGGGGGTGTCGGTGATTCGGACTCTGGGCCGCAATATGCTGCGTTTTCCATTATGGAAGACATTCACCGAGGTGCGGTTGGCCAATGTGCAGTACGGCGTGGCGAATAGTCAGACGTCGGAAGTGCAGCAGGACATTACCGACAGTTGTACCTACGAATCGGGAATGGCGACCTTCCAGATCAGTGTGGCGTCATTGTTGGGTCGCCGTTCCGCTGCCCATGTGGAGGTGAGCCGGATCCATTGTCCAGTGTTGATTATCGGTGGCACGGAAGACCGTATCACCCCGCTGCGGGTGCAACGAAAAATCGCTCGACGGTTTGGTGATCAGGCCAGGCTGGTGGAGATTCAGGGTTGTTGTCATTGGAGCGTCGGTGGCCGCTATTTTCCGCAAATTCGGGCAACGATGCTGGATTGGGTGAAAGCGGGTGAGGAGCTCGCCGGAAGAGGCCGCGCTGCTGCAGCGTAAGTGGAACGCCGCCCCCTTATTGAAAAAATAGAAGGGGCGGCGTTCTTGTCAGTCAGATTTTTCCGTTAGCGGCTTGCGGGAAAATATGCCGACAATCGGTGTGCCTTGAGCCTGCAGGATCGGTTCAATGTCCCGGTGCAGCGCGTGGTACTTATAGAAAGGCACGCGGGGGAATAGGTGGTGAATGGAGTGCAGGTTTTGCCCCAGCCAGAACCATTCCAGTGGTTTCATCCAGCGTGGCATGATCAGGCTGTTGGTGTTTTGATACCGCTTTGTATTGTCATAAGGGTGATGTGGGCGGTAAGCAAACCAGTAGGCCGTGAATAACCCGCCGGTAAAATAGCCTGCGAGAATGACGGGAAGGGTGCCGGGTTGGGCCACTGTTGCCAAAAAGGCTGCCCGCCAGCCAATGGAAACGGTTAACTCCAGGCAAAAAATCAGGCGTTCCTTCAGGGACGCATTGCCCCAGTTATGCTTGATGAAAAACGTGTTTTGAACCCACAAAAATTGAAAGCCAACCTTGAGCACTGCCAGGGGGCTTTTCTGCATTCCGCTGACAATAAAGTCCGGATCTTTGCCGGGTTGGTTGGTATAACGGTGGTGAGTAAAATGCTCAATGCGATGTGAGGCATACGGAATCGCAATGATCGGCGCCACCAGATAGCCGCACAGATCATTGATCCACTTTCGGCGATCATTCTGCCCGTGAATGTTGCCGTGGGCTGCTTCGTGTAGCGGGGTGTATGACATATAAGTCAGTGCCGCTACCAGGAAGTAAGTGAGCCATGGGCCAAGCGTGCCATTGGCAAACAGGGTTAGCGTGGCGATGAAGGCAGCTACTACAGCCACCGTCAGTAAAACTGTCGGCCACGCGGTTTTCCCCATATAGTGCTTGGCAGAGGCAATGGCTTGTTTGTTTAATGCTGCCGCGTCCATAGTATAGTCTCTTGTTGAACTCATCAGAGTAAACACTACGTTGACAGCGTGAAAACCAGAATAGCCACCGTGGCCAATCACCCTGCAGAAGTGGCCAGGGGGTGACAGGGCGGAACCAGCGGAACGGGCAATGCAGCACTCAGATGACAAATTGCACCCGGTGGCCATCAGTCAGGTCATGCTTAACTTTGCCCTGCGCAACGGCATCGACCAGCAGACCTGCCTGCTCGGCACAGGCATCTCGGAAACCGAATTGTCCAGTGGTGAGGGGTTGGTGACGCGGACCCAGGAAATGCGCCTGATCGAAAACCTGATGCTGGCTCTGCCGGAAGAGGGAGTGGGCGGCTTTGAACTGGGCCTGCAATACAACCTGGCCACCTTCGGTGTGTGGGGTTTTGCCCTGCGTACCTGCAAGACCCTGCGCGATGCTGTCGCCCTGGGGCTGCGTTACCTGCCGCTAAGCACCGCCTACTGCCGCATTACTGTTTGCGAGGACGGTGACACGTTCGGTGTGATCTTCGACCCGGACCCGATCCCCCCACACCTGCGCCAGTTTCTACTTGAGCGCGACATGGCGACGGCCGTTAACCTGGTACGGGAAATCACCTTTCAGGGCGTGGAATTCAGGGGCGTCGAATTCACCGGTGAGCCGGATGTTGCCGCCTCGGCCATTGAGACCCTGTGCGGCATGGCTCCCGCCATTCATGCCAACGCCAATCGTATTCTGGTCAATCGGGCGGGTGCCAGTCAGCCATTCCCCGGCTACGACCCGGTGCTCACCCGCATGCTCGAACAGCAATGCCAGCAGCGCATGGACACCGTGGAAAACAGCGGCCTTGCCGGTAAGGTACGCCAGAAACTGCTGGGGGAGCTGGGCCTTGGGGCCAGCCTTAATGACATGGCCAGTGAGTTGGCCCTTTCAACCCGAAGCCTGCGCCGCAAGCTGGAGCAGGAGGGCACTAGCTACCGGGATCTGGTCGAAGAAGAGCGTCGCCAGCTGGCCCTGCAACTCCTTGACAGCACCACCATGAAAATAGAGGAGCTGGCGGCCCATTTGGGGTATACCGATGCGGGCGGTTTCGTGCGTGCCTTTCGACGCTGGGAAGGGTGCTCGCCCAGTGCCTATCGTGAGAAGGAATAAAACGGCGCGGGTTTGTCTCGCCGTCTCGCCGTCTGGCGGCACAAAAAAAGGGCCTCCCAGATGGGAGGCCCTTTTTTAAATGGTACGCCCGAGAGGATTCGAACCTCTGACCTTTGCCTCCGGAGGGCAACGCTCTATCCAGCTGAGCTACGGGCGCAAAATCTGAAGAACTTGGGGTTCAACGGGCGCGAATGATAGCGGGTTGTGGCGTTGTCGTCCATGGATGGGATGCATCCTGTGGCGTAGTGACTATAATCGGCGCGCCGGGAGCTCCCTCTCGGTATCTGAATATGGGCAGGCTGTCTCTTTGCGGGTTTCCGGCAGCACTGTTTTCCTGACGAGCCCGTGCCTGCTTCTGGTGATATGTCCTGGCGGGCCTGTGTGTTGGAGAAAGCAGAGTGAACCTGTATTGGGTAGTGTTGCTGCTGGCCGTGATTGTGGAAATCGCCTGGGCCATGAGCCTCAAGTGGATCCAAATTAACCCCGGGGTGTTGTCTATTGGCAGTTCACTGGTGCTTACCGGTTTGAACATGCTGATGCTGTCTTATGCCATGCGCGGCATCCCTGTGGGGACTGCGTATGCGATCTGGACCGGGCTTGGAGCGGTGGGGATTACGCTGCTCGGCATCGTTTTCTTCAAGGACCCGGCCAATGCCTCGCGGCTGGCGTTCATGGCGCTGATCGTGGTGGGTGTCATCGGCCTGAAGCTGACCAGTGGGCCGGCCTGAAAGGGGCGGACGAGGGGCAGAAAACCGGTAAAGGTTGGACGTGGCCACGGTTTTGGTGTCGAATCGACCGCCTGGGCATTTTACAATCTTTTCCCGCTAACCCGTTGATAGATCGGTACCCTTTGCGGGCAGATGTCGGCCTGCAACAGATGGAGTTTAACCGTGCGCATTGCTTATCTCGAAGATGACATGGCTCAAGCAGAGCTAGTCACTCACTGGCTCAAAGAGGCCGGCCATAACTGTATTCACATGGCCAGCGGCCGTGAATTCATGTCCCTGTTACGTCGCGACACCTTCGACATTCTGGTGCTCGATTGGGAAGTGCCGGACATGAATGGCTACGCCGTGCTGGAAGAAGTACGTGCCAGTGGCAACCGGACCCCGGTGCTGTTTGCGACGCAGCGTGATGATGAATCATCCATTGTCGGCGCACTGTCCCAGGGGGCGGATGACTACATGGTGAAACCGACCAAGCAAGCGGAATTGCTGGCCCGTATTAGCGCTCTCGGGCGCCGGGCAGGGGTATCGGAAATGGATGAAGAAACAGCCCTGAGTGTGGGCCCCTGGACCGTGGATAGGTCCCGACGTCAGATCCTGCTGGATGAAGACGCGATCAAATTGACCGACAAGGATTACGAGCTGGCCTGCTACCTGTTCCAGAATGTGGGCAAGCTGATGAGCCGGGCGCACCTGTTGGAGAAGGTTTGGGGTATCATGACCCCGATCGAATCACGCACTGTAGACGTGCATATCAGCAGAATTCGACGTAGCCTTCATATTCGGCCTGAACGCGGCTACCGAATCAAAACGGTGTACCAGCACGGTTATCGCTTGGAGCCGATTGAAGAATAAAATCATAAACAGGTTCTGAGGACACATCTATGAGGGTCTGGTTGAGCACAGCCATGCTGCTGTGCCTGCTATCAACGGCCTGGGCCGGGGATGACTGGCATTACACCTTGCGCCCTGGCGATTCTCTCTGGAAAGTCTGTCAACAGTTCGCCCAGTCTCCGCAAACCTGCTGGGGCGAACTGGCCCGCTATAACGGGCTCGACAACCCCCACTCCTTGAGCCCCGGCAATACCCTGCGGGTACCAATCAGCTGGTTGAAGGAAAAACCCATTCCCGCCACCGTGGATGCGATTACCGGTGAGGTGATGCTATATCCGGCCAGAGGCGGGGAGCCCCGCCAGCTGAGAAACGGTGATGCGGTAGCATTCGGTGACGCCCTGGAGACAGCCGCGAAAAGTAGCGCCCGGTTGCGCTTTGCTGATCAGTCGGAAGTCTATATCAAGCCTGTCAGCCTGCTGGTGGTGACCCGTTATCGTCGCTTCCTGGATCAGCAGAGTGAACGCACCGAGCTGCGTTTGCAGCGCGGCAATATCCGTAACAGCGTCAGCCCCCGGCAAAGCGACGAGGCGTCCTTCGAGGTTTATACGCCTGGCGCGGTGGCGGCGGTTCGGGGCACGGAGTATTACCTGGGGGTGGATGGCGCCGAGACCACGCGCAACGAAGTGATCGAAGGCCGAGTGGATGTGGGCGCGCGCGGCACCGATCGCCAGATCGAAGGCGGTTACGCTACCCTGGCCCGTTTGGATGAGCCCCCCATCGAACCTGTGGAACTGTTGCCGGCGCCATCCATGGACGTAAGGACTTCGCATACCGGCGTGGTGGCGGTATGGCCGACCCAGGCCAAGGCCCAATCCTACTTGCTGGAACTCTATAACCAGCCAGCTGGCCGGCTGCTGACCCAAACGCCTTTGTCTACCGGCCACTGGCAAAAAGATTTGCCCACCGGGGATTACCGGTTGCTGGTGCGGGCGGTGGACGAGAACGGCCTGCGAGGCCAGGAAAGCTGGCAAGCATTCAGTGTGACCCCCGCACCGCGGCCTGAGCCTGCGCCGCCACCCTCGCCGGAAAAAGAATCGCACTGGGACTTGTGGGCCTTCGTGGGTGCGGCTGCCTTGCTGCTGGCGCTGTAAATCATGCGCAATCGTTTGAGCCCGGATCAGCGTCGTTATCTGGCAGAGCATGTATCGGTGTTGTGCCTGGTGGTGGGGCTGTGTGCGCTGCTGACGATCAGCGGTGCGCTGTCCTTTGTGGATCGTTATATCTACGACAGTCTGCTGCAAACACTGCCGGATGAGCCGTCCCAGGACGTGGTTATCGTTGGGATCGACGAGTACAGCCTGCGCGAAATTGGTCGCTGGCCATGGGACCGCAAAGTCCATGCCCAATTGATTGACCGGCTCACCGACATGGGCGCAAGGGCGGTGCTCATGGACCTGATTCTGTCCGAGCCGGACCGCAACAACCCGGATTCTGACTTGGCCCTGGTGCAGTCCATGGCCGCTAATGGCCATGTGTACCTGCCTGTGCATGTGGAGCAGTTGCGCGCCGGCGGGCAGCTGATTGAAGTGTTGCCCTACTCGCCGTTTGCCCGCGCCGCCGCCGGGCTGGGCCATGTGGACCTGGATCTGGATGCCGACGGTGTGGCTCGCTCGGTGTATATGCGCTCGGGAATCGGTCAGGCCTGGTGGCCTCACATCACCCAGACGCTGCTGGTGCAGGAAGGCATTTTGTCTGAGCAGGTCTTCCCGGCGGACAAGGGCGAAGAGTTTTCCGGGCTGGCCAATGTGCGGCGTTATCATCGCTATATTCCCTTTGTCAGCGGCCCGAACAGTTACCCTCAGGTCTCTGCCGTCGAGCTGCTGGAAAACCTGATTCCCGAACAACTGATTCGCGACAAGATCGTATTGATCGGTGCCACCGCCGCCGGGCTCGGCGATATGTTGCCCACCCCCATGGCCAGCAAGGGCGAGTTAATGGCCGGGGTGGAAATCAATGCCAATCTGCTGGATGCCCTGCGTGCGGACCGGCTGGTGCGTGACCTGTCCATGCCCAGCTCGCTGGTGCTGGGTGTCATGCTGGCGTTGCTGGCGCCCTTGCTGCTGCCCTATGTGCTGCCACGCTGGAGTATGCCGCTGGTGTTTGCCGTGCTGCTGCTGTGCATGCTGGTGAGCATGGCCACGCTGATCTCCCTGCGGCTGTGGTTCCCGCCGTCAGCGGCCATGGCGGCGGCGATTATGGCTTACCCGCTGTGGACATGGCGGCGACTGGAATACTCCCTGTCCTATATGCGGAACGCTATGGAGCGGTTGTCGGAATACAGCGACCTGAACCAGCGTCTGACCCAGCCATCTTCGCTGGCGCAAATGGGGCGCATGCTGGAACAGGTATTGCCGGTACGTTCCTGGCGTCTACTGGGCGGTGAGAAGCCCTTGCGGGGCGGCGACAGCCTGCCGGCGGCCACCTGGAAGGGCGCGCTGGCGCGCCAGTACCGGTTCCGCCACGAAGGCCGTCGCTATGAGCTGGATCTGGTCTGGGATCAAGCACTGCACGCGGATACTTACGATTACTGGGTGCGTGCCATGCTGGTCCGTATTCGTACCCGGGCGCCGAATGTGGGGCCGCGTTACGAGGTGCTGGAAAAACACATCGAACGGCTGCGCCGGGAAGAGGAGCGTCAGGAAGCACTGACCCGTTTTTTCCAGGTGACGCTGGCGCAGATTCGCGAAGGGGTAGTAATTGCAGATGCCTGTGGGGTCATTGTTTATGCGAACCCCCAGGCTGCCTTCCTGTTGGGCCTGGAAATAGGGGCTCTGGACGCCGGGCAGCCGATGGTGACGGAGCTGGATCGGGAGCTGGAGCTGCGCGAGCACAACTGGGATGACTTGCTCTGCCGGACCCTCGGCGAGGGACGCACCCAAGTGGAGTGCCGTAACCGCCAGGGCACCGACCTGTATCTGGACATGCTGCTGGTGCATGCCGGTGATAATCCCGGTCGCATGATGATCATTTCCTTCAAGGACATCAGCGACGTGAAGCAGGCCATGCGGGCCCGTTCCGAAATGCTGGATTTCCTTTCCCATGACCTGCGTTCGCCGATGGTATCGGTGCTGGCGCTCACGGAAAAAATGCGCCAGAGCGGCGACCACGATGGCTTGCCGGCCTTTCTCGATAATGTGCAGCACTATGCCCAGCGCAACTTGAACATCGCCGAGCAATTCCTGCAGCTGGCCCGAGTAGAAGCGGTGGAATCCGTGGAAATGAACGAGCAGGACATGCTCGACGTGGTAGAAAGTGCCATCGATCAGGTGCACATTCAGGCCCAGCAACGGGATATCACCTTGCGGTTTGAGTACGACCCGGAGCAGGAAGTCTGGGTGCTGGGCAATAATGAGCTGCTGGAGCGCCTGGTGGTGAACCTGCTCACCAATGCCGTGAAATACAGCCACGAAGGCAGTTCTGTGGATGTGAAGCTATATGCTCAGGACAACCACGTGGGCTGTGAGGTGCGTGATCGCGGGGTCGGTATCCCGCCGGCATTCCAGGAGCGGTTGTTCGATCGTTTCAGCCGGGCTAACACCAGCGGTGGCGCTCGCACCCGTGGAGCCGGCATGGGCCTGCGTTTCGTCAAGGTCGTTACCGAGCGTCATGGCGGGGAGGTGCGGGTCCACAGTGTGGAGAGAGAAGGCAGCCGATTTACCTTGTTGCTGCCGCGGATTGAGCTCGCCTGACGGGGGCTGCCCAGCGGGCTATCATTCGGTCTGCGGGCCGAATTTTCGATTTGGCATCCGGTGTTAGGTCTCTGGCGTAACATCAAGCGTTTTGTCCCTACGGCTGGAGCGGGTATAATCGCCAGCCGCAGCGCCCACAAGAGGCCGTTAAGGGCTTCCGCGGCGAACCACAGAGAATTAGAGGTGTAATTGTGAAAAAGATGCTGACTGCCAGCCTGGTCCTGGTCGCTACCCTGTTTGCCGCCGGTAGCGTGGCTGCCAAGAGCACCAAGGAAATCTCCCCTTACCCGTTGGGCGAGCGCTCTGTATTCAGTGATCGCGCCATCGAAGAGCGTATCAAGCCGGTGGGATCTGTGTGTGTGGAAGGCGACGAATGTGGCAGCGCTGCCGCCCCGGCCGAAGAAGTGGCCAGCGGCCCCCGTTCCGGTGAGCAAGTGTATAACGCTTCTTGTGCCGCCTGTCATGGCACTGGCGCTGCCGGCGCCCCGAAAGTGGGTGATGCTGCCTCCTGGGCACCGCATGTCGCCAAAGGCGAAGCTACCATGCTGAAGAACGCCATCAATGGCATCAATGCCATGCCCCCGAAAGGCATGTGCATGGATTGCTCTGACGACGAAATCAAAGACGCTATCGAATACATGGTCAGCAAGAGTAAATAACCTTGCTGAGACCTCGTTGGTCCTTACCCGGAATCGTGCTGTCAGCGCTTGTGCTGACAGCCTGCTCCGACGACAGCGCCCCGAACACGAATGCCGCCACTGAAGCGGTTTCTCGTGACGGGGCGCAGTTGTATGAACAGTACTGTGTGACCTGTCACGGCTCCGGTGCGCTGGGCGCTCCCGGTGTCGGCAAGGAGCATCGTCTTTACTGGTCACACGAGGTGGAAGAAGAAGGTTTCGATACCCTGGTCCAGGAAGCGATTAATGGCATCAACTCCATGCCGCCACGCGGTGGTTGCTTCGATTGTAGCGACGAAGAAATCCGCAGCACTGTGATCTACATGCTGCAGAAAAGTGGGGCGAAGTAAGAAGAAGAGAAGCAGCATGCGACACGCTTCACGCAACAACGCGGGAGCGTTTTGTCCGTTCCCAATACAGAGAGGCCGCGC
Organism: Alcanivorax sp.; assembly: GCF_040118815.1. Taxonomy (GTDB): domain Bacteria; phylum Pseudomonadota; class Gammaproteobacteria; order Pseudomonadales; family Alcanivoracaceae; genus Alcanivorax. The sequence goes on from NZ_JBEDTC010000015.1 coordinate 353,775, forward strand.
TCAAGGTTTGGGCGCGGCCTCTCTGCGTTCTAAAGCTGAAACTGGATTCGCGTTGCTGCGTGTGGCGTGAAGCATGCTGCGTGACCTAATCCAGTAACGCTCTGAGGTTGGCAATGCTGGCCTCAGCCACTTCCGCTTCTTTTGCTTCATCCTTTTGAATGCCGATACCCAAAAAATCGATGTCGTCCTGGGGCATTTCGTCCACGAAGCGGCTGGCGGTGGTGTCGTTTCTTTCGCCGTACTGTTTGCGCGTTAACGCTTGTGTCATGGCCAGGGTTTCCCGGGCGCGAGTAATGCCCACGTACATGAGGCGGCGTTCTTCGACGATGTTGTCTTCTTCGATGCTGGTGCGGTGGGGCAGGAATTCTTCTTCCACGCCCATCATGTAGACGTGGGGAAATTCCAGGCCTTTGGAGGCGTGCAGCGTCATTAACTGCACCCGGTCGGAATCATCTTCTTCCTGCTGTTGTTCGAGCATGTCCAGCAGCACCAGTTTCTTGATCACCGATTCCAGATCGCTGGCGCCTTCTTCTTCGTCTTCCTGTTTGTCCAGCATGCGCTCAATGCTGCGCACCAATTGCCAAATGTTCTCGATGTTTTTTTCACCGATGCGCGGGCTGGAGGCGTTCTGCATCAGCCAGCCTTCGTAGTCCATGTCGGTGATGAGTTCCTGCACCGCCTGCAAGCTGTTCTGGCCGAAGCAGAACTGCCGTTTGGTATCCAGCCAGGCTTTAAATTTTTGCAGCTTCTCGGCGGCTTTGGGGTTCATCACTTCACTAAGCGCCAAGTCATCACACACGTGATACAGGCCTTGTTCACGCTTGAGCGCCCAGGTGGCCAGTTTTTCCAGGGTGGCGGGGCCGATCTCCCGGCGGGGGGTGTTGATGATGCGCAGGAAAGCGTTGTCGTCGTCCGGGTTCACTAACAAGCGCAGGTAACACATCAGATCCTTGATCTCGCTGCGCGAGAAGAAACTTTTGCCACCGGAGACCTTGTAGGGAATCGACAGGCTTTGCAGTTTCATTTCCAGAATGCGTGACTGGAAATTACCGCGGTACAACACGGCGAAATCTTTCCACTGCAATCCTTTTTGCAGGCGGCGATGGAAGATATCGCTGGCGATCCATTCGGTTTCGGCTTCTTCATCGCGCAGCGCGGAGAAACGAATCGGTTCGCCGTAACCGTAATCGGACCACAGGCTCTTTTCGAACTCGTGGGGGTTGTTGGCGATGACGGTGTTGGCGGCTTTGAGAATGCGGCCGGTGGAGCGATAGTTTTGCTCCAGTTTGACCACCTTGAGAGTGGGCCAATCTTCCTGCAGCTGCGCCAGGTTTTCCGGGCGGGCGCCTCGCCAGGCATAGATGGACTGGTCGTCATCGCCTACCACGGTGAATTTGCCCTCGGGCAGGGTGAGCATTTTCACCATTTCGTACTGGGCGCCGTTGGTATCCTGGTATTCATCCACCAGCAGGTACTGAATGCGGTTGCGCCATTTTTCCAGAATACGCGGCTGTTCGCGGAACATGCGCGCGGGCATCAGGATCAGGTCGTCGAAGTCCACCGCATTACACACTCGCAGCATGCGATCGTAGCCGCCGTAGGCCATGGCCGCGCGCAGGTCGTCGTCGGTTTCGGCGGTGCTTACCGCTTCCTCGGGCAGCACCAGCGCGTTCTTCCAGTCGGAGATCCGTTTGTGGATGACATCCACCGCGTCCAGATCCCGTTCCGATTCACCCTGGCGCAGGATCTCCTTGAGGATTTCCTTGCTGTCGGCGCCATCTAAAATCGAGAAGCCGTTGCGCAGGCCGCACGCTTTTAACTCTGACTTGAGGATGCGCAGGCCCAGGTTGTGGAAGGTGGAGACAATCAGTCCCCGGGTCAGGTCGCGGCTGACCAGCTGCTGCACCCGTTCCTTCATTTCCCGTGAGGCCTTGTTGGTAAAGGTTACCGCCGCGATATGGCGCGCCGGAATCCCCCGCTCCTGGATCAGCCAGGCGATCTTGCGGGTGATCACGCTGGTTTTGCCGGAGCCCGCACCGGCCAGTACCAACAGAGGGCCGTCGGCGTAGTTCACGGCTTCCTGCTGGCGGGGGTTAAGCTTACTCATAGGGCTCCGGCACATCTGGGGAAAATCGGGTCGCCATGATACCAGCGATCCCCCTGCACTCCAGACACCTTATGTCGGTTATCATGGTGGTTTTCCTGGTAACGGTTTTGCCCATGCGTCTGGACTATTTTCTTGCCCACAGTGCCGGCCTCACCCGCAAGGAGGCCAAGCGCCTGATTAGCGGTGGTGCGGTGACGGTGGAGGGAGAGGCAAAGCCCAAAGCCAATTTGCAGTTGCGCCCGGACCAGGCGGTGGCCCTGCATGGGGAGCCGGTGCAGCGTCCGCGACAGCGCTACCTGATGCTGCACAAACCGGCCGGGGTGGTCTGTTCCACGGACGACCCGGAGCATCGCACGGTGCTGGACTTGCTGCCGGCTGAGCTCCGCCCGGATTTGCATCCGGCGGGCCGCCTAGACCGGGATACCACAGGGTTGGTGCTGCTGACCTCTGATGGGCAGTGGTCGCATCGACTTACCTCGCCGAACCATCAGTGCGGCAAACGCTACCGGGTGACCTGCACGGATCCGGTCAGTGACGAGGATTTGCAGGCCTTGGCGGATGGCATCCTGCTGCGCGGCGAGGACAGCCCGACCTTGCCGGCCCAGGTGGAGTGGGTGAATGCACACACCTTGAGGCTGACCATCACCGAGGGGCGCTACCATCAGGTTAAACGCATGCTGGCCGCCTGCGGTAACAAGGTGGTGGGACTGCACCGGGAGCAGATCGGCGACATCGTACTGGATGCCGATCTGGCGCCTGGAGAATATCGGGTACTGACAGAGGACGAAATCGCGGGTATCTGATCGTTTGCCCTGCGACCTTCGGCGGGGGGGGCGAGGACAGCGTAGCTGTCGGATTACGGCCTTCGGCCTAATGCGACCTACAGAACGGTTACGCGGAGAAGAGACTCCCACCTTGCCAGCGCATGCTGGCGGCATGGGGCAACAAGGTCGAGGCCCTGCGGCGGCGGTGCCAAGGCGATAGCATCGCGCCGACAGAGAGGCCTCTACAAAAAATAAAAGGCGGAGATACCTTGCTGGCATCTCCGCCCTTCGGTTTTATCATTGGTGTCATGTGTCATGTGTCATGTGTCATGTGTCATGTGTCATGCGTCATGCGTTCAGTTCAACTGCCCCTGCAGTTCCATTACATCCACGGTTCGCTCCGGGTTCAACGGATCGATCAGCGTCTTCGCGTCCTTGTACACCCGGGGTGTCTGGTAAAGCATCGCCACCGCTTTTACATGGCTGGGCGCCACGTATCGCTCCGGCATCTCCTGTTCCAGCCAGGCGCGCACTTTCGGGGATTGATCCGACCCCATTTTCGGGAACAGGTGATGCTCCACGTGGTGGCTGAAGTGGAAGTGCAGTGGATCGATCCAGCGCCAGGCGCGCACGCTCATGGAGTTGTCCACCGGATGGTTGTTGTCCATCTGCGGGCGCAGCATATGGTTGGTCAGGATGTAGCTCTGGCCGATGAAGTTAATGCTCATCATCGGAATCAGCACGGTGAAGATCGCCAGCGGGCCGGACACGATGGCCAGGGTGATCCAGGCGGCCATGCACAGATAGGACTGGCGGATGGCTTTTTTACGGTCGAAACCGTTGAACTCTTCGCGCTTGCGAGTCTGCAGGCGCAGCACTAGTTGGGCGTGGAACATGAAGGAATACAGCAAAAAGAAGTAGCTGTACCAGGTGCGCCCGCCAGGGGCCAGCTTGGTGAAGTTGGCGGTCTCCGGGTGCTTTTCATAGCGGTGCATGGTGCCAAACGAATCCGGATCTTTGTCGCCCAGGTTGGTATGGGCGTGGTGGGCCACATTGTGCCAACGACGCCAAAATTCCGGTGGCACCAGCGCCGGGCCGAAACCGATCCAGCCCAGCGCATTCTGCATGCGCTTGCTCATGCCCAGCGCGCCGTGGAGTACTTCGTGGGCAAGCAGCGCCTGGCAGGCCAGGGTGTGGCCAGCCAACAGAGATAGCAGCAGGTTGCCCCACCAGGGCAGGTTCAGCACCAGGATGGCGGCGATGCTGCCGATGATGATGATATTTAGGGGGATGAACCACAGGGCGCGCAATGGACGAGCCTTAAAAGCTGTGGGGCCCAGGTCTTTCTTTACGGCATCGCGGATAGCGCGGGCATCATCGGCGCCGAACTGGCGGCTGTAAGTGGGAGAATCCGTCGTCATGGGGCTGTCCTTGGGTTGTGCTGGCTGAGTGCGGCCGGGAAATTCTGAGGCAGGCATTGTCAGAGAGTGGGGGCCATTGGCGAAGTGCAGGGCTGGACACTTTTCGGTCATTTCCGGACAGGGCAAGAAGTAGCGTATGATGGGCTCATGAACCGTGACCGCTTTATCCAGCTTGACCCAGGCACTGGCCGTTCGCCGGTGCCGGTGAACTACGTCCGCAATCTGGTCGAACTGATCAGTGAGGTGGGTGTGGATACCCGGCGCCTGTTGCGCCAGGTGGAACTGACGGAAGACGAAGTCTATAACCCGGAGCCCGCGCTGCGCTTTGAGCAGTTCCGCCGGGTGATGGTGGGTGCCCGGGAAATGACCGGGAACCCCGCGCTGGGCTTGGCGCTGGGTCAACAATTGACACTGACCGCCCACGGCCTGCTGGGCTATGCGGCCATCAGCAGTGCGGATCTGGGCGATGCCCTGCGCCTGCTGGAGCGTTATTTCCGCACCCGTACTCGGCTGTGCGTACCGCGTATTGAGCCGTCTACGGAAGGGGTGCGTTTTTGCCTGCTGGAAAGTGTGCCGCTGGGCGATATTCGCGAAACTTACCTGGAAGTGGTGGTAGCCGCAGTCGTGGGTGGCATTCGTTACCTGCTGGGCGAGCGTTTTCGTGGCGCCGTACTGGAGCTGCCTTATGCGCCGCCAGCACACGCGGAGCGCTACCGCGAGCTGCTGCAAATGCCGGTGGAGTTTGGTGCGCAGGTGGCCGCTTTGCGGTTGCCGCATTCCTTGCTCAACGAACGCTTCACCTTGTCCGACCCGGCATCCCGGCACATGGCCGCGCAGAAATGTGAAGAAGAGCTGCAGCGTCTGGAAGCCGATCAGGACTGGGCTAGCCGGGTGCGTGCGCGCCTGATGCAGGCGGAAGGCATGCTGCCCAGCCTAGAGCAACTGGCGGGCAACTTTCATGTGACCTCGCGGACGCTGCGTCGTTATCTCAATGCACTGGGTGTCAGTTATCGCTCCCTGCTGGAAGAGGTGCGCATGACCAAGGCCATGGCTTATCTGCAGGCCAATATCACCGTGCAACAGGTGGCGATCAAGCTCGGCTACGCGGATCCCAGCAATTTCGCCCGCGCCTTCCGCAAATGGACCGGCCACCCGCCCAGCCATTTCCAGCCTTAATCCCAACCTGTTTTCCTACAGTCGGGGACTGGCTGCGCCCTTCATCCGAAGCTTCAGCCCCTTATTGGCGCGCCTCTCAAAGATTAAAATCTTCCTGCCTGACAGGTTTCCGTTTTTTGTCTTTCTCCACTCGCTCCTCGCCACTCGCTTCATCTGGCAATCCCCTCCCCATAACGCTAGTGTTCCCCGTCTGTTTCAGAAAAAAACACCTCTATGAGTAACCACGAACCGGTTCTGCTGGTCTCCCGGCATAATCACCCTCGCGGCAGTTGTCAGCGTGGGCGTATGCAGCGTCAGCGGTTGATTCACCGTGCTTCCTATGTGGTGGTGCAGGATCTGGCCGGACGCGTCTGTGCGCAAAAACGGGCAGAGGACAAGCATTTCTACCCTGGCGGCTGGGATCTGGCGGCGGGGGGAGTCATGCGCCCGGATGAAACCGTGGCGCAGGGATTGTCGCGGGAGCTGCATGAAGAATTGGGTCTGCAACGGCCGTTCACCCGCTGGCAGTGGTTCTGGTTTGCTAATCCTCACCATCGGGTCTGGGGGGCGCTGTCCTCCACCGTAGCCTGTCCGGATTCCGTTTCCCTTAGTGATGAGGTGGTAGCCGTACAATGGTTATCCGTTCGGCAGGCATTATCTCTGCCCGGCGCCACCCCGGACACGCGTTACGCCCTGTCCTTGCTGTTGTCATCGTCGTTCTGAGCGTTTTCGTCCTTGTGGCCAGCGGGCCGGCTGGGTAGCTTCTCTCTCTCAAGACAGAAAACGTTGAGAGAGTTATGACACAGCGATTCAGTGTGGCCGGAAAACGCATCCTGATTACCGGTGCCTCCAGTGGCTTCGGTGCCCATTTTGCCAAAGCGCTTGCGCAAGAAGGTGCCGATCTGGTGCTGGCGGCCCGGCGTGTAGAAAAGCTGGAAGATGCCGCCAACGCGGTGCGCGCCTTGGGCCGCGATGCCGTTGTTGTGCCCATGGATGTGAGCGATCACACCAGCGTGGAAGCCGCGTTTGCGGACATGCCGCCCCTGGATGTGGTGGTAAACAATGCCGGCGTATCCCATGAGGGGCCTACCGAAAATATTACCGATGAAGAATGGGATCGGGTCGTTGATACCAACCTGAAAGGCGTGTGGGCGGTTTCCAAGTTTGCGATCCAGCAATGGAAGCGCGATGAGCGTCCGGGCAGTCTGGTGAATATCGCTTCTATTCTTGGCCTGCGGGTGGGCGGGCGTGTGGCCGCCTACACCGCTTCCAAGGCGGCTGTGGTTCAGCTCACCAAATCCCTGGCGCTGGATTGTGCCCGTTACAATATTCGCTGTAACGCTATCTGCCCGGGGTATGTGGAAACCGATATTAACCGCGATTTTTTCAACAGCCCGCTGGCCGAAAAAATGCTCAAGCGCATTCCTTATCGCCGGCTGGGTAATATCGATGAGCTGGTTGGCCCGCTGTTGTTGTTGGCCTCGGACGCCTCTTCCTACATGAGCGGTGCCATCATCGCTGTGGACGGCGGTCACCTCTGCAATACCCTCTAACTGAATTCACCGAGGATAGATCATGGATTTTTCCCTGAGCCCGGAAATTGAAAGTTTACGGCAGAAAGTCGCCGCTTTCGTTGAAGCGGAAATCATGCCGCTGGAAAATGACAAAGCCAATTACGATGCCCATGAAAATTTTAAAGAAAGCGTGGTCGATGCGCTGAGAGAAAAAGCCAAAGCCGCAGGGCTTTGGGGGTTTCAGTTACCGAAAGAACGTGGTGGGCTGGACGTAGGCGTAGCTGGCATGGCGGTGTTATATGAAGAGGCCGCTCGTAGCCCGTTCGGGCCGGTGGTATTCAACTGTGCGCCGCCGGATGACGGCACCATGATCTTGCTCAACAAAATCCTCAACGACGATCAAAAAGCACGTTGGCTGCAACCCATGATCGACGGCAAAGTACGGTCCGCTTTTGCCATGACGGAGCCCGATGGCGGTTGCGGGTCCGACCCCTCCCTGACCTACACCTCGGCTACCCGTGAAGGGGACAACTGGATCATCAAGGGACGAAAGTGGTTTATTACCGGTGCCGAAGGGGCGCAGACGTTTATTCTGATTGCCAAGACCAGCGATGATCCGCGCAAAGGGCTTACCGCGTTTTTGTTTGATGCCGACCAGCCCGGCTGGGAAGTGGTGCGCCGCATTCCGATCATGGGGCCGGAAGAGCACGGTGGTCACTGTGAGCTCAAGTTCGATGGTCTGGTGATTCCTGACGAGAATCGCCTGTTGGAAGTGGGTGACGGCCTCAAGGTGACGCAGATCCGTCTCGGCACCGCGCGCCTGACGCACTGCATGCGTTGGCTGGGGCTGGCCAAGCGTTGCATGGAAGAAGCCGCGGGTTATGTGGAAAACCGTATGAGTTTTGGTACCACGCTGGCCGAGCACGAAGGCGTGCAGTGGATGCTGGGCGATGTGGCCAAGGACATCGAAGTGGGCCGGCTGCTGACCATGCAGGCCGCCTGGATGCTGGATCAGGGAGACTTTGCCAAGAAAGAAATTTCCATGGCGAAAATTCATGTGGCAGATACCTTGCACAAGGCGGCCGATACCGCGATTCAGCTGTGCGGCGCCCGCGGTTATTCCAAGGACACTCTGCTGGAATGGATTTACCGTTACGCCCGCCAGGCCCGCCTGGTAGATGGCGCCAGTGAAGTCCACAAGATGGTGCTGTCTCGTTTCTACCTGAAAGAGAAGCGCGGTTTCTTCAAGTGGGGAGTGTAAGCCGCTCCGCGGCCGCAACACGTAGGACGCAACACGCTTCATGCAGCATGCAATAACTCAAAAAGCCCCGCATTTGCGGGGCTTTTTTGTGCCAGAACGGTGGGTGCAGCTCAAACGATTTTTGTAGGAGTTCCGCTTGAGGGAGGAGCCGTGCGAAGCACGGAATCGGCGAAGGGCGATCAGAGGCATCCGGGTTCGTTAGGTATGTACCGAAAACACCCTTCGCTCGTCTCGCTGTACCCGGTTCGCGTCTCAAGCGCCGCTCCTGCAGAGGGGTAGATTTTTTCAGGGTGGGGTTACCCGTTGGTCGCCCGGCGCAATGTCCTCGCCGGGGTTTCGCCGAATCGGGACCGGTAAGCACGAGAAAAATTACTCACGTGAGCATAACCTGTTTTGTCCGCTACGACCTTCACCGGGTGCTCGCCGGTTTCCAGCAGTTGTTGTGCCAGCGTCATACGTTCATTGCGAATGAACTCCGCTAAAGTCTGATCGTTTTTCAGTTTGAAAAGCTGATCCACCCGGCTTTCTGTCAAACCAACATGGTCGGCCAGGGTGGGGATGGACAACGGTGAATCCAGGCTGCGGCTCACTTGATCGAGCAGCTCCTGGTAGGCCTGCTCTTCCCACATGGGCAAGGCATCATCGGTGAATGATGCATCTTCCAGTCCTTCGATTAGTTCAGACAAAAACAAGTTGGCGATAGCTTCTAACTTTAGCTCACGGCAGGCGCCGTTGGCGTGCTGGGAAAACAGGCCGGACGCCAATTGTCGCAAGCGAGCGCTGGGTGTCAGGGTGCGGATGTGGCAGCTGTTACCAAAGGGGGTATCAAATTCCTGTAGCGCGCCAGGCAGGCTGTTGCCAAAGCGTTCTCGCAAAATGCGTAACGTGGATGAGGCGCCAACATGACGAACCAGCTGGCCCTTATATAGCTGGAAGCGTGAGCCCTGTTGGTCAATCCGCATCAGCATGGCGGCGTCAGGATTGAGGGTGTGGTGCTCGCCATTGGGGCAAAGCAACTCGGACTGCCCTTGTATGTGCAGGGCGCTGCCAACCCAGGGCTCGTCAAAGCCCCCTTGCATGTCCAGACAACAGTCTTCCAACGCTTCGTATTCCAGCCGGTAGAGCACGATGCCACTGGGAAATTGTAGCCGCTCCATGCGGCCGCGAACGCCGGGAATATCGAATGTTTGTCCGCCGGACATATCCAGCGTATGTACGCTCGCGGGTGATAGTGTGCCGTCCGTTTTCCCCATTATTGCGAGTCGCTTTAGTCTGTTTTGTGGTTGGGGATGCGTTATCAAAACTGAATCTAATTCAGAAAGAAAAATGATAAAACGCCGGAAAGTGATAAAAGGGAGGCGTGGTTCTCGGCCTGCCCTGCTCCTACCCTACAGGGCTCATAGTGGAAAATCATGCCGGGGGCGTCATGTCACAGTTTGCTCAGCGCCATATTGGGGGGCGTTGTCTTGTCCGTGTTGGATTCTATCCTGTTTCCAGCGCGGTTTTTTCTTTCCTGTTGTTGCTCTCGGTGCCGGCCTGGTCTGCGCCGGATGGCGCAGATGGTACCGGCCATGATGGGACGACCGGCGGGCAGGGTGAGAATGGCAGTAATGGCAGCCTGTTCAGTAATGGCGGGCATGGCGGCGACGGCATGAGTCTGCTGTTTACCGGGGCGGCCCCATCTTTGTCTAGTGAATTCCTTCCCGGCGTAGATTGGACAACGGACCTGACAACGCTGCCCGGCGTCAGTAATGGTGACCAGTTCAGTGTGACTGTCGACGGTGTTACATCGATTATTACCATTAATACCGGTCTCCAACTTGGCGCACTGGGAGCGGCGATTGATGCGGTGCTGCTGCCCTATGGAATGAGAAGTTACGGTTACAATCGCGGATCGGGTCGCTTTACGCTGGATCTGCAGGGCAGCAGGAACTTTCTGTCTATGGAGCTGGCGAATGTAACCGGAACGCCGCTTTCCTCCACAGGGTTCGACTTTGGTGCCGTGCCGGTGGTTGTGGGCAGCAGCCCGCCGCCTTTTGAGCACGGCGGCGATGGCGGTAACGGTGGGGTTGGATTGTTACCAGACCCCGGCGATTATTACTTCACGTTTGCAAGCCTGGGCGGAGATGGCGGGGCCGGCGGGAAGTCTGACTATTATTATGGTGACGGCGGCAACGGTGGCGATGGCGGTGCAGGGCTGCATATTACCTCCCCTGATGACAGATTTACCCTGTTTTCCGGCGCGGAATTTCATGGCGGCAATGGTGGCAACGGCGGTGTAGGTGGCGCAGGGGGCATTGGTGGCGATGGTGGTGACGGCGCTGCGGGAATTCAGGCGGACGCCAGCGCCGACATCCATATTAACGCCGGTGCCTTGGTGCAGGGCGGTGACGCTGGCACGGGGGGCGGCGGCGGCACGGCCGGTGCCGATGGCATCGGTGGTTTTGGCATCACCGGTTCCGACCTGGCAGTGACCCTGGCCGGTACGGTCAATGCGGGTGCCAACCAAGCAACGGCGATTCACTTTGCCGGTGGCAGCAATCGCCTGACCCTGGAAAACGGTTACAGCCTGGGCGGCAATGTGCAGTCCAATGGCAGCACTGATGCGTTGGTGCTGGGAGGCGCCGCCGATGGTACCTTCAATACCAACACCGTTGGCACGGCCAGCACCGATATCTTTCGTGGCTTCGAGTCTTTTGAGAAAACCGGCGCCGGAACCTGGACGTTGGACGGAACAGCGGGCCTGGATTGGTGGGTGCGGGAGGGTACCCTGGTTGGTGCTAACGACAGTCTGTCAGGAAACATTCGCAACGATGCCTCCGTGAAACTGATTGCGGATTCCCTCGATTATTTCGGCGTCATTAGTGGCAGCGGAGATGTGTTGTGGGATGTATCAAGCGAGACTCTGATCGTTCGTAACCAGCAGCACTACACGGGCCTGACGCATATTGTCGGGGGGGTGCTGGACTTGGACTCCATGGATACCTTTGCCGGTGATATCTTGCTCGATAGTGGGGCGCAACTTGTCGGCAGCGGATTAAGCACTTCGACGCCCTATGCCAATACGATTTCCGGGGCCGGGGGGGTTCACCTTTCAGGGTCGGATGTGACCTGGACGGCGGACCATGCGTTCACCGGCGGCATGATCTTTAGTAATGGCACAAGCCTTACGCTGGGTACTGGTGGCAACAGCGGCTCCATTGTCGGGGATCTGCGGTTTCGCATCACACCTGGCACCTTGATTATCAACCGCGGCAACGATTACCGCTACGCAGGCGTTCTCTCCGGGCCGGGCAACCTGATCAAAAATGGCACGGGAAACTATTTCCTGTCGGCAGATCACACCATGACCGGTGCCGCCACGGTTAACGGCGGCGGCCTGTTCGTCAATGGCGCCATGGATGGTGTCACCGCCACGGTGAACAACGGTGGTCTGCTCGGTGGCAGTGGTTCGCTGGGCAATACCACGGTGCAATCCGGCGGCACGCTAGCGCCGGGCGATGGCTTGGGCACGCTCTCCATCAACGGCAACCTGACCCTGGCTCAGGGCAGTCTGCTGGATTTTGATTTCGGCGCCCCGGGGAGCGATTTCTCCACGCTGGGGCAAAGCGATAGCGTCACCGTCAATGGCGACCTGGCGATCAACGGTGCCTCCCTGAACGTGAACGACGCCGGCGGTTTCGGCCCGGGCCTGTACCGTTTGTTTGATTACACCGGCACCCTGACGGAAAGTAACGGCGGCTTGCAGCTGGCCGCGACGGACCCGTCGCTGGGCCTGCAATACCTGGCGGCCAATGGCCAGATCAACCTGATTAATGCCACCGGCACCGCCGTGAATTTCTGGAATGGCAATGGCCTGGCCAGTGGCAGCACCCAGGGCGGTGGCGATGGTACCTGGACCGCTACCAATTCGGTCTGGAGTGATGCGGCTGGCTCAATCACCGCCCCCATGATTCCCAAGCCGGGCTTTGCCGTTTTCGCCGGCGATGCGGGCACTGTCACTGTATCATCGGCGGATGGCGCGGTGGCCGTAGAAGGCATGCAGTTCGCCAGCGATGGCTACCGCGTAGCGGGTGACGGCCTCACCCTCACCGGCGCCGATGGCGAAATACGCGTCGGCGATGGCAGTGCCGCCAGCAGTGGCTATCAGGCCACCATCGACAGTGTGATCAGTGGCAACAACGGGTTGATGAAAACCGGAGAAGGCACACTGGTAATAGAGAGCAGGAACGACTACGTCGGTGACACCGTGATTGCTGCGGGCACGCTGCGTGCCTTGAAGAGTGAATCGCTGGGGGATGCCAGTAACCGCCTTGTTCTGGATGGCGGTACGTTCCATGTAGAAGGGGCGGCAATTCCAGACCTCTTTAATCGTCATCAACTGGCGTTGGGCAGTCATGGCGGCACCCTCTGGATGGCGCAAGACGCGACAGTACGCAGCGACCTGACCGGTAGCGGGGCGCTTACGGTGGCGGGCAGCAGGACTCTGAACCTGGAAGGCAACAATGATTTTTCCGGTGGCCTGATTATCGACGGTAGCGGTGTGCAGGCCGAGGTCGGCGGACTGGGCACCGGCTCCATCGAAAACAACGGTGAGCTTGGTCTGCAAGACGCCGGGCAAGCCGAGCTGGGCAATGACCTGTCCGGCTCCGGTTCGATCAGTATGAGCGGCGGGGGCGAGGTTCGCCTGACCGGCAACAATACCTCGTTTAGCGGCCAATTCCGTTTGTTTAACGGCGCCTTGATCGGTGACGCGGAGGCCTTTGGCAGCGCAGCCATCGAGAACCGAACCCGCCTGGTGCTGGATCAAGCCGCAGATGGGGTATTCGACAACGCGTTAACAGGCAGCGGTGATCTGGAAAAAACAGGCAGTGGTGCGGTTTCTCTGGCCCAGGATGCCACCGCCTTCACTGGTAGCACGGTGATTCAGCAGGGGCGCCTCAATGCCAACAGCAACTGGAGCAACAGTGCCTTCACTGTAGAGAACAGCGGCGTGCTCGGCGGCACCGGCCAGGTGGGGGATACCACCATTGAATCTGGCGGTACGCTGGCCGTGGGCAATTCCATTGGTACCTTGAATATCAATGGCGACCTGACCTTTAACAGCGGCAGCCAGCTGGCACTGGAAGTGGATCCGGCCAGCACCAGCAGCGACCGGATCGAGGTGAGCGGCCAGGCCAATCTGGCAGGGTCTGTGTTGCATGTGGGCAACGATGGCACCTACTTGCCTTTCAGTACCTATACCTTTCTCAACGCGGCCGGTGGCATTAACGGCCAGTTCGATGATGTAAGTTCCAATTATGCCTTCCTAAACCCGGTGTTGAGCTATGGCAGCAATACCGCATCGCTGGAATTGCTGCGCAATGACCTGTCGTTTGCCAGTGCAGCCTTCACAGACAACCAGCGGGCGGTGGCCAACAACGTGGATGGCATGACCATCAATGATTCCCTGTATCGCCAGGTGCTGCAAATGAGCAAGCCCCAGGCCGCACAGGCATTTACTGCGTTTAGCGGTGACAGCCTGTTGGCGAGCCTGAGTGTCGGGCGCCAATTGCAGCAGGCGTTTGCCAACGGCATGCGCCAACGGGGCCGCAATGTGGGCGGACATTCCGATGGCGGTATGGATGCGAGGCTATCCCGCGAATTGCAGGCGCTGGCGGCGCCGTCGGACCCTTATGCGCAAGCGGCTCAGGCTGCCCAGAAGAGCCAGGTGCCACTGGCGGCATCGGCGGCGGACGGTGAGTCGGTGAAGGGTGGCGACACCCGCCGTAATGGCGTCTGGGTGCTGGCCCAGTCCTCCCGTTTTGAGGAGCAAAGCCAGAGTGGTGTGGGTAATGCGGCTTATACCTTCCGGGGGGATCAACTGGCGCTGGGGCTGGACCATCAATGGGATCGCTGGATGCTGGGGGTGGCCGCCGGTAGCGCTGACGGCGCGCTGGACTACGACAACCGCCAGGCGGATGGCGATGTGTCGTCCTGGTTCGCGGGGGTGTATGGCCGCTGGAGCAGCCGGGGCGCCTGGTATATGCGTGGTGACCTGAGCTACGGCAATAGCGATGTGTCCCAACAACGGATTGTTAGTGGCACCCCGGCCGAGTCCGACAGCAGCGTGGATGCGCTGCGACTGGCACTGGAATCCGGTTGGGATCTGGCCTGGGGCGAAACCGGTTTGCATCCCTATGCGATGGTTTCCATGACCCGTATTGAACGAAACGGTTTTAGCGAAACTGGTGGCGGCATCGCCGGGCTGGCCGTGGACGACAGCGAGCTGAACAGTGGCGAAGCCTGGCTGGGCGCAGACCTGTCCCGTGCGTTTGTTCTGGGCGGCGACTGGTTTGTGGCGGAAGGGGGGCTGGCGGTGGTGCAACCGTTCGGCGACACCCAGCCGGAACAGAGTGCCCGGTTTGCCGGAACGCAACAGGGGTTCACCGTGTATGGCGCCGATCAGAATGATGCCCAGTTAGCGGCCAATGCCGGTGCCGAGTGGCTGGTGACGCCCGACTTCTCCTTATGGCTTGGCTATCGTGGGCGCTTTGGTGGGGATACCGAAAGCCATGGTGGGCTGCTCAGCGCCAACCTGACCTGGTAAGGATTCAACGATGAAAAAAATCAACATGCTGATCGTGGTTGCCATGGGGCTTTCTCTGGTTCTGTCAGGTTGTGCTACGCAAAACGACGACAACCCATGGGCGGGTTATCGCACTGACGGTGATGGCAATCTTTTGAAAACATCAGAGGGCCGTTGCTGGCGAACCGCGCAGTGGACTGCGGAGATGGCGGTGCCTGAGTGTGATGTGGCGATCACAGGAGAGCCTGATGTGCCGGTACCTGTAGAGCTGCCCGGGGCTGATATGGAAGAGCCGGTTGCCGTACCGGCACCGATGACTGTGGTCTTTACTTTTGACTCGGCGTCTCTCAGCGACGCCAGCCGGATTGCACTGAAAGCCTGGTATCAGTCTGTTGCGGCGCTCAAATCTCCAAGCGTGGAAATGCATGGTTATAGCGACCCGCTGGGTGGTGATGTTTATAACCGGGACCTGGCAGAGCGCAGGGCGCAGGCTGTTGCCCAATGGTGGCAGCAGCAAGGCGATAGCATTGCCGAAGTCACGGTGATTGGTCATGGGGAGGACCACTCGGTGACAGGAGCGCGTTGTGAGTCTTTGCGCGGTGATGCTCTGAAGCAGTGTCACCAGCAGGATCGCAGGGTGCAGCTTGTGGCCAGATCGGCGGCGGAATAAGCCGTTAAAAACCCGTAAAGAAAGGCAAGGTGTACCTGTGCCAGTTGTGGGGCGCAGGTTGTTAGCACGTTTTGGTTGTGGATGACGCAGGTCAGGATGAATCCTGCAGTTCGGACGGTTGAATCGCCGTCTGCCAGAAAAATCAATAAATAATAAATGCATGGAGAAGAACGAATATGGATTATTCACCAGAGCACTGGATGTCTGATATTTATGAGAGCATCAAGAATAAGCCGATTAATGGAATATGTTGGCCTGCGTCACATGATTCAGGGATGAGTGCAGTTAATAAGAGTTTACATTCTTTGGTAGCTAATGAATGTAATACAAAAACGCAAAGTAAAACGATAGGTGAGCAGCTTGGGTCAGGTGTAAGGGTTTTTGATCTTCGTCCCTTTATGTGGCTAAGCAGGGAAGGGAAGAGTAAGTACCTTGCGCACTTTAACTATGACCCAGCGCTAGGTGCGTGCGGGGAGTCGCTGTCGTCAGCGCTGAGTTCGGTTCTTGAATTTATAAACCGGAAAGGAAATGAAAAAGAAGTGGTTTTTCTTCAATTTTCCCACTGCTATAAATTGGGATATACAGAAATGCCGGTAACTAATATAAAGTTCGACAATACTGTTCTGTCGCCGTTTTCTGTTAATGATATCGAAGATTTGAAAATCGATATCAGCAGCGTTTTGGGTGGGGATGTTTATGTTTCGGATAATTCTGATGTAAATGTAGGGACTTTAAAGTTAGATGATGTTGTAAATTCAGGGCGAAGAGTTTTTGTTACTATTCAGGATGAAAGCTTTAGGCCAGACGTGGCATCAGGTTTTCTCTCCATTCAGACGCCAAAATATCATTATATAAGAAAAATGAATTCATGTGTGTCTTATTCGGATTCGATAAACGTGAAGTCATTTTATCAGTACGCCGATACAAGTAGTCTGGAGGTTATGGAAGAGGCTGAACGTAAGATGTTGGAGAAGTATCCTACCTGTTATGAAGCGGGGGACGGGGTCTTCTCTGGCTTATCTTGGACGCTGACAAGAACTGACTGGGCTTTCGGTGAGTGCATACATGTTTTGGCAGAAAAAGCCAACAATGCTTTTCCGGGAAAGATTAATGATTATTTAAAAGATGGCGTAATAACAAAAAAAACCAAGCCTTCTGTTGTATGGTTTGACTATTACTCCGAGGCTTGTCTCGAGCCACTGATCATGTTGAATAGATTGTAGGCTGATGGTGAAGTCGGTCTATTCGTTCATCGTCTGGCGGTAGCTCAAGGCTTCGCGAAGGTGGTCGCGCTCCACCTCTTCGCTGCCATGCAAATCGGCGATGGTGCGGGCCACCCGGGTGCTGCGGTGCAGGGCCCGGGCAGATAGCCCCAGCCGGTTCATGACGCTGGCGAGCCAGTCCCGGTGGGGGCGCAGCAAGGGCTCTAGTTGATCGGTGCTCAGTTCCCTGTTCAGTTGTTTTTGCCGTAGCCATTGCCGGCGCCAGGCGTCTTTTACCCGTTGGCGTACTGTGTGGCTGGTTTCTCCCTGTTTGTCTCCGAGTAGTTCATTGGCGTCCACCGCCGGTACGTCCATATGCAGATCAATACGATCCAGTAATGGGCCGGAGAGCTTGCTCTGATAGCGTTTGGCTTTTTCGCAGCGATATCCGCAGCTTTTCTCCGGGTCACCTAAATAGCCGCAGGGGCAGGGGTTCATGGCCGCGATTAGTTGAAAGCGTGCCGGAAAGGTCAGCTGCTGCGCAGCGCGGGCGATGCTCACCTCGCCGGTTTCCAGTGGTTCACGCAATACCTCCAGCACGCGCCGGTCGAATTCCGGTAATTCATCCAGAAACAGAATGCCGTGGTGGGCCAGGGAAATTTCCCCAGGCCGGGGGTAGCTGCCGCCACCCACTAGGGCCGTGGCTGAGGCGGTGTGGTGTGGCGCCCGGTAGGGGCGTTGATGAAACAGGGTGTGATCGCGCGCTTGGCGTAGGGAGTAAATCGCCGCGACTTCCAAGGCCTGGGTCGGATGCAGTGGTGGTACTAATCCGGGCAAGCGGGAGGCCAGCATGCTCTTGCCGGCGCCAGGCGGCCCGGAAAGAAGCAGAGAGTGCCCCCCGGCGGCGGCGATTTCCAATACCCGTTTGGCATGGGCCTGACCGCGGATTTCTGACAGGCAACCGCCTTGATACTGACCGGCTTGTGGGGCGTTGCATTCGTGTAGTGGCAGCGGCGTTTGCCCGGCCAAGTGTGCGGCCACTTGAGCCAGTTGGTCGGCGGCAATGGTGCCGGCCCCAGCGAGGGCGGCTTCGTCGGCGTTGTCGCGGGGCACAATCAACGTGCGGCCAGTGGGCTGGCAGGCCAATGCGCAGGGTAGCATGGCGGGGACCGGGCTTAACGTACCGTTTAATGCCAGCTCGCCGATGAATTCGTATTGCTCGGTGTCGATGCGTCCCAACTGGCCGCTAGCCAATAAAATCCCCAGCGCGATGGGTAGATCGAAACGGCCACCGTCCTTGGGCAGGTCTGCAGGTGCCAGGCTCACGGTGATGCGTCGTTGGGGAAAATCGAAGCCACTGTTCACCAGCGCCGAGCGGACCCGGTCGCGGCTCTCGCGCACGGCGGTATCGCCTAATCCGACGATAGTGAATGCAGGTAAGCCTGGTGCCAGGTGGGTTTCCACCCGCACGGTGCGGGCTTCAATCCCTATCGGGGCTCGGCTGTACAGCAGCGCATGCGTCACGATTCCTCACAGATTCAATGGCTTGTGAGGCAGTGTACGAGCTGGGGGTGTGAGTGCCTGTAGGTCGGGGCGGATAGTGGACGTAGGAAAAGGGCGTGGGCGAGCGGTGAGGGGGCTGTGGGAGCTTGCCTGCAAGCGATTCTCCGGGCGTAACCATCGCTTGCAGGCAGGCCCCCACAGTGGCGGTGAGCGGCGTAAAAGGGGTCAAGCGTCCGGCGTCTTCTCCAGCTCGGCCACCTGTTTCTCCAGCGCTTCCAGTTTTTCCCGGGTGCGCATCAGTACTTGTTGCTGGATATCGAATTCTTCCCGGGTAATCAGATCCAGACGGCTGACGGTTTCGGCCAGCACGCTGCGCACGTTGCGTTCCACTTCGCTGCGCAGGCCGCCTAGGTCAGTGGGCAGGCGGCGGCTGATGTCGGCCATGAGGCGGTCGATAAAGGGCTGATCGGGCATGACAACGGCGTCCTTGTAATGATGCGCGGATGGTAGCACGGTGTGCGGGGGCGAGGCACCGGGTGGTGCTGGGCAGCGATCTTGCACCAACTTGGATCCCGCCCCATTGTGGTGCGCTATAATGGCGCGCTCGGTCTGGATGTTGAGTCCAGGCGATGATGTAAGCCCCTGAAAAAGCATGATTTTTTAAAACTGGCATGGGTCGTGCACTATTTGGGTCAGAGCGTTCGCGCAAGCTGTGGATCGGGAACCATAACGGGGCTCGAAGAGAAACGGACGTCACCGGACGCGGTGAAAGCTGAGGAGAAAGAAATGAAATTGGTTACTGCCGTAATTAAGCCGTTCAAACTGGATGACGTGCGTGAAGCACTCTCCGAGATTGGCGTGCAGGGCATCACTGTTACCGAAGTGAAAGGCTTTGGACGTCAGAAAGGTCACACCGAGCTGTACCGGGGTGCCGAGTACGTGGTGGATTTCCTGCCCAAGGTAAAAATCGAAGTGGCCATCGCCGAGTCCACCCTGGACCAAGTGATTGAAGCCATCGCGAAAGCCGCTAATACCGGCAAAATTGGTGACGGCAAAATCTTCGTTACCTCCCTTGAGCAAGCGATTCGTATCCGTACCGGTGAAACCGGCGAAGACGCGATTTAGTTTTACCGTGTTTTGAATTGACCCATGCCAGGGCTTTAAAAGAACACGCTTCCATTTCCGGAGGGTTGCATTGTGGAAAACCAAATTTTTGAATTGAAATACGCGCTTGATACGTTTTATTTCCTGATCTGTGGTGCGTTGGTGATGTGGATGGCAGCAGGTTTTGCCATGCTCGAAGCCGGCTTGGTACGCGCCAAGAACACCACGGAAATTCTCACCAAAAACGTGGCTTTGTTCGCCATCGCCAGCATCATGTACATGGTTTGCGGTTACGCGATCATGTATGACGGCGCCATCTTCCTGTCCGGGATTGTGGGCGACGGGGTTGCCGGTGCAGAAGAAGCGGCCACCTACGCGCCGTCTGCGGACTTCTTCTTCCAGGTTGTGTTTGTTGCAACCGCCATGTCCATCGTATCCGGTGCCGTGGCAGAACGGATGAAGTTGTGGGCATTCCTGGCTTTTGCCGTCGTGATGACAGGCATTATCTATCCGCTTGAAGGGTCCTGGACCTGGGGCGGTGCTGATGTGTTTGGCCTGTATAACCTGGGCGATCTGGGTTTCTCTGACTTCGCGGGTTCCGGCATCGTTCACATGGCGGGTGCAGCTGCTGCCCTGGCCGGTGTACTGCTGCTGGGCGCACGTAAAGGGAAATACGGCCCGAATGGTGAAGTACACGCCATCCCGGGTTCTAACCTGCCGCTGGCGGCACTGGGTACCTTTATCCTGTGGTTGGGCTGGTTCGGCTTTAACGGTGGCTCTGTGCTGGCAACGTCCAGTGTCGGTGACTCCAACGCGGTTGCGGTTGTGTTCATGAACACTAACGCTGCTGCTGCCGGTGGTGCCATTGCTGCCCTGATCGTTGGTCGCATCCTGTTCGGCAAAGCCGACCTGACCATGCTGCTTAACGGCGCGCTGGCTGGCCTGGTGGCGATCACTGCTGAGCCCTCTACCCCGACTGCCCTGCAGGCAAGCCTGTTTGGCGCCCTGGGTGGTGTACTGGTGGTATTCAGCATCCTGACTCTGGACAAGCTGAAGATCGATGATCCGGTGGGTGCGATCTCCGTACACGGTGTTGTTGGTTTCCTTGGCCTGATGCTGGTGCCGATCACCAACCCGCTGACCGATGACGGTGGTGCAAGCTTCTCTGGCCAGCTGATCGGCGCACTGACTATCTTCACTTGGGTGTTCGTCGCAAGCCTGGTGGTGTGGGGTATCCTGAAAGTGGTCATGGGTATCCGCGTCAGCGAAGAAGAAGAGTACGAAGGCATGGATATCGCAGACTGCGGTATGGAAGCCTACCCTGAGTTTGTGAAGGGTTAATAAGAGGCGCAACAAGCAATACGCGTCACGTAACATGAAAAGCCCCGGCCAGTTGGTCGGGGCTTTTTTGTTGTGCGGAAAAACCGGCTTGCCCTGTTCTGTGGGAGAGGTGGTTTGCTATGCCCGATGGGTGCTGCCGCGATGGACTTACCCGTGTTGCGCGCAGCGTCTTGGGCTTGCGTGTTGCGCCCTGTGTTATCATGCGCCCTTTCCCGCCAGCTGATGTATGCACCATGACCGAACCGACCGTTATTCGCCTGCGCAAAAATGAAGAACGCCGCCTCAAGGCGGGCCATCTGTGGGTTTACGCCAACGAAATTGATACCCGCCATACCCCACTCAAGGACTTGTCTGCCGGTACCTGTGTAGTGGAAGACAGCCGCGGCAAACCGCTGGGGCGTGCTCTGCTCAGCCCCCATTCGCTGATTGCCGCCCGCCTGTACAGTCGTGATGTGAAACAAGCGCTGTCACGCAGCTTCTTCAAGAAACGTATCGAGCAGGCGCTGACACTGCGTGAGCAGTTGTTCGATGATGCCTGCTATCGCCTGATCTACGGCGAAGCCGACGGCCTGCCCGGCCTGGTAGTGGATCGCTTCCACGATGTGCTGGTGGTGCAGACCGGGTCCGGTGCCATGGAGGCCCACCTGGATGTGATTGTCAGCGCCCTGGACGCGGTGCTGGAACCCACCCACATTATTGCCAAGAACGAAGCGGCCGCCCGTGAAATTGAAGGCCTGGAGCGTTATACCAAGGCGCTGAAAGGCGAGCTGTTGGGCGAAGTCAGCCTCACCGAAAACGGGGCGAAATTTGTGGCGCCGTTGGCCGAAGGGCAAAAGACCGGGTGGTTCTACGATCACCGTGCCGCCCGCCAGAAAATGCAGGCGTTGGCCAAAGGGGCGCGAGTACTGGATGTGTTCAGTTATTGCGGTGGCTGGGGTGTGCAGGCGGCGCTGGCCGGGGCGGAATCGGTCACTTGCGTGGACGGTTCAGAAATCGCCACGGACTATGTGCATCGCAATGCGGAGCTGAATGGCGTTGCCGACAAGGTAGGCAGCATTCAGGGCGATGCGTTTGCGGCCATGAAGCAATTGATTGCCGACGGTGAAAAGTACGACTTGGTGGTGCTGGATCCGCCTGCATTCATCAAGCGCAAGAAAGATTTCAAGAACGGCCTGGCCGGTTACCACGCCATCAACGAGCTGGCCATGCGGCTGGTAAAGCCTGGGGGCTATCTGGTATCGGCATCCTGCTCCATGCACATGCCCGCAGACCGTTTGCTGGACGTGGTGCATAGCAGCGCCCGGCATATCGATCGCAGCATTCAGGTGGTGGGTTACGAAGGGCAGGGCCCGGACCATCCTGTGCATCCGGCGATTCCTGAAACTGCGTACCTGAAAACCTGGTTCTGCCGGGTGTTGTTTAGCCTGTAGGCATGGTGGCCATGGAGTTTGCCTTCGCATTTCTGGGCCTGTTCATAAAGGCGATGGTACTGGTGGCGCCTTTCTTGGCCGGGTTTCTGCTTGTGATTGTCGGGATGGGGCAGTGGGTGGGGCGCCGTGAAGGCTGGAGCCGGTTTGATGCCTTTTACTGGTCCATGATTACGGCGTTGACGGTGGGCTACGGCGACCTGCGCCCGTCTCGCAAAAGCACCAAGTTTGTGGCAATTCTGGTGGCCATCGTCGGCATCATGTTCAGCGGAGTGTTTGTGGCAGTGACGGTGGCTGCCGCCACCGAAGCTTTCCGGCCCTATATGGTTGGCGCCTGAACGCGGGTGTGCAGCCGTGAGGGTTTTGCAGAGAAAATGTCGCGGCGCCGGCGCCGCGACATGTGTCTTCTTACTTCAGCTTTTCCAGCATGGCCGCCATATTGGTGCGTACCACTTCAATGGCTTTGTAGGGCCGAATCATTACTTTGAAGTCGACGATTTTTCCGTCCGCATCCCATTCGATCATGTCCACGCCATTGACAGCGATGCCGTCCAACTCCAGGGAAAATTCGAGCACTGAATGCGGTCCTTCGTTGATTTCCCGCACGTAACGAAAGCTGTCGTTAGCCAACACCTGCATGGCGGCGGTCAGGTAAGCGGTGGTGATCGGCTTGCCAACCTGTGGTGTGTGCACAAGGGGTGAATGGAATACCGCCTGGTCCGCAATAAGGTCGCTGAGCGCCTGACGGTCCTGACTTTTGACAACAGCATGCCAGCCATCAATATTCGCCATAGTGACTCTCCTTTCTCTGTGATGTTGGTTCAGGCTGCATTCAATGCGCGTCGGGCCTGCTGGTATTCTTCGCTGAGCTTGGCAATGGCATCGCCTGCGCTCTGCACCGCTTCCACCGCGCCGATACCCTGGCCGCAACCCCAGATATCTTTCCAGGCTTTCTTGTCGCTGCCGCCGCCGGAACCGAAGTTCATTTTTGACGGGTCACTTTCCGGCAGGTTAGCCGGATCCATGCCAGCATTAATGATGGATGGCGCCAGGTAGTTGCCGTGCACCCCGGTGAACAGGTTGCTGTAGACGATATCGGAGGCGTTGCTGTCCACGATCATCTGTTTGTAGGCCTCGTCGGCATTGGCTTCCTGGGTGGCAATGAACAGGGAGCCGATGTAGGCCAGATCCGCGCCCATGGCTTCAGCGGCCAATACAGAGGGGCCGCTGGCAATAGAACCGGACAGGGCCAGCGGGCCGTCGAACCAGCTGCGGATTTCCTGCATCAGGGCGAACGGGGAAAGCTGCCCGGCATGCCCGCCGGCCCCGGCGGCTACGGCGATGAGACCATCGGCGCCTTTCTCGATGGCTTTATGGGCAAAGCGGTTATTAATTACGTCATGCATCACCATGCCGCCCCAGCCGTGAACCGCCTGGTTCAAATCTTCGCGGGCGCCCAGGGAGGTAATCACCATGGGGACCTTGTACTTCTCACACAGCTCCAGGTCTTTTTCCAAACGGTCGTTGGAGCGATGCACGATCTGATTGACTGCGAACGGGGCGGCAGGTTGGTCCGGGTGATCCCGGTCCCAGGCGGCCAGCTCTTCGGTAATGCGGTGTAGCCATTCATCCAGCTGGGAGAGCGGGCGGGCATTCAACGACGGGAAAGAGCCGATGGCGCCAGCCTTGCATTGGGCGATTACCAGATCGGGATTGGAAATAATAAACAACGGTGAGCACATCACCGGCAGGCGC
This sequence comes from Alcanivorax sp., assembly GCF_040118815.1. Classification (GTDB taxonomy): domain Bacteria; phylum Pseudomonadota; class Gammaproteobacteria; order Pseudomonadales; family Alcanivoracaceae; genus Alcanivorax. Next base: position 377,567 of record NZ_JBEDTC010000015.1, read on the forward strand.
AGCCGGGAGCGAATTTCAATGGGCAGAGACATGTCAGCATCCTTATACGGGGCCCCGGGCTATAGAGGGGCGTGGGCCGGGATGTCGGGCGGGGCTCGGCATCCATAAATATACGAAGTAAAATTTACACTGTATATTTATGGAGTCAAGCCTACCGGTGTCGAGAGTGAGCGAAACGGTCAGGAATCCAGTGTGGGGGGGGTTACCTGCATGCCGGCATAGAGGGTGCGCATGATCTTCTCGCGCAGAGTATCGCCGTTCATGCCACGCAGGCCGCTGGCCAATTCCAGCACCACAATGCCGTGCAGGGTGGCCCAGAACATATAGCCGATCAGTTGGGCATCGCCCTTGAGCAGGCCTGCCTCAATCATGTCGCGGACATAGCCCACCATGGTTTCCTGGGCACGGCCGTTGGCAGCCTGCAGCTCCGGATAGCGGTCTTCGTCAGGCTGGGAAAAGGAGAAAATCAGTTGGTAGGCAGCGGGGTGGGTCTTGGCAAACCCCACGTAGGCATCGCCTACGGCGCGGCCTTTACTGCGGGCGTCGGGGGCATTGGTGACGGCGGTTTCCAGCGCGGTGGCAAAGCGGTTGAAGGCGGCGGCGCGCACCGTGGCCAAGATGTCATCCTTGTCGCTGAAATAGCGGTATGGGGTCATGGGGCTGACCCCCACTTCACTGGCGATCTGCCGCATGGTTACGTTCTGGGGCCCGCGTTCAATGAACAAGCGCGTGGCTGCCTCGCACACGGATTCACGAAAAAGCGCGATCTCGGCCTCGGTTTTTGCTTTTTTGGCCAACGCAGGGCTCCACGACAGGGGTAACGCGTACAGTGTAAAGCATGTGCCCAGTGTCTGTCTGAGCGCATTAGGGGGAAACAGGCACGGATATTGAAAGATAGATTGATAGACATTAACGAGCCGGTTTCAAGGTCGGTGAACAGATAGGTAATCGCATGCCCTTACCCCCGGATTTCATGCATGCCCGCGTGGATGCAGTCAGGAACAAGCTTAACGTGCAGGTCTGCAGCCTGTATCAGGCTGATGGGCAGCGGCAGACGCTGGAAATTGTGGCCACTAGTGGCCTGAACCAGCGTGTCCTGGGGGCGACCCTGGCTTACAGCCAAGGGTTAACCGGCAAGGTGGCGCGTACTCGCAGTGCCGTGGCGGCTCGGGATATTCAGGCGCATATGGATTACTTCTATGTGCCCGGCTCCGATGAAGAGCATTTTCGCAGTTATCTGGGGATTCCGCTGGAGTTCGACAGCGTGCTCTATGGCGTGTTGGTCGTGCAGACGCGAGTAAAGAAAACCTTCTTTCTGAAGGACATTAGGGAGCTGCACAGCGGCGGACGGGATCTTCTGGATGCCCTGAAACTGAGCCTCCGGCAGGCCGGGTGAGATCAGATGACAGTGTAAAGTTGAAAGTTAAAACGCGGGCATCGCTGAAGGCATCTGGACAGCCTGTACTGGCGCGCTCATGATCTGAGCGCGAGCTCAGTTTGAAAGCAAGCAGAGCGTTTGTCGCGCTTCACACTTTCAACTTTCCAGCCAGCTTAGCGCATCTTTCTGCTCTGCCCACTCGAAGACCTTTACCTCACCGGGAATCAGCGCACTGGCCTGTTGGATGGTATTGCTGATCCAGTCATGGCTGGTAACGATAGCGATGCGGTGCCAGCTGAGCGGGTGGCGCAGGCCGACCAGTGCATCCTGTAGCATGGCCCCGGCGGAGAAATTCTCAAAAGTGGGGCCGATTTCGTAGAGCACATTGATCTTGTCGTGCTGGCTCAAAGCGCCTTCGATGGCGGGAGCCAGTACCTTGCGGTAGTCCTCGGCGGTCAGCTCACCGTGGGCGCTGACGCCAACGGTATCACCGGGCAGATTGTCGATCAGTTCTAACATAAACGCCTCCTTGGCATGGGAACGCCTTCGTGGTCTGGTTATCATGCCATGGTTACTGGACAGGAATATTTCAAGTGCCCGCTGTACTGATCGTAGAAGATGAACCGCGTATTGCCGAACCACTGATGTTCGCGTTGGAGCGTGAACACTTTGCCGTGACCCACGTGACGTTGGGTCAGCAGGCGCTGGATGCAGTCGCCGGGGGCGCTGTGGATCTGGTGGTGCTGGATGTGGGCCTGCCGGACATGAATGGCTTTGATGTGCTCAAGCAGTTACGCCAGCGCAGTGAGCTGCCGGTGTTATTTCTCACCGCCAGGCAGGATGAAGTGGACCGCATTCTGGGTCTGGAACTGGGTGGCGATGATTACGTCACCAAACCGTTTAGCCCCCGTGAAGTGGTGGCGCGCATTCGTGCCATTCTTAAACGTCTGGCGCCGAAACCTGATGTAGACACCGATAAAGCAACGCCGTGGCAGGTGGATGACAGTGGCTTTCGGCTCTTCTTTCGGCACACCGAATTATCTCTGACGCGCTCGGAATACCGAATTCTGGCCACCATGGTGCAGCGTCCCGGGCAGGTATTCAGCCGCGCCCAACTGCTGGATATCTGCGCCAGTGATGAAGACAGTTTTGAGCGCAGCGTGGATACCCACATCAAGACCTTGCGCGCCAAACTGCGTCCGCTGAACGGCGACCACCTTATCGTTACCCGGCGCGGTATCGGTTACCTGCTGGACACCCCATGAAACTCGGTCAGCGTTTACTGGTCTTTTATTTTTTGATCCTGGGCCTGGTGGGCTGGTTCGTGCTCGACTTGGTGTTTGGCCAGGCTAAACCGTTAGTGCGCCAGTCAGCGGAAGAAACCCTGGTGGATGCGGCCAATCTGTTAGCCGAAATTGTTGCCAGTGATGCGCATAACGGACAGATCGTGATTACTCCGGCCCTGCGCGATGCGCTTAATCGTTACGCAGGGCGCACCCCGGATGCGGATATCTGGGGGTTAAAGAAAACGCGCATCCACACCCATGTGTATATCACCGGCCCCACCGGCACTGTGCTATTCGATTCCCGTGGCCGGGATGAAGGAAAAGATTTTTCTCGCTGGAACGATGTGCACCTGACACTGCAGGGGCGCTATGGCGCACGCACCACCCGCACCGACCCGCAGGACCCGGCCACTTCGGTTATGTACGTGGCCGCGCCGATTCGCGATAACGGCAGCTTGATCGGTGTCATCAGCCTGGGCAAACCCGGCCGCGCCATTGCGCCGTTTGTGGAGCGGGCGGAGCGCTACCTGATGGTCTATGGCGGGTTAGCGTTAATGATTTGCCTGTTGCTGGGCGGGCTGTTGGCCTGGTGGCTCAGCCGGCGGGTCAATCGGCTGCGGCGTTATGCGGAGGCCGTGGCTAATGATGAACGTCCGGCACCCCCGCGTTTTCGTGGCCACGATGAAATTAAAGATCTGGCGGAGGCTGTCACGGCCATGCGTCGGCGGTTGGAATCGCGGGCGCAGCTGGAAGATAACGTAACCCTGCTGACCCACGAAATGAAAAGTCCGTTGGCGGCGATTCGTGGTGCCGGTGAAATTCTGGCGGACGAAGTGCAAGAGCCGGCGCTACACCGGTTTACCGACAATGTGATTCATGAAAGTCAGCGGCTCAGTGACCTGTTAGATCGGCTGCTGGCCATGGCGCGGCTGGAAAAACTGGAAAGCCTGCCGGCTCGCAAGAGTGCCGTGTCGATTGCTGTGCTCGTCCAGGAGTGGCAGCGCAGCCGCTATTCGCTGTTGGCAGAAAAAAACCTTGAGGTCAGCGTCAATGACGGCACGCTGCAGGCGGAAGCGGAAACACTCAAGCTGGCCCTGTTCAATTTGCTGGATAACGCCCTGCGTTTTGCGCAACCGGGTACCGTCATTACCGTTAACGCTGAAGGCGCCACCCTGACCGTGGACAATACCGGCCCGGTAATTCCCGATTACGCCTTGGAGCGGGTTACCGAGCGTTTCTATTCCCTGCCCGCACCGGGCCAGGAAAAAAGCTCCGGCCTGGGCCTGGCAATGGTTAACGAAATCGCCAGCCTGCACGGTGGCACACTGACGCTGGACAACACCGGCAACGGTGTCCGCGCCACCCTAGTTCTCCCCGAGTAACCCCTGTTCCGTAGGCGACGTTGCGGACGGCGCGATAGAGCGAGAAGCGAGAAGCGAGAAGGAAAAACTGGCCTGGGGTTTCGAAACTCGTTTCTCGCCACTCGTCACTGCTTTCCCCCACACAATCCCCACAAAACCCTCAAACCGGTTTCTCACACTGGCCTTTCTATATGAGGGTGTCATTTGTGGGAGAGAAACCATGCGACCCAACTTGCTATTGAAAATGTTCACCATTGCCGGGCTGATGCTGGTGTTGGTGGTGCCGCTGTTAATGATTCAGGGAAAAATTGCCGACCGCAGCAATGAAGCGTTGCGCGTTAAGCACCAGATCACCCGTCAGGTGAGCGGGGAGCAACAGATCAGTGGGCCGTTGATCGTGGTCCCCCGAACCCGTAAACAATTGGTAGAAAAACGCGACTGCCGCAGTGGCGAAACCTGTACCGCCATTGAGCGCCGGCAGGTGCTGGATAGCCAGATCCCGGACATACTGAGCATTGATGGCGAGCTACAAAGCGAAATGCGCTATCGCGGTATTTATGGCGTTCCGGTGTACCGAAGCCTATTGCACATCGAAGCGGTCTTTCCGGCTAACTGGCAGCAAGTGAGTCAGCCAGAGCAGGTGGTGTCGTCACAGGCGCCACTGCTGCTATTGCAGATTCAGGATCTGCGCGGGCTGGTGGAGCGCCCGCAAATTCTGATTAACGATGTGCCGTTGCCGTTGGTGGAAACCGAGCAGCTGCCCGACGGTGTGGGTGGCAATGTGGTGGCTGTCGCATTACCGGCGGATTTGGCGGGGGCCTTTACCGTCAGGGTGCGCCTGAATTTGAACGGCACCGAATCGCTGGGTGCCTTACCGCTGGCCAAGGAAACCCGCATGGCGTTACGGGCGGACTGGCCGCACCCCAGCTTCGAAGGGTTGGTGTTGCCGGTGGAACGGGAGATTACCCAGGAAGGCTTCACCAGCCAGTGGCGCACCAACAGCCTGGCGGCGGCCAGTGTGATTCATTGCGCCCGCGGCGATGCCGCATGCGGTGATAGCGGTCAGGCATTGCGGGTGCGTTTGGTGCAGCCGGTCACGGGGTTGCTCTCCAGTGAGCGGGCGCTGAAATACAGTTACCTGATTGTGGGCCTGGCTTTCGCAGCGTTTTTTCTTTTTGAAGTGCTGCGTCGGTACCCGTTACATGCCATGCAATACCTGTTGGTGGGCTTGGCGCTGGCCGTGTTCTACCTGCTGCTGGTGGCACTCAGTGAGCATGTCGACTTTGTGCTGGCCTATCTGGTGGCCGCGTTATCGTGCTGTGCCTTGATCGGCGTCTACCTGATGGCTGCCATGCGTTCCTTCAAGGCCGGCTGGACTTTTGCCTTGAGTCTGCTGCTGGTGCAAGGGTTGATCTACGGGATTCTCATGGCTGAAGACTATGCCCTGTTGTTGGGCGCTTTGCTGCTGTTCGCTGCCTTGGCTGCGGTGATGGTGGTGACCCGGAAACTGGACTGGTATGACTTTGCTGTGCCTGGCAAGACCACCGCCAAAGTGCAGGCAAATGCGGGGAGTGCTCAGGAAGGTGATTCACCGTGAGTGCCGATGACCTGAGGCATATTGCGACCCTGGTACGAGCTGCCAAGCGGTTCCCGAGTCGTCGTCAGTGCTTGCTTGGGCGAGCTTTACGCATCGCCCAGCAAGCCCTGTCCTGCAATGCGGAGAATCGCCATGCGATTCGGTGGCTTGGGGTGATCTGGTGGCAACTGGGTGAGCGGCGTCGGGGCAGGGCATTGCTTTGTGCGGCAGAGGTGAAACCGTTGCGTGGCGTGTATTGAATTAGCGTTGGAGGGGGAAAGGCCATTGTGCCTATTAGTGCGGTAAATATATTGTATATTGCGGTTTTTTTACAATTGGGCTATCAATGGTTTGGAGGCAGGGATGCCAGTGGTCGGGCTTGAGGCATCGTTGGCTCGTCTTGATATAACAGGTGGAGAAAGTTATGAACAAGAAAATTGCTACGCTTGCGTTTGCCGCCCTCATAGGGGCAACGGGTCAGCATGCCTTTGCGGATGCGCCTTCTTTTAACTATGTGCAGTTTGATTATGTCGTGTCTGGTGATTCGGAAATCAGCGGCACTGGTGCTCCGTCAGAATCTTTTGATCTTCAGCAGGGTTTTGGGCTGCAGGGTGGTTTCGAAATCGGCGATTACGTCATGGTGATGGGACGGCATATATCGCTGAACTATGAAGATGATGTCGGTTTCGGTGTGGCTGAAAATGCGACATTAAATGACCTCACCTTTATCGGTGTGGGCGCTCATTTTCCGGTAGCAGAGATGTTGGATCTATATGGTGCGGTAGGGTTTAGTCGACCGACGTTGCTCAATGCGGCAGGGGAAGGGTATGGGCTGGAAGTTGGTGCTCGAGCGAATTTCGAAATGGTGACTGCATCGCTGTGGTACAACATGGGTGATACGGATGCTAAAGAATCGTTTGGCTCCGAAACCCTGGACATCGACCCGGAATTATTGGGCCTGGATGTGGCGATCTCCTTTGCTCCGGATGCCCCGGAGTTGGTGCTGGGCTATGTGGATGCAACCCATGAAGCCAAGGTCGGAAGTGACAACATTGATGTGGATTACGACCACTTCTCCATCGGCGTCAGAAAATCCTTCTGATCGTTTCAGGGCGGGGCCACAGGCCCCGCTGCCTTCAATGCATTAGCATGCCGCTAAAACCGTTTATTCCCCTTCCTTCCCGTAAGCCCGCAGGAACATATCCACCACTTGTGCGGCATGGGGCTGCGCTTCATCGGCTGTCATCGGCTGGTTACAGCCAATAATCACACGCATATGCTCACAACCTTGCAGCAGGCTGAAGAAATTCTCCGCCGCCTGTTTGGGGTTGTCCGCCTGCAATCGGCCTGTGTTGTTGCCGTTACGCACCAGGTTTTCCATGGCGGTAATGGTGCGTTGTGGGCCGGCTTCGAAAAAAAGCTGTGACATGGCCGGATCCTGTGTCGCCAGGCTGCTCATCAGCCGCTGTAACTCAATCACTTCCGGCGTATGGATCAGTTCCAGAAAGGCCAGACCAATCTTGGTCAGGGTGGTGCGAATCGGCAGATCCGGTTCCAGTTCGAAGATCGGCATGGGGAGCAGGTTGTGACATTTCGCCTCAATGGCTGACGAAAATAACGTTTCCTTGTCACTGAAATGGCTATACACCGTGAGTTTGGAGACGCCAGCCTGTTTCGCCACGGCATCCATGCTGGTGCCGGCAAACCCCTGGCCGAGAAACAGCGTTTTGGCTGCCTCAAGAATGGCACTGCGTTTCGCCGGGTCTTTGGGGCGTCCGCGTGGATTGGGCTGATCTGGGGAAGCAGAGTCGGTCATATTTCAATACTGGACGGTTTAGTTTAATAAAATTACTATACTGGCCAGTATAGCATGCCGGCAAGCCAAGACCGGCACAATCCGCACAGGCGGTGTCCAGGTTAATGAGGTGGGATCAATGAGGGAGCTGGTCATGTTTCGTTCTGTCGTGCTGTCGGGGCTGATTGCCACGGGAATGGCGGTGGCAGTGTTGGCACTGCAGGGGTGCTCTGACGCAACGTCGGAGAACAAGGCGCCGGCGCGCCCAGCGCTGGTGGCCCAGCCTCTCTCGGCGGATGCCAGCCAGGATGTGTTTCCTGGGGAAGTCCGTGCCCGCTATGAGCCTGAGCTGGGATTTCGCATTGGCGGCAAGATTAGCCAGCGGTTGGTCGATGTGGGGGACCGGGTCAGTGAAGGCACGGTACTGGCTAAGTTGGACACCGACGATGTGAGCCTGCAGCTGGATTCGGCCCGAGCCCAGATGGCATCCGCCCAGGCCGACCACAAGCTGGCCAGCAGCGAGCTGGAACGTTACCGCGAGCTGATGGAGCGCAATGTTATCAGCCGTTCCCAGTTCGATTCTTTTGAAAGCCGTTCCGATGCCAGTGTGGCGCAGTTGCGCCAGGCCCGTGCCAACCTGAACGTGGCCCGCAATCAGGCGAATTATGCGTCCTTAAAGGCGCCCCGTGATGGGGTCATTGCCCAGCGCAGGGCGGAGGCCGGGCAGGTAGTGTCCCCCGGTCAGGCCGTATTTGTGCTGGCGGTGGATGGTGATCGTGAAGTGCGCATCGACCTGCCAGAACAGGACGTGAGCAGCTTCAAAATTGGCATGCCCGTGGCGATTGAGCTGTGGTCCCGTCCGGGTCAGGTTTTCGAAGGCAAGATTCGCGAATTGTCCCCTGCTGCTGATCCGCTCTCTCGCACCTTTGAAGCCCGTGTGGCATTTGAGAATTCCAGCGTAGGCGCGGATCTTGGACAGTCAGCCCGGGTCTTTGTCAGCGGCGCTGACAATGACGGGGTGCTTAGCATTCCGTTATCTGCACTCACCGCCGAAGAAGGGGCTACCTATGTGTGGGTGGTCAATCCGGACACGCTGACATTGCAGAAAACTCCGGTGGAAGTAGGGCCGTATCAGGAACAGGTGGTGCCGGTGATGCGCGGTCTCAAACCGCAGGACTGGATTGTCACCGCTGGTACTCAATTGTTGCGAGAAGGCCAGGCGGTGATTCCGCTGGATCGCCAGAACCGTCAGTTGGATCTGAGCGAGGAGTCGCCTACCGCTCAGGCCGCACCGGCCGATGACAACGCGTCAGATGCGCAGCCGGATGGCAGCGCAGAAACGGCGACCACTCCGGATGCGGACGAATAAGGGGAGTATGACCATGTCGTTTAACCTCTCCGAATGGGCTCTGAGGAACCGGACTTTGGTGCTTTATGCCATGATCCTCCTCGGCGCCATGGGGGCGATCTCTTATGCCAACCTGGGACAGAGTGAGGATCCACCGTTTACCTTCAAGCTGATGACCATCAACACCCTGTGGCCCGGTGCCAGTGCCGAAGAAGTGTCCCGGCAAATCACCGACCGGGTGGAAAAGAAATTGATGGAGACCGGCGACTTTGAGCGCATTACCTCCTACTCCCGGCCAGGCCAGTCGCTGGTCATGTTCATGGCTCGCGATGAAATGCGCTCCAAAGAGATCAAGGATCTCTGGTATCAGGTGCGCAAGAAGGTAGGGGATATTCGTCATGCCTTGCCTCAGGACGTACAAGGTCCGTTCTTCAATGACGAATTCGGCACCACTTTCGGCAACATTTATGCGCTGACCGGGGAGGGGTTTGATTACGCCATCATGAAGGACTACGCCGACCGTTTGCAGCTGGCGCTGCAGCGCGTGGACGACGTGGGCAAAGTGGAGCTGGTCGGCCTGCAGGACGAAAAAATCTGGGTGGAAATTGCCAACACCAAGCTGGCGTCTCTAGGCATTCCGCTGGTTTCTGTGCAGCAAGCGTTGCAGTCACAGAACGCGGTGGCCGATGCCGGTTTCTTCGAAACGCCGAGCAGTCGCGTGCGTCTGCGGGTATCGGGTGAATTCACCAGCGTAGAGGATATTCGTAACTTCCCGCTTCAGGTGGAAAATCGCACTTTGCGCCTGGGCGACATCGCCAACGTCTATCGGGGTTTTAGCGATCCACCGCAGCCGCGCATGCGTTTCATGGGCGAAAATGCCATCGGCATTGCAGTTTCCATGAAGGACGGTGGTGACATTCTCAAGTTGGGTGAAAACCTGGACAAAACATTCGCCAGATTGCAGGAAAGCCTGCCCATCGGCATGGAGTTGCGCAAAGTGTCCGATCAGCCGGCCGCAGTAGAAGCCGGTGTGGGTGAATTTGTTCAGGTGTTGATGGAAGCACTGGCCATTGTGTTGTTGGTGAGTTTCTTTTCGCTGGGCTGGCGCACCGGGCTGGTGGTGGCGTTTTCCATTCCGTTGGTGTTGGCGATGACGTTTGCATCGATGAAGTATTTCGACATCGGCCTGCACAAGATTTCTCTGGGGGCACTGGTTCTGGCTCTGGGCTTGATGGTGGACGATGCCATTATCGCTGTGGAAATGATGGCGATTAAAATGGAGCAGGGCTTCAGCCGTATCAAGGCAGCTGGCTTTGCCTGGACCAGTACGGCCTTCCCCATGCTCACCGGCACCTTGATTACCGCTGCAGGTTTTCTTCCCATCGCTACGGCGGAATCGAGCACCGGGGAATATACTCGCTCGATCTTTCAGGTGGTCACTATCGCTCTGCTCGCCTCTTGGGTGACAGCGGTGGTTTTTGTGCCTTACCTGGGGGAGAAACTGCTTCCCAGCCTGGCCCGCCGGGATGCCAGTGGCGAGGTGCATGACCCTTATAAGAAACCGTTCTACCGTCGTTTCCGGCGCTGGGTAGAGTGGTGCGTGCGATATCGGAAAACAGTCATCGGACTGACTGTGGGCATCTTTGTTTTTTCTCTTATTTTGTTCAGTTTCGTGCCCCAGCAATTCTTTCCGGCGTCCGGTCGGCTTGAGTTAATGGTGGACATGAAGCTGGAAGAAGGCGCTTCGCTGAAGGCGACCCAGGAGAAAGCCCTGCGCTTGGAAGCCATGCTGGGCGAAAACGACATGATCGAAAATTACGTGGGGTATATGGGTAGCGGTTCCCCGCGTTTTTACCTGTCACTGGATCAGAAATTGCCGGCGGCCAGTGTGGCTCAGTTTGTGGTACTTACCCGGAACGTGGACGAACGTGAGGAAGTCCGTAGCTGGTTGATGGACACGCTGGAGCGGGAATTCCCCGCGGTGCGAACTCGCGTCTCACGGCTGGAAAATGGCCCGCCTGTGGGTTACCCGATCCAATTGCGCATTTCCGGGGAGCACATTCCCCAGGTGCGTGAGCTGGCCCGTAGGGTAGCGGAAAAAGTGCGCGACAACGGGCACACCGCCAACGTGCACTTGGATTGGGAAGAACCCAGCAAGGTAGTGCGTCTGATTGTGGATCAAGATCGCGCACGGACGCTGGGTATCACCACGTCGGATCTGTCCACTGCGTTGCAGGGGTCGCTGTCCGGTGTGGCGGTGAGCCAGTACCGGGAAGACAACGAACTGATCAACGTGGAAGTGCGCGGCGACAACCATGAGCGTCATGCACTGGGGTTGCTGGGCAACCTTGCGGTGCAGACGGACAATGGCCGCAGCGTGCCATTGAATCAGGTGGCGACACTGGAATCCGGCTTTGAGGAAGGCATCATCTGGCATCGCGATCGGTTGCCCACGGTGACGGTGCTGGCGGATGTGAAAGACGGTGCCTTGCCGGCCACGCTGATGCAGCAAATTATGCCGACACTCTCCCAAGTGCAGGCGGATCTGCCACCGGGATATTTGCTACAAGTGGGTGGCACGGTGGAGGAATCGGCGCGCGGGCAAACATCGGTTAACGCAGGTATGCCGCTGTTTATTTTGGTCGTGATTACCTTGCTGATGTTGCAGCTGCGCAGTTTCCCGTTGTCGGTGATGGTCTTTATCACCGCACCGTTGGGGCTTATCGGGGTGACCTTCTTCCTGCTGTTGTTCCAGAAGCCATTCGGTTTCGTGGCCATGCTGGGCACCATTGCCCTCGCCGGCATGATCATGCGTAACGCGGTGATTCTGGTGGACCAGATTGGTCAGGATATAGAGCAGGGTCTTACCGCCTGGGATGCGATTATTGAATCCACGGTGCGGCGCTTCCGCCCCATCGCTCTGACGGCACTAACGGCTGTGCTGGCCATGATTCCGCTGTCTCGCAGTGTATTCTTCGGTCCCATGGCGGTGGCAATTATGGGTGGGCTGATTGTGGCGACGGCGTTGACGTTGTTGTTCCTGCCAGCGCTCTATGCCGCCTGGTTCAGAGTGAAGGAAGAGCATGCCGAACCGAATTAAAGGACGCTGAGTCTGTACCGGAACCCTTTCCGGTTTTTCCCTTGCCCCGGCTTTGCCGGGGCTTTTTTTTGTTCTTCGCGGCTGCAGCACGCTTCAGGCCTCGCGCGGCACACAGGTGCACGCACTGCCTGTCACGTTTTGCTGGGGAGTAACCAAATATTCAGGGGGCCGCAGTGACGGTGATCGTCAGGGTGGGGTTGTGTTGTAAACGCTATGCTTCGTGTAGGTAGGGTTAGCCGCGTAGCGGCGTAATCCGACATTCCGAGATGTTTATCAACTGTCGCTCCCGGCAAACAGAGCGGTCAGGCTTTCTAGTTCCTCTTCCAGATTCCAGTGCATTTCCCGTGCGGTGACATGCAGCAATACCAGTGCATTCACTGGCGCGTCTGACTCCCCATGCTGACGTAACCGTCCGGTGAAGCAGCGGTTCAATTCATTGAGTGCATCGTAGCGGGCGTTTAACCCTTCCAGTGAGACAGTGGCATCCGGTTGCTTGAGGTTAAGCAGATAACGTTGCAGCAGGTACAGGCTGGCGGTGCGTACCAGGGTTTCTGTGTCGCTGCTTAAGGGCAGGTGAAAGCTGGCCATGGGGCGCAGAAAACGGGTGTGCGGGCAGTCGCTTAATGCGCATATCAGCCCGAACAGGGAGCTGAGTGCCCGCTGTAATGTGGTCTCTTGATGGTAGCCCCGTTGTGGCGTTTTCACGTCCAGCGTTACCGGTTGAAACGAATCCCCTGACGCTGAATCCGGCAACAGGTAGGCCAGGTTGCGGGCGATGGGACAGTAGGCGTGTTCGCTAGGGTCCAGAGGGCAGTGGCTGCATTGATGGTAGCTCAGGGCGGCCCAGTCCGGCGGGGTGAAGCTGTCGGGGATGGCGATGGCGCCGTGTTCCTCAACCAGGGCAATCGGGATGCGTTGCTGCTCCCCGGCTGGCGTGGTGAGGGTGTAGACGAAATCAGGCTGCATCGACCCGGTCGGTCTGCTTCAGTGGCAGCCGGATGGTAAAGGTGGTGCCGGTGCCAAGCTGGCTTTCCACGGTCATGGTGCCACCGTGGTGCTGAATGATGTCGTGAGAAATGGACAGCCCAAGTCCGGTCCCCTGACCGATGGGTTTGGTGGTGTAGAAGGGTTCGAAAATTTGTTGCAGGGATTCATCCGCAATGCCCGGTCCGTCGTCGGCGATGGTCAAGGTGCACCATTGCTCATCGGACTGGGCGGCAATGGTGATGTTGCCTTTCTCTTCGATGGCCTGAGCCGCGTTAACGAATAGATTCATGAACACTTGCGACAGCTGGCTTGCCGATCCGCTAATCGGAGGCAGGGAATCTGGCAGGCTGTGAGTAACCGTAATCCGGTTTTTCAGTTCATGTTTGGCAAGGTTGAGTGAAATGGCCAAGCAGGATGCAATGTCGGTGGGGGAAAACGCTTCGGGTTGGTTATGAGAGAAGTGTTTCAAGTCGCGAATGATTTTCTTTATCCGCTCAATTCCCTCATCGGTTTCATCCAGAAGGGCGGGGTAATCCTCCATCATGAAGGCAAGTTTTCTTGTGTCGACATTTAAATTTTCTTCAGTGTTCAAGAATTTCTGGAACTTATCCTCGCTGATACGTTTTTTAAGCCCCTGAATAATACCCGCCATGGCGTCGAGGTAATCCCGGCTGCGATTCAGGTTGGAAGAAATATAGGCAATCGGGTTGTTGATCTCGTGGGCGATGCCCGCAGAGATGGTGCCCAGGGACGCCATTTTTTCCGAGTGCAGCAGCAGGGATTCCACCTGGTTGAGTTTCTGGTCCTTGTCTTTCACCGCTTGTATCAGCTGATTGTTTTCGGTCTTAATGTTGGTGATGTCGGTGCCGAAATAAATATAGCCGTCGTCTTCATCGGAAATATACGAAAGCGGGAAAAGGAACATGTTCATCCAGTAGCGGCTGTCATCTGCATGGCGGTTGCAGACTTCCCCGTTCCATACTCCGGACAGCGCCTGGTTGCACTGCATGACCGGTAGCCCACCGTCGTCGCCGGGGTGGTTGAAACTCTCGTGTTGGCCGATCAAATGTGAAAAAGAATGACCACTCAGGGCGAGAAATTTGCCGTTCGCAAAGGTGATGGTGCCGTGGCGATCGGTGGTCAGTACGCAGTATTCATCGATGATCCGCGCGAGTGGGCCGAGCAGGGCCTTGTTGAGTTTGTACTCGTCTGCGTTGACCTCGATCAGGTGCATCTTGCGGCCAAAGCGGTTGTCCGTCAGCGACGAAAACTCGGCCAGTTTGGCTTCCACGTTGATGGAGGTGCGGTAGGTTTTGTACAGAAAGAAAATGATGATCAGCAGGATCACCGTGGAAGATACCAGGAACAGCCCCTGGGCTTCCATGCCAAAGCCGATGTCCGTTTTGTCGAGCAAGCTATTCATGCGCCGCGCCGTGAGTTGTTGTTTGTCGGGCTGAAAGGGCTAGCCTTCGTAGCCCATGCTGCGCAGGGTCTCGCGTTGTTCCCGCACGGTTTCCGCCAGAATACGGTTTTCCAGCAAAATATCGCGGAACTTCAGGCCTTCGCGGATATTGTCGAGTAACTGGTCGTCGTCCCAGGGTTTGGGGATAAAGCGGAATGCGCCGGCTTTGTTGATCGCGGACATGACCGTCTCGATGTCGATCACCCCGGTCAGCACAATACGAATGGTGTCGGGTTGTAGGTCGCGCAGTTCCTGTAGCAGTTCCAGGCCATTCATCTCCGGCATCATATAGTCGGTGATCACCGCATCGAATACGGTAGTGCGCGCCCGGCGCAGGGCTTCGTGGGGGTCCTGGTAGGTTTCCACTTCCCAGTCGGTGTAGGTATTGATAGTGCGCTTCAAGGCTTTGAGGATGTATTCCTCATCGTCCACGACCATGACCTGATACATGGTGAGTCCCTCATTCACGGCGTGCTACTACGCTGGCGTCCTGCCGGCGACTGCATGCGTTCAACAACATTGTGCCCACCCTTTTCCGCTAAGGGTTGGCACACGGGTATCAGGTTTTACGATACGCCCCGCTATAGGGGCTGACAATTGGTTCGGGTAACCGCAAGGAGCCGGTCATGCCGTCCGGATAGCCGTTTATCCGGCAGGGACGAAAACCGCACAATGGTGGGGAAAAACGCGCAAAAAAACGGCTACGTGATCTGCACGATGGCTTTGGTCACCGATCCGGTGGCGATCAGGCGTTCCTGCTGCTGCGCGTTTATGGCATAGGCTTCAGCCCGCATGGCAGCAAGGGTTCGGCCCAGGCGATCCACATGGGCGCGGATCACGACCTGCTCACCCCGGCTGGCGGCACGCAGCACGCTGCTATGGGTTTCGATGGTTACCGCGTGCTGCTCGGGGGGCAGTCTGGAGGCCGCCGCAAAAAAGCAGGCCACATCCATCAAGGCATAAACGATGCCGCCATGCAGGGCACCCTGGGGGTTGGTGGTGAAATCATTCACCGGGAAACGCACTTCACTGCGGCCATCCACCGCGCTTACCAGTTCCAGTTCGCAGGCCCGGTGCAGTGGGTGGGCGAGAATGTCGTCTTTGATCTGGTCAATGTGGCTCATGGTTTTCCTTTTTCATTCCGGCGAAACGGAGCCGACACTATACGATGCCGATTCGGAAAACGGGATGACCGGATCGTACCCACAGGTGACGGGGAACCGATTGTCTTGACGGCGGTCTATGGGTATCGCAAGATTGCGACTCTTCCCTCGTTAGCGGGCATCCCATGAAAGCACTGGTCTACACATTGCTGCTTATCATCAGTACTCATGTACTGGTGCTGGATGCCATGCATCACGAGCACGATGGTGGCGCAGCTGCCTCGCTGGAACAGGTCCAGCAGGATCTGGTCAGTGCGGATGTGCTGGACAAAGGCGGCGACCATTGCTGTCAATGCCATGGTTTCATGGCCTCCACCGATTGTGAGCCGCTGCGCCTGGCCCCGCCCTCTGCAGGTCAAATGGCGTTGCGCCCCTTCCTGCCGGATGCCCCGGCCGATAACCCTTTTCGCCCTCCTATAGCCTGATCGTTTCTTCGTTTCCCCCGACTTTGTTGCCTTGTCCATCGGTGAATGTGCGCCGTGGCGAGCGTCGGCATTGTTCTTGACGTAACGCTTTGAGACATCAGGAGTTTCCCCATGGGAATCCAGACCCCAGTGCGCATAGCCGCACTGTTACTGGCCGTGTGCGCGTATGCCAGCGCGTCGGCTGATTCTTCTTCCTCTCCCGCGCAGTGGGCGCAATGGGTGCAGCGCCAGGTCAGCCAGCTACCGGCCAGCCGCGCCATCCAGGCGGAGCAGGAACGCATGCTGGCGCAAAGCCGGGCTTTATCGCAGCCGCTTTATAACCCCTCATTGAATATCGACTACGAAGACAGCTTGGATATCACCCAGACCGTGGGCCTCAGCCAGACACTGGACTGGTCCGGCAAGGCCCGCGCCAGCCGTGATGCCGTGGCGGTACGGGATCAGCTGGCGCAGCTGCGTGGCGACAAGGCCCGCGCCCGCCTGCTGGCGGACAGCCTCAATGCGCTGGTGGCCCATGCCGCCGCCCGCGAGCAATTGGCGGCCGCCCGTGAGCAGGAACAGCAGCTGCGCGATCTCACCGACCTGATTCGCCGCCGCGAACAGGCGGGGGATGTGGGGCAGGTGGATGCGCAATTGGCCTACCTGTCACTGGGGCAGGCCCAGCAGGCCCTGGCGGATGCGGAAAGTGCCGCCACCCGTGCTGCCACCACATTGCGCCAGCAACTGGCCAGCCAACAACCCGCGGTGGCCTTGCCGGCGGCGGACCGTTGGCAGGCCCCGTCACTCACCCATGGTGTCGTGCAACGGCTCCCCACCAGCTTCGATTTGCAGTTGGCCGAGCAGCAACTGGCGCTGGCTGAGCGAGGGGTATCGGTGGCAGACAAACAACGCAACACCGACCCGACCCTGGGCCTGCGCGTGGGCCAGGAAGATGGCGAAAATTTGTGGGGCGTGGATTTCAGCCTGCCATTGAAGTTCTTCAATACCGGCAAGCCAGGCTATGAAGCTGCCCTGGCGGACAGTGAAGAGCGGCGTGCACTGCTGGAGAAAACCCGCAACGACATTCAGGCCCGGCTGGACGGAGCGTTGAGCGATTACCAGCAGCGGCGCGAGCGCTGGGAAACCTGGCAACAACTCACCGGCGATAGCCTGGCGCGCAGCGACACCTTGCTCAAGCGCGTCTGGCAGCAGGGCGAACTCACCACCCAGAACTATCTGCAGGCCTTGAATCAGCGGCTCGATACCCGGCTGGCTGGCATCGCCCTGCGCGATGCCATGCAGCAGGCCTGGGTGCAGTGGCTCTATGAAAGCGCCCAGCTCAACGACTGGCTGAACCAGCTGGCTGACTAATGACGAATCTGTAGGAACCGAGCCTAGCGAGGTAACAGCCGCAGGCTGGCCCGAAGGGTGAGCGAAGCGAATAACACCGCTTGAAACGAGAAATTAAGCGAAAAATTACTGTAGGAGTGCCACTTGAGGCGCGAATGGTTTCTGCGACACGCGGTGCCAACTTCTTCGCGCCCTGAACGGCGCTCCTACAAAAAATGGAAAATTTTTATGAAAACGAAAATGACATTTCAAAAAACGCCGCTAGCCATTGCACTGCTGGCCAGCCTGTCTTTTCCCGTCTGGGCAGAAGGCGAACACGGCCATGATCATGAGGATGTGCCTGCGAAGAGTGAATCCCATGCGGACGAATCCCATGATGATCATGACGACCACGATGCCCATGAAGAGGAAGAAGAAACCGCGCACAATCATGAAACCGAACACGGCGAACACGACGATGAAGAAACCACACTGGAGCTGACGGGTGAGCAGCAAAAGATGCTCGACCTGCAAGTTATTACCCTGCAGCCCGACGCCAACGCCAGCCTGACTCTTACCGTGCCTGCGGAGATCATCAGTAACCAGTACCGCACCTGGGTAGTGCCGGTGCGTATCGATTCCCAGGTGCAATCACGCAGTGCCACGCTGGGTCAGCACATGGAAAAAGGGGATGCCATTGCCACCCTGTTCAGCCCGGCCATGGCGCAACTGCAAAGCGAGCTGCAAGTGGCGGCGGATGGCTGGCGGCGGGTCCGGAATCTGGGCCGCCGGGCGGTGGGCAACCAGCGCTACCTGGACGCACAAAGTCAGTATCAGTCACTGCGTGCCCGCGCCAGGGGCTACGGTCTGAGTGACGACGCCATAACTGACATCGAAGCAGGCAAAAGCGAGAAAGGCATTTACACCCTCACCGCGCCCGACGAAGGCCTGGTGCTGGAAGATGCTTTCCAGCAGGGGCAGTGGTTAACGGCGGGCAGTGCCCTGGTAACGCTGGTGGATGAATCCGAATTGTGGGCCGAAGCAGCGTTGCCGCCGAGCCCCGGTTTGCAAATTGCCACCGGCACCCCGGCGCGGGTGATTGTGGGTGATACCTCAGTGGAGGGTCAGGTAATTCAATCCGGCCATCGCCTCAATCCTGTCACTCGAACATTGTCTGTGCGAGTCGCCGTTCCCAATGCCGGGCATCTGTTGCATCCGGGCATGTTCGCCGATGTGGCGTTGTCGCTGTCCGCCCCGGAAAACGCACTCACTGTGCCGGAAGAGGCGCTCACCCGTAGCGCCGATGGCGATTGGCAACTGTTCGTGGAAGAAGAGCCTGGCCACTACAAACCCGTGGAAATCCAACTCAATGGCCAGCTGGAAAACCGCCGCATCGTTACGGGTCTTGAACCGGGTACGCGCGTGGTCACTCGCGGGGCGTTTTTTCTGGCCAGTGAAATGGCTAAGTCCGGTTTCGATATTCACAATCACTGAGGATCACCGTCATGTTTAATCGACTTGTCGATTGGGCGGTGAACAACCGCCTCATTGTGTTGCTGTTACTGGTCATCACCATTGGCGTGATCGGCTGGCAATTGCCCAACCTGAAACTGGATGCCTTCCCGGACGTGACCAACGTCCAGGTACAGGTGAACACCGAAGCCGAAGGCCTGGCCGCAGAAGAAGTGGAGCAGCTGATCACCTATCCCATCGAGGCAGTGATGTATGCATTGCCGCAGGTGGCCGAGGTGCGTTCCATCTCCAAGACCGGCCTGTCCATCGTCACCGTGGTGTTCGAGGAAGGCACCGATATCTATTTCGCCCGCCAGCTGGTGTTCGAGCGATTGCAGGCCGCACGGGAAGATATTCCCGACGGCGTCGGCACCCCGGAAATGGGCCCCAACACCTCCGGCCTGGGTCAGGTGTATCAATACCTGCTCACCGCCGAGCCGGGCTCCAATGTGGATGCCATGCAACTGCGCAGCCTCAACGACTGGGTGGTGAAACTGCTACTCATGCCCGTGGGCGGCGTCACCGATGTGCTCAGCTATGGCGGTGAAGTGCGCCAGTATCAGGTCAACGTGAACCCTACCCGTTTGCTGGCCTACGACCTGAGCCTGCAACAGGTCATGGATGCCATCGCCGCCAATAACCGCAACGCCGGCGGCTGGTATCTGGATCGCGGTGCCGAGCAATTGGTCATCCGCGGCATGGGCTGGGTCGGCAGCGGCGAGCAAGGGCTCGGTGACATTGCCGCCATTCCCCTCAAGGAAGTGGATGGCACCCAGGTGCGCGTCAGTGATGTGGCGAAGGTGGAGTTCGGCGGCGAAATTCGTCAGGGCGCCCTCACCATGACCCGCCGCGATGCTAACGGCGAACCGGAAGCCTTGGGCGAAGTGGTAGCCGGCATCGTGCTCAAACGCATGGGCGCCAATACAAAGGCCACCATCGATGGCATCAAGGAACGCGAAGCGCGCATCCAGCAGGCCCTGCCGGACGGTGTGCAGTTTGAGGTGTTCTACGACCAGGCAGATCTGGTGGAAAAAGCCGTCAGCACAGTGGTCACCGCCTTGCTGCTGGCCTTCGTCTTTATCGTCATCGTGCTGGCCCTGTTCCTGATGAACCTGCGTGCCACGGCCTTGGTTTTGCTGTCCATTCCGCTTTCCATTGGCCTGGCCTTGTTGGCGATGGCCAGCCTGGGCATGTCCGCCAACCTGATGTCGCTGGGTGGCCTGGCCGTGGCCATCGGCATGCTGGTGGACGGCTCCGTGGTGATGGTAGAAAACATCTTCAAACACCTGAGCCGCCAAGAAGGCAGCCACGATCAACAAGGCGGCATCGCTCTGAGAGTAAAAGACGCCGCCCAGGAAGTGGCGAGGCCGGTGTTCTTTGCCGCCAGTATTATTCTGGTGGTGTTCCTGCCCCTGTTCGCCTTCGAAGGGGTGGAAGCCAAGATGTTCGTGCCCATGGCCATCAGCATCATGCTCGCCATGACCGCCGCCGTACTGGTGGCGCTGATCGTGGTGCCGGCGCTGGCCGGTTTTCTGTTTCGCAATGGCGTGGAAGAAAAGCCCAACAAGCTGATGCAGTGGCTGGAAGCCCGCTATCGCACCCTGCTGGGCAAAGCCATGCAGGCCCGTAAAGTGGTGGTCGGTGGCGCGGTGGGTTTGTTTGCCCTGGCACTGGCCACCACGCCGTTTATTGGCACTGAATTTGTGCCGGTGCTGGAAGAGGGGACGTTGGCGTTACGCGTAACGCTGGCCCCATCCTCCAGCCTCGATACTGCGTTGGACGTGGGGCAAAAACTGGAGAAGGAAATCATGACCTTCCCGGAAGTCACCTACGCGCTTAGCCGGGTAGGGCGTGCCGAAATCGGTGGCGACCCGGAACCGGTGAGCAACGTGGAAATCTATATCGGTCTCAAGCCTGTAGATGAATGGGAGAGCGCCAGCAATCGCCTGGAGCTACAGGAAAAAATTCAGCAGAAACTGGAAAAACATCCCGGCCTGCTACTCAACTTTTCCCAACCCATCGCCATGCGCGTGGACGAACTGCTCTCCGGGGTAAAAGCCCAGCTCGCCATCAAACTGTTCGGCCCGGATCTCAACGTGCTGCAGGAAAAAGGCGAAGCCATCACCCAGGCCGTCAAAGAAGTTGAAGGCGCCACCGATGTGCAACTGGAACAGATCGCCGGTGAAGCCCAACTGGTAGTCACTCCGGACCGCAACGCCCTCAGCCGCTATGGATTGAGCGTGGATCAGGTCATGGGTCTGGTCAGCAATGGCCTGGGCGGCGGCAGCGCCGGGCAGGTGATCAATGGCAACGAGCGCTACGACATCTACGTGCGCCTGGAGCAAAATGCCCGCAAGGACGCAGAAGCCATCCGCAACCTGCGCCTCAAAGCGGCAGACGGTGCCTGGGTGCGGCTTATGGATGTGGCGGACGTGTCTCTGGTCTCCGGCCCGCCCCAGATCAGCCGCGACGACGTGCAACGCCGGGTGGTCATCCAGGCCAACGTGGCCGGCCGCGACATGGGCTCCGTAGTCGCCGACATCCAGCAAGCCATCGATAGCGAAGTCGACCTGCCCGCCGGATACAGCGTGGACATCGGCGGCCAATACGAAAACCAGCAGCGCGCCCAGCAACGCCTGGCCATGGTAGTGCCGGTGGCCGTGGGGCTGATCGCCCTGCTGCTCTACTTCGCCTTCGGTTCCGTCGCCCAGGCCGCCCTGATCCTGGTCAACGTTCCCCTGGCGCTCATCGGCGGCATCCTCGCATTAGCCCTCAGCGGCCAGTACCTGTCCGTGCCCAGCTCCGTGGGCTTTATCACCCTGTTCGGTGTGGCGGTGCTCAATGGGGTGGTGATGGTGGAAGCCATCAATCATCGGCTGCGTGATGGGGAGGCGCTGGAGACGGCGATCTTCGAAGGGGCGGTGTCTCGCCTGCGCCCGGTGCTGATGACTGCGCTCACTTCCATGCTGGGTCTGATTCCCATGTTACTGGCCACGGGGGTGGGCAGTGAGGTGCAAAGGCCGCTGGCAGTGGTAATTGTCGGGGGGCTAGTGTCGGCGACGGGGTTAACGTTGCTGGTACTGCCAAGTCTTTATGCGTTTTTCTCGAGCAAAAAAGCTGTCGAGTTACAACGATAATTTAATCTTCCCCCGGCGGTTATCAGCCGGGGGGTTTAGGAGGAAAAAATGCTTTACTCTACATTGTGCAATCAAGGTGACTGGGCTTTTCGATGGCGTAGTATCGCTCCGGCGGTGCTTATGATTCCCGCGGTAATAGTTGCCTTAATAGATGTGCAATATTTTTTGGATAGTCACACCTATGATCAGTGGTGGGACTTGTTCGCGATATCGTTTGTGGTGGCGGGCCTTGGGATTCGTGTCTGGACTACTGGACATACCCCGCGAAGAACCTCTGGTCGTAATACCAAAAGTCAGGTGGCGGATTCACTAAACACTCGCGGTATTTATTCTATTGTTCGTAATCCTCTCTACCTGGGGAATTTTGTCGGAGGCTTGGGGGTGATTCTATTGCTCCACTCCTTATGGTTAACCCTTTACTATGTGCTGGCGTTCGCGCTTTACTTCGAACGTGTAATTCTTGCTGAGGAGAGATTTCTGTTGAGAAAATTTGGTGATTCATATCGCCAATGAGCAGAAAAAACGCCGGCTTTCTTCCCTTTAATATTACGAAAGTACCAGCCTGATGAATTGCCTTTTTGTTGGAGAACGGTGTTACGTCGTGAATATATAACTGTCGCCATGACAGTGTTGCTGCTGTTTGTTATGGAGGTCGGCGAAGATACAATGATCCAGGGGGAAATTATTCTGGATAGTCGCTGGCTAATAATTGCGGCAATCAATGGAGGGATGTTCTTGTTCTTCCGGGTGGTTAGCAAGCGAACACGTTGGCTTTCCAAGGTTGGCAGGTAATATACCGAAAGGAAAAATCGTTAGGGAAGGAGAAGATAATCGTGGACACCCATAAATTGAAAGATCTCCTACTCTGAAAATGCGCGATGTCTGATACTTGTCTGTCTTTACGGCCAGTACATTGATGTCATGGATAAGCAAGGAGGCGTTCCATGACTCGTGCTCGCTATACCCAGGTTTCTCTTGATTCCACTCCCTACTATCACTGCATCTGTCGCTGTGTGCGGCGAGCCTTTCTGTGTGGCAAGGACCACTATTCCGGCCAGGATTACGAACATCGCCGGCAATGGGTAGTGGATCGCCTTGCGGTGCTGGGTGAGGTGTTTGCCATTGATCTCTGTGCCTATGCGGTAATGTCCAATCACTATCACGTTGTTGTTCGGCTCAATCAGAAAAAGGCGAAGGCCTGGTCAGATACTGAAGTCGCTGATCGGTGGATGCAGTTATTCAGTGGCCCACTGATTGTCAAGCGCTGGCTGAGCGGGCAGTCAGAGGATGGCGAGGCATTGAAGGCACTTGAGATCGTCGGCCAATGGCGGGAGCGGCTTTATGATCTTGGCTGGTTCATGAAATGCCTGAATGAATACCTCGCCCGGCGGGCGAGCAAAAATAAGGGACACGCATGAATTAGAGTATTTCTTACGTGTTCCTCGTGTGATCGCTGATAGTTAGTCCCTACTCTCGTCGCTAGGCTTGGAGTCATGGAAAGCAAGGAGGCGCTCCATGACTCGTGCTCGTTATACCCAGGTTTCTCTGGACTCCACTCCCTACTATCACTGCATCTGCCGCTGTGTGCGGCGAGCCTTTCTGTGTGGTCAGGACCACTATTCCGGTCAGGATTACGAACATCGCCGCCAATGGGTGGTGGATCGCCTTGCTGTGCTGGGTGAGGTGTTTGCCATTGATCTCTGTGCCTATGCGGTAATGTCCAATCACTATCACGTTGTCGTTCGACTCAATCAGAAGCAGGCGGAGGCTTGGTCAGATACTGAAGTTGCTGAGCGATGGATACGGTTATTCAGTGGGCCGTTGATAGTGAAGCGCTGGTTGAGCGGGCAGACAAAGGGTGGTGAGGCATTGAAGGCGCTTGAGATCGTCGGCCAATGGCGGGAGCGGCTTTATGATCTTGGCTGGTTCATGAAATGCCTGAATGAATACCTCGCCCGGCGGGCGAATGAAGAGGATTGCTGTAAGGGGCGCTTCTGGGAAGGCCGTTACAAGTGCCAGGCGCTACTGGATGAAAAGGCCGTATTGCAGTGTATGGCCTATGTGGATCTCAATCCTGTTCGGGCGGATATGGCCGGTACTCCTGAAACTTCGGATTATACCTCGGTGAAACAACGAGCTAGCGAGGTCAAGGATCGCCAGGCAACGAAGAAAATGCCTCGCCTGCTACCGATGGTGGATAGTGAGACAGTAGAATTTGAGCACGATAATACGGTTTGCCGTTTTCGGCTGATGGACTATCTGGAGCTCGTGGACAGTACGGGAAGGGCGATGCGTGCAGACAAGCGTGGCGCAATCTCGGAGCGAGCCGCAGGGATTCTGGATCGCCTTGGTATTGATGAAAGGGCCTGGCTGCGGCATATGCAGCCGCGCAAGCAGAGACTGCCTGTCGCGGTCGGCAGCCTGGAAAGATTGAAAGCCTATGCCGCCTCGACAGGCCGTAAATGGGTGTCGGGACAAAACCTAATCGCATACTGATTGATGAGGATTTCTTTTGATTAAATTTATGTGTGTTCCGGATTAGAATGGGCGAGCCCCCAATCGTGGAGTCCCGCAGCATGTATGTCCCGAGCCACTTCAAGGAAGACGACATCGACAAGCTTCAGCAATATATTCGTGATTACGGATTGGGTTTGCTGATAGTTGCTGATGATGCTGGAATTGAAGCGAACCATGTTCCTTTTTATTTGAGTCCTGAAGAGAGCGGTTCTCTTGGGTTTTTGCAGTGCCATCTGGCTAGAAGCAACCCGGCTTGGCAGCGCCTGCAGGATGGGGCTCGGGTTCTTGTCGTTTTTCAGGGGCCAGATGCTTACATTTCACCCTCGTGGTACGAAACCAAGTCTGAAACAGGCCGGGTCGTTCCAACATGGAACTACCTGGCTGTCCATGCAGAAGGGCACGCTCGGACTATCGAGGATGCAAGCTGGCTGAAGCATCATCTTCATCGGCTCACAGAGCAGAATGAGTCTGGCATGAGTGATCCTTGGTCCGTAGATGATGCGCCAGCTGACTTCACCGAACGTCTGGTGCAGGCTATTGTGGGTGTAGAGATAAAAATAGATTCTCTGACAGGCAAGCTGAAAGCTAGTCAGAATCAGCCGGAGCGTAACAGGGCGGGCGTCAAAGTTGGCCTTGAGGCTGGAGAGAGAACGCATAATCGGGACATGTCCAAATTCATCCGCTAACCGAGAGCTGACTCAATATTCAAATAACGGCCTTTCCTTCCACTATTTCTCAGCGTCCCCACAGCGCTTTCAGGCGTCGCACCCCTGCCCGAAGCCGCTCCTGAGATATTAGGGCCAGGTCTTGCCGCGTGCGTTTGAGCTGGGCTCAACCAGTCCTATTCATTCGCCCAACTTATGGCACCTTTCCGAAATCGCTCTCTAATAAGAGCAATCCCCGCTTGCTACTGTGAATCCCATCGCTATAAATCTATGCGTGTCCCGGACCTCGATCCGGACTTTGCTTCCCAGACTTCTCTCTGCTTGCTGGGAATGAACCATTTGGCTCCATGCGACCTGTTTAGCCATGTTTTTGCGCGACACTATAACTGGGTCAATGAAGCCCGCTTTGCGAGAGAAAATAACCATGAAAGCTGTTGTTTGCCACCACGGTGAATTTGAGGTTCAGGACGTTGCTGAGCCGGAGCCCGGCAAGGGCCAGATCCTGCTGAATGTGTTGCGCTGCGGTATCTGTGGGTCGGACCTGCATGCTCGCCATCACGCGGATGAGCTGGCAGAGGCCACCGAGCGTGTTGGTTATCCGCATATCATGCGCAGCCATGAGCATGTGGTGCTGGGGCATGAGTTTGTGGGGGAGATTGCGGACTACGGGCCCAAGACCCATCGCCGCTGGAAAGGCGGGCGGCGCATTGTGGCCATGCCGATGAGGCGGGGCAATGGCGTTGCTCACCTGACCGGGCTGTCTACGGCGGCGCCGGGCGCATATGCAGAGCAAGTGGTGGTAGAGGAATCGCTGGCGTTCCCGGTCACCAACGGCATTTCTGACGATCATGCGGCGCTGACCGAACCCATGGCGGTGTCCTTGCATGCGGTGAATCGCTCCGGGATCGGTCGCCGGGATACGGCGATAGTGATTGGCTGCGGCCCCATTGGATTGGGGGTGATTGCCATGCTGAAAGCCAAGGGCGTGCGGCATATCGTGGCCAGCGATTATTCCCCCACACGGCGTAAACTGGCCCAGGCCATGGGGGCGCATGTGGTGGTAGATCCGTCCCAGGGTAGTCCCTATGAGGGCCTGGCCAAGCGGGGCTTTGTGGTCAATGCGCCGCAGCTGTTCGACATGGCCCTGGATGGCATGGCCATGCTGCGCATGACGCCGTTGCCCTGGGAGCCCCTGTGGCGAGCGGCGGAAGTGGCCGGGGTGACCGAGCCCAAACGCCCGGTGATTTTTGAATGTGTGGGCGTGCCAGGTGTTATTAACAGCATCATCGCCGAGGCGCCGCTGCGTTCGTGTGTGGTGGTGGTGGGGGTGTGCATGAAGACCGACAACTTTGTGCCGGTGAATGCCATCAACAAGGAAATTGATCTGCGTTTCGTGCTGGGTTACATGCCTATTGAATTCCGTGATGCCCTGCATATGATCGCCGAGGGTAAGGTCAATGTGGACCCGTTGATTACGGGAACTGTCGGCTTGGCCGGTGTGGATGAGGCCTTCACGGCATTAGGTAATCCGGAGCAGCACGCCAAGATATTGATCGACCCTCGAAAGACTTAGCCGGCGTTACTGAATGCTCTCTGCCTACAGAGCGTTATGTGGCAGTGAGCACTGTTTTTGTCAGCCCAGGACAGGTAAGTTGAGCCGCCTGAACGGGGTTTGTTGATGGTGGTGGAGTCATAATGATTAATACCAAGATGCACAAGGCGGTTTACGGTCTGGCTGAGCAGCTGATGGAGGCTGACAGAAAAGGGCGTAAAGACAATTTTGAGTCGTTGTATGCCCAGCTGAAGGCGGTGTGTGTCGACAACGAAAAAACCGATAAAGATCACCCTGAGCAATGGGAAACCCTGGCTGACTTCACTGAAGAGCTGGACGTGGCGTTGAGCCTGTACGAAAAGGCGCTGGGCAAAGCCCGTGATATGAACGCGAAGGACTATCTTTCATCAATCGCGTTTTCCATGGCGACGTTGCAGGTTGAATTGGGGAAAACCGATGCGGCGATTCAGAGCCTGACGGATGCCAAAGTCAGCGCCAACAAGATTGAAGATAAAGAACTCAAAGCCGACATTGATGAATTGCTGGAGCGTTTGCAGGAGGGGTAGCAGCGGAGAATGGCTGTTCGTCCCGGTGAAGTGTCTGCTGGGGGTAGAAAAACGCCGCGCTTATGCGCGGCGTTTTTTTGTGCTGTCGGCGGTGGCGGTATTGGCCACAGTCCCTGCCCGCACTTTGCTGGAAACGTAATTGGCGGGCGGCTCTTCATAGAGGCTCTGGTAGCTGAAATTGACGATGGACTCCGATGTTTTTGGCAGCAGGTAGTACATGGCCAATGCGCCTTTGCCAAACACGCCCAGCTTGCGTTTATCCTGGGTGATGATCATGTCCAGCATCCAGTTTACGGCGGTTTCCGGCGACATGACCGGCATGTATTTGTAGATTTTGGTCGGTGCGATCATAGGGGTGCGCACCAGCGGATAATTCAGTGAGGAAAAGCGTACCTTGGTGTGGGCGTATTCATTGGCAGCTACCCAGGTCCAGCCTTCCAATGCCCACTTGGAGGCCAGATAGGCGGAAAATCGTGCGGGGTTGGCCTGCACGCCCACGGTGGAAACATTGATGATGTGCCCTTCGTTGCGCGCTTCCATGCCGGGTAACAGATTCATGGCCAGCCGGATGGAGGCCAGATAGTTGAGCTGCATGGTACGTTCATAATCGTGGAAGCGGCCCACGGTGAACTTGATGGAACGGCGAATGGAACGCCCGGCATTGTTAATCAAAACGTCTAACCGGCCATAGTCCTGCAACGCTTGCTCACAGATACGGTCGCATTCTTCCAGGTTGGACAGGTCGCCGGGATAAACGCACGCCTTACCGCCGCGCCGATGAATGCTGCCAGCGATGGCTTCCAGTTTCTCTCTGTTGCGGGCCACCAGCAGCACCGTGGCGCCGGCATCGGCCAGCTTGTCTGCCACCAGGGCGCCAATGCCGGAGCTGGCGCCGGTGAGCAGAATGACCTTGCCGTTGACCCGTTGTTGCAACGCCTTGTTGGGCGCCACCACACGCTTTAAATGCCAGGCCCAGTGGTCCCGGAGTCGGTTTACATAAGGCAGGACTTTGGGGGTTCTGAATTTCACGGCATTAGACATGGTGAGCTCTCGGCTTGATTCAATGGGGTGGTTAATGCATCCAGTGTAACCTGAGCATATACTCGGAAATACTCGGGTTTAGCCGTTCGTCACATGGGGCGCTGTATGGGGCAGGTTCGCTGGAAAGTGTCTGATTTTGCAGTCAAAAAAGAGCCGAAGCAGGCCCGCTCAAGGGCTTCTGTCGATGCTATGGTTCAGGCATGTGCTCGGGTTTTGGAGAGCCGGGGTTACGCCGGGTTGAGTACCAATGCCATTGCCGAGGTAGCAGGGGTTAGCATCGGTTCGGTGTATGAGTATTTTCCCGGCAAGGATGCCATTGTGGCGCGCCTGGCGGAGGGAATGCTGCGGGATGTGACCACCCTGTTGCAGGGGCGGTTGGCGCTGACAGACAGCCGTAACGATTTGAACAGTGCCATGCGGTATTTACTGGGCGCGGTTTACGCGTTGATGTGCAAAAACCGGACGTTGCTGCGGGTGCTGGTTTTTCAGGTACCGTACCTGCACCAGTTGCCGGCCACCAAGCAGTTGGAAATCGAGTTGCAGCAAGTGCTGATGACCGGCCTGCAACATACACGGCAGCAGTACTCGCTGAGTGCCCGGCAGCACACCCTGTACCTGATGACCACCTCAGTGGCGGGTACGCTGATGCACCTGGTGTTGGTGGCGCCGCCGGCCATGGACCCCGACGGGATACTGGATGCGCTGGCGGACAAAATGGCCGCCTGGCTGGTTGAGGGCTGATGCATAGCAATGTGGGTAACAGGCTGCAAAGAGGCGTGGATATTAATCGCTGGGAATGGCTGCGTGCCCCGAGTGTTGCGCCTGCTTTTATTTCGTGAAATGGACGTTATTTTTTCTCCCATAGGAGTGGCAATGAGTGAGGAGTGCGAGGATGGGAATCTGGAAATCTGTACCGTTGATGTTGGTGGCCACGCTGATCACTGGCACCGCTTGCGCTGAGATGGACTTCCCGGCCTGGACACAAAGTGATTGGCGCGTGGAGGATGATCGCGCCTCGTTAAACGCGATGACTCCAGCGAGCATGCGGACGCCGGTATTGATTCTCGGGGAGGGCCGCCGCATTGCCTCAGAATCTGTGGTGATTTTGATTGATGCACTCTTTGAGTCGGTGCGTCCGGTGGTGGAACAAACTTGGGCAAAGCGAGGGTATGCGGTAGAAAAGGCACCGCTGCCGTTGGCCAATTTAGGACCGGAATGGCAGCAGATAATGCTGGCGGCTCAGCCCGATTTACGTTCCGCTCTGGTGGATGGAGCGTATGCCCCGGTTTTGGCGCAGGCGGTGAAAGACGGTGCGTTGACTGAAATCGAACGGCGTCATCGTTTGCAGCGCCTCGCTGTCCGTACACAGGCCAGCGAAGACGCGTTGCGCCAGGTGCCGGCTTTTCGCAAGGCAGTGCAGCGTACGCGCTATTATCGCGAACAGCGTGTTGGTAACGATGCCCGCTGGGTCGATGATTACAGCATTCTGGATTTGCGTTTGATCATGGGTTTGCCGGTCACTGCTGTGACGGTCAAGCGTGAACATATACTTCGTCGGCCACAGCGCATCCTCAGTGGGCTGGCGGACACGCCGCAATTTTTAAAGCAAGGTCTGGTGCCCGGTGGTGACTTTCAGGCTACCTTGGCGGCACTCAAACAAGCTCTGCCTGATGCCGCGCTGCGTTTGGTTGAGTCGCCGGCGGCTTGGACGCCAACGGTGCCTCTGCCGCCTAAACTGCCTGCACCGGATTGGCGCCACCCGACGGAAAGCGCAACGATAAAGCCTGCCGTTCGTTCGCTGCGGACTACGGATGTGCTGTCCTTGCGTGCGGTGCACTCGCTGCCTGATGGGGTATTGATTGTGGGTGTGCAACGAGAGGCCCGATTAAATAATGAGGCTGTACTGATTGCCCAGCTTTGGCGGCTGGTGCCCGAGGTGGCGACACCGGAGGTGCTTTGGCAGGGCCTGAGCGGCGCCGAAGACCTGCACGCAAACCCGAAAGGGTCTCGGTTTTGGTTTACTGGCCAACCGTTAAACGGGGCGCCGACAGCGCTGTTTCAGTATCGGCAAGGAGAGGGCGTCAACGCGGTGGACTTGCCGGCGGAGGATCGCCAGCGACTGGCGTTTGCGCAGTGGTGGGTGGATGAGGACGGACCGGTAATCGCTGCGCATTCAGTGGCCAACCTGCGCCGGTTAGAGGGTGCCACGTTATCATCATCACAGCCGGTGCCGCGCAAAAAATGGTTTCCCAATGGCTTGCGGCTGCTCGCCGGTGGTGCAGCACCTTGGGTGGAAGATGGTCAGGGCGTGGCGGAATTGGATCCGGACAATGGGCGGGTCACGCGTTCGTTACAGGTGCCCGCGCGACACAATGGTCTACCGGGTGCGTCACCATGGCCGGGTCTGGATTCCCGTGCGATGAGTGTTGATTTGCCGGGCATCGTGTCCGCCAAGGGTCAATGGCTGGCGACTGCTTTCAATCTTGAAGAGAAAGACGGTGATCCTTTAGTTGGAGTGCATCTGTTCGACACGGATAAGGGCGATATGTTGTATTCAGCGGTTCTGCCTGACGCTGGATCCGTTCGGCTCACTGCTGCCTCAAGTGACGGCCGTTGGCTTGCCCTTTACGGTGGCACTGGCACCGTCTTCCTCTGGGATGTACGGGGCGATTCCCCGCCGCTGCGTCTCGCCTCGCCCGGTGTGACTTTGGCAGACTTAACGTTTTCCGATGACGGGCGTTACCTCTATGGTGTGGGTAACGAACATATCCTCACTTGGCAATGGCGCCATGAATAGGAGAGCTCCTTTTCAGGCTAGTGCTTCTTGGGCCCGATCGTTTAGGTGCTGTGGTGTAGAATTAAGGCATCTTTCTCTGTACCAGCCTCTATGTCTGAAGGTGTATGGGTAGGGGCAGTCCGTCGTTTTCCGTCTGTTATTGCTATAAGTAAAACCGGGAGCCTGATGAAGAACGTTTTGATCCTCGTGGATGTACAGAATGTTTACTACACAACGCGGCAGGCTTTTAGTCGCCGATTCGATTACAACCAATTCTGGTCGGCAGTAACGTCAGAAGGGCAGGTAGTAAAAGCGATCGCGTATGCCATCGATCGGGGCGATAAAAAGCAGCGAGAATTCCAGAACATTCTTCGTGCTATTGGTTTTGAGGTGAAGCTGAAACCGTTTATACAGCGCTCTGATGGCTCCGCCAAAGGCGACTGGGATGTGGGTATCGCGATTGATGCGCTGGAATATGCTGCGGATGTGGATACCGTTGTGCTGGTGTCCGGTGATGGGGATTTTGACCTGCTAGTGGATAAATTGCGTGTGGGTAAAGGCAAGCATGTGGACGTTTATGGCGTTGCGTCCTTGACGGCGGATTCATTGGCCCAGGCAGCGAGCCGGTTTGTTCCCATCGAGGGCGATTTACTACTGTAAGGGTTTCGTTTCGCCGTCTTGGTACAACCAAGAAAAGATTCAGGCACTGTGGTTTTTTGTAGGAAGCAATGCTCGCATTACGAAGGTGCGGCGGCAATTTTTTCACAGACGCCTTGGTTATCTGCGAAAGCAATTTGCTACCCTGTGCCGTCAACATGCCAGGAGCCACCAATGTCAGACGCACCGCTTGAAGCCTTATCCGACATGATCACCGAGGCGCATACGCGCATTCAGCAAACTTACGAGCATATGAATCCGGTGGTGGGTGTGCGCCGTGGCATGCGCGATGTGGGCATCCCCGCTGATGCCATGACCATTGACTGCTTGCAGACACGGAATCGCATTGTGCTGATCTTGCATGATGAGCAGCCCGGTGTATTGCTGTATCAATTCGGCACTATCGATGTGGACGCAGAGGACGACTTTAAGCGCATGGGCCTGGCCGAGTTGAGCGCGGAGACGTTGTTTACCTGGATGAAGGATTACTTTTCTGCCTGAGTCAGCAGCCCAATCCAGGGGGTTACTCCCCCAGCGTTAGAAACGGCGCCAACGTCACCAGTAGCAATACCGTCACCGCGATCAACACACCCAGTGCCCGCCCGGGCTGATCGCGCAGGCGGCTCCCCAGCGTCGGCGCGGTGCCATCGCGTTGGGCTTCCTCAAAGCGCTCCTTTTCCCGCCGGGTGCGCTGCGCTTGATAGTCTTCCATCAACGCTTTGGCGCGCTCCCGATCGTCAGGGTTAGTAAGCCAGATGCCCCCGGACGAAATGCCCCACAGGCTGGGCGTGGTTTCGTAGAACAGTATCTGCTGCTCGTTCAACAGAGTGCGCACTTCCTCGGCTTCGTCGTCCGGTACCTGGCGCAAATTCAGCAGTAGTGTGGTCATGTCGTGTCACCGGTTGGTCGGGCGGGGTGGCCCCCTGTTTGTGTCGGAGGCCATTATCGCACTTTCTGCCCACTTTTTTGTGGGCGCGTTGTGGGCCGGGTGCTAATGGATCAGGAAATGGGTCAGCCAGCCACCGAGATACAGACCGATGCCGAACACACCATGATTCAGCAGGCTTTGTCGTCGGGCCTGGTTCGGCGCCGGGGTGCGTGATGCGGCAATGCCGGCGCCCATGCCTGGCTGCATTAGCAGAAAGGGCGCGGCGACGGTGGCAATGCCGACGAGTAGCGCGGGCCCGAGCGTAGACTCTCTGATCCAGGCGGCGCCCTGCCAGGCCAGCAACAGACCTGCGTACGCGATGCCAGTTAGATAATGCGCCAGCCAGCCGATACTTGCCTCCGCCGGTTTTGCCGGTGCTGCCCCGATGGCGTTGTGACGAAACTGGCCTTGCGGCATATAGGCCAACCAGCGCCCGACCATTGCATAGTTGGGAGGAGCAATGCCGAGCAGCGACTTGCGTATTGCGCTCCAACTATCCATCACGGCAGTGGCGCAGATGCCGGTAATCACTGTGCTGATAAGAACGTACTGAAGGGTTTCCATAATGGTGGCTCTTGCGTGTGCGAGGGTGTAGCGTAAGACTTCAAGTTGACTTGAGGTCAAGGGGTAATGGATATTTCCGAAGTGGTCAGTCGGTCCGGGTTTCCGGCCTCCACCTTGCGCTATTACGAAGAGAAGGGATTAATTGCTTCCACCGGTCGCAGTGGGTTGAAACGGCTATTTGCGCCATCAGTATTGGACCAGCTGGCGTTGATCGCCTTGGGCCGCGCGGCGGGTTTTTCTCTCGACGATATGGGCGCCATGTTTGACGAACGAGGTGAGCCGAATATTGATCGGCAGGACCTGCTTAACCGTGCAGATACGCTGGATGACACCATTCGTAAGCTGTCGGCCATGCGTGACGGTTTGCGTCACGCAGCAAAATGCCAGGCGCCCAGCCATCTGGAATGTCCGCAGTTCCGCCGGCTGATGGCTGTGGCATCGGCGCGGGTGAAAGGCGAAAAATCCCGTGGTGCTGGGCGTCAACGCGTGTCGTCGTCATGAAATGATGGCAAGGGTTGGGCAGTGTTGAGTGCTGATTGTGATGTTATTCCTGTCAGGGGAAAACCGCGGAGAGGGACATGGATAGAGGCAAACACACAGATCGCAGGATGCAGTATTCCAGCAACCGTGGAGGCGCCCGCCATACAGTGCGTTATGTGGAGAGCTCCGCCCCGCCGGATGGGGAGTGCCAGCTTTGTGTCGGTTCATTGGCGGACAAGGTAGCAGTCAAATTCAAGGGGCCGCTGAGCGATAGCCGGCCCCTGCCCATGCAAGTGCCGTGTTCGTCACCGGTGGTGGCAGGGTAGAATGAGAGGCATGCGTTGGCTGGCTGCCCCGATACATTCGTGGCAAGGCTGGCAGTATTTACGATGAGCGAGAATCAGTATGAATGAAATGGAACAGGCTGAAGACGAATTTGCCCAGAAGGCATTGGTAGAAGCCGTTGAAAACCAGATTGCTGATGGGCACCCCCGTGAGGCGGGTATGGTCATGATGGCATTGACAAAGAATGGCCTTGACCACGATGAGGCGCTGGAAAAAATGGCGGATGTATTGGCCAGCCATGTGGCGATGACCATGAAAAACGAGACCCCCTTTGATATCAATACCTATGCTCGGGATCTTCTGCAGTTAGCCAAGGACTGATGCTGGGGCGCTTCGTTTTGCGTTCTGGTTGGTGAAAAGGCGATGCCCTTGTGCTTTAGGGGCGCCGCCTTTTCTGCTTTCTAGCTGTACGCCCCAGCCGAGTACGTCAGCTCATAGCTGTGGCTGTAGATTTCCAGAATGTTGCCGAACGGGTCTTCCATGTAGACCATGCGATAGGGTTTTTCGCCCGGGAAATATTCCCGCACGGGCATGCGCTGTTTACCGCCGGCGGCAACAATTTTTTCTGCCAGGCCTTCCACGTCCGGGTCCTGTACGCAGAAGTGGAACACGCCGGTTTTCCAGTATTCGAAATTATTTTCCGGCTTTTCCGCGTTGTTAAACTGAAAAATTTCTACGCCGATACGGTCGCCGGTGGACAGGTGTGCGATGCGTAAAGATGACCAGCCTGCACCAAATACGTCGGTACACATTACGCCGACGGCGCTGTCGTCTTCACTGATGGTGGTAGGGGGCATGATCAGATACCAACCAAGCACCTCTGTGTAGAATTTTACGGCAGCGTCCAGGTCAGTGACAGACAGGCCGATGTGGGAGAAATTGCGTGGGTAAGTCTGGCTCATGGTGGCTCCTCATGGTTGGCCGGTGGTTGCCGGCAGTGGGCATGGGAGAAAGCGTAAGCGGCCTGTGATATAAGTTAAACAGGTCTTCGCTTATTCGATTGATAAGATATATTTATGATAAATCCGCAATGGTTACGTTCATTCGTGGTGCTGGCAGAGCGGGGCAGCTTCACCCGCACGGCGGACCAACTGGGGCTGACCCAGGCGGCGGTTAGCCAGCATATTTGCCACCTTGAGGCGCAGCTGGGGCCGTTGTTGATTCGCCGTCCCCGTCGGGTCGAGCTGACGCCGGCGGGGCAGGCGCTGCTGGGGTATTGCGATGACATGGAGCAGGCGGAAAAGCGTCTGAATTTGCGGTTGTCCGGGGCGGATGATCGGCAGGGTGAAATCAGCCTGATTACGCCGGGCAGCATTGGGTTGTCGCTGTATCCGTTGCTGCTGGATTTGCAGGCATCGCATCCGGGCTTGTCGGTGCGCCATCGCTTTGCGCCGGATGAGGATGTGCTGGAGGCCGTGCGTAACAACCACTTTGAGTTAGGGCTGGTGACTCTCAAGCCGGATGATCCGAGTCTGGTGGCGTGCCACTTTGCGGATGAGCCCTTGGACCTGGTGGTGCCCGCCACAGCCACAGTTAGCCACTGGGACGACCTTGAAAGCCTGGGCTTCATTGATCACCCGGATGGGCATGCGATGGCATCGCGCCTTTTGAGTCGGGTGTTTCCCGGTAATCGTGGTATTCGCAGCATTCCCTGCAAGGGGTTTGTTAATCAGGTCGGCTTGATTCTGGAACCCGTGGCGCGTGGCTTCGGCTTTACTGTGATTCCCCGTTATGCCCGGGAAGCGTATTTACACCAGGAGGCGGTTCGGGTGGTGGCCCTGGAGCCCCGCGTGGTGGACTCACTGTGGCTGATTTACCGGGCGGAATGGGCGCTGTCTGCCCGTGCCCGATTTGTGGCAACGCAGTTAAAAAATCAGCTGACGGGGGAGGCGCTGGTGCTGGTATAGGGAGGCGGGCAAGGTGGTGCTGCGAATGCATCCACCGTCGCTCTATGTGTCATGCGTCATCCATTGTGCGTCTTGCGTCAACGTCGACTTGTGTCGAGTGCCCCTTGGCAGCTAATTCCACTATAGTCAGTGGCTGTTCTTTATTCGCCAGGAGTCGCGTCATGTCATCCCAGCTATACGCCGATATCGGCCACAACATTACCCGAATCGACACCGCCATGATGCGTGAAGGGCTAGCGGCCTGTTATTTGCTCCAGGCAGGTAATGAGTGCGCGATCATCGAGACCGGCACTCACAATACCGTGCCGATTATTCTTGATTTGCTGGCGCAGCGGGGTGTTGGCCGTGAGCAGGTAAAGTTCGTCATCCCCACCCATGTGCATCTTGACCATGCCGGCGGGGTGGGTGGTTTGATGCAGGCGCTGCCGGCGGCAACATTGCTGGTTCACCCCCGTGGTGCCAGACACATGATTGATCCCTCAAAGCTCAAGGCTGGCGCCACTGCTGTGTATGGAGAAGCAGCATTCGCAAAAGTCTATGGGGATGTGATTCCTGTGAACGCGCAGCGCGTGCGAGAAATGCATGACGCAGACCATGTGATGGTCGGCGATCGGCGTCTGGATTTTTACGATACGCCGGGTCATGCCCGTCACCATTTCTGTGTTTACGACCCGCACTCTGCCGGCATCTTTACCGGGGATACCTTTGGGCTGTCTTACCCGCCCCTGACAACCGAAAACGGCCCCTTCATTTTACCCACCACCACGCCGGTGCAGTTCGATCCCGAGGCGCTGAAAGCGTCGATTCGCAAGTTATTGGCGCTGAATCCCGAGCGTATGTTCCTGACTCACTATGGGGCCATTGACGCGCCCCGGGAGCCTGGCGAGCGCCTGCTGACCATGGTGGATGATTACGTGGCACTGGCAGAAAAAGCCGCTCCCGGCGATGAGGGCACGTTGCTGCAGCGGCTGGAATCTGCCATGCAGACCTACCTGTTTGCCAAGGCTCGCGACCATGGCATTTCGCTATCGGATGACGCTTTGCAGGATGCGCTCGGGTTTGATATCAACTTGAACAGCCAGGGATTGATGGTGTGGCTGCAGCAGCAAAAAGGGTAAGCCCCGGCGAACCAAACCGGGCAAGGTGCGTCCAACGTTTTTTCCAGGGAGAACAACGATGGCAGTCATTCGATGCAGCGTGCTAGGCGTAGTATTGCTGTGCAGCGCGGCCTTGGCCGATCCGCCGACCCCGTTTCCCCAGCAGGAAGCCTATACGGTGCCGCAGGCCTGGCTGCAGCCCATGGCGCCACTGCAGATTGCCGATAATGTGTGGCAGATCGGTACCGATGAACTTACCTCGCTGCTGCTGAAAACCCGCGAGGGCGCCATCCTCATCGATGGGGGAATGCCCCAGAGCGCCGAGCATCTGCTGGCCAACATGAAAGCAGTGGGTGTGGCGCCCCAGACGCTGAAGTGGATTCTCGTCAGCCATGGCCATGGTGACCATGCCGGTTCGCTGGCGGCGATCAAGCAGGCTACCGGCGCCCGGCTGGTGGCCAACGCAGAAACAGCCATGCTGATGGTGGACGGTGGCGCCCACGACATTCATTTTGGTGACGATATTCTTTATCCACCCGTGCGGGTGGATCGGCAGATCCAGGACGGCGAGCAGGTCTCTCTGGGCAATGTCACACTCACCGCCCATTTCATCCCGGGCCATACTCCCGGCAGCATGGCCTGGACCTGGCAAGGCATGCGAGACGCAGAAAAGCTGGATATTGCCTACGTGGACAGCCTGACAGCACCGGGTTATCAGTTGGTGGATAATCCGCGTTATCCCCATATCGTTGCAGACTTTACCGCTACCTTTAAAACGGTGAAGGCCCTGCCTTGCGACCTATTGTTGACGCCGCACCCCGGTGCCAGTGGTTGGGATTATACCGATGCCACCCAGTCGGCCCGGGTCGGTTGTGCGGACTATGCACAAAAAGCGGAGACAACGCTGCGGGCACAACTCAAAGCCCAGCAAGCCGATTGATTCACTCAGCTGAAGGAATTCATCGGTTGATTGCCCTTGTTCACATCGGGGCGGCTGGCCATAGTGTCTGCAATAGTCACGGAACGCATTCTGTTTGGAGCCAACATGTCTGACGATACTTACACGCCACCCCGGGTCTGGAAATGGGACAAGGAAAGCGGTGGCAAGTTTGCCAATATTAATCGCCCCATTGCTGGCCCCACCCATGACAAGGCTTTGTCGGTGGGAGAGCACCCCTTGCAGGTGTATTCCCTGGCCACGCCTAACGGTGTGAAGGTCACGGTGATGTTGGAGGAGCTGCTTGAAAAAGGGCATAAAGGGGCTGAGTACGACGCCTGGTTAATCAATATCCAGAATGGCGACCAGTTTGGCAGCGGTTTTGTGGACGTGAACCCCAACTCCAAGATTCCGGCCTTGATGGACCACAGCGTGACCCCGCCCCAGCGGGTGTTCGAATCCGGCAGCATTTTGCTTTATCTGGCGGAAAAATTTGATGCGTTTTTGCCCAAGGACCCGGCGGCCCGTACTGAAACCCTGAGCTGGCTTTTCTGGCAGATGGGCAGTGCGCCAATGCTGGGCGGTGGTTTCGGCCATTTCTACGCCTATGCGCCGGAGAAGTACCAATACCCCATCGACCGCTACACCATGGAAATCAAGCGCCAGCTGGACGTGCTGGATCGTCATCTGGCAGAGAACACGTACTTGGCGGGTGAGGAATACACCATTGCGGACATGGCGGTGTGGCCTTGGTATGGCGCTCTGGTGACCAACAAGGTGTACGACGCGGCGGAATTTATCGAGGCCCACACCTACACCAATGTGCTGCGCTGGACCCACCAGATTGCCGAGCGCCCGGCAGTGAAACGTGGCCGCATGGTGAACCGAGCCTGGGGTGAGCCGTCCAGCCAGTTGCTGGAGCGCCACGACGCCAGTGACTTTGAGTTGAAGACCATGGATAAGCTGCAGGGCTGAGAGCGTTCATATTCGCTGAATGTCGGATTACGCCGCTACGCGGCTAATCCGACCTACGGAGCCAGTGGTGATTTGTAGGTCGTGTTAGCCGCGTAGCGGCGTAACCCGACATTGCGCTTCCGGTAGGTCGAATTAGGCGCAGCCGTAATCCGACAAAATGCTAAGACACTGTCTCTTTCAGGTCCCGCAAAATGTCTGATAGACCCGTTCGCCAGGTGCCGCGGGCTGACGGTACGGGTCATCAATGTCGCGGTCCGCATACGGGTCAGCGAGCGCCGCTAACAGGGCTCGGGTCGGCGCCAGATCGTTATTGTCACTGGCGGCCTCCAGAGCCTGTTCAACCAGATGATTACGGGGTATCACCGCGGGGTTGTGGTTGCGCATCAGGCACAATGACGAGGCCAGCGGTTTGCGGTTGCGGCCAAGCCGCGCCTGCCACCGCTGGTGCCAGTGTTGGAACGCATCACTCTGATACTGCTCCCTGTCTGGCAGGCTCTCGTTGATCAAATCACGGAAGGTGTTGGTGTAATCCGCGTTTTGCTCATGCATCCAGGTCAGCAAGTCTGCAATCAGTGCGTCGTCCTCTGCTTCGCTGCCGAATAATCCCAGTTTTTTCCCCATCATCGCGTGCCACTTTTCTTCGTAGCGTTGGCTAAACGATTTGAGCGAATGGGTAGCTTTTTCGATGGCAGCGTCCGTGTTTTCGTCCATCAAACCAAGTAGGGTCTCCGCAAAGCGCCCCAGGTTCCACTGGGTAATCGACGGTTGATTACCGTAGGCGTAACGGCCTTGTCGATCGATAGAGCTGAATACGGTGTTTGGATCGAAAGAGTCCATGAACGCACAGGGGCCGAAATCAATACTCTCGCCGGACAGGGTCACGTTATCGGTGTTGAGGACGCCATGAATAAAGCCCACGCGCATCCAGCCAACCACCAGATCAATTTGCTGATCCATAACTGCTTCGAACAGGGCCAGTGCTTTGTTCTCTGCGCCTTTCAATGCCGGGTAGTGGCGCGCAATCGTGTAATCCACCAGTTGTTCCAGCAGCGCCGGGTCCTGTTGCCCGGCGGCATATTGAAAGGTGCCCACACGGATATGCGAGGCGGCGACGCGAGTCAGAATGGCGCCAGGAAGAGGAGACTCCCGGAGTACGGAGTCACCGGTTGCGGTGACGGCCAGGCTGCGGGTGGTGGGAATATTCAGGACGTGGAGCGCTTCACTGATGAGGTATTCACGCAGCATGGGGCCCAGTGCGGCGCGCCCGTCGCCGCCCCGTGAAAAGGGCGTACGGCCGGCGCCTTTGAGCTGGATGTCACGGCGTTGCCCGTCGTCGCCAAGATGTTCACCCAGCAGGATGGCTCGGCCGTCCCCGAGCATGGTCAGGTTGCCGAACTGGTGCCCGGCATAGGCCTGGGCAATGGGCTCGCTACCTTCCAGTGGCGCGTTGCCAGTGAACATCTCGGGGTGTGCCGACAGGGC
Organism: Alcanivorax sp.; assembly: GCF_040118815.1. Classification (GTDB taxonomy): domain Bacteria; phylum Pseudomonadota; class Gammaproteobacteria; order Pseudomonadales; family Alcanivoracaceae; genus Alcanivorax. The sequence goes on from NZ_JBEDTC010000015.1 coordinate 417,894, forward strand.
CTTGCTGTCCAGCCCCATCTCCTGAGCCAGGCGATCGTTGAACAACACGAACTGCGGTGTGCTGACCGATTGAGGTGAGCAATCCGAAAACAGGGGGGCGGGTAATCGACGGTAGGTGTTGTCGAAACGGAATCCAAACGCGCTTGGCATGCAATATCCCGGATGGTTGGCAATGAATGTGACAGCCAACAGGGTATCAGAGTCTGTGGGGAGGGCGACCTTGACGCCAGGATTTTCAGAACTTAGGGGGGCAACGTTAAAAAGAAAACGCCGCCAGCTGGGCTGGCGGCGGTGTTGCGATTTATCGATTTACTGCGACGGCGTTACTCTTGCGGGTTAACGCACTCTGCGCGGGAGGGCTCCTGCTTACAGCGTACCTTGAGCAACAGAGACATCATGTCTTTGCTGTAGACGCCGCTCTTGGTTAGTTCGATGCGTGCATCGCGCATCATCTCGTCGTAGCGCAGCTTGTCTTTTTCAGGAATGCGGATCCACCATTTGTCAGCAATTTCACTGCTGGCGTTATCAATGAGCTTCATGGCGCGGTCAAACTGGCTGTACATAAAGGCGCGGGACTTCTCGCCGAAACCTTCCGGAAATTTGTCCTTCTTGAAAATGACCTGAGCGCTCAGCTGGCCGAGCACGTAATCGAGAATGCCGCCGTCCGGAGCCATGCCCTTGTAGAGCTCCAGTGCGGAATAGCCCATAACCGGTGCGAAGCAGATATCCACGGAGCCGTTGTTGAACCGGGTGGAGAAGTTGGTGATATCGGACATCACTGGAGACATGCCTACCCGCGAAGCCATGGTGGCCTGGGCGCTGTCATATTCCAGTACGGCGATGGACTTGCCGGCCAGCTCTTCGACGGTGTCGATTTCCTTGTTCTTGAGGAACAGGTAGGCGGCACCGAGAGGTGCAACACCGCCAACTTCGTACGGGCCGGAAACCAGGTGCTTGTTCACGCTGGGGCTATTGCTGGCGATGACCGCGATCACCGTTCTCATGGCTTCGTAGCTGGGAATGGCACCGATGGAGTCCATGCTGCCGGTGTAGCTGTTGAACTGGCGACCACGAATACCGGTGAGAACCGCTGCGTCACATTGGCCAGCTTTCAGATCTTCTGAGGCGATTTTTTCGTCGGTGTAGGGCTTCAGTTTGACGTCAACGCCCCACGCCGTGGCGGCCGTTTTGTAATCGCGCATGATGTTATAGGTGTCGCCATTGGCGCCAATGATATCGAAGACGCAAAAGGTGCGTTCGGTCAGCGCCATGGCGTTCCCGCTTAGGGTCAACATGGCTGCGGTTGCCAGGGCTACCAGCCCCATTTTTGTTTTCATGGTGTGCTCTCCACAAAGTGAAATTATTGGCATTGAAGGAAGGGTTGCCGGTTTCGTGAAGTGCATTTTGTTGGTTATTGGAGCCAAGTGCTGTGCGAAACATGTAGTGGGAGCGCGGGGAAATGTTTCTGCCGTATACAAAGTGTTAACGCCTGTGGGTTGTTGTCGTGTTCTTCACGTTTGCTTAGTGCTAGACATGGACCTTTTGTCTCATTTATTCCAAAAGCGCTGAGGGGTATCGTGGAATGGAATAAAGAGCCATGACTGGCGAAAGAAGGAAGGAGGCGCATAGTGGAATTTGATCCGTTCTTGCTGGCCCGGCTGCAGTTCGCCGCCAATATCAGTTTTCATATCCTGTTCCCCACCATCACCATCGGGTTGTGTTGGGTGCTGTTCTACTTTCGCCTGCGCTACACCTTTTCCGGCGACAAGGCCTGGGAATACGCGTACTTCTTCTGGGTGAAAATCTTTGCCCTCAGCTTTGCGCTTGGGGTGGTGTCGGGCATCACCATGAGTTTCCAGTTTGGCACCAACTGGCCGGGGTTCATGGAAAAGGCCGGTAATATCGCCGGCCCTTTGCTGGGCTATGAGGTGCTTACCGCCTTTTTCCTGGAAGCCTCGTTTCTGGGCATCATGCTGTTCGGCAAAGACCGCGTCTCCAACCGCACCCACCTGATAGCCACGGCGCTGGTGGCGGTGGGCACCTCTTTCTCCGCCTTCTGGATCCTGAGTCTCAATTCCTGGATGCAGACGCCCACCGGATTCCGCCTGGAAGACGGGGTCTTTTATGTGGATAGCTGGTGGGAGGTGATTTTCAATCCCTCGTTCCCCTATCGTCTGGCTCATATGTTCAACGCGTCGTTGTTGACGGCGGCGTTCCTGATTATGGGTATTAGTGCCTGGCGGGCCATGCGCGGCGTGGACGGCCCAGCCACCTGGAAAGTGATGCGCACCGGTGCGTTGATGGCCGCAGTGCTGGCGCCCCTGCAAGTCTGGATCGGTGACCTTCATGGTCTGAACACCCTGGAGCACCAGCCCGCCAAAATTGCCGCCATGGAAGGGGTATGGGAGACCGAGCGCAATGCCCCGCTGACCCTGTTTGGTTTTCCCGATGAGGAGCAACGCACTACCCATATGGCCATTAAGGTGCCTGGGCTTGCCAGTCTGATCCTCACCCATGAATGGGATGGTGAGCTGAAAGGGTTGAATGAGTTTGACGGCGATCACCCGCCGGTGGCGCCAGTGTTCTGGGCCTTCCGGGTTATGGTGGGCATCGGTGTGCTGATGGTGCTGGTGGGCTGGTGGTCTGTCTGGCAGCTGTTTCGTGGGCCCCGTGAAAGTCGGGACGGTAACGTGTGGCTATTGCGGGCTCTGTCGGTGATGACCTTCTCTGGCTGGGTCGCCGTTCTGGCCGGGTGGTATGTGACGGAAATTGGCCGTCAGCCTTGGGTGGTCAGCGGCCTACTGCGCACCGCCGACGTGGTAGCCGACCACAGTAGCGCGACCGTGGCAGGCACCTTGTTCGGTTATGTGCTGCTGTACCTGTTTCTCTTGGTGTCCTATATCGCGACGCTGCGTTACATGGCGACCAAGCCGGCTCGCTCCCTGTCACTGAGCCCACAGCAACGGGCCATGAAGGCTGAGCTGCCCGACGATGAGCAAGCAGAAGGAGAGAGATGATGGATCTTGGATACTGGCTTCCGTTGTTTTTTGCCGGCGCCATGGGGCTGGCACTGCTGATTTATGTGGTTCTGGATGGCTATGACCTGGGTATCGGTTTGTTGTTGCCGTTCGCCAACGAGGAAGAAAAGGACGTGATGGTGGCCTCGATCGGGCCGTTCTGGGATGCCAACGAAACCTGGATTGTACTGGGCGTGGGCATTTTGCTGATCGCGTTCCCGCAGGCTCATGGGCTGGTGCTCACCGCATTGTACTTGCCGGTGACGTTGATGCTGATGGGGCTGATTCTTCGTGGCGTGTCGTTCGATTTTCGCGTTAAGGCAGGCGATAAGCACAAGGCAAAATGGAACACGCTATTTGCGTTGGGCTCCTTGGTGGCGTCAGTGTCCCAGGGCTGGATGTTGGGCGCTTTCGTTACCGGCCTTACCGGGGATGCCACCAACACCTTGTTCGCGGCCCTGATTGCGTTGGCCCTGCCTGCGCTTTATATCATGTTGGGGGCCTCCTGGTTGCTGATCAAAACCGAAGGCGCCTTGTTTGATAAGGCGGTGCACTGGGGGCGGATGGCGGTGTTGCCGATGGGCGCATTCCTGTTGCTGATTTCTATTGCTACACCGCTGGTCAGTGCCACCATTGCAGCGAAATGGTTCACCTTGCCCAATGCTATCGGGTTGATGCCTATTCCGATTGCCACCGCGTTGGCCTATGCCGGCCTGATCTGGGTTTTCAACAGCCGGCAGATTCTGGATAACGGCTATGGCTGGCTGGCGTTTATGTCCCTGATCATCATGTGCGTGCTGGCCAGTATCGGGCTGGCGTACAGTTTGTTTCCGGATATCGTGCTGGGACGTTTGTCGATCTGGGAGTCTGCATCGGCAACGGAATCACTGTTGTTCACGTTTTGGGGAACGGTGATTACCCTGCCTATGATTCTTTGCTATACCTTCTTTGTTTATCGGGTATTTCGCGGCAAGGCGACCAGCCTTAGCTACGAGTAATGACGGCCGAAAGAACGTTAACGTTTCAAAAAAAGGGGCGCCGAATGGCGCCCCTTTTTTGGCTGTTGTTACGACAACAGACTCAGGAGTGCTTTGGCTCCGGCTTCCGATGAGGCCGGGTTTTGTCCGGTCACCAGATTGCCGTCGGTCACCACATGACTGGCCCAGTCGTCGCCTTTTTCATAGACACCGCCGTTGGCCTTGAGCATGTCTTCCACCAGGAAGGGAACGATATCGGTGAGCTGCACGCCCTCTTCTTCACCATTGGTGAACCCGGTGACGTTGCGGCCTTTGACCAGCGGTTCGCCGTTGTAGAGGCTGTGACGAAAGATCCCCGGCGCATGGCAAACGGCACCGATCGGTTTGCCGCTATTGTTGAAGGTTTCAATCAGGGCAATAGAGGTGGGATCTTCTGCCAGATCCCAGAGTGGGCCGTGTCCGCCGGGATAAAAAATCGCATCGAAGGGTTGGCCATCCACATCTGCGAGCGGGTGGGTATTGGCCAGAGCGGATTTGGCCTCGTCATCCTGAGCAAAACGATCGGTGGCAGCGGTTTGCGCATCGGGAGCGTCACTTTTGGGATCCAGTGGCGGTTGGCCTCCTTTTGGCGATGCCAGTGTGATGGTGGCGCCGGCATCTTTGAAAACGTAGTAGGGCGCGGCAAACTCTTCCAGCCAGAAGCCGGTTTTCTCGCCAGTGTCGCCGAGTTGGTCGTGTGAGGTGAGAATCATCAGAATGTTCATGGGAGCTCTCCTTCGGTCATTGTTGCGTCACCCTTGAAAGCAGGGTGACGCTGTACGAAAAGGGTTCGTTGGCCATTCGTTACAGGCTGGCCTGTAGCACTTGGCGGCATACGGCAGGGGTCACGTCGTTGTGTTCACCCAGGGCGGTCATGCCATGTTGTTCCAGGCTGCTAATAAGCGGATCGATATGCTCTGCCGCTAATTGGTAATCCCTCAGCCGGGTTTTTACTCCCAGGCTTTCGAAAAAATCACGGGTTTTTTCAATCGCCGCATCCGCCTTCTCGTCATCACTGCCGTGTTGGATCGCCCACACCCGTTGCGCGTACTGCACCAGTTTGCCGCGCTTGGCGTCTTTGCGTTCGGCCAGCATGGACGGCAGGACGATGGCCAAGGTTTGTGCATGGTCCAGGCCGTGTAGGGCGGTGAGTTCATGGCCCAGCATATGGGTGGCCCAGTCCTGGGGTACGCCGGAACCGATCAGGCCATTGAGGGCCAGGGTGGCGACCCACATCAGGTTGGCGCGCACCTCATAATTTTCCGGCTCCGCCAACGCCTGTGGGCCAATTTCAATCAGTGTTTGCAGCAGGCCTTCGGCGAACCGATCCTGCACTGGCGCATTGGCCGGGTAGGTCAGGTATTGCTCAACAATATGAACAAAGGCATCGACCACGCCGTTGGCGACTTGCCGGGGCGGCAGGGTGAAGCTTTTGGTGGGGTCGAGTACCGAGAATTGCGGAAACACATGCTCGCTGTGGAAGGGCAGTTTGGCCTGCAGGGATTTGCGGGTCACCACGGCGCCTTTATTCATTTCTGAGCCGGTGGCCGGCAAGGTCAGCACCGAGCCGAAGGGCAGAGCGCGCCGAATGTTTGTGCCGCCCTTGAGCAGAATGTCCCAGGCATCGCCTTCAAACAGGGAGGCGGCAGCAATGAATTTGGTGCCGTCGATCACGGAGCCACCGCCGACCGCTAGCAGGTAATCAATGTTGTCATTCTGCACCACGGTTACCGCTTTCATTAGCGTTTCAAAGCTGGGGTTAGGTTCAATGCCGCCAAACAGCTGAACGCTGCGGTCGCCCAGCGCGGCTTCCACTTCATCCAGGGTGCCGGTGCGGCGGGCGCTTTCGCCACCAAACAGAATCAGCACCTTGGCGTCGGCGGGGACCAGGCTATCGAGAGCGGCAATTTTCCCTTCGCCGAAGGCGATGCGGGTGGGGTTGTAGAAATCAAAGTTGTTCATGGTGCGCTATCCTTGATTAGTGGCATTTAAATAGACCGGTCGTCTATATTTGATGGGTAAAAAAGCCCGCTCAATAGCGGGCATCGTTGTTTTCAGTGTTGGTGGGTCAGCGTGACAGCATGCTCTGGGTCAGAGTCATTGCCTGATCCATGGGCTGCGCATTGCGGTGCAGCTTGGTTAGCAGGCTGGCGCCCAACCACAGCTGATACAGGTTAGCGGCGGTCTGTTGGGCTGGCTGAGGGGGCAGAGAGCCATCGGCAATGGCGGCGTCGATGCAGTCGGCAATGTGTGCCATCACATGCTCAGTGCCGTCCCTAAGGGTGATGCGCATGGCTTCGGACAGGTCTGCGACTTCGGCGCTTAGCTTTACCACCAGGCAATCGCGCAGGCCGGCGGGGCCACAGTAGTTTTCCTGCCAGCCCTGCCAATAGCCCATCAGCCGGCTAATGGCGGGAGTGCCGTCATCGCTGAAGCGGGCCTCCAGATCTTGCACGTAGGTGGCAAAATAATCTTCCAGTAAGGCTTGGCCGAATTGCTCTTTGGACTGGAAGTAATGATAGAACGAGCCTTTCGGTACGCTGGCGGCTTGCAGGATGGCGCTCAAACCGACGGAGCTGAAGCCGCGTGCAGCCAGAATATCGCGGCCCGTATCCAGCAGGTGCTGGCGGGTGTCGCGGTGTTTGTCGGGCTGACGTGTGGCGGTTTGTGCATTCATGGGCGGCACTCTAACACTTAATTAGACCGGTCGTCTAGTTCTGCGGCAGCACCGCGGGTTTGTCCATAAACAGGGCGGTGCGGATCAGGTCCACATAGATCTGCTCCTTGCCGCCATGGCTGAGCAATGAAAGGACCTCGCCGTTGTTCAGGTTCAACTGAATCTGGCTATTCAGGAAGCTGCGCTCGCCGGTGGTCAGTATCTGGTTGAGCTGAATAGACTCCACCTCCCTGAACGCAATAGTGCGCGGCCCATCGGGCAGTGTGATGCGCTGTTCGCGACGATCGATTCTGGCCTGGCTGGTGCTGGAGGCCAGTAGGTACAGGCCGACCAGAGTGAACGGGATCGACAGCATCAGGCTTTGTGTCATGCCGCCCCATTCCAGTTGCTGAAACGGCGTATGGGCAGCCATCAGTGCGTCGTAGAGGAAATACAGCTCGACGATAAGCCCGCCTTGCGGCGCAATAAGAAAGCTCAGGCCCATGGCGCTGAGTATGCCGCTGCGCTTTACCTGTAGCCGGTCGGTCTTCACGGCCCGGATGCGTCCGGTCACAAAGTTGCTGGCATTACGGGTCGGGGCCGTTGTGTTGCGGTGGGCGCCGGGATCGAGCCTGAGCGAGGGAATGTCCTCGGGGCGGCTGGCGAGCCAGTGTTGCTCTTCCTTGTTCAGCGCATTACCGGAGCGCGTCACTATGCCGAGCCCCAGCCCGGCAAGGGCAATGAGCAGCACCAGGTTGCCCACCCAGGTACGCAGAAAGCTGCGTTGCAGCCGGGAGACGCCGGAATGCTGCGTAGCCAGTATCTTGTCCAGCCCGTCGAGGGTTTTCTCCAGGTGGGCAATCAACCAGCGGTCATGGTCGCTGAGCGTGGGTTTGGCTCGGGTTTGCGCAATGCGATCACTGATTTCTTGCTGCTTTTGTTGTTGCTTGAGCAAATTTTCCTGCATGCGGATTACGGCTTCTTGATGCATGCGCCAGTGGTCCTGGGCGGTGGAGATGGCGCCACCCATAACAAGGGCGATAAAGAGGGCAATCAGTAAACCGTAAATCCATTTCATTATCGGCAGGTCCGTCGGCAACGAAGCATCAAAGAGCAAAGAGTTGCGTATATTACAGGGTTGCCAACGCAAGGGTAGCGCAATGGATGCTTGACCTTGACGCGCCGGGACATGAGGCTTGCCGCCATACGGATTATTTAATTCAGGATGCTTCAATGTCAGAACTGATTCTGCACCACTACACGCTATCACCGTTTTCCGAGAAGGCCCGCGCCATGCTGGGTTATGCCGGATTGCAATGGCAGTCGGTCACTGTGGCAGAAATGCCGCCACGCCCGCAGCTTGCTCCTCTGGCCAGTGGCTACCGGAAAATTCCGGTAGCGCAGATTGGTGCCGATGTCTTTTGTGATACCCGCACCCTCAGCCGCGAAATCGCCCGGCTGGGCAACAAGCCCGAGCTGGTGCTGGAGAACTGCAGCGACGAGGTCCAGGCCTTTGTCAGCGAAGTAGATCTGCAGATTTTTCTCGCCTCCATTGTGACTGCGGGGAATTTCACCTTGCTGCGCCGCGTGCTGAAAGAATCGTCGTTGATGGATCTGGGGCGCCTGCTGCTCGATCGGATCAAGATGGGCAGCAAATCCAAGGTCAAAGCCGATAGTCCCCGTGAAATGCGCCGTAAGGTCGCCGCGCACCTGGACCGCATGGAAGCTATGCTGGAACAGGATTTTCTGTTTGGCAGCACACCTAATGCGGGGGACTTCTCGGCATACCACAGCCTCTGGTTTCGTCGCGATCTGGCCGGGCGCAGCATTGCCGCCAGCCATCCGAAGCTTGAAGCGTGGATGAACCGGATGCAGGCGTTTGGTCAGGGAACACGCAACGATATCAGTGCTGACGATGCGCTGGAGATTGCCCGCCAGGCTGCCCCTCGCGATTTGCCGGAACAGGTGGAAAAGGCGCCCTTGCTTGGCCAAATGGTGCGTGTCGCCCCGTCGGATTATGGCCGTGACCCGGTGCTGGGCGAGCTGTGCTATTGCGATGCCGGTACGCTGGTGGTGCGCAGGGACGACCCGGTGGTGGGCCAGATTCAGGTGCACTTCCCCCGCGACGGCTTTGCCCTGTCGAAAGCGGACTGACGGAGACGCCAATGAGCCAAGTAAATAATCCGTTGCATGGCGTCACCCTGGAAACTGTGGTGACGCGTCTGGCTGACCATTATGGCTGGGAAGCGTTGGGCGATCGCATTCGTATCAATTGCTTCATCAGCGATCCGTCGGTGAAGTCCAGCCTCAAGTTCTTACGCAAAACGCCGTGGGCCAGAGAGAAGGTGGAAGCGTTATTCGTGGACACTTTTTCCCAATAATTCGTCTCAATCTAGCGGATAAGGTAGGTCGAATTAGCCTAATAGCGTAATCCGACATGAGGCGATGCATCGAGTGGCGCGGGAAAATTTCGGGCCACGCCTAACTGGTCCGGTAATGCTTTGCTTGTCCCTGATTAACCAATTCCTGTCGCGTAATGGCCGGGTGCTGTTCCCGCGCCCGCTCTATGGTTGTTAAAGGCTGGCGCCCGTGTGCGCCATTTTCCGTGCCATTCAATAACAACACCGCGGCGGAGCATCATGCAGCAATACGTTTACGACATCGTGATCAATCATGGACAGTTTTTTGATGGCAGCTGCCGTGACGGCAGCATCCGCCACCTGGGTATTCGTGATGGGCGTGTTGTCACCATCAGTGACGTGCCGTTGCCGGACCGTGCCGCGCCCAGGGTGTATGACGCCACTGGGCAATGGGTGACCCCCGGGTTTCTGGAAACGCACAGCCACTATGATGCAGAGGTGATTGCGGCGCCGGCGCTCAAAGAGTCCGTGCGTCATGGGGTGACCTCGGTGCTGATCGGTTCCTGTTCCATCAGCATGATCAATGCCCAGCCGGAAGATTGCTCAGACCTGTTTACCCGGGTGGAAGCCGTGCCCCGTGAAGCGGTGTTGCCGATTCTCGAAGAAAAGAAAACCTGGCGGGATGCTAGCGGCTATCGTGCCTTTTATGACGCCCTGCCACTGGGGCCCAATGTGGGGTCTTTTGTGGGCCATTCCGATATCCGCGTGGCGGTGATGGGCCTGGAGCGGGCTACCTCGCCGGAAAAACCCAGCGAGCAGGAGCTGCAGCAGATGGAGTCCTTGCTGGAAGATGCGCTGGATGCGGGCTGTGTCGGCCTGTCTCTGATGACCACCCGGCTGGACAAGGTGGATGGCGATCGGGCCTGGTCACGTCCCTTGCCGTCTACGTATGCACGGTGGAGTGAATTTAAACGACTATTCAAGATTCTGCGTCGCCGTAATGCGGTCATGCAGGGCGCGCCGGATGCGGTAAAAAAAGTCAACGTGGTGCGTTTTTTGTGGCAGGCCCACGGCCTTTTTCGTCGGCCCATGAAGTGCTCGATGCTGACGGCCCTGGACCTGAAGTCCAACCCGTGGCTTAACGTGGTCACACGTTTGAGTGGCTTTGTGGCTAACCGGTTCTTGCGTGGCGATTTCCGTTGGCAGACCCTGCCCGCGCCGTTCACCCTGCATCTCAGCGGGTTGAATGTGAACGCCTTTGAAGAGTTCTCTTCTGGTGAATTGCTGCGCGACTACAAGGATGAAGATGCCATGTACGCGAAGGTGGATGACCCGGACTTTCGCAAGCTGTTCAAAAAGCACGTCAATGCCCTGTTCACCAAGGGGCTGTGGCATCGTGACTTCAGTGATTGCTGGGTGGTGGATTGCCCGGATGCGTCCCTGATTGGGAAAAACTTTGAAGAAATCGGGGCGGTTGAAGGCAAGGATGCGGTGGATGCCTATTTCGATCTGGCGGTGCAGTACCGTAATGAGCTGCGCTGGAAAACCAATTACGGCAATCACCGACCGGAAATCATGCACAAGTTGCTGGCGAGCCCGTATACCCATGTGGGCTTTGCCGATTCCGGCGCACACCTGGAATCTATTGCTCAGTACAATTTCCCGTTGCGCTTATTGAAGTATGTGCGCGATGCGGAGGAAGCCGGTTTGCCCTTTATGAGTGTGGCAGAAGGGGTGAATGCGGTAACCGCCGACCTCGCGGACTGGTTTGGTTTGCAGGCGGGTAGCTTGCGTCAGGGCAGTCGGGCAGATGTGGTCATCGTGAATCCGGAAGGGCTCACCGACGAATTGGACGAGGTGAGCTGGGCGCCGCTGGAAGGCACTTCGCTGAATCGTTTGGTGAAGCGTAATGATGATGCCGTGACCGCGACGATTATTAATGGTCGGGTGGCCTATGATCGTGTTCAGGGGTTTGACGAGAGCCTGGGGCGAGATCGGGATTTTGGTCAGTTCCTGCCAGGGATGGACGTACAAACCCGGGCGCGCAGCGCCGAGCCCGGCCTGCAAACCGCCTGATCGCCGCCCATTGTGGGAGCCAGCAGGCTGGCTCCCACGCAAAGGGTTTAGTCGATCCCTTTCAGCAAGTCATTCACTGCCTGGGCAAACTGCACTGGGGAGTCTTCCTGCAAGAAATGCCCGCCCACCAATGTCTGGTGCGGCTGCCCCTTGGCGCCGGGAACGCGCTCTTGCATGTATTTGTCACCACCGCGGGTAATCGGGTCGCCGTTGCTAAAGGTGGTCAGGAATGGTTTCTTCCATTGCTCCAGCGCCTTCCAGGCGGCACGGTTGGCTCCCGTGGCCGGGTCGTTCGGCGTTACCGGTACCAGCTTGGGGAAAGCCCGAGCGCCGGCCTTGTATTTGCTGCTGGGGAACGGCGCCTCGTAGGCGCGGATTTCATCCGGGCCGAGCTTACGGAAAGTGGCGGTGTTAACGATTCGGGAGATCGGCAAGACTGGGCTGTGAATGGCGAAGGCTTTCCAAATATGGAAGGCCTTGGGGGCCTGTTGGTCCCCGGTAGGCAACATACCGTTGCCCACCGCAATGGCGCGGAAACGGGATTCATTCTCTGCGGCCATGCGCAACCCAATCAGTGAGCCCCAGTCCTGACACACCAGGGTGATGTCGGTGAGTTCCAGTTGGTCGAGCAGGGACTTCACCCAGTCCATGTGGCTTTGGTAGCTGTAGGCGTTAATGTCCGTGGGTTTGTCGGATTTGCCGAAACCGATCAGGTCCGGGGCAATCACCCGGTGGCCCGCCGCAGCGCAGATCGGAATCATGTGCCGATACAGATACGACCAAGTTGGCTCCCCGTGCAGCATTAGAATGGGCTTGCCATCAGCTGGCCCCTCATCCACGTAATGCATGCGTAATCCGCCCACGTCCAGGTAGTTGGGTTCGAAGGGGTAGTCGAGCAACCGCTCGAAGCGGGAATCCGGGGTGCGCAGGTAATCCATGGCCGATCCTTTTCAGTACTGATAACGGAGTGTCCGTTAGGAATACCAGTAGATGCCGGGTTCGGCCATGTCGTTACAGGACAGTCTGTCTTTTCTTTAGGGTACGCGCTTATTCATCCCATAGATTGGCAATGGTGTAATCACTGCCGGGCTGTGCCCAGAAGCCGCCGTCCACGTAGCGGCGGTGCTTATCCAGGGTGCGGATGGCATCCATGTCCGCGTCACTGAGTGACAGTTCGGCGGCGGCCAGATTCTGCTTCAGGCGCTCCGGATTCACGGACTTGGGGATCACCACGGTGTCGCGGTGCAGTGCCCAGCTGATTAGCACCTGTGCCGGGCTGGCGCCATGGCGGTCAGCGATTTCCTGAATGATGGGGTCTTCCAGCAATACCGGCTCATCCTCGGCTTTCATGCCGGCGGGGCGATCGAATGATCCCAGCGGAGAATAGCCGGTGAGCGCGATCCCTTGCTCCTGGCAGAAGGCCAGCATGTGGTTCTGTTGTAGATAGGGGTGCAGTTCAATCTGGTTCATGGCGGGCTTGTAGCGTGCCTTGCCAATCAAATCCTTCAGCTTTTTTACACTGAAATTCGACACGCCGATCTGCCGCGTCTGGTTGTTGTCCACCAGTGCTTCCATGGCCGCCCAGGTGGTTTCCACCGGCAGGTCGTTCAGTGACACCATATCGTCGGCGGACCGGGGGAACGGCACGCCAGGCTTCAGGGCCACCGGCCAGTGCATCAGGTAAAGGTCCAGATAATCCAGCTGCAAGTTGCGCAGGGTGGTTTCCAGTGCAGGCTGAACATCGTCCGGGGCATGGTCGCTGTTCCACAGCTTCGAGGTGATCCACAACTCTTCGCGCGTTACCGTCCCGGCGGCAAACACGTCACTCAGGGCCTGGCCGATTTCCTCTTCGTTGCCGTAAATATGGGCGCAGTCGATGTGACGGAAGCCCGTTTCAATGGCGCTCTTCACGGCCTTGTACACCTGGCCGGGTTCCGATTTCCAGGTGCCCAGGCCGAGCATGGGCAGGGTGTCGCCATTATCGAAGGTCAGCGTTTTCATGGTTTGCTCCTGTAAAGCGTACGACCCCCGGCTAGCTTGTGGCCGCCGGGACGGGAAACAATCTGCAACCCTACTACAGGGACTTTGCACCCCCCTGTTGGGTTCCCGTTGAATCCTTGCTCGATTCTCCGCAGGGTTCTCTTTCCTGATTCTTGGCCCCAGTGGTTTCCCTGCTTGAGCCGCCCCCGGCATTTCGCTACTGTGGCCGACCGGCGTTGGCCACCCTCATTATCGGCAGTGCCTTTTCTCACTGCCCCTGCTTTTGGAAAACTCTATGTGGATCAAGAACCTGACTGTCTTTGTGGGCGAAGAAGCCTTCCCCTGCTCCGTGGCCGAACTGGATGAGATTCTGGATCAGAACCGCTGCCAGCCGTGCGGTTCACAGACCGAACGCACGGAAGGCTTTGTGCCGCCTCTCAAGGGGCAGGATCCCATGGCCTACGCGGTGGACGGGTTCATTTTCTGCACCTACCAGGAAACGGCCCGTCTGCTGCCTGGGCCGGTGATCAAGGAGCTGCTGGATGAAAAAGTGGAGCACATCCAGCAGGAAGAGGGTCGCAAGGTGGGACGTAAGGAAAAGGCGGACCTGAAAGAGCAGATTACCTTTGAACTGATGCCGCGGGCGTTCACCCGCTCACGGCGCACTTCGCTGCTGATCGATACCGAGCGCAAGCGGGTGATGGTGGATTCTTCCTCCGCCAGTCGCGGCGAAGAAGTGATCGCCTGCCTGCGTAAAGCCATCGGCTCCCTGCCTGTGGCGTACCCGGCGCCGAATTCTGCCCCCTACACCAGTTTCAGTAACTGGCTGCGCGATACCAAGCTGTTGCCGGAAGGTTTCACACTGGGTGATCGCTGTGAACTGAAGGGCGTCAAGGACGAAGGTGCTGCGGTGAAGTTCACCGCCGTGGATCTGGGGCAGGAAGAAATCCTCGCGCACCTGGAAACCGGCATGGTCGCCACCCGTATCAATCTGGCGTGGCAGGATTCGTTGGAATTGGATATCAACGAAAAGCTGGAGATCAAGCGCATCAAGCCGCTGGATCTGCTGCAGGAAAATATCGATGCGCTGGATGCGGAAGACGCGGTAGCAGAACTGCAGGCGCGCATCAGCTTGCAGGGCAAGGTACTGCGCGAAGCGCTGGACAGCCTGTACGGCTATTTTGAGGTTTAAAAGAGACGCTTCACGCTGCATGCATCAGGCAACACTCATTACGCAACAACGCGAAGAGTGTGATCTTGTTCAGCAACGCCGTGCCCGCGCTAAAGGTTTTTGCGCGGGCACGGTCTTGCAAGCCCCAAGAGGGTTAACCCGCGTTGTTGCGTGGTGCGTCAGGCGTGAGGCATCTTGCGTTAGTCATTAATATCCTCATCGTCCTGTTGATCCTTATCCAGCTTCACCGGTGAATTCTCATCACACTGTGGTGATTGCTGAAAGGTCTGTGTCACGTCCAAATAGCCCAGGTGGGAAATGGTGCGACGACCCAGCAATACCGGGTAATTCATGTCGGAGCGGTCGTTCAGGGTGAACTGTTCTTCGTACACGGTATTACCCATGCACACCTTCATCAGCACAACCGCCCGGCGCTCTGTGCCGCCGGCACCACGAATGGTGACCTTGCGGTAGCGAGGCTTCTCGAAGGTTTTTTCCACTTTTTTGCCGGTGTGCTGGTCTTCGACGTTCACGGTAAAGCGTACCCAGTCGTCACCGTCTTTTTCAAAACTTTCTACATCTGTGGCATGCAGGGAAGAGGTGAGCGCGCCACTATCCAACTTGGTTTTTAATTCCACGCCCCAAGGCACCAAGGTGGATTTTTCCACCCAGCCGAATACTTTTGGACTGTCCGGTGATTTGGCCACGGCCAAGCCTGTGCTGCTTAGCAGTGAGGCGGTAATGAAAGCGATGAGTCCTTTTTTCATGGGCGCTCCTTGTGCGTGAAAGCCTTGTGCGGAAAACGGAGGATGCCATTTCGCATCCTGTTGGCAGGGTATGACTGTGTTCGCCGCCGACTGTTCCCCGGCAAATCATTGACTCTCTGGCTGTAGACTGCCGCCAGTCAGCCATCCCCGACCCTTATGGACAGGTTACCATTGTTGCAAATGCGCCGTTGCCGGCAGGGTGTTGATCCTCCTTGCCCAAGGCGCCGGGAAAAGGCCGGAGGGCCAGAAATGACAATAACGATTGCACCACCATCTATCAGGCTGTTGCTCGGCGAAAGCCGCGCCGCGTGGGCCTATGGGCGCTATTTGCTGCGCGGGCTCGGCCATCGTGAGCTGCCACGGGGCAAGGGCCAGCCCGTGTTGATTTTGCCGGGTTTTGGCGCCAGCGATGTCAGTACGCGGCCATTAAGAAAGGCGCTGAGCAGCCTGGGCTATAACGTCTACGGTTGGGCTCAGGGCACCAATCTGGGCATGAACAGCAAACGTAAAAAGCTGTTAGTTACGCAGTTGCAGGCGATCAATACCCGCCATGGGCAGCCGGTGGCGCTGATCGGCTGGAGTCTGGGCGGCGTGTTTGCCCGGGAGCTGGCGCGGGCCTTCCCGGATCAGGTGAGTCAGGTATTTACCCTGGGCAGCCCCATCAATGGCGACCCGGAGGCCAACAACGTCTCCACGCTCTTCAATCTGTTTAACCCGAACCGCCCGCCGGCGGACCGGGATGCGTTCAATCAACGCATAGCGGCGCCGCCGGTGCCGTGCACGGCCATCTTTACCCGTGAAGACGGCATCGTGGCCTGGCAGTGCAGCCAGGAAGAGGAGGGCCCCATGACAGAAAACGTGGAAGTGCAGGGGACCCATGTGGGGCTACCCTGGAACCCGCTGGTGCTGGCGGCCATCGCCGAGCGGCTGCCCCGCACCCCGTTACCCGGAGAATTGCCATGAGTGACCTGAAGCCCGGCCGCTACCGGCATTTCAAAGGTAATGAGTACCAGGTGATCGGTGTGGCGACCCATTCCGAAAGCGGTGAAACCGTGGTGGTCTACCACCCGCTCTACGGCGATCAGGCCCTGTGGGTGCGCCCGTTGGCCATGTTCACCGAAACCGTGGACCGCGACGGCAAGGTGCAGCCCCGTTTTGCCCGGGTGGGAGACTGAGTTGAAAGTGGAAAGTTAAAAGTTGAAAGGTGCGGGCAGGGCACTTGGTGGGCTGGTTGGCGGAGCCCCGGTTCAAGCTATGTGGCCAGCGCGAAGCAATAACCTCTCCGGCTGAGAGGTGCGGATCACCGCGTTTCAACTTTTAACTTTGAACTTTAAACTCCCTCGGATGCTACAATGGCCGCCTTATTCATGGAGTTAGCCTGTTATGTCTTCGTTTGCCGACCTGAACCTGCACGAGCGCCTGGTCAAGGCGCTTGGCGAGCTGGAAATTACCACCCCGACCCCGGTCCAGACGGCAGCGATTCCGGCGGCGCTTGAAGGCCGTGATTTACGCGTAGTGGCCCGCACCGGCAGCGGTAAAACCGCAGCCTTCCTGCTGCCCATGTTGCATCAGCTGCTCCAGTATTCCCGCCCGCGTACCGATACCCGCGCCCTGATCCTGCTGCCGACTCGTGAGTTGGCCCAGCAGACCCTCAAGCAGGTCGAGGCGTTGGGCCGTTACACCTTCATCAAGGCGGAACTGCTGACCGGCGGCGAAGATTTCAAAGTGCAGGCCGCCAAGATGCGCAAGAACCCGGAAATTCTGATTGGCACTCCGGGCCGCCTTATCGAGCATCTGGATGCCGGTAACCTGCTTCTGCAGGACCTGGAAATGCTGGTGCTGGATGAATCCGACCGCATGCTCGACATGGGCTTCAACGACGACGTGCTGCGTCTGGCCGCAGAATGCCGGCCCGAGCGGCAGACCCTGCTGTTCTCCGCCACCAGCGGCGGTAACGCCATGGAGAATATGATCAGCAGCGTACTCCGTGATCCCAAATCGCTGGTGCTCGATTCCGTGCGCGACCTGAATGAATCCGTTAGCCAGCAAGTCATCACCGCCGACGACGTGAAGCACAAGGAACGGCTGGTGCAATGGTTGCTGGCCAACGAAAGCTACGAAAAAGCGGTGGTGTTCACCAACACCCGCGAACAAGCCGACCGGCTTGGCGGGGTGCTGGTGGCCTCCAACCTGAAAGTGTTCGTATTGCACGGTGAGAAAGACCAGAAAGACCGCAAGCTGGCCATGGATCGCCTCAAAGCCGGCGCCGTGAAGGTGCTGGTCGCTACCGACGTGGCCGCCCGGGGGATCCACGTGGATAACCTGGATCTGGTGATCAACTTTGATATGCCCCGCAGTGGTGATGAATACGTACACCGCATTGGCCGTACCGGCCGGGTAGGCGGTGAAGGCACCGCGATTTCCCTGATCGCCGCCCATGAATGGAACCTGATGGCGAGCATTCAGCGTTACCTGCGCCAGAATTTTGAATACCGTTTGGTAGAAGCCCTGCGTGGTAACTTCCTGGGGCCGAAAAACCTGAAGTCCAACGGCAAGGCCGCCGGTAACAAAAAGAAAAAAATGAAGAAGAAAGAAGATGCCAAGAAAGGCATCAAGAAATCCGGCGCCAAGAAAAAAGCGGCTAAGCCCAAACGCAATGCCAAACCGCCCACCCAGGATACCAAAGGCGGTTTCGCCACGGTGAAACGCAAGAAGACCCCGGGGCCACTGGATTGAGACGCTGCACGCGCCACGCTTCACGCAACAGCGCGAAGCGGAGCCGTACAGGTTTCGATAGGTGAGAGGCCGCGCCCTTATTCCGGGCGCGGCCTCTCACGTTTATAAAACGGCAAGCCTTGATCGCGTTGTTGCCTGCAGCGTGTCGCGTGATGCATCTCTTTAAAACTCCGTAAAATTCCAGCGCCCTTCACGTTCTTTCGGCGCTTTTGTCGTCATTCTGGTACGGTTATTCCAAGGAGGTGGCTGTGCCGGAACACAGGGAAGGGAAGTCCATGTCTGCTGACGCACTGCAGTGCCCGGATTGCGGCACTTCGCTTGCTGTGCCTTCCCGCCGTGCCCGTGGTGCCTGGCGCTGTCCCCGTTGTGATTCCCAGCTCAGTGGCGCTTGGGCGTTGCGCCCCGACTCCCTGCTTGCTCTCACCGTCGCCACCGCCGTGTTGTGGTTACCCGCACTCATCCTGCCGCTGATGCGTCTGGAGAATCTCGGCCTGGACCGTCAGGCCAGCCTTCTCGATTGTGTATTGCGGCTCATGGAAGGCGTTTATTTCCCTGTCGGTATCCTGCTGTTGTTTACCTTGGTGGTGATGCCGTTACTGAATTTGTTATCGGCAGGGCGATTGTTGTGGGCGGCCCGTGCGGGCAGTCAGTCGGCGGTGTTGCCGGACCCCTTCTGGATGAAGATTTACCGGCAAAGCCGGGAATGGGCGATGACCGATATTTTTCTGCTCGGCATCCTGATTGCCATGACCAAGCTGGGCGATATGGCCACGGTGACCGCGGGGCCGGGCCTGTTTTGTTTGGTGGTGGCCGTGTTGTTGCGCCTGATCGTTGAAACCCTTGCACAGCCGGATCAATTGCAGCGATTGCTGGAGGCGCGCCATGGACACTAAGGCGCTGCCCGGGCAGCAACAGGCCCTGGCGTGGTCGTTATTGATCGCCGCCATGGTCTGGCTGGTGCCGGCCAATGTGCTGCCGATCATGGCCGTCACTGACGCCGGGAGTGGTAAGGCCAGCACCATTGCCGATGGCATCTGGCAACTGTTCGAAGCCGGCATGCCGGGTATCGCCATTATCGTTTTTGTGGCCAGCCTGCTAGTGCCGTTTTTCAAGGTGTTGGTGCTGGCGGTCATCTACTGGCGTGTTCCCCACGAAACTAATCCGTTGATCAGCACCCGCGCTTATCGGTTGGTGTACTGGATTGGCCGTTGGTCCATGCTGGATGTTTTCGTGGTGGCGTTGCTGGCGGCGGTGGTGGAATTTGGCAACTTGGCAACGGTGAAGCCAGAGCCGGGTATTTTGGCTTTTGCCCTGGCGGTGGTGCTGACTATGTTGTCCGCACACGCTTTTTCTCCCCAACAATTATGGATTAAAAAAACGGACGGAGCGGATCATGGAGACGCCTGAAGTGAAACATTCCCGCTGGCCATCGCCAATTTGGCTGGTGCCACTGATCAGCCTGCTGGTGGCTGGCTGGTTGCTGTACGACCAACTGTTGCAGCGGGATGTGCAGATCGAAATTACCTTTGAAAACGGCTCCGGTATCAAGCCGGGGGTAGACCTGCGTTACCGGGGTGTGCCGGTGGGGAGTGTGGATGAAATAGTGCTTAGCGATGACCTGAAGCACGTTACCGTCCACGCCAGCCTGAATCGAGACGCAGAAAAACTCGCCCAGGAAAAAAGCCGCTTCTGGATTGTGGAGCCGGAACTGGGCATCGCCGGAGCGCGAAATCTGGATACGCTTGTCTCAGGGAAATACATTGCTGTGGAGCCCGGGGAAGGGGAGCCCAAAAAAGAATTCGAAGGGTTGGAAACACCACCGGAACAACAGCCCAATTTGGGCTTGAAGGTGACCTTGGTGGCTAATGAGTTGGGCTCCCTAAAGAAAGGCCGGAAAATTTATTACCGTGATCTTCAGGTCGGAACTATCGGCGAAAGCGAGCTTAGTCAGGATGGCCGTTTCGTTGAAATTCAGGCGATCGTCGAGCCGAAGTACGCAAGGCTCGTACGCAGCAATACCCGCTTCTGGAATAGCTCCGGCCTCACTGTTGATGTTGGGCTATTTAAAGGCGCGGAAGTGCAGGCCAGTTCCCTGGAAAATTTACTGCGCGGCGGTATCAGCTTCGCCACCCCGCCAGAAGCGGGTCCCCTGGCCAAGGCTGGAGAGCGGTTCGATCTTTACCGGCAGGCGGAAGATGATTGGCGCGAATGGGCGCCAATAATGAAGTGGAAATAGCTGCAGCACGTAACACGCTTCACGGGAGAACACGGAACAGAGTTTTAAGCGTTTGAAACGCAAGAGGCCGCGCCCAGAAATGGGGCGCGGCCTCTTGTCTTTATAAAAACATCAAATCATCATCGCGTTGTTGCGTGAAGCGTGTCGCGTGCAGCATCTCTTCTTACATGATTTTTCCGACCATCCCCAGCGGCAGGTTGCGCATAGCGAAACCGATTGGCCCCCAGGGCCAGCCGGGAACGGACGCGTTTTTGCTTTCTTTCTCGATGGCTTTCACCAGTGCCTTGCAGCCGGTTTCGGTGTCCACCAGGAACGGGGTATTTTTCACTTTTTCGTTGATCTCGGAACGAATAAAGCCCGGGAAAATAGTGGAAATCTTGATGGGGGAGTCTTTCAGCTCCATTTGCAGGCCTTCCGCCAGCATGGCTACGCCGGCCTTGGTGGCGGCATAGGTGGTCAGGTTTTTCTTCATGCCGCGCATGGCGCTCATGGAGGAAATCATCACGAGGTGGCCACTGTTCTGGGCGCGGAAGATTTCCATGGCCGCTTCCGTCTGTGCCAGGGCGGCAACGAAGTTGGTTTCAGCGGTTGCCCGGTTGGCATAGAAGTAACCGGTGCCTAGCGGTTGGCCTTTGCCCATGCCGGCATTAATGATCACGCGGTCGATGCCCGCCATTTCCGTGCGGAAGGCATCGAACACCGCAAACACCTGGTCGTAGTCGTTCACGTCCAGCGGCTTGATTAACACCTTGATGCCGGGGTGTTTCTCTTCCAGCTCGGCCTTCAATGTTTCCAGCCGATCCATGCGCCGGGCACACAGCGCCAAGTTGCGGCCCATGGCGGCAAACAAACGGGCCATGCCTTCGCCAAGACCGGAGCTGGCACCGGTGATTAGAATGTTATTGCGTGTCGGCATTATTGTCTCCGCTGAAGGTTGTGTTGTTCGCATGGGGGTGAGTTCAAAGTTGAAACGCGGCTCCCTCGCGTAGCCAGCTATAAGCCCTGTCGCCGCGACTCGAGGATCAGAATCGCGGGTTGGGTCGTTCCGTTTTGCAGGACCCGTCCCGCGCTTTTCAACTTTGAACTTTCAACTTGCAACTCATCGATACGTCACCTGCTCGCTGGGCAAGTGCAGGTGTTCATTTACTGACACTAGCCGCAACTTGCCGGCATTCACAAGCACGCGGGTCACACTGGTGTTGATCAGGTTCCGGTTATAGGTGATCAGCGCTTCCGCATCCAGGGCCATCAATTGCTGGATGATGACACTGATGGCGCCGCCGGAGGTAAACACCAGGGCGCTGTCGCCGCTGCTCAGGCTGTTGCCCAGGCTGTAGGTGCTGGCCAATACCCGCTCACGAAACGCGGGCCAGGTTTCACTGTAGTTCCCTTCGCCGCGCTGCCAGCGACGCAGAGCCTGTTCAAAGCGAGCCTGAAACACCTTGCGAGGTTGTTCCTGCTCCGCCAACCAGGCGGTGAGCGCAGGGCGGTCGGTGGCCAGGGGCCAGTCAACGGCCAGCAGCTCTTCATGGTTGTATTCATTAAAGCCGGTGTCGGTATGCCACTCTTTCGGCAGGCCCAGCTCACCCAGGGTGGCCTCCGCGGTTTCCCGGTGGCGGCGCATGGTGCCGCAGATCGAGCGGGGAAAGCCTAAGGACTGGTTCTGCAGCGCGCGGCCCAGAATACGGCTTTGCTCCCAGCCCGGCTCGGAAAGCTGATCGTAATCATCCTTGCCGAAACTGGCCTGGCCGTGACGAATAAGATAAATCACCGGCATAAATTAGTGCTCTTTTTTCTGTTCGCTTTTTTCCAGTTTGCGCTGCAGGCGTACTGCGCCCTTCAACATGATGCGGTTGAACACGAACGGCATAAACCGTTTCATCCAGTAGGCCCGGCGACCGCTCTTGTGAGGCAACAAAAAGAATTGCTGTTTGGTCACCGCCTGCTTGATCATTTCAGCGATCTGGTCGGCATTGAGCTCGTCACTGGAAAGCAGCTTGTCCACGGTTTCGATCATGCCGGGTTCCGGGGTGCGCATGGACTCGTGCAGGTTGGTACGGAAAAAGCCGGGGCATACCACGGTGGTATGAATGCCGTAGGGGGCTAGCTCGAACCGCAGGGTTTCCGACAGGGAAATCACACCTGCCTTGGTGACGTTATAGCTACCCATCACCGGCGCGTGCAGCAGCCCGGCCAGGGAGGCAATGTTGACGATGTGACCGTTGCCCTGGCGCTTCATCATCGGCACGAACACCTTGCAGCCGCGCACCACGCCTTTCACATTGATATCGAAAATCCAGTCCCAGTCGGCCATGTCGCCACGGTCGATGCGGGCGGCGCCGGCCACCCCGGCATTGTTTACCAGCACATCCAGGCCGCCCCAATTCTGCTCCAGCCACTCGCGAGAGTTATTGAAGCTGGCCGCGTCGCGCACATCCAGATACTGGAATTGCAGCTCGCCGGGCAGGTCTTTCAGCGCGGCCAGGGTCTCTGCGGCGCGTTCCTGGTTCACGTCGCCGATCAGGACGCGTGCGCCATCGCGCAGCCAGGCTTCGGCCATGGCGCGGCCCAGCCCGGAGGCGCCGCCAGTGATGAGGACGCGCAGCGGTGAGGTCGTAGAGGGTGTGCTCATAGTCTGTCTGTATTAAAAAAATGAATGATAGATGCCCATTGACCGATGCTAGAGACCGGGTTTCAATAAATCCAATGAATCATTGAAATAATTCTGGATAAGTTTCATGCATGTTTCGCGGTTTGATCTCAACCTCTTCGTGGTCTTCGATGCCATCTATACCGAAGGCTCGCTGACCCGCGCCGCCAAGGTGCTCAACCTGACCCAGCCGGCGGTGAGTCACGCGCTGGGGCGCCTGCGTGATCGCCTGGGCGACCCATTGTTTGTCCGCCAGGGCAGCCGCATGGTGCCCACCGCCAGGGCCCGCGCCATGGTCAGCCCGGTGCGCCATGCGCTGGGCGGGTTTCAGCGCTGCCTGAGTGAAGAGGGCGGTTTTGATGCCAGCGAGGCCGAACGCACCTTTGTGCTGGGCCTGCGCGATGGGCTGGAAGGGCGACTACTACCGGCGCTGATGAACCAGTTTATGGATGAGGCGCCCGGCGTGAAGTTGCAATCACTCACGGTGAGCCGCCGGCAAATGGCCACCGAGCTGGCCAGCGGCCGGCTGGACTTGGCCTGCGACGTGATGCTGGCGCTGCCGGAAGCCATCGAGCATCAGGCGGTGCTGCAGGGGCCGTTGGTGGTGATGATGCGCGAATCGCATCCATTGGCCCAAGGCATGGACCTGCCGGATTATCTGGCCGCTCAGCATGTGCTGGTGTCGTCCCGCCGCGAAGGGCCGGGGCTGGAAGATTTCGGTCTCGCACGGCAGGGTTACCGCCGGCATATTCGCTTGCGCTGCCAGCACTATCAGGCGGCGCTGAGCACCGTGCAGCAAACCGACCTGCTACTCACCATGCCCGCTAGCCTGGCCGGACAGTTGAGCCGCCAAGGGCTGGTGCTGAAACCCTTCCCTGGTGAGCTGCCCGGTCTGGAAATGCACCTCTACTGGCACCGTGACCAGAGCGCCGATCCGGCGCATAGCTGGCTGCGCCAGCGGGTGCTGGCCCTTCTGCAAACCATGCAAAACGACATCGAATTAAGCTCGCCTTCTGCATAGGCTCCATGTCGGGTTACGGCTACGCCTCTCTGTGCCCTTGGGTAAACTCGACCTACCTGAAGCGTGGTCGAGTAGGTCGAATTAGCCTAAAGGCGTAATCCGACAAACCCTCTTAACCCGCCTTGGTCGGCAACAATGCCCCGGCCCAGTGCGGGTTCTCTTCCAGACGAATGTCTTGGGGCTCCACGCTGTCGCCGCAATGGCTGCATTGCAGTTTGGCCACCAGCGGTTCGCCGCATTGGCGGTGCACGCGCACCAGCG
The DNA here is from genome assembly GCF_040118815.1 of Alcanivorax sp. GTDB lineage: Bacteria > Pseudomonadota > Gammaproteobacteria > Pseudomonadales > Alcanivoracaceae > Alcanivorax. Next base: position 441,841 of record NZ_JBEDTC010000015.1, read on the forward strand.
GTGGGCCGGCTTCGTCGGCCAGGTATTTGTCGCCCCATTGGGCGAGGTGAGCAATCACCGGGTACAGGTCGCGGCCCATGGCGGTGAGCCGGTATTCGTGGCGGAGGGGGCGTTCCTGGTAGGCAACTTTCTCCAGCACGCCGCCGTCGGCGAGTTTACGCAGCCGATCGCTGAGTACATGGCGGGTCACGCCTAGCCGTTGCTGGAAATCATCAAAACGGCGCACCCCAAGAAAGCAGTCGCGCAGCACCAGCAGCGTCCAGTTATCGCCAATAATGGCCAGCGAACGGGCCAGTGAGCAGGGCTGTTGGTCGATGTCTTGCCAGCGCATAGTAAACCTCCGGGAACATTTTCTGATCATACCCGCTTGACGAGTTCCTAAAAAGAACCGACTATCAGTTCCTAATTGGAACTTACTTGTTGCCTTGATAAAGAACAGGAGGCCCCATGCCTGAATCCGCCGTAGTCGTGATCGGTGCCGGTGATGCCACCGGCGGCGCCATCGCCAAACGCTTTGCCCGCGAAGGCTACACCGTCTGCGTCACGCGCCGCAGCATCGATGCTTTGGCGCCGTTGGTGCAGGAAATCGAAGCCGCCGGTGGCAAAGCCCGCCCGTTTGGCTGCGATGCCCGTGATGAAGAGCAAATGGTGGCGCTGTTCGACACCATCGAAAAAGAGGTAGGCCCGGTGGAAGTGGTGGTGTTCAACATTGGCGCCAACGTGTTCTTCTCCATTCGCGAGACCACCGCCCGGGTGTATCGCAAGGTTTGGGAAATGGCCGCCTTTGCAGGCTTCCTCGCCGGCCGGGAAGCCGCCCGCGTCATGGCGCCGCGTAACAAGGGCACCATTATCTTCACCGGCGCCACCGCCTCCCTGCGTGGCGGCAAGGGCTTCTCCGCGTTTTCCGGCGCCAAGTTTGCTCTACGTGCTTTGGCGCAAAGTATGGCCCGGGAGCTGGGGCCGGAAGGGATCCACGTGGTGCACCCAATCATCGATGGTGCCATCGACACCGCCTTTATCCGCGATAACTTTCCGGCCAAGTATGCCCAGAAAGAACAGGACGGCATTCTTAACCCGGAACACATCGCCGATGCTTACTGGATGCTCCACCAACAACCCCGCGACGCCTGGACCCACGAAATCGACCTGCGCCCGTGGATGGAGGCCTTCTAAATAACCGACAACGCTTCACCGTAAGAGCGTGGCGCAGCGAATAACGTTGCTCGGGGTGCGTGGGTTGAGTTGAAAGTTCAAAGTTGAAAGTTGAAAAGCGCGGGATGGATCATGATGTTCTTTTATGCCGTGCCCGCGATTCAAACGGTTTGAGCGCGAAACCAAGACCTTTGAGTGATATAGGGCGGATTTCGCGTTTCAACTTTGAACTTTCAACTTGTAACTGCTTTTAATCGCGCCGCCTACCCGCAGGGCACAGAGAGCGACGCCAACAATAATCTTTGAAAGGAAAAACCAATGAGCAAAAAAATTGAATTTCTCTTCGACGTGGGCAGCCCCACTGCCTACCTGGCGTGGAGCCAGCTGCCTGCCCTTTGTGAGCGCACCGGTGCCGAGCTGGTTTATACCCCGGTGTTGTTGGGAGGTATCTTCAAGGCCATTGGCAATAAAGCCCCCGGCACCATTCCCGCCAAAGGCATGTACATGATGCGCGACCTGGCTCGCTACTCCGCGCGCTACCAGGTGCCGCTCACCATGAACCCACACTTCCCGGTGAACACCATCACCCCCATGCGTATCCTCACCGCTGCCACCGGCACCCCGGAGCAGGGCACTATTGTGACGGCCTTCTATAACGCCATGTGGCGCGAGCCGTGCAACCTGTCGGACGTGAACGAAATCACCCGCGTGCTCAACGAGGCGGGCCTGGATGCGCAAGCCTGGCTGGACAAAGCCGCCAGCGACGAAGTGAAAGAACAGCTCAAAACCAACACTGAGGCCGCCATCAAACGCGGCGTGTTCGGCGCGCCGACGATGTTTGTGGGCAATGAAATGTTCTTCGGGCAGGACCGGCTGGATTTTGTCGAGGAAGAGGTGAAAAAATAGCTGCAAGCTGCAAGCTGCAAGCTGCAAGGAAAAGAAAAGCCCGGGGCGCGTGTGACGTGTTCCGGGCTTTTGTCTTTTCGTGATGGGCTGGCGTGTTTGTCATGTGTTTTGCGCTGCGATCTTGTGTAGATTCAGGGTCTTGAAAAGAGACTAACGTGAGGGAGCGCGCTATGGCGGATCTTGTCCTTACCACCTATGACTGGGTGCCCGACATGCCACGGGGTTACGTGCGTGACCTGCGCGTGCGCTGGGCGCTGGAAGAGGCCGGGTTGCCGTATCGGGTGCAGAGTATTCCGTTTCACGAACGGGGAGCCGAGCATTTTGCGCACCAGCCCTTCGGGCAAGTGCCCTGGCTCACCGATGGCGATCTCTCGCTGTTCGAAAGCGGTGCCATCCTTCTGCATTTGGCAGAACGCAGTGAATCGCTGATGCCAACAGAACCGAACGCCCGCAGCGCGGTGATCAGCTGGCTGTTTGCCGCCCTCAACTCCGTGGAAGCCGCCAGCCTGCCCTGGTCCCTCTACCAGTTTGCCGGCGATAACCAGCCAACCCCGGGCCGACAACACCTGGACGCCTTCCTCGCCGCCCGTCTCCAGCAGATGGAAACCACACTCACCGGTCGCGAATGGCTCACCGATACCTTTACCGTCGCCGACATTCTCATGGCCGACGTACTTCGCATGGTAGACCGCTTCGAGGGCCTGGCAGATCACCCGGCCTGCCGGGCCTACATCACCCGCGCCACCGCCCGCCCGGCCTTTATCAAGGCCCACGCCGACCAAATGGCCCACTTCGCCGCCGCTGACAAGGCCGAGGGCCAGCCGTAAACAGACTTTTCCTCATGTGCATTTATTTGTGCGGGTGGATTGTGTAGATTCGGAACTGGATCACAAATAACAATCGGCCAGCCAGGGTGGCATGGCCTGCGAGAGCGAATCGGGGGAAGGGATGCCTGTCTGGTTATCTTTTTGCTGGCCTATGGCTGGTTCCTGCAATTACTTATCTTCTCTGGCTCGGCGCACGGGGCAAGACCTGACTCTAATTCCCGCGGGGCGTTAACGTTTACAAAATAAAAATAGGAGGTGTAATGATAGTAGGAAGTGAAGAGCTATATGGTGAGACTAAGGATTCTCTGAGCAGAATTCAGAAATTTGATGCTGCCCTTTTGCCAAGAGAATTAGAGTTGGGAAGTCGGCTTAACTTCAATGATGCTGTTGAACCAGCTCAACAGTTAATTGATCTATATAACAGATTGTCCGTTACGGCACTTCAAGACTTTCCGGATAATATCCTGACTCCAGTTAGAGATAATGCAAATAACCTTTTTAAGCTGTTTTCTCAGATATTGGATTTTGATCCGGGTCAACAAGATCCAAACGGTATTCGTAACAAGTTTATAAAGCAGGTTGAGGGTGCATATCAGCCGTCATTTCAGGCATTGCACCCATACATTTCCTATTCATTACATAGGTCTGCTGATTTTCAACGGCTTGACTCAGAGGCAAGATCTACTCTGCAGTCAATTGAAGATAAAGCAAATAATATTTCTGAGAATCTTTCTAAGCATGAAGAAAATGCTAAAGCCGCACTTGATGAAATTAGGCGTGTAGCAGCAGAGGAAGGTGTTACGAAGCAAGCGGCGCATTTCAATGCGGAGTACGAGCACCACAAGGCAGAAGCGGACAGATGGCAGGGTTACGCTGTAAAACTTGCAATTGGGCTCGGCGTTTTTGCGGTTGTCAGCCTATTTATACATAAGATCCCGTTTTTCAATCCTGAAAACACGTACGATGCTATTCAGCTTTCAATAAGCAAGGTCCTAATATTCTCAGTAATTGCATATATGCTTTTTTTGTCTTCGAAGAACTTCCTGAATCATAAGCACAATGCCATTGTAAACAAGCATAGGCAGAACGCTTTAATGACCCACACTGCACTGGTAGAAGCATCTGGTGACGAGGGTGTTAGAGATGCTGTCCTTTTGCAGGCTGCAAATTGTATATTCTCACCGCAGGCAACGGGTTATACGCAGGCAGGAGAGAGTGAAGCCTCTAATCAGAAGTCCATGATCGAAATATTATCAAGGCCGATAGCTCAGGGTGTAAGAGACGTCAACAAGTAAATGATAAGGAAATCAGCAGGTGAGTTTGAGGGCCAGGTTTCCTGTTTTTGACAAGTCGATATGGGTTTTAGATGCATTGGTGCGATATATCGGATTCGCCTGAAGTAAAGTAATAAAGCCAAGCTGAATTTTGCTGTCAGCTACTATCTATAAATTCAGAAGGATAAGACAAGCATGAAAAAGGTTCTCTTTTTATCGATAGTTTTGGGGCTGACTGCTTGCGCGGCAAAGCGTCTCAATCCAGGGGCAGAGCGCGTCATGCTCAGCAACTCGCAGCCTTCTGATAATTGTGACTTTTTAGGCGAGGTTATCGGTGGGCAAGGGAATTGGTGGACTGATGACATTACGTCGACGAAGGCTTTAGTGGAAGGCTCTAGAAATGATATGAAAAATCAAGCCCACGCAATGGGCGCGAACTTTGTGCACATTCAACAGGCAGAGCAAGACACCTCCTACTTGGGCGGTGGAAAAATAGGCATGGCGGGTAATGCTTTTGCTTGCTCCAATGGGCGTTAGCTCGCGAGCTTTCAGAGGAGCTCAAAGATAGACTAGGTTGCTGTCATTGATAGGTGGGTGTATGAAAAGCGGGATATTTTTGTTGCCATTAGTGTTGCTTTTTAGCACAAATAGTCATGCTATAAGTCTTGATGGATATGATGGGCTGCCAGAAGAGTATAAGCATGTTTACGTCAGGGCTCTCATCGATTCCCGTTTGGCTATGCCTTTATATGGTAAAGATTTCAGTCGTTGCCTTATGGATATGGCGGTTGAAGGACTCCAGCACGAGTATAAAAAGTTTATGTATCAACAGCGTCCGGGAAAAGATTTTAAGGCGGTTATGGATTTTCCAAGCTTGTTCAATGCACTTTCTCTTGATTACTGCGGTGAATTTGCCGACCAAGAAGAGCGGGGACGGGTTGTTGATATGCTGGATGTGCCGGTGAGCCAATTACCATAAATCACGAAAAATAATTTTTCTTCGTGCACTTCTGGTTTCTAGTGGTGGATGTATCTAAACGAAAATGCCCCTGCTTACAAAGAAGACAAGCGATCGGGATTCGGGGTCAGGTCTCCCATTTTTCATCGCGTGCGATAGAGTTATGAGAATTGGAATACCTGATCTGGCAGGCCTATTTGAAATGAATAAAAGTTCATTCTTTGTTTATAAGGTTTCATTATTGGTATCCGCTTTGTTGTCGGTTATTTGGGTTGAAAAAGATAACCTTATGATTTTCTTTGTTGTTATTTTTGGTTTGTTTGTTGCAGTGAATGAAGTCTTATCTTTTTTAACGGATAGGCCCATGTATTTAATGACATCGCAGATCCCAGGGGAAGATAAGCTCAGTCTAGAGAGGGTTGTTTCTTTTATTCTTCATCTTGCTGTGATTGTTATCGCTATTATTGTTTATTGAAGAAATAGGTTCAGGCGTTGCTTTGTGCGTTTCTATTTCTTGGTGGTCGGTATGTCTAAATAAAAATGCCCTTGCTTCCAACGAAGACAAGGGCATTCTTTTTTCAACTTTCAACTTTCAACTTTCAACTTTCAACTCAGCTCTTAATCGCCGTCGCCATAAACGGCGACATCACCAGCGCCCCTTTATGAATCGCCGCTGAAAAATGCTGCATATCAAACCCTTCCCCTGTGCTATCCGTTTCCTCCGAATTCGCTCACATCTGTGTTCCAGCCTGCCAGGGTGCAGTTCCACCAGCCGCGACGTTGTGGTGCCGACGTCAGAATCAACATTGAACTGTGAGCGGACTACGTAGACTAACCGGGCAAGAAGGCGCGAATACCTGCTACGCAAATACCTGCTAGAGGAAACAGGGGCTGCGCCTGACGCCCGTTCCTGACGGGACCTGCGAATTAATGCAAAAGGCTAAATGACATGGCGAATACACATCAGACCATCAATCCGGCCACCGGCGAAACCATCGCCACCTATGAAACGCTCAGCGACGATCAGGCGCTACAAGTGCTTAAAGAGTCCCATCACGCTTTTCTTGAATGGCGCAAAACCAGCTTAGAAGAGCGCGGCGACATCCTGCGTGAAATTGCCAAGCGCCTGCGGGCCAACAAGGATGAGTACGCCGCGTTGATGACCCGGGAAATGGGCAAGCCGATTTCCCAGGGCGGCGATGAGATTGAGCTGTGCGCCGCCATCTGCGAATACAGCGCTGATACCGCGCCCAAAGAGCTGGCCGACGAGGAACGTGACCTTGAAGGGGGTCGCGCGTTGGTCACCTATCAACCTAACGGTGTGATTCTGGGTATCCAGCCCTGGAACTTCCCGTTCTATCAGGTCATCCGTTACAGCATTGCCAATATCATGGCGGGCAACACCGTGTTGCTCAAGCACGCCAAGAATGTCTGGGGATCCGCGGTGGAGATCGAGAAGGTCTTCCGAGAAGCCGGTCTACCGGAGAATGTGTTTCGTAATCTCCTCATCGAATCAGACCAGGTTGGGCAGCTCATCGAGCACGAATATGTGCGCGGTGTCACCCTCACCGGGAGCCCGGCAGCGGGCGGTGCCGTGGCAGCTAAAGCCGGCGAGTGCCTGAAGAAGACCGTGCTGGAGCTGGGCAGCAACGATGGCTACATGGTGCTGGACGATGCGGACATCGATCTCGCGGTGGAGACTTGCGTCCAAGCCCGTCTCTACAATAACGGCGAAACCTGTGTGGCGGCTAAGCGCTTCATCGTGGTGGATGCGGTCTATCAGGAATTCCGCGACAAGTTCGTCGAGAAGATGAGCCAGATCGAATACGGCGACCCCACCGATGAGAACACCTCTCTCGGCCCGATCGCCCGTGAGGATTTGCGCGAAACCCTGCACGATCTGGTTAAGCGCTCCATCGACGCCGGGGCAACGTGCACCTTTGGCGGTGAAATCCCCGACGGCCCAGGTTACTTCTACCCTTGCACTGTGCTGGAAGACTTGAAACCGGGAATGCCCGCCTATGACGAAGAGCTGTTCGGCCCGGTGGCGTCTTTGATTCGCGTGAAGGACGAGGACGAAGCCATTCGTGTCGCCAACGATTCCCGCTACGGCCTGGGTGGCGGCATCTTCTCCAAGGACGAAAAGCGTGCCATCGAAATCGCCCGCAACCTGTTCGATACAGGCATGGTGAATATTAACGGCTATAACCTCGCCCAACCGCAGCTGCCGTTCGGCGGCGTCAAGGACAGCGGCTATGGCCGTGAGCATGGCGGTTTCGGTATGAAGGAGTTCGTTAACGTAAAATCGGTGATGATTACCGAGTGATGCAGATAACCCTTGTGCCTGAATGGTAGTGCTCTGAGAGTTAGGGTTCACATTTTCCACAAGCGTGCTGCATAAAAAATGCCCTTGCTTCCAACGAAGACAAGGGCATTTTTTTCAACTTTCAACTCAGCTCTTAATCGCTGCTTCCATAAACGGCGGCATCACCAACGCCCCCTTATGAATCGCCGCTGAATAATAGCGGGTATCAAACCCTTTGCCGGTGGCGTCCGTTTCCCGGAATTCGCTCACGTCGGTGTTCTTGCCCGCCAGGGTGCAGCTCCACCAGCCGCTGGGGTACACCGGCTGCGGGAAAGGCAGGGTCTGAGTGCTGGTGAAGCCCGCTTCGCGCATGTTGGCGTGCAGGTCTTTGATGATGGTATCGCTGTGCAGCAGCGGGGATTCGGATTGCTGCACGATGATGCCGCCCTCGGCCAGTACGCGGTGACAATCGCGGAAGAAGTCCGCCTTGAACAGACCTTCTGCCGGGCCCACCGGGTCGGTGGAATCCACGATGATCACGTCCACGCTGCCGTCTTCACAATCGCGCATGTATTGCACGCCGTCTTCGAACAGCAGCTCGGCGCGGCTGTCGCCGTTGGACTCACACAGTTCCGGGAAATATTTTTCGGAATAGCGGGTGACCATTTCATCGATGTCGATCTGGGTGGCTTTTTCCACCTTCGGGTGCCGCAGCACTTCACGCAGGGTGCCGCAGTCGCCGCCACCAATAATGATGACGCGCTTGGGGTTGGCGTGGCTGAACAGCACCGGGTGCGACATCATCTCGTGGTAGAGGAAGTTGTCGCGGGTGGAGAGCATGGTGGCGCCATCGATGGTCATCAGGTAGCCGAAGGTGTCGGTTTCCCACATCTCGATGTGCTGATACTCGGTCTGCACTTCTTCCAGCTTCTGTTTCAGGCGTAGGCCGAAGGCGGTGCCGGCGGTGTCGAAGTGCTCGTAAAACCAGTTGTTTTTGGTGCTGCTCATGGGCGGTTCCGGTGGAGGCAAATGGGGGTGTTCGACGGGTGAACGATAGTCGCGATTGTAAGTCCTATCGTGCGCCTGTCAAAGCAGGAAAAAGGGGGTGCGAGTGCTGCGCCCCGGCAGGCATAATGCCCACAGACACCACCCTTATTCAGGACCCGTAATGACCGACAACTCTCCCGTACCCGCCAGCGACATCTATAACGTGGACCGCTGGGGCGACAGTTACTTCCGTATCGACGACCAGGGCGAGCTGTGTGTGCGGCCCAATGGCGAGCAGGGCGGCCAGGCCACGCTGGAAGCGGTGCTGGAACATTGCCGGGCGGCGGGACTACGGGCGCCGGTGCTGGCGCGCTTTTCCGGGATTCTACGTCAGCGGGTGAAGCTGCTGGCCGGGGCGTTCCGTGAGGCCATCGAGGGCCATCAGTATCAGGGCGACTACACGCCGGTGTACCCGATCAAGGTGAACCAGCAGCGCCGGGTGGTGCATGAGATTCTGCGCGCCCGCGATGAGGGCGAACGGGTGGGCCTGGAAGCGGGCTCCAAGCCAGAGCTGCTGGCCGTGCTGGCGTTGTCCAACCCGGGCGACACCATTGTCTGCAATGGCTACAAGGATGCGGAATACCTGCGCTTGGCGCTGATGGGCGAGAAGCTGGGCTTCCACGTGCAAATTGTGGTGGAGAAGATGTCTGAGTTGCCGGCGTTGCTTGCGCTGGCGGATGAGCTGGGCGTGTCGCCGCGCATTGGTTTGCGGGTGCGCTTGATGAGCATCAGCAAGGGCAACTGGCAGAACACCGGTGGCGAGAAATCCAAGTTCGGCCTGAGCGCACCGCAGCTGATGGCGGCCATCGAGCATTGCCGCGCCGCCGGGCGGCTGGACTGCGTGAAGCTGCTGCATTTTCATCTGGGCTCCCAGGTGGCCAATATTCAGGATATTAAAGCTGGCATGCGCGAAGCGGCCCGTTACTACACCGAAATGCGCGCCTTGGGTGCGGCGGTGGAAACCGTGGATGTGGGCGGCGGCCTGGGGGTGGACTATGAAGGTACCCATTCGCGGTCCTATTGCTCCATGAACTATGGCGTGGCTGATTATGCCCGCCATATCGTGCAGACCCTGCAGCAGCAGTGCGCGGAACACGGCGCGCCAGAGCCCAATATTATTTCCGAATCCGGCCGCGCGCTGACCGCGCACCACGCGGTGTTGCTGGTGAATATTACCGACCAGGAGCAGATGGCGCCGGTGGCAGTGGATGCGCCCACTGCGGATGACGTGGCGGAGCTGCAGCAACTGTGGGAGCTACAGCAGGCGCTGGCCGGTGAGCCGGGCAATCTGCTGGAGCGGTTCTCGGAAGTGACCGGCGCCTGGCAGGACATTCACCAGCGCTATATCGCCGGCGATCTGGGCCTGGCGGCGCGGGCGCGGGGCGAGCAGCTGTATATCAATTGCCTGCTGGCGCTGCGCGGGCGCCTGAACCCGCTGCGTAAACAGCAGCGCGAACTGCTCGACAGCTTGAATGAAACCCTGGCGGACAAGTTGTTCGTGAACTTCTCCGTGTTCCAGTCGGTGCCGGATGTGTGGGGCATTAATCAGGTGTTCCCGGTGTTGCCGCTATCCGGGCTGGACAAGCCCGCCACCCGCCGGGCGGTGATTCAGGACATCACCTGCGATTCCGATGGGCGCATCGACCAGTTTGTGGATGGCGAAGGCGTGGAAGCGACCTTGCCGCTGCCGGAACAGCTCAACGGCCACCTGGGTATTTTCATGGTGGGCGCCTACCAGGAAATCCTCGGGGACATGCACAATCTGTTCGGCGACACGGATTCGGTGGACGTGGACGTGGACGACAACGGCAACATCGTTCTCGATCATGCGATTCACGGCGATACAGTGAGTTCAGTGCTACGCTACGTGAACTACGATACCGACAAGCTGTTGGCGTCCCTGGAGCAGCATTGCCGCCAGGCGCACCTGAGCGTTGCCGAGCAAGATGGCTTCATTGAACTGGTACGCGACGGGTTGGCAGGGTATACGTATTTAGAATGATTGAGTTGAAAGTTCAAAGTTAAAAGTTCAAGCGCGGGCACGGCATGTGAGATTGGAAAAGGCCGCGTCCGCGCTTTTCAACTTTAAACTTTTGACTCGTAACTGATTTTCAGCCAGCCAGGAGAACACTATGCGTCACCAGCTCTGCGCCAGCCAGGATTTACCCGAAGGACAAAGCCTTGCCATGAAGGCAGGGGACACCAAGTTAGTGGTTTACCACCTGAGTGATGGTTTCTATGCCACTCAGGCTCGTTGCTCCCATATGTTTGTGTCGCTGGGCAAGGGCAAGATTCTGAAAGACCAGTGCGTGCAGTGTCCGTTACACCGGGCGAAGTTTGATATCCGTACGGGTGAAGTCACCGAGTGGGCGAATTTCCCGCCCGGTGTGCAGTTGTTGAATGTGGTGCGGGCAGAAAAAGCCCTAGAAACCTGGCCCGTGACGGAAGAAGACGGCCAGCTTTACGTGGAGATCTAATGGCAAAGCCTACCAAGGCGCAGCAGGAAGCGGCGCTGGCTCGACTGGAAAAATTCAGTCACTTTACCGACAGCAGTATTGGTATCCCGTTTACCAAGTTCCAGATTGGCGCCGAAGCCATCATCGGCCTGGTGCCGGTGGTGGGGGATGCGGCCGGGCTGGTGCTGGGCAGCTATGTGCTGGTAGAAGCCCAGCGAGCTGGGGCCAGCAAGGGCGTGAAGTTACGCATGCTGCGAAACATGGGGATCGACTTCCTCGGTGGCTTGCTGCCGGTGGTGGGCGATGCCTTTGATGCCATCTTTAAAGCCAACACCCGCAATACCAAGTTGCTGAAGAACTATCTGGAGAAGCAGCTGGAAGTGGAGCCACCGCCGCCGCCATTCCCCTGGTGGACGCTGATCTGGCTGACGGTGCTGTTTGCCGTTGTCACCGGCGGATTGACGCTGATTCTGTAGTCGGCAACCGGCGCGTCCGCGCCGGGAATCCCGCTTTTTGGGTTGCCTTTAGCGCTGCTGGCGGACAGGCTGTCCGACAATAAATGGCCCGAATAGACCCTGTTTGTTTGCGCTTACTTACTCTGCGTGTCAGCAATTTAAGCCTTTCCCTTTCTACGACCTTCCTATTGCCGATTCCGGCTTGCTGAACCCATCAATCCGAATTGAATCCGAACAAGCATTCGATTTATTGTGCCATTCATTAATGTAACGGTGGTCAGGGTTAGCCAATGTGCGTTTCTTCCTGCCCACTTGTTTCGGCTTTCAGGCCAGCTTGGCTTTAGTGGATAGGTGACCTTCAATGAGTACTGCAACCATTCATCAATACGCGCCGAAAACCGCCGGGGAAAAACCGGAGGTGCCTATTCGGCATATGGATTTCAAATTTGATGCCAAGGATCTCGACACCACCTTCTTTAAAGATGCGGAGTTCGCGACCGCCTACTTCCAGGCGCTGTCTATTTTCCTGACCTTTGGCGAAGAGCTGGTCATCGATACCGCCCGTTACCACCGACAGTTCCTCAAGGATCCGGTACTCAAGCAGCGGGTAACGGCGTTGATTGGCCAGGAAGCCATTCACTCCAAAATGCACGACGAGTTTAACGACACCCTTACCGAGCACCGTTATCCGGTGGCGTTGTTCCGCTTCCTGGCGGACAACGTGTTCGAGTATGGCTTTAAGCGATTGCCCAATCGCATGCAGCTGTCGTTGATGGCGGGTATTGAGCATTTCACCGCCGTGCTGGCGGAATACATGATGAAGAATGAGGGCGTCTTCTACGAAACCGGGGATGAAAAGCAGCGTGCGCTGTGGATGTGGCACATGCTGGAAGAGTCCGAGCACAAGGACATTGCCTATGATGTCTACGAGACCTTGTCCGGCAACTACCCGCTGCGCGTGAGTGGGTTTGCGCTGGCGGCGTTCACCATCATGTTTCTGGTGCCGATTGGCGGCGCAGTTATCCCTGTCTACCGCAAGCCGACCAAGTTGCTGAGCCTGCGCTACTGGAAAGATGTGAAAACCAGCCTGGCGTTTTTGGCTGGCCCGAAAGAGGGTGTTTACGGTAGCACCGTCAAGCACATTCTGGATTACCTGCGTCGGGATTTTCACCCCAACGACCACGACACTTCGGCCTACCTTGAGTACTACAAGGAGAAGCTGCTGAACCCGAAGACGGGTTTGTTGGCGCCGTATTTTGTCAAAGAATTCGTGCCGAAGGTGCGGGCGTAATTGTTGTGACACGCGCGGTTGATCGCGCGGGCCATCGATAACCTGTTGAGACAATTGTGATGATGACTTTCTTGAAGCAGCGTTTTGCCAAACCCAGCAAAAACGCCTACGCAGTAGTGACCGGTGCCGGCAGTGGCATTGGCCGAAGCTTTGCACTGGAATTGGCCAAGCGCGGCGGTGCGGTGGTGTGTGCCGATGTGAACCTGGACGCAGCAAAGGAAACCGTCGCGTTACTGGAAGCCCAGGGCGCCAAAGGCTTTGCCATCCATTGTGATGTGGGTGAGGAAGAGCAGGTCAAGAAGCTGGCAGAAGAATCCGAAGCGCTGCTGGGGCACCCGGTCACCATGGTGATCAATAACGCCGGCGTGGGGCTGGGCGGCAAGTTCGACGAGCTAAGCCTGGACGACTGGAAGTGGTGCATGCACGTGAATCTGTGGGGCGTGATTCATGGCTGCCACTATTTCGTACCCGGTTTTAAGAAGCAGGGTCGCGGCGCGATTATCAACGTGGCATCCGCCGCTTCCTACACAGCGGCACCGGAGATGAGCGCCTATAACGTGAGCAAGGCGGGTGTGCGTGCCCTGTCCGAAACCCTGTTCGCAGAATTGGGCAAGGACAATATCCGGGTGAACGTGCTGTGCCCGACCCTGGTGCCTACCAACATTATCAAGAACGGCCGCATTCCCGGTCGTTACTCCAAGCTGGCGGATCACGCGTTGATGAACTATGCCATGACCACCAGTGACGATGTGGCCAAGCTGACCCTGAACCGGCTGGACAAGGGTGAGCTGTACACCACGCCCCAGGTCGACGCCAAACTGTTTTGGATGATGAAGCGGGCATCGCCCAACCTTTACGCCAAGTTCCTGGGCTTCTCTTACCGCTTTGTCCGTACCAAGGAGGCATAACATGGCCGCTGCAAAAAAGACCAAGGTCTCACCTGCTAAGAAATCGACGGCGAAGAAGCCGGCCACGAAAATTTACGACTCTTTTATCGTCGGTGCCGGTATTTCCGGTATTGCGGCTGCGATCAAGTTAAAGAAAGAAGGCTATAACGATTTCAAAATTATCGAAAAAGCCGATCGAGTGGGCGGCACCTGGCGGGAAAATACTTACCCCGGCTGCGGCTGTGATGTGCCTTCCTCGCTGTACTCCTACTCGTTCGCGCTGAGCAGCAAGTGGAGCCACCTGTTTGCCAAGCAGCCGGAAATTCTCAGTTATCTGGAAGACGTGAGTGCCAAGTTTGGTATCACTCGGCTGATTGATTTTAATACTGTTTTGGAAAGCGCGACCTGGGATGAGAATCGCCACCTATGGGTGATGGAAACGTCCAACGGCCAGTGTCTGGCCCGGACGGTGATTTTTGCCACCGGCCCGATTACGGAATCCAAGATCCCTGCGCTTCCCGGGTTGGAAAGTTTCACCGGCGAGATGTTCCATTCCGCCAAGTGGAACCACGATTACGACCTGACCGGAAAGCGGGTGGCGGTGATTGGCACTGGTGCCTCGGCGATTCAGTTTGTGCCGCAAATTCAGCCCAAGGCAAAGGAGCTGTTTGTGTTTCAGCGCACCGCGCCCTGGGTGTTGCCCAAGCCGGACCTGCCGCTGGGTGACAGAAGCAAACGCACCATCGAGGCGTTGCCGGTGATCCAGCGGGGCTGGCGCAAAGCGGTAGCCACCTCATTGAATGTCATCAACTTTGGCCTGCGCAATCCCAATGTGTTGAAGCCCATCAGTACTGGGATGAAGCAGTTGTTGCGGGTGCAGATTCGCGACAAGGCGCTGCGTAAGGCGGTGACCCCGGACTTCACCCTGGGCTGCAAGCGTATTCTGTTTGCCAATGATTACTACCCGGCCCTGCAGGCAGACAATACCAGCCTGATTCCCCATGGTCTGGTGGAAGTGGATGGCAATACCGTGGTGGCCGCCAATGGTGAACGCCATGAAGTGGACGTGATTATCTGGGGCACCGGTTTTGAAGTGTCGCACCCACCAATTGGCAGCAAGGTGGTGAATGCCAACGGCGATCGACTGTCTGACCTGTGGAAAGATACCTCACCGGAAGCCTATCTGGGCGCCACGCTGGAAAATACCCCCAATGCGTTTCTGGTATTGGGCCCCAACGTGCTGGTGTATGACTCCTTTATCGGCTTGGCAGAAGCGCAGCTGGATTACATTATCGATGGCCTGAAGAAAGTGAAGGACAACGATATCGGCAAGATCACCATTCGCCCGGATGTGCTCAAGGCGCATAACGATAAAGTGCAGAGGCACTTGAAAGGGACGGTGTTTAACAGCGGTGGCTGCAAGAGCTACTACCTGGATCAGAACGGCCGCAACTTCGCCGCCTGGCCCTGGTCGCTGGCGGAGCTGAAGAAAAAGCTTAGTGCCTTCGAGTTGGGTGATTATGAGGTGGTGTACCGTAACGAAGAGGTGCTGCGCAAGGCATCCTGACAGCACGGTACAGATAAAAAGAAAACGCACGGTCTTCGGGCCGTGCGTTTTTTTGTGTCTGGAGAAAATTTCTGGAGCGGTGTCGGATTACGCCTTTCAGGCTAATTCGACCTACAAAATCGCACTGCTAATTCGTAGGTCGAATTAGGCCGAAGGCCGTAATCCGACATCTTGATGTTAATGCATCGCCTGCCCGAGCTTTTCCAGATACTGACGCATGCCGCTGAGCAGCGGTTCATTGAGTTGCTCGGTTTGTTGCTGCATGCGATTGAGCCACTGTCCCTGTTGCTCGTTGTGGTGCCATTGGTGGTAGCAATACACATGCAACAAAAACGCCTGCAGGAAGGCGGGCTTTTCCAGGTCTTCTTCGTTGGCCAGGGGAATGCGCGGGAACAGTTCGTGGAGCTTGCGGGCGAAGGCGCCGGAGGCCATGCCTATTTGTTGCCCTTGGGGGTTATGCACCGGGGTGCTCAGGTAGCCGCAGCTCGGTGAGCGGGCTTTCAGAACAAAGCCACTCAACGGTTGTTGCAGGGTGGCAGCCACGTTTTCCAAGGCCTCAGTCACATCCTGCTGTGGCTGGTCCACGCCCCGTACCCGCAAGCGGTCGTCTATTTGTATTACCTGAATGGGCGGGCGGGGTACCGGCAAGCCGATGGCCACCTCCGGGCAGGTTTCCCGAAAGCGCAGCAGCGGCCCCAGCTGATGAACCAGAATGGCGTTGTGTTTGTGGTCGCCGTCGTAACGTACCTTCTGCCCGGCCAGGCAGGCACTGACGCCAACGATGGGTTTTTCCCAGTCCTGCTGTGGCAGGTCAAAGCCCATTTTTTCCAGTAAATCCGTTAGCATGGCAGGTCTCCCTTCTTCCCCAAAGGTGACAGGTTATGCAAGGCGTTTTTCTGGATACCGATACTCTGGTTCCCGACGAGCTGGATTTCACCGCCTTCGACAATTTGTTGTCGTGGACGCTCTACCCGCAAACCCACCCGGACCAGCGTGCGGCACGGCTGGCGCAGGCGCAGGTGGTGGTGACCAACAAGGTGGTGCTTGATGCCGCCACGTTGCAGGCTTGCCCGTCCCTCAAGCTTATCTGCATTTGTGCCACCGGTACCAATAATGTGGATTTGCAGGCCGCCGCGGCGCAGGGCATCACGGTGTGCAATGTGAGTGGCTATGCCCGTGCGTCTGTGGCACAGCATACGATGGCGCTGCTGTTGTCGCTGGCGGCCCGGCTGATTCCCTACCATGAGGATGTGCGCTCGGGAGGCTGGAGTGAGGCGCCCCAGTTCTGTCTGCTCGGCCATCCAATGATGGAGTTGGCGGGGAAAACGTTTGGGGTGATCGGTTACGGGGATCTGGGGCGCGAAGCCGCCCGCCTGGCTGAGGCCTTCGGCATGAAGGTGCAGATTGCCGAATCGTTTCAGGCTCAGGGCAACCAGTCCGGGCGGGTGCCGATGGTGGAACTTTTGCCAGCAGCGGATGTGATCAGCCTGCATTGCCCGTTAACGCCGCAGACTGACAAGCTGGTGGATGCGGCGTTTCTGTCACAGATGAAACCCGGTGCTCTGCTGTTGAATACTGCCCGCGGTGGTCTGATTGATGAACCGGCGCTGGCGGAAGCGCTACGCAGTGGCCAGCTCGGTGGGGCGGGCCTGGATGTGCTCAGCAGCGAGCCGCCCCCGGCGAACCATCCGCTGTTGGCTGATGGTATCCCCAACCTGCTGATTACCCCGCACAACGCCTGGGGCACCCGCGAATCCCGGCAACGGGTGCTGGATGGTGTGGTAGGAAATATTCGTCAATGGCAGGCGGGCTCGGCGGTCAACGTGGTGAGTTAGAAAGACAGTGACGAGTGACGAGTTTCGAGAAGCGAGAAGCGAGAAGAACCCCAAAGGAAACGCTTGGCGATTTTGACCTTCGAAACTCGTCACTCGCGCCTGTCTTTAACGCTTTTTCTTTAACCGATTGGCGAGCATTTTATCCATGCCGCGGAACAGGGGTTGGGGCAGGCGTGTGACTGGCCCCGGGGCGGCGGCGAGCAGTACGCTGCCGAGCTTGCCCATGGGGCGGGCAGTTCTCGCCGGGCGCTTTTCACAGGCTTCCACAATCCAGCCGGCGGCTTTCTTTACGTCCATCATGGGCATGTATTTATAGATGGCCGTTTGCGATGACATGGGTGTGCGCACCATGGGGAAGTAGACCACGGTGGTGCTGACGCCTTGATAGCCCATTTCCGCTTCCAGTGATCGGGTGAAGGATTCCAGTGCGCTCTTGCTGGCCAGATAGGCGGAGAACAGGGGAATGGGGATCTGTGTGGAGAGGCTGGAAATATTCACCACATGGCCGTGGCCCTGTTCCAGAAAACGCGGCAGCAGTTGCAGTGTCATGGCCACAGCGCCGATGTAGTTCAGCTGCACGGTGCGTTGATAGTCGTGCAGCCGGCCCAATGCCTGCTCAATAGGGCGGCGAATGGAGTGGGCGGCGTTGTTCACCAGTGCATCGATGCGGGTATGTTCCCCCAGAATGCGCGCGGCGCAGGCCTCGATGGCGACGTTGTCGCTGAGGTCGCAGGGATAAATAAAGGCGGTGCCGCCTTGTTCCTGAATCGCCTGCTGGACCTCTTTGAGTTGTTCCTCACGGCGGGCCACCAGGCACAGGGTGGCGCCTTTTTTCGCCATGATCTTGGCCGCTTCAGCGCCGATGCCGCTAGAGGCGCCGGTGAGGATAATGGTCTGATTGTGTAGCTTCATCATTCACCTTTCTTGTGTTTATGCTGATTGAGCCGGTGTTTTTGGCCTGCTTATCCCGTATCCGCTGCGCGAAGGAATGTCTACTCTGGGCAGTTAATGCCAAATGGCGTATCGCTGTATAGAGATTGACAATGAATATCCTGATTGTGGGCGCTGGAGCTGTCGGTCTGGTGTATGGACAGTATTTATCCATGGCCGGACATCGTGTGACTTTTTTCGTTAAGGAGCAACACCGAGATGGCCTGAAGTCCGGCGTATCGATGATAAAAAAACGCCGCTTGCTAAAAGATGAGGTTCGTCACTTTTCAGCATTTTCGCTGTTGTCACAATGGGATCATGCGGCTGAACAGGAGTGGGATTTTGTGTTTTTGGCGATTTCCTCTGATGCGCTGCGGGCGCTGCCGTTTGCAACGGTTCACACCGCAATAGCCGACGCCACCTTGCTGATGCTGCAACCCAGCGAAACGGATTATGAGGTGCTTCGTGAGTATTGGCGCGAAGAGGCCATAGTGAAGGGGATGATCAATATGGTCAGTTATTATCATCCGCTCCCCGGTGAGGCGCCTTTGGAGAACGGGGAGGCGATACGTGTGGCCTATTATCTCCCCCCTACGGCAATGCCCCTGTCTGGCACGCGAGCACAGGTGTTAGAGCTTGAGGCGTTGCTGCGTGACAGTGGTGTCGCATGCAAGAGGGTCGACGATGCGGTATCCGCATCACTGTTACCGAATGCTATTTTGATGACGTTCTTGTGTGCGCTGGAAGACAGTGACTGGGACTTTGCGACCCTGCGACGGGACCGGCAACTGCTGGCCCAATTGGTGGCGGCACAGAAGGCGCTGCTGACGTGTCTGGCTCAACAGGAAGCACCGCCTCAGCAACGGGCCATGCACTGGACGGCGAAGGGCCTGTCGCGTTGGTTGTATCAAACCGGGTTGTGGGTCGCGCCGCTGGCCATGCCGTTTTCCTTGCAGGCCTATCTGCAGGCGCATTTCATGAAGGTTCGCACCCAGACACAGCTGTACATGGACGATTATTGTCGCCAGTGTGACGATGCAGCATTGGCGGGTTTGTATGGCAGAGTCTTTGCTGCGCCATCGTAAGCAACGGGCAGACAGTCTATGTGGTTACAACGGAATCTAACGTTACCGGCGATGCCCCGGGGCTGCCACCTTATGACCAATGAGGTGCTGAGCGGTCTCCCGGAGTTGGCGGATTTGCAGGTCGGTTTGCTGCATCTGTTTATTCAGCATACCTCGGCATCGCTGACGATTAATGAAAATGCGGACCCGGATGTGCGTGGGGATCTGGAGCGACACCTGAATGTAATGGTGCCGGAGAATGCCCCGTACTATGAACATACCCTGGAAGGACCGGACGATATGCCCGCGCATATCAAGAGCGTGTTGATCGGACCGTCGTTGACGATTCCGATCCGGGCCGGGCGGTTGGCGCTGGGGACCTGGCAGGGTATTTATTTGTGCGAGCACCGGGATCACGGTGGTACAAGGCGGGTCGTGGCGACACTGAATTATGACTAATGATTTCTAGGTGGTTTTTTGTCGCTTGCTCTGGGCTTGGTTTGGGAGGCATCGTACCAGGATGCAACTCTTAGTAATGCAAAGGTTGCAGCTAAAGCTGTGAGGAGGGCGTAAATAAAAATAAAATATGCCATGAAATAACCCGCAATAGAAAAGTAGATTATCCAGCTGGATATGTATGGATGCAAAAAGTTGCTTTCAGGAATGCTAAAAAAATAAGCTTTCGCCACAATGGAAGTTATTATTGATAGAATTTGAAGAATAATGAAATGAACGAAGGCGGCATTTATTTCCATGAATGGAGATGGGGTGCCGTCCTCATCCGCGCCACTAATTAATTTCCTGAAGTTGTCGTCGCCAATGGCTATCCACATGGCATAACCGCCGAGAGAAAATCCTAAAAGGTTTGGCATTATTGATAAGCTGTCTTCCCACCAGCCAGGCGATGACCAGTGAGGGTAAAGAAATATTGTTATAATTATTGATGCGATAAAGTAAGGGCTTTTCACTAATGCCCCAATGCCTCCGTAGGCTTCCCAGTACCGAAAAAATATATCTTTCATTTGTTAAACCATTTTGAAATGGAGTTTTTAAGTATTTTAGAAATATTGGAGAAAGTGTTGAATGCAGTTTCTACGTCTGGGTCGTAGTATTCTTTTTCTATCAAAGGGTGTTTGGCTGTCGAATACTCTTCGGGTCTGTCATTTATGCCTTTTCCTTTTATTGAGAAATGTCCATTTTTAGCTGAAATATACGACATGGTCTTTAGGTCATTATCCATGTCAATGGATTGCCCTTTTTCTGCTTTATATGTTTGCTCGTAAGTGCTTACATTTATGGCCTTCATTCTTTCCATGACCCTTTGTTCTGTCTTTGCATGATCATCAGGGTTGGGTCTTTTGATGACCATCTCAATTTTTTCTTTTCTGGGCATGCTGAAAGCTTTGTCAAGTTCGTCAATGGCGGGAATATGGGTTACGTCGACGCGGCCAAACTTCTCTCTCACACTATCTTGGTTGAACAGGTTGCTAAAAAACTTTACTGCATTGTTTGGGCCAAGGCTGTTTCCATCATAGTAGCCTTCGTAAATTAACAAGTGTTTGTCAGGGAAAAAAATATAGGAAAATCTGGCAGAGTTCGGTTTTAAATGATCAGGAACCGCCACTTCTGCAACCTCTTCATCTGTAGCAAAATCGTTGGTTTCGAAGTTAAACCACATTGAGTTTTTGTTTATGTTGGTAAATTTGAATATGTCACCAGTAATTGGGCCGGGTTCCCTTTGATCTCTTTCGAGCCGGCGCTGGGTGGCTAGCAGGCCATGTTGATCACCAAAAATGTGAGCAGAGCTTTTTAGTTTGTAAGCGTGTCTAAATAGATCTAGGTATTTCTGTGGAGTGTGGGGGTGTATGGTTATATTTATCGCCCCTGCAATTACCTTCTTTTCTCGCGCCATTTTCCCTTCCCTGATATTGCTGCAATAAAAAGACCAGCTTTGTCGCTGGCCTGATAAAGGTATTATATTTTTTTCATACTGGCTACTGCGCAATCCACTGCAGAAACTCGCGGCGCTCTTCTGCGGTGGCTTGTTTCCACTGGGCTTTCAGGGTGTCCAGGTAACCGGCTTCCGGGGCGACAGTGGTGCCCTTTTGTGCGTTGGCAGCCTTGGTGCCGGCGGCGGCTCCAGCTGCTGCCTGGGGCGTTACGCTGTTGCTGGGGGCGGTGGCAACTTCTTCGCCGGTGATCGGCGCCAGGAAGCCGCGGTTGAGGATCAGGCCGGATTCCTCGGCGTCTACCCGGTCGCCGGTTTTGATGTTTTCTACCCAGCCGTAAAAACTGTCTTCCAGGGCGCGGGCCTCGTCCACGTCTTGTGGTTTGTTGAAGCCCAGCAGCCATTGGCCGCCGGCCTTGCCATCGATGATGAAGTTGGCCGGATTGGTTTTCACGATTTCATGGTTGTCCGCATCCAGCTGCCACAACTCCTTGTAGTAGGCGAGGATCTCGTAGCGGCCAGGGGCCAGTTTCAGTTCCTTGAAGTCGCTGGCGAAAAAGGTGTTCACCCCTTCCACTTCCTTGCCGTTGATGGTGAACACTTCAATTTCGCTGGGCACCTTCACGGTGAGCACCTGGCTGTCGGCTTTGGCCGGGCCGTCGTATAGCTGCACTACCGGGCTGCGGGCGCAGGCGGTCAGGAACAGAGCGCAAAGGGTGAGGGTAAGCAGACGCAGGGACAACATGGTTTCTCCTTGGAACGCGTGTTGGGGAAGGATGCGGGGCCGGCCAGTCTGGCTGGCCCCTGTGTCAGTTATGTGACAATTCGATCGGGAGAGGATATCAGAACCCCCAGGTATCGACTTTGCTCGGCGGCTGGTTGCGGTTCAGGGCGGTCATGCCCCGAGCGCAGCGCACGACCCACCAGACAAAGATCAGCACCATCAACAGCCAGCCGATTAGCGCCAGGGTGGTGATGCCGGCGATGAACCAGTACAGCAGGCCGATCCAGAAGGTGCGGTACTGAAAACGGAAGTGTTCGCGTAGCGGCGGCGGGGCGTCACTGGCATTGATGTGGGCAATGACGACGCCGACCAGGGCGGTGATTCCGCCGGTGATCAGGCCGACCAGATGCAGGACATAGACCGCCCGGACCAGGCTGGCGGTGCTGGTATTGCTCATTGACGGCTCTCCTTAACGGGGCGGTTCTTGGCTGGCGCGGGGCTGCCGCTGGCGTTACAGGCCAGGGTGCAGGCGTCCAGGGTTTCAAACGGCACGCTGCCCTTGCAGCCGCCCCAGATGAAGGCCTGGCAGCTGCCAGTGTCGGCATCGTAGTAATAGCGCTGGAAGGCGGCCTTGCACATGCCGGACTCTGGTGGCTGCTGGCAGGCATCCGGCAGGCTGCCGGTGGTGCCGGGTTCCTGATTGTTCTGGCAACCCACGAGCAGGGCGGCGGTGACAATGAGGGAAAGAAACAGGGTACGCATAGCAATTCCTTTTTAGTTTCCGGCGCGGTGTGTTGGGCCGGTATATTCCCCATTAGTGCTACTTTACCGGACTCTGAATGCGGCGGTAACCGGTTCATGTTTTTGCCGATAAATCTGCACTATGCTGGCAATCAAGACTTGGCAGAGGGAAGAGGGGAGTGCAGATGAAACAAGGGTTGCAGATCGTTAGCCTGGCGGCAGCGCTGTTGGCAGCACCGGCTTGGGCCCAGAACGGGCAATACATGTTTCTACAGGCAGGCACGTTGCAGCTGGATGATGAAGACACGACCGTGACCGCCAATGGCGCCACGCTTGATGGTGACTACGACGATTTGCCGTTCTTCACCGGTGGAGTGCAGCAAATTCTGGGTGGCGGTGACCGCTTCCGCTACGGTTATGAAGGCGGTGCGGTGGTCAGCTGGCAGAACGATTCGGTGAATTATTCCGGGGTGGTGGACGGTGGCGCCACCGTGAATATTAAGGTGGAGAACGAGATGTTCTTGTTTGGCACCATGCTGGGTGGCTACGGGGATATCAATTTCAGTGACCGTGCCCGGCTGTTTCTGTCCGGTGGTCCCATGCTGTTGATGGGGTCACTTAAACAGGAGCAGGACAGACCCTACCCCCAGCCGTTGAGTTCGACAGTGGTGGTGAACGGGGATGACCGGGATTTCAGTTTTGGCTATGGCGCCTATGCCTCTCTCGGGCTGATTTTTTCGGTGGGTAGCAAATCCGAGTTCGGTGTGGTGGTGCGCGAGCAGGCCGTGGAGATGGATTTCAACGATGCCATCGCGGATTTCCCTTATGACGGCACCCAGTACATGTTGAGTTTCGGCTACACGATGTAGCGACGAACTACGCTCGGTTCGTCCCCTGGAAGGGAACTCCTACAGGGGTGCGAACCCGGACGTAGCGAGAGTGTTTTCTGAGGGTGGACGCTTGCAGCGTTAATCCGCGCGCATGTGTTTTTGATCCCGGGGCAGGGTGTCGCCGCGCAGGCGGATCACGGCTTTTTGCAGCAACAGATTGTTGGGCAAGGTGTAGCGGTGGCCCAGCTCATCCTGAATGGTGATGAAAATCAGCCCCATGTGGCGGATCTGCCCGGTCACGGTGTTGTCGCCATCCAGCAGGCGAATGCGGTCGCCCACTCTATAGGGGGCACTGAAAAAAAGAATGATGGCGGCGGTGGCGTTGCTGAGCATGGACCAGCTGGCAAACAACGCCACGCCGAGTAACGCCATCAGCGAGGTGGCAAACACCATCAGGCCGTCGCCTTTCAATCCCCACAACACGCCAATGGCGATCAGGCTGATGATCAGGCAGGCGCTGTTGATGACCACGGCTGTTTGGAAGATACGGGCGCGGGAGTAATTGCGGCGCCGGCCCAGCCGCTTGGTGATGCCGCGCAGCAGGATGGACAGGGCCCAACCCAGAATAGCGATGACGACGGTGAGTCCCCATTTCATTACTACTGAATCCATGTTCTATCCGTGCTTGCCTGAAACAAAGGGGTTGTGGGTACGCTCGTGGCCGATGGTGGACATGGGGCCGTGGCCTGGAATAAAGGATACGTCGTCATCCAGGGTCAGCAGCTGGTCCTGGATGGCTTGAATCAGGGTGTCGTGATCCCCCTTGGGGAAATCGGTGCGGCCGATGGAGCCGTTGAACAATACATCGCCCACGACCACCAGCTTGGCTTCCGGTTGATAGAACACCACATGGCCGGGGGTGTGTCCCGGGCAGTGGCGTACTTCGAGGCGGGTTTCCCCCACGGTGACGCTGTCACCTTGTTCCAGCCAGCGGTTGGGGGTGAACGGGCGTGATGGCGCAAAGCCCATCATCTGCGCCTGTTGGGGCAACATGTCGATCCAGAACTGGTCGTCTCGGTGCGGCCCTTCGATGGGCAGGGACAGCCGGTCGGCCAGGTCTGCCACGGCGCCAATGTGGTCCAGGTGCGCGTGGGTGACGAGAATCTTTTCCGGGGTGCCGCCCACCTGTTCAAGCGCGGTGAGGATGTTCTCCAGGTCACCACCGGGGTCCACGATGGCAAGCTTGTCCGTGATTTCGCACTTCAGAAAGGAGCAATTCTGCTGAAACGGGGTGACCGGCAGGATGGCGTACTTCATGGCTGTCTGTTCGGTGGAAAATGTGCCACGCAGTATAGCGTTAATCCGGGCGGGTGTTCATTCCCTCAGGGGGCTTCGGGCAGGGGAAAATAGGGTCAGATTCAGACGCAGGAGGGGTCTGAACCTGGCCGATTGGTGGTATTTTAAGGATCTATATCAATGACCAAAGGAAGGGAATCATGGATAGGGAGACAATCCAGCCGTATCTGGATAAGGCGATTGAGCTGAGCATGGCGTATTTGCCCAAGGTGGTGCTGGCGGTGCTGACGCTGATCATCGGGTTCTGGGTTATTAAGCGGGTGATCAAGGGCCTGAACCGGGTGCTGGGGCACAAGGCCGTGGATGACACCCTGCAGAAATTCATGACCAGCTTTGTGGATGTGCTGCTCAAAATTCTGTTGCTGGTGGCCGTGGCGGGCATGGTGGGTGTGGAGACCACCTCGTTCATTGCCATGCTCGGTGCCATTGGTCTGGCGGTGGGGTTGGCCTTGCAGGGCAGCCTGGGCAACTTTGCCGGCGGTGTGCTGATTCTGTTCTTCAAGCCATACCGGGCGAGTCTGGGATATCCAGATCTTCAATACCATCCTGATTACCTACGACAACCAGCGCATCGTGATTCCCAACGGGCTCATGTCCAACGGCTGCATCAAGAACATTTTCGTGGAACCCCAGCGGCGCGTGGATATCGAGTTTGGTATCAGCTATGGCGATAGCATTGAAGCGGCGCGGGCGGCGATACAGACAGTGATCGATAGCGATGATCGCATTCTTGATGGCGGGGAGTTTAATCCGAATATTTTTGTGTCTGCCCATGCCGACAGCAGCATCAATATGCTGACGCGGGTGTGGGTGAATTCGGAGGATTACTGGCCGGTGTACTTTGGTTTGTTCGAGCAGGTGAAATACGCCTTCGACAAGGCCGGCATCACCATTCCTTTCCCGCAGCGGGATGTGCATTTGTTTCAGCAGAGCTAAAAAGCTTCGAGCTACTAGCGGCTAGCTTGGAGAGAAAACCAAAAGCTAGTCGCTAGTAGCTGGAGACGAAGCCGTGCTGATTTATCGTTTCTCCAATACCACCGGCAGCCCATCCTTTGGCATGATCAGCGGTACCTGTTGGGTGGGCAGGTCATAGCCGGGTTGGACGCTGACGCGATAACGCTGCAGGAACTGGAACAGGAAGGTTTTGGTTTGCAGTTCGGCGAAGTTCAGGCCCAGACACTTGTGGTGGCCGCCACCGAAAGGAACCCACTGGTAAAAGTGTTTCTTGTGCTCGGCGCGTTCGTCACTGAAACGTTCCGGGTCGAAGGTGGTCGGGTTGCTCCAGTACTCTTCCATGTAGTGAGTGTAGAGCGTGGACACGTTGACCAAGGTATTCTTGGGCAAGGTGTAACCCTGATACTCCACGTCTTTGACGGTGCGGCGGGGGAAGGTGGTCAGCGCTGGGCGCATGCGCAGGGTTTCGCGAAATACCCATCCGGTTTTTTCCATTTTTCCCAGGTCGTCGTAGTCCAGTGTGTCCTTGCACAGGCTTTTCATTTCTTCTACCAATACATCCTGCCAGTGAGGGTGTTTGGCCAGCATGTAAATGATAGAACACAGGGTGCTGGTGGTGGTGTCGTGGGCCGCGAACAGCAGGAAGATCATGTGGTTCATCACGTCCTGATCCGACAGGCCGCCTTCTTCGTCTGCGGCCTTGCACAGTTCGCTGAAGAAATCTGGGGTACTGCTGGCCCGCTTTTGCGGAATCAAGCCGGTAACGAAGTTTTCCAGGTAGCGGCGACCCTTCATTCCTCGATGCCACAGAAGACCAGGAATTTGAAGGCGAACCACTGCCAGCGAGGCATCGGTAGCGTCGATAAAAGACTGGTTTACCTTGTCGGACTCTGGCCCCATCTCCAGTCCGAAAAAGATTTGCGCGCCCACATCCAGCAGCAGGGATTTAATGTGGTCCAGAAACTTGAGGTTTTCTCCGGTGGGCCAATTTTCCAGTTCACTGCCGATGTGGCTGTTCATGCGATCCAGATAACTGGCCAGAGCGGGTTTCTTGAACGCTTGCTGCATGATGCGGCGGTGGAACTTGTGGTCGGCAAAGTCACGCAGCATCAGGCCGTCGGTGAACAGCTTTTCCAGAATCGGGTTCCAGGCCGCACGGCTGGAGAACGCATGCTCCGGGTCCTTGAGAACAAATTCGTTGGCGTCCGGGCCGAGGAGGGTGACGCCGCGTTGAAATAGCACAGAGCCTTTGAAGGTGAGGCCGTGTTTGGCTGCCTGCTCAGTGACCAGTTTGTGGTAGTCCTTGAGGAACGGCACGGTGTGCCCAAGCAGGGGCCAGCCATAGTCACCGGGAATGTCCTCCAGTTTGCGCTGGGGCATTCGGGGTAATTGCGCGGCCTCTTGTTGTGCAGCTTCCATACGGTTCATGACGGCTCTCCGATAAACATCTTGTATAGGTCGAATCTACCCCCGGTATGCCGGGGAGAACAGGGGCTGTCGGCAACGGTCAATCGGTGCTGTCCTGTCCAGCCCCGGGGCGCGGGGCGTGGTACTATCGGGCCATCTGCAAGGAGAGAGTCTATGTCCAAGCCTGCGGCGCAATTCGAGCCTCTGGCCGTGGCGGTGTTGACCGTCAGCGATACCCGAACCCAGCAAACTGATACCTCTGGCGACCTGCTAGTGCAGCGCCTGGAAGGCGAGGGGCATACGTTGGCCGCCCGCCAGATCGTCAAGGACGATGTGTACCAGCTGCGCAAGGTGGTATCGGACTGGATCGCCGACGAGAGTATCCAGATTATCCTTACCACCGGCGGTACTGGATTCTCCGGGCGAGACTCTACGCCGGAGGCATTGTCGGTCCTGTTCGATAAGACTATCGAAGGGTTTGGTGAGCTGTTTCGTCAGGTGAGTGTGGAGGACATCGGCTCCTCTACTATCCAGTCTCGCTGCCTGGCCGGGCTGGCCAATCGCACGGTGATCTTCTGCCTGCCCGGGTCCAACAATGCCTGTGCCACAGGCTGGGACCGCATTATTCAGGAACAGCTGGATGCCAGGCATCGCCCCTGTAATTTCGTGGCCCAAGTACGCCGATAGCGGTGGACGTTGCCCATCTGGCATGGAGGAATAATGCACGGAGCCAAACAATCATTGATGCCGGTGGCCGAGGCGTTGGAGCACCTGCTGGATTCGGCGCGCCCCTTTCGCGCCGTTCGGGACATCCCGTTGTGCGATTGTCAGGGCCAGTATCTGGCTGAGCCTGTGACCTCCCGGGTGGATGTGCCTGCGTTTGATAACGCTGCGGTGGATGGCGTGGCGCTGCGCTATGCGGATCTGGACGAGCCAGGGCTGACACGGCCCATGCCGCTGCGAGTCGCGGCGGGTGATGCGCCGGCGACCCTGGCACCGGGTCAGGTGGCGCGTATTTTCACCGGTGCCCCGGTGCCAGCGGGTGCCGATACCGTGCTAATGCAGGAAGATTGTGAAATTGGGCAAACCCGAGTGCGGTTGCCGGGTAAGGCCAGCGTTACGGCCGGGCAGAATATTCGCCCGGCGGGCCAGGATGCCCAATGCGATGCAGTAGTGATGCAGCGCGGCGAGCGACTCACGCCCCAGGCGGTGGGTCTGATTGCGTCGGTGGGCATCGCTTCGGTGAAAGTGAATGCGCCACAAGTGCTAATTCTTACCAGTGGTGATGAAATCCAGGCGCCGGAAGAGATACCGTTGCCGGGCAAAATTTTCGACAGTAATGGCCCGCAGCTGACGCAGTTGTTACAGCAAAGTGGGTTCGTGAATATACAGCGCGAACACCTGCCCGATGATCCGGCCATTATTCGCAATACCCTGATACGGGTGCTCACCGATTCCGCGCAGCGACCGGATGTGATTATTTCCACCGGCGGTGTGTCAGTGGGTGAAGAAGATCATTTGCGTGCGGTGCTGGCGGATCATGGCGAACTGGATTTCTGGCGGTTGGCGATCAAGCCGGGCAAACCGTTTACCTACGGTCGTATTGATGACATCCCGTTTTTCGGTTTGCCAGGCAACCCGTCAGCTGTGTTGGTGTGTTACCTGATGCTGGTGCTGCCGGCCCTGCGCCGTTGTTGTGGCGCTGATGTTGTGTTGCCTGAGCCAATGACTCTGCCAGTGGATTTTTCCATCAATAAACCGGCCAAGCGGCAAGAATATTTGCGCGTGCGTTGTGTGACCGAATCCGGCCATCTGACTTTGCAAAAGCATCCCAACCAAAGCTCCGGTATGTTGAGTTCGGCGGTGTGGGCCGACGGACTGGCTGTAGTGCCGGTGGGCAGCACGGTATCTCCGGGCGATACGCTATCATTCTTTTCGTTTTCAGGATTGCTGGCGGGCTAGCGGCAGCAATCCTGAGAAACGCGCAATAATTCTGTTTATGTGGGACGCGATGCAAGCATCGTTCCCCTCCATTGTTCATAGGCCTCTGGCAAGGTAAGTGCGGGTATTGTCGGCGCGAAATAACCGCGCCCCGCTCGGCGGCGATCAAATTCGCTATACTGCGCGCCCAACAAAGGAGCGTTTACATGACCCTGGTATCCACCCTGCTGGCGCGCGCCGATTCGAAATGTGAACTGTGTGGCGCCGATGAGGCTCTGACGGTGTATGCGGTGCCGCCAGCGTCTGATGGCACTGCGGAACAGAGTGTGCTGCTGTGTGAAACCTGCCAGACCCAACTGGACAATCCCGGCAATGAAGATGTTAACCACTGGCGTTGCCTTAACGACAGCATGTGGAGCGAGGAGCCTGCTGTACAGGTGCTGGCGTGGCGCATGCTGACGCGCTTGCAGGCAGAAGGTTGGCCGCAGGACTTGTTGGATATGTTGTATCTGGATGATGAAACCCTGGCCTGGGCCCAGGCCACCGGCGAAGGGCTGGGTGGGGATGACGGTGAAGAAGCCCAAGAGCTGCATCGTGATAGTAATGGTGTGGTGCTGGAAGCTGGTGATTCGGTCACGCTGATTAAGGACCTGAATGTGAAAGGCGCCAACTTCACCGCCAAGCGTGGCACCGCGGTGCGCAATATTTCTTTGGTGCAGGATAATCCTGAGCACATTGAAGGCCGGGTAGAAGGCCAGCGCATTGTCATCCTGACGCAATTTGTGAAGAAAAACTGATGCCGCACAGTCTGATTCTCGGCGGCATTCGTTCCGGTAAAAGTTCACTGGCAGAACAGCAGGTCACTGAGCAAAACGATCCGGTGGTGTATGTGGCCACGGCTACAGCGGGCGATGGTGAAATGAGCGACCGTATTCGCCGCCATCGCATGCGACGCCCGGCGAGTTGGGGGTTAGTGGAAGAGCCGCTACATTTGGGCGCCTTGCTTAACCGCCAGGCTACGTTGTCACCGCCCCCCTGCGTCTTGATCGATTGCATGAGCCTGTGGGTGAGTAACTTGCTGCATGCAGGGGACGCGGCGTTTGTCCGGGAGCGGGATAGTTTTCTTGGGGCGCTGGGGCAATACCCCGGCAATGTGGTTATCGTCAGCAATGAAGTGGGGCTGGGGACAATTGGCATGGACCCGTTAACTCGTCGTTTTGCCGATGAGCTGGGCTGGCTGAATCAGTCACTGGCAAAAAAATGCGATACGGTGTTGCTGTCGGTGGCGGGGCTGACGCAGACGTTGAAAGGCTAGACTTCCTTCCCGCAGGAGCGTCGCTGGGTTGGGTAATCGCGCCGCCAGCGACGTTATTTGCTTCGCTTACCCTTCGGGCCGATCTACGGTCGTTACTCCGCTACGTTCCTGCAGCGGTTTCGGTTCGTTAGCCTCCGTGCCGTACCAGGCAGCTCAATGTTCCGAAGTCAGTGTCATCCAGGCGCACCTGCGAGCGGCAGGCGTAAGGCACTTGAAACCCCGCCATGGCTTTGCTGGGTGCCATGCTTAGCACGTGGGCCAGCACCATGCGAATGACGCCACCGTGGCACACCAGCAGCACGCGCTGGCCTTTCAGTGTTTCTTGCCACAGGGCCCAAGCGTCGCCAATACGGCGGTGAAAATCCTGAATGGTTTCTGCGTTGATGGGGGGGTGGCTCTCTGCGTCACACCAAAAATTGGCCTGGTGATCGCCGTACTCCTGCGCCACTTGTTCGCGGGTTTTCCCTTCCCAGTCGCCGAAGCTGATTTCCTTGAAGTCATGGGCCACGGTGAAAGCCAGGTTTTTTTCGCGGGCCAGTTCGGCGGCAAATTCCCGGCAACGCAATAAGGGCGAGGTGAGGATGTGATCCCATTGATCGTCGGCGCTGATGGCGTCACGCATTTGTTGCCAGCCTTGCTGGCTTAGCGGGTCATCCTTGTGGCCGCGGTACATCTGCCCGCCAGCGGGTTCGCCGTGGCGAATCAGATCAAAGACCGTTGTTCTCATCGGTATCCATTTCCGTTCTGGTAGCTCACGTAGGTCGTATTAGGCGTAGCCGTAATCCGACAATTCATTCGTTTTGATTACTCACATTGGCGTCCGCAAAGGTGGCCATCTGGTTATGCAGCGCGCAGGCGCTACGCAGTAACGGTACTGCTACGGCAGCGCCACTGCCCTCGCCCAATCGTAAGGACAGACCCAGCAAAGGATCGGCGTTCAGGGCTTGCAGAAGACGTTGGTGGCCAGGCTCTTGGGACTGGTGGGCGAACAGTAACCAGTCCCGCAATTCCGGCCGTAACTGGCTGGCGGCAAGCGCAGCGGCGGTGACAATAAAGCCGTCCACCAACACGGGAATGCCGCGTACGGCACAGCCGATAAAGGCGCCGGCCAGAGCAGCGATTTCAAAGCCACCGAGCGAGCCTAAAACGGCCAGCGGCTCGTGACTTTTTTCTGCAAATGCCTGCCTGTGGCGGGTTAGCGCCTGTTCGATGATGCTCACCTTGTGGGCCACGCCGGACGGATCCAACCCGGTGCCTGGGCCGGTGAGTATGGTTGGTGTTTCGTCCAGTAATGCGCAGGCCAGGGCGCTGGCGCTGGTGGTGTTGCCGATACCCATGTCACCGCCGATAAACAGGTCGGCCTGGCGATCTGCGGCCCGTTGAGCGGCACGATCACCCGCGGTCAGAGCAGCGTGCAACTGCACGTCCGTCATAGCCGGTTGGCGTGCCAGGTTGGCGGTGCCCGCCGCAACCTGTTCGTCAATCACGCCGTCTTGAAGTGGCGGGGGGATGGCGGTGCCCAAGTTGATGATTTCAAGGTCGGCATTGAGTTGCCGGGCCATGACACTGATGGCCGCGCCACCGGTGACAAAGTTGGCAATCATTTGTCCGGTAACGGCCTGGGGAAAGGCGGAAATACCTTCTTCGCACACACCATGGTCGGCGGCAAAGACCGCCATGCTGATGCGCTCGGCGCGGGGCTGGTCGGTAGCCTGTAGGCTGGCCAAGGTCACAGCGAGAGCTTCCAGCTGGCCCAGTGAACCGGCGGGTTTAGTGAGTTGCGTCTGGCGTTGCAGGGCGGCTTGCCGGTGGCTATCGCTGGGTGCGGTAATCGGCTGGTGCCAGGGGAGGGGCGTGCTCACGGGCGTCTCCGGTTCGGGGCGGCACAGGGCCGGAAAGCGGCAAATCCTCTGCCCTGCACCCGTGCCTGTCAAGTACACTGCCCGGCACCGAGGCCGGACAATAACGTTGCAATGATGTTCTCTGTTTCCCTGATAAGTGCTGCTGTGGCGGCGATAGTGCTGGATGCACTGCTGGGCGAGCCGCGCCGCTGGCATCCGCTGGTGGGCTTTGGCCGGCTGGCGTCGTGGCTGGAGCAGTGCTGGAACAGTGGCGTGTCGAGCAGCGTGATGAGCGGCGCCTTGGCGCTGCTGTTTCTGGTGCTGCCAGTGGTGATTCTTGTCGCTATGGCGTTGCTGTTATTGCCAAGCTGGGCCAGTTGGCTGTTGAACGTGGTGGGCCTGTGGCTGGTGATCGGTGCGCGCAGTCTGGCGGATCATGGCCGTGCGGTGTCGGCAGCGCTACGGGAGCAGAACTTGCCGGTGGCCAGGGAGCAAGTGGCGCGTATTGTCAGCCGTGACACTGAGTCACTGGACGCTCCCGGTGTCGCCCGGGCCGCGACGGAATCCATGTTGGAAAATGGCGCTGACGCGATATTCGCTAGCGTGTTCTGGTTTGTGCTGGCGGGCCTGCCCGGCGCGGTGCTGCATCGGCTGGTGAATACCCTGGATGCCATGTGGGGCTACCGCACGGAGCGGTTCGAGCGGTTTGGGAAATTCGCGGCGCGGTTGGATGACCTGCTCGCGTGGCTGCCATCACGGCTGACGGCATTCAGCTATGCGTTAGTGGGGGGATTGCATGGCCGCTGCCGGTTGGCGTTGCGTTGCTGGCGAAAGCAAGCGGGTGCCTGCGATAGCCCGAATGCGGGGCCAGTAATGGCCGCCGGTGCCGGCGCTCTGGGTGTGCAATTAGGCGGCGGTGCGCCATACCACGGAGGCTGGAAAGAGAAACCGTTGTTGGGCGAAGGCAGGACAGCGGATGCAGACAGTGTTGATGCGGCCATTGTGCTGGTACGCCGCAGTTTGATTTTGTGGCTGTTGCTGCTAATCGCAGGGGCGTTGCTGTGAGCAGGTTATCGCAAGGGCTGACGCACGGTGGCCGTTTGAATCAGGCGGCTCGGCAATGGGGGATTCCGCGCCGCGATTGGCTGGATCTGTCCACCGGCATTAGTCCGTATGGCTATCCGGTTCCGACCATTCCTGGAGCCGTTTGGCAGCGGCTTCCGGAAGACGATGACGGCTTGGACGCGGTGGCCAGAGAATGGCTCCGTCTGCCCGCCGGTGCCGGTTGTCTGCCAGTGGCGGGCAGCCAGCCGGCGTTGCAAACCTTACCGGCCTTGCGGCCACGCTGTCGGGTGGGTGTGGTGTCGCCGGCCTATGCCGAACACGCCCGTGCCTGGCAGCAGGCGGGGCATGATGTGATGGTGTTGGCGGCGGATGCGGTGGAGGCCGCGTTGCCGCGGCTGGATGTGCTGGTGTGCGTGAATCCCAATAACCCTACCGGCGCGTTGTTACCCGCTGAGACCCTGCGGCGCTGGCACCAGCGGTTAACGAAGCAAGGCGGTTGGCTGGTGGTGGATGAAGCGTTTCTGGATGCCAGTAACGGTGTGTCGCTGGCGGCGGAAGCGCATCAGTCCGGGCTGATTGTGTTGCGTTCACTGGGTAAGTTTTTCGGCTTGGCGGGATTGCGTGCCGGGCTGATGGTGGCCGAGCCGATGTTGTGTTTGGCCATGCAGACTGCGCTGGGCCCCTGGGCCATGAGCCACCCGGCGCGGTATGTGATGACGCAGGCGCTTCAGGATCAGGCCTGGCAGCAGCAACAGCGTGAGCAGCTGCGCCGGGATCGCCAGCGTCTGGATAACTTGCTGGTCGCTGCGTCGCTGACACCGAAGGGGGCGAGCGATCTTTTCGCCTGGTGCCCGGATGGGCAGGCGCCGCAGCGCTTTGAGGCACTGGCGCGACAGGGCATTCTGGTGCGTTATTTCACTGAGCCGGCGGCCTTGCGGTTTGGCTTGCCCGGTTCAGAATCCCAGTGGGATCGTTTGCAAAGTGCCATATCCGCGTTGGTTTGAGGAAACCCTCAAGCCAACGTGAGCGATGCTCATAAAGTGGTTTTGTGTTTGCTTGTTTCCCCCGCCATTGGTATTTTCGCGCCACCTTTCGGTGCCTGCTCGTGCGCTAGCGCGCAGGTTAAACGGGAAGTCGGTGGTTCTCTGCCTGCCATTTTTCAAACGGCGATATTGAGAGACAGTCCGACGCTGCCCCCGCAACGGTGATTGAGTGAACAACGGTTCGTAGTGCCACTGTGCGTGGTGCCTGTGATCAGGCACGCCATGGGAAGGCGATCGTTGAGAAGTGTGTGGATGTTTTCATGCTTTGCTCATCAGCCCGGAGACCGGCCAGAAGGTAAGGAAGTCCTCTGCGACTTCCAACCAGGCGTTGCGGTGGGCGATGGCGGGGTGTGTCGGTGCGTCTGCGCCTGTCTCCCTGTGCTTGTTCCGCTGCGGCTAAATCCAGGCCGTGCGGGTGGGCACGGTAGAGGGGGATCTTCCGATGATGTTTCGTTTCGTTGCGGTAACTGCCGTGATGTCTTCATGTGCGTGGCCGCTATTTGCATACGCAGAGCAGGCACCTGCCAAGGGCGCCCAAAACCAGCAAATTTCCATGCTTGATCCGGTGGTCGTTACGCCGACGCTGACTAGCCGTACCACAGAGGCGTCACTGTCCTCGGTGACGGTGATTGATGAGAAGCAATTGCGTGAGCGCCAGCCGCAGGATATTACCGAGATGCTGCGCGGGCAGCCCGGCGTGGATATCACGGGCAATGGCGCCTTTGGGAAATCCACCAGCGTGTACCTCCGAGGAACCGGTAGCAGCTCCACATTGCTGATGGTCGACGGGGTGCGGTTGCGTTCCGCCACCGCCGGTAGCCCCTCCTGGCAGTTTTTGCCCACCACTCTGATTGACCGTATCGAAATCGTGCGCGGCCCCCGTGGCAGCTTGTATGGCGCTGATGCGGTGGGTGGTGTGGTGCAGGTCTTTACCCCGGGAGCCCGCAATCTGAACAATGAGCAAAGCGGCTGGATGGAATTGGGCGCTGGTTCATTCAACAGCCGCCGGGTCGCCGCCGGCGCTCAGGGCGAGCAGGACGGAACTCGCTATAGCGTGGCAGTGGATCGTTTCGATACTGACGGTACGGAAATCCGTGAAGGCAGCGAAGATCGCGGTTATGACAATACGTCCGCTGTGGCGCGCCTGACCCACCGTTTTGATAACGATGCGGAAATTGGTGTGTTTGGTTTTCGGGCGGCGGGTAGGACTGAATTTGAAGGCAGTGCTCCCGAGCAGGAAAAGATCACCGACTACGCGATGCAGATCGCTGGCGTAAAAGGGCAGTTGTGGCTCACGGAAAACTGGCTGAGTAAGCTTATTCTGAGTGATGCCCGTGACGACAATGAAAACTTCACTGATGGCAATCGTGACAGCATCTTCAATACCCGCAGTCGGGCGGCCAACTGGCAGAACGTTTTTGCCCTGGGGAATCACCAACTCGTGGTGGGTGCCGATTACTTGCAGGACTTGGTAGACAGCACCACGTTGTACTTGGAAGACGAGCGTGAAAATACGGCAGGGTTTGCACAGTTGTTGCTGAATTTTGGTGCCTTCGATGTGCAGGCCAGTGGCCGCTACGATGACAACGAAGCTTACGGAAGTGAAACCACTGGTGGCTTGGCGCTGGGCTACAAGCTGGATGCAAACCATCGGGTACGCGCCAGTTATGGCACTGCTTTCCGTGCTCCCACCTTTAATGATTTGTACTTTCCAGGTTTCGGCAATGATGAATTGGATCCGGAAAGTTCGACCAGTACAGAAGTGGGTGTGCGAGGCCAGTATCAGCATTGGTACTGGGACATCGCGGCTTACCAGACTGATGTGGATGACCTGATCGCCTACGCCTTGCAAGGAGGCCGTTTTGCGCCGTTCAATGTCAACCGGGCGCGGATCCGTGGCGCCGAACTGGCCGTGGGTGTGGATATCAACCAGTGGCGTGCCGGTGCAGCCTTTACCGCCCAGGACCCTGAAGACCGCGATACTGGCCTGGTGTTGCAGCGTCAGTCCCAGCGTAGCTTCCGTTTTGATCTGGACCGGGCGCTGGGTGAGTTTTCACTGGGTGGTAGCGTGGTGTTGCAGGGGCATCGGTATAACGATGCGGATAATGATGTGCGCCTGTCCGGGTTTGGCTTGTTGGACCTGCGTGCGGGCTGGACGTTCGCGCCCAATTGGTCCACTCGCCTGGCGGTGAAAAACGTGCTCGATAAGGAGTACACCACGGCACAGAACTTCGGCGGTTGGAACTATATGAACGCTGGGCGTTCGGTATTGTTGAGCCTGCGCTACGATAGGTAAGACGGAACGCGCGCTGCGCAATGATATGGGAGTGGACGGATGAGAGTTTTACACTGGCTGTTGTTACTGCCTTTTCTGGCCATGTTCCAGGTGGCTGTGGCGAGCGTCTGCGTCACCGATGATGCCCAGCGTGAGCTCTGCCTGGATAAGCCGGCCAGCCGTATTATTGCCCTGTCGCCTGGCGCCACTGAGCTGCTGTTCGCGGCAGGCGCCGGCGAGCAGATGGTTGGCGCGGTCAGTTTTAGTGACCACCCCCCGGCGGCGGAAAAATTGCCGCGGGTGGGCAGTTACAAACGCCTGGATCTGGAAGCTGTGTTGGCGCTGGACCCGGACCTGATTGTGGCTTGGCAGAGTGGTAACCCGCTGCCTCAGGTGGAGCGTCTGAACGCGCTGGGGCTACCGGTGTATTACAGCGAGCCGCGCCGGTTTGAGGATGTGAGTACCACGCTGGAACGGTTTGCCCGGTTGGCGGGGACTGAGCAGGTTGGCAAGGGCGCGGCGGATGCTTTTCGCGCGGGTATTGATGCCCTGCGGGAGCGTTATGCCGATGAGTCTAAGGTCACCGTGTTTTATCAAGTGTGGGAAGAACCCTTGATGACGGTGAATCATGAACATTTAATCAGTGAAGCCATCGATGTCTGTGGTGGGGTCAATGTGTTCGGGGATCTTCCCACACTGACGCCACGGATCAGTCGGGAGTCAGTGTTGGAAAAAAATCCCCAGGCGATTATTGCCGGAGGCATGGGCGAAGACGACCCGGGCTGGCTCGACCCCTGGCGGAAATTTTCCACCATGCAGGCAGTGAAAAATGAAAACCTGTTCTTTGTCGCTCCCTCTACCTTGCAGAGGCCTACCCCGCAAATGCTGACGGGAACCCGTGCTCTGTGTCGTCATCTGGATACCGCCCGTGCCCGCCAGTAAACAGCGTGCGGTTCCGGCCCTGTTGCTGCTGGCGGCCCTTGGGCTGTTGGCGTTGCTGTTGTCGGTGGCGGTGGGCAGTGTGGCGATCTCGCTGCAGGATTTATGGGCGGTGGCGACTGGTGGGGGGAGCGAGCTGTATCGCGAGCTGATTGTGTCGTTGCGAGCGCCCCGTGCCTTGGCGGCGTTTTCCACGGGGGGGCTATTGGCATTGGCGGGGGCGCTCATGCAGGTGTTGCTACGAAACCCGCTGGCTGACCCGTATGTGCTGGGTATTTCTGGTGGTGCCGCTGTAGGGGCGTTGGGCGCAATGCTGATCGGGGGTGGTTTGGCACTGGTGTCGGGGTCGGCCTTTGCCGGAGCATTGTTGTCCACTGTACTGGTGTTTGGGTTGGCCCAGGGCGGCGGCGGGTGGACCCCCACCCGGTTGTTGTTGACCGGTGTGGTGGTGGCTGCTGGTTGGGGCGCGGTAATTACTTTCATGCTGACCATGAGTCCGGCCGACCGGCTGCCCGGCATGCTCTACTGGCTGATGGGGGATCTGAGTTATGCCCGTGCACCCTATGGCGCCTGGCTGGTATTGATTCCGGCGGTTCTTATCACCTTGCCGTTGGGACGCAGTCTTAACGTGTTGGCGCGGGGCCCGTTACAGGCGGCGGCGTTGGGCGTGGCAGTGAAGCCCTTGGAGTGGTTGGTGTATATCCTCGCCAGCCTGTTAACGGCGGTGGCGGTGACCACGGCCGGTAGCGTGGGCTTTGTCGGGTTGATTGTGCCGCACATGCTGCGACTGTTACTGGGCAATGATCAGCGCATCATCCTGCCGGCCAGTGTGCTGGCCGGCGGCACCTTGCTGACCGTGGCCGATACGCTGGCGCGCACGGTAATGGCGCCGGAGCAGTTGCCGGTAGGGGTCATTACTGCCTTGTTGGGCGTGCCCACCTTCCTGTTCCTATTGCACCGCAGTCGCTGATCCGTGATGACGCAATGGCCTGCCAAAAACATGCTTGAATCGAACGGAGAGCCCCATGGCGACGCTGGAAATTGAAGACTTGGTTGTTGATATTCCCGGCCGCTCGGATGGCGGAGCACTCAATCTTCGAGTGCAGTCAGGGCAACGTTGGGGGGTGTTGGGGCCGAATGGCGCAGGTAAAACGTCGTTGCTGCATACCCTGGCTGGCCTGCGCGCTCCCCGGCGTGGTCAGGTGATTCTCAATGGTGAGCCGTTGGTCCGCCTGTCACGACGGGATATCGCCCGTCAGGTAGCGGTGGTGTTCCAGGAACGCCAGGACAGTTTTCCCGCGACGGTGATGGAAACGGTGCTGATTGGCCGTCATCCTTTTTTGTCTCCCTGGCAGCGTGAAAGCGCAGATGATATTCGTCTGGCCAATGACGCGCTGTCGACGGTGTCATTGCATCTGTTCAAAGATCGTCTAATGAATACCTTGTCTGGTGGTGAGCGCCAGCGGGTGTCTATCGCTACGGCACTTACTCAGCAACCCGCGATCTGGTTGGCAGATGAGCCGACCAATCATTTGGATCTGCATCATCAGGTGGCGGTGATGGAATTGTTGAATCAGCAGGCGAAGGATGGCGCCGCCGTTTTTATGTGCCTGCATGACTTGAATCTGGCGGCCCGCTGGTGTGATCACTTGCTGTTGTTATATCCAGATGGAGAGCTATGTTTCGGACCGGCCGAAACCATGTTGGTGCCGGAGGCGCTGGAGCGCCTTTACGACCAAAAACTGGTGGTGGGGCAAGTAAACGGTACGCCGGTTTTTGTGCCGGGATAAGAGCTGGATATAGCAAAAGAGATGAGTCATACGATGCCAAAATCCTTTAATGCAACTGTGCCGGCGGCGTTGATTAGTGCGCCCGGTTCCGGCCAGGGGAAATCCCTGGTTACGGCAGCACTGGCACGGTTACACCGCAATGCCGGACGCCGAGTTCGGGTATTTAAATTTGGCCCGGACTATCTGGATCCGATGATTCTGGAGCGGGCCAGTGGTGCTCCGGTGTATCAGTTGCAGCCATGGATGACAGGCGAGGCAGAGTGCCGTTGGCGCCTGGCTCAGGCCGCTGAAAAAGCGGATCTTATTCTGGTGGAAGGAGCCATGGGGCTATTTGACGGCACGCCATCCAGTGCGGATCTGGCGGTGTTGGCAGGCATCCCCGCCTTGCCGGTGATCGACGCCTGGGGTATGGCGCAAACGTTTGGTGCCGTCGCGTTGGGGCTGGCTAGTTATCGCGATGACCTGATGGTGAATGAAGTAATTGCCAATCGGGTGGCCAGCCAGCGCCATGGTGACCTGGTACGTGAAGGGATGCCGGAGGGGGTGGCCTTGCTGGGCTCGGTGCCACGGCACGCGGCCATGACATTGCCTGAACGGCACCTTGGGCTGGTGCAGGCGAATGAGTTGGCCGACCTGGATGCACTGTTGGATGAGGCGGCGGCAGTGTTGCAAGACGCCGGCCTGGATCGCTTGCCACAGGCGGTAAGTTTTTCTGCGCCCGCTCCTGAGCCGTTGCCGCCCTTGCTGGAAGGTTGCCATATCGGTGTTGCCCGTGATGCCGCGTTTGCGTTTATTTATCCCGCCAATTTGGATGTGCTTCGTCAGATGGGGGCAACCCTGACGTTCTTTTCCCCCTTGCAGGATGCCGCGTTGCCCCAGGTGGATGCGCTATGGCTGCCGGGCGGTTACCCGGAACTGCACGGGGAAACCTTGGCCATGAATACCGCTATGGGGAACGCCATTCGCGACCATCATGCTGCCGGCAAACCGATTCTGGCGGAATGCGGTGGATTGATGAGTTGTATGACTACCCTGGTAGACGGTGAGGAAAGGCGCCATTCCGGTTTCGGGCTATTGCCGGGTGAAGCGTTTCTGACAAAGAAGCTGCACGGGTTGGGAATGCAGGCGCTGGCAACTCCCCGCGGAGAATTGCGCGGGCATACTTTTCACCACGGGAGTTTGTCCTCGTCACTGGCGCCTGTCATTTTCAGCCAAAAACAAACCGGTACGGAAGGCGAGCCGGTCTATCAGGACCAAGGGCTGGTGGCGAGTTTCTTCCACGGCTATTTTCCGTCGGCCCCGCAGGTGGTGGCGGATATCTTCAGTGGCCACTTTCGTGCTGAAGCGATTTTTTCAGATCAGGATTCCCTTTCCCGCACAGGAGACGACCATGCGTGACGATGCGAAAACCCCCGAGCGCCATGCCTGGCGCATGGCAAAAAAACAGGAAGTCATGCGCGACCGTATTGCCAATGCGGACAAGGACCAAGGCATCCTTCTGGTACTTACCGGGCCGGGCAAAGGCAAAAGTAGCTCCGGGTTTGGCATGCTGGCGCGTGCGCTGGGCCATGGCATGAAAGTGGGCGTGGTGCAGTTTATTAAAGGGGCGTTCAGTACCGGCGAAGAAGCTTTTTTCCGTGATCAGCCGAATGTGGATTATCACGTGATGGGCGAAGGCTATACCTGGGATACCCAGGACCGGGATCGCGACGTGGCGGCAGCCAGTGCGGCGTGGGATATCGCCAGTGCCATGCTGCGGGATGATAGCTACCACATGGTGTTGCTGGATGAGCTCAATATCGCACTGCGCTACGAGTACCTCGATCTGGATCAGGTGCTGGACGACCTGCAAAACCGCCCGGCCATGCAGCACGCCGTGGTCACCGGCCGTTATGCGCCAAAGGAACTGATTGAGCTGGCGGATACCGTCACAGAAATGAAAGTGGTGAAGCATGCGTTTAAGGATCTGGGGGTGAAAGCGCAGAAGGGCGTGGAGCTTTGAAAACCCGTTTAAAGTTAAAAGTTAAAAGTTTAAAAGCGCGGGAGCGTTTGCCTGTTTCTCGTGGCTGTGCCCGCGTCGGGACTATTAATGGTATGTCTGGCTCTGGATTGCGTTTCAACTTTGAACTTTTAACTTTCAACTCAGGGTTTTTCTTATGATGACCCTGATGGTGCAAGGCTGCACCTCCGATGCGGGAAAGAGCACGGTTGTTGCGGCGCTGTGTCGATGGTTTGCGCAGCGCGGTTATTCTGTGGCGCCGTTCAAGCCGCAGAATATGGCCTTGAATAGTGCGGTGACCGTGGACAGTGGCGAAATTGGGCGTTCTACCGCATTGCAGGCATTGGCGTGTGGGGTGGAACCACACAGTGATATGAACCCGGTGTTACTCAAGCCGCAGACCGACATGGGCGCCCAAGTGATTATTCGCGGTCAGGTGCTGGGCAATATGCAGGCGCTAGATTATCACGCCTACAAGGAAACCGCCCAGCAGGCGGTGCTGGCGGCCTGGCAGGATTTGTCTTCCCGGTTTGAGGTGATCATCGCCGAAGGCGCGGGCAGCCCGGCGGAAATCAATCTTCGCGATAACGATATTGCCAATATGGGCTTTGCGGAAATGGTGGATTGCCCGGTGATCCTGGTGGCGGACATTGATCGCGGCGGTGTCT
Organism: Alcanivorax sp.; assembly: GCF_040118815.1. Taxonomy (GTDB): domain Bacteria; phylum Pseudomonadota; class Gammaproteobacteria; order Pseudomonadales; family Alcanivoracaceae; genus Alcanivorax. Next base: position 483,631 of record NZ_JBEDTC010000015.1, read on the forward strand.
TTGCCCACCTCACCGGTACGCTGGATCTTTTGTCGAAAAGCGAACAGCAGCGCACCCTGGGATGTGTGATCAACCGTTTTCGTGGCGACCTTTCCTTGCTGCAGGGTGGCCTGGACTGGCTGGAAGCGCGCACTGGCAAACCGGTGTTCGGGGTGCTGCCCTATCTCCATGGCCTGACCCTGGATGCAGAAGATGCGGTGGATGAGCAGGGCGAACACGAAAATGATGCGCTCAATGTGGTTGTCCCGCTATTGCCGCGCATGAGCAACCACAATGATTTTGATCCCTTGCGTCTCCATCCGCAGGTCAACCTGCGTTTTGTGAAAATGGGCGAGACCTGGCCGGCGGCGGATCTGGTGATCCTTCCTGGCAGCAAGGCCACCCGTGCGGACCTGGCTTTCCTGCGTGAACAGGGGTGGGACAAACAGATCGAAAAGCATCTGCGTTACGGTGGCAAGGTGCTGGGTATTTGCGGTGGCTTTCAGATGCTCGGCGAACGGATTGATGACCCTCAAGGCCTGGAGAGTGATCCCGGTAGCAGCCAGGGGCTGGGCTGGCTGGCCATGAGTACCGAGTTGATAGCGGGCAAGCAGCTTGCCAACACAACGGGAAAGCTACTGGCCTCAGATTCGCCTGTTCAAGGTTACGAGATTCATAACGGCATTACCCGGGGAGAGGCGCTGAGCCGCCCCATGCTGATGCTGGGTGGTCGATACGATGGGGCCATGAGTGAGGATGGCCAGGTGATGGGCTGTTACCTGCACGGTCTGTTTGATGTGGCAGACAGTGGCAATGCCATCCTTGCCTGGGCCGGTCTGCACGATGATCGTAGCGTAGATTATGCCGCTCACCGCGAGCAGCAACTGGACCGGCTTGCCGATATGGTGGAGCGTCATATGGACATGACGGTATTGCAGGAAGCCATTTCAAGGGCTGGCTAAGCGGTCCGTGGCGTAATTTCTACCTGAGCGGCGCTCAGGAACTGCGTAATGGTGTGGCGCAATTGCCGACGCCTAATACTGCCAGCCCGGATACCGTTCGTGCCATGGACCTGGGCCTGTTCTTCGATTTCCTGGCCGTGCGCTTGAATAGCGACAAGGCCGAAGGCAAGCATATCAAACTCAACTTCGACTTTACCGACATCGAGCAACAGTATGCGGTGGAAATGGTGCATGGGGTTTTGAATCACACCGAAGGTCGCCAGTTTGATGAGGCGGATGCCACCGTTTCATTGAGCCGTGAGACGCTGGATGCATTCATGCTTCAGCAGATCACCCTGGAGGAAGCCATGGAGAACGGCGATGTGAAGATCTCCGGGGAGCAGGGTGCTCTGAGTGAGATGATGTCCTGCCTGGATGACTTCGAGTTCTGGTTCAACATCGTAACGCCTTAGCGGTGATTGAGCGTGCAAGGGACATGCGCGTGAAGTAACAGAGACGCCCGATCCGTGTTACCGGAGTCGGGCGTTTTTATTTGTAGCGAAAACTGAAACGCCCTGTTCCGTTGCTACCTTCTGGTATCCGTGGAGGAAATGGTGGAATACCGGAAGCATTTCACTAGCCAGAACAAGGTGCTTGCCGTCGATTCCTGACGTTGCGAGAGCGTTCCTAGCGCATGGGGTGGACGATGAGTCCTTCGCCCCAGAGTTCAGAGAGCTGCCGGTGAGCCAGGGACGGCTCGGCGCTGCTCCAGAATGTGGTGGCGCCTGCTTGCGGACTGTTTGATAGCAGATTGTGTATCTGCAGTCGGCGCAGGGTTTCGCGGGCAACAGCCATATCGGTATTAATCACTTCCACATGAGCGCCGGCGGCCCGACGAATCGCCGGTGCCAGAAACGCATAGTGGGTGCAGCCTAGGACGATATGGTCGGCGCCTTTTTCTATCAGTGGCGCCACGTAGCGGGCCACCAGTGTTTCGGTCTGTGCGCCTTCCAGGTCCAGCGCTTCAATCTGTTCAACCAGCCCCGGACAGGGTTGAATTTCCACGCGCACACTTTCCGAAAACAGCCGGCTCAGATTATTGAAGGATTCGCTTTTCAGGGTCTGGCTGGTGGCGAGCACCCCGATCACTCCACTCTTGCTTTGCCGAGCCGCCGGTTTGATGCCGGGTTCGACGCCGATGATCGGTAGATCATAATCAGCACGCAGGTTTTTGATTGCCGATACGGTGGCGGTATTGCAGGCCACCACGATGGCCTTTGCGTTTTGCTCTATGAGAAAGCGGGTGATGGTGTCCGACCGCTGCTGAATATAACGCTCGGATTTTTCCCCGTAGGGCGCGTGGATCGAGTCCGCCACATACAGCAGGTTTTCGTTGGGCATCAGTTCTCGAATGCGGCGGGCGATGGACAAGCCGCCGATGCCGGAGTCGAAAATGCCAATGGGATTGGGGTTGGTCATACAGTGAATCGGGTCGAAGCGAATGGGTAAGCATATACCATGCTGGATAGGGATAGGAGAGGGCGAGAGTGGGTGAGAAAGAGGGAGAGAGGATTTATGCGGGACAGAAACGACAAAGGCTCCCAATGGGAGCCTTTGTCGGGTCAGGTGCAGCGATCAGTACTTAGTGATCGTGACCTTCCGGACCATGTACATGGCCGTGCTCTTTCTCTTCGTCAGACGCTTCACGAACTTCGGTCACTTCTACCGCGAAGTTCAGCGTCTCACCCGCCAGCGGATGGTTGCCGTCGACGGTCACTTCTTCGCCTTCAACGGCGGTGATGGTGAAGACGCGCTGGCCGGCTTCGGTCTGCGCCTGGAACTGCATGCCTGGCTGCAGGTTGTCTTCGTTGCCTTCAAAGGCGGTCTTCGGCACTTGCTGAATCAGCTGCTCGTGACGCTCGCCGTAGCCTTCTTCCGGGGTAACGGTGACATCCAGCTTTTCGCCAGCGGTTTTGCCTACCAGGGCGTTTTCCAGGCCTGGAATGATGTTGCCGGCGCCGTGCAGGTACGCCAGGGGCTCGCCACGCTCGACGGAAGAATCGATGGTTTCACCGGCGTTGTTGGTCAGGGTGTAGTGGATGGACACTACGGCATTTTCAGAAATTTGCATGGAAACCCTTTAGGGGTAGATGAATTCGGAATAAGAGACGTGGCGGTCATGACGCTTTTCATGGCCTGCCCGCGCCCTGTATTCAGGTCGGCGAACATTCTAACAAGACCGGCAAGGGCCTGACCAACCGGAGCCGGGCTGGGCCGACGGGCGTAAGGGGGCGTGGCTGCCCGGGTTGGCCCCGCATTTGCTACAGTAACGGCATGAAAGCTGATGTTTCGACGCATAATCCGGTACTGCAAGACCGCTTCGGGCGCACCATTGATTACGTGCGTTTGTCGGTGACAGACCGCTGTGATTTCCGCTGTGTGTACTGCATGGCGGAGGATATGACCTTTGTTCCCCGCGCCCAGGTGCTGACCCTGGAAGAGATGGGGCGGCTGGCGCGGGTGCTGGTGCAGCTGGGGGTAAAGCGCATTCGCCTGACCGGTGGCGAACCCCTGGTGCGCCGGGATGTGGCGCGGTTGGTGCACGATATTGGTGCCATTGAGGGCCTGCGTGAACTGAATATGACCACCAATGGCGCTGGCTTACCCCGCCACGCACAGGCTCTGAAGGCGGCGGGGGTGGATCGGCTCAATATCAGCCTGGATTCGCTGGACCCGGCGCGTTTTCGGGCGCTGACCCGAACCGGTGATCTGCAGCAGGTAATTGCTGGCATTGATGCGGCACGGGCCGCCGGCTTTGAGCGGATCAAGCTCAACAGTGTGATCATGCGCGGTCGCAACCACGATGAAGTGCCGGCACTGGTGGATTTCGCCCTGGAGCGGGGGCTGGATATCGCTTTTATTGAGGAAATGCCCCTCGGACAGATCACCGAGCACGACCGGGAATTGGCGTTCGTGTCTTCGGCGGAGCTGCGCGAACAGCTGTCGGCACGGCTGGGGCTGGTGCCGCTGGCAGAAAAAACCGGAGGGCCATCGCGCTATTGGCAGGTGCCGGGCAGTGGCAGCCGCATCGGGTTTATTTCTCCTCACTCACAAAACTTTTGCCATTTGTGTAACCGGGTGAGAATTACCGCCGAAGGCCGTATGCTTCTGTGCCTGGGCCACGAACACAGTGTGGACCTGCGTGCGGTACTGCGGGCGCACCCCACGGAGGATGCCCCCCTGCGTCAGGCAATCATTGATGCCATGGCCATCAAACCGGAGCGGCACGACTTCAATCTGGCACCGGGCGAGCAACTGGTACGGTTCATGAATATGACCGGTGGTTGATACTGCTTTTTGCCCCTCTCCCTCCAGGGAAGAGGGGACGCTCCAGAAAGCCTTTAGTATGTAGCGTGCAAGCATGCTGCGTGTAGCGTGAATGCGTAACCAAGCGAGAGACCATGAAATCCCTACCTGAACTGTTTTCCAACAATGAAAAATGGCGCCACGAAATCGAAGAGCGCCACCCCGGCTTCTTCAAGGCGCTGGGTGAACAGCAGAACCCGGAATATCTGTGGATCGGTTGTGCCGATTCCCGGGTGCCAGCCAACGAAGTGGTAGGCATGATGCCCGGTGAGCTGTTTGTTCATCGCAATGTGGCGAACCTGGTCAACCACACTGACCTGAACCTGCTGTCAGTGCTGCAATTCGCCGTGGATGTCTTGAAGGTGAAACACATCATGGTGGTGGGTCATTACGGTTGTGGTGGTATCAAGGCGGCCATGGAAGATGTGCCCCATGGCCTGATCGACAACTGGCTGCGGCAGGTGCGCGAATTGTACCTGCGTAATCGCAAGAACCTGGCCGAGCTGCCGGATGACCAGGCGCGGGTGGACAAGATGTGTGAGTTGAACGTGGCTCGCCAGGTCATCAATGTGTCCAACACCACCGTGGTTCAGGAAGCCTGGCGTCGCGATCAGCCGTTGACCATTCACGGCTGGATTTACGGTATCGGTGATGGTCACCTGCGGGACCTGGATATCCAGATTCAGAATAATGGCGAGCTGCGCAGCCTGGAAACGGACGAATACGACAACTGCTCCGGTTAGGTGAGTGCCCTTGGTCGCTGTAATGAAATGATCAAGGGCACGGTACCGTTGACGATGGTTTTCAGTGATGATGGCCAGCACCGCCGTGCCCCTGGCCGGCGGATGCTGTGCCTGAGTCGTCCAGTAGTGCCTGCCAATCGTTTTCGCTCAGTGAGGGCAGGGCGCTGAGTAACGCCACCATGTCCCACAGGCTTTGCTCGTCGTGGCTTTTTCCCCAAGCGGGCATGCCGCTCATTTTGATGCCGTGCTTGATGACCCAATAGGCGCCTTTCGGATCATGAATCCCGTGTTCCGCCAATGCTGGCGGTTGCGGATACATGCCTTCACGCAGTTCGCTCTCCTCGATTCCCGGCGCCAGGTGGCAGCCCACGCACATGGCCTGGTAGTGCTCTGCGCCCCGACCAATTCGTTGCGGATCATCCAGGTCGTTGGGCACCGGAATATGTTTTGCACGCAGGTCAATGGAGCGGTGGCGAGCGGTACCGATGATTTTCTCGGTCACGCTCCAGTGCGGTTCGTCGGCCGCAAAATTGTAGCTGCCAGTGGCAATGACGATGCCGATGATGGCGGTGGCAAGCAGCGCGATAACGAGCAGAGTGCTAACGGTTTTCATCGTGTTCTCCCTGACAATGAAAGAATTGGTGGATGCGCCGGCCATGGCGGCCGGGCACATCCGTGGCAAGATCAGAACCAGAAACGGATGCCCGCAACAACGGTGCCTTCTTCCGTTTTTCCGCCGGCTGCCCGTGTCATGTCCGCCGTGTCGCCGTACTGTTTTTCCCAGTTGACCCCGATATAGGGCGCAATTTCCCGGCGAATTTCATAGCGCAGGCGCAGGCCGGCTTCCAGGCTGGCAAGCCCGTCGCCGATACCCAGTTCCGGGTCGTCCTTGCCATAGAGGTTGGCTTCGATCTCCGGAACCAGTATCCACTTTTGCGTCAGGAGCAACTCGTATTCGGCTTCCAGGCGCAGGTTGGTCAGGCCCTCTTCGCCGATAAACAGGTTGGCGTCCACTTCGAAGAGGTAGGGCGCGACGCCCTGAACACCGATGCTGGCCCAGTCCCGGTTGGGATCGTCCGGTTGCCAGTCTCGTCGCACGCCCAGCTGCCAGTCCCAGAAGGGAGCAAAGGCCCGGTTCCAGGCAAGGCGGGTTTCTGCTCCCTCGGTACTGGCGTCCTCACCGTCGTGCTCCGGATCCATTAACCGTTCGCCTTCGGTGCTGAAGTACAGCTTGTTCAGGTCGCCGCCATGCCAGCCGCTGGCTTCCCAGGCCATGACGGTGCCTTCATCGCTGTCACGGGCTTCCAGCTGGTCGACGATGACACGGGTAAAACGCGGTTCGTTTTTATTCATGGCCAGGGCTGGCGAGGTGGCCGCCAGTGTGATGCTGCCTGCCAGAAGCGTCATCAATGTTTTCATGAGCGGTGTCCTCCATGATCTTTGCCATGTGTGTCGTGCATGCCCGGTGTCTGTGTATCTGGCATGGAAGGGGTAGTGCTGCCATCAACGACGCGCACTTCCCGGAACATGCCTGCCTCCATGTGATAGAGCAGGTGGCAGTGATAGGCCCAGCGACCGAGGGCATCGGCGCGCACCAGGTAGCTGAGTTTTTCGCCGGGTTTGACGGTGATGGTGTGCTTGCGCAGCAGTTTCCCGTTACCCAGTTCCAGATCACTCCATAGTCCGTGCAAATGAATGGGGTGGGTCATCATGGTGTCGTTCACCAGGGTGATGCGCACCCGCTCGTGGTGGAACAGTTCCAGCGGTACGGAATCGGCAAACTTGATGCCGTTAAAACTCCACATGTACCGGTCCATGTTGCCGGTCAGATGCAGCACGATTTCCCGGTCCGCTTGAAGGCTGTCGATGGGGTTGTCGGGAGTGCTGCCGAGGGTTTCCATGTCAGCATAGGTGAGCACTTTCCAGGGCCGGTCACGCAGGCCAATGCCGGGGTCGGTCAGCATGTCGCCGGGCGCCATGGCGCGCATGTCGACGCCGGGACCAAATTCACTGGCAGGATGTTCGATGGCGCTGTCGCGTGGCGGCAGGTCCGGGTTGTTGCTGTCCACGGCAAAGGGAACCGGGCGGGCAGGGGATGTGCCGTGGTGTTTCATATCCCCCATTTTCATGCCGTCATGGTCCATGTCGCCATGACTCATGGATTGATGCCCCATGGATTGATGACCCGAAGCTTGATGGTCCATGGCGCCCATGCCCATTTCGGTGTGGCCCAGTGGCGGGGGCGCGTCCATGTCAGGCACCGCAGCGGAGCGGGCGGCATCCGGTGTTAGCGTGCCGCGTACGAAGCCGCTGCGGTCGATGCTCTGGGCGAACAGGGTGTAGGCCTGATCGGCTTTCGGGGCCACGATCACATCCAGGGTTTCTGCCACGCCCAGTCGGCATTCATGGAAATCCACCGGGTTTACCGGTTGGCCGTCCATGGCGACCACGGTCATGTCGAGGCCGGGAATGCGAATGTCGAAGAAGGTCATGGCGCTGGCGTTGATGAAGCGCAGTCGGATGCGTTCGCCGGGTTTGAATCGGCAGGTCCAGTTGTTGGCGGGGCTTTGCCCGTTCATCAGGTAGGTATAGGTGTAGCCGGTCACGTCCGCCAGGTCGCTCTGGCTCATGCGCATGCTGTTCCACATTTGCCGGTCCTTGAGCGTTTCGATCACCCCTTTGTTGCGGAAATCACTCAGCGTGTCGAATACGGTGCGCTCATTGAAATTGTAGTAATGGCTGAGTTTTTTCAGTGTGGCGTAAATATGCTGAGGATCTTCATCGCTCCAGTCAGAGAGCAGAATCACTTCGTCACGATCAACCGTGTGCGGATCCGGTTCGCGTGGATCAATAATGATGGAACCATAGATTCCGGTTTGCTCCTGAAAGCCGGAATGACTGTGATACCAGTAGGTGCCACTTTGTTTCACGGTAAAGCGATAGGTAAAGGTTTCGCCGGGGGCGATGCCATCGAAGGACAACCCCGGCACGCCGTCCATCTGGAAGGGCAGCAGAATGCCGTGCCAGTGTATGGAGCTGGTTTCAGGCAACAGGTTGGTCACCTTGAGGGTGATGGTGTCACCTTCTTTCCAGCGCAGGGTCGGGCCGGGAATACCGCCATTAATGGTGGTGGCCGGGCGGGTCTTACCGGTGATATTGACGTCGGTTCCGCCCAGCGTCAGGTGAAAAGTATCACCGGTGAGGGTCGGGGCGCCGGTATGGCCCTGGCTGGCCAGTAGTTGACGGGCGTTGAGGCCAAGCCCCAGCCCGGCGGCACCCAGTGCCAGGCCCTGCACGAAACGACGTCGTGGCAGGGAAATCTGCGATTGCGTTTTCATTGGAATACTCCTGTTTGTTTGAGAAAAAAATCAGCTCAAACAGACAGGGACGGTGGGCGTAACGGCAGGCGGTGGATACCGGCGTGAACCGTTGTAATGAGGGAGTCTGTGCCGGGGGGCGAGGGGATAAAGGCATTTGCCACGAAGGCCGCGTCACTGGCAGCGGTGATCTGGCACAGGGTGATGCATTGGCAGCTGTCGCTGCCTTCGCAGGCCTGCATCTGCGCCATGTCGTGGCCGGCGGTCATGTCACCGTTGGGCCTGTCGGCAGAGTGGTGACAGTGTGTCATGGAGGAGGGCGTCATGGGGCTGTCGGTAGCCGTGGACATGGCCATGGTGAGTGTATTGGCAGACAGCAAGCTGCTCACCACCATCAGGGTGGTGGCGAGCAAGGTGGCGATCATCGCCCGGCATTGTCTTCTCGATACACGTGACATACTTGCATTATTGACCTTGGGGTAACCCCAAGGTCAAGCGGTTCGGATCAGTGAATTGATGACCACACTGGCGGCGATGATCACCAGTAGCACGGCGGTGGCTCGCTCCACCCAGTGGTGGTGGTCGCGTAACCAGGGCAGAAAGCGGCTGCGTCCCAGCAGGATGGCCACCAGCACATACCAGCCGCCATCGATAAACATGGCGGTGAGTACGATCTGGGCCCGGGCGAGGTGGGTCATGTCCGCTTCAAGAAACTGGCTGAACACGGCGAGGAAAAACAGGGCCACCTTGGGGTTGAGGAAAGCCACCATGAATCCGTCCCAGGCGGCGCCGTGAAGCACGCTGCTGCGCTCGCCTGAATCGGCGGGGGGCAGCGGCGCCCGGCCCGCCTGCCAGCTTTTCCAGGCCATCCACAACAGGAACAGGGCCCCGGCCATGGAAAAAAGCTGCTCCAGTACCGGGTAGCGGTGGAACAGGATGGCCATACCGGTGACGGTGGCCGCCGCCCAGATGCCGATGCCAAGGGCGTGGGTCACGCCTGCGATCGCGCCGGCCCGGTGGCCTCCGTGTAGGGTGTGGCGGGTCACCACCGCCAGGCTAATGCCAGGGGTCATGGCCCCCAGGGCACAGATGCTGGCCAGCAACAGCCAGTCGTGGAAGGGAAGCATTCAGGGTCTCGTTACGCGCAAAGCCGACACTTTAGCGGGTTGCCATGACAGGTTGAAGAGAGGAGCCGCTTCGAGCTGCCAGCGTTGAGCTACGAGTGAAAACAGCAAGATCTTAGAAACTTCTGGGTCGCGGGCAGGGCCCTGGCTTTATATGGAGCCCTTTCCGCGACTCGAAGCTGGTAGCTCGCAGCTAGAAGCTGATTAATTCCCCGGATGGTGGCTGAACACCTCGGTGCCTTCGTCATCGAACAACAGCACATCGTAGGCGTCTTTGCGGTCGCCCATTTCCATGCCGGGGGAGCCTGCGGGCATGCCGGGGACGGTGAGGCCTTTGCCTTCGGGGCGTTCTTCCAGCAGGCGGTCCACGTCGCTGGCGGGGACATGGCCTTCAATGGCGTAGCCGTCGATAAAGGCCGTATGGCAGGACCCGGTGCCGGGCAGGATGCCGGCTTTTTCCTTGATGGATTGCAGGTTCTGCTGCTCGTGGACATTAGCGGTGTAACCGTTAGCTTCCATGTGCTCAACCCAGGCGCCGCAGCAGCCGCAGGTGGGGGATTTATACACTTCCAGTACCTTGTCGGTGGTGGCTGCCACCTTGGCGGGCGGTTGGTTGGCAGAGGGGGTTTCTGCCGGCGTCGTTACTTCTTCGCCACAGGCAGTCATCAATAGGGTAGTTAAAACAACCAGTATTTTTTTCACAGCAAGTCCTCATCATTGTTTGCGTGTTGCGTGTTGCGTGTTGCGTGTTGCGTGTTGCGTGTTGCGGTCAGTCTACAATCAGTGTGCCCTGATACATCTGCATTTGGCAGGTGAAGCGGTGCTTCCCGGCGGGCAGGTTATCCAGTGTCAGGGTGGTGGTTTTTCCGGTTTCCAGAAATGCACTGGTATCCAGTCCCTGAAAGATTACCTGTTCGGCGCAGGGGGATGGATCGCGACGATCGAAATGCAGTGTCAGGGACTGCCCGGTGTTGGCGCGAATGGATGCCGGAGAGTAGACCCCGTCTTCGACAATGATGGTGGCTTCCTGAGTGGCGGCCTGTGCGGTGCTTTTGCGGTGCGATAGCCAGAACCACCAGACCACCAGTGCCATCAAAACAAGACCGACAAGATTGACGAAAAGGCTCATGGTGTCGCCTCCCGGGGTTTACGAACGGTGAGTATCAGCGATTGTTTGTGCATGGTATCGCCGAGCACATTGACGCTGTCTTCGGCGAAGGTGCTCAGCGTGGCATCAGTAAAGCCGGCCTGTTCGAGGGCCTGTTGTAACTCGGGGCCGTGATAGGTGGAAAAACCGTGCTGGAACACTGGCAGGCTGGCCATGCTGTTGTGATCACGCAAACCCAGCACCAGGGTGCCGCCGGGGCGCAGCAATAGAAACAGGGCCTGCAGGGCCGGCGCCAGCGGTTGCCAGAAGTAAACCACGTTTACGGCGACAATGCGGTCCATGCTGGTGGGGGCGAGCGGTGCTTGCGTCAGTTCGCCGTGGATAAAGGCGGCGCGCGTTTCGCCCAGGTAGCGTTCCCGGGCGAGCAGCACCATGTCGCGGGACGCATCCAGTCCGGTGTAGTGCAGGTTGTCTGCCCGGCCCAACAGGTTGGGCAGGTGGCCGGCGGCGCCGGGGCCGATTTCCAGAATGCGATCTCCGTCCCCGGGGGCTAGCGCGTCATAGGCGGCAAGAATCACCGGGCTGTTACGGTCATCCATGTTGCCTGCCACCTTGTTGCCATCCTCGCCCTGGGGGTGGCGCAGTTGTGCGGCCAGTTGTTCTGGGGTCATGCGTTGCTCTCTTTGTCTGGTTTTGCGTTGCGACGTCCGGGTTTGAAAAACCGCAACCGGTTGGCGTTGGTAACTACGGTAACCGAGCTAAGCGACATGGCGGCGCCGGCGATCACCGGGCTGAGCAAGTTGCCGGTGAGCGGATAGAGGATGCCAGCGGCCACCGGCACGCCCAGGCTGTTATAGACAAAGGCGCCAAACAGGTTCTGTTTGATGTTACGCACCGTGGCTGAGGAAATGGCCATGGCATCGGCCACGCCGTGCAATGAGCCCCCCATCAAGGTGATGGCAGCGGATTCGATGGCCACGTCGGTGCCGGTGCCAATGGCAAAGCCCACATCGGCCTGGGCCAGGGCCGGGGCATCGTTGATGCCATCGCCGACCATGGCCACGGTGCGGCCTTCACGCTGCAGGGCCTGCACTTTTTGGGCCTTGTCTTCCGGCAGCACTTCCGCCATCACCTCATCCACGCCGGCCTGCTCGGCAATGGCGTTGGCACTGGCGGCAATGTCGCCGGTGATCATGATCACTTTCAGACCTTGCGCCTTGAGGCGGGCGATGGCCGCTTTGGAATCTTCCTTGATCCGGTCCGCCACGCCAATGATGCCCAGCAGCGCATGGTCGCGGGCGAGAAACAGTGGCGTGGCGCCTTGTGCGGTGAGGCTGTCGCTGTTCAGGTGGATTTCGACCCCTTCGCTTTCCAGCCAGCGGCGGTTACCCAGGCGCAGGGTCTGGCCATGGTGTTGCGCGCGGACCCCCTTGCCGTTATAGGCATTAAAGCCGGTGACGTCGGCAAGGGTGAGCTGGCGTTCCTGCGCGGCCTGCACAATGGCATGGGCAAGGGGGTGTTCGGAGCCTGTCTCCAGGCTGGCGGCCAGTGCCAGTATGGTGTTCTCCTGCTCACCGTCGGCACAGAGCATCGCGGTCACGGCCGGTTTGCCTTCGGTGATGGTGCCGGTCTTGTCGAGAACGATGGTGTCCAGCTGGCTGCTGGTTTGCAGGGCTTCCCCCTGACGAATCAGGATGCCGTATTCTGCCGCCTTGCCCACGCCGACCATCACGGACATGGGCGTGGCCAGGCCCAGCGCACAGGGGCAGGCGATGATCAGCACGGTGGTGGCGCTGATCAGCATGTGTGTCAGGCGCGGTTCCGGGCCCAGATTGAACCACACCAGTGCGGCGGCGATGGCGATGAGCATGATGGTGGGCACAAAAATGGCTGACACCTGATCGGCGAGGCGGCCGATCGGGGGCTTGCTGCCCTGGGCTTTTTTCACCAGTGCGACGATGTGTGAAAGGGCGGTGTCCTTGCCGACGGCGGTGGCGGTGTAAAGCAAGGAGCCACCTTCATTGAGTGTGCCGGCGCTGACTTTGTCGCCAGCGCTTTTGCTGACGGGCATGGGTTCGCCGGTGAGCATGGATTCATCAATGCGGCTTTCGCCTTCTTTTACCGTGCCGTCCACGGCGATTTTTTCGCCGGGCCGAACGCGCAGAATGTCGCCGGTCCGCACTTGCTCTACGGGGATGTCCTGTTCCTGTTTTTCCTGATTCGGGCCATCACGGATCACGCGGGCGGTTTTGGCGCCCAGATCCAGCAGCCGTTTCACTGCGGCGCTGGTTTTGCCGCGGGCGCGCACTTCCAGCGCCTGGCCGAGATTGATCAGGCCGATGATCATGGCGCTGGCTTCGAAATAGACATGCCGGGCGGCTTCCGGCAGTGCGGCGGGCACCAGTACCACAACCATGGAATACAGCCAGGCCGCACCGGTACCCAGCGCGATCAGGGTGTCCATGTTGGCGTTGTGGTTGCGGAATGCTTTCCAGGCGCTGACAAAAAAGTGGCGCCCGGCGGTGGCCAGCACCGCCAGGGTGAGCAGGCCGATACCCAGCCAGATCCACTGACTGGTTTGCCCGGCGCGGACCATCATGTCGCCGCCCAGCAGGCCCCAAGCCATCAACGGGCCACCCAGGCCGAGCCCCAGCGCCATGTGGCGAAGAAGGGTGTGGTAGTGGGCCTGCTCGCGGGCCTCCTGCTGTTCCTGTTGGTCTGCGCTGTTATCTACAAGCTCGGCGCCATAACCGGCATCGCTTACCGCGCTGATCAGCGTCTCGGTGCTGGCGGTGCCGCTGACCTGCACGGTGCGGTCGGCGAAATTCATGTCGGCCTTGTCTACACCGGGCGTGTTGCGCAGGGCATTTTCAATGGTGCGCACACAGGATGCGCAGGTGGCGCCGCTGATGCTGAGTTGCACCGATTGCGCGGGGGTAACAGCGGCAGCTTCCGGTTTATCCGGATGATCATGCTGGTGGTCGTCGGCGCTGTAACCCGCCTGCACCAGCGCGTCCTGAAGGACGTTTCTGGAGGCGCTTCCTGTCACGGTAACCTGCTGGGCATCCAGGTCCACAGTCACGCTTTCTACACCCGTAATCTGCTCCAGTGCCGCGCTGATGGTGCGGCTGCATCCCTTGCAGGTGGCGCCACTGACCGGCAGGGTCTGTGTCCGTGTTGGCATTGGCATGGTGGCTCCTGTGAAGCGATGTGATGCCAGAAGGTGATGTCAGTCTGTATTGTGAAACCTGTGGGTAACCCCAAGGTCAATCACGTGCTATAAATTGCTGGTTACATTGAAAATTTTTATAAAAACGTCATAAAGACGGAACCATAACAACGCAAACCGCTCAATAAGACTACATAGTGTGGCCATCTTGGATGCCGAATTTTTCGATATCAGTGAGGACGATTTATGTTTAAGAAAACATTGCTTGTGTCAGGTATTGCTCTGGCCGTTTCTGCTCCGGCCATGGCAGCACAACAAACCACCGCCGTGCGCGATAACGGTTTTTCTTACAGCTACGGTCAGCTGGCCTATGATCGCTGGGACCTGGATGACGATGTGGATGTCGATTCGCTGAGCGCAGAAGGGTCATTTGCTTTGGATGAGCACCTGTTCTTGCGTGGTAGCCTGGGTTTCTACGATGGCGACTATGGCCGCAATGGTGATCTCGACGGTAGCCAAATTTCTGGTGGTATCGGTTTCCACACCCCGCTGCAGCGCGGTCTGGATTTCGTCACCAGCGCCGACATTATTTACGATGATCGTGATTATGATCCGGGCAATGACGACGATGAGATCGGCTTCGAGGTGCGTGGTGGTGTGCGTCATGCCACGACCGAAAAGCTGGAACTGTCCGGTGGCCTGGCCTACCAGGATCTCTACGATGATGATCTGGGCGTTTACGGCCAGGGCCTGTTCAAGGTGAGCCAGGCCGTTGATCTGGGTGCCCGTGTCATCGTGGGTGGTGACCGTGACACCTACGGCGTCTTCGGTCGCTACAACTTCTAAGGCGTTTGTCTGGAAGTAAAAAGCCCCGCCGGGTGAGAACCCAGCGGGGCTTTTTTGTGTTTGGTGTATGGCCCTGCTTGTTCGCCTTCTTGGGTCGACGTTACCCAAGGGCGCAAGATCTTAAGCCGAATAATGTCGGATTACGCCTTTCAGGCTAATTCGACCTACTCTTGCCGGCGTCGGGCATCTGGCGGGTGATGCTGACGGTGGTGAGCCAGGCTTTGATCGGGGCCCAGCCTTTCTCTTCGCTTTGCTTGATTGAGCCGGCGATGCCCGGGTTGATCTGGTCCCAGCGGGCTATCACAGCGGGGTCCATGGCCTGCACAGCATCGAGCAACGCGGTTTCATTAACGGCGAGGCTGAGGGCGGGGATCAGCAGCCCTTCTTCCTGTTCGCTGGTCAGGTCGTGCAGTTGCTGCCAGTGCGCCAGGGTCTCCATCAGGCCGCATTGCAGTGCCAGCCCGTTCAGGGAGCGATCCAGCAGCAGCTGCTGATGGTCGGCCAGCAGTTGTTCGCCGGCCAGTTTCAGGTACTGGCGCCGCCGGGCGGGAATGCCTTCTTCACCGGTGAACGCTGCCAGCGCTTTGGGGCTTTCGGTGGTGCCGTTGAGTACCACGCTCAGGGCGGCAAAACCGAGGCTGGCTTCCGCCGGGTCGGTGGCGCCGTGTTGGCGGCGCAGGTTCTGGCGGGTCAGCTCCAGATAGGGATCACTGATCAGCCCGGATTCCGGCCACTCGGGCAGGGCATCCAGATAGCCGGGGTATAGCGGCCAGCTGTCCAGCCGGGCCAGGGTCGCCTGTCGGTTGGCGCTCCCGTCCTGCTGGCAGGCACGGCTGGCCAGCAGCAGGTACTGGCTGGCAAAGCCCTGGTACCACTGCGCCAGGGCATCGCGCAGTGCGGTCAGGTTTTCCTCGTTCGGGCTTTGCTCGAACCGGGTTAGTGCCTGTTGCCATGCCGATGCGGTGGTAGTGAAACGCGCGTCTGCCTGTTGTTGCCACGCTGCAGCGGGAATCTCTGTCAGGGTGCCGTCACTGACTGGTCGGGGTGCCGACCCGGCGTCGTCACTGGTGTTGTTGTCGCAGGCCAGCAACAGGCTGGCCAGCAATGCCATAAAGAGAAAACGCATAAACAATTCCGGTTAGCGCAGGCTGATCACGGGCCAGCCCTGTTCCCGGGCTTCGCGCTCAAGGGCGCTGTCCGGGTCCACGGCCACCGGGTTGTCGACCTTGCGCAGCAGTGGCAGGTCGTTATGGGAGTCGCTGTAGAACCAGCTGTTCTCCAGGGTTTCATCGTTGGCGTTCAGCCATTCCGCCAGCCGCTCCACCTTGCCTTCGCGGTAGCTGGGGGTGCCGGCCACGTTGCCGGTATAGCGCTCGCGGCGGCACTCTGCGACGGTGGCAATCAGGTGGTCCACACCCAGCCGGTCCGCCAGTGGGGCGGTCACGAAGTCGTTGGTGGCGGTGATGATCATCAGGGTGTGGCCCTGGTCGCGGTGCTTTTGCAGCAAGGCTTCGGCTTTGGGCAACCACATGCTGTCCAGTTTTTCTGCCAGGAACTGTTCACGCCAGAAATGCAGCTGGGCCATGTCGTTATCGGCCAGCACTTTCAGGGAAAAACGCAGGTACGCCATGATGTCGAGGCGACCATTCTGGTAATCCACGTAAAACTGGTCGTTGGTTTCCTTGTAGAGCTGCTGGTCAACAATGCCTTTCTCTACTAGCCAGTCTCCCCACAGGTGGTCGGAATCGCAGCCGATCAGGGTGTTGTCCAGGTCGAAAATCGCGAGCGTCATGGCCCCTCCTTACATGAAGGGGCCATTTTATGCGAAGCCGATGACAAGTCATACCGACGGATTCATCGGTTTGATGTTTGTTTTGGTGCGTTTGTTGCACGGTTGTGCATTGATCGCAGGTTGCCCGGCAAGGTTTAATGGGCTGACAAGGAGCTAGAGTCCACGATTGCGCGTGGTCTCGAAGAGACAACATGACAGGCATTATTGATGACAAAGGATTTCGGCTGAATGTCGGGATCATTATTGCCGGCCAGGATGGCCGGGTATTTTGGGGTCGCCGGGTAGGCAACCGTGATGCCTGGCAATTTCCTCAGGGTGGCATGATGCCCGGGGAAACCCCGGAAGAGACGCTGTTTCGCGAGCTGGAAGAAGAAGTGGGCCTGTTGCCGGAGCATGTGGACATTATCGCCAGTACGGAAGGCTGGTTGACCTATCGTCTGCCGCGCCGCTTTTTGCGCCGGCCCCGTAATCGGCCGCACTGCATTGGCCAGCGCCAGAAGTGGTTTTTGCTGCAACTGACGGCGGAGGAACAGTCCATCGACCTGTTTGCCAGCGATAGCCCGGAGTTCAAGGACTGGCGCTGGGTTAATTACTGGTACCCGATTCGCAAGGTGGTGCACTTCAAGCGCGGAGTGTATGCCCGCGCCTTGCGTGAATTGGCCCCGGCCTTGAAGAAAGAAAACGCGGCCGTGAGTTCCCCGACCCCGTCTACCTCAGGAGACCCGTCCGATGCTTGATACCCTGCGGCGTATTGTTCAGGAAGTGAACAACGCGGCGGATATTCCCAGCGCGCTGGATCTGATGGCAAAGCGGGTGCGCGATGCCATGGGGACCGAGGTGTGTTCCATCTACCTGCGCGACGAGGAAGAACAGCGCTATATGCTGATGGCCTCGGAAGGGTTGAAGCAGGAAGCCGTCGGGAAGGTGAGTCTGGGCTTGTCGGAGGGGCTGGTGGGGCAGGTGGGTCTGCGCGAAGAGCCCATCAACATGGAAGACGCCTTTATCCATCCCAAATTCCATTATCTGGCAGAAACCGGGGAAGATGCCTTTCATGCCTTCCTGGGTGTGCCGGTGATGCACCACGGAAAGGTGCTGGGTGTCATGGTGGTCCAGCAGCGCGATGTACGCCGTTTCGACCAGAGCGAAGAAGCCTTTCTGGTGACGATCTCCGCTCAGCTGTCGGCGGTGATTGCTCATGCTCATGCCTCGGGTGTGCTGTTCGACCAGTTGGGTGGCAGCGGTGATCTGCCCAGTTTTTATGACGGCCTGCCCGGCTGCCCTGGCGCGGCTATTGGCCATGGTGTGTTGCTGTTCCCAGAGGCAGATTTGGCGTCGGTACCGGACCGTGCGGTGGACGATGTCAGCGAAGAGATTTCCCGGCTGGATGATGCGCTGGTGCGGGTGCGTCAGGAAGTGCGCGATTTGGCTGAGCGCGCGTCCAAATCCCTGGGGCCTGAAGAGCAGGCCCTGTTTGATGTGTATCTGCGCATGCTGGATCGCCATGCGTTGCCGGCAGAGGTGATTGCCCAAATTCGTGAGGGGCAGCAGTGGGCCCAGGGTGCCTTGCGTACGGTGGTCGATGCCCATGTGCGCAATTTCGAAATGATGGATGATCCGTACCTGCGTGAGCGGGCGGCGGATGTGCGCGATTTGGGGCGTCGGGTGCTGGCCCAACTGCAAAGCCAGACCCGTCGCCATGTGATCTTCCCCGACGAATGCATTCTGCTAGGCGAAGATATTTCGGCGCCCATGCTGATGGAAGTGCCCCGCGAGCGGGTGCGCGGCATTGTTACCACGCGTGGGTCGCGTAACTCGCATATGGCTATCGTGGCGCGTGCCATGGGTATTCCCACGGTGGTGGGCGCCCAAAACTTGCCGCTCAAGCAAATGGACGACAAGGAAATCATTGTCGATGGTTTCCGTGGCCGGGTGGTGGCCAACGCCTCCCCAGAGCTCAAACAGCAGTTTCAGGTCATCATCGCCGAAGAGGCTAACCTGCAGGCCGGGCTGGAAAAGCTGCGTGATGAGCCGGCGGAAACCCTGGACGGCGCGCGGATTAAATTGCAGGTGAATACGGGCCTGATGACTGACATCAATCGCTCGCTGGAGCGGGGCGCCGAAGGGGTGGGCCTGTACCGAACCGAGATACCGTTTATGGTGCGGGACCGTTTCCCTTCCGAGGAAGAGCAGCGGGTGATTTACCGCGAGCAGCTGGCGGCGTTTGCACCTCACAACGTCACCATGCGCACCCTGGATATTGGCGGCGATAAATCGCTAAGCTACTTTCCCATCGAAGATGAAAACCCGTTTCTGGGCTGGCGTGGCATTCGGGTGACGCTGGATCACCCGGAAATTTTTATGGTGCAGGTGCGCGCCATGATCAAGGCGAGCGAAGGCCTGAACAATCTGCGCATCATGCTGCCCATGATCACCAGCGTGATCGAAGCGGAGGAAGCCCAGCATTTGATTCACCGCGCCTGGTTGGAAGTGCGTGACGAGGGCCTGGACGTGCCCATGCCGCCGGTGGGGGTGATGATTGAGGTGCCGGCGTCGGTCTATCAGGCTCGGGCACTGGCCCAGCGGGTGGATTTTCTGTCCGTGGGCACCAATGATTTGACCCAATATCTGCTGGCAGTGGATCGCAACAACCGGCAGGTGGCGTCGCTCTACAATTCCTATCACCCGGCCGTGCTGCATGCGCTGCTGCATGTGGTGGAGCAGGCTCGCGAAGAAAATACGCCGGTATCGGTTTGCGGCGAAATGGCCGGGGAGCCCAGCGCAGCCCTGCTGCTGATGGCCATGGGGGTGGACGTGTTGTCCATGAATGCCTCCAACTTGCTGAAGGTGAAAGCGGCCATTCGGCAGGTGAATATCAGTTTTATACGTCGTCTTCTCAATGAAGTGCTGGCCATGGATAACGGTGAAGTGATCGCGTCCTATGTGGATCTTCAGCTGGGTAAGGCCGGCTTGAGTGACCTGTTGCGTAATCGCAAAGTGCTGTCCTGAGCGAGCCCGGCCTGAATTAATACAGACCGTGTCGACGGTGTAGAAAAAATAAAAATATTCGGGAGAGAAGTATGAAGCGCGCGTTCCTTTTGATTGTGGTGGCGCTGTTTGTCTTGCTGGCAGTGCTGTTGTTCAACACGTTCAACGTGAGCGCCCCAGATGACACGGCCACGCCCTTGCCAGTGTTCGAGTCAGGGTTAAACGAAGCGGACATGAGCGCCCGCCTGTCACAGGCGCTGCAATTCCCCACGCTGCCTCACCAGCCGCAATCGTTTGCGGCGTTCCATGACTTTCTCCGTGACGCTTTTCCGCTTACCGATCAAAACCTGGCCCTGAAAAAATTCGGTAATAGTCTGCTCTACCACTGGGACTCCGGGAACGATTGCGCGCCGACCTTGTTGTTGGCTCATCAGGACGTGGTGCCGGTGTCGTCACCGGATCAATGGCAGCACCCACCCTTTGCCGGGGTGGTGGATGAGCACTTCGTCTGGGGCCGCGGCGCCATGGATGACAAAGGCAGCCTGATGGCCATCCTGGAGGCCACGGAAGCCTTGTTGGCGGAAGGTCGGGCGCCAACTTGTGATGTATGGCTGGCGTTTGGCCACGATGAAGAAATCGGTGGCAATGAAGGTGCCAACCGTATGGCCGCGTGGATGGCAGAGCAGGGCCTGCGATTTGCGCTGGTACTCGATGAAGGTGGCATGATGCTACCGGGCGATACCCTTGGGATTGAGCAGCCTGTGGCGTTGATCGGCATCGCTGAGAAAGGCTACATGACGGTGACGTTGCAAGCCCACGCGGAACCGGGTCATTCTTCCCGTCCGCCGTCGAAAACCGCGGTGGGTGACTTGGCCAAAGCCATTACTGCCTTGCAGAACAGTCCCCGCCCTGCCGGGTTGAGTGAGCCAACTCGAAAAATGCTGAAGCAAGTGGCGCCGTATCAGCCGTTTGCCAAGCGAATTGTGTTCGCCAATTTGTGGCTGTTTGAGCCGCTCATCGTTAAACAGTTATCCGGCAAACCGGAAACCAACGCGCTGGTTCGCACCACCATGTCGCCGACTCTGTTGCGTGCTGGCGTCAAAGATAATGTGTTACCTGCCACCGCCGAGGCCACTATCAATTTTCGCCTGGCACCCGGCGAAACCCGCGATACCGTGTTGGCCTATCTGGAGGAGCAACTTCCGGATTCCATCACCGTCACCCCACAGGACACTTTCCTGTCTGATCCGTCCCTCACCAGCAATATTCCTTCCCCGGCTTTTAATCGTTTGGCGGGCCTTGCCCGGTCGCTACCGGAAAAGCCGGTGGTGGCACCATTCCTGCTGATTGCTGGCACCGATGCACGTCACTACCAGGTTGTTTCTGATCAAATATTCCGCTTTATGCCGGTTGCTTTGAATCAGGATGATCTGTCGCGTTTTCATGGTCACAACGAACGGTTGTCTAGAGAGCAGTATCCGCAGATGGTGCGCTTTTATGCCGGAGTGATGTTGGCAGCGGAGTAAAGGTGTGTTTACTGCCCGGTTTTCTGCATTGCAAAGAACCGGGTGAAGGCTCCATCAGGTAACAGTAAAACTCTGGTTCGGGCTGCCGGCCGCGTTGCCGTCCGGTTGCCATACCTGTTCCTGCATTTGCGGCCCCTGCTCGCGGTCCATAATGACCGCGCTGCTGGCGCGGGTGCCGTAGGTCTCGGACTGAATAAACACCGGGGCCACCAGCCTTTCCAGATCCATGCCCACGCCGGTATCGGGCAATTCACTGTCGGCGGGTTGATGGTGATCGTTGACCACTTGCAGTAATTGGTCCAGATCGCCGCCGGCGGTAATGGCGGTGGCCAGATTTTGTTTGGCCCGTTGTACCTTGGGCCAGGGCTCATCCAGCAGTCCGTTGCATAGGCCATGAATGCCTGGAGTCACTGCCTGGGGCGGTGCGTCTCGATTGCCCAGGTACCAGAGACTGTCAGCGGCACTGTCTGAGGTCACCGTGCCTACCAGCACGTTGAAGGCACCGTAGTGATGTTGTTCTGCCGCCAGGGTGTGGCTGAACTGTTCTGGGGTTTGTTCCCCTTCCAGAAAGGCAAATGGCAGCAGGCCCCGGGATCGCTCACCGGGCTGGCGGCCGGTGATGGGTTCGCGGTAGTTGGTGACTACGGCAAAGCGACCGTTACGGTGGATACCTAACCAGGTGCCGCCGGCGGTGAGATCCAGCCCGCAGAA
This sequence comes from Alcanivorax sp., assembly GCF_040118815.1. GTDB lineage: Bacteria > Pseudomonadota > Gammaproteobacteria > Pseudomonadales > Alcanivoracaceae > Alcanivorax. The sequence continues at coordinate 505,238 of NZ_JBEDTC010000015.1, forward strand.
AATATCGCCGCGCCAGCGGGCCGACTCGGCCGGGCGTGCGTGGAACTCATCCCGGTTTGCAGCCACCCGCAACGGGGTGGGGGAAGCAGGCTGCCAATCCAGCAATACAATGCACATCGATGGGTCCTTTCTTTCTCTTGCTCACCTACGGTCATCTACGCGACTGGAGTGCCGCTCGAATAATGAAGTCCGGGGTCTTTCCAGCGTCAGGTATCGGGTCTCCGGCGCCTGGCGTTTCCCGTGCTAGCATACCTGCCTTGTCACGAGTTGTGTTGGAGAGGATGTGCTGGAACTGTTTCTGATCTGTCTGGGCGTTGGTGTGGGCGCCGGCTTACTGGCAGGCGCGCTCGGATTGGGCGGGGGCGTGGTTATCGTTCCGGCCCTGATTTTCCTGTTTCACGGCTTGGGCTTTCCCGATGAACTGGTCGCCAAGATGGCGGTAGCCACCTCCTTGAGCACCATTATCGTGACCTCTATCAGCGCGGTACGCACCCACCACAAAGCAGGTTTTGTGCGCTGGCCGGTGGCGCTGCGTCTGGGCGTGGGCATTGTGCTGGGCGCCTTTGCGGGGGCTTTCATCGCCGATGCGATGAAAGGGGAACTGTTGACCCGTCTTTTCGGTCTGTTTGCCATGCTGATCGCCCTGCAGATGTTGTTGGTGGGCCGCAAGGCGGTGGATGACAGCTTGCCGGAACGTGTGCCCGGTGCGACGGGGCTGGGCTTGGCCGGGTTGCTGATCGGTACCGGGTCCGCCATTTTCGGTATCGGCGGTGGCTCGTTGACGGTGCCGTTTTTGAGTTGGTGCCGGTTGAAAATGCAGGAAGCGGTGGCCATTTCCTCCGCCTGTGGGCTGCCCATTGCCATTGCCGGCACGCTGGGATTTGCGGTGGCGGGTTGGAATGAGCAGCACTTGCCTGATGGGGCGCTGGGCTATGTGTTTTTGCCTGCCACAGCCGGTATAGTGCTCACCAGCTTCCCGTTTGCGCGCCTGAGCGCGCGGCTCAGCCACCGGCTGCCGTCCGCCACCTTGAAAAAGGTCTTCGCTCTGGTGCTTTTTGTGCTTGGCCTCAAACTGGCTTTTGGATAACAACCTATGGAATTCCCGCAGATCGACCCGGTGGCGTTCGCCCTCGGCCCCCTGAAAGTGCACTGGTATGGCCTGATGTACATGTTTGGCTTTGCTGCCGCCTGGTTGCTGGGTGTGTACCGGGCCAAGCAGCCCCATTCCGGCTGGACTAAAGATCAGGTGGGCGATCTGGTGTTTTACGGCGCCATGGGCGTGATTGTCGGTGGCCGCTTGGGTTATGTGTTTTTCTATAATTTCGATAAATTTCTCGATGATCCGCTCTGGTTGTTTGCGGTGTGGACCGGGGGCATGAGCTTCCACGGTGGCGCCATCGGGGTGCTGACCGCCTTCTGGTTGTTCGCTCGGAAAACCGGCAAACGGTATTTCCAGGTGGCGGATTTCATGGTGCCCATGGTGCCTATCGGCCTGGCCACTGGCCGCTTCGGTAATTTTATGAATGCGGAGTTGTGGGGCCGCGCCAGTGATGCGCCTTGGGCCATGGTGTTCCCCACCGACCCACTGCAAATTGCACGGCACCCCTCCCAGCTTTATGAGATGGTGCTAGAGGGCGTGGTGCTGTTTCTGGTGCTGTGGGTGTATTCGGCGAAACCGCGCCCGGCGGGGGCGGTAACGGCCCTGTTCGGGATCGGTTATGGCTGCGCGCGCACCTTTGTGGAATTCTTCCGCGAGCCAGATGCTCATATTGGTTATCTGGCGGGTGGCTGGTTGACCATGGGGATGCTGCTGAGTATTCCCATGATTGTGTTGGGCATCGCCATGTTGGTATGGGCTTACCGGAACGATGATCGAGGAGTGACGACAGCATGAAGCAATACCTGGATCTGCTGCGCCATGTGCGTGAGCACGGCACCTACAAGGAAGATCGCACCGGTACCGGCACCTATGCCGTGTTTGGTTACCAGATGCGCTACGACCTGAGCCAGGGCTTTCCCATGCTCACGACCAAGAAGCTGCATTTGCGCTCGATCCTGCACGAACTGCTGTGGTTCCTGTCTGGGGAAACCAATATCCGTTATCTGAAAGAAAACGGCGTCTCCATCTGGGATGAGTGGGCCACGCCAGACGGCGAACTCGGGCCGGTTTACGGCGAACAATGGCGCAGTTGGAAAACGCCGGATGGCCAGGTGATCGATCAGATCGCCGAGGTGCTGGCGGAGATCAAGCGTAACCCGGATTCACGTCGTTTGGTGGTCAGCGCCTGGAACCCGGGTGTACTGCCGGACCCGTCTATTTCGCCGGAAGCCAATGCGGCGGCGGGTAAGCAGGCGTTGCCACCGTGCCACTGCCTGTTCCAGTTCTACGTGGCCGACGGCAAGCTCAGCTGCCAGTTGTACCAGCGCAGCGGCGACATCTTCCTGGGGGTACCGTTCAATATTGCCTCCTATGCATTGCTGACGCTGATGATGGCTCAGGTCTGTGACCTGGAGCCGGGCGACTTTGTGCATACCCTGGGGGATGCGCACCTGTACTCCAATCACCTGGAGCAGGCCGACACCCAATTGTCCCGCACCCCTGGCCCGCTGCCCACGATAACGCTGAATCCGGCGGTGAAGGACCTGTTCGCGTTCACCTTTGACGATTTCACCGTCAGCAATTACGACCCCGCCGCGCACATCAAGGCGCCGGTGGCGATTTAAGAGACGCCTCACGTTTCACGCAACACGCCAGCACGCGTGATGCATGAAGCGTGTTGCCTGCTGCGAGGTTTAAATGTCCATTCGACTTTCCATGATGGTCGCCAAGGCCAGCAACAATGTGATCGGCCGGGATAACAAGCTGCCCTGGTATCTGCCCAATGATTTGAAGTACTTCAAGCAGGTGACGTTCGGCAAGCCGGTGATCATGGGCCGCAATACCTGGGAGTCCCTGAAGGGGCCGCTGCCCGGGCGGACCAATATCGTTATTACCCGTCAGCAGCAGTACTTGGCCGAGGGTGCCAAAGTGGTGGCCACCGTGGATGAGGCTATCACCATGGCGGAGAACGTGGCGTTTATTGAAGGTCAGGAAGAAGCCGTGATCATGGGCGGGGCCGAAATTTACGCGCTGGCGCTGCCGCAGACCCAGCGGCTCTACCTTACCGAAGTCCACGCAGAGGTCGACGGGGATACCTTCTTCCCGGAATACGACACGTCCGAGTGGAAAGAAATCGGACGCGAAGATTTTCCGGCGGAAGGACCCAATCCCTACGATTATTCGTTTGTGGTGTACGAGCGGAAAGAATAGCTACAAGCTTGGATAGGGACGCGGGAAAAGTTCCCCCGATTTTCCTTTTCAACTTTTCAACTTTTTCACTTTGAACTTTCAACTGATGTTTCGCAGGCAGGGCGACTATCGTGTAGTACCAGCCTAAACCGCGTTGCAGCTTGAAGCTTGTAGCTTGCCGCTCGGTTTTTACTGCCGCGGTTCGATCCGAACCTCACTTCTTACCGACTGGGCGATAAAGCATTTTTCGTGGGCGCGCTGGTGCAGGGCCTGAATTGTTGCGGTGTCTGGTTGCGCATCATTAAAGGTGACCAGCGGTTGCAGCAGCATGGTCTGCATATAAATTTTTGCCTGATCGTTTTGCCCGAGTACGCCTTGGGGGTCGTCATCGTAGCTGGCCACCGACAGCCCTTCGCGGGCCGCTTCGGTGAGAAAGGACAGCAAGTGGCAACTGGCCAGTGCGGCTAGGAAGGCTTCTTCCGGTTCCATGAATTCCTGATGGCCGTGTTGGCCATCGACCACGCGCACTTCATTGCCATCTGGAAGGTGCCAGAGATAATGCTCCTGGTCGCCGTGGGCGGTCCAGCTTAGATGCATGGTGTGTTGTGACACGAAATTTCCCCGGTTGATAGGTTATTAGCGGCTTGTTTCCGCACCTTTCAGGGCAGTATGCCATCAAAATAGCCACTTGCCATGACGACTTGGGTCAGACCTCGCTATCTCGTTGTCAGGCGGCGTCTGAGGGGGCGGCGGGCTGGCTTAACGACCAGTAGCGGAACACGGCAATATTCACCAGCGCGCTCATTAGCGATACCGGCAGGGCGGCCAGCAACGAGGCGGCTATGGTATGGCTAACCACTCCTAGGATGGCGCTGGCGACCAGGCTGCTCATCATCAGGTAGGCCAAGAATACTAACACCAGAATCAGCAACAGCGGCCACTGCTGAGATTGTGTCATCTGGAACGACTGGCGCAGGGCCTCGATGGGGTTTTGCTGCTTGAGGATTACCAGCAGGGGCGCGTAACACAGGCGGGTGTAGACCCAGACCGCCGGAAAAAACAATGCCATCCAGCCCAGCGATACGCCAATGGCCATCAGTGCATAGGTGAGCAGGAGTGGCGGGTAGACCAGTAGTGCCGGTGCGGTGCAAGCCAATAGGCCGCGTGGTTTGCTGTTGCTGCTGGCGGACAGCTGCACATAGAGCGCGCCTTCGGCCAGTGGCCGTACCAGCAGAATAATGGCCAGGCTGATGCCGCTGAATTGCAGGGCTGCCCCTTCGGTTTCCGGCAGCACGAACGATGGGCCGAAGACCCACTGGGTAGCTTCAGTAATCAGGGCAAAGGGGGCGGTGACCAGAAACAGCGGGCCAAGGTGCCGCCACCAGAAGATAAAAATTTCGCGAAAACGGTGTCCGATCATGGTGTGCCATCAATTCAGTCGACGGCGCAACCATACGACAGCGCCGCGCTCATTTCCACAATGCCACGCGGCGCAAAGGTTACCACCAGTATTTTCCCCAGTTTTCCGGGTTGGCCCAAAAGCGCGGGTTATTCCATTTGCGCTCGAAATTGTAGTTATCCAGGTCGTAGCTATAGATGTTCAGCTCGCGCCCGTCTTCAGCAAAGTGCCCTTGCTCCCGGCAACCCAGTGCCAGAAACCCGTTGGTGGGCCAGCGCAATTTCTGCGGGGCCAAAGTGGGCTGATACACCGCCACCATGGAATTGGTGTGCAGATTGCGTAGCAAGCCCATCAGTGCTTCACCGTCGTGCTGGGGCATGTATTCCAGCTGATCCGCCACGATGGCGATATCCACCCGGTTGATGTCGTCCAGTGCGGGGAAGGGGTTCTGCTCCTGAATTTCCACCAAGGTGCAGTTGTGATCTTTGCACCACTGGGCAACGACAGGGATGGGGTTGAGGCTGACAGTCAAAATGGAGGAGGGCTGGTGGCTATCGAGAATAGCGGCCAGACGTTCCTGCGGAGATTCGGTCATGGAGTGTGCCGTCGCAATATTCATGATTTCAGTCTAACGCCATTACAGGTGGCTTTCGATAGGGGGCTGGGTAGCGTTTTGCAGTTTTTGATGCACTGCAGTAATCGTTCCCTTGGCGGTCTTTGGGCGGCAGAGGAGAGAGCGGTGTAAGGGGGCGGGCGCCACTGAAATGAGATCTTCATCAGAAAATGGATAACAGGCGTTGACGACCGTCCAATCAATAATGATAATGATTCTCATATACGAAAAGGAGGTCAGCATGTCACAGGTAAAGAAAAACGTTGCCACTACCACGCGCCAGGTTGCCATTAATGCGGAAAGCAGCGTGGCCAGTGGTTTGCTGCTTAACCACCAGGGCAAGTTGTGGATAGAGCATGCCGGTGAGCGTTACCAGCTGCGTCGCACATCCAACAACAAGTTGATACTTACCAAGTGACGCGGCATGCAACACGCTCCACGCAACAACACGCAGAAAGCGCTTCTGGTTTTCAAGGTCCCAATCCCGCGTAAAAACGTGAGCGCGGGGCAAGGCGTTTAAAAACCGACAATCAACGAATCGCGTTGTTGCGTGGAGCGTGTTGCGTGCCGCGTCTCATCTTTCTCCCTGACGTGGATCGCCAGCCGCAGCCAGCTTTCCACACCTAATTTAAGGCTCTCCGGCATGCAGCATTCCGCCGGCCGCAACGCTCAGGATCTGTTGTCATTGTCTTGTCTGCCTGTCGAGCCCACTCTTTCGGCGCGGCAGCAGGCGGCAATAGTTATGACCCTGTCACCGCGTTGTGGCGTGAAGCATGTTGCCTGCTGCGCTATTTCTGGAGGCAGTATGTCTGTCATGACATGGCCCTCGGCCCCGGCAACATCCCCTCTGTTGAGGCAGTGTGGTGCCGCGCTCGGTGACCGGGTGTTGCGGTTGCAGGATGAGCCGTTGGCAATTCTCAAGGCGCTGTACCGGCTGGGCTCTCTGGTGGTGACCACCTTTTCCAGTGGGTCGCGCATTTCCCAGAACATGCATTACCCGACCCTGCAGGACGGCGAGTCCGGTGTAGCCGGCGAATGGTGGCTGGAATCAGTGGGCGATCGTTGCCGGCTGCGCCAGAGCTTGCAGGTCGGGCAGTGGCATTCGGTGCTGGCGGTGTTGGAACCCACCGGCGCCTTGCCGGCGCGAAGTCTGGTGTTTTTCGACCGCCACGGGCAGCCGCTACAGCAGATGGCGGTGGCGCCGGACAGTGGCGGCCTGGCGTTCGAGGAGCTGGTGTGCGCCATGCTTCACCCGGATCAGCAAACGCTTAGCATGCCGGCGGTGCTGCCACGCGGGGAAGCCGGTGACCTGGGGTCGCTCAGTCAGTTGGAGCGGGACTGGACCAGCAGCACGGATGAGGAAGACTTTGCCGGCTTGCTGCAGCGCTGCGATCAACAGCGCGACGTTTTGTACCGCTCGGTGCGTGACAGCTTTGCTTGTCAGGTGCGGCCGGAAACGTTGCCGGCGGTGCTGGCGGAAGCCGCTGTCCGAGACACGGTCACGACATTGTGCGTAGGGAATCAGGGGGTGCGGTTGTGCATGACCGCGCCCTGGTCGTCACCGCGCTGGCAGGGCAGCCATTGCCATCTGGCCCATAACGGCGCGCTGGTGTCACTGGATATGGCGCAGATGGATAGCCTGTGGCGGCTGCGCAAGCCTGGTGACGGGCAGGTGGTTACCGCCCTGGAAGCGCTGGATAGTCGTGGCCAGTGGCTATGGACCCTGTCCGCTGGCGACGAGGAAAATCTGTGGCGGGCGCTGTTGCGCGATAGCATTGTTCGTTGACGGGCGACAGGAACAGATTGTCTCTATTGCGGGAGTGATGGTTGGATCACGACGTCCGATCGCTTGTCAGCGTCTATTTGCGGTGGAGCCATCACGCCCACAGGTGATGTAAGCGTGCGGCGTTTTCAGAAATGCGCGTCGAATTGCTTCAGAATTTGCACGATTTGGCTCGTTTCCTGCTCCATACCTTTCAGGGCTTCTTCGGCCATGGGGGCGATATCGCACTGTCCGGGCAGGGGGTGATCCGCTTCCAGTATGGCCCGGAAACGGGCGATGAATACCCACTGCAGCCACTCGCTGAAATTCATGGTGTCCGCAAAAAACGGTGTGCTGCTGTCGAAGGCTGACGGGGCTGGCGGTTGTGGAGACCACAGACCTTGCTGAGCAAGCTCTGTTTGCAGGTCATCGAGCAGCGAGGCGAGTTGTGTGCGTTGGGTCATGGGGGGAATCATCCGCAGTCAGTCATCGAAGAGCGGCACCAGATCCGGTAGCTCATGCAGGTTGTGGATATGGTGACGGGGGCGGTCCAGTTCAACCGGCCAGGTCAGATCGATGAGGTTGGCCCAGACAGTGTGCATGCCGTGCTCGCGGGCGGCGTGCACATCTTCCAGCGGGTGATCACCCACGTGGACGGCTTGGTGGGCCTGAACCCCGGCAGAGTGCAGCGCGGCATGAAACATGTCCGGGGCCGGTTTGCGCTTGCCGATGGTTTCCGCAGAGTGATGAAACGCGAACAGGTCGGCGATGCCTATCATTTTCAGGTCGGCATTGCCGTTGGTCAGCGCGCCTAGCGTGTAGCTGTCAGCGAGTTGTTCCAGCACCTCCCTGGCTCCCGGGAAGAAGCTGACCTGGTTGCGTGCTTCATGGAACACGGTAAAGGCGTTCAAGGCGATGCGCTGGGCTTCAGCATGCGCAAAGCCGTGATCGGTGAAGGCTCGGCTCATGGCGTCCTGACGCAAGGCGGTCAGGTTATCCAGATACTCGGGCTTTTCCTTGAGCAGGGCCGTGCGCACTGTCCGCACTCGCTCGGCGCTGAGTGCAGCGGCGGCATCTGGGTGGTTGGCGGCGATCCAGTCACTGCACGCTTTCTCGGCCTTGCGGATCACTTCATCCACGGGCCAGAGCGTGTTGTCCAGGTCGAAGGTAATCAGCTTGAGTGTGCTCATGGGCGCTAGTTTATCGCAAAACTGCTAACGGCAGCACATCGCTTTATTCGCGCCGGGCATTGGGCGTTCAGCGTCAGGCGCCAAGCATTACTCGTCTTCGTCTTTTTTACGCTGCGCCCTTGGGTGGGCGCCATCGTAGACTTGGGCCAGGTGCTGGAAATCCAGGTGGGTGTAAACCTGGGTAGTGGCCAGGTCGGCATGGCCGAGCAGTTCCTGTACCGCACGCAGATCGCCGGAGGATTCCAGCAGGTGGGTAGCGAATGAGTGACGTAACTTGTGCGGGTGCAGATGGTCGTCGAGCCCGCGTTCCAGGGCGTGCCGTTTAAGCCGTTGTTGCACACTGGAAGGGGACAATCTGCGACCGTTTTTACTGATGAACAGGGCGTTCTGGTCGCTGCTTTTTATCAACAAGGTGCGCACTTTTAACCAGCGGCGCACGGCGGTAAGGGCGGGTTTGCCCACGGGTAGCTGGCGGGTTTTATTGCCTTTACCGGTAACCAGTAATTGGCCATCGCGCAGGTCGATACTGTCCAGATTCAGGCTCAGTAATTCTGCCAGCCGCAGGCCGCAGGCATAGAGCAATTCCATCATGGCCTGATCGCGCAGGGCCAGCGGTTCGCTACTGTGGGTGCCGGCATCCAGCAGATGGCTGACTTGATCCGCATCCAGCGCCTTGGGTAGGCGTTTGCCGCTTTTCGGGGCGCGAATGTCCATGGCCGGGTTGTCGCGGGCAAGCCCCTCACGCATCAGATAACGGAAAAACGTGCGCAGGGTGGATAGCATGCGCTGGATGGTTTTGCCGCTTTTCCCCTTGCGGTGGAGCGCGGCGGCCAGGCTGCGAATGTCATGGACGGTGAGGCTATCCCAGGGTTGGACGCCGAGGATCCTGCGGGCTTCGATCAGGTCTCGTTGATAATTGCTGACGGTGTGGGGGGAGAGGCGGCGTTCGCTGGCCAGATGGGTCAGGAACGCGGAAATCGTTGAGCCAGAATCGTTGGCCGCGTCTTGTGGGGTGTTGCTATCCACGATAACCGGCCACTATGAATTGATGTCACTGGTTTTTTTAGCGGCCTGATGGGGATATTGGCGCACGACCTCGTGCAGGCGACGGCTTAATACCTGGCCGATATGGGTAATGAACAAAGTGCCCAGGGAGCTGCGGAAGTGCATGGCGCTTTTGCTGCCGATGGCCAGCAGCCCCAGGCGACCCTGATATTCCAGGGGCACCATGGCGGCGGAGCGAATGTCGGTGGCGTTGTCCTGGAACAGGGCTTCCATTTCTTCCGTGCGCATGGCACCACAGACCGCCTTGCCACTGCGCAGTAGATGGTTCAGGGCACTGGGCAGAGCGTCGCTGTCTACGCAGCGAATCTGGTTGCGCAGGTCGCCGAGGATCGGTACTTCCCGGTCGTACAACATCAACGCCACCTGGTCACAGCGGAAATCCGTGCTCAGGCTGGTGAGCAGATTACGGAACAGCTTTTCGGCGCCCCGGGCTTCCAGCAACGCCAGCGTCAGGCGGCGGGTCTTGTCGAACAGGTGATCGTTTTCGCGGGCCACATCCAGCAGGCCGTTGAGGCGGTCGCGCAGCTCGGTGTTGCGCTCGCGAAGAATCGACGCCTGGCGTTCCAGCAGGGATACGGCCTCGCCTTTGGAGTCAGGCAGGCGCAGCAGTTCCAGCAGCTCCGGGCGATGCTGAAAGAAATCGGCATGTTCACGCAGGTAGGCGGCGACCTGGTCGGCGCTGGCTGGAGTTTGGTCCGTCATCAATCCTGTCCTTTGTCATCATTCGGGTCAGTGGGCACTGACGTCGCCTAGAGAGTGATATCAATAGCGCCATCATAGACATGGCTGGCGGGGCCTGTCATCTGGATGCCGCCCTGGCCATCGTAGCAGACTTGCAGCGTACCGCCCGGCAGATGCACGGTGACGGCGGTATCCAGCCAGCCCCGGCGCTGGCCGATGACCACGGCAGCACAGGCGCCGGATCCGCAGGCCAGGGTTTCGCCGGCGCCCCGTTCATAGACGCGCAGGCGGATCTCGTTACGGCTGACGATCTGCATAAAGCCCACGTTCACCCGTTCCGGGAATTGCTCGTGGCTTTCCAATAGCGGGCCGTCGCTTTCTACTGGCGCGCTATCCACGTTCTCGACCAACAGGGTGCAATGCGGATTGCCCAGCCCCACGGCGCCTACTTCCCAGGCGTGTGAGCCGGATACCAGGAAATAGCTATCTGCTTCGCTTTTGGCAGTCATGGGGATGGCATTCAGGGCCCAGCGGGGCGCACCCATATCCACGGTGACCTGCTCATCATCGGTGACGGTGAGTGTCATCTGGCCGGCGGCGGTTTCCACCCGGATTTCACGCTTGTCGGTGAGCCCCTGTTCGCGCACAAAACGGGCAAAGCAGCGGGCGCCGTTACCGCACTGGCTTACTTCGGAGCCGTCGGCGTTGAGAATGCGGTAGCGGAAATCGGCGTCAGCGGCACGGGCGGGCTGCACGATCAGCATCTGGTCGAAGCCAATGCCAAAGTGGCGATCTGCCAGGCGACGGATTTCGTCCGCAGGCACAGGCAGGCCGGTTTCCGGCAATGACTGGCGAATGCCATCGATGACGATGAAATCGTTGCCCAGGCCGTGCATTTTGGTAAAGCGCAGGTTCATGCCGCTGTCCGCTTGAGTGGTTATTAAAACGGTATTGTACGGCCTCACGGGGCTGAAATCAGTGCCCGTGGTGGTGCAAAATGCCTATGGCCATGATTCTTCACGGCGATGAGTCAAAAAACAGACCTTACGCGAGCCGGGCAAGGTACAATCGCCCATTAGTCGCGACGAATCTGCCGCCGCGAAGCGTTTTCCATTCCCTGTTCAGGTGTCCGTCATGCTTTCCTACCGTCACAGTTACCACGCCGGCAATTTCGCGGATGTGCTCAAGCACATTGTGCAGGTGGCAATCATTGAATACCTGAAGAAGAAGGACAAACCCTTCACCGTGCACGATACCCATGCCGGCGCGGGTAGCTATGCCATCGCCAGTGAACATATGCAGAAGACCGGTGAGTACCAGGACGGTATTGCCAAATTGTTTGGCAAGCGCACCGGGGTCGGGGTGATCGATCAGTACGTATCGCTGGTGGAAAAGCTGAACCCGGTGGGGCGGCTGATGGACTACCCCGGCTCGCCGCTGATCAGCGCCCGTTTGCTGCGTGAGCAAGACGTGCTGCAATGCACCGAGCTGCACACCACCGACTTTGCCCTGCTCAAGCGTGAGTTTGCCGACGACAAGCGGGTGCAGGTACTCAAGGAAGATGCTTGGCAGGGGCTCAAGGCATTGCTGCCCCCGCAGCACCGTCGCGGTCTGGTATTGATTGATCCGTCCTATGAGATGGAAGCGGATTACAATGGTGTGCTGCCTGCCGTGCAGATGGCCATGGAAAAATTCGCCACCGCCGCTTATGCGATCTGGTACCCGGTATTGGACCGCAACCGCACAGAAAGCTTTATTCGCCGTTTCGTGAAAGCCGGTATTCCCAACTTGCTGAGGGTGGAATGCTGTGTGCGCCCGGATGCTTCCGGCCGTGGCATGACCGGCACCGGCATGTTGATTATCAACCCGCCTTATACCTTGGCCCAGCACATGGCCCAGGCCATGCCCCTGTTAAAAGACGCGCTTTGCGATGCCAATGGCCACACGCTGGTGAAAATGCTCACCGGGGAGCAGGGCCAGTCCTGAGGGGCGGCTCCCGGCGATTTACCCCTCGTTGAATAACAGCACCAGGGTGCCGCCGCGTAGCAGGCTGCCGTAGTTCAGGTTGATGCCGATGCCAATGTTGTCCACGAAGGGAATGCGCTCGCGGATATCCAGCAGCCAGCCTACGCCTGCTTCGTAGTAATAATGATTCCCCAGAGACCCTTCCAGATCGCCGCCCAGGTCGTAACGAGATGCCTGCATCCACACGTTCTGGCCGGGCAGGATGCGGGTGACGAAGGGGTGTTTCCAGCGCGCGCCATGGGACCAGTACCAGGCTTCCGGCGCCACGTCGTGGGCGGCGCGGTCGGTATGGAAGGTGTGCCCGGCCACATAATGAATGTCGCTAAACAGCTCCACCTCCGCCTGCTCACCGCCGATGAAATAGGTCAGCCGGGCGCTGGGTTCCAGTAGCCAGGCATCCGCATCGAAGTTGGTAATGAGCCCGTTGACGGCGGGGGCGATGGCCTGGGAATCGGCGGTATTGAACTCGGTGTCGTTGCGATAGCGCATCCAGTGCGCGTGGGTAGAAAAGGCAAGGTCCCAGTGGGTGGATAATCGGCGGCTGAATGTCCCGCCGGCACTCAGGGAACTGACCGAGCTGCTGATTTCGTCCTTGGCCCGGTTGGTGCTGCTGATGATCTGGGTTTCCTGTTTGTTTTCCACGTAGGCGGCTTTAACGCCCAGCGTCAGCGCATTTCCGGTTTCGGCTAGCGGCGTCTGCCACGCGTAGGGCAGGCTGAAGGTGGTGATGCGTTGGCGTAGTTCCTGGGATTCCAGCGAGCCAAAGTTGTCGTCGTCCAGATCCAGCAGCGAGTTGGGGTCGAAGTCCCAGAAGCCGAAACGAACGGCGCCACCGCTGGTTAGCAGGTTGGCGGTGACAAAGCTTTCCGCAAGGCTTAACCGCACTGCCCGGTTAACGGCGTCGTTGCTTGACGTTTTGCCGGGGGCGCCTGTCAGTAACAGCACTGGCAGGATGAGCGATGTCAGAGCGGGGCGAAAATTCATGATGCGCAGGGGTAAGGTCCAGGGGGCTAGCCGCGTCAGCCAAAGCGTAAAACAAAAAACGGGCCGAAGCCCGTTTTCTGTGCCTTGTTGGGGTGCGCTTCAGGGAAGCAGGGATTCCTGCTTCAGTTGGTCGTCATAGGTTTCCCGCTGGCGCACCACAAAAGCCTGGTCACCATCCACCATGATTTCGGCGGGACGATTGCGGCTGTTGTAGTTGCTGGCCATGGCAAAGCCGTAGGCGCCGGCACTGCGGACCGCCAGCAGGTCGCCGGTTTCCAGGGACAGGGTGCGGTCCTTGCCGAGGAAATCACCGGTTTCGCATACCGGGCCAACGATGTCCCATTCACGGCAATCGGCGTCGTGGGGTTTCACTGGAATGATGTTTTGCCAAGCGGAGTACAGGCTGGGGCGAATCAGATCGTTCATGGCCCCATCGACGATGGCAAAGTTCTTGTGCTCGGTGGGCTTGAGGAACAGCACTTGGGTGATGAATACGCCAGCGTTGGCGGCAATGGAGCGCCCCGGTTCGATGTGCACGGGAAGGTCGCCGGGAATGTGCTTGAGCAGCGCTTGCACATAATCTGCCCGCTCCGGTGGCGTCTCGTCGTCGTACGTCACGCCCAGCCCGCCACCCAGGTCCAGATGGTGGATTTCGATACCCTGTTCCTGCAGCTGCGCGAGCAGTTTCAGTACGCGCTCCAGGGCATCTTCGAACGGGTCCAGCTTGGTGAGCTGGCTGCCGATGTGGCAGTCGATTCCCAGAATCTTGATGTGCGGCAATTCGGCGGCGCGCTGATACAGGGCAGGGGCCTTGGTGATATCCACGCCGAACTTGTTGTCTTTCAGGCCGGTGGAAATATAAGGGTGGGTCTGGGCGTCCACATCCGGGTTCACGCGAATGGCGATGCGGGCTTCACGATCCAGTTCGCCGGCCACCAGATTCAGCAGTTCCAGTTCGGCGGCGGATTCCACATTGAAACAGTGGATGTTGGCTTTCAGGGCCGCGGCCATTTCGTCGGCCGTTTTGCCCACGCCGGAAAAGACAATTTTGTCCGGGTCGCCGCCGGCACGCAGTACCCGTTCCAGTTCACCACCGGAGACGATATCGAAGCCGGCACCGCAGCGGGCCAGCACGTTCAGTACCGCCAGGTTGGAGTTGGCTTTGACTGCGTAGCACACCTGATGAGGGTGGTCACCGAAAGCCTCATCGAACGCCAGGTAGTGGCGCTCCAGGGCGGCCCGGGAATACAGGTAGAGCGGCGTGCCGAAGCGGTCCGCCAGTTGCTCCACCGGCAGCTCTTCGGCAAAAAGCTCACCATCGCGGTACTGAAAATGATCCATGATTAATCCTGTGCAGACGTGTTGGCGTCGTCTTCGTCTTGTGTGTCGTCACTGTCTTTAGCGTCGGAATTTTCAGGCTCGGCTTGGCTGACCAGTGCGGGCGCATCGCGATCCTGATCAAAATACAGCGGGCCTTTTTGGCCGCAGCCGGCCAATAGCAGAAACAGTAACAGGCTAAATGGGCGCATGGGGTACTCCGTTTGCTGGGGGCAGTATAACGGTTCGCGATCTTTGGGGTAATGCGAAGACGGTGCGAAATCCGGTTGTTGGTGGTGTCCGATAACGCCGCTTGAGAAAAAACGGGTCCGGTCTACTATCGGTTCATAGTCTGCGTAATGTGGACCCATTTCTGTTGATCTTTTCGCCCCTTCCGCATGCGTGTCCCATCTTTGCCTGAATGATTGCGGCATTACGGACCCGTGCTTGCGTGGGGCGTTTTACTTTAAGGAGAAAAATCATGGCGCTTCCCGTCATTACTGTGTCTCGCCTGGATGTTGCTCGTTTGGAGGCGCTGCTGTCCGATGTGGATGGCGAAGTGGCTGATGGCCTGGAAGAAGAGTTGCTGCGGGCCACGGTGGTGGAGCCGAAGGATATGCCGACGGATGTGGTGACCATGAATTCGCGGATTCGCTGCCGGGAGCAGGGGCGAGGCCGAGAGATGTGCCTGACATTGGTATACCCACAGGATAGCGGGCCGGAACGGGTATCTATCCTGGCCCCGGTGGGTGCAGCCTTGTTAGGTATGTCGGTGGGGCAAAGCATTGACTGGCCGGCCCCTAACGGTAAGACGTTGAAGCTGGAGATTCTTGCCGTTGAGTACCAGCCGGAAGCCAATGGCGAGGACTTGGGGTAGGGCGGTCGAGGCGCTTTGCCAAGCTGGCAGGACAGAGATGCGATGCATCCTGCCCTGCGGACGCCGGGGGAAGGCCGTTACGTGTTGTCCAGCGCCTCGCGGGCACGGCTGACGGCAGCGCGCACCTGGTCCGGGGCGGTGCCGCCGATATGGTTCCGGGCACTCACTGAGCCTTCCAGAGTCAGCACGTCGAACACGTTGTCTTCAATCTGGTCGCTGAATTGTTTCAGTTCAGACAGGGACATGTCGCTCAGGTCTTTCTTCTTCTCTACGCCGTAGGCCACGGCCTTGCCCACAATCTCGTGGGAGTCGCGGAAAGCGATGCCCTTGCGGACCAGGTAGTCGGCCAGGTCGGTGGCGGTGGCAAAACCACGGCGGGCGGCTTCACGCATGACTTCGCGGTTGGGCTCCAGGGACGGGATCATGTCGCCGAAGGCGCGCAGGCTGCCCTTGAGGGTGTCCACGGCGTCGTACAGCGGCTCTTTGTCTTCCTGGTTGTCCTTGTTGTAGGCCAGCGGCTGGCTCTTCATCAGGGTCAGCAGGCTGATCAGGTGGCCGTTAACGCGGCCGGTCTTGCCGCGCACCAGCTCGGGTACGTCCGGGTTCTTCTTCTGCGGCATGATGGAGCTGCCGGTGCAGAAGCGGTCGGGCAGGTTGATGAAGTTGAACTGGGCGCTGGTCCACAGCACCAGCTCTTCGCTGATCCGTGACAGGTGGGTCATGGTCAGGGCGGCCAGGGCGCAGAATTCGATGGCGAAGTCCCGGTCGCTCACCGCGTCCAGGGAGTTTTCGCAGACGCCATCAAAACCGAGCAGTTCGCAGGTGCGTTCGCGGTTGATCGGGTAGGTGGTGCCGGCCAGGGCGGCAGCGCCCAGCGGCATGCGGTTCACCCGTTTCTTACAGTCCAGCAGGCGCTCGCGGTCGCGCTTGAGCATTTCGAACCAGGCCAGCAGGTGATGCCCGAAGGTCACTGGCTGGGCGGTCTGCAGGTGGGTGAAGCCGGGCATGATGGTGGCGGCTTCGCGCTCAGCCAGATTGAGCAGACCCTGCATCAGGTGCAGGTACTGTTCTTCCAGAATCAGCAGTTCGTCGCGCAGCCATAGGCGAATATCCGTCGCTACCTGGTCGTTACGTGAACGGCCGGTGTGCAGCTTCTTGCCGGTAATGCCGATCTTGTCGGTGAGCCGGGCTTCGATGTTCATGTGCACATCTTCCAGCGCCACGGACCACTCAAACTCGCCGTTCTCGATTTCCAGCTGGATTTCACGCAGCCCCTGGATGATGGCGTCGCGTTCCTCATCGGTGAGCACGCCCACTTCGGCCAGCATGGTGGCATGGGCCTGGGAGCCGTAGATGTCCTGACGGTACATGCGGCGGTCGAAGTTCACACTGGCAGTGAATTCCTGCACGAACTGGTCGGTGGACTCGCTGAAGCGGCCGCCCCAGAGTTTGTTCTGCTGCTTGTCAGTCATCGTACTTGCTCAACGCTTGGTTTGCGGGGGCGCAAGTATAGCAGGGGGAGAGTATTCCTTGGGAGTGGGGGTTGGTTCAGGTATAACATATTCATAACTAGGCTTTTTTCCGTATAAGGGGTGTGCCCGTGGCCATGGATGTTCCGGCCAATAATAGTTTCCTGCCCGATCTGTGCAGTACCCGTGCTGTGCTGGTAGTAGTGGTGGTCGCAGAGTTGATGGCGCTGGTGGTGACGTTGGTGGCCACTTACTACGATGATTTCAGCGTTGGCCGTTTGGCGATTACCTCTCTTTTCGTGCAGTGGGTGGGGCTTACCTCAGCGGCGCTGGTGTGCCAGTTGCGCAATCGACTGAACCGTCTGCCGCCAGCGTGGGCGTCGATCGCGGTGGTGTTACTGGTGGTTGTCGATACCTTGCTGTTCAGTTTGCTGGCGCGGATGGTGATGGCCTGGGCTTCCGGCGCGGTGATGGATATGGGGCTGTGGTCTGCGGAGATTCCGGTTAACGGCTTAATTGCCGCGATTATTGCCGGCCTGGTCATGCGCTACTTTTATGTGCAGGAACAGTTACGGCAAAAGGGGCAGGCAGAACTGCAGGCCCGGATTCAGGCGCTGCAGTCACGGATTCGTCCACACTTCCTGTTTAACTCCATGAATATCATTGCCAGTCTTATTGCGGTGGATCCGGATGGGGCAGAACAGGTGGTGGAAGATCTGTCGGTGCTGTTCCGTGCCAGCCTCAAAAACAGCGGAAACGAGGCGTCGCTGGAAGAAGAGCTGGAGCTGTGTCGGCGCTATATTCACATTGAACAGCTACGCATGGGCGAGCGGTTGCAGGTGGAGTGGGATATCCAGGTAGACGCGAAATCTCTGAAGATTCCGTTATTAACCTTGCAACCCTTGCTTGAAAATGCCATTTATCATGGCATACAGCCATTATCGGCGGGGGGGATGGTGACCATCCGTGCCCTCGCGCACAATGGCAACCTGGTGCTGTCGGTGAGCAATCCGAAGCCGGAAGGCGACGGGCATCACAAAGGCAATCGTATGGCACTGGAAAATATACGTCACCGGCTGGAAGCCCTGTACGGTGACGAAGTGGCGGTGGAATCACGCCCGGAACAAAAAGAATACGAGATCGAAATTCGATATCCGCTGCAATAAAAGGATGGGACTTATGCGGGTACTTGTCTGCGACGACGAGCAACTGGCTCGGGACCGGCTCAAACGGCTGGTCGATAAAATCGAGAATGCCGAGGTGGTGGCAGAGGCGGCCAATGGCCGTGAGGCCATCATTGAAGCCCAGTCCTGCAAGCCGGACGTGGTGCTGATGGATATTCGCATGCCGGAAATGGATGGCATGGAGGCGGCGGAGCATCTGGGCAAGATGGACAACCCGCCGGCGGTGATTTTCTGTACCGCTTATGACGAGCATGCCTTGCAGGCGTTCCGGGTACACGCGGTGGATTACCTGCTCAAGCCGGTCAATGCGGCTGATTTGACCACAGCGCTGACCAAGGCGAAAACGCTGAATCGCGTGCAGTTGGCGGAAATCAGTGGTGAAGTGAGCGAGGAAAAGCCCCGCCGTCGCGGCCATATCAGCGCCCGTACCCATCGGGGGCTGGAGTTGGTGCCGGTGGATGACGTGCGCTACTTCCTGGCCGATCAGAAGTACGTGACGGTGTGCTTCAGCGAAGGCGAAGTGCTGATCGACGAAACCCTGAAAGAGCTGGAAACTGAATTTGGCGACCAGTTTGTGCGTATTCACCGCAATGCGCTGGTGGCGCTGCGGTATATTGAAGGCATGGAAATGGCCACTGCCGGGCACCACCAGGTGCGCTTGCGCGGCGTGGAGGAACGGCTGACCGTGAGCCGGCGCCATGTGGCGGGGCTGCGGCGGGTGCTGCAAAGCTTGTAACGGGCATGTGGGGTAATTAACACGGTCCGGGCCGCGTGCTAGCCTTGGGCCTGCTTCAGTGAATGAAGCATTGAACGACAACGAATAACAAAAACAGGAACCCTGTGATGAAAAAGATACTCCTTCTTCTGGTTGGCGCGGTTGTGCTCAGCGGTTGTGCCAGTGCCACCATGCCGGTTACCGGTTTTCTTTACGGCAATGTGAAAGCGCCCATGGCGGCCACGGCGTCCTCGGAAAAGCCCACCCGTGTAGGTCGCGCCAGCGCCCGTTCCATCCTCGGTGTGATTGCCTCCGGCGATGCCAGCATCCAGACCGCTGCCCGTAACGGCGGGATCACCGAAATTCACCACGTGGATTATGAATCCCAGAACTTCTTTGGGGTGCTGGCGGAATTTACCGTGGTTGTTTACGGCAATTGATCCAGTGGCGAGAAGCGAGTAACGAGTTGCGAAACCCTTTTAGCCTTCCCGGTTTTGCCTTTCGAAACTCGCTTCTCGTGACTCGTTCCTTTCCGCGTCCTGCGTCTCTCCTAATCGCTCCTTAAACTGATAGACTGACGGCCTAATTCACTGCCCTCAGGATGCCCCATGTCCCGCGAAATCTTGCGTATTGCTACCCGTTCCAGCCCGCTTGCTATCTGGCAGGCGGAAGATGTTCAGCAGCGTCTGGAAGCGTTGCATCCCGGGTTGGCGGTGGAGTTGGTGCGGATCAAGACTCAGGGCGACAAGATTCTTGATACCCCGTTGGCCAAGATTGGCGGTAAGGGCCTGTTCGTCAAGGAGCTGGAAGAGGCAATTATGGATGGGCGCGCGGATATCGCTGTGCACTCAATGAAAGATGTGCCCATGGTGTTGCCCGACGGCTTTGCTCTGCCGGTGATCTGTGAGCGCGATGACCCCCGTGATGCCTTTGTATCCAATACTTTCGACAGCCTAACATCGTTGCCTCATGGCGCTTGCGTGGGCACCTCCAGCCTGCGCCGTCAGGCTCAGGTAAAAGCCAATCGCCCGGACCTGGTGGTAACAAGCCTGCGAGGCAATGTGCAGACCCGCTTGGGTAAGTTGGATGCCGGTAATTTTGACGCCATTATCCTTGCGGCGGCGGGCCTAAAGCGCTTGGAGATGCACGACCGGATTCGCTATGAAATGCCCCCGGAGGAATCGCTGCCGGCGGTGGGGCAGGGCGCTGTTGGTATCGAGTGCCGTGAGGGGGATGAGCACACCATCGCGTTGCTGTCGCCGCTCAACGATAAAGATACTTGGGATCGCGTGGTGGCCGAACGTGCCATGAATCGCCGCCTGGAAGGGGGTTGCCAGGTGCCGATTGCCGGTTTTGCGCTGCTCGAGGATGGGCAGTTGTGGCTGCGTGGCTTGGTGGCAGAGGAAGACGGTAGCCAGGTATTGCGCGCAGAAGGCTCGGCCCCGCGGGCCCAGGCTGCCGAGCTGGGCGTGGATATTGCTGAGCAGCTGCTGGCCCAGGGCGCAGGGGCGATTTTACAGGCGCTGTACGCGCGCCAATGATCGATCCGGGACGGCAGCAACAGGTCGTCGTGACCCGCCCTGCGGGCCAACAGCAGCGCCTGATGGCTCTGCTCACGGAGGCCGGGTATCAGCCCCTTCACCAGCCGGCGCTGGAAATAGAGCCGGTGCCGGTGGATGGCGCGATGCAACGCACCCTTATGGAGCTGGACCGTTACCACGCGGTGTTTTTTGCCAGCGTGAATGCCGCCCGGCTGGCGCTGTCAGCCATGGCGGACCTGTGGCCCCAGTGGCCGGTAGGTGTGCATTGGCTGGCGGTGGGGCGGGCTACGGCGGCGGAGTTGGAATCCTGGCATCTGCCCGCCACGGTGCCGGAGGACGGTTTCAATTCCGAAGCGGTGCTGGCCCTGTCCTGCCTGCAACAATTGCCTGAAAAACAGGTCTTGATCTGTCGGGGCGACAGCGGCCGTGAGTTGCTGACGCAGACCCTGGAGGGTCGCGGTGCCCGTGTTGATGCGCTGGCCTTTTACCGGCGCCATGGGGTTAGCGGCATCACCCTTTCGGAACAGACGGGCTGGGTGATGGTTACCAGCGTGCAGAGTTGGCAGGCGCTACAGCCGGGAATGCCCGAAAATTGCGGTGTGGTAGCGGCTGGGGAGCGAGTGGCCGCGGCGGTGCAGGTCAGTCACAGTGGCCCTGTGCGAGTGGCGGCCAGCGCCCATGACGATGACATGCTGACGGCCTTGATTACTGGCGGTGTCGGCGGTTAAGGCGAGCGCCTTTCTTTTGGGTTTATTCGCTGTTACTGATCCTGTTGCTGGCTTGGCTCGTCCCGGATGTGTGATTTGCGGGCAGGCCCCGAAAACCCTTTTTTACCGGATCTAACCGTTAATGATTGGACAGCAATGGGCGCTCACTTTAAGGTTTTTGCAATGATATCGGGTATCGCCACACCGAGGGCGCAGGGGGTTTGAGACTCGCGCACGCCTCGCTATGACAACAACGGAGCTGACATGACGCAGGATCGTCCTTTTTCCCGCCAGGGCGGGGTAAGCCTTTTGACTGTGCTGCTGGTACTGGTGGTGCTGGCTGCACTTGGGGCGGCTGGCTGGTGGGGGTGGCAGGAGTTCACCCGGCTGAAGAGCGAAAAAAGCAGCCTGGCGGATCAGGTGACGACGGTGAAAGGCGAGTTGGCCAGTCAGCGCTCCCAGGTCCAGGCTGCTCTGTCCGGCCTGGAAAAAGAGCAGGCCAAGCTGGCGGCGCAGATGACCAAGGACCGCGCCGCCCTGACCGATTTGAAAAGCGGTGGACAGCGACTGTGGCTGATCAACGAAGCGCGTGCCCTGGCCAGCCTGGCCAGCCAGCGCCTGTTGCTCACCCAGGATGCGCTGGCCGCGCGCCGTTTGCTGAAAGCCGCTGACCAGACTCTGGCGCGCCTGGATGACCCTGCTGTCCTGCCTGCCCGCAAAGCACTGGCCCTGGACATGGAAACCCTCAGCGGTGCCAGTCAGGTGGACGTGCAGGGCATGGTGCTGCGTCTGGGCGCCTTGCGTGAGCTGGTCGTCGAGTTGGCAGTACCCGCAGAGGCGTCTCCCCCGGAGCGCGCGACCCCTGACGTGGATCAACCCTGGTGGCAGGACGTGCTGGACCGGATGCCGGTGACCGTACGTCGTCACGAGGGAGCGGTGCCGCTGCCGTTGTCGGGCGAGCAGGCCTCGCTGGTGCGCCTGACGCTGGATGGCAGCCTGCAGCAGGCGCAGCTGGCGCTAATGCAGGGGCGCGCTGAGGCCTATGGTCAGGCCGTTGAGAATGCCCGCAGCACCCTGAAGCAATGGTTCCGGGACGATGATCCCCGTGCCGCACAAATGCAGGCGACGCTGAAAGAATTGGGCGGCGCCAGTGTGGCCCAGGCCCTGCCGCAGATCGGTAATGGTCTGGCGGCCATCGAAGCCCTGAAGCGCAAGGAGGGCGGCGCATGAAGAAAGTTGTCCTGCTGATTATTATCGCCCTGGTTGCTGCTCTGGCACTGGGGCGCTGGATGGCAGCGGATTCCGGTTATGTGCTGATCATCCGGGATTCCGTGTCGGTGGATACCACCCTGGGGTTTGTGGTGCTGATGGGCCTGCTTGGTGCGGTGGCGCTGGTGGTGCTGACCTTGCTGGGCAACGCGGCCTGGAATGCCATGGAGCCGGTACGCGCTACCCGTCGCTGGAAAAAAGCGGTGGCGGAGCGTCGTTTGCGCAGTGGTTTCTTGCAGCTGGTGGATGGCGAGCAGGAAAAGGCCGAGCGCTTGCTGGTGGCCGCCGGTGAAGACGGTGACTGGCCGCTGGTGGCCTGGTTGCTGGCGGCGGAAGCGGCCCAGGAACAGGATAAAGTGGACGCATCGCAGCGCTATCTTGAACAGGCCAGCACAGACCGACGGGGCCGCTTGGTCGCTGGCCTGATGAAAGCCCGTTTTGCCCTGGATGATGGCTACCCGGAGCAGGCGCGCAGCGAATTGAAGGTGCTGGCGGACATGGCACCGCGCAACAAGCGTATTCTCAACACCTATGCTGACGTGCTGGAAAGCCAGAAAGACTGGCAGACCTTGTGCGCCCTTATGCCGCGCTTGAAGCGAGCCTTCGGCGAAACCAACCAGATTCGCCGTGAGCGCCGGGCCTGGTTGGCCTGGTTGCAGGAAACCGCGCGCAAGCCCGGGTTTAATGATGCGGATAGCCGCCGGGATGAACTGCGTAAACTCTGGAAAGATGTGCCGGTTCACCTGAAAAACGATCCGGCCATGGTAGCCCGCTATGCCGGCTTTCTGGCCCAGCTGGGCGGTGGCCGCGGTGCTCTGAATTTGGTCCGCGAGCAATTGGGTGGCCAATGGGATGACCGCCTGCCGCCGGTGCTGGAAGCCATCGATGATATTCCCCCGGACGACCTGCTGCAGGTATTGGAAAAGTGGCTGGCGGAACGCCCGGGCAATGCGGCCGTGTTGATCACTGCCGGTCGTGTTGCCTTGAAAGCGCGTTTGTGGGGCAAGGCCCAGGGCTTCTTTGAAGCGGCGGCAAACTCCAGCCAGAGCGCGACAGCCCTGGCAGAACTGGCGCGCTTGTACCGGGCGTTGGGGGATTCCAGCAAGGCCATGTCTGCCTTTGATCGCCGTATGGCGCAACTGGAAGGTGATCTGCCGGCCCTGCCGTTGCCCGATAAAAGCGTGCCGTAGTGTTGAATGTCGTTTTGTCGGGTTACGCCGCTACGCGGCTAACACGACCTACAAAACCTGCAGCACCTTGTAGGTCGTATTAGGCCGAAGGCCGTAATCCGACAACGCATTAGGGGATGCAGGCAAGTCCCCTTCAATCCATGGCGGTGGCAATCTCGGCCGCCACTGCCTGCCAACCCTGATCCAGCGTTCTCACCAGATTGGCATAGCCGCCGTTGTCCAGCGCGGCTTCCCATTGAATGCGTCCTTGTGTTGCTTCCCCATTATTTCCCGTCAGTGCCCAGCGGCCGGTGATGACGGCGGAATCCCTGTCTTTGTCTTGTAGGCCCTGAAAACGGCTCAGCTCCACGGTGAGCGTCTTTTCGTCTCCGCTGGACATGCGGGCTTCCAGGGCGCGCTGTAATTGTGTTGCCAACGGTTCTGCCCAGCGATGATGGCGGGCCACCTGTATTTCGCTGTCGCTGAGTTGCATAACAATGCCGCCCCGGTTCAGGTAGTTAGCCAGGTGTACCTTGATGGTCAGTGGTGAATGCGCGGCCTGGGTGGCGGAGGGCAGCAGGTAGCCCGGCGGCGATGCCTCGGGGGCGTGGCTGCAGCCCCACAGTCCGGCAAGAATAGCGGTGATGGCGAGCAGACGGATCATTGTGCACCTCGGGGTTGGGTATCGGCGGCCGGGTGGCGCTGGAAGATCAGGGCGTTGGGTTGCTCGTTCAAGGTGTCGAGCAACGGTTCGGCGTCATCCAGCAGACGATTGAGCTTCTGCAGAGTGCCTTGCAGCTCCCGGTAGCCATCGCCGCCAGCCTGCCAACCTTGCAGGGTGTGTTCCAGGGCGTTCAGGTTGTTGGAAATCTGCTGGGGAAGGGCATTGAGGGCGGGATCATCCAGCAGGTTTTCGATACGGCCGGTTACGCCGGACAGGTGTTTCAGGTTGCTGTTGAGGTTGTTGGCCATGTCCTGCATGGGAAGACCATTCAGGGTTTTCAGCAGGGCGTGAAGTTGGTCTTCCAGTTTGCTTAGGCCGCCGCTTTCCACGGAGGGTAGAACGGGGACAGAGCGGTACGTCACCGTGGTGTCCGCAGCGGGGGCGTGCTGGTGGAATTCCAGATCCACAAACAGGGAACCGGTCAGCAGGTTGCCGGCTTTCAGGCTGGCGCGCAGGCCGTTTTCCACCATCTGGCGGATTTCACTTTCCCACGAGGGTAATGCAATCGCAGATTGATGGGTGACCCGTTGTGGTTCCAGGCGGATCAGTACCGGAATCGGGCTGTCGGTCATGGCGTTGGGGCCTTCGGCGCCAAAGGCCCAGGGGACCTGCTCCACCGTGCCGATACGGATGCCGCGGTATTCGACGGGGGCCCCGGCTTGCAGGCCGCGCACGCTGCGTTCAACCAGCAGCACATAATCCAGGGTCTGGGTGTAGAGTGCCCGTCTGGCGCTTTCCTGGTTGTCATGCAGCACGAACTGGTGGTCGTCTTCCACGGGGGCACCCGTGCTCATGTTGGGGTCGGGTACGGAGAAGGAAATGCCACCGCCGAGCAGGGCTTCCAGTGAGCTGAGTTGTGCCTGGAAGCCGCGTGCATCCAGCTGGAAGCCGATGCCGGAGACCTTCCAGAAGCGGCTGCTGTCGCTGACCAGCACATCGTAGGGTTTTTCAATGAACAGGCGGTGGCGAAACAGCTCGGCATCAGGGTCGAATGTGGTGTCTACCACGCGCCCCACTTTCAGGCTGCGGAAACTCACCGGGTCGCCGTTGTTGATGTTGGTGCCCGGCTCGCTGATCAGTTTCAGAAACAGGCCGTCGCCGGTTTTCTCCGGCGGTGGTGAATTTTCTACAGTAAAGGTTTTGGCTTTCTTGCTACTGTTGCCGGGCAGCAATTCGATATAGGCACCGGACAGGACGGTGCTCAAGCCGCTGACGCCCTCGCGACCAACTCGGGGTTTGACCACCCAGAATTGCGTGTCGTTGTTGAGCATGCGTTCGGTGTCGGCTTGCATCTGCACGCTGAGCAGGGTGTGGCTCAGGTCTTCGGAGAGGCTGACGTTTTCTACCACGCCCACTTGTACGTTGCGCATCTTGACGGCGGTCTTGCCGGCGTTGATCCCTTCCGCATCTTCCAGTTCCAGGGTAATGACCGGGCCCTGGCTGGAAAGGTAACTGAACACCAGCCACAGGCCGATCAGTGCGGCCACCAATGGAATTAGCCAGACGGCAGATAGCCGCGGGCGGCGATGTGACGGTGGCGAATCGGCGTGGTTCAAGATTGTTTCTCCGGTTCAAGGGTGGGCGGCAGAGAATGTTCCAAGCATTGTTTTGAGCGTTGCTGTAGCTGCTGTTGCCGATCCCAGATCAGGCGTGGATCGAATTGATGAGCGGCTAGCATGGTGAAAATCACCACGGCAGAAAACGCCAGCCCACCGACACCGGGGGTGACAGTAAGAATATTGCCCATCTGGAACAGGGCGACAATGATGGCCACCACAAAGACGTCAATCATGGACCAGCGCCCCACCCATTCGGTGAGGCGATAGAGCTTCATCTGGCTGGTCATGTCCAGTGTTTGCCGCTGGCGGGCAGCGATGCAGAGCCAGCCAAGGGCGAGGATCTTGCCGAAGGGCACCAGCACGCTGGCGGTGAAGATGATCAGGGCGATGGGCCAGTCGCCGTGGCGCAGAAACAGCATGACCCCGGCAATGATGGTGGAGGGCTCGGTTTTGCCCAAGCTGGTGGTGATCATGATGGGGAACAGGTGCGCGGGAAAACAGCACAGAATGGCGGTGACCAGCAGCGCCCAGACCCGTTGTAGGCTGAAGGGGTGGCGCTCATGAAGAAAACTGTGGCAGTGATGACAGCGGTGAGATTGTTTCAGCGGTTGAAGTTGTCCGCACCATTGGCAGCCAATTAGCCCCTGGGCCTGGGCGGTTTCTCCCGCCCGGGTGTTAGGAGGTTGCTGCAGGTCGCCGAGTAGCCGTTGCCACAGGCCGATGGTGTTCATGCGGGTTACCGTGATCAGCAGAATCAGTGCAAAGCCGGAAAAGGTCCAGAAGGCAGACAGTAACTGGATATGGGCCATGGCGACGATCTTCACCAGGCTGACCAAGGCGGCGATGGCAAACACGTCGGCCATCATCCAGGGCTGCATGCGCGGCAGCCAGCGGGCCAGGAAAAGGCTGCCGGGCAGGGGCCCGGGGCTGGCCAGGCTCATATGAATCCAGCATACCGACAACAGATACAGCGCAGGAATCACAATGATGGTGGCAATAACGATCACGGCCAGGGCCGGGTGGTGATAGACCGCCAGCTCGCAGGCTGCATCGGTGACGGTCATGGCCCGTTCAATGCCGTTCTTCTCGAAGCCCAGGTAGGGAAACAGTAAAGACAGCGTCAGCAGCAACAGGGCGGTGAACGCCAGGGCAGGGGTGAGCTGGTCGCTTTGCGCCGGGCGCATCAGCGGATGTTGGCAGCGTGGGCACTGCAACCACTGGCCGTCCCGGTGGATCACTACCTCGGAAACCAGGTCGCACTCGTGGCAAGGCAGCAGTAGCACCTGACCGTCGTGAGTCGAGGAGGGGGAGTCTGCCATCGTATCCTTTCCCTGGGAGGTAGCTTCAAGCCGCAAGCTACAAGCTACAACGCGAGCCGGCTTGTTGCCAGCCCAGCAGCATTTTGGCCGCGGGACGTGGTGGGTGATGCTCAATGCCGAATTGGACTCGCAGCGCGGGGCCCAGATCGTCCTGGTTAGCAAGGGCCTAACCCGTGTTGCAGCTTGAAGCTTGTTTATTCCCTGGGCGCGTAATCGAACACGTCACAGTGGATGTTGCTGGCGGGAACACCCTCGGCGACCAGGGCATCGAATACCGCCCAGCCCATGGGTGGAGAGCCGCCCAGAAAGAACAGGGGCAGGTCCGGCTCGCTGAGCGCCTCCAGGGCGGCTTCATGGACCAGCCCTTCGGCGTGGTCCGGGTGGCGGATGTCCGACAAGGAGGTGACGAAATCGAAGTCGGCCAAGGCACGCTGCCATTGGGCCGGCAGGTGGGGCAGGTACAGGTCCGCGTCGGTGCGGGCGCCCCAGAACAGCCGCACGGGCTGTTTGAAATTCAGGGTGATCAGGCGTTCGATCATGGCTTTCACCGGGGCAAAGCCGGTGGAACCGCAGATAAACCACACCGGCTGGTCGGGCGCGCTGTCGATAAAACGCACGCCGGCGGGCAACGTGGTGCTTACGGTGCTGTTTGCCTGCAGGCTGGCCATGATGTCCTGCGCGGCGCTGTTGTCATCGCCATGGCGGATGTGCAGTTCGATATCGCGGCCATCGCAATGGTTAGCGATGGAAAACGGATAACTTTCGCCATGCAGGTTCAGCATCAGATACTGGCCGGCATGCCACTGGATTTTCTTGCCGGCGGGTAGGCGCAACCAGGCCCGACTGACGTCATGGTTGAGCGCGTCGATCTGCTGGATTTGGCAATGGATCTGGTGGACCGGCAATTCACCGGGCGCGGTTACCTCGGGCACATCTATCTCGCAATCGCTGAGTGGCAGGGCGATGCAGTATAACACTTGAGAGCTACCGGCATCGTCCGCGTGAATGGTGCGGTTTTTTTGCTGGACCTGTCCATGACTGAGACGACCGATGCAGCGTTCACATACCCCATTGCGGCAGGCAACGGGGAAACCGAAACCAGCCTGATGGCCGGCGTCGACGATGGTCTGGTCGGTGCGGCAGGGAAAATGGCCCATGCCGCTGACGGTAATCGTGAAGGTCTGGGGCATGGAGACGTCGCGAGTATCGAGTTTCGAAAGGTAAAACCGCAACAGGTAGCCGCGATTTCAGATCTTCGCTTCTCGATACTCGTAACTCGCCAAGGCCTTAGCCACTTACGCCAACAAACAGGGCCACGATACAGCCCATGCCGAAGGCCCAGACCAGAGTGCGGGCGCTGGCCCAGTCTGCCAGGTAGCAGAGGGTGAAAAGGAGGCGGCTGGCGACGAAGGCCAGGGCGATGCCGTCAATGGTTCCTTGCGGCGAGGTGGCAGCGAGGTGGGCGATGATCACTGCTGCGGCAAACGCCGGAGCAATTTCGAAACCGTTTAACTGGGCCCAGTGAGCGCGTTTGCGGCTGCCTTCCAGGGTTTCCAGAAATTCGCGCGGGTTGTGGTTCTGTTTCGGCCCGAAGCCGCCCTGGAACTTGGCAAAAAAGGTGCTGAAATAAGGCAGGGCAATGGCGGCAAGCACGCACCAATAGGCAATGGTCATAGTGATTCTCCTTGGTTATTTATAGGATCCTGGGGCTGGAGGGCAGCAGCAGAGTCAGTTGAAAGTTTAAAGTTCAAAAGCGCGGCAGGGCTCGGGTGTTAGCTCTGATGCTTTGCCCGCGAGTCGTGTCATGCAGCGCGGAACACGAGAGCAGGAAATCGCCAGGCGCTTTCTTCGCGTTTCAACTTTACACTTTGAACTTTCAACTTATCTCAGCCGGATCGTCATCGATCCCCTTCTGCGGCAAGCTAGCTCAATCGTCGTCGTTTTGACGTGAGGCTAGCAGGCTGTTCTCGATGATCGCAAAACGGTCCTGCCCCCAAGTCATGTCATGTTCGCTCTGGAAACTGGGGACGCCCCAGCTGCCGGCGGCCATCATGGCGTCGCGGTTGGCTTCCGCCCGTTCGCGCCAGCCGTCGTCGTCTAGCCAGCGTCGGGCGCGATTCCAGTCCAGACCGGCGTTTTCCACCAGAAATTTCAGGCCATTATCGCTGGCAGCGTTGATGCCTTGGCTCCAGATGCCGGTGCCAGCAGCCCGCAACCATTCGCGCAGGCGACCTTCTTTTTCGGCGAACGGCCAAATGGCCATGCAGCGCTCCACGCCAGCACCCACCGGGTCGCAGACCTTGCCGAATGGCACCGCATGCAAGCGGGCCTCCCGTGCAGCGTCCTTGAGAATATAGAAACGCTTGGCTTTGGGGACAGTGAGCCCGCGCATCACCATGGGCAACACCGGTCGGATCTTCAGGTCCAGCCCATAGTGCTCGGCCAGCGCATAGGTGCGCGACAGGGCGATGTAGGAATAGGGGCTACGGAAGGAAAAGTAAAGCACCAGCGGCGCGCCCTTGAGCGTTGCCGGGGTGTCTTTCAGGCGTGCCCGTTTGGCGCGGCCGTAGGGCAGTGGCCAGTCGGCGCCACCCAGACCCAGCTCGTTAAGGCGATGGCCCAGGTGATCCAGCCGTTCTACGCTCCAGTACCACTCACCGGCGTAGTGCAGGGTGCCGGTGAGGTAGTGGCCGTCGTTAAGGAATTGATCGCGGCGGGCTTCCAGTGCCAGCTGGGCCCGGTCTGCGGCCTGCTGGCCGTATTCACTGAGCAGGGCTTCCAGTTTGTCGTGGTCGTTGCGCCACAGCGCATCGGCGAGGGCAGCGGCCAGGCTCCAGAAGCGTTCGTCGCCTTCGTGTTTCAGCAGGCAGCGGGTCGCCGCCAGGCTGACTTCGCGGGGCGGCAGTTGCCAGTCTTTTGGGAAATCCAGCCCGTGCAGGTCGGCCAGTTTGACCGCATCGCGAGGGGCGAGCTCTGCGAGCATATCGGCGGCAGGGTACATCTGCTGGTCAATATACAGCATGACTCGGGGTGTGATGGTGATGCCGAAATGTCGGGCAAAACGTGGCATGACCTGGGCCATCAATACCGAGTACGGGTCGTCGATACGGAAGTAAAAGGTGGCTTGATGGGGCTGGCGCTTTAGCTTCCGGCGCCATTCCAGCAGGCGGCGGCGACATTGCTGCAGGCCTTCGCCGGTCATTAGGCTGGCGACCAGGGGCATTAATTTATGCTTCAGGCTCATTCGCGAAGGCTCTCCTGCTGTTTCTGTTCCATATCTGCTGACAAGAAAAAGGCGACCCGGTGGCCGCCTTGATCTTTCAGCTTATTCGCCGATTTGGCTTAAGTCACGCACTGCACCGCGGTCGGCGCTGGTGGTTAGTGCGGCGTAGGCTTTCAGTGCGGTGGAGACCCGGCGCGGGCGGATTTCCTTGGGCTTGAAGGCCAGTTTGCCACGGTTTTCCATGTGGGTGCGGCGGTGGGCCAGTTCTTCGTCGCTGATATCCAGTCGAATGGTGCGGTTGGGGATGTCGATATCGATGGTGTCGCCTTCATTCACCAAGGCAATGGCGCCGCCTTCCGCGGCTTCCGGAGAGGCGTGGCCAATGGAGAGTCCGGAGGTACCGCCGGAGAAACGGCCATCAGTCAGTAATGCGCATTCCTTGCCCAGTCCTTTGGATTTCAGGTAGCTGGTGGGGTAAAGCATTTCCTGCATGCCCGGGCCGCCTTTCGGCCCTTCATAGCGAATTACCACCACGTCGCCGGCAACGATCTGATCGCCGAGGATGGCGCGCACGGCGGAATCCTGGGATTCAAAGACACGGGCGCGGCCGGTGAACTTGAGAATGGAGTCATCCACACCGGCGGTTTTCACGATGCAGCCGCGCTCGGCGATGTTGCCGTACAGCACGGCCAGGCCGCCGTCTTTGCTGTAGGCGTGTTCGATATTGCGGATGCAGCCGTTTTCGCGGTCATCGTCCAGGCTGTCCCAGCGGGTGTCCTGGCTGAAGGCCGTCTGGGTGGGGATGCCGGCGGGGCCGGCGGTGAACATTTTTTTCACCCCTTCGTCCTGGGTACGGATGATGTCGTAATGTTCCAGGGCTTCGGCCACGCTGGCCGAGTGGATCATGGGGATATCCCGGTTCAGCAGGCCAGCCCGATCGAGTTCGCCGAGCAGGCCCATAACGCCGCCGGCCCGGTGCACGTCTTCCATATGGTATTTCGGTGTGGCTGGGGCGACTTTCGACAGGCACGGTACCTTGCGGCTCAGGCGGTCGATGTCTTTCATGGTGAAATCCACCTCGCCTTCCAGTGCGGCGGCCAACAGGTGCAGCACGGTGTTGGTGGAGCCGCCCATGGTGATGTCCAGGCTCATGGCGTTTTCAAACGCTTTCACCGAGGCGATGTTGCGCGGCAGCAAGGCTTCTTCGTCCTGCTCGTAGTAGCGGCGGGTGATATCCACGATGCGGCGGCCGGCTTCCAGGAACAGTTCGCGGCGATCCGCGTGGGTGGCCAGCAGTGAGCCGTTACCGGGCAGGGACAAGCCCAGGGCTTCGGTCAGGCAGTTCATGGAGTTGGCGGTGAACATGCCGGAACAGGAACCGCAGGTGGGGCAGGCGGAGCGTTCGACTTCGTTGAGGGTCTCTTCGTCCACGCTGTCATCAACGGCCATGACCATGGCGTCCACCAGGTCCAGCTTGCCGTCGGCCAGTTTGGTTTTGCCGGCTTCCATGGGGCCGCCAGAAACGAAGATCACCGGAATGTTCAGGCGCATGGCAGCCATCAGCATGCCGGGGGTGATCTTGTCGCAGTTAGAGATACAGACAATGGCGTCGGCGCAGTGGGCGTTGACCATGTATTCCACAGAGTCGGCGATAATGTCGCGGCTGGGTAGGGAGTAGAGCATCCCGTCGTGGCCCATGGCGATGCCGTCGTCCACTGCGATGGTGTTGAACTCTTTGGCGATGCCGCCGGCTTTCTCGACTTCCCCTGCCACCAGCTGGCCCATGTCCTTCAGGTGTACGTGCCCAGGCACAAACTGGGTAAAGGAGTTGGCGATGGCAATAATCGGTTTACCGAAGTCCCCGTCCTTCATGCCCGTGGCGCGCCAAAGGGCACGGGCGCCCGCCATATTGCGGCCATGGGTGGTGGTACGGGAGCGATACTGCGGCATGGGAACCTCGTGATTTCAGCAAACAAAGGGCATAAGGAAAGGCATTGTAACCTACACCGGGGTTGGGCTGTAGGCGCTATGCACTTGGGTGGTGGCGCGTCTTGTGGGCTAAGTGACAGAACGGTACAGCGCCTTGAGCATGGGCATAGCGCGGGGTTGGAATTTCTCAAATGTATGGGGGCGGCTCTCGAGGTGGGTGTTTCTGCGCTGAGCAGTGAAGACGATGCTAAGGGCGAGCTGTTCCTGGGTACCAATCCAATCTTGCCAGTACTGAGTGAGGTTTAGGCGGCGGCATTTTATGAGGCGACGCTGGGATTTGAGATTGAAGTTCTCTGGCAGGATCCCTCTTACGGCGTGGCCGCAAGTGGACTAACCATCAGTTTAGTGAAGGTTGAAAGGCGTATGCCGGTTCAGGGGGGCGGGTGATCTTTGTTAGTGACGTGGATGAGGTCCATCGGGAATTCTTGATCCAGAGTCTCGAGTTCGTCGGGAATTTGGCGAGTCGGAATTATGGAAGCCGTGATTTTCAGTAGTCCGCTGATAGATCAGGAAAAATTAATATAGCCAGTGAGTGCAATTATTTGAATCATGATCTGTGGATGGTGCTTGTCGGGCGGTGTGCGGCGCTATAGTCAATGGTGTTGCCAAGTCGCTAGGCTACTCTGAGTTAGCCCTTTTCAGAAGATACTATGCCATGAATCAAGCTTCCCAAACGGTCAGGTTATCAGCGCCCATAGTTGATGCTCTGGATACCTTTATCGAGAACGCGCTTGGCCAAGTGGCACCCGATCGGCTTGAAGAAGAGGGCTATTGTCGGTTGCGTCTGGATGAGCTGCGCGGTTTGATCGAAACGGCGTCCTCCTCCTTGCCCTTGAAAGAACCCTTGTCTATCCAGTTGCTCAGACATATCCCTGTGACAGCTGCTGGCGATGTGGGCATTGCCGGTATGACCGCACAGACATTGGGAGAGGCTCTAGATACCGGGGTGCGCTTTCTCCCATTGGTTGCTGAGTTATTTGATTGTCATAAGCGAGTTGTCGGTAATGAAGTGAGAGTGGAAATATTGCCTCGCTATGATCTTGGAGAAACGGCGAACGCGGTGTTGATAGAGCTGTTTGCCGGACTGTTCGGCAATATGGCGTTTTTTGCCAAGCATGCGCCCAATGCTGATAGCGAGATGCATTACGTCATGAGGCTGTTCTTCAGTCATGGGCCGCAGGGCAATGTAGATGCGTATGTCGATCTGTTTGGTGCAGTGCCAGAGTTTGGTCAGTCATCCAACTACTTTGTCATTGGCCGACGAGTCCTGGGGCAGGCGCTGCTGACTTCAAATCGCGCCACCCATACCGCCATGGTTGCCATGCTGGAAGAGCGTCTGCATCGCCATGTGGTGACGCAGACAATGACAGATCGATTGCGCCAGTTGATCTGGCAATCGCTGATGGATGGGGTGGTGCTGACGACGCCGGAGCTGGCCTCTCGTCTGTGCATGTCACCACGAACCTTAAGTCGGCGACTGGAAGAAGAGGGGACTAATGCCCGTCAATTGCTGGACCAGACGCGGCTGGAATATGCACGGCGTCTGGCTCAGACCTCCACGCTTTCGGTGCTTCAGATCGCACACAGGGCGGGTTACAGCAATGCCTCTTCCTTTTCCCGTGCTTTCCGTCGCCATTTTGGCGTGTCTCCTGGCGAGAGCCGCTGCTGATTCCTCCTCTGCATTTTGTCGTTAACGGCATACTTCTGGCGGCCTGTGCACAGCGCACCGTGCTTACACTGCTGGGCAATCGACCATCGGTGGCTGATCGCTCAGCCTGCCGGAACAGAATTGCGAGGCCGGAATGACAGACAAGAATCATGCTGACACTCAATGGGATGCCATTGTAATTGGTGCCGGACTGGGCGGAATGACCAGTGCGGCTTGCCTGGCCGCAGCGGGCAAGAAAACACTGCTGTTGGAGCGTTACGCCGTGATGGGCGGCTGCTCCCATGTATTTCGTCGCAATAAGCAGTGGGAATTTGATGTCGGTGTGCACTACATGGGGCTGTGTGGTCCGGGTGGGGCACTGCCGGCGCTGATGAAGGGCCTGGCGCTGGATGACCGGATTGAATGGTTGCCGTTGGATCCCACCGGGTTTGATACCATTCGAGGGCCTGACTTGGAATTGAAAGTGCCGGCCGGTTGGGATCCGTACCTGGAATCATTGATTCGCACTTTCCCCAAGGACGAAAAGAAGCTGCGCTTCTACATCAAGGTCATGCGTCGTCTTGGCGAGAGTCTGGATCGAGAGTCTGTCATGGCTGGGCAGGGCTCTACGCTATCCAGGATGACATCGACCATGAAGCGGGCTGGCTGGGCGGCACCTTTCTTCATGATGCCCCATGCCGCTTTCCTTGCCAGTTGTGGCTTTGATCCGAAAACGCTGCTTGCCTTGTCGGTTCAGGATGGCGCGCTTGCATCGACGCCACTGGAGCTTCCGGTGGGTATGGCCGCTGCGCTTTTGCAGGATTTTGTCGGTGGTGGCGCATGGTATCCACGCGGCGGTGGTCAGATGTTCTCTGCCGGCTTTGCTGAAGTGGTAGAAAGTCATGGCGGTGCTATTCGGACCAATGCTGAGGTGGAGAGAATTCTCGTTAGTGGTGGCGCCGTGCAAGGTTTGCAGATGAAGGGTGGAGAAAAACTGCTTGCCCCTATTGTTGTGTCTGCCGGTGATATCAAAAAGACCTATGAAGACCTGGTGGGTTTTGAAAACCTGTCAGCAGCGATGGTGAAAAAAGTTCAGAAGATGAAAATGTCCACGCCGCTGATCAATGCGTTTTTCTGCGTGGAACAGGATCTTCGCCAGTCGGACAACAGCAACTACTTCATTATTCCTAGTTGGGATGATGCAAGCTCCCTGATGAGCCTGCAGCGCATGTCCAAGCGGTTGCTGAAGCCTTCCGGTCGAACTCCGGTGGAGTGGGCGATGGATTACGCGGCCAATCAGCCGGGTTATGTTCAGTGCTCCACACGTCGTGATCCCGCAAACTTGCGCAGCGCCCCACTGGGACATGGTGCCGTCGAAGTGCAGTCTTTGGCGCCATACGATCTAGAGTTATGGGGAATCAGCGGTATGGATATTGCCAGCGGGGAATACCGTGAGAGCAAGCAATACCAGCAGGTCAAAGAGATTATTCTGGAAGGGTTTTCACATCGCATGGAAAAGGCCTATCCGGGATCGTCGACCCGCGTTGTCGATGCTGAGCTTGGCTCCCCTGCGGCACAGGAACGCTTTACCTTCAGTAGCGGCGGCGCAGCCTTTGGTCTGCGGGCCGACTGGCGACAAAGTGGACCGTTCCGCCCTGGCACCAAAACAGAAATCAAGGGTTTGCTGTTGGCTGGTGCCAGCACCTACTGGGGGCCGGGAACCGTGGGGTCGACGCTCAGTGGTGTTCATGCAGCCAGCGTGGCGACAGGGCGCGATCTTCTCCATGAGATGCAGTCTGGGAGCGTCATTGCAGATAAGACCCGGATGAGTTGCTGGGGTAGTGATTTTGATCCTCTTCTGGCTAGCAGGGGTACTGCTGCGCGCCTCAAACAGGAGAATAAAAGAAACCGGAAAAAACGGGCCGAAGAGAAGAATAAAGGCGGGGCGGAATGAATTATTATCAAAGTGCCAAATGCCCGGAAATTCCCGTCAGGAACGCCGATTTCGGATTCGATGAGATACCGAAATACTGGATGGCGAACGACCCTCTGATGACTCACTATTTTACTGGGTTATCCACGCTATTTCCTGAAGGCGAAGCGTTCTTTGTTCGTGCGGTTCGCTCCTTACGTGGAAAAGTGAAATCGAACCAGGATATGGATGTCAAAATAGGCGCCTTTATTGGTCAAGAAGCCATGCACTCCCGGGAGCATCATGCGTTTCATTTGAGTGCCAAGAAACACGGTTTGGATCCGGAGTCTCTGGAGGACTTTACCGGGAAAATACTTGGCTTTATCGAGCGCAACACCAGCCCTAAGACACGGTTGTTGATTACCACCGCGCTTGAGCACTATACCGCGGTGCTGGTGGTAGAGATGATGAGAAGCGTCAACGAATTTATGACGGATGATAATATTCGTGACCTTTGGCTTTGGCATAGCGTAGAAGAAACTGAGCACAAGGCGGTTGCCTTTGATATGTATGAGTACCTTTATGGCAAAGGTTTGTCTGCGTACATACCGAGAGTTACTGTATATGGTGCCAGTCTCGCATTGATCTCAGTGGCGTCTGTGGGTTACCAATTTGTTCTGATGAAGCGCGATGGTCAGTGGCCGAGCATGAAGTCGCTGGGTCAGTTTTCCCTGTTTGCTGTCAAAAGTTATCGCCGGTTCATTCCCAAGTTTCTGGATTATCTGCGGCCGAACTTTCACCCGGACGATGATGATGCCAGCGAACTGGTGATGCAGACGAAAAAGACGTTGGGTATGTCCTGATAGCCGAAAATTGATGCGATCCTGGTTAGGCTAGGAATGCTCCATTGAAAGCGAGGGTTGCCGGTTTTGGTGAAAGTGTATGCACTTGAAAGCTGAAACCAAGAGGCGGCCCTCATGTGCTATGAATGTTGTTGTGACAATGAAGCGGTAAGGCTAATTCAGCGTTGAGGCTAGTTATGAATGACGGAAAGGTCGCCTCTTGCGTAGAGATACTTCTTAAATCATCTGCCCAGGATCTGGTTAAATTTTTTGAAGAGCTGGATGCTCTTCTTCTGGAAGAAATGCACGGAGAGAGAGTATTCGGCCAGCTTGCTTGCGCAGCCAAATAGGCTTTCTGACATGGTCGGGGCGGTGATGCTTAGTAACCCTCTGCAGACTTGGCAATGCAAGGCATTTCGCCCCATTGACGATAGCACTGGGCGTGGGTACAACACGTTTCGCCGCGGCAGACGTACTGTGCAACGCTATGCCATGAAGACCCTGATCGCCCCTTCGCGCTTTGATGGCCGCCCGGCTTATCAACTCGTGTACCGTCACTTTCACTCTGTCTGCGGTTCGGTCCGCATGGTCGATGAGGTGAGGCGTGTGGAGCCGGGAGTATACCTTGGCATTGGTACCTATGGGTTCACTTCTGCACAGCGCCGCATTTCTTACCCCTTTCTCTTGCAGGGCCCTGTGGCTGCTTATCGCGGGGATATCGGGCGACAGCGAAAGGGGTTTGTCATTGGGCCACAGGAAATTCCGGCCCTGTTTCGCTGAATTTCCTGCTCTACTTCAGCTCTCGGTTAGGCCATGAAGGGAGCGAGCTCCTCCATGGCCTGGCCTTCCCCTTGGTCGAGGAAACTCTGGGGTCAGGTCTTGCACCGTGCATTCGAGTGCACGATGCAAGACCTGACCCTAAATGGCGGCGCGGGGCTGGAATCTCTCAAGTGTATCGCGGCGACCCTTAAGGTAGAGCGGCGCTTTTTCAGTTTCCATTTTCACGATTGGAGACGAGCCACAGCTGAAGGACTTTCTGGTCCGGCCCGCTTATCCGCTTGGTCTCAGTGTAGATGTTGTACTGAAACTTGATTTTGTGGTGACTAGTCCAGGTAGTCCATCAAGGCAGCGCTGTGCATTGGGCGGGCATACAGGAACCCTTGCAGACCACTCAAAGACTTTTCTTGTAGTATGCGAGCATGGTTCTCAGTTTCTACTCCCTCGGCAATAACTTCCAAGTTGAGGCTTTTTGATAGTGCAGTCACGGAGTCCACAATGGCTTCTCCGGCGGCTGTTTCTCCCAGTTCGCGAATAAAGCTTTTGTCGATTTTCAACTGGTCCACGTCCAAACGATGCAGATATGCTAGAGACGAATAACCGGTGCCAAAATCATCGATTGCGAACCGAAATCCCCGCTGCCGTAATGCTTGCATCTGCTGATAGGTTTCCTGGTGTTGGCCCATCAAAAGATTTTCGGTGATTTCCAGGGTAAATCGGTCTGCAGTCAGGTCATACTTTGCCAAGAAGAAATCGAGACTTTCAGTGAGCTCGGAGTTTTGAAGCTGTAGCGGGCTGATATTGATGGCAAGCCGGAAGGTTGGCGGTAAGCGGTCTTTATTGCGTAATTCTGCGAGTATCTGGCAGCTCTGTTCAAGCACGATATCGTGGAGCTGATAAATCAATCCTGTCCGTTCCGCCACTGGGATAAACTCATCCGGGGGAATGGCGCCTTCGTCCGGATCAAACCATCGCAGCAACGCTTCTGCTCCAAAGACCGCCCCGTCCGGTGTCAACTGAGGCTGGAAATAGGTCAGAAAATGCGTTTCCCGAATGGCTTGGGCCATCCGGCGCTCCAGATCCAAACGCCGGTCAGCCGCCCGTTGCAGAGATTCTTCAAAGAACGCGAAGCCATTCCCGCCGCGACGCTTGGCCTGATACATTGCTGCATCTGCGTTGCGCAGTAGATCTTCAGTTTTCAGTCCGGGCTTATCGGCCAGGGCTATGCCGGCGCTGGCGCTGACGCTGTAGGTATGGCCCTGGTTTTCCAGCGGTGCATCGAAGCATTCAAGTAACCTGCGCGCAGCTGCTGCAGTGGATTCGACCAGTGCATTGTCGCCAGTTAAAGGCTCCCGCAACAACACAATGAATTCATCCCCACCCAGGCGCGCGACTATTTCCGAGCGGCGCGTCTGATCCTCAAGCCGCCGTGCGACCTGCTGGAGCAGCAGGTCCCCCTGTTGGTGTCCCAAACTGTCGTTGATACGTTTAAAATCATTAAGGTCGAGGAATATCACTGCGCCGCTGGCGTAGCCGCGATTCACATCTTGCAGTATATGCTCCAGCTGTTCCTCAGCATGGCGGCGATTGGGTAAGCCAGTAAGTGCATCGAACAACGCCAGGCGGGCGGCCTTTTCTTCGGCGTACTTACGGGTCGTGACTTCGCGGGCCATCCACAAGACGTAGGAGTCATCACGGCCATCGCGATAGAAATCATCGACGATAGCCGTTCTGCCTTCAAAAATGCAGCGTTCCCCCTCAGTCACAACTTCGTACTCGAAGATCTGCATCTCACCGGTAGCGAGTGTCTCGTGCGCTACCATCATCATCTGTTTTGCGAGTTCCGGTTCGAATAGGTTTTCTATTGACTGGCTCCATGGTGTCTCTGGCGGTGTAATCAGCCCGAAGGTGTCACCGGAAAAATCAATATAGTGACCTGATTGATCGAGCACGATAGCCACATCCGGGATTACCTGCATGACAGCAGTTAGTCTGGCGTTTATCGCTCCCAAAGCTGCAGTAAGTCGGGCCTGTTTTTCAGCCAGTCTATAATGATCAATGACTAGCAATGCCAGGGCTGAAAAAGCCTCGATTAGGTACAAATGCAGTCGTGAGGGGGAGCGCTGGGCGGGATAGTAAATGGCAAAACTGGCGAGAACCGTGCCGTCGGAAGCAATGATAGGATTTGACCAGCAGGCGCCCAGTCCGTTTGACATGGCCAGGTCCCTAAAGTCCTGCCACAGCGGATCGGTAGCAATATCGGTAACCACCACCTGCTCTCGACGAAAGAGCGCTGTGCCGCAAGAGCCTACCCCCTCACCTATCATCACTCCATCGATGGCCTCGCAGTAGGCCTTAGGCAGGCTGGGGGCTGCACAATGTTTGAGTCGTTGGCCATCAAGTAACAAAACGGAGCAATGAGCGCGATCCTCCGTCAAAGTGTGTTCTATCTCGCGGCAAAGCAATGCCATGCTGGAGACCAGACCATCGCCGCGAATAGCTCTCTCCAGAACCTTTCTCTGAATCTGGTATATGGCCAGCCTCTGGGATTCGTTTAATGCGCTCTCGCCCATGGTTGGGGCCTCTATGTTGTCATTTTTGACTTTACCTTCAATCTAAATTCTATTGCCAGCATGTAGGGTGCAGGACATTCGTAAACTATTGCCCCTTAACAGGGCCCATCAGTGACTTTACAGGCTAATATGCCACTAGGGTTCTGCCTCGTTGCTACTAAAGCACCTTCACGAACACCTTGGAATTCCGTTGCCAGTTATACAGCGACTGCCGGGCGCCGGGCAGTGCGTCGATACCCGCCGCTTCAAACCCCTGCTGCTGAAACCAGTGCGCGGTGAGCGTGGTGAGCACGAACAAGCTGAGCAGACCCTGTTCCCGTGCCCGCCGTTCCAGGTAGGCGAGAACCTGCGCGCCCCTTTCACCTTTGCGGTAGCTGGAGTGAACGGCCACGCAGGCCAGTTCGCCGGTCTTGTCTTCCGGGAAGGGATAGAGGGCGGCGCAGGCGATGACCATGCCGTCGCGTTCGATGATGGCGAAGCGCTGGATTTCGTTTTCCAGTAGCTCTCTTGACCGGCGCACCAGGGTGCCATCTTCTTCCAATGGCTCGATCAATTCGAGAATGCCGCCCACATCTTCAATGCGCGCGCCACGGAGGGTTTCGTAGGTTTCCCTCGTCACCAGGGTGCCGCAGCCGTCGCGGGTGAACAGCTCCTTGATCAGGGCGCCGTCCACCTGGGCGTCGAGCAGGTGGGCCCGGGCCACGCCATTGCTGGCGGCGTGGCAGGCGGCGGTGAGTTGCCGGTCCACGCCGTTATCTTCGTACTGATCGCCGGCCAGCAGTTTACCGGCTTGCTGGGGGCTGAGTTCGCGCACCAGGTTGCCTTGTGTATCGGCCAGGCGCAGGTGCTCGCCCATGATGATGAGCTTGTCGGCGCCTAGGGCGATGGCGGCAGTGGAGGCCACTTCTTCCGCGTTCACGTTGAACAGTTCGCCGGTGGGCGAGCCGCCAACCGGCGAGAGGAGCACCACGTTGCCGTTGCCTAGTTGCTGGCGAATGGCGTCCACGTCGATGCGCCGCACTTCGCCGGTGTGTTGGTAATCGAAGCCGCCACGCACGCCTACCGGTTTGGCGACCACGAAGTTGCCGCTTATCAGCCGGATGCTGGCGTTATGCATGGGCGAGTTGGCCAGTCCCATGGAGAACAGCCCTTCCAGCTTCAGGCGTAAGGCGCCCACCGCGGCCATGACGCTGTCCAGCGCGGCGCTGTCAGTGATACGCATGTGCTGCTTGAAGGTGGATTCAATATCGGATTCTGCCAGCCGGGCCGATATTTGTGGCCTGGCGCCATGCACGAGCACCAGTTTGATGCCCAGGCTATTCAGCAGTGCCAGGTCGTGAATCAGGGTGGGCAGGCGCGGCCCGTCCAGCAGTTCCCCGGACAGCATGACCACAAAGGTTCGGCCCCGGTGCGCATTGATGTACGGGGACGAATTGCGGAACCAGTGAACCTGGCTGTCGGTGTTCGGGGTTGTGCTAGTGGACACGGGCGTCTCGGCTCTAAGTGACTGACAGGCCAGTATAGCCAGCAGATCGCGCCGGATGCCAGATGCCGTACGCATGAGGCGAAACAAAAACGCCGCCCCGAAGGGCGGCGTTAGCGTGTTGCCTGCTGCGTGAAGCGTGCAGCGTCTCTTTAAGCCCCAAACAATCCTTTGAAGAAATAGAAGAACAGGATTGAGAGCAGAGCGCCGGCGGGCAGAGTAACGACCCAGGAGGTGAAGATGGTGCTGACCACTCGCAAATTGAGAGAGCCAATGCCCCGGGCCATGCCTACCCCCAGTACCGCCCCGACCAGGGTGTGAGTGGTGGAGATGGGCAGGCCGGTGCCGGAGGCCAGAATCACCGTGCCGGCAGCCCCGAGCTCGGCGGCGAAGCCCCGGCTGGGGGTAAGCTCGGTGATGTTTTTGCCCACCGTGGCCATGACTCGGGCGCCGAGAATGGCTAGCCCGAAGACGATGCCCATGGCGCCGACCAGCAGAATCCAGCCTGGCATGGCGGCTTCCCCGCCGATCATGCCTTCGTTGACGATCACGCTGTTGATGGCGGCCAGCGGCCCCACGGCGTTGGCTACATCATTGGAGCCGTGGGCGAACGCCATGGCGCAGGCGGTGAAAATCATCAGCACTGCAAAGATGCGCTCCACGGAGTGAAAGCGGAAATCCTTATCGGCTTCCGGGTCCGGTTGAATGCGGCTGAGAAAGGCGCCGCCGATCAGGGCGACGATCAGGCCACCAATGACAGACCAGCCAAGACTGGCGGCATAGCTGATTTCCATGCCGATATGTTTGAGGCCTTTCAGCATGGTGACGGCGCTAATCGCGAAGCCCACCAGGAACATATAGAACGGCACGACTCGTTTGGCGCGTTCAAAGGGGTCGTCTTGGCTCAGTACCAGTTTTTGCACGCTTTTGATTAACGCGAAGGAGATGAAACCGGCCAATAGTGGAGAGGTGACCCAGCTAGCAACAATGTTGCCTACCTTGTCCCAGTGTACGGCATCCACGCCTACGCCTACGGCGGCAAAGCCGACAATGGCGCCGACGATGGAGTGGGTGGTGGATACCGGCCAGCCAAACCAGGAGGCCACAATCAGCCAGATGCCGGCGGCCAGTAGCGCGGACATCATGCCGTAGACCAGATAGTGGGGGAATTCGGAAAAGACGCCAGCATCCACGATTCCCTTGCGGACCGTGGCGGTCACTTCGCCACCGGCCAGATAGGCCCCGCAAAATTCAAAGATGATGGCGATGATGACGGCTTGTTTAACGGTTAACGCGCCGGAGCCCACCGAGGTACCCATGGCATTGGCCACATCGTTGGCACCCACCCCCCAAGCCATCAGAAAGCCGAAAGCCCCGGCCAGCAGCAGCATCAGGTAGCTATGCTCTAACATCCACTCCATAAGAACTCTCCTAGCGTGCGACCAACATCTGCAGGCGGCCGCCCACTTTCTGGGCACGATCAGCGAGATCGCCTACCCATTCGATGATTTTGTAGAGAAAAATAACATCCACCGGAGGGAGTTCGCTTTCCAGCTTGAACAGGGTGGAACGAATGGTGATCTGCTGCTCGTCGTTGTTGCGCTCCAGTCGATCGAGTTCTTCGATGAGCTCTTCTACGATCTGGACTTCACGGCCGCTGAAGCCGGTTTCCACCAGTTCATCCAGCTCGTTGATGGCTTTCTGGGCCTGGGCAGAGGTGTCGATGGCGCCTTGTACGTAGGCGCACATTACCTCGGCCAGTACCGCAGGAATGGTCATCTGCCGACCCAGCATCAGCCCGGAAATATCCTTGGCCTTGTTGGCGACCTTGTCCTGCACGCTGATCAAGTCGAGCAGGTCGGTGCGGGGCATGGGCAGGAACAGGCTTTTTGGCAGATTCAGGCGGAACTCTTTCTTCAGTTCGTCGGCCTGATTTTCCAAATCCGCGATGCGCTTGCGGGCGGCGCGGGCCTTGTCCCAGTCGCTCTCAGTCACGGCGGCGAAGAAGTCCGCGAGCGTGCGGGCACAGTCGTGAACGGTGTCGTAATGTTGTTGCAGGGGTTTGATTGGCGAGCGGCCGAACAGGCCGGCAATGGAGCTTCCAAAGGACATAGGCGCCTCGGGTCCAAGTTTAGGGTTGGAAACAGCTTCCCATCATGCCGCTATTCGCTGCTGGCGGGTAGCGGCGGCGGGACGGTGACGACAATGTCACAGTTCCGTCATGAATTGGGTGGCGAGTATAGAGAAAGCGGGCGGGGCTGTCAGGGTTTCAATGTTAGGGTTACAGTAAAGCGGCTGATGGGCCGTCTCGGTCTACGCCATAATAATGAGGCGGCCCCGGTTTCACCGGGCCCGTAGGCGTAGTTGTCCCGTTGCGATGCGGGCACTGCGCGAAGCACATAAAGAGGGAGAGTAGAGAGAGTGACGAAAGTGAGCGTTAGCGCCCCCGCTGATCCCGCCAAGCTGGACGGGCTGTTGATCGATGTGCGCTGGTTGATGCGTGAGCTGCTGGATGAGGGCCGTGTCAGCCAGGAAGACTTCAACGTCATCTCTACCACGCCCCGGGAAAAGAAGGAGCTGAACTGGCACGCCATTCAGGTGCTGGCCAAATATCGCCTCACGGACCGGACCGATACCCATCAGCTGCTGGATGTGGATTTTCTGACCCAGTGGCTGTCGGCCAAGTGTGGTTTGCCGGTGTACAACATCGATCCGCTCAAGGTGCACGTGGATCAGGTCACCAATGTAATGAGCTACGCTTTTGCCGAGCGACACGGCATCGTGGCGGTGGAGGTGCATCGCGACAAGGTGGTGGTGGCTTGTGACCAGCCCTTCGTGCGTGATTGGCAGCCCCATTTGCGGCAGGTGCTTCGCGATCGCGAGCTGGAAGTGGTGCTGGTTAATCCGGAGCAAATGCGCCGCTACCGGATCGAGTTCTATAACTTGAGCCGCTCCATCGCTGGCGCCGCCGGCAATACCGGCCAGGAAATGTCGGGGATTACTAACTTCGAGCAGCTGCTGGAGGTGGGCAAGGGCCACCACGACGCGGACGACCAGCATATCGTCAATATCGTTGACTGGATTCTGCAGTACGCGTTTTCCCAGCGGGCCAGTGATATCCACCTGGAGCCGCGCCGGGAAACCGGCAAGATGCGCTTTCGTATTGATGGTGTGCTGCACGATGTGTACGAATTGCCGGCCGCGATCATGGCGGCGGTGACCAGCCGCCTGAAGATTCTCAGCCGCTTGAATGTGGCAGAAAAGCGTAAACCCCAAGATGGCCGTTTGAAGACCAAGTCACCGGACGGTGCTGAGATCGAGCTGCGTATTTCCACGTTGCCCACCGCGTTTGGGGAAAAGATGGTGATGCGGGTGTTCGATCCGGACGTGCTGGTGCGCAGCTTTGAGCAGCTGGGTTTTACCAAAGAGGATCACAGCATCTGGCATCAGATGACTGGCCATGCCCATGGCATCATCTTTGTGACCGGCCCCACCGGTTCGGGGAAAACCACCACGCTGTATTCCACGCTCAAGCAGTTGGCCACCAGCGAAGTGAATGTCTGCACCATTGAAGATCCCATCGAAATGGTGGAGTCCAGCTTTAATCAAATGCAGATTCAGGCCAATATCGACGTGAACT
Organism: Alcanivorax sp.; assembly: GCF_040118815.1. Lineage (GTDB taxonomy): Bacteria > Pseudomonadota > Gammaproteobacteria > Pseudomonadales > Alcanivoracaceae > Alcanivorax. The sequence continues at coordinate 550,183 of NZ_JBEDTC010000015.1, forward strand.
TTGCCCAAGGGGTGAAGGCCATGCTGCGCCAGGATCCTGACATCATCATGATTGGTGAGATCCGCGACCTGCAGACGGCTGACATGGCCATTCAAGCCGCGCTCACTGGCCACTTAGTGTTGTCGACCCTGCATACCAATGACGCCCCGTCGTCGGTAACCCGTTTGATTGATCTGGGCGTGGCCCCTTATATGATCAGTGCCACGGTACTGGGCGTGATGGCTCAGCGGTTGGTGCGGACCCTGTGCCCGAACTGCAAGGCTGCCGGCGAAACGGACCCGCAGGCTTGGGATGAGCTGGTGCGCCCTTTCAAGATGAAAATGCCGGAGACGCTGTATCAGCCGGTGGGCTGCCTGGAATGCCGGGGTACGGGGTACCGGGGCCGCATGGGGGTGTATGAAACCATGCCGCTGCGCACCGCGCTGAAGAACCACATCACCCGTGGCGCGGATCTGGAAACTCTGACCCGTGCGGCTCTGAAGGGGGGCATGAAGCCCTTGCGGATTAGCGGTGCCATGAAGGTGGCCAAGGGGCAGACCACCATCGAAGAGGTGATGCGGGTGACGCCGTCGCAGGACATTTTGTTGGGCTGAGTGAACGCCGGCCGCCTGAAGCCAGTGGCTGGACGCTTCAGCCCGCAAACGGAATCCTTGTCAGGCGTCAGGCGTCAGGCGTCAGGCGTTATGCTTGTAGCTTTCCTCCCGCCGTACGACAATAGCCGCCCATGAATGAACCCCAATATCACTCCCTGCCGGATGAACTCTCGGTGCTGGTTAGCCAGCACTGGCAGCACTTTGTCGAATCTGGCCACCGTATCCCCGACGGCCTCTTGGCTGACCTGCCCCGTGTATGGGCGGGGTCAGACTATGCGGCGGCCCAGTTTCAGCGCGATCCGGGGCTGGGGGAGTGGCTGCTGGCCAGTGACCTGAGCCGTGCTCTGGCGGCCCCCTCCTTGAAAGAGGAAATTCGTACCTTGTTGGCGCAGTGCGACAGCGAGGATGACCTCAAGCGTGTTCTGCGCCGCCTGCGCCATCGCCATATGGTGCGCATTATCTGGCGAGACCTGGCTCGCATTGGCGATTATCACAGCGCCGTGGCGGACCTATCGTTGCTGGCCGATACCCTTATTGATGAGGCGCTAGACGTGCTCTACGGCTGGGCCTGTGAGCGTAGCGGTACGCCGCTGGATCCGGACGGCAACCCCGTCAGGCTGGTGATTCTGGCCATGGGCAAGTTGGGTGCCCACGAGCTGAACCTGTCTTCCGATATCGACCTGATTTTTGCCTATGAACACGAGGGTGAAATTGAAGGCGAACGCCGTGCGTTGACTCACCATCAGTTCTTTGTGCGCTTGGGGCAGCAGCTGATCAAGGCCCTGGACCAAACTACCGCTGACGGTTTTGTCTTCCGCGTGGATATGCGTCTGCGCCCTTGGGGCAAAAGTGGTGTGCTGGCTATCGGTTTCGATGCCATGGAGGGCTACTACGAAACCCAGGGCCGCGAATGGGAGCGCTACGCGCTGATCAAGATGCGCCCCATGGCTGGCGATCTTCAGGCCGGTGGCCGTCTGATTAAGCGTCTGAACCCCTTTGTGTACCGCCGCTACATTGATTACGGCGCTTTCCAGTCCCTGCGGGAAATGAAATCCCTGATTGAGCGGGAAGTGAACCGCAAGGGCATGCAGGCGGATGTGAAGCTGGGTGCCGGCGGTATTCGGGAGGTCGAGTTTATTGTTCAGGCGTTTCAGTTGATCCGTGGCGGCCAGTTGCCCGCCTTGCGTGAGCCGAACCTGATCAAGGTCTTGCCGCAACTAGTCGAGCTGGAGCTGCTGCCTGAGGATGTGGCTGACGAGCTGACCGAAGCCTACCTGTTCCTGCGGGATGTGGAGCATCGCCTGCAGGCGGTGGCGGATAAACAGACGCAGCGCCTGCCGGATGACGAATTGGGCTGGCAGCGGCTCACCTTTGCCATGGGCTTTTCTGCCCGGGCCGCCTTTGAGCGCAAGCTGCGCCGTTACCGGGAAAGTGTTCGCCACCATTTCAGCCAGGTGATTGCCGACCCGGAGCAGGAAACCGATGCGGCCCAGGGCGCCGACCAGGAGTTGCTCGATCTGTGGCTGGGCGAGCTGGACGACGATGCTGCCGTGGCCCAGCTCAGCGCTATCGGTGTGCAGGACGCCGATACCGTTTATGCCAAGCTGGATGTGTTCCGCAATAGTCGGTCGGTAGAAAACATGCAAACCATCAGCCGTGAACGGCTGGATCGGTTGATGCCGCTGATGCTTGAAGCCCTGGGGTACCAGGGGCATGGCGAAACCACCGCCATGCGGTTGATTGCCTTTGTGGAAGCGGTGCTGCGCCGCAGTGCCTACATTGCGCTGCTGGTGGAAAACCCCAGTGCACTGACTCAGCTGGTGAAACTGTCCGGTGCCAGCCCCTGGATTGCCGAGCGGCTCACCCGCCACCCGGTATTGCTCGATGAGCTTCTTGACGTGCGAACACTTTACTCGCCGCCGGAACGGGCAGAGCTGGATGACGAACTGCGTCAGCAGTTATTGCGGGTAGCGGAAGACGACCTGGAACAGCAGATGGAAGTGCTGCGTAACTTCAAGCAGGCACATCTGCTGCGGGTGGCGGCGTCGGAAGTCACCGAAGTGCTGCCATTGATGAAGGTGAGCGATTACCTGACCTGGCTCGCCGAGAGCGTTCTCAATCAGGTGGTAATGCTGGCCTGGGAGCCCATGGTGGAGCGTCATGGGCGTCCGTCGCGGGACGACGGCCAACCCTGCAGCCCGGATTTTGTGGTGGTGGGCTATGGCAAGCTGGGTGGTATTGAGTTGGGGCACAACTCCGATCTGGATCTGGTGTTTCTACACGATGCGGCCAGTGGCGGTATGACCGACGGGGAAAAATCCGTTTCCAACGAACAGTTTTATGCCCGCCTGGGGCAGCGCATCGTGCATATCATCGGCACGCGCACCATGAGCGGCCAGCTCTATGAGGTGGATACGCGCCTGCGCCCGTCCGGCAGTGCTGGCCTGTTGGTGAGTTCCATGGATGCGTTTGAAAAGTACCAGCGCAACGATGCCTGGACTTGGGAGCATCAGGCGCTGGTGCGCGCCCGGGTAGTGGCCGGTTGCAGTCGGGCCCGTACTCGCTTTAACGATATTCGCCATCAAGTGCTGTGCGATTCGCGCCCGCAGGACAAACTCCGTGAGGAGGTGCTGGCCATGCGCACCAAGATGGTGGATCACCTGGCCGACAAAAGCCCGGACACTTTTCACCTCAAGCAGGATCCGGGAGGTATCGTTGATATCGAATTTATGGTGCAATACGGGGTTCTGAGATGGGCCTCCTCCCACGGTGAACTCACCCGCTTCACCGATAATGTGCGCTTGCTGGAAACACTGGCTGCATTGGACATTATGTCGGCACAGGATGCCGGCCTGCTGCGGGAAGCCTACCTGGCTTACCGGTCCGCGGCTCATCGCGCCTCGTTGCGCAAAGAGAAATCCATTGTCGACGACACTCAATTCCGCGATTTGCGTGAAGGCGTGCGAGCGATCTGGAAGCATTGGTTCGACCTGTAGGGCGTTCGCTCAAGGGTCCTTAGTTCTGGGAGTATCACTGCCATGTCGATGGCTGTAAGAGACGGTTTTATCTGGTTGGATGGCGAGCTGGTTCCCTGGCAGGACGCCAAGGTGCATGTGCTCACGCACACGCTGCACTACGGCATGGGTGTTTTCGAAGGTGTGCGCGCCTATGAAACGGCAAAAGGTCCGGCCATTTTCCGCCTGCAGGATCACACCGACCGACTTTTCAATAGTGCGCATATCCTCAATATGAAGCTGCCCTTTACCAAGGAGCAGATCAACGAGGCGCATTTGTCGGCGATTCGCGAGAACAAGTTGCCCCACGCCTACCTGCGCCCGATGGCGTTCTACGGTAGTGAAGGCATGGGTCTGCGTGCCCACAATCTGAAAGTGCACGTGATGGTGGCGGCCTGGGAATGGCCGTCCTATATGTCACCGGAGGCGCTGGAGCTGGGCATCAAGGTGCGCACCTCAAGCTATACGCGTCACCATGTGAATATCACCATGTGCAAGGCGAAAGCCAACGGCAACTACATGAACTCCATGCTGGCGCTGAACGAGGCGCTGTCCGGCGGCGCAGATGAAGCCTTGCTGTTGGATAACGAAGGTTATGTGGCGGAAGGCTCCGGTGAGAATGTGTTCCTGGTTCGCGACGGTATCATCTACACCCCGGAGCTGACTTCTTGCCTGGACGGGATTACCCGTAAAACCATCATTCAGCTGGCCGAGGAACGCGGCTACCCGGTGCGCGAGAAGCGCATTACCCGTGACGAGCTTTACATTGCTGACGAAGCTTTCTTCACCGGCACCGCCGCTGAAGTCATGCCGATTCGTGAGCTGGATGGCCGCATTATCGGTGCCGGCAAGCGTGGCCCGGTGACAGAGCAGCTACAGGCAGTGTATTTCGACCTGGTGCGCGGCAAACTGGATGACGACTACGGAGACTGGCTCACTTACGTGAGCTGAAGCAGGCGTATGCCGGCAACCGCTATCGACTCGCCCTCCGCCATCCTTGTCGTCGGCCCATCTTGGGTCGGCGACATGGTGATGGCGCAGACGCTGTTCTCTGAACTGCGCCGCCAATACCCCGATTGTGCTATTGATGTGCTGGCGCCGGCCTGGTGTCGGCCGTTGTTGTCGCGCATGCCGGAAGTGCGCGAGGCGCTGGCGCTACCGTTTGATCATGGCGACTTGCGTCTGTGGGAGCGGCACGCACTGGGGAAATCTCTGCGCGGCCATTATCAGCAAAGTTATGTGCTGCCTAACTCGCTCAAGTCTGCACTGGTGCCGTGTTCGGCAAAGATCCCGGTGCGCACCGGCTGGCGTGGCGAAATGCGCTATGGGCTGCTCAACGATGTGCGCAAGCTGGACAAGGAACGCTTGCCCCTGATGGTGCAGCGTTTTGTGGCGCTGGCGTTGCCGGAAGACGCGCCGGTTCCGGGGCTTGAGGAGATCACTGCGCCGCATTTGCAGGTCAGTGACGATTCCCGCAATGCGGCCATGGCCGCGCATAATCTGAATCTGGACCGCCCGGTGCTGGGGCTGTGTCCCGGGGCGGAATTCGGCCCGGCGAAACGCTGGCCCGAACATCATTATGCGGCGGTAGCCCAGCACTGGATCGAGCGTGGCGGACAGGTGTGGATCTTTGGTTCCGGCAAGGACCAGCCGGTGGCGGCCAGCATCATTGATACACTGCAGAACGGTGCGGATGAGCATGCGGTGGTGCTGGCGGGGAACACGTCTTTGGAGCAAGCTGTGGATCTGCTGTCAGCGACCATGGCGGTGGTGAGTAATGATTCCGGCCTGATGCATATTGCAGCCGCACTGAAACGGCCATTGGTGGCTGTCTACGGCTCCACCTCTCCCGGCTTTACTCCGCCCTTGGGTGATCGAGTCGCAGTGGTACGATTGGGGCTGGAGTGTAGCCCCTGCTTCGAGCGTGAATGCCCGCTGGGCCACCTGAACTGTCTGCGCCAGTTGCCGCCTTCGCAGGTTATTGAGGCGTTGCAGCAACTGGAAACAGCGGATGCCTGAACCGAATTTGCAGGTCCTGACATGCGCGTGCTGCTAATAAAGACCTCTTCCATGGGGGATGTGATCCACACCCTGCCGGCGCTCACGGATGCGCGGGCTGTCATTCCGGATCTGCAAGTGGACTGGGTGGTGGAAGACAGTTTTGCAGACTTGGCCCGCCGTCACCCTGCAGTGAACACCGTGATCCCTTGCTCCCTGCGCCGCTGGCGCAAACATCCTATCAAGGCGCGCCGCTCAGGGGAGTGGACTGCTTTCAAGTCCGCCGTTCAATTAAGTTCCTATGATGCGGTTATTGATGCCCAGGGCTTGCTGAAAAGCGCGTTCATTACGCGCCTTTCCCGTGGCCCCAAATTCGGTCTGGATAAGTCTTCTGCGCGAGAGGCGCTGTCGGCCAGAGTGTTGGATCATCCGCTGCCCGTGGCACGTGGTCAGCACGCCATTAAGCGTGTTCGCCAATTGTTTTCCCTGGCGCTGGGTTACGCCCTTCCCGATACTGCGCCAGACTATGGGTTGCCCCGTGAGCATGTGCCAGCGTCCTTGAGTGGGCCGGCAGAATTGGTGTTCTGTCATGGCACCACCTGGCCCACCAAACATTATCCGGAAGCGTTCTGGCGTGAGCTCCTCGAGTTGGCCAGCACCGACGGCCACCGTGTCTATCTGCCCTGGGGCAATGATGAAGAAAAGGCCCGTGCTGAACGGCTGGCAGCAGATTTTGATCAGGCTTCGGTGTTGCCGAAGATGGGCCTCGACGTGTTGACCGATAAGCTTCTGTCCTGGGATGCCTTTGTGGCGGTGGATACCGGACTTGCCCATTTGGCTGCTGCTGCTGGGCTGCCGGGAATTGCCCTCTATGGGCCGACGGATCCTGTGTTGACCGGGGTGCTTGGGCCGCGTGCGAAGTCTCTAGCGGCTGACTTTCCTTGTGCCCCTTGCGTGCAGGAGAAGTGCACCTATCGGGGAGAGCTGGGTAAGGGGGTGGAACCGCCCTGTTTCAGTACTTTAAAGCCTCATTTCGTCTGGCAGCGGTTACGGGAGTTAAGCATATGACGCAGCAAGGAAATACAGTGGCTTTTGCGTTGTTCCGCTACTTTCCCTATGGCGGGCTGCAGCGGGATTTTCTGCGTGTGGCGGAGCTGTGCCAGCAGGCCGGGCATCAGGTGAAAGTGCTGACTACGGAGTGGGATGGTGACCGACCGGATTGGCTTGATGTGACAATCGAGAAAGTGGCTCCGCGCACCAATCACGCTGCCATGGTGGAGTTTGGTAAAAGAGCACTGCAATTCAAGCAGCAGGTTTCTGCCAGAGTACTTGTGGTGTTCAATCGTTTGCCGGGGGGCGATCTGTATTTTGCTGCAGATGACTGTTTCGCCATGCGAGTAAAGGAGAAAAATGCCTTAGTGCGTTTGCTTCCCCGCTACCGAACGTACCTCAAACTTGAACAACAGCTGTTTTCGGGCGCTAGCCATACCCGGATTCTCTTTCTCAATGACAGCCAGCGGGATGATTATCTGGGCGAATATGGCCTGGATCAGGCGCGTTATCGGGTGCTGCCTCCGGGGGTGCGCAATGATCGTCGCCCCGGTGATAATGCGGATGCGTTAAGAGCGGTGGTGCGCAAGGAATTTTCTGTTGAAGATAATGAGTTTTTACTGTTGTTTCTTGGCTCAGATTTCCGGCGCAAGGGATTAGAACGGGCATTGTTGGCCATGTCACATCTTCCTCCCTCGCTGAGCGCGGTGAAGATTCTGGTTGTCGGTGAAGATGACAGAGCTCCTCTGCAAGCCGAAATCAGTCGTCTGGAACTGTCGGAGAAGGTGGTTTTTGCCGGGGCACGGGACGATGTGCCGGCCCTGCTGCAGGGCGCCGATCTTCTGATTCATCCCGCTTTTCATGAAGCGGCGGGTATGGTGTTGGTGGAGTCTCTGGTGGCCGGTTTGCCGATTCTGACCACTGCGGCATGCGGTTACGCAAGCTACGTGCGTGAGTCTGGTGCCGGGGTGGTCGTGGCATCCCCTTTTCAGCAGGCGACGCTGGATCAGGCTTTGGCGGAGATGCTTGCGGGGGACCGGTCGGTTTATCGGCGCTCTGCATTAGAATACGCAAATCGTGTGGATCTGTTTGGCATGCATCAGCAGGTTCTGTCTGAAGTCGAGGCGTTGGTTAACTCATGAGCGAACTTTTTCTCAGAGACGAATTTGCAGCCGCCTGGCATGGTCAGGACCCCTTTGCGTGCGTCGAGGCGCTGCAGGGGAAGGTGTTTCGGGCCCGGGAAGGCCGGCGCACCTTACGTTTCGTGCTGGGTGAAAAAAGCTACTTCCTCAAGCATCACCGGGGTGTAGGCTGGGGGGAAGTACTGAAGAATCTTGGTCAGTTACGTTTCCCCATTGTCAGCGCGCTGGCAGAAGTCCGGGCCATTGAGGCGGTTACCAAGGCCGGCCTGCACACCATGACTATCGCGGCTTATGGTGAGCAAGGCACCAACCCGGCCAGTATTCACTCCTTTCTAATTACCGATGATCTATCCAATACCCTGAGTTTGGAAGATGTCGGATTGGTGTGGGAGAAAGAGCCACCCGGCTCGGTCTTCAAACGAAGTCTGCTTGCGAATGTGGTCAGGGTTGCCCGGGGTATGCATAGATCGGGCATCAATCATCGTGACTTTTACCTGTGTCATTTTTTGATGGATCGCGCTCGATGGGAAGCCGGGGATGGTGACGCTCCCTTGTACCTTATCGATCTCCATCGTGCCCAGATCCGCAGTGCCGTGCCCCGGCGCTGGTTGGTGAAAGATGTCAGTGGTTTGTTTTACTCTGCCATGGATATCGGTCTGACCAGCCGTGATCTGTTGCGGGCCATGGCGATATACAGCGGAAAACACTGGCGCGAGACCCTGAGTGAGGATCGACATTTATGGCTTGCTGTGCGTGAGCGGGCCGAGAAACTGTACCGGAAAGACAAGAGCAGGGAGGCTCCGCGGTGGATGTGAATGTCCATGAAGGCGATAGCTTTCAGCTACTGTACCAGGATGTCGAGTCGGTTGCGCCTTTGCTAAACGGAATGCCTGTGCAGCAATGGTTTGATGGCGATCACCGGGTGCTGAAGCGAGGTGGGAAAGTTGAGGCCCGCCTGCTGCAGTCAGCGGCGAGCGCGATTTTTGTCAAACACTACATGGCCACCGGCTTGCTCAGGCGTGTGATTGCGTTGTTTGGTGTGTTTAGGGCAAAACGAATTTTTTATCTTTCCCTGACCTTGTCGCGGATAGGGGTGCGTGTTCCACGGCCGCTGGCCTATCTGGCTGAGCGGCGCCGGGATTGTTCTTCTTCCTTCTTTGTCTGTGAAGCGCTTGATGCGGAAGACCTCAAATCCGTGGCGGTCAGTCGCGGCCTAGATGAGATTGGTGGCGCAGAGAAAGTCTTTACAGAGGTTGGGGATGTTCTGGTGCGTTTGCATCAGGCTGGTTATGCCCATGGTGACACCAAGTGGGCTAACTGGATGGTGCGGCGTACGGACTCGCAACTGGTGCTGATTGATCTGGACGGAGTAAAAAAACCGTTCTGGTTCCGCAATAAGCGCTTTGGTCGTGACTTGGCTCGCTTCTTGATTAATGCTCGTGAGCTGAAGATCAGCGAGTATGTGGTTGAAGCCATGCTGAAAAGTTATGCTCGCCAGCGCGGTCGGACGGTCACCCAGGTGTGCCGCGATCTTGGGCCCGCTTATGACAAGCTGGCCAAACGTCATCGCAACAAATATGGGTCGCAATTGTGATGTACCAATGGCCGCACCTCGGCATATCGCTGACGCTGCTTTTCTGGGGGGCGCTGGCAATAATTTATATGCAGCGCAAGATCTATGCGTTGCGCAACTATGTAGATGCTCGCCCCCGGCTGGATGATGTCTGGGTGTTGTGCCTTTCTGCTGTTGTAGTGGCATTGGCTCAGCCATGGCCGTTCCTGTATGGCTTTTTGATCGCGCTGGCAGGGGTGTCCTTGTTCATCATGTGGCTGGATGTGGTGCTGATCCACCTGTTCGGTTTCGAGGTGAATTTTAGTAACGTGAAGATCTTCCTTCAGGGGGCCGAAAGCTTTTCCGGAGATTCCCGGGAGATTATCGAGGCCATAGTCAAGCGTTCCTGGTTTTTGGCGACACCACTGGCCATCGTTGCCTTTATGGTGGTGCTGTATGCCCAGATGGCTGGCAGTGGTCGTGTCAGGGATGTGGCGCTTGCGGCAGTTCTGGTCCTATTCCTCATGGGAATTACCAAGAGCCGTTTTCGGCTGATTGGGGCGCCTGTCTGGCTGGGGCTACTGGCAGGGGTTGCCGTTTTGTTCGATTATCTAGCGACAGTCGGCGTGGACTGGCCCTGGTGGCATTTGGTGATGGCAATGATATTGCTGCTTGGGGTGGCGGTACTGAAGTTGCTGGCGCAGTTTTCAGATGCCCCGTTTTTTACCGTTCGGTCTCCCGCGAGAGATTTTATTCGTGGTGCACGGTTAAGTCCGAATTCCGGGGTCCACCTGAAAGAGGGCGATGTCCAGCGTCACGTGACGCTGCCCCAGGAGGCTCCACAGCCCAGTGAAAGCTTCGGGCTGTGTCGGAATGCGAATGTGATTCTTGTCACCATGGAGTCCCTAGCACGGGATTATATTCAGCCGTTCAATGCTGACGGGGCTAACCTTGAATTCATGAGCCAGTTTGCAAAGAAAGCGCTGGTTTCAAGGATGCATTACGCCTGCTGTCCGAATACAAATCGAGCGATACAGCACATCTATCAGGGTAACTATCCGGTGAATGGCGACTATCCTTTTCTGCCTTTGCTGAAAGAGAAGGGATACCGCACGGCTTATATGATGATATCCCGCACCCGCTTTTTTAATCTTTGCGATATTCTGGATGAGGCCGGGTTTGATGCAGTCCTTGACCGCGATTCGCTTGGTCTGGATCCTGAGCGGGGTGATTACGCCTTACTTGATAGTGTTGATACCGTTAATGAAGCGCTGGGGCAGGAGGGGCCGTTCTTCCTGCATCTAAAAAATGAGCAGACTCATTCGCCCTACCAGGTAGTCAACAAGGAACGCTTCTGTCGCCACCAGGGCGAAGGGCGGGAAATCAATTTTCGCAATGCTGCTGAAGAAGCGGATAGTGTGTTGTCTGACTTTCTCGTCGCCTTGGGAAAGCGTCGTGATTTAAGTAATACCCTGATTATCTATACCGGGGATCATGGCCAGAGTTTTGGCGAATTTGGCTATGTGTCCCACTCTAGTTCGAGTGTCAACGGGCAGGTACGTACCCCGCTGGTGATGAGCCATCCGGACTTGCCGGCGGGGGAGATTGCAAGGTCCACGCACTTTGACGTTATGCCGACGGTACTGGATCTGCTGGGGGTTCCCTGTGAGGCCAGGATTTTTGGACGGTCGCTGATGCATGGAGCTAATCAACGCCCTCTGCTTCTTTACTCGCAGACTCGAAAAGGTAATGCGCCCTCCAATGCAAGCCTGTTGGACGATGACGGTAAGGTCATGGTTGATCTGATCTACGGTTATCGCTATCGCCTGGACGCAGAAGATCAAATTATTGAGAAGCTGGCGCCTGCCGAGGCGGGCTACCAGGAAGCGTTACTCTATACGGCATTGGAAGAACGCGGGCTGATTAGCGGCAGCGCGTTTTCTCCTCGGCCGAAAACCGGAGGCTGATAATGAGCAAGACATTGCCCTATGTGTTGTTTCTTGCGATGAGTCGTAATCAGGAAAAGCATTTTCGTGCGTTGAAAGCAGAAATGCCGGTGGATGGGGCTGTGATCAACGCCAAGCATCCCGGTTGGGGAAAGACCCTGCGCGCGCTCTGTTGGGTCTGGAGAAACCGGGCGTCACTGCCGGGTTGGCTGAGTTTTCGGGTGGACAAGGGGCGGCTTAACAATGGCGCGCATGGCCGCTGGTTCCAGTTTGGTCTGGCTCTGCGCATCGCGCACCTGATGGCGGGGATCTTCCGTGAGGCCGATCAGCGCCGCCCTGATATAATTTTTGTTCTCAATGGTGAACATTATAAACAGAAGGCGGTTATCTCCTGGGCGGAAAATCAGGGTATCAAGCAGGCTTACCTGGAGCTTGGGTATTTGCCGAATACCATGGTGCTTGACGGTAGGGGGATCAACTATGCCAATGGCATGCCACGTGATCCTGATTTCTACCGGGCCTACAAACCACAAGGTATGAAAGTGGACAGTAACCTGGTTAGGCGCCCGCCCCGTACCCCGGTAGGGGCACCGATTACCTTGCCGGAGCGCTACATATTTGTGCCTTTCCAGGTCTATGACGACACCCAGATATTGATTCATTCGCCATGGATCAAGTCCATGGAGCGGCTGCATGAAGTGCTCGAAGCGACGGTAGACAGTCTGCCCTCGGACACCGTTTTTGTCGTCAAGGAGCATCCCACCTCCAAGCGTAGCTATCCGCAGCTTCATGGGCGCCACGAGCGAATCCTGTATGCCAACGCCAATGACACCCAGCAGTTGATTGAGCAGTCCCTGGCCGTCATCACCATCAACTCCACGGTGGGTATCGAGAGTCTGCTGCTGGGCAGGCCGGTGATTACCCTGGGTAATGCCTGCTACAACATTGACGGGCTAGTTTCCCATGCTGACAGTGAAGAGGCGCTAAAAGCGCTTCTCAATGATCCGGCTGCGCTCCCCTTTGATGGAGCTCTTATTAAGCATTTCGTTGCATGGCTTGGCGAGGCGTACCTGGTGCCCGGGCGATGGCCCGACTATTCGCCGGAATATCCGGCAAGGATGCGGCTGCGTCTGGATGAAATTTTGGGTGGGGGCAGGTTTTGAGCTGGGTGATACGGGGCGGGGCTTCTGCGGACCTGGAAGAGCTTCAGGCATTGTTTGATGCGGAGCCAGAACTGGTTTCTGGTGAGGGGACCACGTCCCAAGTGTATCGAGGTCAATATCAGCAGCGTAGTGTGTTCCTCAAGATCAGTCGCAAGGAGCGCTGGAAAGTGCTGCTGCCCCGCTTGCTGGTGGCTCGGTGTTGGTGTTCGTCCGTGGATCTGGAAGCACGCAATCTTTTGCGATTGCAGGATGCAGGTATCCCTGTGATTCCCATTCTTGGCCACGGTAGCCGGTATGTTCTTGGTGTGCCGGTATCCGGAGTGATGTTGTCGGCGGCGGTGGCGGGTGTCAGCCTTGAAGATGCCCTGATGGAGGGCAGGTCGGCGCGGCTGGAATTGGCACAAGGCTATGGTCGAGTGGCAGCAAGGCTTCACCTGATGGGCGGCTATGAGCCGCTCAGGGCCAAGGATTTCATGGTCGAAAACGGCCAGCTGATGTTGCTGGACCGTGAAAAACCCTTGGGCGCTCCGGGATGGAGACAAAAGCGGGCGATGACCTCTCTGGAAAGAGCCTGGTTCAGAAATCGTCGCAGCGGGTTACGGCTGGATCAGCGCCAATGTGACGCCTGGCTGGAGAGTTATTGCAGTGAAGCTGGTTTGGCTGGCAAGGTCGCTGACAGGGTTAAAGTTGTTGTCCGCCGTTACTGTGGTGATTGAGAACTGAGCTCAAAAGGCGACAGCTTTTCTAGGGTCGGCCAGTAATTGACGGATTCCAGCGGTGTTCCCTGGACGATCCCCTTGCGTTGGAAGTGCTTCTCGACCTCTGCAAAGGTTTGCTCTTTGAGCAGAGATGCATGCCGCTTGGGGTGAGGGAATGCTTGAAAATAGTAATCGAAAAACAGCTCTCTTTCGGCTGGTGTGATGTAGTACGGGCCGAACAGCATGATCTGCTTCAGGTTTCGTTGCTGCTCGCGATTGAAGCGAAGGGCCTTGCGGGTCCTTTCGTTATCAATCATTGCGAGGCGGTAGCGCTGATGATCGGGTACAATTACCACGTTGTTGCCCCGCAGATCTCCATGGATGATGCCGTTGGCATGCATTTTTCCGATCGTCAGTCCGAGTTCACAGAACAGGCCTTTTCGCCACTGACTGTCAGGGGTGTCGCGTAGGTAGCTTTCGATAGCATTGAGAAGAGGGGCGCCTTCGAGGGCTTCCATGATGATGAAGTCGTGGCCCGGATAGTATCCGGTTGCCAGAATTTTCGGGGCCATGCAGCCGGCCTCCTGGAGAAGCTGAGTGCCCGCGAGGGTTCGCTTGGCCCTGCCGCCAGTAAAGGTGCTTTTTAACCTTTCTGTAACCGAAGTGCGGTTAAAACTCTTGAAGTAAACGCTCATGTCCGGGTGGAAGGCAATGGTGTTGCGTGAGTTTTGTTTAACCTGTTTCCACGCAGAGTCACCAGAAAAAAACTGTTGAAGAGCCTGGGTGTAAGCCTCTTTCAGGCTGTTGTCCTGGTTCGGGATATGCTCCAGTGTGAAATGTGGTTGAGACATATTTATGCAGTTAGCTCATTGTTTGACAGATTTTTGATTGTATCGGAATACCGAATTTGGCGGAAGTGAGCTGCTACAGCAAGTCTGTTATCAGTTGATTTTTCAGGAGATGTTTGTGCAGATTAGTGTCGTTATACCATCGTTTAATGCTGCTTCTTATTTGCAGCAAACTCTGTCTTCTGTCGAGAAAGCCATCGGCGATGCGAAGGTTGAGGCTATTGTGGTGGATGATGGTTCTACGGACAGCAGTCTGGCGCTGTTGAATGAGTGTGCAGAGCGTTATCCATGGTTAACAGTGATTAGCCAGAGTAATTCAGGTCCTGCCGTTGCCCGCAACAAAGGGGCGGCCGCTGCCAAGGGTGACTTTCTTGTTTTCCTTGATGCGGATGATGAATTGGAGCGGGGTTCGCTTGAAGAGGCTGCAACCTACATCGCTGAGAATCCAGGGAAGGATCTGTTAATTGGTCATTATCAAATTGTGGACGAAAGTGGGCTTTTGCAGGGCATGCCGGTTATCGCAAAGTATAAGGGTACGGTCCCGCATGTGGCAGACTACATTCGTAGTGATCTCGCGATGCAACAGGGCGGATATTTGATCCGACGGGCCCGCTTTCTGGAGTTATGTTTCCCCACCACGCTGCGTACTCAGGAAGACATTCCTTTCTTTCTGGCCGCTTTGGCACACTGCCCGGCTATGATCATTGATGTGAAAATGGTTCGATATCATCGCTATAGGGGGGTCGTGAGCAAGGAAAGGGCTGCGGCGCTCAGAGAGGGGTTCGCGAATATGGATGTCCTGTTCGAGAGCCCTTATGTCTGCCCCGTTTTGCAAGAGTTCAGAGGGGAGATTTATCGCAGGAAAGCTCGTGGTTTGGTGCGCTATGCGGTAAAAAATGGTTCAGCTGATGATCTTGTCAGGGTGTACCGGGAATATATAAGGCGAAGAGGGGGCGGCGTGTTTCTGGATGTTCGTTATCAGTTCAAATTCCTGAAAGCGCTAATCAAGTTATGGTTTTTCTAGTCTTCCCCTCTCAATGTAGATGATTGTTGCTGATAAATGGCTGATTGATGGTTTCTGTGCAATCTTTTCGTGGTTTTTGGCTTGGCATGCTTTTCTGGGGAATGGTTTTATGGGTGTTCTCCTTTTTTGTAAGTGCTAGCGTTGGGGCGCAGGATAAAATATTTTATTATGCAGTGGCGTTGCCTGTTCTGCTTGTGATGGTGTCAGGCGGAGGAGGGCGACTCCCCTTTGTCCTCTGTGGTGTGCTGCTGTTACTTTTTTTTCTTGCTGTTCCTGTTCTCTGGAGTGGCGATGCTGAGTACTTCAACCTCGTTGGCCGTTATCTGCGCTATTTTTTCCTCACTTCGTGCGTTTTTTTGGCGCCTTTTCTGCTAAGGGTTAGCCTTGAAAGGCTGTCGGAGTTAATGATTTGGGCGATTATTGGGGGGGCGATTATTGCGGCTATTTTGCAATGGCTGCATTTTGTCTTTGTGCTAGATTTTCGACTTACCTCCCATGGTGTTGGTGGTGTGGGTGGGATTGGGGTTAACCCCAATGTGACGGGGGCTGCAATGGGGGTTGCATTTTTGGCTGCTCTCTCTGTTTCTTCAACGATGAAGAATGGATGGTGTCGTGCGCTCCTGCTTTGTGCTTGTTTGTTGTTTTTGTCGTCTATGGGCTTGGCGCTTGCGCGCACTGCTTTTGTTGCTGTTGTGGCCGTGTTGGTGCTTGGTAAATTCCCTCTAAGGGCGTTTTGGCTGTATTACCTTCTGGCTTCCGTGGGCGCTGTGTTTTTGGCGGTGATGTTCTGGGTTGCAGTTGGTCAGGAGGTTGCGTTACGTCATGCAGATACGTTGCTTACCGGGAGGGTGTCGATCTGGAGTCAGCTGCTAAGCGATGTGTCTGGGCACTGGTGGTTCGGACTGGGGCTGCAGCGTGATCTTGAATTTTATACGCCGGGACTCAGTCGTCCATACATGACGGCACATAATATCTATTTCCAAGCATTCAGAAATGGTGGTTTTTTTGCGTTGTCGGCGCTGGTCGCCCTTGTGTTACTCATCCTGAGAAATATTGATGTTTCCAAAGCGTCAACGCTGTGGAGAAATATTCTGTTCTTCGGGCTAGTTTACGCGTTGGTTGATGCATATTACTACCCTGTGTCGGACCCAAACTCCAACTGGCTTTTCCTTTGGTTGCCTGCAGGGTATCTGCTGGTCGCAGGTATGAAAAGTAAAGAGAGTCAGGCAGTTATTGGTGCCCGTGGAAATTCTGGTTCCATCTAAAGATTCTTATTCAGGAAGCAATAATGCCGATTTGTTCTTTAACTCGATACAGTGAAGGTCAATAGCGTTTGGGGCAACCATCAGGCTGATGCTTAAACCGCTTGTGCACCCATAGATACTGCTCCGGGCACTTGCGTACATAGCCTTCAATGGTGCTATTGATGCGAGCGGTGTCCTGTTCATCGTCACCGCAAGGAAAGTCTTCCAGCGCCGGGCCGAATTCGATCTCGTAGCGACCGCCGGGTAAGCGATAGTGCGCGCAAGGGATGACTGCGGCCTTGCCCATGCGGGCGATGCGGCTGGTGGCGGTAATGGTGGCGGCGGGGATGCCGAAGAATGGCACATAGACTGCGTGGGCGGTGCCGTAGTCCTGGTCGGGGGCGTACCAGAGAATGTCGCCGTGGCGCAGCAGTTTTATCATCTGGCGAATCTCTTGCCTGTCTACGGTGCTTTTCACGTAATTACAGCGACCTTTATCGATCAGACGATCTATGACCGGGTTGTCGTTGGGGCGATAGACGGCGTGGAAGTCCAACACATAGCCAAGCAGGCGAGACCCTACATCAATGGAATTAAAATGCATGCCGAGCAGCAGGACTCCCTTGCCATCGGCGTGAGCCCGCTCGATATGCTCCATGCCTTTAATGGTCAGCCGTTTGTCCAGGTTGATACGGTGGTTGCTGAAGCTGCCTGCCATTTCCAGAATGGCTTCACCGGTGCTGGTCATGCAACGGCGGGCCAATGTTTCTTGCTCCGCCGGGTCCAATTCAGGGAAACAGAGCCGGATGTTGGTTTGCACAACATGTCGGCGTTTTTTGGCTAGGTGCCAGGCAAGACGGCCAAGGCCACGCCCTATTGCGAGCAGCAGATTCCAGGGTAGTTGCCCGATCAGCCAGAACAGGCCTGCGCCCAGCCAGCTTGGGTACAGGCGAGGGTCTGAGAGCCGTGAGGGCCGATTGGTGCGTTTTCCCATGAGGCTCTCAGCGGCTGTTTGGGCGGATGGCGGGGCGCTCGCTAAGGCGGGCCAGCAAGAGCGCCAGGGGTAGCCACAGGCTCAGCCAGCTGGCCTGGAACGGCACCAGCAAATAAGCACCGGCCGCGTAAGTCATGCACAGGCCGGGCACCACGGCAATGGTGTAGGCCGCATTCTCATGCCAGTTGATCTGGCGTTGCAGGAGTCCGGTAAACGGGCTCACCCAGCTGGCGACAAACAGCACCAGGCCGATCAGCCCCAGACCGTGGATCAGCAGCAGAAAGATATTGCGCGGATGGGCAAGCGTCAGTAAATGGCTGTCGTTGCGCCCCAGCACGCCATTCAGCGTTTCGTGGTTCAGTCCGTTACCGATCAGTGGGTGGGCAAAATAATTACTCACCGTCACGCTATGGCTGCCCTGTAGCATCAGGTAGAAGGCGGCGGCCAGCGGGATCAGGCTGAGCCAACGGCGAGGGCCCCGGCTGGTCAGCCAAGCGATAGCAAACAGGATGCTCATCAATCCCAGAGGCAAAGATGTCAGGCATAAAAAGCCGAACCCGACCCCCGCGCCAACCAGGCGGCGACCGCCTTTGCCGGATGCGCCTTCTTCCATGCCCTGTGCCAGCAGGATGAAGGTCGGTGCCACCATGGCCATCAGCGCCAGGGAGGGATCAAGGGATGGCATGCGGAAAATCAGGTTGGCAGGTTCACTGAAGAGAGGGCTGCTGAACGGCTGGGTGGTGTAATAGCTGACCATCGCCACCGTGGCGACCACCATGGCGCATAGCGCACCGTTGGCCATGGCTTGCTTGAAGGTGTTACGGAAATAGAGGTGCAGCCAGCGGAACAGGCCCACCATGACCACGATCTGTACCACGCCTCGCACGGTACGCGAGGAGTTGGGTTCCTCCGCCCAGGCCAGGCTGAGCAGGGCCCAGGCGAGTAATAGATAGAGCGGAACCAGAAAGGGCGAGGTCATTAGCCGGTGGTCACCACTGACCACCGCGCGGGTAAGCAGGGTCAGGCCGGGCAGAAAGAACAGTACATCGAGTACGTTGAGCAGGCCGATGCGGGAGTTGAACAGAAAGACACCGCTGAACATCACCGCAAATGACAATGTCAGCCACCAGCGTAACCAGCGACCTTGCATGATGTTGGGGGGCAGTGGCGGCATAGCGTGTCCTGTTGCTCCTAAATTGGCCAAGAGTTGCTGAATGATACCCTGACAGCGTGGCGATGCGTAATTGTTGTGCCCGGTCGGCAGGCAGCTACGTGCCGGGAAGTGTACTGACAGAACCTGTTTGCCTCCACCGCTATGCTACAATTGCGGGCAATTCGGCTCTGTTGTCTTTTGGAGACATTGATGCAAAACCCGCAAATTCCCTCTTTTGCCCAGGCCCGCGTTCTGGTGGCTGGCGATGTCATGCTTGATCGTTACTGGCACGGCCCAACCGGCCGTATTTCGCCGGAAGCGCCGGTGCCGGTGGTGCGCGTTACCGAACTGGAAGATCGCCCCGGTGGTGCCGCCAACGTGGCATTGAACATGGCCGCCTTGGGCGCCCGTGCAGAGCTGGTTGGGGTGACGGGCCGGGATGAAGCTGCCTCGATTCTGGAAGAGCGGCTGGCGGCGGCGGAAGTGGGCTGCCATTTCCAGAAAGTGGACGGGTTGCCCACGATTACCAAATTGCGGGTGATTAGCCGTCAGCAACAACTGTTGCGGCTGGATTTTGAAGAAGCGTTCCACAACCAGGACCCGGCGCCGTTTGCCGAGCAGGTAAAGCAGCAGCTATCTCACTGTGGTGCGCTGGTGTTGTCGGATTATGCCAAAGGCGCCCTGCGTGACTGTCCCGGTCTGATTGCGCTGGCCCGCGAAGCGGGTGTGCCGGTGTTGGTGGATCCCAAGGGTACCGACTTTGAGCCCTATCGCGGGGCGACCCTGCTGACACCGAACCTGAGTGAGTTTGAAGCGGTGGTAGGGGCAGTAAAGGATGAGCAGGACCTGATTGAAAAGGGGCAGCAGCTGATCCGTGATCTGGATCTGCAAGCCATGCTGGTCACGCGCAGCGAGAAGGGCATGACCCTGCTCCGCGACGGGATGCCGGAGCTGCACCTGCCGGCCCGGGCCCGGGAAGTATTTGATGTGACCGGCGCCGGCGATACGGTGATTTCCGTGCTGGCGGTGTCGTTGGCGGCCGGTGCTGCCATGGAAGATGCGGTGGCGCTGGCCAATATTGCCGCCGGTATCGTGGTCGGCAAACTGGGCACCGCTGTGGTGTCTGCGCCGGAACTGCGCCGTGCGGTGCACCAGGAAGGGGGCTTGGGCCGTGGTGTGATGACCGAAGCACAGCTGTTGATCGCCATCGAGGATGCCCGTGCCCAGGGTGAGAAAATTGTCTTCACCAATGGCTGCTTCGACATCATTCATGCCGGCCACGTGGGCTATCTGGATACGGCTCGTCGGCAAGGGGATCGCCTGGTGCTGGCGGTCAACGGTGATGAATCGATTCGCCGCTTGAAAGGGCCGGGCCGACCGATTAATCCGCTTGAGCGTCGCATGGCGGTGTTGGCCGCGCTGGAAGCGGTGGACTGGGTGGTAGCGTTCGATACGGATACACCGGAGCCGCTGCTGGCATCCATCAAGCCGGATGTGCTGGTGAAAGGCGGTGACTACAGCGTGGATCAGGTGGTGGGCCACGAGTTTGTGAAGCGCTACGGTGGTGAGGTGAAGGTGCTCGATTTTATCGACGATATTTCGACGACCAAAATCGTTGAAAGAATCCGAAAGGACAATGAATAGTTAATAACGTCGCGAAATCAGTGCTGTACCGCAGTGAAAACATATTGAGGCCGCGCCCATGGTCTGGGCGCGGCCTCATACGTTTGAGAGAGGGATAAAAGCTGCTCGCGCAGCTATTAATTATTCATTATTAACTATTAATTCCGTTCCCGTCTCTGCGATGACGGGCCGGTGTCTTTCCCGTCCACCGTTCAAAGGCCCGGACAAAGGCCGCTGATTCACTGTAGCCCAGCAGTTCGGCGATTTCCGCTACGCTGCGGCTGGAGTCGGCCAGGTAGCGTTTGGCTTTTTCTTCCCTGACCTGATCCATCAGGCCCTGAAAGGGGCGATTCTCCTTGCTGAGCTGGCGGCGGAAGGTGCGCTCGGGAATGCTGAAGGCCTGGGCCACCTGTTCTGCTGTGGGGAAGGTGCGCACGAACAGACTCAGGTAGGCGCTAACCCGATTGGCGAGATGCTCGGTGGGAGCCTCGCGGTGGGCCAGCATGGCCTCGCACTGTTCCCGGTACATGTCTTGCGCCATCTTGTTATAGCCCGGCATCCGTACCGCCATGTCTTCATTGCTGATCACCGCCTTGCAATAGGGCTGGTCATAGCGAATCGGGCAGCCGAAATATTCTTCGAAGACATGGGTGTGCTCGGGGCGGGGATAGGGCATCCACACCTCCACTGGCCGCAGATCCAGATTGAGCTGGGTCTGGATATCGTTGACCAGCTTGAAGGTCCCGACCATATCCCGGTCGATCAGGGTCTGGTTCACTTCCGGCGGCAGGGGAATCGGATACAGCTCCAGGGCGGTGGTGGTTTCGCCGGGGACCAGGGCGATTTCCCCATACAGGTAGGTCAGGGCCTGGTATTTCACACCAAACTGGAAGCCCTGAAAGGCGGTTTCGCTGGTCATCAGCAGCATGGCCAGCTGGCCATAGCCGGCGAAGCCGAAACGGCTGCCCATCTCGAAGCCCAGCAACGGGTCGTCCACTTGGGGTAGCAGTTCGGTGAAGATCAGCAATTCCCGGTCCCGGCCGATTTCACTGTTCGGGTCCAGCTTGTCCCGATCCAGCCCATGCCGCGCCAGCACTGACGCACAGTCGATGCCCTTCTCGTTCTCGAGCAGGTCGATGGTGTAGATCAGGGCTAGGATCGAACGTTCAGACATGGCCGGAATTATCAATTTTTAGTCAGGTTAACACGTATTCACTCAGGCTTGGCAAGGCTAGAGTGTTGTCATCGAGGAGCCCGTGAGCATCCCAGGAGAATACCAATGACAAGTCAGGCCCAAATCAATGTAAAAACCCGTCGCGTCAAAGTCGCCATCGTCGGCGGCGGTTTTGGCGGTATGTGTATGGCCATCAAGCTGCGTGAGGCCGGTATCGACGACTTCGTGCTGCTGGAGAAAGGCAATGGCATGGGCGGTACCTGGTACCACAACAGCTACCCCGGTGCCGCCTGTGATGTGCAGTCGCACATGTATTCCTTCTCGTTTGAAGGCAACCCGGACTGGAGCCATCGCTACAGCGGCCAGCAGGAGATTCACAATTACATCCAGGGTGTGAGTGACAAGCACGGTCTGCGTCAGCTCACCCGTTTCAATGCCGAAGTGACCGGTGCTCATTTTGACGACAAGGCGGCCCTGTGGACGCTGGAATTGGCCGATGGCTCCCAGGTGATCTGTCAGCACTGGGTGCTGGCCAGTGGCCCCTTGCATGTGCCTTCTTTCCCTAACTTCAAGGGGATGGAAAAGTTCAAAGGCAAGATCATCCACTCCGCCCAGTGGGATCACGACTATGACATGGCCGGCAAGAAGGTGGTGTCTATTGGTACCGGTGCCAGCGCCATTCAGTACGTGCCCCACGTGGCTAAAGCGGCGGGACACCTGACAGTGGTACAACGGACGCCGCCGTGGATTATTCCCCGTGATGAACGCGCCTATTCCGGCCTGAGCAAGTGGGTGTTCCGTCGCTTCCCGGCCCTGCGCAAGCTGCACCGTCTGCGTCTGTATCTGAGCAATGAAGCGCGGGTGGTACCGATCTTCAATCCGCGCCTGGCCAAGCTGGCCGAGCCGGCGCTGAAGGCCTTTATCAACTACCAGGTGAAGGACAAGGAAACCGCCCGCAAGCTGGTCCCGAACTACACCCTGGGCTGCAAGCGCATCCTGATTTCCAACAATTACTACCCCACCTTCAACCGCGATAACGTGGCGCTGGTGACTGAAGGGGTGAAAGAAATCCGTGAGAACAGCATCGTGTTCAGCGATGGCAGCGAGCAGCAGGCGGATTGTCTGGTGCTGGGCACCGGCTTCATCGTGGATCCGCGTATCTACATGAAGGATTTTGAAATCACCGGTTTGCCGGGGCGTCGCCTGCAAGATGACTGGAAAGATGCCGCGGAAGCTTACCTGGGCACCACCGTGAGCGGTTATCCGAACATGTTCCAGCTGGTAGGCCCGAATACCGGCCTGGGCCACAATTCCATTATTTTCATGATCGAAAGCCAGGTGCGCTACATCATGGATGCCATTGCCAAGCTGGATAAGCGCGGTGATGCCTGGCTGGATGTGAAGCAGGATGTTCAGGATAGCTTCAACGACAAGCTGCAGGATGAGCTGAAAGGCACGGTGTGGCAGAACGGCGGTTGCATGAGCTGGTATCAGCAGGCGGATGGTCGCAACACCGCCCTGTGGCCCCACGCCACTTTCCAGTTCATGGCCCGCACCTGGACCGTGAACATGAAGGATTACCACTGGCAGCCGGCGGTGGAGAAGGATAAGGCGAAGGTTGCTGTGGCTAGCTGATCCCTCCGTCTTTCCGGGCCCAGGTATGACGAGTGACGAGTTGCGAGTTTCGAAAGTCAAAAGCGGTGAAGCTTGAAGGTCTGCTTTTCGCTTCTCGAAACTCGTTACTCGTTTTGTGTGGTGCTGCAATCCGCTGGCGTTGCCTGCTGATAGAGCGGCATGGCCTTGTCCATGCCTGCGCTTAACGCCTCGATCCGGCTTTCATGGTTGGGATGGGTGGAGAGAAACTCCAGTGGCTGGCCGCTGCCTGCGGCGGCCATGTTTCTCCATAGTTCGGTACTCTGCCGTGGGTCGAAGCCCGCGCTGGCCATCAGCTCCAGTCCCATCAGGTCGGCCTCTTCCTCATGGCTGCGACTGAACGGCAGGGCGATACCCAGGTAGGCGCCTACGCCGAGAGCTTGCAGAATATTCTGGGTATCCGCATCCCCTTCGCTGAACAGTCCGATCACAAACAGCACCGCCTTGATGCCCAGTTCCTGGGTGAGCCTTTCGTTGCCATGCCTGGCCAGTACGTGGGCGATTTCGTGGCCGATGACGGCGGCCAGCTGATCATCGCTTTGTGCTATCTCCAGCAGTCCTTCGTTGACACCAATCTTGCCGCCGGGGAGGGCGAAGGCGTTGGGGTTGGCATCGGCGAACACCACCACTTCCCAGGTGTCCGGCAGAGTCACTCCGGGAAAACGGGCGGGGATGCGGTGGATGAGCTGTTTCGCCACACATTGTGCTTCCCGGTTGGCGCTCTCGTCGGCACTTATCGGTAACTGCTGCTGCATCTGCACAAACGTCTGCCGGCCGAAGTCAGCCATCATCGATTCGGGAACCAGTGCCAGCTGCTCACGGCCGGTGGGTGTCTGGTCGCAGCCGTAAAGTAGCAGGGGAATAATGATCAAGAGCGAACGATGCACGATGAGAGCCCGGTTGCCGTGAAGGTTTTTGCTCACGGTAGCGCAGGTGAAGGGCGTTGTGTAGCGGGATCAGAAACGAAAAAGGCCTCGCAATGCGAGGCCTTTTAAAGATGGTGCCCGGAGGCGGAATCGAACCACCGACACGGGGATTTTCAATCCCCTGCTCTACCGACTGAGCTATCCGGGCAATCAGGGCGCGTATTAAAGCGTCTGGAACGGGATGCGTCAAGCCATCAGGTGTTCATTTGTTCGCATCGTGAGCAACCGGGGTGTACCCCTCGGCTTTTTCATAGTTCTCGTTGTTCAGAAAACGATCACGCTGCTCGTCCAGAAAGGCCTTGGCTTGTGGATCCATCACGTTCAGGTGCTTCTCGTTGATCAGCATGGTCTGTTCGTGCAGCCATTCCTGCCAGGCCTTCTTCGATACCGTGTCGAAAAGGTCCTGACCCTTGGGGCCGGGAAAGGGCGGGCGGTCCAGGCCTTCCAATTCGGTCTGGTATTTGCGGCACATTACCGTGCGGCTCATGGCAACTCCGTGGGCTAATACGTGTGGGGTGGACTATAACATGCGGGTCTGGCGAGGTGAGGCCAGTCCCGTCAGCAGTTTTTTTACCGGTGCAGCGAGGCCGAGCTTGCCTGGCGCAGCCGGATCGACCCATTGGCCGTCGTTATCCCGAGTGCCCTGCACCTGCACCGCAATTTCCAGCGGGGTGATGTCCAGATGGAAGTGGCTAAAGGTGTGGCGAAAGCCGTCCAGAGGCTGGGCATCCGCTCGCGCGCGCAGGGCGCGGGCTTCCAGTGCCTCGCTGGCCTCAGCGGTGGTCTCGGTTTGCGGGAAGCACCACAGTCCGCCCCAGATGCCCTGGGCGGGGCGTTGTTCCAGCCAGACCCGGCCCTGTTCGTCGCGCAGGATCAGCATGGTGGTGGTACGCACCGGCAGGACCTTCTTCGGTTTCTTGCCGGGAAAGTCCTGCGGATTGCCGTTGGCATAGGCGCTGCAGCCCTGATTGAGCGGGCAGGCGCTGCAATCGGGTTTGCCGCGGCTGCACAGGCTGGCGCCCAGATCCATGATGGCCTGGGTGTAATCCGCCAGCCTGTCATTCGGGGTGTAGTGTTCGGCCAGTTCCCAGAGACGGTTCTCCACCGGCTTTTTGCCGGGCCAGCCCTCTACCGAATGCAGGCGGGACAGCACCCGCTTTACATTGCCATCGAGAATCGCGGCGCGAACGCCACGGCTCTGGGCCAGGATGGCGCCGGCGGTAGAGCGGCCGATGCCGGGCAGGGTGGTCACTTCTTCCACGGTCTGCGGGAATTCACCGCGGTAATTTTCCAGTAATTGTTTTGCGCATTTGTGCAGGTTGCGGGCGCGAGCGTAGTAACCCAGGCCGGTCCACAGGTGGAGCACTTCGTCCTGCTCGGCCAGGGCCAGAGTCTTCACGTCCGGGAAGCGTTCCATGAAGCGCTGGAAGTAGGGGATCACGGTGCTGACCTGGGTCTGCTGCAGCATGATCTCCGAGATCCACACCTGGTAAGGCGTGCGCGGATGCTGCCAGGGTAGATCCTGGCGGCCATGCTGATCGTACCACTCAAGCAGAGCCTGGCTGAACTGAGAAGGGGTCAGGGGGGATCTGGACATGGTTCTCCGAACGAGAATGGCGGAGGTGGGCTCTTGCCCATATCCGCCCTACCCGTGGTTTTAGGTTTTGGCGTGTTGCCTGCTGCGTGTTGCGTGCAGCGTCTCTTAATTAAACAGCTTCTTGAGACCGTCCTGGATCTGCTTGTTCACTTCTTCCTTGGCTTTCTTCTGGGCGGCATCCTTGAGTACTTCTTCGGTAGTGTCGCCTTCGCCTTCAATGCCGAATTTTTCTTTCAGCTTGTCTTTGGTGGCGTTGGCGGCGACCTGCTTGCCGATGTCCTTGAAGCCGTCCTTGTCCGGGCCACACCATTTGGCGGGGCTGCCACCCAGGTTGCCTTCGCAGCGCAGCGGCCAGGTGGTGCCGGTCAGGTACTTGGAGGTGCCCAGTTCCGGCGATTGCATGCCGATCTTCAGGTCGAAGTCCTGGTTGAGGATGTTCATCCAGCCATTACCGGTGATTTCCCCTTTTTGCAGGACCGCAGAGAGGCTGTCCAGATACGCCACGTTCTTGTCCAGCCGCGCCTTGGATTTCAGGTCGAGGATCTTGGTGTCCTCGGACAGGGCGCTGGGCAGTTTGCCGGATTCCTGGCTGGGAATCAGGGCGGTGGCCAGGCCCTGGAACTGGCCGAGCATGTCATTCACGCCGCCAACCAGGGTGCTGTACAGATTCAGGCCGCGCACGGTGGTGTCAGCCAGGGACAGGTCGATATTGCCTTTGGCGGAGTTCATCAGCGCTTTTTCGCTGTTGCCGCTGGCACTGTAGCTGCCGTTCATGTCGAACACCCCTTTGGCCAGATCATCCTCCAGCGCCATTTGTACCAGCGGTTGGATCTGGACGCTGGAGACGGTGTTGCTGGCGCTGATTTTCGGGGTGCTGCCGGAGGCATCCAGTTTGGCTTTGGCGCTGAAGCTGCCGCCCAGGGTGCTGCCGCTGGCGCGGGTCAGCTGCAAGACACCGTTTTTGGCGCTGACGGCAAATTTCATGTCGCTGGCGGTAATGCTGTCGTATTTCACGGTGCCAATGGCCAGTTCGCCGTCCACCAGCAGTGGGCGCAGGGTGTCCACCGGGATCAGCTCGTCACTGGACAGGCTGGCGGTTCCGCCGGTTTTGCCACCGCCGGCTGCGGCGGTTTCGCTATCGCCACTGGCAGGCGGCATGTAGCCGTCCAGGGTGATCTTGTCGAGCACCAGGTCAAAGATGATCTTGCCACTTTCCAGGCTGGCCAGGCCGGCGCTGCCGCTGAGGGTGCTGTCATCCAGGGTCAGGGTCAGCGGGCTGGCCATGACGCTGCCGGGCTCGCCGCCCAGGGTGGCGTCCAGGGCAATCTTGCTCAGTGCCTGGCTGTCGGTGGTTTCGATGGGCGCTTCGCCAATCGCTTCCAGCACCTTGTTGGCATCGAAGGGCGCGGTGGCCAGCTTGCCGCTGAGCTGCATGTCGCCGGTGAGGGCGCTAATGTCCACGTTGCCTTTGGTCTCGGTGCCGGCAGCTTGCAGCAGCAGGTCCTTGATGGAGACGGTGTCCTCGTTCAGGTTTACATCCAGATTCTGTTCCAGATGCACATCCACCGGCATGGTGGTGGCGCCGGCGATATTGGCATCCAGTGTCATCGGGTTGAGGACAAAATGGTTATTGTCGATATCGGCGGCCAGTACCGTGTCCAGATTCATGTCCACGCGCATATCGCTCTGGTCCTGATAGCGCAGGGACATCTGCAGCGGGAAGGGTTCATCCAGGTTCACGTCCTGGGCATTCAGATTAAAGTGCTCGACGACGATGTCGGTGCCATCGGCGGTGCTGCGGTAGCGAACCTTGCCGTCGCTGACCACGACTTTGGGAATGGTCAGCGGAATGTCCAGGCTGCTGCTGCCCTCGTCTTCGGCCGCCGGTTCTTCTTCAGTGGCGGTGTCTTCTGCCGGCGTCTGCGGGCCGATCTGCTCCCAGTTGGCGCCGTCCGGGCCGTCCACCAGGTTTACATTCAGGCCGGCCAGGGTGATGCCGTCCATTTCCACCTGGCCGTACAGCAACGGTAATACGGCAACGCTGACGCTGGCTTCGTCGAGGGCGGCGAACAGCTCTTCGTCATCGGCAATGCGGGCTTCGGTGCGGCCAAGACTCACGCCCAGCGAGGGCCAGAATTGCCAGGCCAGGTCACCCTGAATGTCCAGTGTCAGGTTCGCCTGTTCCTGTGCCTGTTTCTCGATTTCCGGCTTGAACTCGTTGGGATCAATCACCTGCGTGATCACAAAAACGGCAATGGCTAATAGCACAATGATGGCAAACAAAGTGATCAGCAAAATTTTTAACAGGCGTCCCATGTAGCACTCCTTGCGCGTTGGTCGTTGGACCGTGATTATAGCAGTGGGGATTCACTGACCATACCGTAGCATTATTCGTGATTGTTATTGTGACGTTAGGGGAAGAGCGTTTTGCGAAAGTTCCATGTTGTTGTCTTGATGGCGCTGCTGTTGGTGGGGGGCATGGTGCGTGCCGAGCCCATTGCACTGGTTTCGGCGGGAGATAGCGTTCAGTTGGGGGCCCGGGTGGATGTGCTGGAGGACCCGGAAGGCAACTGGACCTTGAGCCAGATTCGCGACCAGTTTGCCAGTCGTTTTCGCCAAAGTGACAGCAACACCCTGAATTTCGGTTTTACCAAAAGCACGATCTGGCTGCGTTTTCAGCTGGATGCCAGCCAGATGGATGGGCGTAGCTGGTTCCTGGTGGAGCGCTATCCGATTCTCGATGAGCTGACCCTGTTCGTGCCGCAGCCGGGTGGCGAGTTCCAGGAATACGCGGTGGGGGATACACGCCCCTTTGGGCGGCGGCCCATGGACCACCGCTCTTTTGTGTTCAATCTGGAATCGCTGCCAGACGGGGTGAGTGAGTACTATCTCAAGGTGCGCGGCAAGGGCGCATTGAACATGATGCCCATGCTCTACAGTGCCAAGGGGCTGGTGGAGTACACCTATCTGGAGCAGTTGCTGCAGGGGCTGTTCTACGGTTCGTTGACCATTATGTTGATTTACAACCTGCTGCTGTTTCTGTCCCTGCGTGACAATGTGCACCTGCATTTTGTGGTGTTTCTGACCGGGGTGCTGTTTTTCAATATCTGCGTCAGCGGCTTTGGATTGCAGTATCTGTGGCCGGAGACCCCCAAGATCAATGAATATTTCTGGCTGACCACCTATACCTGCGGGCTCTCGCTGGCGCTGTACTCACGGCAGTTTCTGCAGTTGGCCCAGCGGTTTCCGCGCTATGACCGATTGCTGAAGCATTACCTGATCCTGATCGGGGTGGCGTTCCTGCTGCAGTGGGTGATCCCGCCGCCGTATTCCTATCACCTGTCCACGGTGGTGGTGATGATGACGGTGGTGCTGTTCAGCTGGCTGGGTTGGGTGGTGTGGCGCCAGGGCTTCCGGGTGGCGCGGTTGTATGTATTGGCCTGGTCCGTATTTCTGCTGACAGTGTTCCTGTATGCCATCGGCAATCTGGGCTTGATTCCCTATAGCGTGGTTATTCCTTACCTGCTGCATTTTGGCGCGCTGTGGGTGGTGGTGATGTTGTCACTGGCGCTGGGCGACCGGATCCGGTTTCTGGAAAGCGAGCGCAAGCAGTTGTCGGTGGAGGCGCAGCAGAATCTGGAGCGTCACCTGGCGGATATCGAACAGATGAACCAGGACAAATCCATGTTCCTGCAGTACATCAGCCATGAGCTGAATACCCCGATCAACTGGATTGGTGCGGCCGACTCACTGGGGCAATCCGGGCAGGGGCCGGGTGAGAAAGAGGTGGATGTGTGGGCCATGGTGCGCAAGGGGCAGCGGCGCCTCACGGGGATCGTCAGCACCTCACTGCGGTATTTTGATCTCTCCGACCGCCACCAGCCGCCGTTGCAGGCCAGCTGTCAGCCCATGTGGATGTTCGACGCCATTTTGCGTGACCAGGCGGCGCGGATAGAGACTTGCGGTGTGGCGGTGCGTAACCGGATTTCACCGAATTTGCAGGTGCGAGCCTGTGAAGGGGAGTTGCGTGAAGTGCTGACCATGGCGCTGGATAATGCGCTGCGCTTCAGTGCCGAAGGCGATAGCGTGGAAGTCAGCAGCACCGTGGATGTGCCGGCGGGCCATGCCGAACTCTGTATTCGTGATGAAGGCAGGGGGGCTACCGCGGAGCAGCTGGAGCATATCCTCGAACCATTCTTCGTGATGGGATCACGTCACCATGAAGAAGGTTTTGGCCTGTCCCTGGCCATGGCGCGGGTGATGGTTGAGCAGGTGGGCGGTTCTCTGTGGGCGGAAAGCGCTGGCCCCGGGCGGGGCTTTGCGCTGCATATCCGGCTGCCACTGGCTCAGTTATAGGCCGCGCTGCTGCCGGCAGTGGTCTGGCAGGGTGAGCGTTTCTCCTAGCTGCTGGCCGATCAGACGCAGGAAATCCTTGCCCACCCCGCGCCCCTGAGTGGCGGGATGCACGACCATCCAGGCCAGCTGCGGCTGGTTTTCTTCTATCAGGGCGATAGCCACGCGCTGCCCATTGAAGTGGGCAGCGAACAGCCGCCCTTGCCCGCCAGCCACCGCATCGGCCAGCTTCTGGCGGTATTGCGGGGCATCACGCAGTACCTTGGCAAAGGCTTCGCACTGGGTTTCCGTAAGGGCATGGGCTTCTACGCTGATGGGCATCGACGCTCTCCGCTGGTTAGCTTCTGTTGGGGTGCGTATAATAGCCGGTCCAATGCCTGGGAGGTATAGATGAGCAAGCGAAGCGCTACCGTAGAGCGCAACACCCTGGAAACCCAGATTCAAGCCACCATCAGTCTGGATGGCACCGGTCAGTGCAAACTGGAGACCGGGTTGCCGTTCCTTGAGCACATGCTGGATCAGGTGGCACGTCATGGTTTGGTCGATCTGGATATCAAGGCCAAGGGTGACCTGCACATCGATGCCCACCACACGGTGGAAGATATCGGTATCACGCTGGGGCAGGCCTTTGCCAAAGCCATCGGTGACAAGAAAGGGGTGCGCCGTTACGGCCACGCCTATGTGCCTCTGGACGAAGCCCTGTCACGGGTAGTGCTGGACCTGTCCGGCCGTCCGGGTCTGGAAATGTTTGTGGATTTCACCCGGGGCAGCATCGGTGGCTTCGACGTGGACCTGTTCTACGAATTTTTCCAGGGCTTCGTGAACCACGCCATGATTACTCTGCATATCGATAACCTGCGCGGCAAGAACGCCCACCATCAGGCTGAGACCGTGTTCAAGGCCTTTGGCCGCGCACTGCGTATGGCGGTGGAGCCGGACCCGCGCATGGACGGCATTACCCCGTCCACCAAAGGTACCCTCAGCGAAAGCGAGTAACCGTACAGCACAGGCTCCCGAATATGAGTGAAGTCGTTGCCGTTATTGATTACGGCATGGGTAACCTGCACTCCGCAGGCAAGGCGCTGGAAAAGGTCGCCAATGGCCAGACCATCATCATCACCGGCGACCCGGATCAGGTTCGGGCGGCGGACCGGGTGGTGTTTCCCGGTGTGGGCGCCATTCGTGACTGCATTGCGGTTCTGAAAGACACCGGCCTGGATCAGGCCATCCGTGACGTGGCGGCGGCCGGCAAGCCGTTGCTGGGGATCTGTGTGGGCATGCAGGCAATGATGGCCCGCAGTGAAGAAAATAACGGCGTGGATTGCCTGGGAATTTTCGATGGGCAGGTCACGTTTTTCGGTGAGCAGTTCAGCGATACCGGTGCTCGGCTGAAAGTGCCGCACATGGGTTGGAACCAGGTGCAGCAGGGCATGGCGCACCCCATGTGGGCGGGGATCGATAACCATGCCCGCTTTTACTTTGTACACAGTTATTGCGTCACCGGGCTGCCCGATGAGGCCGTGGCCGGGCGTTGCGATTACGGCCTGAGCTTTGCCGCTGCCGCGGTCCAGGGCAATGTGTTTGCCGTGCAGTTCCACCCGGAAAAAAGCGCGGACGCGGGGCTGACCCTGCTGGAAAATTTTCTGCGCTGGAAGCCATAGAGCAGCGTTGCACGCAACAGGCAACAGGCAACAAGCTTGCGCGCGTGTTGCCAATTGCGTGTCTTTAATGCATTCAAACGAAGAGATTCTGATGTTACTGATTCCCGCCATCGACCTGAAAGACGGTAAATGTGTACGCCTTAAGCAGGGTCGTATGGAAGACGACACGGTGTTTTCTGATGATCCGGTTGCCGTTGCTAGCCATTGGGTGGAGCGTGGCGCCCGCCGGCTGCATCTGGTTGATCTGAACGGCGCTTTTGCCGGTGAGCCGGTCAATGGCGAGATCGTCAAGGCGATTGCCAAGGCCCACCCTAACCTGCCGATTCAGATTGGTGGCGGTATCCGTAGCCCGGAAATTATTCAGGCCTATCTGGATGCGGGCGTGCAGTGGGTCATCATTGGCACCAAGGCGGTGAATGAGCCGGAATTTGTCAAAGCCATGTGCGAGCAGTTCCCCGGCCACATCATCGTTGGCCTGGATGCCAAAGATGGCAAGGTGGCCACCGATGGCTGGGCGAATGTCACCGATGTGGATGTGATCGAGCTGGCGAAACAGTTTGAGAACGATGGCGTGTCTGCCATCGTTTACACCGACATCAGTCGCGACGGCATGCTGCAGGGCGTGAATGTGGACGCCACCGTGAGGCTGGCCCAGTCCATGTCGATCCCGGTGATCGCCTCCGGCGGCATTACCAATCTGGACGACGTGCGTAACTTGTGCGCAGTGGCCGACCAGGGCATCAATGGCGCTATCACCGGTCGAGCTATCTACGAAAACACCCTGGACTTTGCCGAAGGCCAGGCGCTTTCCGATGAGTTGAGCGGCGCCTGAGCGCCGGGGACGTATTATGGGTTTAGCCAAACGCATTATTCCGTGTCTGGATGTGGACGCCGGCCGCGTGGTCAAAGGCGTGCAGTTCGTGGATATCCGCGATGCCGGTGACCCGGTGGAAATTGCCAAGCGCTATAACGATGCAGGTGCAGATGAAATTACCTTTCTGGATATCACTGCCAGCCATCAGGAGCGCGATACCACGCTGCACACGGTGGAGCAGATCGCCAGCCAGGTGTTTATTCCGCTTACCGTGGGCGGTGGGGTACGTGCGCTGGAAGATATCCGTAACCTGCTGAATGCCGGCGCGGACAAAGTGGCGATCAACTCGGCGGCGGTACATAACCCGGAGTTTGTCCGTGAAGCGGCGGACCGGTTTGGTTCTCAGTGTATTGTGGTGGCCATCGACGCGAAAAAAGTCAGCGCGGAAAGCGCTCCCAATCGCTGGGAAATCTTCACCCACGGTGGCCGCAAACCCACGGGCCTGGATGCGGTGGAGTGGGCGCGCAAAATGACCGACTACGGTGCCGGTGAAATCCTGCTGACCAGTATGGATCGTGATGGCACCAAGAACGGTTTTGACATCGCGCTGACCCGTGCCATCTCCGATGCGGTACCGGTGCCGGTGATCGCTTCTGGCGGGGTCGGCAATCTGCAACATCTGGTGGACGGTGTGCAGCAGGGCGGCGCCGATGCGGTGCTGGCGGCGTCGATCTTCCACTTCGGTGAATACTCGGTGCAGCAAGCCAAGGAATTCATGCAGTCAGCCGGCGTGGAAATGCGTTTGGGCTGATCATCTCCCGGCCTTCTTTCGGTTGGGTTAACCTCCTGTCACAACTTTAGCCGTTACGTACTGGCTATAAATGGAACCCTGTTTTACTCTCGAGGTTTTGGGGGCGCTGCCCCCGTTGCAAGACCATAAAAAATCACGGGAGAGTTGTAATGGGTTCAGGTGCGTTGATTGATATCGGGCTGCCGTTATCGTTGTTTCTGATCATGGTGGGAATGGGCATGACCCTGGCCCCCAAAGATTTCCGCGAAGTTGTTATCGCCCCGCGTGGCACCTTCTATGGTCTGGTTTGCCAGATTCTTCTGTTGCCGTTGATTGCCCTGGGTGTGGCGCTGGCGTTGGATCTTTCGCCGGCGCTGGCGGTGGGGCTGATCGTGATTGCTGCCTGCCCGGGTGGTACAACCTCCAATTTGTTTGTCTATCTGGGCCGCGGTGATGTGGCCCTGTCCATCGTGCTTACCGTGCTGGCCAGCCTGATCACCATCGTGACGTTGCCTGCCTTTACCGGTTGGGGGCTGGAGCGTTTTCAGGACACCTCGCAGGCGCTGGAACTGCCCGTCATGCGCACCATCATTACCCTGTTTGTGATCATCCTGTTGCCTGTGGCGATTGGCATGGCGATTCGCCACTTTCGTCAACACTGGGCCGAGAAAGGCGAGAAAGCTGTGGGGCTGTTGGGGTTGGCGGTGATGGTGGCGGTGATTGCACTATTGCTGGTGGAGCTGGGCGAAGAAGCGCTGGAGTTGTTCAAGCAAGCCGGCTTATCCGCCATTATTCTCAATGTGGCCGGTATTATTCTCGGCATGGTCGGCGGCCGTGTGATCGGCTTAAGCCGTGATCAGGCTTTCACTGTGGCCATCGAGCTGGGGATCAAGAACGGCACGTTGGGGTTGATGGTGACGTTGACGCTGCTGCATTCCGAGGCCATGTCGGTGCCATCAGCGGTGTATGGCGTGCTGATGTTTGCGTTTGGTTTCTTGATGATCGGTTACGCCAAGCTCACGGGTATTGGTAAAAACCGGGATCAGGACCCGGCGTGAGTGCTGGCCCCGGTGGTGGCGGTGGTCACGGCCGGGGTGGTTAACAGGGAGGACACCGGCACGACATCAATGCCGGCGTCTTTCATTAGAGGCAGTACCTGTTGCAGGTAGTGCACGGTTTCCGGATAGGGGTGGCCGATGGCGATGGCTTGGCCGCGTTGCCGGGCAAGTCGGATCAGCTGATTGAATTGCTGGTTGATGCTGACCAGATCCCGTTTGTTATCCAGAAAGACATCGCGCCCGGCGTTGGACAGTCCTGCCTGCCGGGCCACCTGCTGCGCCACGGAGTGACTGCTGGTGCGGCTGTCCACAAAGAATAACTGGTGCGCCTTCAATTCTGCCATTAGCCAGCCCATGGGCTGTTGTTGCTCGGTGAGCGCGCTACCCATGTGGTTGTTCAAGCCGCGAGCCTGGGGGATCTGGCTAAGCGCTTGGCGAACCGCGTCTAACAGTTGGGGTTCATTCATTCCGGTCTGCAGGCCGCCGCGGTCCAGTTTCAAATGATTCTGTGTGGCCATGGGCATGTGCACCAGCACTTCCTTGCCGGCCAGACTGGCCTGTTCCGCTAATCGACGGCCATGGGGTGAAAAAGGAATGACGGCACAGGTGACGGGTGCAGGCAGGTCCACAATGGCCTGGCCGCGCTGGCGGCTGTATCCCAGGTCATCAATGATGATGGCAATGCGGGGCGCCGCCAGGGCGCTCGCACTTAGCAGCAGCCCCGGGAGCAGCAGCCCCAGGCCCAGTAACCGACCAACCATCAAGGTTGATCGTCGGGTTTTGCGGCCGCCGCGGGGCGTTGAGTGAGGACCACGCCTTTGAGGATGGAGAGCGCCTGTGCCAGCGGGTAATCGTCCTCGGCCAAGGAGCTGCGTTTCTTCTCTTTCTCACTGTCGCCGTTTTCGTTATCCAGATGGCGGGGCAGGTCTGCTTCGCGCAGGTGCATGTCTTCGCGCACTTCAATTTTGGTGACCACGTCCACGGCGATATCGGGTTCAATGCCCTCAGCCTGAATGGAGCGTCCCTTGGGGGTGTAATAGCGGGCGGTGGTGAGCTTCAGGGCGCGGTCCTTGCTCAGCGGCAATACTGTTTGCACCGAGCCTTTGCCGAAGGTGCGGTTGCCCACCACGATGGCGCGCTCCTGGTCTTGCAGGGCGCCGGCCACGATTTCCGAGGCGGAGGCGCTGCCGCCGTTGACCAGCACCACCAGCGGTTTGCCGTTCAGGGCGTCGCCGGCGCTGGCATCAAAATCGTTTCGGCTCGCCTTGTCGCGGCCCTGGGTGTATACCACCAGGCCGTCATCCAGGAACAGGTCGGTGACTTCCACGGCGCCGTTGAGTACGCCGCCGGGATTATTGCGCAGATCGAGAATCAGGCCGTTGAGGGCGGTGTCCTTGTTGAGCTTTTCCAGCGCCTTGCGGGCATCGTCACCGGTGTTGTTTTGGAACTGGGAAATACGCAGGTAGCCGAGGCCGGGCTCCAGCATTTTTGATTTCACGCTGTGAGTCTGGATGCGGTCGCGTTTGAGGCTCACTTGACGGGGTTTTTCGTCGCCTTCGCTCAGCACCATCAGTTCGATTTTAGTACCGATTTCCCCGCGCATTAGCTCTACGGCTTCGCCCAGGGTCAGCCCTTTCACGAAGGTGTCGTCGATCTTGAGGATCAGGTCGCCAGCGAGGATGCCGGCGTTGCTGGCCGGGGAGTCATCCACTGGGGTGATCACTTTCACGAAGCCGTCTTCCATGGTGACTTCAATGCCAAGGCCGCCGAATTCGCCGGTGGTGGTGACCTGCAGGTCGTCGAATTGGTCTGGCGTCAGGTAGCTGGAGTGCGGGTCCAGGTCGTGGAGCATGCCACGGATGGCCGCGTCCAGCAGTTCGCTATCATCCACGTCTTCAATGTAGGCCGCGCGGATACGCTCCATGACTTCGGCAAAGGCGCGCAGCTCATCCACCGGAACGCCTTGCTGGCGGGCCTGCTCATCAAGGGCAGGATCCTGGGCGTGAAGGGCGGTGAAAGGACTAAGGGCAAGCAGGCCTGTGATCACGACAGAACGGAGCGTGGGCAGGATGGTCGTTGGCATTCGGGATCCCCGGCGGGCACAGAAAAAAGCTGTGCGCGTTTCAATGTTCATCGTTAATTTTGCGCCAATGGCGGCAGTGTAACACGCTGATTGCACCAGCGTGTGGGGTTCACAGCCTTGCCCCGGTGGCGTATCTCGAAGTAGAGACCGTTGGTCCGGTTGCCGCCGGAATTGCCGGCCAGCGCCAGGCTGTCACCGGCGGATACCCACTCGCCTACTTCGCGCAGCAGGCTCTGGTTGTAACCGTAGAGCGTCAGGTAGCCGCTGCCATGATCGACGATGGTGAGTAGGCCGTAGCCGCGCAGCCAGTCGGCAAACACCACGCGCCCGGAATGGATCGCCCGGACCGGGGTGCCGGGGGCGGCATTGAAAATGACCCCTTGCCAGCGCAGCGCTCCTTCCCGGCGGCTGTTATAGCCGGTGGAAATGCGCGCTTCTACGGGCCAGGGGAGCTTGCCGGCCAGGTTGCCGAAGGGCTTGCCACCCAGGTCGGCAGGAATGTCATTGAGGCTGCGCTGCATGTCTTGCAGTAGTTTCTGCAGGCGCTGCTGGTCGGTTTTTAGCTGGTTAAGGTTGCTGCCCCGGTCATCCAGTGAGCGGTTCAGTGATGCCAGCGTGGTCTGGCGCTCTTGCTGGGCGCCTTGCAGCTTGTCTGCATGGCGTTGAACCTGGGTGCGTTGATCCAGCAGTACCTGACGGGCCTTGTCCACGCGCAGGGCGATGGCTTTGAGTTCGTCCAGTTCGCCGTTGACGGCCTCTAGGCGGTCGGTGCGCGCGCGCTGGTAATACTCCTGATAGCGCAGCAGGCGAGCGATTTGATCTGGCTGCTCCTGGTTAAGCAGTAACTTGATGCGTTCCTGGCGACCGGCCTGGTAGCTGGCGCGCACGGTTTTACCCAGCCAGTCCAGCTGGGTGCGTTTTTCAGCGGCGAGCACCGCCTGTTCCGCTTCCAGGGCGTCGAGGCGTTGCCGGGCGGTGCTGGCCTTTTTTTCCAGGCTGCGCTGTTCACGGGTCAGCCGGCTGATGCGCAGTTCTGCCTCGCGCAGGTTGGCCTGCACGGAATCGCGTTCGCGCAATTCGCGGTTTTGTGCATCGCTCAGTTCGCTGATGCGGGATTTGAGCTTCTCCAGCTGGGCCTTGCTGGGCGCAGTGTCTGCCGCCCCGCTAACAGGAAGCAGGATCGGGAGCAGTAGAAGCAATAGTAATCGTCGGGTCATGGCGCGGTTTTACCTTAACGGCCCGGGGATGTGTATACTTGGCGCCGATTTTCCTTCGGCTTTCTTTCCCGGGGGAAACAGTGGCGCTGTACCATTGGCGCCGATGAGAGCCAACGCTAATGATCCGGGGTTTCCATGGGCAATCTGATTGAATTCGCCAGCAACCATTATATTCTGGTGTCCGCCTTTTTTCTGTTGTGGGCACTGTTCTTTGTGCTTGAGTCCCGCCGCGGCGGCCAGTCGCTTACGCCGCAGTTGGCCACCAACATGGTGAACCAGAAAGAGGCGGTGATCGTGGATCTGCGCGACAGTGATGAATTCCGCGCTGGCCATATTGCCGGTAGCATCAACATTCCCGCCGGGCAGGCGCTTGATCGTATTGCAGAGCTGGAAAAATACAAGGACAAACCCCTCATCCTGACTTGTGATATGGGGTCAAAGGCCTCACATCTGGGGCGGCAGCTGCGCACCAAGGGTTTTTCTGATCTGTATCGCATTCAGGGCGGCTTGAATGCCTGGCGGTCAGCCAGCTTGCCGGTGGTCAAAGAGTAAGCAGGAGGCAGAAATGGCCAAAGTCGAACTGTATACCACTGCTTGGTGCCCGTTTTGCGTGCGTGCCAAGCAGTTGCTGAACAGCAAGAATGTGGCGTTCGAGGAGACCGATGTGGATCGTGAGCCCCAGCAGCGTGCAGTTATGATGCAGCGCGGGGGCGCCCGGACGGTGCCGCAGATTTTCATTAATGATCACGCCATCGGTGGCTGTGATGAACTTTTTGCTCTGGAGCGAGCGGGGGAGCTCGATGCTCTGCTCGGAGCAGGCCAGTAATAGGAGAAGAACATGGCTGATGAACAGCAACAGGTTTTCCAACTGCAGCGTATTTACCTGAAAGACACCTCCTTCGAGTGCCCTGGCGCACCGGACGTGTTCCTGCAGGAATGGAAGCCCAAGGTGAACGTGCAGCTGAACAACAGCGCCCGTCGCGTGGGTGAAGGTGATGAATTTGAAGTGGAAATCACCGTGACGGTGACCGCCAAGGACGAAGCTGAAGAAAAGACCTTCTACTTGGTGGAAGTGAAGCAGGCCGGGATTTTCACTGTGAAAGGCATCGAGGGTGAAGAGCGGGCGCAATTGCTTGGCGCGTATTGCCCGAACCTGCTGTTCCCGTATGTGCGTGAAGTGGTATCGGATCTGGTAGCCAAGGGATCATTCCCGCAAATGGTGCTGCAGCCGATTAACTTCGATGCGCTGTATCAGCAGCAGCGTGAGCAGCAAAAGGAAAATGCCGCGGCAGCTGGCGAGACGGTTCAATAACGGTTGTCGCTGCTGTAGAGGCGTTGTCGTGATATAGATGACGCTCGCTACGCTGCAAAAAAAGCCGCGCCCAACATTAGGGCGCGGCTTTTTTCGTTTTAGGACGGCAGCCCCGGTTTTCGTCAGGCTATCGCGGGTTAATGATCCACGGCACCATCATAGCCCAGTTGTCGCCATGCCTCGTAAAGTGTGACGGCAACGGCGTTGCTGAGATTGAGGCTGCGGCTATCTGCCACCATGGGTAGCCGCAGCTTTTGTGTTGGCGGCAGGCTGTCGAGAATGTGAGCGGGCAACCCCCGGGTTTCTGGCCCGAACAACAGAACATCCCCGTCCTGAAAACTCGCCTTGCTATGAGGTTGGCTGCCCTTGGTGGTCATGGCGAATAGTCGCTGGCCGGCAACACTTTCCTGAAACGCGGCAAAATCCCGGTGCACCTGTAATGCGGCAAATTCGCTGTAGTCGAGGCCGGCGCGGCGCAGCTTTTTCTCTTCCAGGGAAAACCCCAGTGGCTCAATCAGGTGCAGCTGAGCGCCGGTGTTGGCTGCCAAGCGGATAATGTTGCCGGTGTTGGGAGGGATTTCCGGTTCGAACAGGGCGATATGCAGCATGTCGGGTTTTGCCTTGGCGGGGTGGGCGTGGTACTGATCAGAACTACGATAAGCGCTACGACAAGAATAACAGGACATGGATGATGATGTGGAAACACGGGATCTTGGCGTTGTTGTTTTTACTGGCTGGTTGCAGTGAGCCTTCGCCGCAGGACAAGCCGGGGCAGCTTCTTTATGTGGCACCCTATGGCTCGGCATGTATTGGTGTCGGCGTGATGGAGTGTTTGCGGGTCAAGAAGGAGGCCGATGCCAATTGGGCGTTGTTCTATAACCACGTAGAAGGCTTTACTTACCAAGAGGGGTTTCAATACACCTTGCGTGTGAAGGTGGAAGAGGTGGAGGCGCCGCCGGCGGATGGCAGCAGCCTGCGCTATACGTTGCTTGAGGTGGTGGAGAAAACCCCGGTGAACCCGTAGCGGAGGAGAGGCCGGTGAAGTGTGTTTTTCAGGCAAGGCACATGATTGAAGCCCATATGCTAGCTAACCTGCTGGATCAGGTGGGTATCATGGCTCAGGTGCAGGGTGACATGTTGCAGGGTGGCATGGGCGAGTTGCCGGCGGCCGGGCTGTCGACGGTGTGGGTGGCGGCCAATGATGAAGATCGTGCCTTGGAGGTCATTGCCGAGTTTGAGGCCAGTCAGCCTGCTGACAGGGGAGAGGGGGCGCTAACGACCGGTTCCGCCCCGCTGGCCGGGCAGGGATTCCTGGCTGGCTTGTTGTTGGGGGTGGTGATCGGTGCGGTGATGGTGTTGATGTTATTCGGTTGAAAGCGCGTTGACGGTGCGCTGGACGCAAAAAAAGGTTTGTCGCGGAGTGAAGTGAATAGCCGGCTTCAGGCCTTGTCTCATTATCCTGGGCTGGCAGCCGCTGGACGCCGGATGCCCGACGACAGACGCTTGCATTCAAAAGCTGAAACCCTTGGTTGCGATGCTCTCTGCGCAAAATGTATTGCCCGATCATTCCTAAATGATGGCCCTGACTATTCCTGAAAAAATCTCAAAATGCCCCTCAAAGGAGATGCCGCAATAACGACAGCCGCTCAGGCTATGAGCTTTTACGCTAGGCATTCGGCGTCGAGCGTTTGGCACAATGCCGGGTATTCGCGATAACCCCATCAGACGGCGAGAGGCGAGTTATTCAGTCTAATGCGTGATGAGCACAAAAAACGCCACGTTTTTAGGCGTGGCGTTTGATGTGTGCAGCGTGTTGCGTCTCTTGCTTAACGTCCGGCGCGCTTGCGCTCCGTTTCGGTGAGCAGCTTCTTGCGAATACGCAGGGAGCTGGGGGTCACTTCCACCAGCTCGTCGTCTTCGATGAAGTCCAGAGCTTGCTCCAGGCTGAAACGGATCGGCGGGGTGAGAACGATGTTCTCATCGGTGCCGGAGGCGCGCATGTTGGTCAGCTGCTTGCCCTTGGTGGGGTTCACGACCAAGTCGTTGCCGCGGCTATGAATGCCGATGATCTGGCCTTCGTATACGTCCACGTTCGGGTCGATCAGCATGCGGCCACGTTCCTGCAGGTTGAACAGGGCGAAGCCCAGCACCTTGCCTTTCACCATGGATACCAGCACACCGTTGATGCGCTTGGCCATGTCGCCGGCCTTGTACTCGCCGTAGTGGCTGAAGGTGCTGTTGAGGATGCCGGTGCCGGAGGTCAGAGTCAGAAACTGGCTACGGAAGCCGATCAGGCCGCGGCTGGGCACCAGGAATTCCAGGCGAACCCGGCCTTTGCCGTCAGGCTCCATGTTAGTCAGCTCGGCCTTACGCAGACCCAGGTGCTCCATGATGGCGCCCTGGTGTTGTTCTTCCACGTCGGCGACAACGGTTTCGTAGGGTTCCTGCTTGACGCCGTCTTCTTCGCGGATGATCACCTGTGGGCGACCCACTGCCAGCTCGAAGCCTTCACGGCGCATGTTTTCGATCAGCACGGACAGGTGCAGTTCGCCACGACCGGAGACGCGGAACTGGTCGGCGCTGCCGGTTTCTTCCACACGCAGGGCCACGTTGTGCTTGAGCTCGGCTTCCAGGCGCTCGCGGATCTGGCGGCTGGTAACGAACTTGCCTTCCTTGCCGGCAAACGGTGAGGTGTTGACGTGGAAGAACATGCTCACGGTGGGCTCGTCCACGCTCAGCGGGGTCAGCGCTTCCACGTTCAACGGGTCACATAGGGTATCGGAGATGTTTAGCGGGTCTAGACCGGTGATGCAGACGATCTCGCCAGCGGAGGCGGTGGTGGCGTCTACCCGCTCCAGGCCGTGGTAGCCCATGATGGTGAGGATCTTGCCGTTACGGACATTGCCGTCGGCGCCGATGACTTTCACCGGGCTGTTGGCCTTGATGTTGCCGCGCTTAACGCGGCCAATGCCGACGATGCCCAGGTAGCTGTTGTAGTCCAGAGAGGAGATCTGCATCTGGAACGGGCCGTCGGCGTCTACATTCGGGTAGTCCACTTTGTCGACGATGGCTTGCAGCAGCGGGGTCATGTCGTCAGCCAAATCGTCCGCGTCCAGGCCGGCGATGCCATTCAGGGCGGAGGCGTAGATTACGGGGAAGTCCAGCTGCTCGTCGGTGGCGCCCAGGTTGTCGAACAGATCGAAGACCTGGTCCATTACCCAGTCCGGGCGGGCGCCGGGACGGTCGATCTTGTTGATGACAACAATCGGCTTGAGGCCGGCGGCGAACGCTTTTTGGGTCACGAAGCGGGTTTGCGGCATGGGGCCGTCCACTGCGTCTACCAGCAGTAGCACGGAATCCACCATGGACATTACCCGCTCTACTTCCCCGCCGAAGTCGGCGTGGCCGGGGGTGTCCACGATGTTGATGCGGTAGTCATTCCACTGGATAGCGGTGTTTTTGGACAGAATGGTAATGCCCCGCTCTTTTTCCAGGTCGTTGGAGTCCATGACCCGTTCGATGTCGCCGGCGCGATCTCCCAGGGTGCCAGACTGTTGCAGCAGCTTGTCCACCAGGGTGGTCTTGCCGTGGTCAACGTGGGCGATGATGGCGATATTGCGCAGACGTTCAATCACTAGTGATGCTCCAAATATGGTGGGCGAAACCGTGCCAGCGGTTTCGCAGGGGCGCGCATTATAGCAGCGTAACGTGTGGGTGATAGCCCGCCGGTCAGCCTTTATCGTAAGATTGGCAATTGTGAACAAGTTCAAAATTTCACGGTTGAGCCTGCGGGCGGGCCGATGATCGCCTAGAATGGCGCAACCATTTTACCCGGGACGGGTCAGAGGCTGGGCCAGTGGCCCCTGTGATCGGGCTATAACGCTTTTGCAATCAGGTTGTTATGATGCGCACACTCCTTGCTCTGCTGCTGGTCTTAGCGCCCTTTGTGGTGGTGGCTGACGACTCTGCCGGCAAGATGATTTATGGCTTGCACGAAAAAGTGCATATCAAGGAGCTGGGCATTACGGTGCCGGCCAAGCTGGATACCGGCGCGGATTCTGCCTCCCTGAGCGCCCGTTACATCCGCACTTTCGAGCAGGATGGCGTGGATATGGTTGAATTTGACCTCTCCATCGACCGTGATGACCGGGAAGAGTGGGGCATCGCCACGGAACAATGGGATGATGTAGAGCTGCCGCTGTCCGGCCATGTGCGCATCAAGCGGCGGTCAGAGAATGTTGCGCCGGGGGATCGGGATTACAGCCGTCGCCCGGTGGTGACCTTGACCGTCTGCATGGGCAAGCGCGAAGAACAGATTGAAGTGAACCTGACAGACCGTAGTGAGTTTCGTTACCCGCTGCTGATTGGCTCCGAGGCGCTGCAAGGTCTGGGTGCTCTGGTAGATCCGTCATTATCCATGGCGGTGGGCGAGCCGGGTTGTCAGGACAATGAGGCGAATGTGGTCGAAAGCGACGACGAGACAATGGAGGCTGCCGAGGCGCTATAATGGGTTCTGTGAA
This sequence comes from Alcanivorax sp., assembly GCF_040118815.1. GTDB lineage: Bacteria > Pseudomonadota > Gammaproteobacteria > Pseudomonadales > Alcanivoracaceae > Alcanivorax. Next base: position 593,383 of record NZ_JBEDTC010000015.1, read on the forward strand.
GTTGCAAGCGCGGCTGCTTGCCGTTTTCCTGCTTTTGTTGGGTGGTGGCAGTATCGCTTACCAGTTGCTGGTGCAAAATGTGCCGTTGAGTCAGGACGAAAAGGATCCGGTATGGGTGGTGGATGCCCAGGTTTCCTTTGCGGCCAAGGCCAACAAGCCTGTCAAAGTGCGCATGTTTGTGCCGCCGCTGGGGGTGGGCTATACCACGCTTAATGAGAGCTTTATCTCCAACAATTACGGTGTGAACGTAAATGTGGAGAAAGGCAATCGGCAGGTGACCTGGTCGTCACGGCGTGCCGAAGGCAGCCAGTACCTTTATTATCGCCTGATGCTGACCCCGCGCTATGCGGATAGCCCGGAAAATGATCCCGGCCCCCAATTTCGTCCGGCCCCGACGCTGGATGGCCCGGAAAAGCTGGCCGCCGACGCGCTGCTGGAGCCGATTCGTCAGCACTCGGCGGATGTGGAAACCTTTATCAGCGAGACCATCAAGCGGGTCAACGAGCTGGAAAACGATAATGTCCAGCTGCTGCTGGGCAGCGACGTGAGCCCGGAGAACAGGGCCAATGTGATTGATCTGTTGTTGGCGGTGGCGCATATCCCGGCGGAGCCGGTGCATACCCTGCGTTTGGCGGAGACTCAGGGGCAGCAGCCGGAGCTGTGGCTGCGCAGCTTTAACGGCAAGAAATGGCTCTATTTCAATCCGCTCAATGGCCAGCAGGGCCTGCCGGAAGATCGTCTGGTCTGGTGGAGTGGCCCCGGGCCGCTACTGAATATTGAAGGCGGCAAGTCTGCGGACGTGAGCTTCAGCGTGCACGAAAATGAAATGAGCGCGTTGCAGCTGGCCCAATCCCTGCGTTTGAAAGACGTGAGCAGCTTTATCGATTTCTCCCTTTACGAGCTGCCGCTACCTGCCCAGCAACTGTACCGGATCCTGGTGATGATTCCGGTGGGCGTTATGTTGGTGCTATTTATTCGTTCGTTGATCGGTATGGAAACCCTGGGCACATTTACCCCGGTACTGATTGCCTTGGCGTTCCGTGAGACGCAGGTGGTCTGGGGTGTGCTGCTGTTTACGTCGATCACTGCCATCGGGCTGTCGGTGCGTTCCTATCTTGAACATCTGAAATTACAGTTATTACCTCGACTTTCTGTGGTGCTTACCTTTGTGGTGATCGCCATGGCGTTGATCAGCCTGCTGGGCTACAAGCTGGGCATGGGCTCGGGCCTGTCGGTGGCGCTGTTCCCCATGGTGATCCTGACCATGGTGATCGAGCGGACCTCCATTGTCTGGGAAGAGCGAGGTGGCTCCCAGTCGTTGAAAGTGGCGCTGGGCACACTGGTGGCGGCAATCTTCTGCCACCTGCTGATGGTGTGGCAGCCGCTGGTGTATTTCGTATTCACCTTCCCGGGTGTGTTGTTGTGCCTGGCCGCAATCATGGTGCTGATGGGGCACTACCGGGGCTATCGCCTCACCGAGTTATTGCGGTTCCGTGCCATGGTGGACGGGGATAAGCGCTGATGTTTTGGTCGAAAACCCGCAAGGCCCTGCGCGCCCGTGGCGTCATGGGCATCAACCAGCGTAACGGCGATTATATTCTGCGCTACAACAAGCGCAGCCTGTACCCGTTGGTGGACGACAAGATTCAGACCAAGGAAATGGCTCTGGATGCGGGCATTAGGGTGCCGCAAATGTACGGGACCATCGCGACAGAGCAGGGCATCAGTACCTTGCATCGGGTGGTCGAGCAGCACCGGGATTTTGTGATCAAGCCCGCACAAGGTGCCGGCGGCGACGGTATCATGGTGATCGCCGATCGTTTCGAGGATTATTTCCGCTCCGCCTCCGGGCGCATCATTACCACCGAAGAGCTGGAGCACCATATCTCCGGGATTATTTCCGGGATTTATTCTCTGGGTGGCCATCGCGATCAGGCGCTGATCGAATACCGGGTGCGCTCCACGGAACTGTTCAACCGAATCAGTTTCGAGGGGGTGCCGGACATTCGCATTATCGTGCTCAAGGGGTACCCGGTGGCGGCCATGCTGCGCCTGCCTACCCGGCAATCCCAGGGCAAGGCGAACCTGCACCAGGGCGCCATTGGCGTCGGGCTGGATCTAGCCTCCGGCGTCACCTTGGGCGGGACCTGGCATAACCTGAAGATTGAGCGTCACCCGGACACGGCGAACCCTGTGGCCGGGTTGACCGTGCCGGATTGGCAGGAGTGCCTGGAGCTGGCGGCGCGTTGCTACGACCTTACAGGGCTTGGGTATTTGGGCGTGGACTTGGTGATGGACGCGGAGCATGGTCCGATGATGCTGGAGCTTAATGCCCGCCCGGGGCTGAATATCCAGATCGCCATGGATGATGGTTTGCTGCGCCGTTGTCAGATCATTGAAAAACAGCTGGAAACCTTGAAAGACGAAACCCGCCCAGTGGCTGAGCGTGTGGCCTTCGCAAAACAACAGTTTGCGGTGGCTGGCCCGGTGCCGGCGGAAGAAGAGTAATACAGCAAGCGGCAAGTCTGTCGCTTGCTGTATTCGGAAATCATTTTCAGCGAACCCCTTCCCCTTGCTGGGTGCCCTGCCAGAGTAGTGTGATCAATGGATCCTGCGGGTCACCCAATACACTGTAAAAACGGTATTGCGCTCGCATCGTCCCGTTGTTGTCTTGCAGATCGATGGTGACCAGGCCGTGGGTCGCGCGGGTGAAGCGTTGCTGCTCGCTGGCCGGGCCCAAGTCATTGTTGATACTGGCCGCGCCTGAAATTAACTGTCGAGTGCCCTGGTATTCTCCCTCGTCGGACAGCACGTGGTCATGGCCACCCACCAGCAGGTCCAGATGGCCGAGCAACTTTGGCTTGAGTGACAGGTTGATCATCTCGCCTGCGTCCCCGTGGGAGCCGGTGCTAAACATGGGGTGGTGGGCGAAGCCTAGACTGAAGCGGCAGCCATGTTCGCGGGCGGTGTCTTTGGCTTGCTCCAGCCAACTGCCTTGGCGGCGGAAGTAATACCATTTTTCGAACCAGGTGGTTTCCAGGCTGAAGGCGCAAGCGTCCGGCCATTGTTCAAAATAATAGAAGTGGGGAAAGTGGACTTGCGGATAGCGCCGTGACACTTCCAGCCAGGCCTCGCCATTGCCTTTCCAGTCGTGATTACCCAGTACCAGATAGAAGGGAATGCCCGCGTCCATGGCCGGTTTCATGGGCGTCAGAAAACGGCTTTCCAACAAGGGGTCGTCGGCATTGGTGATGCCGTCGGGGTAGACAAGATCCCCCAGGTAGCGCACCTGATCACATTCAAGGTTCACCAGCGCCTGCCCCACAGCCATGGAGGGGGCATTGCCCCAGCCGCCATCTCCGACAGCGCAGATCCGTTGCCCGGCCAGGGGTTCCTGATGAACCAGCCAGGGACCGTGGGGGGTATGCCACCACCAGCCCAGCGCGGCGGCGGTCAGGGCAAGCAGTAAAGCGATCAGCGGCCAGCGAAGTCTTGTGAGCATAAATCAAAGCAATTTCAAACACATGGAAAGCGGAGTGTGGTGGCTGGCCATGACGGTGGGGTGACAGCCGGTCGGTGCCGTTGCCATCGGGAGGATGCGCCCTTGGCCCGCGATTGCTATACTGCGCCGCCCAATTTTTGAGCTGTCCCCACAGCAACGCAGGTTTTTCGATGACAGAGTCAACCCAACCAATCAAACGCCGCGCCATTGCTCTGGTGTCCGGTGGACTGGACTCCATGCTGGCGGTGAAGGTCATGCAGGAGCAGGGCATCGAGGTGGAAGGTGTGAACTTCTACACCGGCTTCTGCGTGGAAGGGCATACCCATGCCATCCGCAAGAAGGACAAGGAAAAGGAAAAGCGTAACAACGCCCTGTGGGTGGCGGAGCAGCTGGGCATCAAGATGCACATCATTGATATCTCCGAGGAGTACAAGGATGTGGTGCTCAACCCCAAGCACGGCTATGGCGCAAACCTGAACCCCTGCCTGGACTGTAAGATTTTCATGGTTAACCAGGCCACGCTGATGATTAACAAGGCCCGCGAGTTGGCCGGTGACCGGGGCTTTGATTTTATCGTTACCGGTGAGGTGATTGGTCAGCGGCCGAAAAGCCAGCGTAAGGACACCATGCCGATCATCAGTCAGGAGTCTGGCGCCGATGATCGTCTGTTACGTCCGCTATGCGCACAGAATCTGCCCGCCACGCTGCCAGAGCGCGAAGGCTGGGTGAAGCGCGATGAGCTGCACGATTTTTCTGGCCGTACCCGTAAGCCGCAGATGGCGCTGGCGGAAAAGTTTGGCCTGGAAGAATTTGCTCAGCCAGCCGGTGGCTGCTGCTTCCTCACTGACAAGTCCTATTCGAACAAGCTGGCGGATTTGTGGACAGCGCGGAATGAGCGCCGTTACGAGCTGGATGACATTATGCTGCTGAAAGTGGGTCGCCACATCCGCCCACAGCCGCACTTTAAGCTGATTATCAGCCGTGAAGAAGGCGAAAACCGTTTCCTGGAAGGCTACCGTTACCAGTTCACCAGCATTACCACGGTGAGCTGCCCGGGGCCGCTGGCGCTGGTGGATGGCCAGTTTGAGAGCGATGCTGAAATGGAGCTGGCGGCGGCCATTGTTGCCCGTTACTCCAAAGGCCGCGTGGACGAGGCGGTAACGTTGGACGTGCGTAGCCCGGATGGGGTGGCGCGGCAAGTGACCGTTGTCCCGGCGCAGCCGGAAGCCGTGTTACCTAGCTGGAACGTGGGCTGAAGACAGCGGCTAGCGGCGAAAAAACAAAAAAGGTGCTGCCGAGTTTGCGCTTCACTTGCGGCGCGGCGCCCTCTTTTAGAAGCTGGAATCCAAGGATGCCTTGATGAACGACACCCCGCAGGAACTGGATGTGCGCAGGATGCTGTGCCCCATGCCGGTGATCAAGACCCAGAACAAGGTAAGAACCCTGGCCACTGGCGATACGCTGAAAGTGGTCTGCACCGATCCCGGCGCATTGAGTGATATCCCGACCTGGTGCCGGATCAATGGGCATGATGTGCTGGAAATGGGGGAGCAGGGTAACGAGGTTTTTGTGGTGTTGCGCGTGGGCGAAGATAATGGCGCACTGTTTTAGTGCTTTGCACCCATTGAGTGCACCGTTGCTGTGCACCAAAATGAATCATCTTCCCTGATTTCTGCGATTTGGGCGCGGAATGCGCTAAAAAAGGGCTGGCATGGTATTTGCCTCCCTATTGGCAAAGCTGGCCCAGTGGCCGAGAATACCGGCTCCTTGTGTTGCCCTTCCCAGAGTGGCACGACGAGTCAGAGACAAACCCGCTGTTCCTTAGGAGGACGCAAGATAATGTCTGTTAAGACCCTCAAACTGATCAAAGACAATGATGTGAAATGGGTGGACCTGCGCTTCACCGATAGCTGTGGTAAGGAGCAGCACGTTACCCTCCCCGTTGGTGAAATCGATGAAGATTTCTTCCAGGACGGTAAAATGTTCGATGGTTCCTCCATCGCCGGCTGGAAGGGCATCAACGAGTCCGACATGGTCATGATGCCGGATGACGAGTCCGCCGTACTGGACCCGTTCACTGACGTTGCCACTCTGAACCTGCGTTGCGACATCCTCGAGCCGACCACCATGCAAGGTTACGAGCGCGATCCGCGTTCCGTTGCTCGCCGTGCCGAGGAATACCTGAAGTCCACCGGTATTGCCGACACCGCGCTGTTCGGTCCTGAGCCGGAGTTTTTCGTATTCGACTCCGTGCAGTGGAAATCCGACATGCAGGGTTCCATGTATAACATTCACTCCGAAGAAGCAGCGTGGGTATCCCACGAAGACTTCGAAGGTGGCAACATTGGCCACCGTCCGGGTGTGAAAGGCGGCTACTTCCCGGTTCCGCCGGTAGATAGCCTGCACGACCTGCGTGGCGCCATGTGTTCTGCCATGGAATCCATGGGCCTGAAAATCGAAGTGCATCACCACGAAGTGGGCACTGCGGGCCAGTGTGAAATCGGCGTTGGCGCCAACACTCTGACCGCCAAGGCGGACGAAGTGCAGATCCTTAAGTACTGTGTACACAACGTGGCACACGCCTACGGCAAAACGGCTACCTTCATGCCCAAGCCGCTGATCGGTGACAACGGTTCCGGTATGCACGTACACGTATCCCTGGGCAAAGACGGCAAGAACCTGTTTGCCGGCGACGGCTATGCTGGCCTGTCTGACGAAGCGCTGTACTTCATCGGCGGTATCATCAAGCACGCCCGCGCCCTGAACGCGTTCACCAACGCGTCCACCAACGCCTACAAGCGTCTGGTGCCCGGTTATGAAGCGCCGGTAATGCTGGCTTACTCTGCCCGCAACCGTTCCGCGTCTATCCGTATCCCGTTCGTGAACAGTGCCAAGGCGCGTCGTGTTGAAGCTCGCTTCCCTGACCCGTCTGCGAACCCGTACCTGTGTTTCGCCTCCCTGCTGATGGCTGGCCTGGACGGCATCAAGAACAAGATGCACCCTGGCGATGCCATGGACAAAGATCTGTACGATCTGCCGGCTGAAGAAGCGAAAGGCATCCCCACCGTGGCGCATACTCTGACCATGGCGCTGGATTGCCTGGAAGAAGATATGGACTTCCTGACCGAAGGTGACGTGTTCACCAAGGACATGCTGGACGGTTACATCGAGCTGAAGCGCAGCGAGATCGAGCGTCTGAACATGACCCCGCATCCGGTCGAGTTCGATATGTACTACTCCTGCTAATCTCCTTCGGGAAGTAGCAGAAAAGAGGCCCCCGCTAGTCGGGGGCTTTTTTTTGTCGGAAAAAAGCATGCTATTTTGTGCGCTTACCCCTTTTCTGGCCGGAGTAGTCAGGCCAGAATCAAGGACAGTCATAGGGAGATAATAATGAAAAAGTCGCTGATTGCGGTTGTAGCCTTGGGCCTGATCTCTGGATTCAGTCTGGCGGCCACGGCGGAAGATGAAGACGGCGCTAGCCGGTCAGAGGCCTCTGACGCGCCGGCGTCGAAGATTTACCGGACCACCGACGAACAAGGCAATGTGGTCTTCACTGATCAGCCTGGTGAGAACAGCCATTCCGAGGAGGTGAAGCTGAAAACCACCAATACGGTGCCGATCGAGAAGGTGGAAATGCCGGAGGCGGTGTCGGCGCCAGATGAAGAGGCGGCGGACCCCGCGGTGGAGGAGTACACATCGCTGACCATTACCGCCCCGGAAAGTGGTTCCACGCTGCGTAACCCGACGGATGCCGTGTATGTGTCGGTGAATTTGCAGCCTGGGCTGCAGCCCGGTGACAGCCTGGTGTTGCTGGATAATGGCACGGAGCAGCCTGCCTTGCAGCTGGATGCGCCGGAGCGTGGGGTACATAACCTGATCGTGAAAGTGGTGAGCGAGGAGGGCGAAACCCGCATCACCTCCGAGCCGGTGGAAGTGTACATCCATCGCAGCACGGTCAGTGATTTCCGCAATGTCCCCGGTGGCGGGAGTAACGGTGGTGCTGCGCAAGTCGGTGGTGCAGCAGACCGTGGCGGTTCAGCCAATGTGGGAGGCAGTGCTTCAACCGGGGGCGCTGCCAGCGTGGGCGGTGGTGCGGATCGGGGCACCGCGGCCCAGCCGGCGCAACCGAATCGGAGCATCCGCAGCAACTAACAATGCACCTTGGTGGTGCATTTCTCCCCGCCTTCCCTTTAAACTCATCAATAGCAGGCTTTTACGCCTGTGCTGCAGGCCGCTGATACCCGCTTTTTCGGGCTGATCTACAGATGGCCTGATAATTGCTTATGCCCTGTTATGGGCCAATTTTTGATGGGTGACATTACGTTGCACAAACGACTACTCGATCATCTGCGTACTGCAGTGATCATGCTGGACGATGCCCTGTGCGTGCGCTACCTGAACCCGGCGGCGGAAATGCTGCTGGCGACCAGTGCCAGCCGTGCAGTTGGTCAGCCATTGCCCGATTACTTTTTCGATGATGAAGAGGCGCGCCTCGCCATTCAGCAGTGCATTGATGATGAGCACCCCTTCACCCAGCGTGAAGCGCGGCTGTCGGTGGCACCGGGTCACGAAATCATAGTGGATTACTCGGTTAGCCCGATTAACGAGCCGGGCCAGCCTTTATGCCTGTTGATGGAAATGCAGTCACTGGATCGTCTGCTGCGGATAAACCGTGAAGAGGCGCTGATCCATGCGCACCAGGCGACTCGGGCTTTGGTGCGCGGTGTCGCCCACGAAATAAAGAACCCGCTGGGCGGCATTCGTGGTGCAGCCCAGTTGCTGGAGCGGGCGCTGCCGAACCCGGAGCTGACTGAGTATACCAAGGTCATTATCGATGAAGCCGACCGGTTGCGATCAGTGGCGGACCGCATGCTCGGGCCGCGTAAGCCGCCGGAGTTCCGGGCGGTGAATGTGCACGAGTGCCTGGAGCATGTACGGCAGTTACTGCTGGCGGAATACCCTCGGGGTGTGGCGATCTGGCGCGATTACGACATCAGCTTGCCGGACGTGATTGCCGACCGAGACCAGCTGATTCAGGTGCTGCTGAACCTTATCCGCAATGCCACCCAGGCGTTGTTGGAATCGAAGACGCAGGAACCGCGCATCACCATGCGCACCCGTGTGTTGCGCCAATTTACCATCGGCTCACAGCGTCACCGGTTGGTGCTGCGCATGGACATTATCGATAACGGCCCAGGCATTGCCGAAGATGTGCAGGAAACCCTGTTCTATCCCATGGTCAGTGGCCGTGCCAGCGGTACCGGGCTGGGGCTTTCCATTGCACAGTCGATCATCAGCCAGCATCAGGGGCTGATTGAGTGCGAAAGCCAGCCGGGCAATACCGTATTTAGCATTTTGCTGCCCATGGAGCAGCTGGATGAAACCGACATAGCGTAAATTGCGCTGCTTTGCACAGATCGACGCCATACAAGCCGGCCGCTGATTGCGGTGGTGATGGAAATAACAGGAGTAGCAGGTCATGAGTGTCAGTATTTGGGTTGTGGATGATGACCGCTCCATTCGCTGGGTGTTGGAAAAAGCGCTGGGCCAGGAAGGCTACGCGGTGACCTGCTTTGAAGATGCGGATGAAGCGCTCAATACCCTGGAACAAGGCGGGCAAGAACCGGAAGTGCTGATCAGTGATGTGCGCATGCCTGGTACGGATGGGCTGCGTATGCTGAAAATCCTGCAACGCAAGAACCCGGATCTGCCGGTCATCATCATGACGGCGCATTCCGACCTGGATTCTGCTGTGGCGTCCTATCAGGGCGGCGCGTTTGAATACCTGCCGAAACCGTTTGATGTGGATGAAGCGGTGGCGTTGGTGCGCCGGGCCATCAAGCACCGGGAAGAATCCCGTGGCGACTTTCCTGAACCGGTTGAAGAAGCGCCCACCGAAATTATCGGTGAAGCCCCTGCCATGCAGGAAGTGTTTCGTGCCATTGGCCGGCTGAGCCATTCCAATGTAACGGTGCTGATCAATGGTCAGTCCGGTACCGGTAAAGAATTGGTAGCCCGCGCGTTGCATCGTCACTCTATGCGCCGGGAGAAAAATTTCGTTGCTCTGAACATGGCGGCCATTCCCAAAGACCTGATCGAGTCAGAGTTGTTCGGCCACGAAAAAGGCGCGTTCACCGGCGCCAATAATCAGCGCGTCGGTCGTTTTGAGCAGGCTAATGGTGGCACCCTGTTTTTGGATGAAATCGGCGATATGCCGCTGGAAGCCCAGACCCGGTTGCTGCGGGTGCTTCAGGAAAGTGAATTCTATCGCGTGGGCGGGACCACGCCGATCCATGTGGACGTGCGGATTATTGCCGCCACCCACCAGGATCTGGAAAAACTGGTGAAGGAAGGCGACTTCCGTGAGGATTTGTTCCATCGCCTCAACGTAATCCGCATCCATATTCCGCGTATGGCGGAACGCCGCGAAGATATTCCCCGCCTGGCCAATTATTTTCTGCAGCGAGCCGGCAGTGAGCTGGGGGTAGAGCCGAAAATCCTGCACAAGGACACGGAGAAATACCTGGCTGCGCAAACCTGGCCGGGCAATGTGCGGCAGTTGGAAAACACCTGTCGCTGGCTGACCGTAATGGCCTCCGGCCGGGAAGTGCTGGTGGACGATTTGCCGCCGGAGCTGAAAGAGAGCGGCGCGGCGAAAGGCTCGGATGTCAGCGGTGACTGGCTCAAATCCCTGCGCAACTGGGCAGACAGGGCCTTGTCACAGGGCGAGCGAAATATTCTTGAGCAGGCGGTTCCCGGCTTTGAGCGCACCATGATCGAAGTGGCCTTGCAGCATACCGGTGGGCGCAAGCGTGATGCGGCTGCATTGCTGGGCTGGGGGCGCAATACCCTGACCCGCAAGATCAAGGAGCTGGACATGGAAGGTCAGCTCAATGGCGGTGATGAGGATTAAGAGCCGTTGAAAGTTAAAAGTTAAAACGCGTGCCAGGCTCATGTCCGTGGGACAGGTTCTTGGCCGCGCTCCTATTCCCTGCCTGGCGATCTATTCACGCACGCCGTTCGTCGTGAGTGAATCAATCTTCCAGTCGCCGTCCAGCTGCCAGTGGCTGTCTACCTGGTAGCTGTCGGCATCATCCGGAAGCACATTCTGTCCGCCCCAGGCCAGCGCGGTAAATTGCACGCGGGCTTTTTTCTGTGTCACCGGGTCCAGCTCTATCCGGGTGCGGGTAAAGGTGATGTTGCGGTTCGGGTAACGAAAGAAAACGCCCACCAGGGTGCGGTGAATGTCTTTGCGCTGCAGAGTTCTGCCGCGCCGTTCAACGGCGATGTCATCGCTTAGTCGATCCATCACGGTGCCGGTATCGCCGTCTTCAATGGCGGTTTCGATTTCAGCCAGGGCATCCTTGATCGCTTGCTCCGGGGGTGTGTTGTCGCAAGCGGCCAGCAGGCCTTGCAGCAAAATCAGTAGCAGGTATGCTGAAATTCTTCTTCCTGTCAGAACCTGACCCATGGCGTTATTTCCTTATCTCGATACGTATCGGCAATGCTACCTTCCGGTGGGACAGGGGCATCAGTTGTATGTTGAGGAGAGTGGCAATCCGCAGGGCATTCCCGTGGTGGTGCTGCATGGTGGCCCCGGTGGCGGCTGCTCCCCGGCGCTGCGGCGTTTTTTCGATCCGCAACGCTTCCGCATTATTTTGTTTGATCAGCGCGGCGCCGGTCAAAGCCGGCCACTTGCGTCCATTGATCATAATACCTTGAGCCATTTGCTGGCAGATCTCGAACAGATTCGACAGGCGTTACAGGTTGAACGCTGGATGGTGTTTGGTGGTTCTTGGGGCGCCACCCTGGCGCTGGCGTATCTGGCGGCGTTTCCGCAGTACATTACCGGCATGGTGTTACGTGGCATTTTTCTGTGTCGCGAGCAGGATCGGGATTGGCTTTATTGTGAAGCGGGCGCAGCGCGGATGTTTCCGGAGGCCTGGCAAGCCTTGCAGCAACAGGCGCCGCCGGGCAGCGGCAGTTTGCTGGCGCGTTATTACCAGGGATTGCAGGGCGATGACGCTCCCCGTTATGCCCGCGCCTGGTGTAATTGGGAGTCCACTTTGGCGCTTATGCCAACCCAGCCGCCGGGGCCGGGCAGTGATGACGAGCTATGTATGGCCCGCCAGGAAACCCATTACTTTCTTGCTGATGGCTTTGTGGAGAAGCCTTTGCTTGAGGCTTGCGCCGGCAGTGTCGTGCCGATAGAAATTGTTCATGGGCGTCGGGATTTTGTCTGCCCACCGGAGCAGGCGTTGGCGTTGCATCAAGTGTTGCCAAACAGTGTTCTCAATTGGGTGGAAGGGGGAGGGCATTCCTCCATGGACCCGGGAGTGGCTGAGGCGCTGGTGAAAGCGGTAATGCGGCTGTATAGAAGGAGTGAGCAGTGAAGGTGTTGATGCAGCGGGTTAGCAATGCTTGCGTTGATGTCAACGGCATGAGCGTGGGAAGCATTGCCAAAGGTTTGGTGCTGTTCATTGGCATTGAAAAGCATGATGATGAACTGCTGGCTGCGCGTATGGCAGAGCGGATTGTCGGCTACAGAGTTTTTGCGGACGATCAAGGGAAAATGAATCATGATGTTCGCGATGCAAAGGGGGAGCTGCTGGCTATTTCCCAGTTTACGTTAGTTGCGGATACAGGAAAGGGGCGCCGGCCTGGCTTTAGCAGTGCCGCAGATCCTGTTCTGGGGAAACGACTTTACGAGTGTTGTGTATCCCACTTGAATGGGCATGGCGTTCCCGTGGCAACAGGCATCTTTGCTGCGGATATGCAGGTTTCTCTTGTCAATGATGGCCCCGTCACCTTTATGCTTGAGATGTGACTTATTCTGAATAAGCTTATTGCAAAGCCGTTCCCCTTGTTTATGATGAGTTTAGTTGCTTGGAAAAGTAACGGGGAGAGTATTGCCGGCATTTTGCTGACAGTCGTTGTGGCCGATCAATATGATCGCTGCATCCCCAAGGAAGATTCATAAAAACTTGGAGGAATTCAGGATGAAAAAGACACTTATCGCTGCCGCGCTGCTGGGCGCTTCGACCTCTGCTATGGCTGTGGCTCCGGGTGGTCCGGGTTGTGGCTGGGGCAACATGATTTTTGAAGGTAAATCCGGCATGCCGGTGCATCTTCTCGCTACCATCGTGAACGGTACATCTGGTAACGCTACTTTCGGTATGACCACGGGCACTAACGGTTGTGATACCAATGGTTCCCTGACTTACAGTGGTCAAAGCCTGCTGGGTATGACCGGCGTAATGGAAGAAGTGGCGCAGGACATGGCTACCGGTGACGGCGAAGCACTGACCGCGCTGTCTGTGTCCATGGGTATCGAGACTGAAGATCGTGCACGTTTCAATGCGCTGATGCATGAAAATTTCGCGACGATTTTCCCGAACCAGGACGTGACCGCTGCTGAAGTGATGGCAAGCATCACTGACGTGATGAAGCAGGATCAGGCGATGTCCAAGTACCTGGCCTAATCAGCACAAAAGATCCATCAGAGCCCCGCTTTTTGGCGGGGCTTTGTTTTTGGGGCCCTCTTTTCTGACACTATTGTCGGCTTGTAATTGAGACGGATGAATCCGGATGCGCACTGGTCTTTTCTGTGTGCTGCTGTGCTGGTTTATGCCGGCGTTTGCTGCAACCCCCTCCTTGGCTGACCTGGCGGAAACGTCCCGTTGGCAGGCTTTGTTACACATTAATCCGGGTGCCACTCTGCGTGACAAGCATCAGAGTTATGTGGATGACGACACTTTTTTTCTCTCCGATTCCGGGAAGACCAATCCGTTAGCCGAGCTTGAGTCGACCGCGCTGGCCCTTCGTGTTGTGGACTCCCCGGCGCGTTGTCGTTTCCCCGCCCGCTACCGTTTTCTCTCCGAGAGCCTGGGTTGGCAGGATGCTGCTCCGTTTTCGCATTGCGATGATTACAACGAATGGCGTGGAGCCATTCATGCCAATCGCGCCGTGCTGGTTTTTCCCGCAGCCTATTTGAACAGCCCTTCATCCATGTTTGGGCATACCTTGTTGCGCCTGGATCAGGGTGAAGACAGTGCAGTGTGGCTGTCTTGGGCGGTGAACTTTGGTGCGGTTTCTACGGAAGCCGACAACTCTTTTTTCTATATGTATCGCGGTTTGGCAGGCGGTTACCCCGGTCGCTTTGCGTTGGTGCCCTATGTGCAGAAGATCCAGGAATATTCTCACATGGAAAACCGGGATATGTGGGAATACACCCTGGATCTGGATCAGTCAGAAATCGATTGGCTGATTGATCATCTCTGGGAACTGAAAGACATTAATTTTGATTATTATTTTTTCGATGAGAACTGTTCGTTCCGACTGCTCGAACTGGTAGAAGTGGCGCGCCCGGGATCCGAATTACTGAGTGAATTGCGGTTTGCCGAAGTGCCTGTCAATACGGTGCGGGCATTGGATGAGCGCGACATTATTAGCGGTCGCCATTACCGGCCGTCCAAATCCGTGGAGCTGGATAATCTGCGCAAGCAACTGAATGGTTCCCAGCAAATACTGGCGAGGGCGCTGGCGGATGATCCTGGCCTGGCTGAGTCGCCGGCCTTTATGGATGAATCCGAAGAAGACCGAGCGATTATGGCGGCGGTGGCCTATCGCTACATCAGGCTGACCCATCGTAAGGAAGAGCGAACAGCAGAAGTGGCAAAAAACTCTTTTGCCCTGTTAACGCTGATGAATAGCCTGCCCGCAGCACCGGTACCGAAAACCGAGAACCCTGAGCCCCCGGAAAAAGGGCACGGTACCCAAATGCTGGGTGTCAGTGGCGGTCAACGCGAAGGCAACCAGGATTTCGGCGAGCTGACTTACCGGCTTACCTACCATGATTTGCTTGATAACCAGTACGGTTTTCTGCGCGGGGCGCAGATCGAAGGGCTGGACCTGACCTTGCGGAGCACTGAGTCCGGGCAGGTCAAACTGGAAGAGCTGGGTTTGGTGAGCATTCGTTCCCTGGCGCCGCGAAACCGTTTTTCGAAACCGCTGAGCTGGTATGTAGAGGGTGGCCTGGAGAGAGCTTGGGCCGGGCGTCGCCGCCTAGTGCGATACATCCAAGGCGGTGCGGGTGGCAGTTGGTTGTGGGGGAACTGGCAGCCGTATCTGTTAACCAGCGTGCGAATGGAGAATAATAGCGAGTTCGGCACCTTCCTGACCCCGGGGGCTGGTCTGGACGCGGGCATTTTGTATCACCGTGGCGACTGGCAGTGGCAGTTAGGCAGTGTGGGGCATTATTTCACCAACGATGAATATCGAACCTCCTCCCAGTTTGCGGTGCAGTGGGCAATGACCCGGCAGCACGGTTTGCGTGCTTCGCTGGAGCGCGAGAACCGGCGGGGCGGTTACGATGACGAGTTTAAACTCCAATGGCGATGGTATTACGATTAAGCGCAGCGCTGCTGCTGACCCTGCTGCTGGCGGGCTGCAGCAAACTGTTTTTTTACCCCATGTCTCCGTGGGTGCAGAACCCGGAAAACCAGGGGCTGCAGTACGAGGACATTGTCCTGATTCACCCGCGCGGCATGCGTATTCATGGCTGGTGGTTGCCGGCAGCCAGTGATGCGCCGGCCCGGGGGACGGTCTATTTCCTCCACGGTAACGCCCAGAATATCAGTACGCACATGGCGAATGTGAAGTGGCTGCCGGCGCGGGGCTATAACGTGTTTCTGCTGGATTATCGCGGTTACGGGCTGTCGGAAGGGAAGCCGCGCCTGCCGGACGTCTTTGATGATGTGCAGCTCGGCCTGGACTGGTTGCGTCATGCTGAGCGCACGGACGGTGCGCCACTGGTGGTGTTCGGCCAGAGTCTGGGTGCCTCCATGGCCACCAGCGTATTAGGTGAAGAGGACAATGCCGGGGCGGCAGATTGCGTGATTCTGGAGGCGGCATTTGCCAGTTACCGGGATATTACCAGTGATGTGATGAAGCGAAGCTGGCTGCTGTGGCCGTTGCGCTGGATGGTGGTGCCGACCATGCCGGACCGCGCATTGGACCCGGAAGAGCGGGTGGCTGGTATTGCCCCGACGCCCTTGCTGGTGATGCACAGTGAGGATGACCCGGTGATTCCCTATGCCCACGGCGAGCGCCTGTATGCGGCGGCGCAACAACCCAAAACCTTCCAGACGTTGCGTGGTGGACACATAGAAAGCACCCGGGACCCGGCAGTACAGCAGCGCCTGGTGGATTTCATGCAAGACAATGATTGTGCGGCCGAAGCGCCGCCGGGGCCAGCGGCAGACTCGCAGCCGTCTGGTGGTGACGCGTCAACTCCGGCGTTGCCGGTGCCTGCGCCCATTACCACGCCTGACAATGGCTATCGATTCTAGTGGGCTCTGTAGGTTGAGTTAGCTTTGGATGTCGGATTACGCCTTTAGGCTCTCTGTGCCCTTGGGTGAATTCGACCTACGAATCTACGAATGTAGCGGCACATAGAGCCTGAAAGGCCCCCTGTTCAGGGGGCGGTTTCCATCACCTAGGCGGGCGGGTTCTCTGCCTGCTTCTTGATCATCCGGGCGGCGAGCAGGCCCATCTCGAACAAAAACCACATGGGGATCGCCAGCAGGGTCTGGCTGATGATGTCCGGTGGCGTCAGCAGCATGCCGAGCACGAAACAGCCCACCACCACATAAGCCCGGGCCTTGCTGAGTTTTTCTACGGTGGTGGCGCCGGTGCTTACCAGTAGCACGATGGCGATGGGTAGCTCGAACGCCAGCCCAAACGCCAGGAACAGGGCAAGCACGAAATCCAGATAGCTGCTGATGTCGGTGGTCACGGCCACGCCTTCCGGGGCGATGGCGGTGAAGAACTGGAACATCAACGGGAATACCACGAAATAGGCAAAGGCAGCGCCGCCATAGAACAGCAGCACGCTGCTGGCCAGCAGGGGGATCGCCAACTTCTTTTCATGCTTGTACAGGCCGGGCGCCACGAAGGCCCAAGCTTGATGAAGAATGAAGGGCATGGCGGCAAACACGCTCAGGTACAGGGTCAGCTTGAACGGCGCCAGAAAAGGCGAGGCCACGCCGGTGGCAATCATGTTGGTGCCGACGGGCATGGCGTCCATCAACGGTTTGGCGACGATGGTGTAGAGCTCACGGGAAAACGTGAACAGGCACAGGAAGACGATAAAGATGACGACCATGGCCTTGAGCAGGCGATTGCGCAGTTCCAGCAGATGGGCAATCAGTGGCTGGCCTGCGTCGTTGCTGGCATCAGTCATTGCGGGTGGGGTCCTGGGGCTGGTCGTTTATGCGCTGCCCGGCATCGTCGTTGGTGCCTGCGTTCAGCGTGTCGGCGTGGGATTGTTCGCTGCGAGGAGTCCGTGAGCGAGCGATCTGTTCCGGGCTCAGCAGGCTATCCTTGGCTTCACGGATGCTGTCTTCATCGAGCCCCATTTGGCGCATTTGTTTTTCCATGCGCTCCTGCATGTCCTGGGTCACGGCTTCACGTTCCAGCTCGTTCTTCAGGTGGCTGAAGGTGGAACGGGCACGGCCAAGCCAGTGGCCAAGAGTGCGGGCGACGGTGGGCAGCCGCTCCGGCCCCAGTACCACCAGGCCGATAATGAAGATCAGGGTGAGTTCGGCAAAGCCGATATCGAACATCGCAACCTCGGTGTGGCAGGGTCTTGCCGGAAATGTGCCGATGGAAAAGAGGGCCGGGAATCAGGCCTTGTCTTTTTCCTTGTTCTGCTCAGCTTGCTGCTCATTTTCGGGTTGTTCGTCGTCGGCCAGACGCTTCTGGTCCTGCTCGTCTTCGCCATCCTTCATGGCGCTCTTAAAGCCTTTTACCGCGCCGCCCAGGTCACCGCCGATGTTGCGCAGTTTCTTGGTGCCGAACAACAGGACCACGATGGCCAAAAGAATCAGTAACTGCCAAATGCTGATGCCGGAAAACATGGCTTTCTCTCCGAAAAAGTAGGGGCCGCGTTAATGTGTGCTAAATGTGCGTCAGTGCTTACTGCTGCGTGCGGCTTTTTCATCATGGCCGGACAGGCCAAAGCGCCGTTGTAGTTCTGCCAGAACCTTGTCCGGGTGTTCGCCTAGTTTGGCCAACATTACCAGGGAGTGGAACCACAGATCAGCGGTCTCGCTAATCAGTGCCTGATTATCGCCACTGACTTCGGCATCCCGGGCGGCAAGAATGGTCTCCACCGCTTCTTCGCCGACTTTTTCCAGGACCTTGTTCAGGCCTTTGGCGTACAGGCTGGCCACATAGGAGCTGTCCGGGTCGGCGCCCTTGCGCGATTCCAGTACCTGGTGCAGCTCGCTGAGTATCTCTGACATAGTGTATTCCTTATTGCCCGGGCCCGCAGGGGCTCAGTTTATCAGGGTGCGGAAAGGGGCCATAGGCACTTTTTCCTTTGCTGCACCGGCTGTCAGCGGCGCCAGCTCCAGCTTCCCAGTAGCACGGCAGCACCGGCCAGTGCCCAGCTATAGGGGTTGGCCAACCACAGGGCGGTGCCAGCACACCCAAGACCGGCGAGGCCGGCAAACAGCTTGTGGCGATGGCGTACCAGTTGTTGCTCGAAACGGGCCTCCAGACGGTCCTGCTGGTAAGGCAGGTCGCGCAGGCTTTCCAGTCCATCACGCAACAAGTCAGGCATGTCCGGCAACTGGGCCGTCCATTCGGGCAGACGATTCTGCAGTTTCTTAAACGTGGCGCTGGGGCCGTATTCGGCCAGCATCCAGGCTTCCAGTAACGGCCGGCCGGTGTTCCAGATATCCAGTTGCGGATAAATGCTACGGCCCAGCCCTTCGATGTGCACCAGTGTTTTCATCAGCAGGATGTACTGTACTGGCATTTCGATATGGTAGGCGCGAACCATATCGAACAGTTTCATCATTAGCGGTGCGAATTCCAGCTGGTCCAGCTGGGCGGAGCGCACCGGTTCGATGATATCGACAACGGCTCGCTCAAAACGGGGGCGATCGATGGGGGCGGTATTCCAGCCGGCACGAATCACTGCGTCGACCAAAGCGCTGTAATCTTCGCGCATCACCGCCAGCACCATGCGCCCAAGTACGTTCAGATCCTCTTTGGACAGGCGCCCGGCGATGGCGGCGTCTATCGCCATGTACTGTGGGGATTCCGGGTGCTCCGGGTTCACAAAAATGTTGCCCGGGTGCATGTCCGCATGGAAGAAGTTGAACCGAAAGACCTGGGCAAAGAAGATTTCCACGCCGCGCTCGGCCAGCACTTTCGGGTCGATGCCAGCGGCTTTAATGCGCTCGATATCGTTCACTGGAATGCCGTGGATGCGATCCATGATGATCACAGTCGGGCTGGAAAATTCCAGGTGAATGGCGGGGATGTGCAGCAAAGGACTGAACAGGAAATGCCGGCGCATGGTTTCGCTGTTGCGCGCTTCAGCGGCCAGGTCCAGTTCGCCGAGGATAATGTCCCGGTAGTCTTGTACCACCCGGGACGGGCGGAAATAGCGGGCATCGCGCCACAGGCGTTCCAGCCAGCGGGCGCCGAAGGCCATTACCTTTAGGTCCCGTTCCACCACCGGGCGGATGGTGGGGCGCAGTACCTTGGCCACCACTTGCTGACCGCTGTGCAGGGTGCCGGCATGAACCTGAGCTACCGAGGCGGCGGCCATGGGCTGGGTGTCAAAGTCGCGGAATACGTCGTCAAAAGGTTGCGCCAGGCTGGCTTCTACCAGGACTTTTGCTTGTTCACCATCGAAGGGGGCGACTTGGTCCTGCAGGCGAGCGAGGGCGGCAGTCCATTCCGGGGGCAGCATGTCTTGCCGTGTGGCCAGTAGCTGACCGAATTTGATGAAGATAGGGCCCAGCCGCTCCAGGGCTTTTTGCAGGCGCTCGCCTTCAGTCAAATCACCGGTGCCGATCCAGCTGGAGGGCATCAGGTATTGCAGAATCAATAACAGGCCGCGCGCCGGGTGGTTAGGCAGCAGGGATATCAGCCGGTAGCGGCAGATCACATGGATCACCACCAGCATGCGAGTAATCGGTGGCATTAGAGGGGGGCGCTCCCGGAATCCTGTGGCGACGAGGGTGAACGAGGTTTAAGCCGCTGAATGCGGGCATCCAGACGATCCACGTCCATGCGCAGTTCATCCACGTCCTGGCCGAACTCATACACATCCCGGCGGCTGGGAATCAGCCCGGACTCGTTGCCGACATAATCGCCCAGTTGTTCGGTGAGGCGCGTGGCGGCTTGCCTGGCCCAGCCGAACAGGCGGCGGGCGCTGTAGTCCAGCTGCTGGGCCAGCTCGGAACCGGTGATGGGTTCCAGAATGGCGCCCCAGTCAATCTGCAGGTCAGTGGCGATCTGTTGCAGCTCTTGAAGAAACTCGCGGTTGCCGGTGATGTCCACCGGCCCGCCGATCACGCCGGGGCGGGTTTTCCAGTTCAGCAGCAGCGAGGCCAGGTCCATGGGGCTGCCTTTCACCGCCACGTCCGGGGTGGCGTCGCTACGGTGATAAAGCTCCACGCCGTCTTCCACGACCAGCCCGTAGACGGCCATGGGGGGTAGCGTCACTTCAATGGCGATTAGGCGCCCGGCGTGTACGGCCAGGCGATCGGCGCTGGCTGGGTCGGATCGCAGGGCGGTGTTGATGGCTCGTTCCACGGTGGCCAGAGCGGTGGTGGAAAGCAGGCCGGGCGAGCGGGACTGGTCGCGCAAACTCATCAGAACTTGAATCCTCTGTGCAGGGCCACGATGCCGCCGATCATGTTGAAGTATTCGGTGCGGGCAAAGCCGGCGTTGTCCATCATGCCCTGCAGGGTGTCCTGATCCGGGTGCATGCGGATGGACTCGGCCAGGTACTGGTAGCTGTCAGCGTCGTTGACGATGAGTTTGCCCAGTTTGGGCCAGACGGCAAAGGAATAGGTGTCGTAGGCCTTGGCGAGATGCTTGTTGGTGGGCGTGGAGAACTCCAGCACCAGCAGGCGGCCGCCTGGCTTCAGCACGCGTAGTATGGAGCGCAGGGCGGCGTCTTTATCAGTGATATTGCGCAGACCGAAGGCAATGGTGATGCAGTGGAAGCTATTGTCTTCAAAGGGCAGACACTCGCCATTCACCTGAGTGACTTGCGTGTTGTGGCTGCAGCCGGCATCGAATAAACGGTCGCGGCCTACCTCCAACATGGCGTCGTTGATGTCGGCCAGGACCACCTGGCCGGTTTCGCCCACCAGCCGGGAGAACTTGATCGCCAGATCGCCGGTGCCGCCAGCCAGGTCGAGCACTTTGTGGCCCGGTCGAATGCCGGCCAGCTCGATGGTCATGCGCTTGAGGATGCGATGGCTGCCCATGGAAATCAGGTCATTCATCACATCGTATTTGCCCGCCACGGAGCGGAATACGCCGGCCACTTTTTGCTGTTTTTCCTGCCACGGTACCTGTTGGTAGCCGAAGTGTGTGACCTTGCTGTCGTCGGACATATCAATTCTCGAAAGGCGATGGGTGACAGGCGAAAACCTTTTCCATGATGGCGTCTTCCCGGGCGGCCAGTTGCTCCAGCAGCAAACCAACGCTGGGGACGGGTTTCATCACCCGGAAACTACGATCCATGAAATCATACAGGTTCGCAAAGCCTGCCGCATGGGCCGGTTTGCGAACCATTCTGAAGGTGGCATGGAGCATCCGCGAGCGGATATAGCGATCCAGTCGGTGACCCAGTTCGGCCACCAGCTGTAGCTGCCGTTGGCGGTCGTCGTGATGGGTCGGTTGACGAAAACCCGCTAGATAGATCGTTTCATCGATGGGGTGATCGAGCTGGTCGCCGAGGATGCCGGTGACGGCCTCGTCCAGCTCCTGGGTGAGGATGGCGGCTTCCAATGCGGCGGCGGAGGTGGCCATGACTTTGTCCGGCAGCAGTTTCATGGCCTTGGGCAGGGCGCGACGGATTTCCCGTGCCACTGGCAGCAGTTCGCGGCCACCGTAGACTTCGTCCAACAGGAAGCGGATGCCCTCGGCGGTCACCGGGTCATCGAGAAGGTGGGCATGGGTGTGCCTGAGGCGCTCGCCTTGCCAGTCTTGGAGCCGACGCAGTCGCGCCACAAAGGCCGCATCGTCGCCGTGTTGGCGTAGCGCAAAAAAACGTTCGAGATAGTGTTGCAGTTGTTCGCCGGCGGTCATGGTGTTCCCTCCGGCGGGGATAATAGCAAAGTGAGGGGCAGGCAGGCACCACGCATCACGCTGGCACGCAAAAGCGTGGTGCGTGCAGCGTGAGGCATGCCTGCGGTTATTTACAGAATATACCGGCTCAGGTCTTCGTCGTCGGCCAGTTCGCCCAGGTAGCGATCCACGGCTTCGGCATCCAGCACCAGCGGTTTGTCGTGGTACTGGGTGGCCAGGGAGTCGGCGTCGAAGCTGATCTCTTCCAGCAGTTTTTCCAGCACCGTGTGTAGACGGCGGGCGCCGATGTTTTCGGTGCGCTCGTTAACCTGCCAGGCCACCTGCGCGATGCGTTGGATGCAGTCGTCGGTGATCTCCAGGTTCAGGCCTTCGGTTTCCAGCAAGGCTTTGTACTGCTCGGTGAGAGAGCACTTGGGCTCGGTAAGGATGCGCTGGAAATCTTCCGGGCTCAGCGGGCTTAGCTCTACGCGAATCGGCAGGCGGCCCTGCAGTTCGGGGATCAGGTCGCTGGGGCGAGCCAGGTGGAAGGCGCCGGAGGCGATGAACAGAATGTGATCGGTTTTCACCATGCCGTACTTAGTGGAGACGGTGGAGCCCTCGATCAGCGGCAGTAGGTCGCGCTGCACGCCTTCGCGGGACACATCGGTGCCGCCGCCTTCGCCGCGCTTGGCCACCTTGTCGATTTCATCGATGAACACGATGCCGTTGTTTTCCACCACATCGATGGCCTGCACTTTCAGCTCGTCTTCATTGACGAAACGGGCGGCTTCTTCATCGCGGATCAGCCGGTAGGCTTCGCGGACCTTGAGCTTCTGGCTCTTGCGCTGCTGGTTGCCGCCCATCTTGGAGAACATCTGTTGCAGCTGGCTGGTCATTTCTTCCATGCCGGGGGGCGCCATGATGTCGACGCCGGGGGGCTGGCTGGCCACGTCCACGTCGATTTCCTTGTCGTCCAGTTCCCCTTCACGGAGTTTCTTGCGAAAGATCTGGCGGGTTTTGCTATCGGTGTTGTCGTTGGCGTTGCCGTCTTCTGCGCGTGCAGCGGGAAGCAGGGCGTCGAGAATGCGTTCCTCGGCGGCATCATCAGCTTGGCTGCCCACACGGGCGATTTCCTTGTCGCGCAGCAGTTTGATGGCCATTTCCATCAGGTCGCGGATGATGGATTCCACATCCCGGCCCACGTAGCCCACTTCAGTGAACTTGGTGGCTTCCACTTTAATAAAGGGGGCGTCTGCCAGCTTGGCCAGGCGGCGGGCGATTTCGGTTTTGCCCACCCCGGTGGGGCCAATCATCAGGATATTCTTGGGGGCGACTTCGGCGCGCATTTCGGCGGGCAGTTGCATGCGGCGCCAGCGGGTGCGCAGCGCCAGGGCAACGGCTTTCTTGGCCGCGTCCTGACCGACGATGTGGCGATTGAGTTCGGAAACAATGTCTTTGGGTGTCAGGGAAGCCATGATTAACCGTCCAGCTCTTCGAAGGTGTGGTTGTGGTTGGTGTAGATACAGATGTCGCCGGCGATAGACAGGGACTTGGCGACGATGTCGCGGGCCGGCAGATCGGTATTATCCAACAGTGCGGTGGCGGCGGACTGGGCGAAGGGGCCGCCGGAGCCGATGGCGATCAGGCCATCTTTTTCAGGTTCAATCACATCGCCGTTACCGGTGATGATCAGTGAGCTGTCTTTGTCAGCCACGGCGAGCAGGGCTTCTAGCCGGCGCAGGGCCCGGTCGGTACGCCAGTCCTTGGCCAGTTCCACGGCGGCGCGAACCAAATGCCCCTGGTGTTTTTCCAGCTGGGCTTCGAAGCGTTCAAACAGGGTAAAGGCGTCGGCGGTGCCGCCGGCGAAGCCGGCAATTACCTTGCCATGAAAAAGCCGACGAACCTTGCGGGCGTTGCCCTTCATGACAGTGTTGCCCAGGCTGACCTGGCCATCGCCACCGATGACCACGTTGTTACCTCGACGAACAGAAACAATGGTTGTACCGCGATACTGCTCCACGGGAATTCTCCTTTTTACGCGTAGAAAAGGAAGTGTGGGCGCGGGTGGGGGATTTCAAGGAGGAAAAGCTAGATGCTTGATGCCCAATGCCTGACGCGGGGTTGCATCAGGCGTTGGGCGTTGGGCGTTATGCATCAGGCGTTTTATTTTTTCATCTTGATCGGCAGGGTCTCAATGCCGTTGCCGGCCAGTTGGTCCTGGGCGCGGTGCATGGCGTTGAGATTGTTGTAGGGACCGATCATGACCCGGTGCCAGCTGTCGCCGCTGTCCAGGTTGACGGACTGAATGCTGGCCTCGAAGCCTTTCAGGATCAGTTCGGCCCGGCGGCGGTCCGCATCTTCGTTGCGGCGGAAGCTGCCGGCCTGCAGCAGGTATTTTTCGTTGTTGCGGGTGCTGGTCTCCGGCTTGCGAGTATTGGTCGGTTTGGTCGTGTCCGGTTTGCGGGTGGAGGTTTTGCCACTTTCCGTTTCGTTCTGCGGCACGATCACTTCCATCTTCGGCAGCACCGCATAGAAATCGAACTTGGGTGAATCTTCCCCGGGATCGCTCTTGGGTTCCGGTTTCGGTTCGGCCTTGGTGTTGGCGGGTTTGTCGTTGTTGGCCACCGGTGTGCTGCCGCCCTGCGCTATCTGGGTTTTGCCCAGGTGGAACAGGAAGGCCACGAACAGGCCGACCATCAAGCCGGTAAACAGCCACACCCAGCCGGGCACCTGGCGCTGGGGTTTCTTCTTGCGGGCGGGGCCGCGGCTGGCGCCGCGACGGGTGTTCTTCGCCATTACATGCGCTCCAGTGGGCTCAGGCCCAGCAGTTCCATGCCGTGTTTGAGAGTGCGGGCGGTGAGGGCAGCCAGCTTTAGGCGGCTATTGCGGATGCCTGGATCTTCCGTGCTGAGGATCGGACAGTGCTCGTAGAAGCTGGAAAACAGCCCGGCCACATCGTACAGATAGGCGCTGAGCAAGTGTGGCTGGCCCTTGTCGGCCACGTTTTGCAGCACTTCGCCAAATTGCACCAGCCGAGCGGCCAGGGCCTGTTCGGCCTCCTCGTTGAGCAGAAACTCACCGCTCACGCTGGCCATGTCCAGCTCCGCCTTGCGGAAGACGCTGGCCACACGGGTGTAGGCGTAGAGCAGGTACGGGGCCGTGTTGCCTTCAAAGCTCAGCATTTGTTCGAAGTTGAAGATGTAGTCGCTGCTGCGGTTCTTCGACAGGTCAGCGTATTTCACTGCGCCGATACCCACGGAGCGGGCGATGGTGCGTAATGCGTCGTCGTCCAGCTGCGGGTTCTTTTCTTTTACCAGTGTGTAGGCCCGTTGTTCTGCTTCGTCCAGCAGATCGACCAGTTTTACTGTGCCGCCGTCGCGGGTCTTGAACGGGCGGCCATCCGGGCCGTTCATGGTGCCGAACCCCATGTGGGCAAGTTCGGTCTGCTCGGGCACAAAGTCAGCCAGTTTTGCCAGCGTGAACATTTGTTGAAAATGCAGGGCCTGACGCTGGTCGACAAAATACAGCATGCGGTCGGCCTGGAGGGGGCCGGCACGGTAGCGTAGGGCGGCCAGGTCGCTGGTGGCGTAAAGGTAGCCGCCGTCGGCTTTTCGCACGATGACGGGCAATGGCTCGCCTTCTTTGTTCTTGAACGCATCCATGAAAACGCACTGGGCGCCCTGGCTTTCACTGAGCAGACCTTTGCGATTCAGGTCGGCGACGACCTGAGCCAGGTCGTCGTTGTAGGCACTTTCGCCATGGACGTCCTCCGGTGTCAGGCTGACGCCGAGGCGATCGTAAATGGCCTGACAATGGCTCAGGGACACCTGGTTGAATTCCGCCCACAGGGTCAGACAGTAATCGTCACCGGACTGAAGTTTTACTACCAGGGCGCGGGCGCGGTCGGCGAAGGTGTCGGATTCATCGAAGCGTTGCTTGGCGGCCCGGTAGAAGGTTTCCAGGTTGGCCAGTTCACGGCTTAACTCGCGCTCGCCTTCTTCGGCTTTCTGTTCTTCCAGGTAGGCCAGCAGCATGCCGAACTGGGTGCCCCAGTCGCCCACGTGGTTCTGGCGAATCACGGTGTGGCCGAGAAATTCGAGGGTGCGCACTACGGCGTCGCCGATGATGGTGGAGCGCAGGTGGCCCACGTGCATTTCTTTGGCCAGGTTGGGCGAGGAGTAATCCACCACCACAGTCTGGGGCTGCTCTGGCCGGTTGATGCCGAGAAAGTCGTCGGCCAGGGCGGATTCCAGCAAGCCGGTGAGCCAGTCGTCGGCCTGGAAAAAGTTGATAAAGCCGGGGCCGGCAATGTCTACCTTGGCCACCGCGTTGTCACTGGGCAGAGCGGCGATCAGCTTTTCCGCTAAGTCGCGGGGCTTCATGCCGGCGGGCTTGGCCAGCATCAGCGCGATGTTAGTGGCAAAGTCGCCGTGGCTTTTGTCCTTGGTGCGGTCGATTTGCACGGGCCGCTTGGCGTCAGCGGGCAGGGTGCCGTCATCGATCAGGGTGTCCAGGGCGCTTTCAATAAGGGGTATCAGGCGTTCTTTCATGGCACTCTTTTGTGGCGGGCGTCTGGGCCGTTTGACTGGCCGGCGATTGTACGGGAAAAGCCGAAGATCCGCAGCACGCTTCACGCAACACGCACCATGTGGGACTACGTCGTGTGGCGTTCCTACAGCATATCAATCGGATCCACATCCAGATGCCAGCGGCATTGGCGTCCTTCGGGCAGCTTGCGAGCTTGCTCCAGTAGTAGATTCAGGGCGTTATGCAGCGGTGCGCGTTGGGCGCTTTGCAGCAATAGTTGGGTGCGGAAGCGGCCGGCGCGTTTTTCCATGGGAGCGGGGATGGGTCCGAGAATGTGAACGTCTTGCGGCACTGCCACGGTGCTGAGCTGCTGCAGGAAGTTCATGGCGGTACCCATGGCCATGGCTTCGCAGCGGAACAGGGCCAGGTGGCCATGGGGCGGCAGACCAGCCATTTGCCGTTCTTCCAGCAGGGTGGTGGCCAGTTGTGGGTAGTCGCCGCTGGCGGCCAGTTGCAGCAGGTGGTGATCCGGGTGGCGGCTTTGCAGGATGACCCGGCCCTGGCCTTCCCGGCCGCTGCGCCCGGCCACCTGCAGCAGTAATTGAGCGGCTTGTTCCGGGCCACGGAAGTCGGCACTGAGAAAACCCGCGTCCATATCCAGAATCACTACCAGCGTCAGTTTGGGAAAGTGGTGCCCTTTGGCCAGCATCTGGGTGCCCACCATGACAGCGGGTTCGCCTTTCTGGATCTGCGCCAAGTGTGCATCGAGGGCGCCTTTGCGGCGGGTGGCATCCCGGTCGATGCGGATTACCGGCACCGGCAGGGACTGTTCCAGCAGTTCGGTGAGCTTTTCGGTGCCGCTGCCGGCTTCCTGGATGGCGCTGGAGCCGCAGTCCGGGCAGCGGCTGGGAACGCGCTGTTGGTAACCGCAGTGATGACAGCGCAGGGCGCGGTCGCTGCGGTGCCAGGTAAGAAAGCTGTCGCAGCGTTTGCATTCCGCCTGCCAGCCGCAGTCGTGGCAGAGGATCATCGGCGCGTAACCGCGCCGGTTGATGAACACCAGCCCCTGATTGCCGGCCTCCACGCATTGTTTCAGCGCTTGCAGCGACAGGGGGAGGAGCGGGTTGCCGGGGGCGGCCAGCCGGGCGTCAACGATTTCGATGGGGGGGCGGCTCTGATCGGTGGCGCGCTGCGACAGTCTGAGCCACTGAAAGCGGCCTTCCCGGGCCAGGTGCAGGGTTTCCAGAGCGGGTGTGGCGCTGCCCAGGATGACGGGGATGCCTAATTGCTGGGCGCGCCAGGTGGCCAGGTCCCGTGCGTGGTAGCGGAAGCCGTCCTGTTGTTTCAATGAGCTGTCGTGGGCTTCATCGACAATGATCAGGGCGGGGTTGAGCATGGGGGTGAAGATGGCGGAGCGGGTGCCGATGATGATGCGCGCCTGCCCTTCCCGGGCGGCCAACCAGTTGTCCAGCCGCTCCCGGTCGGTGAGCCCCGAGTGCAAGGTGACCACCGGGACGGCGAAGCGTTGCTTGAAGCGTTGCACGGTCTGTGGGGTCAGACCAATTTCCGGTACCAGCACCATGACCTGCTTGCCGGCGGCCAGCAGCGGCGCCATGGCTTGCAGGTAGACTTCGGTTTTGCCGCTGCCGGTGATGCCGTCGAGCAGGAAAGGCGTGAAGCCGTCGGCATCTTGAATTGCCTGAATGGCGGTGCGTTGCTCGGCATTGGCGGCCAGTGGAGCCTGGGCCAGGGTGTCTTTGGCCACGCCGGGACGGGTGTCTACCTGGATTTGCTCAGCCCAGCCCTTGTCGCGAAGGCTGGTCAAGGCAGCGGGGCTTACCTCCAGTGCCGCTAGCATGGCGCTACTCAGCCCTTTGGGATGTTCGCGCAAAGTGTGCAGGGCGTCTCGTTGGCGGGGGGCGCGGCTGACCTGGTCGTCGCTGACGTGTTGCCCGCGTTCGGTGATCTGCCAGCGTTTCTCCAGGCTGGCCTGGGCCTCACTGCCCTGGCGCAGCAGGGTGGGCAGGGCAAAATTGAGCACCTCGCCCAGTGGGTGATGGTAATAGCGGGCCGCCCGCTCGCACAGTTGATAGAGCTCGTCGGGCATCACCGGTTCGTCGTCGAGCACCGCCTGCACGGCCTTGAGCTTCGGGTAATTACTGGGAGCATGGCCATGGACGAGGCCAATCAGGGTGCGTCGCCCGAAGGGGACTTTAACCCGGCTGCCCCGGGGCGGCACCGTTGTGCTATTCAGCGCATAGTCAAAACAGCCGGGCAGGGGCACGGGCAAGGCAATTTGCAGGGTGTTTTTCGGTGACACTGAATTTCCTGGAGCCAGCGGCGGCTTTGCTCTTGCGCAATGGGGACAAGCTGTTATGATTCGCCTTCTTTTTCCCAGGCGCAAGCCGTGTGGTGCCTGTCGTCGAGGCCGGTAGCGACACAAAATGGAGCTTAGCAATGAAAGCAGAGATTCATCCTGATTACCAGACAGCGACCTATTCCTGTAGCTGTGGCAACGTTATCGAGTCCCGTTCCACCAAAGGTGGCGCTATGGACCTGGACGTTTGTTCCGCTTGCCATCCTTTCTATACTGGCAAGCAGAAGCAGGCCGACAGCGGTGGTCAGATCGACAAGTTCAAGCAGCGCTTTGGCATGATGCGCAGCAAGAAGGACTGATACGGCGTCTTCACAGCGCCTTTTGTAAAAAGCACCCTGCCGGGTGCTTTTTACGTTAAGTACTTGCGTACACAGTGTATATCCCAAGTAGGGAAGCGGAGACCAGCATGTCCGAGGATTTAAAAACGGCGGCCCTGGAATACCACGCCAAACCGCGGCCGGGGAAAATCAGCGTCGAGGTAACCAAGCCGGCGGCGACCAGTCGAGACCTGAGCCTGGCGTATAGCCCGGGTGTCGCGGAACCGGTGCGTGAAATCGCCCGGGAGCCGGAGCTGGCCTACCGTTTTACCTCCAAGGGCAACCTGGTGGCGGTCATCAGCGATGGCACCGCGATTCTTGGCCTGGGTAATCTGGGGGCGCTGGCGTCCAAGCCGGTGATGGAAGGCAAGGGCATTCTGTTCAAGTTGTTTGCCGGTATCGATGTGTTCGATATCGAGGTGGATGCGGAAGATTCTCAAGCCTTTATCGATACGGTGATGCGCATTCATCGCACCTTTGGTGGCATCAATCTGGAAGATATCCGTGCACCGGAATGCTTCGAGATTGAGCGAATTCTCAAAGAGCAGTGCGAGGTGCCGGTATTCCATGATGACCAGCACGGTACCGCCATTGTGGTGGGTGCCGGCCTGATCAATGCGCTGGAAATCCAGAACAAGCGCATCGAAGACATCAAGGTCGTGTGTGTGGGCGCGGGTGCAGCCGGTGTGGCGTCTGTGCGTTTGCTGATCGAGATGGGCGCGCGTAAGGAAAACATCCTGGTGCTGGATCGTAAGGGCGTGATTCACAGCCGTCGCGATGACTTGAACCAGTACAAGGCGGCGCTGGCCAACGATACCGATAAGCGCACTCTGGATGACGCAGTGGACGGCGCTGATGTGTTTATTGGTGTGTCTGGTCCGGATATGCTGACCCCTGATATGGTCAAGAAAATGGCGCCAAAGCCGATTATTTTCGCGCTGGCCAACCCGGACCCGGAGATTCGCCCGGAAGTGGCCAAGGCTGTGCGTTCGGATGCCATTGTCGCCACGGGCCGTTCGGATTATCCGAATCAGGTGAACAATGTGCTGTGCTTCCCATACATGTTCCGTGGGGCGCTGGATGTTCGCTCTACGTCCATCACCGAAGAAATGAAAATCGCTGCGGTACATGCCATCGCCGAGCTGGTGCGTACAGCGCCCCCGCAGGAGGTGTTGGATGCCTACGGCGGTGAGCCACTGACCTTCGGGCCGGAATACATCATTCCCAAGCCCAACGATCCGCGCTTGCTGGGTAAGGTGTCTGCGGCTGTGGCGCAGGCTGCGGTAGATTGCGGTGTGGCCCGTAAAGGCTATCCGTCGCACTACCCGCTGAACTCGCTGGACGAGATCTTTCCGGAGTTGTAACAAGAAACGCCAGCCATAAAAAAACCGCCGAAAGGCGGTTTTTTTATGGCTGCAAGCATCATGCAACACGCTTCACGCCTTTCCGTGTTGCATGTTGCGTGATGCGTCTCTTTAAAATATCTGCTCCGGCGCACTGTGCCCGCCCGGACCTCTTGCTGGTTCCATATCCGGTACCTGGCTTTTGATGAAATACTCACGAATGGAATTCGGGTTCTCCGGGCGGGCCAGCAGGCCGCTGTGTGGATCGATGCGCACGGTGGCGATGCCGGAGGGTTGTTCCAGCTGGTGGTTGGGTACGCCTTCCAGGGCCGGACCCATGTAATCCATCCAGATGGGCAGGGCTGCCTTGCCGCCGTATTCGCCCCAGCCCAGGGAGGCCGGGTTGTCGAAGCCAACCCAGACGGTGGCAACCAGGTCCGGTGAGTAGCCGGAGAACCAGGCGTCTACCTGGTCGTTGGTGGTCCCCGTTTTCCCGGCCAGGTCCCGGCGACCCAGGCCGTTAGCCTGATGGCCGGTGCCGCGTCGCACCACGTCTTGCAGTATGGAGTTCATCAACCAGGCAACGCGGGCGTCAATCACGCGGGGGGCCATGACTGGTGGTGGTTGCTGGGCCTGTGGGGTGCTCTCATCGCTGTCGTTCGCGTTCGCGTTCGCGTTCGCGTTGGCATTGTCGATGTCGGTGAGCGCCGGCGATGTTTCGTCGCTCTGCTGTGGTGGCTCACAGGGGCTATCGCAAAAAATGACCTCAGGGGCTTTCCAGAGCACATCGCCGTTGTCCTTTTCGATCTGCACGATGCTCCAGGGAGTCACCCGGTAGCCGCCGTTGGCAAAGATGCTGTAGGCCGAGGCAATGTCCATGGGGGTGACGCTGGCGCTGCCCAGTGCCAGGGAGAGGTCGCGCTGGAAGGTTTCCGCCGGCAGGCCGAAACGCTTCAGGGTGCCCATGGCCTGGCTGATGCCGATCTGGCGCAGGATGCGGATCGAGACCAGGTTCAGTGAGCGATACAGGGCTTCGCGCATGCGGGTGGGACCATAAAATTTGCCGCTGGCCCCGGTGGGGCGCCAGGCGGTTTCCAATTTGTCGTCGTCAAAGACCACCGGGGCATCGTTAATAATAGACGCCGGGGTGAAACCGTTCTCCATGGCGGAGGTGTAGACGAACGGCTTGAATACGGAACCGGCCTGGCGCTCGCTCTGTACTGCCCGGTTAAAGTTGGACGTGGAGAAGCTATAGCCCCCTTGCAGGGCAACAATGGCGCCGCTGGCCGGGTCCAGTGAGATCAGTGCGGACTGGGCCTTGGGCAGTTGAGCTAGGCGCCAATGGCGATCTTCGCCGCTACCGGCCGGGCGTACGTAGATCACGTCTCCTTTGCTAAGAACGTCGCCGGCCTGGGTCGGCTCCTTGCCTACATATTTATTGTTGAGCTGGGGGCGCGCCCAGCGGATGTTATTCCAGGCAAGCGGGCTGCGCTTGCCGTCCCGGAACAGAATTTCCGCGTCCTTGTCGCCCACGGTGGTAACGATGGCGGGTTGCAGGGGGCCGATGCGGCGCTGGTCCTTGATGCGTTCGGCCCAGTTGGCCACATCCGGGTCCAGGCCGGTGATGGTCTTTTCCAGCTCCGCTTCTTCGGCGACGACGGGTTTGTCGGTGCTGTCTTCCGGGGGCTTTTCGCTGTCGGTATTTGAAGGCGAGGGCAGGGCCGGGGCGTCGCTGATGTCCAGCTGTGCCAGTGGGCCGCGGTAGCCGTGGCGTTCGTCATAGCTGTGCAAACCGTTGCGCAGGGCGTTGACGGCAGCCTGTTGGCGTTTGCTGTCTACGGTGGTGATGATACGGATGCCGTCGGTGTAGATGTTGGCATCGACCAGGTCCATGGCTTGCAGACGGGCCATTTCGCCTAAATAGGCGGCATCGACTTCAGGTGAAGCGGCATGGAAACGGGCACTGACCGGGGCAGCCTGGGCCAGTTCTCGCTGTTCGGTAGTGATGGCGCCGGTTTCTTCCATGCGATGCAGGATCCAGTTGCGCCGGACTTGGGCCCGCTGAGGGTTGGTGATCGGATTGTAGGCCGATGGGGCTTTCGGCAGGCCGGCAATCATGGCCCACTGGGGCAGGCTGAGTCCGCCCACTGGCTTGCCGTAATAGACTTGGGAGGCGGCTTCGGCGCCGTAGGCCCGATGGCCCAAGTAGATTTTGTTCAAGTACAGCTCGAGGATTTCTTCCTTGCTGAGGACCCGTTCAATCTGGATGGCGAGCACGATTTCGTTGAATTTGCGCAGAAAACGCTGTTCTCGGTCCAGGAAGAAGTTTCGGGCCACCTGCATGGTAATGGTGGAGCCCCCGGAGCGGATTTCCCGGTAGCGGGCCAGTTCCACAAAGGCCCGCAACAGGCCTTTCAGGTCCACGCCGTTGTGGCGGAAGAAGCGTTCGTCTTCCGCAGCCAGTACCGCCTGGATCAGCGGTTCCGGCAGTTCGTCGTAAGTCACTGGCTGTCGGCGTTTTTCCCCGTATTCTGCGATCAGCTTCATGTCGCGGCTGTAGATGCGCAGGGGAATCTGGTATTCCACCTCGCGAATCTGGCTTGCCGGGGGCAGTTGGGGGGCCAAGTAAAGATAGCAGGCGGCGAGGGCTGCCAAGCCACCGCCGGTGCCGGCAATGAGAAGTAACAGCAGGTATCGGATCCAGGAGGGTAAACGCATGTTTTCGGCAACTACTGGCTGGGATCGGTAGAAAGGCCTAGCCGGCCCGTGAAGTGGGTCATTATATGGTGGAATGCTTGTTGTGATCTAATATCTGTTCTGCTATTACTAACACCTAAAGTGATTCGACATAAAAAACGTGTAAGTGTATCTTTAGCAAGAAAAAACACTTCAATAATAACCAGACGGGACGACGACAGTGCTGCCTTTCCTCAGAAAAAAGGCCCAGACACTACTGGGGATCGACATCAGCTCCACGGCGGTCAAGCTGCTGGAACTGTCCAAATCAGGGGGCCGCTACAAGGTTGAGAGCTATGGGGTTGAGCCCCTGCCGGCCAATGCGGTTGTCGAGAAAAACATCAGCGACGTGGAAGGTGTGGGCGATGCTATCGCCCGCCTGGTCAGCCGTGCGCGCCCCGGGGTGAAAGCCGCGGCGGTGGCGGTGTCCGGTTCCGCGGTGATCACCAAACTCATCGAAATGGATGCGGACCTGGACGAGGATGCATTGGAAATGCAGCTCAAGTCCGAGGCTGATCAGTACATCCCTTATCCCATGGATGAAGTCCGCATGGACTTTCAGGTCGTGGGGCCGGTGGAAAATAACGATGAGCGGGTGGAGGTGCTGGTTGCGGCTTCACGCACGGAAAACGTGGAAATGCGCACCGATGCTTTAGAAATCGGTGGCTTGCAGCCCCGCGCGGTGGATGTGGAAGCGTATGCCATGGAGCGTGCGTTTCAGTTGATCCAGGCCGGCTTGCCCAACGCGGATGAGCTGGAAACCGTGGCCGTATTCGATATCGGTGCCACCATGACCACGCTGAATGTGTTCCACCAGGGGCGCAGCGTTTATACCCGCGAACAGCTCTTCGGTGGCAAGCAGCTCACTGAGGAAATTCAGCGTCGCTACGGTATCTCCATGGAGGAGGCTGGCCTTGCCAAGAAGACCGGCGAACTTCCCGATGATTACGAAAGTGAAGTGCTGCAGCCGTTCAAGGACGCCATTGTCCAGCAGGTGAATCGTTCCCTGCAGTTTTTCTATGGCTCTACCCAGTTCAATGAAGTGGATTATATCCTGCTGGCAGGGGGGTCTGCCTCGATCGCTGATCTGAGCGATCTGATACAGGAGAAAGTGGGGGCGGGCTGTTCCGTGGCCAATCCGTTCAGTGACATGGCGCTGGCAAACAAGGTGAGTGCCTCTGCCATTGCCAATGATGCCCCTGCACTGATGATTGCCTGCGGCCTGGCATTGAGGAGCTTTGACCAATGACAACAACAATTAACCTGTTGCCCTGGCGCGAAGAGCGCCGCAAACAGCGCCAACAGGAATTCGTCATGCTGTTGGTTCTTGCGGCTATTGTGGGGGGCGGCATTTTTTGGATGTGGAAGGGATATGTGGATCAACAGATAACCGATCAGCGTGCCCGTAATAGCCATATTCAGACTCGCTCTGCAGAGCTGGATGACAAGATTAAAGAGATTAAAGAGCTTCAGTCTCGCCGTGATGAACTGGTGGCAAGAATGGAGGTTATTCAGAATCTGCAAGGCAATCGGCCGACCATCGTGTATGTGTTTGATGAATTGGTGAAGACGCTTCCGGATGGCGTTTTCTATAATGAAATCAAGCGAGTAGGTGATCTGTACACTATTGATGGTGTGGCTGAAAGTAACAATCGCATTTCCCGCCTGATGCGAAACCTGGATGAGTCCTCCTGGTTTCAGAGTGCGAATTTGCAAAATGTGACGGCGCTTGAAGAAGATGGATCTCAAGCAAATAGTTTTACGTTAACAGTCAAGCAGGCCTCTCTGAACAGCAATAAAGAGGGAGAAAAACAATGAAAGCCTCTGAGCTGAAAAATTTGGACTTGGGTGAGTTGATGGATGAGCTCAACAGTCTGGATTTCGAAAATGTGGGGGGGTGGCCCACACCGATCAAAATTGGTGCTGCTATTTTAGTGCTGGTGCTGGTTGTGACTCTCGGTTATTTCCTGTCGATTAGTGACGCAAATCAGGCGCTTGATCAGCAGCAGCGAGAGGAATCTACCTTGCTGCAGGCATACGAAAAGAAAGCCTTTGAGGCTCACAATCTGGACCAGTTTCGTAAGCAATTGGCAGAAATGGAGCAAACTTTCGGGGCGCTTCTTAAGCAGTTGCCGAAAGATACCGAGGTACCTGGCCTGCTTGAAGATATCACCCATACCGGACTGGGTAGTGGGCTGGAGTTTGAGAATATTGAGCTGAGGAGTGAAATTGAAAAGGAGTTCTATGCCGAGCTTCCGATCAATATTCAAGTGATCGGCGACTACCATGGGTTTGGTTCCTTCGTGTCCGGTGTGGCGTCGTTGCCTCGTATCGTAACGTTGCATGATTTCACGGTTGCGCGCCCATCCGATAGTAATAAAGAGCTGGCCGCTTTGGGGTTGCTGAGAATGGATATTACGGCGAAGACCTATCGCTATTCCAGTAAAGACGGTGGTGCAAACTCTTCCGGCAAGAAGAAATAAGGGGGCGTGAGATGATGAAAAATATAGTTTTTCTGTTGGTCGCTTGCGTTGCCTTGTTCGGGCTTTCCGGGTGCGGTTCCAGTGCAAATTTGTCCGAGCTGGATGCGCGCCTTCAGGAGATCAAGGCAAGGCCTCGGGGCAGAATTGAGCCGCCGCCGGAATTCAAGCCTATTGCTTCCTATTCGTATGCGGCGCACAAGCTGCGCTCGCCATTCAGCCCTCCGCAGGACCAAGAGCTGCTGGTGGTGCCCGATGGGCGAAAAGTGGAGCCGGATATGGGGCGGCCTAAAGAGTATCTGGAGCGATTCTCTCTGGATACGTTAAAAATGGTTGGCACCATTACCAGGCCTGGTCAGTCGCTTCAGGCGCTTGTCGCTGATCCTTCCGGGGCAGTTACCCGTGTCAAACCGGGCAGTTATATGGGGAAAAACTTTGGTCTGGTTAAGCAGGTTAATGAAACCAAAGTAAGTTTGATTGAAATCGTACCGGATGGTCGAGATGGCTGGGTGGAACGCGCCAGTAACGTCTCGATTTCCGAATAACAGTCGCTGGGGACCCAGTTATGAAATGTGCAAAATTGACAATAAAAAAGAGCGCTTCCCGGCGTCTGGCGGGGCTGGTTTCTGTGGGGGTGTTGTCGGCTCTCTCCATGGTTGCAGGCGCAGACACGCTGAAGTCTATTGAGGCAAATTCGCTGTCAGGTGATGGGATGGAAGTGCGCCTGAAATTTGAAGGCGGTGTGCCAGAGGTAAAGGGTTACAGTATCGAGCAGCCAGCTCGGATTGCGTTGGACTTGGTTGGCGCTGATTCGGATATCGCAGGTAAGCGTCAGAATCTTGGTTCTGGTAATGCCCGAAGTGTGACAATTGTTGAAGCAAAAGACAGAACACGCCTGATTTTTAATCTCGAGTCGTTGACCGGGTACTCTACGCGTACCGAAGGCGATGACTTGGTTGTTTTGTTGGGTAATGACCAGGTGGACAAGCAGAATCAGGCCACACAAGGTGATGATTACAGTGGTGAGGCTGCCGTAACGGGAGTTGATTTCCGGCGTGGCGACAGCGGTGAGGGCCGCGTGATCATCAAGTTGTCCGAGCCGTCCATTCCGGTGGATGTTAAGGAAGAGGGTGGCAAGATCGTGGCGCGGTTTGTGGGCGCAGGGGTGCCTAATGAGCTGGTCCGCAAGCTGGATGTGACCGATTTTGCGACACCGGTAAAAATGGTGGAAACCCAGTCCGCTAACGGCAGCACTATGGTGGTCATTGAACCCACGGGTGTGTGGGAGTATCTGGCATACCAGGCGGATAATGAGTTCAGCATTAATGTTAAGCCGGTGAGTAAGGCTGAGGCGGCAAGAAAGAAGAAGGATGCCTTTGAATATACTGGCGAGAAGCTCTCACTGAATTTTCAGGATATTGAGGTGCGTTCGGTGCTGCAGTTGATCGCCGATTTTACCGGCCTGAATCTGGTCGCATCTGACACGGTTGATGGCCGCATCACTCTGCGTTTGCAGAATGTGCCTTGGGATCAGGCATTGGAATTGATTCTGAAAACCAAGGGGCTGGATAAACGCCAGGTGGGTAATGTTCTTCTGGTCGCCCCTGCGGATGAGATTGCTGCGCGCGAACAGCTGGAGCTGGAAAGTCAGAAGAAAATTGAAGCGCTGGCGCCTTTGCGCACTCAGTACATCAATATCAATTATGCCAATGCGTCTGAGTTGAAAAGTTTGATATCGAACGCCGGCGGTAAAGGTGAGGCACTGGTTTCGGGGCGCGGCTCTGTGGTGGTGGATCAGCGCACCAATACTCTGATTGTTCAGGATACTCAGGCCAAACTGGAAGAGATTCGTGAGCTGATTGATCAGTTGGACGTTCCTGTTCAACAGGTGCTTATTGAGGCTCGAGTCGTCGTGGCGACGAATGATGTGACCGACGAGTTTGGTGTGCGTTGGGGCGGACTGGGTTTTGATACGGAGAGCATGCTTGAGGATGGTCGTACCTACGGCGTGTCAGGTCGTCTGCAGTCGCTGCGGAATCTGCATCAAACCAATATCGATGCGACCATCGCTTATCCTACCCCCGGCACGGGGCACCCTGATGATGTGGAATTTGGACCGGATGACTTTGAGTTTGAAGAAACCGAAAACGATGACGATTTGATTGTCGATCTGGGGGTGGATTCTGCTAATGCATCGCGGTTCGCTGTTGGTTTCACTTCGCTGGCCTCCGGCTTGATCGAACTTGAGCTTTCTGCGCTAGAGGCTGAAGGTCACGGTGAGCTGGTGGCGACGCCGAAGGTTTTGACCGCGGATCAGCAGCCGGCGGTGATCGCCTCCGGTCAGCAGGTGCCGTTTGAGGTGGCCACCTCCTCCGGTGCCACGTCCATCGATTTTGTGGAGGCTGAGCTGCGTCTTGAGGTGACCCCGCATATCACGCCTGATGGCAACATCATCATGACGCTGAAGGTGAATAATGACTCCTTTAGTTCAGATGGTTCTGCTGCGATCAATACTAACCGGGTGGAAACGTCTGTGCTGGTTAACGATGGCGAGACGGTGGTGCTTGGTGGTATCTTCCAGCAGGAGAAGATCAATTCCGTGACCAAGACGCCTTTCCTGGGTGACTTGCCGTGGATTGGTGCCCTGTTCAGGAAGACTGTCAATCGTGATAACAAGCAAGAACTGCTGATCTTTATTACGCCACGGTTGATGAAGGATGCTTTGGCTAATCGGTGATCAAGACTAATTTTATTGTTCCTTTGATTCTTGTCGGCCCCATGGGTGCAGGTAAAAGCACCCTGGGGCGACATCTTGCCCAGCTGTTGGATCGCCCGTTTTTCGACTCTGATCGTGTTATTGAGGAGAAGACCGGTGCGGACATTCCGTGGATCTTCGATATGGAAGGCGAAGCGGGGTTCCGGCGGCGTGAGCAGGATGTTATCGATGAGCTGACCTGCGAGTCCGGCATCGTGCTGGCTACCGGGGGCGGGGTGGTGGTTACCCCGGAAAATCGCACCTTTCTTCATGAGCGCGGTTGTGTGGTCTACCTGTGGACGCCGGTAGATATCCAGCTGGCGCGCACCCGCAATGACAAAGGCCGCCCGCTGCTGCAAACGGCAGACCCCAAAGCGCGGCTGGAGGCCCTGTTCGCCGAGCGTGATCCGCTCTATCGGCAGGTGGCTCACCATGTCGTCTCGACCGCATCAGGCAACCTGAAAAAAGTGGCTGATGACGTGCTCGCTTGTTTGGACTCTCACCCACAAGGATAATGCAGGCAATTGTCGGGCTGGTGTTTGGCCTGTTTTGCTGAATTATCCTTGTGGGAGCTGTAATGCGCACACTTCAGGTGGCCCTGGCCGAGCGGAGTTACCCTATTCATATCGGGGCTGGCTTGCTGTCGTCTTTTCCCCTCGCCGAGCAGGTGCGCGGTAATCAGGTGATGATCATCACCAATGAAACGGTGGCACCGTTGTATCTGGCATCGCTTGAGGCACAGTTCTCTGCTATCCAGTGTGACACCCTGATTCTGCCTGACGGCGAAAAGTACAAAACGCTGGAAACTCTTGAAACCCTTTTTGATGCCCTGATGGCCAAGCGCCACTCGCGCACCACCACGCTGATTGCGTTGGGTGGTGGTGTGGTTGGCGACATGGTGGGGTTTGCGGCGGCCTGCTATCAGCGCGGTGTGGATTTTATCCAGGTGCCGACTACGCTGCTGGCGCAGGTCGATTCGTCCGTGGGCGGCAAGACGGCAGTGAATCATCCCCGTGGCAAGAACATGATCGGTGCATTTCATCAGCCGCGCCTGGTACTGATTGATACCGATGTGCTGAGCACGCTGCCCGAGCGGGAGTTGGCTGCCGGTTATGCGGAAGTGATCAAGTATGGGCTTATCCGTGATCCGGATTTCTATCAGTGGCTGGAAACCAATAACAGCCAGTTGTTGTCCAGAGAAGAGTCGGTGATATCCGAAGCCATCTTCCGCAGCTGCGAGAACAAGGCGCAGGTGGTGGCGGACGATGAGACTGAGCAGGGGAATCGCGCTCTGTTGAATCTGGGGCATACCTTCGGTCATGCGATTGAGACGGCCACGGGTTACAGTCAGTGGTTGCATGGCGAGGCGGTGGCGGTGGGTATGTTGATGGCGATCCGGATGTCGGCCGAGCTTGGCTGGGTGCCGGATTCGCTGGAGCCTGGCGTGGTGGCGTTATTGTCTACCTGGGGCTTGCCGGTGGCCGTCCCGCAAGAGATGACACCGGAAAAGTTTGTCGATTTGATGGCCATGGACAAGAAGGTTCATAACGGCCAGTTGCGCCTTGTGCTGTTGCGCGCGCTGGGTAAGGCTGTGGTAACAGCCGACTATGATGAAGCGGCATTGCAAAAAACGCTGGAGGCTTTTTGTGGAGCATGATGACGAACGTTTCTATAGCGGGGCCTCGCGAGGGGATTTCCTGGATGCCATGACGGCCCATGCCGGGCTGGGCTCGGTAGTGGCTATAGAGGGCGATACGGGCAGTGGTGTGTCCACTCTGCTTGGGCAGGCGGTGATGGCGCTGCTGGCCGACATGGAAGTGGTTCGCATCGATGGCAGTGAGCCTCATGATGCCAATGTGGTGGTTGATGCATTGTTGCGCCATTTCGATATTGATCGTGAAGACCTGCCTCAGGTGCTGCGTGACACCCTGAGCAACGGTCGCCTGGTTGTGGTGGTGGATAACAGTGAAGACGTGAGAGCGGATGCGCTGACCACCATGGTCGCTCTCAAGCAGAAGCTGGGGGTGCGGCTGTGCTACCTGTTCGGTGGTCTGCCGGGAATCGTTGAGGCGCTTAAGTCCGTGGATTTTACCGTGGATGATGTGTTGGATCTGCCGACCTTGAACGCTGATGACGTGCAGGACTTTGCCTGGTTTGTGGCCGGGGAAGAGTTGGATGATGATGAGTCTGAGCAGCTTGCACATCGTAGTGAGGGCTTGCCGGGAGCGTTGCTCGGACTGTTGCAGGGTAGCCGAGATACAGCGGCGGCGGTGCCTTTGGGTGAGTCTATGGCAGACCATGGTGGCCCGGATGAGGCGTCGTTAGGGGCTGATGATGACCTGAATGATATGCAGGGGTTTTCTGCGCGCGTGAACGATGACGAGGACGGCGAGGAAGGCGATGATGCGGCTGCCGGGGCGTCAGCGTTGCCGGCGAATGCCACAGCCACTCCCCGTGCGGTGGCGCCATGGCGTCATGGGGCCGCAGTACTTGGCTTGTTGCTGGTGGTGATCATTCTGTGGTCGGTGTTTGCCGGTGGCGAGGATGAGGATGCGGTGCCGGATTCCCGTGAATTGGCGCTGCCTGTGCCGGAGTCCGTGCCGGCGGAGCAAGTGGCTGCCCCCGGCGTGCCAGAAGTGACGCCGCTCAAGCCGACAATGGAGCCGGTGGCCCGTCTTGAGGATCTGGATGCCGAGCCGGAAGGCGTGGACAGTGACGAAAAGGTCGCTACCGGTAATGTGCAGCTGACGCCGGTGACCGACCCGGTGATGCAATCGTCTCCTGCTCAGCGGCAGCAGGAAGTTGCGGTGGCGCCGTCGCCTGAAAAACCGGAGGAAGCGGCGCCGTCAACACCGGAAAAGGCACAGAGCAAACCTGCGTTGTCACAGGAACAAGAAAAGGCGTCGGCCGACGCGTCAGGGTATAATCAAGCGGCCTGGCTGGCGGAGGTGGATGACAGTCACTGGTTCCTGCAGATCACGGCGACCAGTCAGGAGTCCAATGCTCGTGGCGTGTTGGATCAGCTGGGCGGTAAGGGGGCCTATTATCCGGCCAAACGAAACGGAAAAACCGTGTTTTTGGTGCTTGCCGGGGACTATTCCAGTCGTCAGGCGGCGCTGGATGCAAAGTCGACGTTGCCGGCAAAGTTGCGCTCGGCAGGGCCTTTTCCGCGCAAGATGGCCGACGTTCGCGACGAACTTTGAGCGAGAAAAAGCGCCTTGGGTGACTGTTCAATTTGTCGCCCAAGCGCGCAATGTGTAGAATGCACATCCCTTTTTTGCCGTCACCGTTTCTTTGACGCCATTTGCCTTCTGTAAGTCTCTGAATTTCAAGAGGAAAGGTTTCATGCAGCAGAACTCAACGCTGGTGCGGGGGCTCACTGAGCCCGGAGAATTCCGGGACAACTGTGGTTTTGGTCTGATTGCCCATATGGAGGGCCAGGCCAGCCACGAGCTTCTGCAAACCGCTATTGAAGCACTTACGTGCATGACACACCGGGGCGGCATCAATGCCGACGGAAAAACCGGTGATGGCTGCGGTCTGTTGCTTAAGAAACCCGATTCTTTCTTCCGCAAGATCGCGCAAGAACAATCCATTACGTTGCCGGACAATTACGGCGTGGGGATGGTTTTCACCCATCCGGACGCGGATCAGGCCCAGCAGCAGAAGAGCGCGATCAACGCGGCTTTGGAAGCTCAGGGCGTCGCCGTGCTTGGCTGGCGTGAAGTGCCGACGGATCCGTCCTGCCTGGGCGATCTGGCGCGTGCCTCTCTGCCGGGGTTCTGGCAGGTGATGGTGGCGGCAGATGGTAACTCCGAGCAGGAGTTGAACCGTCGGCTGTTCTTTGCCCGTCGCCATGCGGAAAAAGCCATCGAGAGCGACGGCTACTTCTACATCTGTTCCCTGTCAGCCTCGGTCATGTCTTACAAAGGCTTGATGATGCCGGTGGATCTGCCGGTGTTCTTCCCGGACCTGGGTGACAGTGCCATGGAAACGGCCATCGTCGTTTTCCATCAGCGTTTCTCCACCAACACGCTGCCCCAGTGGCCGCTGGCCCAGCCGTTCAGATACCTGGCCCACAACGGTGAGATCAACACCGTGCAAGGTAACCGTAACTGGGCGCTGGCACGGGAAAACAAGTTTGAAAATGACCTGTTGCCCGGCCTGGAAGAACTGAGCCCGCTGGTGAACCGTACCGGTTCGGACTCCTCCAGCATGGATAACATGCTGGAAGTGTTGCTGGCCGGTGGCATGGATTTGTTCCGCGCTGTACGCATGATGATCCCGCCTGCCTGGCAGAACGTGGATACCATGGATGCGGATCTTCGTGCCTTTTATGAATATAACTCCATGCACATGGAGCCGTGGGACGGCCCCGCCGGACTGGTAATGACTGACGGCCGTTATGCGGTGTGCATGTTGGACCGTAACGGTCTGCGCCCGGCCCGTTGGGTGGTGACCAAAAACGGCTTTATTACTTTGGCCTCGGAAATCGGCGTGTACAGCTACAAGCCGGAAGATGTAGTGGCCAAGGGGCGTGTTGGACCGGGTCAGATTCTGGCCATCGACACCGAAACCGGTGAGGTCCTGCATACCAAGGATATCGATAATCGCTTGAAAGTCCGTCACCCCTACCGTGACTGGCTGAAGAGCAACGCCCTGCGCATCGAAGCGGATTACGACCACGAAGTGGGTCGTACCGATGAAGTGGATCCGCAGGACCTGCTTAGCTACCAGAAATTCTTCCAGATCACCTTTGAAGAGCGTGATCAGGTTCTGCGTCCGTTGGCCGAATCGGGACAGGAAGCCACTGGCTCCATGGGCGACGATACGCCTATGGCGGTCTTGTCTCGCCGTGAGCGTTCCCTGTTTGATTACTTCCGTCAACAGTTCGCCCAGGTGACCAATCCGCCGATCGATCCGCTGCGCGAAGCGATCGTGATGAGCCTGGAAACCTGTGTGGGTGCCGAGCGTAACGTGTTCGAAGAGACTGCGGACCATGCCGACCGGGCGATTCTGTCCACGCCGGTGCTGTCGCACTCCAAGTTCACTAACCTGATCAATATTGAGCGTCCGGGCTACCAGACGGCCAAGCTGAGCTTGCATTATGATGCCGAGGTGGGCCTTAAGCAGGCGGTACTGAATCTGTGTCAGCAAGCAGAGAAGGCGGCCCGTGAGGGCAGCGTTATTCTGGTGCTGAGCGATCATGGCATCGCCCAGGACAAGCTCACTATCCACGCGCTGATGGCTACCGGTGCGGTGCATCATTACTTGACTGAAAAAGGTCTGCGTACTGACACCAATATCATCGTGGAAACGGCCACCGTCCGTGATTCCCATCACTTTGCGGTGTTGTTCGGCTTTGGCGCCACCGCTGTTTACCCGTATCTGGCCTACGACGTTATTGCCGACATGGTGCGTTCCGGCGAGCTGCTGGGCGATGCCGTGGAGCTGCAGAAGAATTTCCGTAAAGGCATCAATAAGGGCCTGATGAAGATCCTCTCCAAGATGGGGATCTCCACCATTACCTCCTACCGGGGTGCCCAGCTGTTTGAGGCCATCGGTATTGCCAGCGATGTAGTGGAGCTGTGCTTCCGCGGCGTGCCCAGCCGGATTCAGGGCGCCAGCTTTGAAGATTTCCAGGAAGATCAGCAAAACCTGGCCAAAGATGCCTGGAAGCAACGCAAGCCCATTGATGCCGGCGGTATCCTCAAATACATCCACGGCAAGGAATATCACGCCTTTAACCCGGACGTGATCTATGCCCTGCACCGTGCGACCCAGGACAGCGACTACGACGCCTACAAAGAGTACGCCGAACTGGTCAACAAGCGTCCGGTAG
Source organism: Alcanivorax sp. (assembly GCF_040118815.1). Lineage (GTDB taxonomy): Bacteria > Pseudomonadota > Gammaproteobacteria > Pseudomonadales > Alcanivoracaceae > Alcanivorax. The sequence continues at coordinate 637,367 of NZ_JBEDTC010000015.1, forward strand.
CGACCCTGCGCGACCTGTTCGCGCTGCGCGATGACGTGGACGCCATCGACGTGGATCAAGTGGAGCCACTGGAAGATATCCTGCTGCGCTTCGATTCCGCTGGCATGTCCCTCGGAGCCTTGAGCCCGGAAGCCCACGAAGCCATTGCTACGGCGATGAATCGCCTGGGTGGCCGCTCAAATTCTGGTGAGGGCGGCGAAGATCCTGCTCGCTTCGGTACCGAACGCGTATCCAAGATCAAGCAGATCGCCTCCGGCCGTTTTGGTGTGACCCCGCATTACCTGGTCAACGCCGAAGTGCTGCAGATCAAGGTAGCCCAGGGTGCCAAGCCTGGTGAAGGTGGGCAGCTGCCGGGTGGTAAGGTAAATGCGTTAATCGCACGCCTGCGTCACTCGGTGCCCGGCGTGACTCTGATTTCGCCGCCGCCGCACCACGACATCTACTCCATTGAGGATTTGTCCCAGCTGATCTTCGATCTCAAGCAGGTCAACCCGGATGCCCAGGTATCCGTAAAGCTGGTGTCCGAGCCCGGTGTGGGTACCGTGGCGTCCGGTGTGGCAAAAGCCTATGCGGATCTGATCACCATTTCCGGTTACGACGGTGGTACCGCAGCTAGCCCGCTGACCTCCATCCGCTATGCCGGCTCCCCCTGGGAGCTGGGCCTGGCGGAAGCGCATCAGGCGCTGCGCGGTAATGATCTGCGGGATAAAATTCGCCTGCAGACCGACGGTGGCCTGAAGACCGGTCTGGACGTAATCAAAGCAGCCATTCTGGGTGCCGAGTCCTTCGGTTTCGGTACCGTGCCGATGATCGTGCTGGGCTGTAAGTACCTGCGTATTTGTCACCTGAACAACTGCGCCACCGGCGTGGCGACCCAGCGTGAAGATCTGCGTAAAGAGCACTTTATCGGTGCGCCGGAACTGCTGATCAACTACTTCACCTTTGTGGCGAAGGAAGTGCGTGAGCTGCTGGCGTTGCTGGGTGTGAAGAGCATTCCCGAGCTGATCGGTCGCACCGACCTGTTGAAAGTGCTGGAAGGTGAAACCGTACGCCAGGGCAAGCTGGACCTGACTCCGATTCTGCGCAACGACCTGGTGCCGGCGGACAAGCCCACCCATTGTCAGGTGAGCCGCAACGAGCCGTTCGACAAGGCGGTACTGAGCCAGAAGATGGTAGCCGACATGGCGACCGCCATCGAAAGCCAGTCCGGTGGCTCGTTCCATTACGAAATCACCAACTGCGACCGTTCCGTGGGAGCGCGTGTGTCTGGCGAAATTGCCAAAAAACACGGCAACCTGGGTATGGACGCGGCGCCCATCAAGGTACGTTTCACTGGCACCGCCGGGCAGAGCTTTGGTGTGTTTAACGCCGGCGGCCTGCACATGTACATTGAGGGCGACGCCAACGATTACGTGGGCAAAGGCATGGCCGGTGGTAAGCTGGTGATCCGTCCGCCCAATGGCAGCCCGTTCAAGAGCCAGGAAACGGCCATTATTGGTAATACCTGCCTCTACGGTGCCACCGGCGGCAAGCTTTATGCTGCGGGTACCGCGGGTGAGCGTTTCGGGGTGCGTAACTCCGGCGCCCATGCCATCGTGGAAGGCGCAGGTGATCACTGCTGTGAATACATGACCGGTGGTTCCATCACCGTGCTGGGCCGCACTGGCCACAACTTTGGTGCGGGCATGACCGGCGGTTTCGCGTTCGTCCTGGACGAAGACAATGATTTCTTCGACCGCATCAACCCGGAGCTGATTGAGTTGCACCGCATCAGTTCCGAAGCCACCGAGTCTCATCGCAGTCACCTGCGCGGCGTAATCGCAGATTACGTGGAAGAGACCGGCAGCGAATGGGGCCAGTACATTCTGGACAACTTTGATGCCATGAGCCGCAAGTTCTGGCTGGTTAAACCCAAGGCTGCAAGCCTGGAAAACCTGCTGCAGAGCACGCGCGCCAATCCGGCATAACGGGGGATACCATGGCTGAACGTTTGAGCAATAACTTCCAGTTTCTCGACGTGCCCCGGCACGATCCGAAGAAAAAGGACATTGACGACCGCAAGCACAAGTACGAGGAAATCTACTACCCGTTTGAAACCCGGGAAGTGGAGCATCAGGCGCACCGTTGCCTGCATTGCGGTAACCCGTACTGTGAATGGAAGTGCCCGGTCCATAACTACATCCCCAACTGGTTGAAGCTGATCAGCGAAGGCAACCTGCTCGAAGCGGTGGAGTTGAGTCACCAGACCAACTCCCTGCCGGAAGTCTGTGGTCGTGTGTGCCCGCAGGACCGTCTGTGTGAAGGGGCCTGTACCCTCAACGACGGGTTCGGTGCGGTAACCATTGGTGCCACCGAGAAGTACATCACCGATACGGCGCTGGCCATGGGCTGGCGTCCGGACATGTCGAAAGTGGTGTGGACCGACAAAAAGGTTGCCGTTATCGGTGCCGGCCCCGCCGGCATCGGTTGTGCCGACGTGTTGGTGCGCAGCGGCGTGAAGCCGGTGGTTTTTGACCGTTATGAAGAAATTGGTGGTCTGCTGACCTTCGGTATCCCCGAATTCAAGCTGGAAAAACCGGTCATGGCCAAGCGCCGTGAAGTGTTTGAAGGCATGGGCGTGGAGTTCCGTCTGGGCGTAGAAGTCGGCAAAGACATCACCATCGATGAGCTGCTCGACGAATACGATGCGGTCTTCATGGGTATGGGCACTTACACCTATATGAAAGGTGGCTTCCCGGGTGAAGAACTGGATGGCGTGTTTGAAGCGCTGCCGTTTTTGATCTCCAACGCCAACCGCAACCTGGGCTTTGAAAAGAACGAAGCCGACTTCATCAACCTGAAAGGCAAGCGTGTGGTGGTGCTGGGTGGTGGTGATACCGCCATGGACTGTAACCGTACTTCCATCCGTCAGCAGGCGGAAAACGTCAGCTGTGCCTACCGTCGTGATGAAGAGAACATGCCCGGTTCACGCAAGGAAGTGACTAACGCCAAGGAAGAGGGCGTGCAGTTCCTGTTTAACCGCCAGCCCATTGAAGTGGTGGGTGAAGACGGCAAGGTTGTCGGTGTGAAAGTGGTGGAAACCAAGCTTGGCGAAGCGGACAACAATGGCCGTCGCCGCCCCGAGCCAATTCCGGGCAGTGAAGAGATTCTGCCAGCGGATGCGGTGATCGTGGCGTTCGGTTTCCGCCCCAGCCCGGCGGACTGGTTTGATGACAAGCGCGTCAATACCGATGATTCCGGCCGTGTTGTGGCGATTGAAGAACAAGCGTTCCCGTTCCAGACCAGCAATGAAAAGATCTTTGCCGGCGGCGATATGGTGCGCGGCTCTGACCTGGTGGTGACTGCTATCTGGGAAGGCCGTGAAGCGGCGAAAGGGATTCTTGATTATCTGGATGTTTAAGTGAGACGCTGCAGGCACCATGCTTGCACGCATCACGCTAAAAGGGCCTGCTTTTGCAGGCCCTTTTTCTATATGATATTGAAGATTTTGATTTTCGCGCGTTGCGTGCAGCGTGGTGCGTGAAGCGTTTCCAAAGGAACCCACAATGACTTTCGCTCCTCTGCAAAACGATCGCTTCCTCCGCGCCTTGAATCGCGAGGCGGTGGACCGCACGCCCATCTGGATGATGCGCCAGGCAGGGCGCTATCTGCCGGAATACCGGGCAGCCCGTGAGCATGCGGGGTCATTTATGGACCTGTGCCGGAATGCCGATCTGGCCTGCGAAGTGACCTTGCAGCCGCTGGAGCGTTATCCGCTGGATGCGGCGATCCTGTTCTCCGATATTCTGACCATTCCCGATGCCATGGGCCTGGGGCTGTATTTCGAGACTGGGGAAGGTCCGAAATTCAAGAAGGTGGTGCGAACGGAAGCCGATGTGGCTGCCTTGCCGATTCCTGATGCGGAATCCGATCTGGGGTATGTGATGAAGGCGGTGAGCACCATTCGCGGTGCTCTGAACGGCCGCGTTCCCCTGATCGGCTTTTCCGGTAGCCCCTGGACGCTGGCCACCTACATGGTGGAAGGCGGATCCAGCAAAGATTTTCGCCATCTCAAGGCTATGGTCTACAGCCAGCCTGAGGTGGCCCATGCCCTGCTCGACAAGCTGGCCCAGTCAGTGACGTCCTATCTCAACGCGCAGATTCGTCATGGCGCCCAGGTCGTACAGATTTTTGATACCTGGGGCGGGGCTCTGTCCGCCGAGGCCTATCAGCAGTTTTCCCTGAAATACATGAAGCAGATTGTTGATGGTCTGATCCGTGATCACGAAGGGCGCAAGGTGCCGGTGATTCTTTTCACCAAGAATGGTGGCTTGTGGCTGGAATCCATGGCCGACTCAGGCTGTGATGCCCTGGGCCTGGACTGGACGATCAATATTGGTGAAGCACGCCGCCGTGTGGGTAACAAGGTCGCCTTGCAAGGCAACATGGACCCGGCCGTGTTGTACGCGTCGCCCCAGGCGATCCGCGCCGAAGTAAAACGCATCCTCGATGATTTTGGTGATCACCCCGGGCATATTTTCAATCTGGGCCATGGCATCACGCCACATGTGGATCCAGAGCATGCGAAGGTCTTTATCGAGGCAGTGGTGGAGTTCGGTCAGAAATAGAAACGCTGGATGCCATACGTATGACGGTGGACGCTAAAAACAAAAAATAGCGCGTCGCCATGCTGATGCAGTTTCGGGGTTGCCGTAGGTCACTCTAGGCAGGTTTGTGTGGAAAGCTGGGGGAAGGGATGCGTACTGTTATTGCAGCTGTGTTGCTGGCGCTGGGGGCGCCGGCCATGGCCATGTCACTGGCGTTGGCGAAGGTCGAGCGAGCCGGGCAAGGGGAAACGGAGCAGCAGGTCTGTGGCCGCGCCTTGCAGTTGATGACCGAAGAGCTTCACGTCAGCCTGCTTAGTGTGATCGCGGCCACCGATGAATACCGGCAGCGCCAGCAGGCATACAAGAAACAGGATCGTCCGGAGTCGTTGCTCCGCGATGCTTATCTTAGTCAGCTGCAAGCGGAGGCGCCCTCCCTGCAAGGCCAGCGCTGGACGGGTAGTCGCTGTTCCCTACGCGCTCGTTATGAAGGGGATATCGATGCCTTTGCCCGGCGTGTTGCCATTCCAGAAACCTCGCCCTCACCCAGTCAGCCCGAGGATGCGCCGCCCCCTGGGGTTGACCCGAAAACCTGGGAGTTGTTTAGCAGCAGTCGCGATCGTTCCGAGCTGGCCCAGACGTTCAATACGGTAAATGCCTTGCGCATGCATATGACGGAATATTATCTGTCCGGTGGCACCTGGCCAGATAGCCTGGCGGACATGGGGGTGGCCCCGGAACAGGTGACAGGAAAGCGTATAAAGCGGGCGTATTTACTGGATGGTGGCATGTTGAAACTGGAGCTGGCCGGCCGGTTGGATGGCGACCAGTTAACTACCTGGCCGGTAGAAGGGGGCATGCAGCGAATAGAGTGGGAATGTTCCACCACGGTAAACCTGGGGCCGCACGGCTTTTGCGCTTACGCCAAATAAGCTACGAGCTACGAGCTACGAGCTACGAGCTACGAAAATGGATAGGGTAAGGCGGAAAAGTTCCGGGGTTTGCCCTTTTCAACTTTTCACTTTGAACTTTCAACTGATGCTTCGCGGGCAAGGCGATCCCCGTGTGGCACTGCCCAACCCGCGTTGCCGATCTTAACTGCCGATCTTTCTTAGCTGATAGACGTTGTGGGTAATGGCAACCACTTCGCCATTGGCATCCTTGATTTCCACATCCCATTCGAAATCACATTTGCCGGCTTCTTCGGTGGTGTTTTCGATGCGCGCAATTTCTTCTTCGCTCAAGGTGACTTCCACGGTCACGTCAGTCGTGGCCGGGCGGCGGAAGCGAATCGACATGTCCTTGACGATAGGATAGAAGCGCTTGGTGTCGAAGGAGGTCAGGTAGATGGTGCCGCCGGGCAATTCGGCAATGGTGTAAAGCGCACCGGCGTACATGATGCCAACGTGGTTAAGGTTGGGTTTGAGTGGCATCAGCATCTTGCAGTAACCGCGCTCTACTTCCAGTGTCTGAACTTCACAGCGTTCCACAAATGGAAAGGTCTTGTCGCTGGCGGTCTTGATAAAGTTTTTCTGTTCTTCGCTCAGGGCCATGTTGTTATCTCCTCGGTTGCCAGTGATGCTAGCAAAGACGGGGATCATTAACGCAAGCCGTTTTGATCAGGGGGGTGGAGGAAATGGTCAAAGCGGTGAACCTCTTCGCCCGCTTCTATGCCATTTTGTAGCTTATTGCAGTGCGTCAGTCTTGGCGGCGCAGATGAAGTCATTGCGGTGCAGGCCATGAATCTTGTGTGTCCACCAGGTGACAGTGACCTTGCCGTATTCGGTGAGAATGGCGGGGTGGTGGCCTTCCTGTTCTGCCAGTTCGCCGACCTGATGGGTGAACGTCAGTGCCTGGACGAAATCTTTGAAACTGAAGTGGCGCTGCAGTTTTTCGATGCCGTCCTCTTCCACCAGTATCCAGTCCGGAACCTGGGGGTGCAGATCCTTGCGTTCCTGATCAGAGACTTGAGGGGCGTCGGCGCGGCAGGCTTCGCATTGTTGGGTGTTGAGAGTGCTCATGGCGATCAGTCCAATCTGGCTAATGAATGACAGACTCGGTTGTTCTGATTGTCAGTGATCCATTAGCCATTATCAATTCAGGGGCACCTTAACCTTGTGCGGGTTCGCACAAACGCACCGGATCACCGTTACTGCCGCCGGGGGCCATCTTTTTCAGGGCACGGCGCAGCTTTTCCATGTCGGTGTCGTCGCGAACCCGGCCGGGGATTTCCATGCCGGCCGCCAAGTTCAGTAGCACGGACTTCATCTTTTCCGGCATCAGCACGGGTTGGCGGTGCTGCAGGACGTAGATCAGGTCGCCTCGTTTGAACAGCATGAAGCCGTAGTAGTAGGTGCCGCTTTCCACCTCATCATCTTTCACTTTGGCGGCATCCACATTAATGCCGATGATGGCGAACAGTGCCTTTGGGTCTGCATCGTCCAGGAATTCCCGGTAAGAGGCTTCGGCGCTGGTGATCATGGGTGCTTTGGCGACCACGTCACGCAGGTAGCTGTTCAGGCTGAGGTTGAGTAGCGTCAGGTCCGAGGCGAAACGCGGCGCTTCGATCATCGGGTGGTTTTCCACGTTCAGGTAGTCCACCCGGAACAGGCGGCCACTGCCATCCCAGAAGGTGGTGGAGCCCCCGTTGCGGTCACAACGCTCATCCAGTACCACTTCGCCACGGAAAGTGTTGATGCCAAGATCAAGGATATAAGCGCCGGCCGGTGAAAAGTAGTAATCGCCTTGGCGTTCGCCCTGCAGGCCCTGGCAGGCAACAAGAAGCAAACTTAAGGACAACGCGGCAGTTTTGATTATTTTCATTATTCGCCCCGGATATAAAAAAGCACACTGATCATAGCATACCCGTTGCATAGTGCAGCGATTAACCTCTCCTTAAAGAATGGGCACGTTTTCCACGGTAATGATCACTTTTTGGGGGCTGGCCTTGCGGCTGCGATTGTAGTGCCAAGTAGCTTTGTGTGGCTTGTCGAAGGCGCGGGCGGAAAGTTCGGTGAGTGGCACTTCACAGGCATCAATCCGGTTGGCGGCAGTGTTGAAGGCTGCCAGTAACCGGGGGGTGATCGGGGCTTGCTGGCGGCTGACGGCGGCGCTGCACTGGCTGCCTTCGTCCACACTCAGGTAATTGACCGCCGGTGAAATCAGCACAAATTGTTTGAGTTGGCGCTGGCTGGCGTCCACCACCTCGATGCATTGATGCATCCAGTAGTAATAGCAATCCTGGGCGCGGGCGGCGGCCGCGGACAGCATGATTAGAGAGAGAATCAGGCCACGTATCATGAGGGGGCTTCTTCTCCTTCACGCTGCTGGCGGGCGGGTTCCCACTGCAACAGCACGTTTTCAGTAATCAGATGGTCCGGAATCCGGGAGCGAATTTTTGCATGAAGGTTCGGCAGTTTGCTCCAGTGCAGGCCGGGCAACATGTGGTGAGCAGTGTGGTAACCCAGATTCCAGGACGGCAGGTTGTAGCGTTTCAGTTCCACATTGCGAGAGGCATGGTAATGGTCTTCATAACCGGTACCGGCGTGTTGGCCATAGGTGTTGTCCAGCAACATGAACAGCATGCTGATCATGGGGATCAGGAAGACGATAAAGGCGTTGCGCGGGTCCAGCATAAAGGCCGCCAACAGGGGAATATTGGCGAGTACCAGCAGGCGAAGGAAGCGGCGGTACAAAGCGCGGTGCTGACGGCCGATGCGGTGGATTTCCGGATAGATGCGCAGCGTGTTAACCAGCACATAGCGCCAGCGTGGCATCAGGCTGCCGTCGGGCTGTTGCCAGGGGGACGGGTCGTTGTCCGTGTCCAGGTAGAGCTGGTGATGGCCGATATTATGATGCAGCGTCCAGCTCAGCGGACTGGTGCCGGTCTGCAGGTACATGACCATTTCGAACAGCCGGTTGAGCGGGCGCTTCACGAAGGTGTTTACGTGGTGGTGGTTGTGACAGATGGCGCCACAGGAGACCTGCACCGGCAGCAGGGCAAGCATGCCCAGCCAGGTGGTCAGCCCGTGGCTGAAAAAGAACAGGCCAAGCTGGAGGCTGAATACCGCTAACACCAGAGCAACGGCGAACCGGTCTGCCCTATAGCGTACTACCATGAGAATCACCCTGGGCCCGACGGCACATCCCGAAAACAGTGCATTCGCACTACTCTGAAAGGGCTGCTTGCTGGGCCTTACTACGAATAATGAATGAGTGTAGTCAGAGGAGATTGTGTGATGAAGACCACAAAAACCATCACGCAGGGCGCAATGGTCAATATGCTTACACTGGTGGTAGGCAATTGCTTACACAGGGCGCGATCTGTGGCTGGTCGGGCACCAGCCACAGGCCCCGTGGCGGGCTATACGCGGCCCAGCAGGTCCCTTGCAATGGCGATAATCTGCATTTCATCGGTGCCGGCATAAATCTGCAGAATCTTGGCATCGCGCATCAGCTGTTCCACGCGCGATTCGCGCATGTAGCCGTAACCGCCGTGGATCTGCACCGCTTCGGTGGCGACTTCCATGGCAACCTGGGCGGCGTAAAGTTTCATTGACGAGGCTTCTGCCAAGGTCATCTGGGCCCCTTCCGCAGTCATTTCGATATAGCGAAATACCATGTTCTGCAGGTTGGTGCGTGCCACTTCCATCTTGGCCAGTTTCAGCTGGATGAGTTGGTTCTGGCCAATGGCGCGCCCGAACTGAACCCGGTCGCTGGCGTACTGGGTGCTTAGCTCTAGAGCGCGTTCCACCATGCCCAGTGCCATGGCCGCTACCCCGGCCCGCTCCTGCATGAAGGTGCCTTTGGCGCCACTGCGTCCGTAGCTGTCCTCGCTGCCGCCCAGCAGGCGTTCCGGGCCGGCTTTCACATCGGACAGGAACAGTTCACCGGTGGGCGAGGAGCCGATGCCCATTTTCTTGAAGGGCTTGGACTGGGTCAGGCCGTCCATGCCGCTATCGAGAATAAAGGAGACGATTTTACGCTGGTCCGCCGGCACACCTTCTTCGTCCAGTTTGCAGATCAGGATGATGGTGTCGGCATAGGGGCCGTTGGTGATCCAGGTCTTGCTGCCGTTGATGATGTAACCGCCGTTGCCGTCGCGCTTGGCCAAGGTTTTCATCTGGCCGAAGGCGTCGGAGCCGGCATTGGGTTCGGAGATGGCCCAAGCGCCCACTTTTTCCAGGGTCAACAGGGGAAGGGCCCAGCGTTCTTTCTGCTCGGTGGTGCCCTTGCTCATGATGGCGCCACCGCCCAGGCCCATGGACACGCCCATGGCGGTCACCAGTCCCTGGGCATGTTTGCAAAGTTCAATAATGGGGATCATGCGCATGGCGGCTTCTTCACCGGCCATGGCAGAAGGGCCGTCTTTCTTTTTCTTTTCTTCTACGGCGTCGCCGGCGGCGAGGGCTTTCTCGCGGGCAATCTGTTTATCGAACGATTGCTTGGCCATCACGTCCATGCCAAACGTCTTGATCATTTTGCGCAGGATGTCGTAAGGGGGAACGCCGTTGTATTCGATATCATCCAGTTGCGGCACGACTTCCTTTTCCACAAAGTCGCGCACCATTTTCTGGATCATCTGCTGTTGTTCGGACCACTGGATCATCGGGCTGTCCTGTTGGGTAAGAATTCAATCAACAGTAACAAGCCCGATGGTGGCGGCGCATTGATCAAAAAGAACGGAATCATTGACGCTGGGGGTCAGCTGGCCTGTCGGGCTGTGATGCAGGGTTGCGGGTCGAACCGTACGTGCATGGTCAGCGCGCCCGGGCCTTCGCTGCTGGCGGCGGCTTCGATATCCTGCGGGCGTAGCCGGGGGTGAGTGCCGGCAAAGAACTTCTGTGCGGCCTTGGCATTCAGGGTGCGGTCGCGGGCGGCTTGATAGGTAATGCCTTCTCCGCCGAGCAGGTGGCGGATGTACTCGGCGCAGGCCACGTCTTCGTCGCCGGTGGGATGGGAGGCCACCAGCACCACGGTGGGCGGATTTTGTGCACGCAGGTAGTTGGCGGTGGCTTCCGCGTTGACCAGCCCCGCCACCAGGACTTCACGGCTGTCACGGGCGCGCAGGGTGGCGGCCACGCCGTTGGTGGTGCGCAGAATCAACTCTTTGTGCTGCAGCTCTGCCTGATCGATTTCCCAGGGGGAATTGCCAAAATCAAAGCCGGGAATCGGCAGGGCCTCCACTTCCCCGGCGAGCAGTGCGTTGGGTAGGTGATCGTCGCGCAGGGCAAAGGCCTGCTCGGCACTGGCCACCGGCCAGATGCAGCGCAGGCCCTTGCGGAAGGCGTGATGGCTGGTGGTGAAGGCGCGAATCACGTCTATCACCACGGTAATGCCATGGATGTTGTGTGGTGGGTTGTGCCCCTGGGCAATGTGTATGTCCATGGTATTCCTTGCCGAGGGGCAGCCCTGTCAGTTGTTAATCCGTGAACGGATCAGAACAACAGGCCAATGCCCCAGGTTGCGTTGTCGAAAATTTCGTCTTCGTCGTCCAGATACTGCTCTATGGCAATAGTGAACGTGAGGCGATCCCCCAGGGTCAGGCGGTCCTTGGGGGTACGCTTGCCGGTGAAGAAATCGATGATCGAACGGTAATTGAAGTCGGAGCGATAGCGAAGCAGGCCGCCTTCAGAGCCGTAACCGTATTGAATCTGAATAATGCGCCCAAAGCCTACACCGGCATAGCCATTGGTGACACGCTCGCCATCAGCAGCGGAAAGGTCATCGTCGCCGGAATCGCGGCGGATGGGCGAGTCACCAAATTTCTTGGTGCCTACGCCGGCATTCAGCGCCACGCTGGTGTAATTGGCATCCACAAAAAAGCCGGTGCCGATATTTTCCGTCGGATCTACTCGGCCAACAGACACCACGGTGCCGCGCATCAAGGTAACGCCGCTATAACGGTCTTCGGCCTGAACACTGGAGCAGCCCAGTGTCAGCAGAGTCAGTGCAATTATTATTCTTGTCATGTGATTCCCTCCGTGAACAAGCCGTTATTATGCCTAAAGGTGTCTATGGGGCCTAGGCGCGTTTTTGTCAGCGGGGATCCAGCGTGCGTGCCAGTGTCCATACGCGTACCTCTGCCGCCCCGTGATCAATCAGGCATTGTGCTGCCGCTCGGGCGCTGCTGCCGGTGGTCATCACGTCATCGATCAGGATCAGGCGCAGCCCGGTCACTGACCGCTGACACCGAAAGGCCTTGCGCAGATTGCGTTGCCGCTGCCGCCGGGTCAGCCCTTGCTGGCTGGGTGTCGGCCGTTGGCGAACCAATACTGGCAGCACCGGGCGCTGCCAGTATTGGCCCATCAGGTTGGCAAGGCGGGTTCCCTGGTCGAAGCCACGGCGCCACTGTCGCCGCCAGTGAACAGGCAGTGGGCACACGGCATCGGTATCCGCCCATGGCAGGGGCGTCTCTGCCAATAACGGTGTGATGGCGCGTTCCACCGTCAGGTCGGCCCGGTGTTTGTAGCGGGTGATAAGGGCGTCTACCGGAAACGTGTACTGCAGCGGCGATTGGCTGGCGGAAAACGGCGGTGGTTGGCGAATGCAGCGCCCGCACAGCGGGGGCGTTAAGTCTGTCACGGCGGTGGCATCGTCGCCGTGGGGCAGTCCGCAGCGGCAGACCGGGCCTGTAACGCGGGCCAGCAGGCGCAGACAGTCCGGGCACAGGCTGTGGCTTTCCCCTTTGCCGCAGAGGGTGCAGGGTGAGGGGTTGATGTGGTTGAAAAATAGCCTGCAGTAAACTTTTGTTGCGGCTTTCAGGTTGACAGGTGTCATGGGGCTCCTTAGCCTGCTGACGTCACTCGAGGAGAATGAAGCATGCCCGCCATCGCCAGCACCGCCCAATCGTCATCCACGGACATGGCTGTACGCCATGACTGGAAACGCAGTGAGATCGACGCCCTGTTTGCCTTGCCGTTCAACGACCTGATTTTTCAGGCGGCGGCGCTGCACCGGGCCCACTTCGATCCCAATGCCGTACAGGTGAGTACCCTGCTGTCGATCAAGACCGGCGCCTGCCCGGAAGACTGTAAATATTGTTCCCAGTCCGGCCACTACAATACCGAGCTGGAAAAAGAGAAGTTGCTGGAAGTGTCCCGGGTGGTGGAAGAGGCCAAGGCCGCCCGCCAGAACGGCGCTTCGCGATTCTGCATGGGCGCCGCCTGGCGTAGCCCCCGCGACAAGGATATGCCCTACGTGCTGGACATGGTTCGCCAGGTGAAAGACCTGGGCATGGAAACCTGCATGACCCTGGGCATGCTTGATGAAGGCCAGGCGGGTGCGTTGGCCGAGGCGGGGCTGGATTACTACAACCACAATCTGGATACCTCGCCGGAGTACTACGGCCGGGTGATCACCACCCGGACCTATAACGACCGTCTGTCCACTCTGGCCAATGTGCGCGACGCAGGCATGAAGGTGTGCTGTGGCGGCATCGTTGGCATGGGCGAAGAGCGTAATGATCGGGTGGGTCTGCTGCAGCAGCTGGCCAACCTGCCCCATCATCCAGAGTCCGTTCCTATCAATATGCTGGTGAAGATCGAAGGCACGCCGCTGGCGGACGTGGACGATCTGGACCCGTTTGAGTTTGTCCGCACCGTGGCGGTGGCTCGCATCCTGATGCCGGAATCCTATGTGCGGTTGTCCGCTGGTCGTCAGGAAATGAACGACGAAGCCCAGGCCCTGTGTTTCATGGCCGGCGCCAACTCGATCTTTTATGGCGAGCGCCTGCTGACCACCGATAATCCGGAAGCCAACCACGATCAGCGCCTGTTCAAACGTTTGGGTATTCACCCGCTGGACCCGCGTCACGAGGCGTCCGACCAGGCCCATGAGGAAGCGATTCAGGCCCAGGTGTCCGAGCAGCAGGCTGAAGAAGCCGGGCTCTTTTATAACGCCATGGACAGCAAGCGCAGCGCCAAGCACGTGCTGGACAAGGACACCGGGCGGCCCACTGCTACCGAACACTGAGGTCTGCCCGTGGGCTTTGATTTGGCCACCGACTTGGCGGCGCGCCGCCGCCAGCACCGTTATCGCCAACCGCACATCATGGACGGCCCCAGTGGTCGCCATGCGGTGCTGGGTGGGCGACAGTATCTGAATTTCTGCAGCAATGATTATCTTGGCCTGGCCAATGACCCGGCGGTGGTTGCCGCATTGCGCCAGGGCGCCGCTGACTGGGGCGTGGGCAGTGGCGCTTCGCATCTGGTGTGTGGCCACCAGCGCCCGCATCAGGATCTGGAAGAGGCGCTGGCTGAGCACACTGGCCGTGAACGAGCCTTGCTGTTTTCCACCGGTTACATGGCGAATCTTGGCGTGATGACGGCCCTGCTGGGCAAGGGCGATGCGGTGTTTCAGGATCGCCTGAATCACGCCTCGTTGCTGGATGGTGGCTTGCTCAGTGGCGCCCGTTTTCGCCGTTTTTCCCATAACGATGGGCAAGCGTTGGCCAGCCAGCTGGCGCGCAGTGAGGCCCGCCGCAAACTGGTGGTGGCCGATGGCGTCTTCAGCATGGATGGCGACGTGGCCCCGCTGGCCGCTTATGCCGATGCCTGCGAAGCCCATGATGCCTGGTTAATGGTCGATGATGCCCACGGTATCGGCGTGCTGGATGCTCAGGGCCGTGGCAGCGTGTTTGCCCAGCAGGTCAACGATCGGGTGCCGGTGCTGATGGGGACGTTGGGCAAGGGACTCGGTACGGCCGGGGCCTTTGTGGCGGGTAGCAGCGAGTTGATCGAAACGTTAATCCAGTTCGCCCGCACTTATATCTACACCACGGCCATGCCGGCGGCGGTGGCAGCGGCGTCGCTGATCAGTCTGGACAAAGCCCGTGAAGAGACTTGGCGGCGGCAAAAACTGGCGGTGCTGATACAGCGCTTTCGTGATGGTGCCGAGCAGCTGGGATATCACTTGATGGACTCGGCTACGCCGATTCAACCGCTACTGATTGGCGACGATGCGGGTGCCATGGCGTTAAGCGCAACGCTGCGCGAACAGGGCATGTTGATTACCGCAATCCGCCCACCCACCGTGCCACAAGGTCAGGCGCGGTTGCGTATCACCTTGTCTGCTGCCCATGAAGAAGACGATGTGGACCGGCTGCTGCAGGCGCTGTCGACGAGCAAGGAAATCCAATGAGCTTGATCCCCTTTCACAATACCTACCGGCCCACTGGTGTGAGCATGGAGGACGCCGACGATATCGTCTTGATTCATGGCTGGGGGCTGCACGCCATTGTCTTTGACGACATCGTGCCGGCACTGCTCGAGCACTTCCGGGTGACCGTGGTTGACCTGCCGGGCATGGGGCAGAGCCCGTTGCCGAACGACGATTACACCCTGGATTTTCTGGCGGAACAGGTGCTGGCGATCATGCCAGAACGAGCTCACCTGCTGGGTTGGTCGCTCGGTGGGCTGGTGGCGCTGGCCATGGCCGACAAAGCGCAGGAGCGAGTGCATTCGGTGGTTACCGTGGCCACCTCGCCGCGCTTCACCGCCACCAAGGATTGGCTGCCGGCGATGAAGCCGGAGATCCTGGCCAAGTTTGGTGAAATGTTTGATGAAGACAACGAAGGCACCCTGGTGCGCTTTCTGGCGCTGAACTGCAAAGGCAGTGCGGCCATGCGCGAGGACACTGCCCGGCTTAAACAGATTTTGTATTTTTGCGGTTTGCCAGCGCCCAAGGCGCTGCGCGGTGGGCTGACCATTTTGCGTGACAGTGACCTGCGTGAATCATTGCCGACGCTGCCTATGCCGGTGCTGATGGTCTTCGGTGAGCACGACCACATCGTCCCGGCGGCGGCCATGGTGGCCGTGGAGCCGCTGATCCAGCACGGGCGCACTGCCTTGATTGAACAGGTGGCTCATGTGCCGTTCCTGTCTGCCCCGGATACCTTTACCCTGGCCGTGTATGACTTCTATCGCGATTATCAGTTGGTGGGAAAGGATGCCTGACCGGGTTTGTGGGAGCGGTCGCTCGACCGCGAAAGTGCCTGCACGGCCACCAATATCTTCTGCGAGGTCGAACGACCGCCACCACGATAAACGCACAGTCAGCCAGCATTTTGGCCGGGCTGCCCGCAGCTATGACGAGCATGCCATGTTGCAACTGGCGGTGGGCCGTTCACTGGTGCAACGTCTGCCGGATTCGCTACCGGTAAAGCACGCGCTGGACCTGGGCTGTGCCACTGCTCCGTTTGCCCGCGCCCAGCAGCAGGCGCTGCCGGATGTGCAGTGGCAGGCGGTGGATTTGTCTGCCGCCATGTTGGCGGAAGCGGCGGAGCGAGGGCGTCTGGATGGGACTTATCAGCCTCTCTGTGCGGATGCGGAAAACCTGCCGTTGCCGGCCGCATCTCAGGGCCTGGTGTTCAGCTGTTTTGCGTTGCAGTGGTGCGATCCGTTGCGCGTCATGGAGGAGGTCAGCCGGGTGTTGGCACCGGGCGGTCGGCTGTTGCTGGCGGTGCCGTTGTCAGGTTCACTTCGTGAATTGCAGACAAGCTGGCAGCGCGTGAATCAGCACCCCCATGTGAATACTCTGCCATCGCTGTCGCACTGGCGTGATGCCGCGTTGAGTGCGGGGTTTGCCGATGCGGACCTGCAGCAGCAAGTGATGGTGGAATATTATGATTCGGTGAAAGCCATTGCGCGCCGCCTGAAAGCCACCGGCGCGGATCATGTCAGTGGTGCGTCCGGCCTCACTGGCAAGAACGCCTGGCAGGCTATGGTGCACGAATATGAAACACTGCGGACAGAACAGGGGCTGCCGTTGACCTGGAATGTGTTGTTTCTGGACGCGGAAAAAACACAGTAACGAGTCACGAGGAGCGAGTTGCGAAAGGCAAAACCGGTTTTGGCTTTCGTGACTCGTCACTCGAAACTCGCCTGGCATAAGCGCAGTTTGAGCCTCACAACAACGATGATGCGGACATGACAGAACAGAAACCCCCTCTTCCCGCCCTCAAGGGCATCTTCTTCGTTACTGGCACAGACACCGAAGTCGGCAAGACCTGGGTGAGCTGTCGCTTGTTGGAGCGGGCCCGGGAGGCTGGGCTCAGTTGCTATGGGCTCAAGCCGATTGCGGCGGGCTGCGATGAGACGCCTGACGGCTGGCGTAATGAAGATGCCTTGCAGCTGATGGCGGCCAGCTCGGTGAAGTTGCCCTATGAAACGGTAAACCCGGTGGCGTTCAAGGCGCCAGTCGCACCGCATATTGCCGCGCAGCAGGAAGGTAAAACCATTAACCTTTCCCGCCTTGTCGGTTATGTGCGTGGCGCGTTGAGCGCCCATCCCGCAGACCTGATCTTGATTGAAGGGGCGGGCGGATGGCGGGTGCCGCTTAACGACCGAGAGATGTTATCCGGGTTGGCCAAGGAGTTGGATGTGCCGGTGATTCAGGTTGTCGGCATGAGGCTGGGATGTATTAATCACGCCTTGCTAACCGCAGAGGCCATCGAGAAAGATGGCTTGCGTTATGCCGGTACCATGGCGAACTGTTTTGGCGAGATGGCGGTGCAGGAAGAAAATCTGCTCACGCTACGCCAACATCTTCCCGGCGCATTTGCGTTGGTTTGACCGGAATAATCACTGAAATTTCCTAATATTTTCTCTGCCCTGTCATCTTTAACTGGGCGGTTACAGGGGGCTACATAGCACTACAGTGCGACTACCCAAGCCCCACTGTTTCCGTGCAATTTCCTGCCTAATCTTGACGTGCTGTTGCCGTAGGGCGATGGCCTTTTAGGGTTAGGGGGAATTCTCATGGATCGCAAACGACGCACCCTGGTGCAGGCGTTGGGCGCGGGTGGCGCGCTATCGCTGGCGGGTTGTGGTGGCAGTGATAGCGCCTCACCTACGGTGAAGGCCAATACTCCGACACCCAATGTACCGGAAGTGCCGGAGGAGCCTGATACGCTACCCGGGGTATCTTTCCAGCATGGTGTGGCCTCCGGTGATCCATTATCGGACCGGGTCATTCTCTGGACCCGCGTCACTCCGGATCTGGATAGCGGTGAGGATGTGGCTGTCACCGTTACTGTGGCCAGTGATCTGGCCATGCAGCAAACGGTGACCAGTTATACCGCCACCGCCAGTGCGTCCAGTGACTACTGCGTGAAGCAGGATGCCACGGGTCTGCAGCCGGACCGTTGGTATTACTATCAATTTTCAGTGGGTGACCAGCGCTCGAAAGTGGGGCGGACCCGGACTTTTCCCGCATCGGAAACGTTTATCGACCGGGCCCGTTTTGCGGTGGTCTCCTGCGCCAACTATCCCTACGGGTTTTTCTCCGTATACCGGGCCGTGGCCAATCATGCGGATCTGGATTTTGTCTTGCACCTTGGCGATTACCTGTACGAGTACGGGGCTGGTGAGTACGGTGATTTTCCCGAGCGCGATCCGCAACCTTCCCATGAAATGATCACCCTGGCGGATTATCGTCAGCGTCATGCGCAGTACAAAACCGACGAAGATCTGCAGGCCGTGCATCAACAGTTCCCGATGATTGCCGTGTGGGATGACCATGAATCCACCGACAACAGCTACAGCGACGGGGCGGGCAATCATGATCCGCTGACCGAAGGGGATTGGGGTAAACGCAAACAGATTTCCCAGCAGGCCTATTTCGAATGGTTACCGATCCGGCCCCGTGAGCCGGGTAACCACAGTGTGATCTACCGTAATTTTTCTTTTGGTGATCTGATCGATCTGACCATGCTGGATACTCGCTTGGAAGGTCGCGATGAGCAGTTGACCATACCCGCCGATCCGGGCCGTAATGATAAGAATCGACACCTGATCAGCGAGCAGCAGATGGATTTTCTGCTGGACAGTTTGAGCGAATCCAATAGCCAGTGGCGTTTCATCGGCCAGCAGGTCATGTTTGCGCAACTCAATATTGCCGAGATTCCTGCGCTGAGCGAGCGCCATGCCCAACTGCGCGGCAATTTATCTGCCATCAACATGGATCAGTGGGATGGCTACGCGGCGGATCGGCTGAAAATTCTGAACCATATCGACGATAACGATATCGATAATGTGGTGATTCTCACCGGCGATATCCACACCTCCTGGGCCAGCGAAATCTACCGCAACCCGGGCACCCTGCTGGGCGATCTGTTCGACAAGGCGTTGGCGGCAGAATTTGTCACCCCCGCGGTGACCAGCCCCGGTTTTCCGGAAGGCGTGGCAGAGCTTGCCGGTGTAGTGATTCCCGTGGCCAATCCGCATATTCGCTATGTGGAAGCTAAATCTCGCGGCTTCATTCTGGTGGATGTTACCCGGCAGCGTGCCCAGGGTGAGTTCTACTACGCGCAAAGCATTGAGTCCTACGATTTGCGTGGACAGATTAATACGGCAAAAACCAAGGTGGTGACGGTAAAAAATGGTGATAGCCGCATTATCGAAGACCAGCCCCTGTCCCGACCGCGCACGGTGCGCACCGCATTTTCCCATCCCCCTGTGCTGAATACTGAAGAGGTGATCTCATGAGCGCTTACTGGAAACTGTTACCCCTGGTGGCGGCGATTACCCTGACGGCCTGTGGTGGAGGGGGCTCCTCCAGTAGTGGTGAGAATGCCGGTGCCGATGGCGGTAATGTGGAAACCCCCAATGGCCCCGATGATGGTGGTGAAGGCGACGGTGATCCGAATGACGGTGGCGGTGATGAAGCCGTCGACAACCCGCCAGCGGCGGTACGCTTTATCGTAATTGGCGATTCCGGTAGCGGCTCTGTGGGTCAGTATGCCGTGGGGCAGGCGATAGCCGATGTCTGTGACGGCAAGGATGAATTTGTCGGTGACATGGCCTTTGTGGGGTGCGATCTGGTGGTCGGCCTGGGCGATAATATTTATGAGGCTGGGGTCACCAGCGTGGATGATCCCCAGTTTGAGGAAAAATTCGAAAAGCCGTTTGAGCCGGTGCAGCTGCCGTTCTATATGGTGCTGGGTAACCACGACAATACTGGTTACGTGGGCGGCGACGGAGCGGGCAATGCCCGTGGCGAATTCCAGGTGGATTACTCCTATTTCGATGGCCGCCTGTCCGATCGCTGGAAGATGCCGGGTCGTTATTTCAAACACAGTGTCGGGGCTGCCAGCCTAGGGGGACGCCCCCTGGTGGATTTCTTCGCGCTGGATTCCAACCCCATTGCCGGCGGTTTTGCCGACCCGGATAGACGCTACGCGTATCACACCTATGGTGTTGATCAGCGCAACTGGGCAGTGAATGCCATTGCTGGCTCCAATGCGGTAT
Source organism: Alcanivorax sp. (assembly GCF_040118815.1). Classification (GTDB taxonomy): domain Bacteria; phylum Pseudomonadota; class Gammaproteobacteria; order Pseudomonadales; family Alcanivoracaceae; genus Alcanivorax. Next base: position 657,198 of record NZ_JBEDTC010000015.1, read on the forward strand.
TCCGTATCGGCATGGCGCACCATCCGTACTTGTCTAATGGTAGTCACGGTAACGCGGGCAACTACGATGGCGTACCCAGTGAACTGTTGCCGGTGCTGGCCGGTGAGCGCTGGAAGGCGTTCATGGAAGAAGCGGTTTGCGACCAGACCGATTTTTTCCTTGCCGGTCATGACCACGATTTGCAGGTGCTTAATGCTGTGCCGTCCTGCGGGCGCACGGAGTTTGTTGTCAGTGGTGCTGCAGGCAAGACTCGATCCATTGATGATCCGGAGCGTAATACTGCCCGGTTTCAGCAAGGGGATGTTTACGGATTTTTCTGGATGAAAGCGGTAGAGGCAAATGCCGAAACCATGGCTCCGGCCAAGCTTTGCATCGAAGCCTATACGGTGGACCCGGAAGAAGAAGGCTTGGGCGTTATGAGTGGCGGTGAACTGACGCCAGCTTACACTCATTGTTATGAGAAGCAGCCCATGGTGCTGCTCAGTGGCAACAACGATTTCTCCGGCCAGCCGCTGGGCGATGGCGCATTGCCGTTACCGCTGCCGGATGGTTTTGATGCGGACTTCACCGGCCCATTGAAAGAACTGCGCGAGACATTGGTGTCCGGCTTTACCGAAGTGGGCGCCAACCTGCCGGAAGAACAACGCCAAGTGTTCGATCAAATCATTGCCGGTACGGACATACTGTTCAATGCCATGGATGCGGCCACCGCGGCGATCCTGGAAGGCGACAGCAGTGAAATGACGCAATCGGTACAGGCGGTGCTGGCGGCTTCCGAGCAGTTGCAGGCCATTGATACCAGTAGCTTGCCGGCACCCTTTGACCAGCTTGGCAGCGCCTTTGATGCCCTGGCCGCAGGCATCGGTACGGGCAGCGGCGATGTGGGCCTGGGCGGTGAGGGCAGCACGGTAGACGACATTGCCTTTATTGCTGCGCCGCTGGTGTCTCTGTCGCGCAACCTGAACAATATTCTGGATGGCGTTGAGGAGCAGGTGCCAGGCGAAGTACCGGTGTTCGCCGGGCTGACCTCCGTGCTGTCCACGGTGTCGCTGGGGTTGGCCAATACGTTGGAGCAGTTGGTGATGCTGGATAGCAGTGCCACCGGTGAGCAGCTGGTGGGTACCGTGCAGGCAACCTTGGAACATCTGGTCAATGACGTGCTGTGGCTTAACCAGATTCCCGGCGCAGGCGATTACACCACCTTGCCAGGCGATGCCTTGTCATCGGTGTTGCTCACGGTGGTCCGTGAAGTCACGGAGCAGTTGGATGAGCGGTTGTTGAACCCGTTGGCTCCCTTGCTGGATTTGTTATCGCCGATCACCGGCTTGCTGGCGGGTTTGTTCGACGGCCTGTAACCGGAAGCAGAAAACGCATTCTCACAACAACAAAGGCAGATCCATTTTTTGACAATGACGCAGTCCGGAAACGGGCTGCGTTTTCTTTTTTTTCGTCTGCAGGCAAACGCCATTATTGAATAATTAAAAGAGTGCGCTTGGCGTCACACTGCGCGGCGGGGTGTGGTGGCCTGTGTGCCGACAGGGACGCCCAGTGCTGACAGCGTGTCCATCACTTGATCCACGGTAATGCGCTGTAGGCAGGGATAAGTGTCCTGCACACAGCTGCTGCGCTCACATTCCGCTGCGCAGGCTTGCCAGCGCAATACACGGGCGAGGGGGGAGAGTGGATGCCAGAGGTTGTCGTTGGTGGGGCCGAACAGACCGACGGTGGGAATGCCGCAAGCTGCCGCCAAGTGCATGGGGCCGCTGTCGTTGCCTACATAGGCTCGGCTGTGCTGAAGCAGTGCGATGAATTCCGACAGACTGAGTTGGTCGCACAGGTCCAGCACGGGTTTGCAGAGAAAGGATTGTACGCGGGCAATTTGCACACGGTCCTTGTGTCCGGCGCCAACCAATATGGGGGTGAGCCCGGCCCGGCGCGCCTGTTGGCACAGGGACGCGAATTGTTCCGCGTGCCACATCTTGTAAGTCTTGGTTGCGCCTACATGCAGAATCAGGCGAGTGTCGCCAGCGTGGGTTGGCAGTAAGGCGCTGATGCGTTCGTTGCTATTCGGGCATGGGGTTAGCGGCAGGTAGGTCGCCGGCGCTGTTGCAGCGGGTTGGCTCAGGCTGGCGTAGCCGTCCCAGCGGTGGCCTTGCCAGTCTGGTTCCGGTGACAAGGTATAGAACCAGTGACCATGGCGGCGCGGTGGCCCGATTCGTGTTGGCGCACCGGACAGCCGACTCAGCGTGGCCGATTTCTGTTCCCCTTCAATATCCACACAGATGTCCGCGCGAAAGCGTCGCAGGGCTCGCACAAAGATCAGGTAATGTTTCAGTCGTTGCCAAACAGGCCGAGGCGAAGAGAGGGCCTGTTCCGGATAAAAAAGCAGTCGCTCTTCGCCGGGCAAGCTTTGCGCTACCAGTGTTTGGTAACGGGCATCGACCACCAGCAAGGCATCCGGATGTGCCGAGAGCATGGCGCGCAAATGCGGCAGAGCAATCAACAGATTGCCCATGTGACTGCACGGAAAAAGAATCAACAGGCGAGGCATGAAAGCGAACACAGTTGTCAGCGGAAACTGCTTTCAGGCTAGGCGGTAAGCGTGACGGTTATATGACGAGCCACAAGCTACAAGCTACAAGCTTGGTTAGGAAAAGCGGAAAAGGTCCTTGGGCTCGACAGGTTTCAGGAAACATTGCGGATAGGCTCGGATGCCTGTCGCCTCGCTCCGCTCGGTTCGCCCCTCAAGCTGGGCTCCTACAGTCGATCCCGCGACGGGGGTGGGTGTCGCGCCTAACCCGCGTTGTCACTAGCAGCTCGTCGCTGCTTTTAATCCCGCTCAATCAACCAGTCCGCAATTCGCCCCCAGCTCTGTTTCTGCGCCGCGGCGCTGCCCAGGATGCCCATGTGCCCACCATCAATGGTGACAAAGGTTTTATCCTTGCTGCGGATTAGCGGCTTCATGGCCTGGCTGCATTCCGGGGTGACGATGGGATCGTTGGCGCCGGTGATGTTGAGCACGTTGGCGGTGACCTGGTTCAGGTGCCCGTCAGTTCCCGCCATGGGGAGCTGGCCATGGGCGACCACGTTGTCAGTCCACAGGTACCGGATGATGTCCTGAATAACGCTGCCGGGATACGCCACCATGTCATCCAGAAAGGCGCCGTTGGTTGCGTGGGAGGCGACGAAGTCCCGGTCGTGCAGGTTCTTGATCAGACTCCAGTAGCCTTGCAGGCTACCCACCGGGTTGGTGAGCTTGAACGCCAGGCTGTTTATCCAGCCCGGTGAGCGCAGCAGGTTGGCGGGCACATTGTGAATGCGCAGGCCAGTGCGGCTGCGGATCCATTTGGCTCGCCGGCTTAGGGCGCGGTACTGGCCACCCAGGGCGCCGTTGCGGTGATAGTCCGCGGGCGCGCCGATCAGCACCAGGTTCTTGATGTCCGGGTCATTGCCCAGGGCGGTGTAGCACAGGCTGAACAGGCCGCCGAAGCTCCAGCCATGCAGGCTCAGTTTTTTCTGGCCACTGTGCTGGCGGACCTGCACCAACAGTTTGGGCAGGTAGTCCGCAAAGTAGCTGCTCAGGCTCAGATGGTTGTGGTGGCGACCGGGCCGGCCCCAGTCGACCATGTACAATTCAAAGCCCCGGGCGCGCAGGTAACGCACCAGACTGCGCTGGGGGAACAGATCATAGATCAGCATGTTCACCGCCAGCGGTGCGACCAGCACCAGCGGGGTGCGCTGGGTGGTCTGGCTGACCGGGGTCACCGTTCCGTCGGACAGGGGAATGGCGTTTTCCGTCAACGGCGGGTAATAACGCAGTTTTACCAGACCATCGTCGAACAGGGTGTCGTAGGGCGTCTGCTCCGCCTGGCTCAGTTGCTGGGCGTCGAATAGGCGGGCGCGGCCATTGTCCAGACGTTGACGCCAGGGGCGGGTTCGGGTTTGAACGGCCTGTTGCAGTGTGTCAGTGAGCATGAAATCTACCGGCTAGGAATCAACGGCCGGTTATTGTAGGGGAGATGCGGGCTGGCACAGTTGCCGTGCGGACCGGGAGTGATGTCAGGGGGGATACCCGCCCCGAATTACCGCAATTGGGGTCATTGCGGCGGGACGGGAGGTGTGCAAGTCGGCGTGCGTTCCGCTCAGTGGGTGTAAGCACCCAGTTTGCCGCGTACCTGAACGAGGCTGCCGGCTTTCAGTGCGTCGTCAAACCCGGCTTTGCCTTCCGGGAACAGCATGACCACGGTGGAGCCGAGCAAGAAGCGACCCAGCTCGTCCCCTTTTTCCAGGGTGATGGGGGCGGTGCGCAGGTAGTCGGTGGTGACCACCTGTTTGGGTAGCGGCGTCACCTGGCCGCTGAAGACGGTTTCGATGCCGGCGACGATCATGGCGCCCACCAGAATCACTGCCATGGGGCCCTGTTCGGTATCAAAGATGCACACCAGCCGTTCGTTGCGGGCAAACAGGTTAGGGACGCCGTTGGCGGTGGCTTCGTTCACTGAAAACAGGTCGCCGGGCACGTAACGGGTTTCGCGCAGGGTGCCGGTAAAGGGCATGTGCACCCGGTGATAGTCGCGGGGAGACAGGTAAACCGTAGCGAACTGACCGTTGGTGAATTCGCTGGCCAGAGCGCTGTCACCGCCAAGCAGGTCGTACAGTGAATAATCGTGGCCCTTGGCCTGGAATACCTGATTGGCGCGGATGGCGCCCAGCTGGCTGACGGCCCCGTCTGCGGGGCAGGCAATCTCGTTATCGCCGCTGGCTTCCAATGGGCGGGCGTCGGCTTTCAGCGCCCGTGTAAAAAAGGCATTGAAAGAGGGAAATTGATCCGCGTCTTCAATTTGTGCTTCGGACAGGTCAATACCGAACCGTTTCATGAACGCGTTGATAAAGGTGGTCTTGATCCACGGCACTTCGCTGCGGGCCAGCAGGCCGACCAGCCGGGACAGGGCGTGCTGAGGGATCAGGTACTGCAGGGTAACGAACAGTTTGTCGCGCCAGTTATTCAAGGGGAATCCTTACTCTTTCAGGAGGCCATTGGCCCAGGTTATTCGGTTTTTTGCGCGGGAGTATCAGGGTGATTTCCCCATTCGGCCCAAGAGCCGGCGTAGCCGCGCATGCGTTCAAAGCCCAGTAACTTGCCCACCAGCCAGGAAAAGCTGGAGCGGTGATGGGTTTGGCAGTGGGTAATCACTTCCTTGTCACCGGTGATGCCCAGGGCGGCCAATTCAGCGCGGATGTCTTCCAATGGACGCAGGCGCAGGTTGTTCTGCTTGTCCATGGGCTCGGTCCACTCGTGGTGGCGGGCGCCGGGAATGTGCCCGGCTTTCTGGGCGAAGGCGCGCACGCCGTCGAACTCGTCCAGGGAGCGGGAATCCCAGATCACCACATCGTCATCCTGATAGTGGTCCAGAAGATAATCCAGGTCCACTTCGGTCAGCGGGTCGTGAGTGACCACTTCGTAATTGCTGGCAGTGGGTTCATGGGCTTCGCTGCTGGTGGCGTGCCCTTCTGCCAGCCAGGCATGAATGCCGCCGTTCAGGTAGCTGTAGTGCTTGTGCCCGATGGCGTCCAGGGTCCACAGCAGGCGCCCGGCCCAGCCGCCGCCTTCGTCATCATAGGCGATGACATGGGTGTCCGGGGTTAGCCCCAGCTCGGAGAAAAGGTCACTCAGGGCGTCGTCCGAAGGGATCATGCCCGGCGCGGGCTGGGCGCCGGTCTGCAAGCGCTTGAAATCCAGATGAATGGCGCCGGGGACGTGGGCCTGGACGTAAACGGCAGGCTTGCTCAGGTCGATGATGAGCAGGTTGTCGTTGTCGAGACGGTTGGCGAGTTCGGTGGGTTCGAGCAGCAGTGGCAGCATAGGGACGCAATGGATAGTGAATAATGGAAAATGAATAACGAGAGGTTCTCCTCGTCAGTGGGCTCCATTATCAATTATCACCTATCAATTATCCATTGCCCTGTCAGGAGTAACGCTCGCGTCCTTCTTCATCCAGGGTGTCGGCGATCTGGTAGAAGTTGGCCAGCCGTTCCTCGTCAATGTCTCCGTTGTCGGCAGCGGTGATCAGCGCGCAGCCCGGCTCGTTGCGGTGTGAGCAGTTACGGAACTTGCAGTAACCGGCCAGCTCGGAGAGTTCCCGGTAGCCGTGTAGCAGGTCGTCTTCGCCGATGTGCCACAGGCCGAATTCGCGGATGCCGGGCGAATCGATCAGCTGGCCGCCGGTGGGCAGGTGGACCAGCCGGGCGGTGACGGTGGTGTGCTGGCCCAGCCCAGAGTTGCTGGATAGCTCGCCCACCTGCAAATCCGCCTCCGGCAGGACGCCATTGACCAGTGAGGATTTGCCCACCCCGGACTGCCCGACAAACACGCTGGTTTTACCCACCAGGGCGTCGTGCAGCGGTGCCAGTCCTTCGCTTTGGTGGGCGCAGACTTCCAGCACGGGATAGCCGAGGGCGCGATACATGTCGGACAACTCATCCACAAAAGGTCGCAGGGTCTCGTCGATCAGGTCGGCTTTATTGAGCACTAGCGTGGCCGCAATGCCAGACAGTTCCGCGGCGACCAGATAGCGATCGAGCAGGGCGCTGGACGGCGTGGGCAGGGGCGCAAAGACCACCAGCATCTGTTCTACATTGGCGGCGACCGGTTTCAGGTTGCCGTACATGTCCGGGCGTTTGAGGACCGTGTCGCGGGGTTCAATGGCGACGACGACGCCCAGACCTTCACTCTTGGGCGGCTGCCAAATGACATTGTCGCCGACCACCAGCTGTTCCAGCGTGGCGCGAAAATGACAGCGGCGCGTCTGTCTGCTCTCGCCATTCGGGCCATCGGTATTTTCCACTTCCACCTGTTGGCCGAAATGGGCAGTGATATACCCGTGTTGCTCATCGCCCAGATCGTCGGCCACCAGGGTTTCCTGTTGGTCGGTACGGCGGTTGGCGCGGTCGCGCTTTTCTGCCTGGATTTTTTCGATGCGCCATTGCTGGCGGCGATTGAGTTTGCGTTTGGCCACGGGTTATTGCGGTCCTGTCTTCGGGTATGAGATCTAGTATGAGAATAGGGGCATGCTACCATGGAGGCCACATTCCGCGTAGCAAAGAGATGCCGAGCCCATGACCGACAAGCGCAATAATCTGATCTGGATCGATCTGGAAATGACCGGCCTGAGCCCGGAAAACGATCGCATCATCGAGATCGCCACCATTGTCACCGATGCCGAGTTGAATGTGCTGGCAGAAGGGCCGGTGCTGGCGGTGCAGCAGAGCGATGCGCTACTGGATGGCATGGACGAGTGGAATACCACTCACCATAACAACTCCGGGCTGGTGGCACGAGTGAAGGCCAGTATGGTGAACGACGCGGCGGCGGAATCGCAGACCATCGCGTTTCTTGAGCAGTACGTGGAAGCGGGCATGTCGCCCATGTGCGGCAACAGCATCTGCCAGGACCGCCGTTTCCTGGCCAATTATATGCCGCAATTGGAAGCCTTCTTTCATTACCGCAACCTGGATGTGTCCACCCTGAAAGAGCTGGCGCGTCGTTGGAAGCCGGAAATCCTGCCGGGCTTCAGTAAAGAGAACAAACACCTGGCGTTGGACGACATTCGCGAGTCCATCGCCGAGCTGGTGTATTACCGCGAGCATTTTATTGACGCCTAACGGCGACGCATCATGCGGCACGCTTCACGCAACACGTAAAAAACCTGAACCGTAGTGTGCTTTCCCGTAGGAGCGGCGCTTGAGCCGCGAACCGAGCGTAGCGAGGGTTCCGAAGCAACGTTGTTCGCGGCTCAAGCGCCGCTCCTACGGGTAATCGTTTCAGGTTGGAAGGTGCTGCGCCAGCGCCCACTGCACATGCTCTTGCACTGTCTCGTCCGGATAGTCGCGTCTTTCCTTCAAGGCCTTGATAACGTCGTCTGAGGTGGGCGCATTCCCCAGCGCTACGGCAATATTACGCAGCCATTTCAGATACCCGGCGCGACGAATCGCCGATCCCGCCGTGCGCTCCAGAAAATCCTCTTCGCTCCATGAAAACAGTGAGACCAGGTCACTGTCGCCCAGCCCGTGGCGGGGGTGGAAATCGGTTTCGCCGGTGTGCTGGGAGAAGCGATTCCAGGGGCACATGAGCTGGCAGTCGTCGCAGCCGAAAATACGGTTGCCGATGCCTTTGCGCAGGTCTTCCGGAATGCTGCCTTCGTGTTCGATGGTCAGGTAGGAAATGCAGCGCCGGGCATCCAGCTCGTAGGGCGCCACAATGGCGTCGGTGGGGCAGACGGTGATGCAGGCTTTGCACTTGCCGCAATGGTCTTCGCCGGGAGTATCCACCGGCAAGGCAATGTCGGTGTAGATCTCGCCCAGAAAGAACCAGCTGCCCGCTTCCCGGTTCAACACCAGGGTGTGCTTGCCTTGCCAGCCCAGCCCGGCTTTCGCCGCCAGCGGTTTTTCCATTACCGGGGCGCTGTCCACAAAGGCCCGGGCCAGCTCGCTGTCCGCCACGGCCTCACGAATGCGCCCGGCCAGAATCGCCAGGCGCTTGCGGATCAGCTTGTGATAGTCACGGCCCAGGGCATAGCGGGACACATAGGCCTTGTCTTTCTGTTGCAGCAACTTCACCGGCTGGGTGTCCGGGGGCAGGTAATCCATGCGCGCGGAAATCACCCGCAGGGTGCCCGGTTCCAGCTCCCCGGGGCGAAAGCGTTTGTTGCCGTGGGCCGACATCCACTCCATTTGCCCCTGATAACCTTTCGCTAGCCACGCTTTCAGTTGCGCTTCTTCGGCGTGCAGATCCGTATCGGCAATACCGATTTGCTGGAAGCCGAGTTCGCGGCCCCATTGCTGGATTTGGGCTTTCAGTTGATTCAGGTCCATGACGTTTCGGGGCAACCGGCTCTCGTGCGTATAATGGCGGGAAATGTGTTGTGGCGCCCCGGTAAACGGGGGCGCACGAAATAACGCGAAGGATAACAGGTGACCGAGCTACCTGCTGCTTTATACACCGCGGCGCAGACCCGCGAGCTGGACCGACTGGCCATTGCCGCCGGCACCCCGGGCGCCGATCTGATGGAGCGGGCCGGCCAGGCGGCCTTTGATGCCCTCTGCGAGCGTTGGCCCCAGGCCAGTACGTTGGCCGTGCTATGCGGCGGCGGCAATAACGGCGGCGATGGCTATGTGGTGGCCCGGTTGGCCGCTGAGGCTGGCCTGCAGCCTCAGATCTGGTTTACCACCCCTCCGGATCAGCTCAAGGGCGATGCCCTGACCATGGCTCAGCGCTGTCAGGCGGCGGGGCTTCCCATGCAGCCGCTGTCGCTGGGTGCCTTGCCGCATAGCGCGGATCTTTTGGTGGATGGCCTGTTGGGCACCGGGCTAACAGGCGCGCTGCGAGATGAGGTGGCGGCTCTGTTGAAGGCCCTGAACGCCTTGCCGATCCCAGTATTGGCGCTGGATATTCCCTCCGGGCTCAGTGCCGACAGCGGCATGCCGCTGGGCGCGGTGTTGCAGGCGCAGATGACGTGCACCTTTATTGGTCTCAAGCGTGGTCTGCTCACCGGCGAAGGACCGGTACATGCCGGAGCGATACAATTTTTCGATTTGCAGGTAGAGCGAGGCGTGTACGCGCAGGTGCGGCCGGATTGCTTCAGCCCCGGCGCCGAGGCGCTATGGCATCGCCTGCCACCCCGTCGCCTGGATGGTCATAAAGGCGATTACGGCCATGTGCTGGTCATTGGTGGCGACCACGGTTTTGCCGGGGCGCCTGTCATGAGCGCCCAAGCCGCGGCCCGTTGCGGGGCGGGTAAGGTGACGCTGATCACGCGCCCGGCCCATGTGTCAGCAGCCCTGATTCGCCAGCCGGAAATCATGGTGCGTGGCGTGGATCAGCCGCAAGAGGCGGCTGCATTGATCGAGGCGGCCACGGTGATTGCCATAGGTCCCGGCTTGGGCCTCGATGCCTGGGGCCGGGCCTTGCTGGACGCGGCACTGGCGGCGGGCAAGCCGCTAGTGGTGGATGCGGATGCGCTGACCCTGATTGCCGGGCAAGCGGATATCGGCACGGCGGACTGGGTGCTCACCCCGCACCCCGGCGAAGCGGGCCGGTTGTTGGCTGTGCCAGCTCGGGAGGTCCAGCAAGATCGTTTTACTGCGCTGGAAAGCTTGACTGCCCGCTATGGCGGTACGGTGCTGCTCAAGGGGTTGGGCACTCTGGTGCAGGGCGAGTCCGCCGGCGTGGAGGCTGGCCGGGCGCTGATCCGCGAGGGCAACCCGGGTATGGCTTCCGGCGGCATGGGGGATGTACTCACCGGGGTGATTGCTGCCCTGCGAGCCCAGGGCCTAAACAGTTTCGATGCCGCCCGCTTCGGCGCCATGGTGCATGCCCGTGCGGCAGATCGCTGTGCGGCGGTGCGGGGTGAGCGGGGTTTGCTGGCCACTGACTTGCTGGATGAATTGCGCCAACAATTGAATTACGGGTTGCCGGAATGCGAATGACAGGAACAGGCGGGGCGTCAATGAGCCAGGAGGTTTACGATTTGCCGGATGAGGCAGCCACCCTGTCGCTGGGCGCTGAATTGGGCCACCGCCTGGCGGCGGGCGGCTGCGTTTATCTTGAAGGCGACCTGGGGGCGGGGAAAACCACCCTGGTTCGCGGTATGCTCCGTGGCCTGGGGCATGAAGGGGCTGTAAAGAGCCCGACATACACCATTGTGGAACCCTACGAGATTGGCGGCGTCCATATCTATCACTTTGACCTGTATCGTCTGGCGGATCCGGAAGAGCTGGAGCTGATTGGCGTACGGGATTATTTCGATGGCAGCTCCTTGTGCCTGCTGGAGTGGCCAGAGCGGGGTGCCGGTGTGGTGCCAACGCCGGATTTGACCATTACACTGGCCGTGAATGGCCATGGACGAAAAGCGACCCTGGAATGGGTTGGTGACTAAACGCCTATGAAAAGACGCATGCACAATAAGAAAACGGTTTCGACCGTGTTATTTACTCTGGCTGTATTGTGCTGGGGTTCGCTGGCGTTTGCCCAGACCTCCATCGACTCCGTGCGCCTGCACCGGGCGCCGGATCACACCAGGATTGTATTCGACCTGCCCGCGCCGGTGGATCACAAGCTCGACAAGCTGGCCAACCCGGATCGCATTGTGCTTGATCTGCAGGAGGCGGCGCTGAATTTCGACGTAAAAACGCTGGATTACGCCAGCAGCCCCATTGCCAACATCCGGGTGGGCAAGCACACGGACAAAACCCGGGTGGTGCTGGACATGAAAGAGTCCGTGCGCACTCGCACCAACCTGCTCAAGCCCATCGAGCCCCACGGCTGGCGCCTGGTGGTGGACCTGTTCGACAAGGAGCTGCAAGCCACCGACAAAGCGGACAAGCCCGAACCGAAAGAGCAGGCTCAGCCCAAGGCGCAGCGGCTGATGATTGTGGCTATTGATGCGGGACACGGCGGGGAAGACCCTGGCGCCCGTGGACCCAGTGGCACCTATGAAAAGACTATCGTTCTGCAAATTGCCAAAAAGCTCGAAGCCAAGGTCAATGCCAAGGCCGGTATGCGGGCAGTGATGGTCCGCGATGGGGATTATTACGTACCGCTGGTGGAGCGCCGCAAGATCGCTCGGGAAAAGCACGGCGCGGATGTGTTCGTGTCCATCCACGCGGATGCTTTCACCGATGCCCGCGCCCATGGGGCCTCCGTGTTTGCCCTGTCTAATCGCGGCGCTACCAGTGCCCGCGCCCGTTATCTGGCCAAGATCGCCAACGAATCCGACCGCGTGGCCGGGGTGTATGAAGAAGAGGAAGATGACAGCTCGCTGTACAGCGTGCTGGCGGATTTGCAGATGAATGGGTCCATGGCTGGCAGCCTGTATCTTGGCCGGCAGGTGCTGCTGGAGATGGGTAAGGTGACCAAGCTGCACGGTGGCCGCGACAAGGTGGAGCAGGCCGGTTTCGCGGTGCTCAAAGAGCCGGAAATGGTGTCTATTCTGGTGGAAACCGGCTTTATTTCGAACCCCACCGAAGAGCGGAATCTGCGCTCCTCGGCGCACCAGACCAAGCTGGCCCGCTCGGTGCTGAATGGCATCGATGCCTATTTCCGTAGCCATCCGGCGCCCAATAGCTGGTACGCCGCCCAGCGGCGCGAGCGGGGCGATGAGTATCGTATTCAGCCCGGTGATACACTGTCGGAAATTGCGCAACAATACAGTGTTTCCGAGCAGTCGATCCGTTCGGCCAATGGCATCAATGGCGACAGCATCATGGTTGGCCAGGTGTTGAAAATTCCTCGTTCGTAATAATCCGCTGGCATGCAACACGCATCATGCCGGCACGCTAGATACTAAGCGTGCCGGGTGAGCGTTGTGTGGCGGAGCAGATAACTTTCTAAAGGATTTGTTTTGTCCAAGATTCAGTTGCTTGATTCCCGCCTTGCTAACCAAATTGCCGCTGGTGAAGTGGTTGAGCGCCCTGCGTCTGTGCTCAAGGAATTGCTGGAAAATGCGCTGGATGCCGGGTCAGAATCCATCAGTGTAGATGTGGAGCAGGGCGGGGTGAAGCTGGTGCGGGTGCGCGATAATGGCAACGGCATCGAACGTGACGACTTGCCGTTGGCCTTGTCTCGTCATGCCACCAGCAAGATTCGCGGCCTGGATGATCTGGAAGCTATCGGTACGCTTGGTTTTCGCGGCGAGGCGCTGGCGGCGATTAGCTCCGTGTCCCGGTTGAGCCTGGCCAGCAATGTGGAAGGCGAAGCCGAGGGCTGGCAGGTGACCGTGGAGGGTCGCGATATGGCGCCTTCAGTGTCGCCGGCCGGCCACCCCCGTGGCACCACCGTGACCATGCGCGACTTGTTTTTTAATACGCCAGCCCGGCGCCGCTTCCTGCGCACCGAAAAAACCGAATTCAATCATCTTGAAGAGGTGTTCCGGCGCATTGCGCTGAGTGAATTCAATACCGCGTTCCGTCTTACCCATAACCAGAAAGTCATTCATCAGTTGCCCGCCGGGCTAGACGAGACCCTGCGTGCCGCGCGGGTGGCCAAGTTGTGTGGCAAGGGCTTTATGGAGCAGGCAGTGGCCGTGGATGTGGAGCGAGATGGCTTGCGTCTGCACGGCTGGATGGGGCTGCCCACCTTTTCCCGCTCCCAGGCCGACTTGCAGTATTTCTATGTGAATGGCCGAGTGATTCGCGACAAGGTAGTCAGCCACGCAGTGCGCCAGGCCTATGCGGATGTACTCTACCACGGCCGTCATCCGGCCTATGTGCTGTTTTTGGAGTTGGACCCGGCCATGGTGGATGTGAACGTTCACCCCACCAAACACGAAGTGCGCTTTCGCGAGCAGCGCATGGTGCACGGCTTTCTGTATAGCTCCCTGCATCGTGCTATTGCCGGGGTGCGCCCGGGCCAGGAGCTGGCGGGTTCGGTGGTTGATGAAGGCGCGCCAGCCGTCGGTATGGACGCGGCCATGGCGCCAAGTCAGGGGAATATGTCGCTGTCTTCGCCAATGGGTGGAGGGATGTCGTCCCTGTCGCGCCCTGCCGGGCAGGCCTACCCGCCCGGCGGTGGCAGTGCGTTTGGTTATGGTCAGGGCCAGCGGCAAGCCGATGCCTATGGCGCCCTGGTGGGGCAGCAGGTCAGCGAGGCGGCGCCGTCGGTGATGCCGCCGGCCAGTGACAATGAAACCGTGCCGCCGCTAGGTTATGCGGTGGCGCAACTGCACGGCATCTTTATTCTGGCTGAGAACCAGCAGGGCATGGTGGTGGTGGATATGCATGCCGCCCACGAACGGATCACCTACGAGCGGCTCAAGCAGAGCTGGGCGGACGACAAGGTGCGCAGCCAACCGTTGCTGGTGCCTGTGTCGATGGCTGTGTCCTCCCGGGAAGCCGATTTTGCCGAGCAGCAGCCGGAGGTGTTTTCCCGGTTGGGCTTTGCGGTGCAGCGCGCTGGGCCGGAAACGCTTGTGGTGCGCGAAGTGCCTGCGTTGCTACGTAATGGTGACAGCGAGACCATGGTGCGCGATGTGCTGTCGGATTTGCTGGCCGAAGGCAGCAGTGAGCGCATTGCCCAGAAGCTGGATGAGCTGCTCTCCACCATGGCCTGCCACGGCAGTGTGCGGGCCAATCGCCGCCTGACCATCCCGGAAATGAATGCCCTGCTGCGCGACATGGAAGCCACCGAGCGCTCTGGCCAGTGCAATCATGGCCGCCCCACCTGGACCCAGATGAGCATCAAAGATCTGGACCGATTGTTCATGCGGGGGCAGTGAATTATGGCCGCTTGCACGCGACACGCAGGCAGGCAACACGCGGAGGGCGCGCGGTCTTTCGCGTGTCAGCGTGATGTCTGAAGCGTATCTGCCTATCTTGTTGCTCATGGGCCCTACCTGTTCCGGCAAGACGGCGTTGGCCATTGAGGCGGCGCAGTCCCTTCCTATTGAAATCATCAATGTGGACTCCGCATTGGTGTATCAGGGCTTGAATATCGGTGCGGCCCGCCCCACTGAAGAAGAATTGGCATTGGCGCCACATCGGTTGCTGGGGTTTCGTGATCTCACCGAGCCTTATTCCGCTGCCGATTTTCGTGCTGATGCGCTCCGCCATATCGAACAGATCCACGCCAATGGCAACTTGCCGTTGCTGGTGGGTGGAACAGTGCTGTATTTCAAGGCCCTGGTGGAAGGGTTGGCGCAGCTGCCGGAGGCGGATTCGACCGTGCGGGCAGAGATTGCAGCACTGGCTGATGAACAAGGCTGGCCTGCGGTGCACCAGGCGCTGGCCGAGGTGGATCCGGTGACGGCGGCGCGCCTCAAGCCCACGGACCGGCAAAGGTTACAGCGAGCGCTAGAGGTTTTTCGGCTTACGGGTCGACCGTTGGCCGCGTTTCATGCGGAGCATCATAAAACGGTCACAATGAACGCGGATGGTTTAAGTCAGTTCAGCGGATTGCCGTATCCCGTGCTCAGCATGGCTCTGGCACCTCAAGACCGGGGCTGGCTGCATGAGCAGATCGCTCTGCGTTTTCGGGCCATGCTGGACGCCGGATTGTTGGCGGAAGTGGAAGGGCTACGGCAGCAGCCACAGCTGCATCCGGATTTACCCGGCATCCGGGCGGTGGGTTACCGCCAGGTGTGGGAGTACCTGGAGGGCCAGCATGAATACGACACCATGGTGGAGCGGGGCATTATTGCCACGCGCCAGCTGGCCAAGCGTCAGTTCACCTGGTTGCGCAAATGGCCGGATCTGCAGTGGTTCGATAGTAATGATCTGTCACAGCGAAAGGCGCTGTTTGAGCGGCTTGCGAAGATCTGTAAATCTGTGTTTAGTTAGCCCAGAAAGCATGCGTTTTGGTTTATAATGTAATGACTGCATAGGTCAGCGATGTTACTCGGGAATGGTGTCGCGGCCATGGATGGGTCGGGGCCCGGAACCTTTTGAGCGGGTTGTTGACAAAAATTTGCCCGGTGGCGCACCGGGCGAAGGCAGTGGCCGTTTGGGACGGTTTCGCTGCTTTAGCGCGCTGATTGCCCGAAGTGTTGGGCACTACTTTTTACTGTTATTTCAAGGAGATCTACCATGTCAAAGGGGCACTCGCTACAAGACCCTTTCCTGAACGCGCTGCGCAAGGAGCGTATTCCGGTATCTATTTTTCTGGTGAACGGAATAAAGCTGCAGGGGCAAATTGAGTCTTTTGACCAATATGTCGTGCTGCTGAAAAATGCAGTCAGCCAGATGGTATACAAGCACGCAATTTCTACCGTGGTACCGGCCCGTAACCCGCGCGCAACCGGTAACCCGGCTATGGCCGCAGGTGCAACGGGTGCGCCTGCCGCCGAAGAAGAGTACGGCAATCAGTAATACCGGTTGCTTTGCCTGATTCACACAGAGCCACCTTCGGGTGGCTCTGTGCGTTGTGCTGTGTGTAATGTATTTCCTGCCTTTCTATCTCCGTCCTGGTTTAAACTAGGTCGACCTGTCCCCATATCCGGATCCTATGGAATTATTTGATCGTACAGAGCAAACACGCACCGAAGCCGGCGAGAGGGCCATTTTGGTTCATCTGGAGCTGCCCGATGCCATGGGGCGTGAAGACCTGGACGAATTTCATCACCTGGTGACTTCCAGCGGCGTGCAACCGGTGGTCGAATTAACCGGCAAGCGCGATCGCCCGGACCCGGCCCTATTTATTGGCACCGGCAAAACCGATGAGCTGGCCGCCATGGTGGGGGAGTACAAGGCCGACGTGGTGTTGTTTAACCATGCGCTCAGCCCAGGCCAGGAACGCAACCTGGAGCGGGTGGTGAAGTGCCGGGTGCTGGATCGCACCGGGCTGATCCTCGATATTTTCGCCCAGCGGGCGCGTACCCATGAGGGGCGCCTGCAGGTCGAGCTGGCACAGTTGCGGCACCTTTCCTCTCGCTTGGTGCGGGGGTGGACTCACCTGGAGCGACAGAAAGGCGGCATCGGCCTGCGTGGGCCAGGTGAAACCCAGCTGGAAACAGATCGGCGCTTGCTGCGCGACCGTATCCGCGGCATCGAAGCGCGCCTGGACAAGGTTCGTAAGCAGCGCGCTCAAGGTCGCCGGGCACGACAGCGCTCGGAGACCCCGCTGATTTCCCTGGTGGGCTACACTAATGCCGGGAAATCCACCCTGTTCAATGCCATTACCACCGGCGATGTCTATGTGGCGGACCAGCTGTTCGCCACCCTGGACCCGACCCTGCGAAAGGTGAAGGTGCCGGGTGTGGGGCCAGCCATTCTGGCGGACACCGTGGGCTTTATTCGTCACCTGCCGCACCGGCTGGTGCAGGCATTCCGGGCGACCCTGGAAGAAACCGTCAACGCGACTCTGTTATTGCATGTAACCGACTGCAGTGCGGAAGAGCGTGACAGTAATGTGGCCGCGGTAGACGAAGTGCTGGAAGAGATCGGTGGCGACAAGCTGCCCGTGCTACATGTCTACAACAAGGTCGATAACCTGGACCAGGCGCCCCGGATTGAGCGTGATGAGCATGGCCAGCCCTGGCGCGTCTGGATTTCCGCGCAGACTGGTGATGGCTTCGACCTGTTGTTCGAGGCTATCGCGGAGCGGCTGGCGGCCGGCTGGGTGGATTGCTGGGTGCGGTTGCCTGCCTCTGCAGGGCGCCTGCGTGCGCGCTTGCACGAGGCCGGTGAGGTGCTGGAAGAGCAGACCGATACCGACGGCAGCATGTTGCTGCGTATCAATGTGAACCGGGTGCACTTTGAGCGCCTGCTTCGTGAACAAGGATTAAAAGAGGAAGAGCTGGTAATTCCGGCCCCTGCGGTTGCAGGTGACGACACCCCTTCCTACAATTCAGAACGCTCGTCTAACGCGAGTCATCATTAGGCCGGAGCTCATTGGCTCTGGCGGACTGGAGATCTACATGGCGTGGAATGAACCCGGCGGCAACAAGCCGAAGGACCCTTGGGGTGGTGGTGGCGACCAGGGGCCGCCGGACCTGGATGAAGCCCTGAAAAACCTGAAAGACAAGATTAATAATGTTTTCGGCAGCAAAGGCGGCAAGTCCGGCGGTGGCGGAAGCAACAGTGGCGGCGGTTCGCCCTGGCCGGTATTGATTATCGCGCTGGCGATTGTGGCCATTGGTTACGGGCTGGTGGGTTTTTTCCAGGTGGATCAGCGTGAACGTGCTGTGGTGCTGCGTTTCGGTAAATTCGATCGCATCGTGGAGCCGGGCCTGAACTGGCGGGCACCGATCTTTGAGCAGTACGAGAAGGTGGACGTGGGGCAAAATCGTCGCTACGAGATCACCGAAGAAATGCTGACCAAGGACACCAATATCGTCAGTGTGACCATGCAGGTGCAATACCAGGTGCTTGATCCGCGCCCGTTCCTGCTAAAAGTGGCCCAGTCAGAAGTGGTTCTTCAGCATGCCACCAGCTCGGCGTTGCGTCATGTGGTGGGCTCGTCCTCCATGGATGATGTGCTTAAGGATAACCGCGAAGCGATCCGTGTGCAGGTGCGCGAGCGCCTGGATGATTACCTGAACCGTTACGATACCGGCTTGGTGCTGCGCCAGGTGGTGCTGGATAAAACCGAAGCGCCAGATGCGGTTCGTGATGCCTTTGATGATGTGTCCAAGGCTAAGGAAGACGAAGATCGCTTCAAGAAAGAAGCCGAAGCGTACAGTAATTCGGTGATTCCCCAGGCGCGTGGTGAAGCCCAGCGTATTGAGGAAGAGGCTTTTGCCTACAAGCAGCAGGTGATTGACGAAGCCAAGGGTGATGCCAATCGCTTTACCGATCTGCTTGCCGAGTATCATAAGGCGCCGGATGTGACCCGCGAACGGCTCTACCTGGAAACCATGACCCAGGTGTTCAGTAACACCAGCAAAGTGCTGGTGGACGTGAACAAGGGCGACAGCCTGATTTACTTGCCGTTGGACAAGTTGATGAAGAACCAGGATGGCAAGGCCAAGGCATCGAGCCAAAACGCGGCGCCTTCCGGTTCGACCTCAAGTGCCGGCGCGGATGATGGTGGCAGTGGTCGCAATGCCGGCCGCAGCCTGTACAACAACCGCAACCAGGAGCTGCGCTAATGAATAATCGTGGATGGATGGCGCTGCTGGCCTTGGGTGTGCTGGCGTTATTGGCGCTGGATTCCTTTTTCATCGTGAATCAGAAAGAAAAGGCGGTACTGAAACAGTTCAGCCGGATCGACAAGACAGACATTGAGCCGGGCTTGTACTTTAAGTGGCCGCTGGTGGAAGAAGTGGTGAAGGTGGACGGGCGCGCACTCGTTTATGACGTGCGCACCCAGTCATTCCTGACCGCCGAGAAGAAACTGCTCAACGTGGATGCGTTCGTGATTTGGCGTATCAGCAATGTGCAGCGTTATATCGTCAGCGTGGGCGGCGGTTCTTCTGATCCTCAGGTGATGGAACGCCGCGCCCGTGAGTTGTTGGACCCTCGCATCAACGAGGGGCTGCGTAACGAGTTTGCTTCGCGCACCGTATTCCAGGTTGTGGCCGGCGAGAGCGACGTGGAAAAAGTGGAAGGTGACACGGCGATTCTTCGCGACCCGACTACAGGCGAAACTGTAGAAGTGCCGACCGATCAGTTGGATGAGTCGGTACTGCGTGAGGCTAAAGCCGGTAAGGAAGACGGTGAGTCACCGGCCGCCAGCGTGGCGAACGATCAGCGTGAAGCGCTGATGGATCAAGTGCGCGAAGAGGTGAACAAGTCTACCTTGGAAGATTTGGGCATCGAAGTGGTGGATATTCGCGTCAAGCAGGTGGACTGGCCGGAGCAGGTCCGTGGCCGGGTCTTTGACCGGATGCGGGCGGAACGCCAGCGTGATGCGGCGGCGCACCGTTCCCAGGGTCGTGAGGAAGCGGAGAAAATTCGCGCCTCGGCAGATCGTCAGCGCACGGAAACCCTGGCTGAGTCTTACCGCAAGGCCCAAAGCTCACGGGGTGAAGGTGATGCAGAGGCTGCCGCGATCTATGCGAAAGCCTACAATCAGGATAAGGAATTCTTCCGTTTTTATCGCAGCCTGCGGGCCTATACGGAGAGTTTCGACCAGCCTGAAGACGTGCTGATTCTGGAGCCGGACAGTGATTTCTTCCGGTATCTGAAGGGGGCTAAGGGCACGCCCTGACAGGCCCCTGCCGTTCGTCGTAAAAAACCCGCCGCTGGCGGGTTTTTTATTGGGTGTAAGTTTTTGCTTACACGGCCGTAAGCCTTTGATTACGCGGTTTGGCGAACAATTTGGCTCGATGGTGCCATTTCTTCTTTGCAATCTTTTTACATTGTCACACAAAGCTGCTGTTTTTTGTGCAAAATGTGCACGTTGTCACAAATAATTACAGATAAAGCTCCCTTGGTGGGATCTTCGGCACAAAAAATATTTTCATATAGGGGTATGTCGCACGCGCGACATGTTGAGTGAAAGCCGGGGTGGCCCCCTGGCCGATACCGGGAATGTTACTGATGAAACTGCTTTTTTCGGCTTTGATGCTCGTGATGTCCGTTGTTGTCTGGGCGGATGCACCGTTGTCCAGCCAGATGGAGTCTTATCTGGTTACCAGCAAAGATGGCAAGGAAGTGGTGGAGGAAGCCGAGCAGGCCAGCCCCGGGGATATTGTCGAATACCGCCTGACCTATACCAATAACGGCGACCAGCCACTTTCCGGTCTGATCATTACCGGCCCGATTCCGGCCAATACCGTTTATCTTGAAAACAGTGCTGCCACTCAGGTGAACGCCGATTTCACCGTCAGCATTGATAATGGCGACAGCTTCCAGGCTGAGCCGATCACCAAAACAATCACTGGCGAAAATGGCCAGTCCAAGAACGTCGAGGTTTCTCCCAGCGACTACACCCAGGTGCGTTGGCAGCCGAAAGGCAGCCTGCAACCTGACCAGGTGCAGGAATATCGCTATCGGGTAACGGTGCAGTAGCTCCGGGAGAAACCGACGCGGGGTCGCAAGATCCCGGGAAGTCTTGTGCGAGCGGCTTGATCGTCAGCGATCGGCCGCATGGGGAGGGGCGGACCGCTCGTGAATAACGAGGGGCCGCTCTCGCAAGGCTTTCGAAACCGAGGGTAATTCAAAACACAATCCATTAAAGGAATGAAGCCATGAAACATGCCTTCAACAAGGGTGTGTTGTCTTCGAAAATGGCCGCATCCCTTGTGTCTGGCTGTCTATTGTTTGCCGCAGGGCAAGCGTGGGCGCTAACTGACGCAGGGACGGACATCAAGAACAAGGCAACCGTTACCTATGAAGATGTAAACGGCAACAGCTACTCGGCCCAGTCCAATGAGGCGGTGGTTACCGTTGCTGAAGTCTATGCAGGTACGTTGGAAAATGACGGCAGTAAATCCGGTGCGCCGGGTGAAACCGTTTACTTCAGCCACACCCTGAAAAACACCGGTAATGCCACCGATACCTTCACCCTGGACGGGCTGAATGGTGCCGCGGCGGCGGGTAGCTATCAGGTGTTTATCGATGCCAACGGCAACGGTCAGCCTGATGCCGGTGAAAATGCGGCCACGTCTGTAATCGTAGACGCCGGTGACCAGGTCGAACTGATCCTGGCCGTGCCGGTTCCATCCGGAACCGCAGCGGGCGCCACCATCAATGGCACCTTGCAGGTTCGCTCTACCCGCGGTGACGGTAACTTCGATGGCAAGGCTACTGATGGTGGTCTGGTTTTAGATATCAGCACTCCTCCTGGCGGTGCTGATAGCGGACTATACGACTCTGATGGTGATGGAACCAATGACGGTAACGACACCAACACCGATCAGGTGACGGTGACTACAGATGCCGTGCTGGTAACCACCAAGTCTGCGTCTGTTAACACTACCAACAACACCATTACCTACACCCTGACGGTAAAAAACAACGGTGGTCGTGCGGCGGAGAATGTAAATATCTTCGATGCCGTGCCAGCCAATGCCACCTTTGTGGAAATCAATTCGGTGAATGGCTTGTTAGCGTCCGCTGATAGCTACGAAGACAGTACGGGTGCGAGCCAGAGTATCCCGGCGGATGAGACCACCATGTACACGCCGACGACACTGGCCTTAATTAATGAGCCGGGCGTGGACTTGGACGGCGATGGCTCCACCACTGGAACGGACATTGAAGGTATCCAGCTGACCGATGCCAGCCTGGGCGTAAATACCACTGTGTCTGTGGTGTTTACCGTTAGCTTTGATCCGGCCGCGATGGCAGGTACAGAGATCAAGAACCTTTTTGCCGCTCAGGGCAATCTGGATGATGACAACGGCACTACTGAAGACGCAGTCAAGTCCAACACGGTCACCACCGTGATCGGCCAGACCTATGCCGTGGATGCGGACGATACCGAAATCGATTCCGATACCACCGATGATGATGTGTTCAACGTCGCCAGCGTCGCCAGCGGTGCCGTGGTGGACTTCAATCACACCATTACCAACAACGGTAACGGCGACGACGTTTTCGAGCTGACCATTGACGTCGCGGGCAGCACTTTCCCCGCGGGCACCACTTACAGCTTCTGGAATGCGGCTGGCACAGTGCAAATCACCGATACCAACGGCGATGGCAACCCGGATACCGGTTCCCTGGAGCCAGGTGCAGCGAATGCGCTGAATATTACCGTGAAAGCGGATCTGCCGGCGTCCATCAGTGGCGTTGCCACCTATGTCTATACGCTCACTGCAACCTCTGCCGGGAACAACTTAAAAAGCGATGCTACGCAGGGTGAGCTGGCAGCGATTACCGCCGCAAGAGTGGATATTGCCAACAGCGCCATGGCCTCCGGCCTGGGCGACAGTGATAGTGCCACGCCAGAGAATGCGGATGCCAACACCGGCACACCAACCACCACTAATTCAGC
This sequence comes from Alcanivorax sp., assembly GCF_040118815.1. Lineage (GTDB taxonomy): Bacteria > Pseudomonadota > Gammaproteobacteria > Pseudomonadales > Alcanivoracaceae > Alcanivorax. The sequence continues at coordinate 679,570 of NZ_JBEDTC010000015.1, forward strand.
TGCGGCCGGTACAACTACCAGCTTCAGTCTGTTTGTCGCCAATGAATCCGGTAACCCGCAGTCTTACACCCTTGGCTCTACGCTACCTTCAGGCTGGACGGTGGTATTCAAGGAAGTGGGTATCGATATCGATGGCAATGGCACCTTGGACAACACTGCTAATGCGGGCGCTGTGGTAACTGCCACGCCGAACCTGCCTAAGGATGCGGTTTACCACTACACCGCGGAAGTGAAAGTGTCGTCCAACGTGGCTCAGGCTGAAGCGAATTACACCGGCGCTGGTACGGTCGACACCAACGATGGCGATGGTGACTACCCGGTGACCTTCACCGTGACCTCCGCCTCTGACGTCAACATCAACGACTCCAAACTGGATGCGGTAGACGTTGTTGCCAACCGTGATATCAGCATCACTCCTGACGGTGCCAACCAGGTACAACCCGGCGGTAATGTGGATTACCCGCACGTGCTGTCCAACGACGGTAACTCTACCGAAACCGTTGAGCTGAGTGCTACTAATTCCAACGTGGACCCCGCCGCGCCGCAATGGACCAACACGACCCAGCTGTTTGTAGAAGGGACCGGGTACGTGGAGCTGAGCCAGCTTCCTGTCGGCACGGTTTCCTTGCGGGCGCCAGACGGAAACTTCGTTAGCGTAGACATTGCCGACGCTGACCTGGCTACTGCTGGTGTGCAGCCAAAAATCACCCTGAATGCAGGCGAAGAAGTTGTCGTTAAGGTGACGGTCTTCGCGCCGGGTAACGCGCCACAGGGGGCTCAGGACACGCTGACCTTGTCCGCCATCAATGCAGACGGCAATGCGGGTGCCGATGCGTCTGCCACCGCCAGCGATTTGACTGATGTCATTCTCGGCCAAGTACGTCTGAACAAGACGGCCGGTGTGGATGCGGATTGTAGCTGTAACGATGCCACTCCGGATTGGACAGCAGACACTGGCTTTGCCGATATCCAAACGTCGCCGGTCGAGCCGGACCAGTGTGTGATCTGGAACCTGACCGCTACCAACGAAGGTGCGGCCACGGCGAAGAACGTGACCATCTCTGATGAAACCACCCCGTACACCGCCTTCGTGGCCGCCAAAGATTCTGTGCGTGCCTCGGACAACAACTCGGTGGCTAATTCCGGCACCGATCCTCTTGTGGAGTGGGTCGTGGGTGAGCTGCCTGCCGGTGATAGCGCCACAGCGCAGTTCTGCGTGAAAGTCCTCTAAGTAAGCCCCTCCCGGGCTCTTCCTCTTCCCCTCGTGGGGAAGGGGGAGAGCTTTCTCAGGCGCTGTGCGCAACGTCTGAGAAAGCTCTAAAAACATGGCCGCTGGGGCGGCCAAAAAAAGGTGCTCAAGCACCGCGTGGGAACGACAGGAAACTGTGAATTGAATCGGATCGGGGTTTGGATAATCAGCGTAATGACGCTGCTGGCGATTGCCAGCGGCGCCATGGCGGCTGCCACCCCGGCCGGTACCGTTCTGCGTAACCAGGCCCAGGTCCGCTACCTGAACCCGCTTACCGGACAGGTGGTAACGCAGAGTTCCAATGTGGCCCAGCTCGTTGTGGCGCCGTACCGTGATGTGCTGCTGGGTAACAACAATGCGTTGACCGTGGCCGCCGGCCAGCGCGTTAACCTGCCCCATGTTCTGACCAATACCGGCAACGTAGACGACAACTACAGCCTGACGGCGGTGAACAGTGCCGGCGATGACGGTGACTTGCTGAATGTGCGTGTGTATGAAGATGTGAACGGCAACGGTGTGGTCGATGCCGGTGAACCGGAAATTACCGCGCCGGTAAGCTTGCCTGCCGGCGCGTCACTTTCCCTCGTGGTGGCTGGCACGGTGACGTCCGGGCAAGGGCAGAATGATGTGCTGAGAGTGTCGGTACTGGCCGAGTCACAAACGGATGTTGATGTGTCTGACTCCCGGCAAGACAGTGTCACGGTGGCCTCCGGTGCCTTCCTGAATCTGACCAAGTCGAGTAGCCAGAGCTGTGAGGACCCTGCCCAGGAAGGGCAATCGCTGGACTACAGCATCAGCTATACCAATACCGGCAGCAGCGCCCCGGCAGAACGGCGATTCCTGATCAGTGGTCAGGTGGAGCAGGGCGTTATGCTGGAAGATGCCTTGCCGGCGAACGTGCAGTTACGCCCGGGCAGTGCTACCGGTATCTCGCCCATTCAGTCTGTCGCGGTGGTGCACCGTTCCGGCGATGCGGACGATGAATGGATCCGCTTTGATCTGTGGTCTCAGTCCACGCCAGTGGATCGCTTTGGCGTTTTGGTTCCTGCGTCGGCCATGGAGTCCAATGAGTCCGGCGGCTTTACGTTTGGTGTGCAGGTTGGCACCGGGTTGACCAGTAACACGCGGATTTACAACCAGGCGGTTGTTGATACCGATGGCGATGGCTCGGACGACTTTTCCAGTAATACCGTGTGCAATACCTTGGCCGGCTCGGTTCGCCCGACACTGGTGTTTGAGCGCCCCACGCCACAGGTGTCCCGTTCCGGGCAAGCGCCGCGGCACGGCGAAGACAGTGATTTCCAGTTAGCCGATATGTATGCGCTGTTGCCGGCTGAAAACAACCAAGTGCTCACCGATGGCGTTTACCTGCGGTTGAACGCGTCACAGCTCAACCTGTCTCCAACCCAGCGGGATTTTCTGGAGCGCACGCCTTCCGGTGAACGCCTGATTATTGTGACCGTGGAATCGGCCCTGACCGGTGACACCCTGCGCGTTGTTATGCGCGAGACCACGCCAGACGCCGGGGTGTTTCGAAGCATTCGCCCGTTTGTGCTGAGCAATGATGAAAACGGTTATGGCCGCCAGTGTCCTTCCACAGCGAGCACAGCTCAGGCGCAGGCATTCGATAGCAACACCACCACAAGCCAGGTGCTGGATGAGGCGTGTGCGTTGCGTAGTGAAGCCCGCGATACCTTGACCGCCCGTTTCCAGATGCCGATCTATGGCCCCACTGGCAACGTGGAGCGTTACGAAGTGGTGTCCGATGTGGCGGCCGTGGACCCGGCCGGCACCGTCTTTGATTCCAGTAACGGTAACCCGGTGGGCGGGGCGCAGGTAATCCTGTACCAGTCCCGGCAAGTATTATCCGCCAGTGGTGCGGGCAGCTGTGCCGATTTGGCGCAAAGCGATTATGAAATCGGGACAGACCCTTTTACCGGGGAAAGCCTGGACGGTGAAAACACCAACACGACCAATGTGGATAACACCTCCGTGCTGGGCGATTACCAGTACCCCTTCGCCACCCCGGGGCATTGCTATTACCTGGATGTGTTGCCGCCAGCGGGTTACACCTTCCCTTCAGAAGTATCGCCGGCCGCGGCAGGTAGCTTCTATTCGGATGTGAATGACAGCTCCTACGGTCTGGAAGGTTACCAGGCGCCGGTCGGCCGCAAAGCCGCGCGGGTGGCGGGCAGTAATAGCGGGGCCTTCCTGCTGGGCACCTCCAATGTGTTTGTGAACATCCCGTTGGACCCGAGCGCCAATACCGCGGCCGGCATTCTGGTGCTGGACAAGAATGTGGAGAAGGACAGCGCCGCAGTGGGCGATGTGTTGGCTTACAGCATTAACCTGACCAACAACCACACTGATGTGCTTTACGCCGGCAGAATTATCGATCAGCTTCCCTATGGTTTCCGCTATATCAATGACAGCGCCTGGTTGGAAGTGGGCGGGCAGCGTATCGAAATGCCCGATCCGGCGGGCCGCCCCGGGCCGCAGCTGACCTTCCGCCTGGAGCGCGAGCGCAGCAATGGCTCCGTGGTGGCGCTGCCGTTGCAGGCGGGTGAAACGGTGACACTGCACTACGGCTTGCGGTTGTCGGCGGGCGCGGTGGACAGTGACGGCATCAACCGGGCCACGGCCCAGGCCAACACGGCCTCCGGGTTTACCTACCGTTCCAACCAGGACGAAGCCGAAGTGGAGATCCGCAACGAAGGCGTGCTGTCAGACAAGGCCATGCTGTTCGGTAAAGTCTATGTGGATGCTGACTGTAATAACCTGCAGAACGATGGCGAGTGGCCCATTGGTGGCGTGAAGCTGTATCTGCAGGACGGCACCTGGGTGATTACCGATGAGAACGGCCAGTACAGTGTCTACGGCCTGAACCCGGGGTTGCATACCATCAAGGTAGACCCGTTGACCTTGCCGGCCGGCGTCAAGCTCAAGCCCATCGACAACCGTCATGCGGCGGACCCGGAAAGCCGGTTTGTGGATTTGCGTTCCGGCGAATATCACCGCGCGGATTTTGCTGCCATTTGCCCCACCGGCGATGAAGCGAAAGCGCTGGCGGAACAACTCAAGGCCCGCAATGCGTCCATGAATGGCGACTGGATGCTGGACGAAGCGGCACGTTTTGATCCCTTGCGTGAGCAAACCATCAATCCAATTTTGCGTCAGGCCGACGGCAGTGGCGATTTGGGCAGCGGTGTCTATACCCAGACCGGGGATGACGGGCTCACCGATGCCTGGGAAAAAGTTTCCCAGTCCCAGGGCGAGAAAACCGACATGGCTGCGGTGCTGCCGGCTAACCCGGAAGCCACCATGCAGAACACCAAAGAAGCCGCTACCAGTATTACCCGCGAACAGGCGGAGCAAGGTGCTTGGTTGTGGCCGCGTGGCGGCGTGAGTCGTGATGGTCGTTTCCAGGTGGTGGTGCGTGCCGGGGTGGATCCGGAACTTAGCGTGAATGGCAAGACGGTAGCCAAGGCGCAATTGGGTGAGCAGGTGGTCAACAAGCGTGAGCGCGCGCAGGTTGTTACCTGGTATGGCGTTGCCCTGGATGAAGGGGAAAATACACTGAAAGTCAGCACCCGCGACATGTTTGGCAACGAGCGGGTGATGGCAGAAAAAACCGTGGTACGTCCGGCGGCGCCTCAGTCCATCACCCTGGAAACGGAATCCGATACGCTGCCGGCGGACGGTGGCCGCTCAACCCTGGGTGTGCGTGTTCGCCTCAATGATGCCAAGGGTAATCCGGCGCTGGGCAGCCACTTTGTGACGCTGGAAACCGACCGCGGCCAGTGGCTGGAAGAAGATTTGCAGAGCGGTACGCCGGGTCATCAAATCAAATTGGTGGACGGGGTGGCGCTGGCTCATCTGCGTAGCACGGAATACACCGGCCCGGTGCGCCTGCGTGCCACCCTGGACCGTTTCAGTGACAGCATCCAGATTGAACAGATCGCCCCTCTGCGTCCGTTGCTGGCCACGGGTTTTTTACAGGTGCAAAGCCGCACCGGTGGCTTGCGCGACAACGGTAGTGCGCCCACGGATGTGGCCGACGAATTTGAAGACGGTGTGGATGGCCGAGCTGCCGTCTTTATGAAAGGTCAGGTCCGTGGCGATGCCCACCTGACCCTGGCCTATGACACCGACAAGGATCTGGACACCGAAGACGAAGTGCGCCGTGATCTGAACCCCGCAGATTACTATCCGATCCCCGGTGATGCGTCCGTGCGCGGCTACGATGCCCGTAGCCGCAGCAAGCTTTACGCAAAACTGGAAAAGGACCGCAGCAGCATCATGTGGGGGGACTACCTCACCGACCCGCAGAATGATTTCTACGACTTGGGCCGAACTCAGCGCACCCTGACCGGGTTGAACGGCGTCTACGATAACGGGCGTGCCCGTTTCCAAGTGTTCGCTGCCCGCCCGGAGATGGAGCAAGTGACCGAAGAGCTGCCGGGTAATGGTACGGCGCTGCTGTTTACCTTGAGCAACGACCCGGCCCGTGACAGCGAGACTGTGGAAATCATTGTTCGTGACCGCAACAACCGGGGCCTGGTCATCGAAACCACACCGTTGACCCGCTACGTAGATTACTCGGTGAATTATTTCACCGGGGATATCCGTTTCCACGATGTGGTCCCCACGGTGGATGCCAACCTGAACCCGGTGTTCGTCCGCGTGAGCTATAACGTGGAAGGCGACGCCGAAGAATACAATGTGCTCGGCGCGCGCCTGAACTACGACCTGACCGATCAGCTGCAGCTCGGCGTGAGCCGCACCCAGGATGACCATGAAACCGAAGGTTTCGACCTGACCAGTGTTTCCGCGCAATACAAGCTGGACGAGAACACCCGCATCAATGTGTCTTCCGGCTCCATGGCTCATGAAAACAATGACCCGGAAGGGCGTGCCTACAGTATTAATGGTGAGCGCTTGTGGGTAGATGGTTCGCGTACCGAATTGCGCTGGGCGCGCGCGGAGGCCGGGTTTGATAATCCGTCGGCGGGTATCAGCGCCGCCCGTGAAGAAATGCGTTTGGGGCACGAGCAGATGCTGGCCCGGGATTTCTCCGTGGAAGTGGAAGGCATTCGTTCCAAGCAGCTGGACGGAACGGAAGAGCAGAACAGCCTGGCCGTGATCGGGGAAAAACGTATCGGTGCCACCGCCTTGCGTGGTGGGGTGCGCGGTATCGAGCAGAAGGATGCGCAGGGCAGTGAAGATTTCGGCACCTATATTCTCGGCGCCGACCGGGGCTTTAATCTGCTGGGCAAGCCCTTCCAGATCGGTGCGGAATACGAGCAGGCATTCAACGATACCAGCCGCCGTCGTATCGCCGCCGATGCGGACATGCAGCTCACCGAAAAAACCAGCCTTTACAGCCGTTACGAAATCATCAATAGCCTGAATGGCATCAATACGCTGGACGATGATGTGGAAACGCAGCAATTCACCACCGGCGTGCGTTCCGCAGTCACCCGTAATACGGATGTGTACTCCGAGTACCGTTTGCGCGGTGCCGTGGATGGCCGTGATGTGGCGGCGGCGAATGGCGTGAAGTCCGATATTGAAATTGAGCCGGGGCTTACCGTGTCACCGTCCATGGAGTGGATCCAGACACTGGACGGACAGACCAATCAGGACGCCACCGCTTTGTCCGTGGGCGTAGAAGACAAACGTAATGAAAACCGCCGGACCCTGGGTCGGGTGGAAACCCGCTTTGGCGATGATCGCGAGTACTACGGTTTGAGTGCGGCCAATATCTGGCGAGTCAATACCGACTGGTCTGCGGTGGTGCGTGATGACCTGCGACTGCAGTATTTCGATACCGAAGCCAAGGAAGGCGACAACATCGTCACCCTGGGCATGGCACGCCGCCCGCGCCGGGATAACCGTCACCACATGCTGTTCATGTACAAATGGAAAGAAGAGTGGGGCGGCAGCGCAGGCAGTGATCGCACTGTGCACCTGTTCTCCACTCACCATAACTATCAAGCCCATGACGATTGGATTTTCTCCGGCCGACTGGGCGCCAAATGGCAACAAACCGAGCTGGGCAATCTGGATGTGGAATCGGATGCTTACGTGGCGGATGGCCGGATTATCTGGGATATCACCCGCCGTTTTGATCTGGATCTGCATGGTGGTGCGATTACCACGGAAGGGGTCAAGGAGCGCCGTTACAGCTACGGCTTTACCGTTAATGCACTGGTGCGCCGTAATCTGCGCATGGGTGTGGGCTATAACTTTACCGGTTTCCGTGACGATGACCTGGACCCGGAAGGCTATAACGCGGAAGGCGTGTTTGTTGGACTGGAATACAAATTCGATGAAGATGACCTGAGCTGGCTGGGCAGCAAAGCCGCCGGGCAGCGCAGTTATCTGGGAGATGCGCGATGAACATGATGAAAGCGCTGCTGGCTCTGTTGGTGCTGGCAAGCATGGCGGGTTGCGCCAGCACGGAATCACTGTATGCACAGTATGATGAGCTGTGCCCGGTTGAGGCTCGGGTAACGAGCACCGGTTTGGTCACTGTCACCGGTATTGCCTCTGGCGGTGCAGGGTTGGTGGCTGGCGAAAGCCGTACCCAGGTTTGGGAGCCGGCGGTGTATTTTGGTTTTGATCAGAGCCCGCTGACAGACGCTGAAGCGCGTCGGCTGGAAAGCAATCTAGCCGTGCTGAAACAGTACCCGACACTGCAGGTGAGCGTGCAGGCCTTTACCGATGAGAAGGGTTCGGCTAGCTACAACCAGAAACTGGCCTCCCGCCGTTTGAATGAAGTAGTGCAGTACCTGCGCGATGGAGGGATCAGCAATGGTCGCATCAAGCGTGTCGCACTGGGCGAAGAGCTGCCTATTCTCGCAGATGCGAATAATGAGCAGCGGGTAATCAACCGCCGTGTTGAGTTGATGCCCCTGGATGCGCAGGGCCGCCCGCTGGTATTGCGAGCTGACTTTGCCCGCAGTGGTGGCGATGAATTCGTGCCGCCGGCGCCAGTGAAGTAAAGGGGAGTTGGGGTGAATAGACTGCAACGTACAGGGCTGATGGTGTTGCTGATGCTGGGGGCCAGTGTTCAGGCGGCCACGCCTGCAGCAGGCACCGTGATCAAGAACCAGGCATCGGCCAGTTATCGGGCCTGTCTGGATGATGGCTGTACGGAGCAGGCGGAAGCGCAGCGGGTTACTTCCAATCTGGTGCAGACGCTGGTGCAAAACGTTCCGGGCATTGAGCTGGTCAGTGATCAGGGCAAGCCGGCAGTACCCGGTGGGCTGGTGTACTTCTCCCATGTGTTGACCAACACCGGTAATGGGCGCGATCAGTACCAGTTGTGTATCACCAATGTGGATAGCGCTATTGATGCCTGGTCGGTTTACGCCGACGGCAATGGCGACGGGCAAGCTGATGCGGGCGGTGCCCTGTTTTCCCAGTCCGACGCGGATGGCTGCTGGGATAATCTGACCCCGGACATGATTTCAGGCGAGACGTTCTCGCTGGTGGTGGAAGCTGAATTGTCGGCTGGAACGGTGGCGGGCCAACAGCCGTCATTGCAGGTTCGTGCGCGCAGTGATGCGGATAACTCTCTGCTTGCCATCAATACGGATGAAGCGGATGTCATCGATGGTCCGGTGATTGAGGTGGTCAAGTCATTAAGCCAGCGGGAAGGCCGTTCCCCGGACGGGCCGATCACCGTCACCCTGGATTACCGCAACCCATCGGACCAGGCGGCCACGGATATCGTCATTGAAGATGTGTTGCCCACTGTCTCCGTGGATGGAGTGTCAGCAGGCATGACCTATGTGCCGGATTCTGCTCGCTGGACGTTCACCGGCAACACCTTACTCACAGACGATGGCGATGATGGTGATCAGGGCAATGCCCCTAACCTGATCCGCTATTGTGCCTACGATACGGATGCTGCCGAACCGGATTGTCAGGATCGGGTGCGAGCGGTCGTGGCGCAATTGCCACCGGGCGGTGTGGGCACTCTCACGTTCGAGGTTACCCTGGATGCGGGCTTGAGTGCCGGCGATCGGGTTCGCAATACCGGCCGTTTCCGCTACTCCAACGAAGCCGGCGATACGGATTTCGGTACGCCGTCTCCGTTCAGTACCAATGCGGTGAGCTACTTGATTATCGACCGGGCATTGGCGCCGGCGGTGGTGGCCAACAACAGTGAAAACGATAGCGTTACCGGTAGCGATGACGTGAGCGATACCGGTAACCGTGTCGAGATTGCCAGTGCCGGGCAGGGTGGCACCGTGCTGTTCAACAACGTGATCTGGAATGCCGGCGATGGTGAAGACCGTTTCGATATCTCCATCGATGCCGCCAACGACCGTTCCGGGGCGGCGCTAAGCGATCCCTTCCCCCAAGGTACCGTCTTCCAGTTACTCAAGGCGGATGGCGCTACACCGTTGGTGGATACCGATGGTAACGGCGTCCCTGACACCGGCCCGGTTCCGTTGGTCGATCAAGGTGGCCAATGTCCGGCCCGCTTTGTTCGCGATGCCGGTAATGGTGTGTGCGGCGTGCGCGTTGTCCTGCAGGCTATCCTGCCGCCCAATGCACTGGGTGGCCCCTTCCAGGTCACCAAGGTTGCCAGTTCAGTCACCGATCCCCAGGTGCGTAATGCGGTGACCGATACGCTCATCAGTATTGCGACCAACAGTGTGGACCTCACCAATGATCAGCCGGTTAACGGTAGTGCTCCGGGTGAAGGGCCGGGGCCGGAAGCCTCGCCGGTGCGAAGCTTGTCTGTGGCGCCGGGCAGCCGAGGCACCTTTGTGTTGTACGTGAATAATACCGGGCCGCGGCAGGACAGCTACGACTTGCACGCCAGCAACAGCAATTTCAATCCGGGGCAATTGCCCGCGGGATGGGCTGTGGATTTTTATCGTGACGGTGGCTCGGGTGACTGCAGTGCCAATGGCGTCGCCATTACCAATACCGGGCTGGTGCCGGCAGGTAGCCAGCGGCGGGTATGTGCCCTGGTCACGGTGTCTGAATCTGCCAGTGGGGGCGATACCTTACCGCTGTATCTACGTGCGTTGTCGCCGACCAGCAATGCCAGCGACATCAAGCTGGATCAGGTGGTTGTGGTGGCGGGACCGGCACTTTCCCTCCAGCCGGACCAGACCGGACAAGTGGCGCCGGGCAGTAGTGTGCTGTACAGCCATCAGCTCACCAACACCGGTAATGTGGAGCTGACCAATGTGTTGCTCAGCGGTACCCCGGATAGCGCCAGTGATAACGGCTGGTCCATTACCCTCTACGAGGATAGTAACGGTAATGGCCAATGGGATACGGCGGATACCCTGATTGTCGATGGCACTCCTCTGCAGACTGTCGGGGCGGATGGTGTCCTTGCCGTTGGCGAGAGCCTGTCTGTGTTTGCCCGGGTCTTTGCCCCGGCCACGGCCGGTTATGGCATTTCCAACCTGAAGACGCTCACCGTCACGGCACAGGGTGCCGGGCAGACGGTGACAGACACCGCGACGGATTCCACCACAACCAGCAACACCGATGTGGCGGTGACCAAGGAGCAGGCGCTGGATGCGGATTGTGATGGTGTCCCCGATGGCCCGGGTAGCTGTACCGCTGATGGCTGTTTCGTGTACACCCGATTCACGGCGGCACCCGGCGAGCAATGCGTGATTTATCGTCTGACGGCGGCCAATACCGGGGCGCAGAGCATGTATGAAGTCACTATTAATGATCGCACCCAACCGTTCACAACCATGCTGTCTGCTGCCACACGTTGCCAGTTACCCTCTGGGGATTGCAGCGCTGATGTGGTTGCACCAGCCGGGGGCGGTACCGGTGATGTGTCGGTGAATGTGGGTGAATTAAAAGCGGGTGAAACCGCCGTTCTTATTTTCGGGTTACGGGTGGAGTAAAACGATGCAGACAGCCGAACCGAAAAAGAATAAAGGAAAATTGCTTGTGGGCTTGCTGAGCATGCAAGTGTTGATTGCGCTTCTTTTTGCTGGGGTCTGTTTGTTAAGTGGTGAGGTGCGAGCGTCACAAACGGGCACCTGGTCCAGTTCAGGATCGACAGCGCAAAGCACAACGGGCGGCGGCGTCACTACCGTTTCCGTTTCGGCTTCGCCATCCAGTACCAGTCTTAGTGGCTGGGTGGTACGCGGCGCCTCCACCATGGCGGCACCCAATAATGCGTCCTATGTGCCCAATGTCAGAAATAGTGCGGGGCTTGAGCTACTTTTTGAGCCCAATGGCAGCAACAGTCGCCAGATTACCTTTACGTTTTCCAATCCCGTGACAGACCCGGTATTGCATATTGATCGCCTCGGTGGCTATTCGTCCGGGACGAACACTTCCGAGTGGACATTGAATGCATCGGCATCAAATGGTGCGGTTTCGCTGCAGCGGGTATCGGGCGTGTCCCATTTTCGTGTTGAAAACAATAATCGTTTTCGTGGTTCTTATGATCTCAATGCCAGTGACTGGGATGGCGAGTGCTATACCAGCGAAAGTGCTGGCGCTGCCTGTGGCAGTGTGCGCGTGAGAGGAACATTCTCTACGTTGGTGTTTGATGTGCAGCATCTGGGGAATGCTGGAGAGGGTGATGCCATGGAGTTGGCGTTTACCTTGAATCAGGATCTCGGCGATGCGCCAGCCTCTTATGGCCGCGCGATTCACGCGATAGGCCAGAATGTGACGCGTTATCTAGGCAGCGTGGCGCCTGATGATGATGCTAACGGGAATGAATACTCCAACCTGGCGAATACGGATGATGACACGGGCCAAGACGATGAAGATGTGCTTGGTAATGTCAGCGTTACCAAGGGCGCATCTTCTCAGGTTTCTCTTGTTGTGCAGGAACCGGCGGTGGGGTCCAGTTACCTGAATGCATGGGTCGACTGGAATGCTAATGGTGTGTTCGACAGCAATGAACAGATTGCGACCAATCTTGTTAACAACGGCTCAGGAGACCAAGACAGTAATGCGTCCACCGTCACGGTGGCGATGACGGTTCCGTCAGATGCGGTATCCGGCTCGGCCCGTGCCCGTTTTCGCTGGTCGTCCCAATCAGGAGCAGCGGCAGCAGGTGGTGTAGGTGATGGAGAGGTTGAAGATCACATCATCAATGTGGCGTCGGCGCCGCAAAGTTGTGATGCAGAGGTGTCTCGCTCGTTACAGCTAAGTGGCTCCGCGTTTCTCGATTTGTCCACTAATCAGGTGACCCTGACAACAGATACGGGAGATCAGTCTGGCTCGGCCTGGTCAGCCAATAGAATCAGTTTGCTTTCCGCTTTTTCCGTTGAATTTTCGGTGAATCTAGGTACTAAGAACGCGTCTGGCGCGGATGGTATCGCCTTTGCCTTTCAGAATGATCCGGCGGGAAATTCCGCAACGGGGATTTTTGGTGGGGCTTTGGGGGTGGGTGGGTTGGAGCCCGCCGTGGCGGTTGAGTTCGATACCTACCAGAATGGTAATGGCTACAACGATATCGCTAATGATCACACGGTGATCTATAACCCGCTGAATTATACGGATGGTGTTGGTGGGGGCGATGGTAGTCGCTACAGTGAAGTGGTGGATTTGGGAAATATTGAGGATGGCGATTGGCATACGGTCCAATTGAATTGGGATCCGATCAGTAATCAGCTCCAGTATTTTTTTGATGGCAACCTCGTCACCGTGATAACACGGGATTTTCTGAACGAAGTATTTGGCGGCGATCCCAATGTATTTTTCGGTTTTACCGCATCTACGGGGGGTTCCAGTAATCTGCATAGAGTGTGTCTGATTGATGCTCCGCCGCAATCGCTGGTGGACTATGGAGATGCTCCTGCCAGTTATCTGGCACCGTCTCACGTGATTGTTAATGGTGTTTATCTTGGTGATGGCGTTTCCGAAGATGCGGGGAGCTATGACGACGCCAACGCTGATGCGGACACTTTTGATGATGGCGTGACGTTTCCTGCTGTGTTGCCAAGCATTAATCCGATTACGGTAACGGTGGAAGGGAGCGGTGGTTACCTGCAGGCCTGGGTGGACTGGAACCAGGATGGGGACTTTGACGATGCGGGAGAGCAGATTGCCGAGGATCTTCAGGACACCGATGGCGATGGCCAGATAGATATCATCGCGAGTGCGGCAGCCGGCTCAGTGGACGCCAATGATGTGATTACCCGTTTTCGGTGGTCCACCACGCCCTCCATCGATCCCTATGAAGGGGCTGATGATGGTGAAGTGGAGGACTACCAGGTGTCTACCCGGGCGGTGGTAAGTTGCCCACAAGGTTCCGAGGCTACCGGTGGCGGTATTGCCAGTGGGGGTACTGGTGATTTTCGCGATGCGATTTACTGGTTGGACTGGTCTTGCGGCGCTCAAAATAACTATCAGGCCGGGGAAATTATTCGCAAGAGCTGGGTGTTTGGGCCGGTGGAAATTCGCGCCACGCTGGACAATCTGACTGATACGGTGAAGGTCTATAACACCGGTAGCTGGTCTGGGGATCGCCTGGATGATTTGTACCAGGGAGTAAACCCTATTGGGCTTTCCAATAATGTCAGTGGTGAGGCGCCTGAGTTTGATATTGATTGGCAGGTTTACCTCAATGGTCAGCGGGTGCCGGCTGACATTATTGCGGCCGATGCGGAAGATACAGATGGGAGCGAGAGCCTGACCTGGGAAACCGATGGCCAGCCCTGGGAAATTTTCTCGGTGTCGCCTGTGTCGGACTTAAAGGTGCGCTTTGAAAATGCCAACCAGCGCATGGTGTTGACCTCCGGGGATTTGCCGATTGGGACTGGTACGGTTCTGGGCTTAACCGAAGATGCCCGTCGCACCTCTCATATTGTTAATGGCGGCGGCATTCAGGCGGTCGCTTTCGGGGTTTTCCTGCAGGTGGATCATGGTGATATTGCCGGTGGTTACCCGCAAAGCGGCGGCCATGTGTCGCGCAGGGATGCCACCGGAGGCAGCAAGCCCCAGACGGATACGGATGTGAATACACTTACCGTGGCTACCCTGCAACCCGCTGTTCCCTACCTGGGCGATATCGGTCCGGACCCGGAAGATGCCGATCAGAACTCGGCTAATGCGGATGCGGATGGCCCGGAAGAAGACGGTGTTAGTTTTTCCGCACTGATTCCCGGCGGTAACGCGGTGATTTCGATCACTCTGACAGAACAAACCGCAGGCACTAATTTCGTACAAGGCTGGATTGATTGGAATCGGGATAACGACTTTGACGACGCCAGTGAGCAGGTGGCGTTGAACGTCCGCGATAACGATGCCCAGGACAGTAACGGGGCTAACGGCGCCATTGATCTGAGTGTGTTTGTGCCGCCGGGCGCCTTTATTGGCGATACCTATGCCCGCTTCCGGTTGTCTAGTACCCCGGATGTGGCCGCTGGTGGTCAGGTGGTGTTCGATGGCGAGGTAGAGGATTACAAGGTCACTGTGGCCTCGGCCAATACGGCAGGCACGCTGTCGGGTTGGGTGTTCGAGGATAACGGCACCGGGGCCTCGGCCCACGACGCTAGTAAAGGTAATGATGAGCCGGGGTTGGCGAATTTGCCCGTGCGGCTTTACCACGATGCGGACGGTAACGGTGTCTGTGAGCAGACCGATACGGTGCTGGCGGAAACGACCACGGATGGCGATGGGGCCTGGGCGCTGACGCCGCCACTGGGGGATGTGGGTAAAGCGGCCTGCCTGGTGGTGCAGACACCCAATGGTTATCAGTCCATCAGTGAAAATGCGGGTACCGGTGGCGCAAGCCTGGCTGTCGGTGCTGCCGATGACGACACCATGACATTATCAGTGCCGCCCAGTGGCACGGTGTGGAGTGAGATCCTGTTCGGCGATGTGGGCTTGCCTGTGTTGGAGCCGGATCGCCAGGGGGTTGTCGATGCGGGCGGTAGCTTGTTCTACGGCCACCGGTTTACCGCTCGTACAGCAGGCATCGTGGATTTCGATTTCGGCGCAGCCGATACCGTGCCTGCTGCCCCTGCCTGGACGGATACGCTCTATCGGGACGGTAATTGTAATGATGCTCTAGATAGCGGTGAGGCCTCCCTGCCGGTTACCGGAGTCGATGTTCAGGCCGGTGATAACGTGTGCCTGCTGGTAAAAGTTTTCGCCCCGGCGGATGCACCGCTGGAGGCGTTGCACTCTCGGCCATTGCAAGCGACCCAGGCTTTCACCGGTACCGCACTGCAGTCTATGGTGCAGGTGCGCGATACCACCCGTCTTTCTGCCGGCACATTACTGTTGGAGAAGCAGGTGCGTAATATTGGCCCGGACGGGGTGCAAGGCACCGCCGATGATGTGGACAGCAGCGATGGCACCGCGAACCAAGCGGCCCCCGGTGATGTTCTTCGCTACCGACTGGTGTTTTCCAATCAGGGCGTTCGGGCGTTGAGCGAGGTGACGGTTAACGACAGCACGCCGGCCTTCAGTGCCCTGAACGCGGCGGCAGCCTGCCCGGCTACGCTACCGGCGGATCTGTCTGGTTGTAGCCTGAGCGCGCCGGATGGCAGCAATGGGCCGGGTTATGAAGGGGCCCTGCAATGGCTGTTCTCAGGTCAGTTATTGCCGGGTAATCAAGGGGTTGTCCGCTATGACGTGCGGGTTAGTCCATAGCGACGAGCGCTTGATGGATCCATCCGTCGGCAACCTATCTGCCACGGGGAGACCGTGGTAGAATGCCGCAACCGGGCGCGCAGGCTCCCGGTTTTTTTGTGGCTGTCTGGCAGGAACAATGGATTTCAGCTTATTGATCAAGGCGTTATGTTTGGTGTTGATCATAGAAGGCCTTCCGCTGTTTCTGGCGCCCCAACGTGCGCGTCAGGCAGCACTTCAGGTGGCGCGTCTGGATGGTCGCCTGCTGCGAATTATGGGGCTGGTGCTCATGCTGTTGGGTGCGGGCCTGTTACTACTGATGCGGTCGTAAATGATGAATCAGGAAGAACAGTGGCTACTGCCCGACGGGGTAGAAGAAGTCCTCCCGGGTCGCGCCCGGGCCATCGAGCAACTGCGTCGCCAGACGCTGGATCTGTACCAGCGCTGGGGCTATGAACTGGTTTTCCCGCCGCTGATCGAGTTTATGGAATCCCTGCTCAATGGTGGCGGTCGTGACCTGGAACGGGAAACCTTCAAGATTACCGATCAGCTCACCGGTCGCCTGATGGGGGTCCGTGCGGACATTACCCCACAGGTGGCGCGCATGGATGCTCACAGTCTGCGTCGCAATGCGCCTTCCCGCCTTTGTTACTGCTCCAGCGCTTTGCGTACCCGGCCGGTTGTAGCTGGCGGTACGCGTTTGCCCTATCAGCTGGGGGTGGAGCTGTTTGGCCATTCCGGCACAGACAGTGATCTGGAAGTGATCTCCCTTCTGCTGGAAACGTTGACCCTGTCTGGTGTGGAACAGCAGATGGTGCTTGATCTGGGGCACGTGGGACTGTTTCGTGGCTTGCTGGAACGTTGTGGCCTGAGCGATAGCGAGCAGAGCCAGCTGGAAGACATTTATGTGCGCAAGGCGCGGGTGGAACTGGATAGCTTTATTGCCAGCCACGACCTGCCCGCGGCTGCGGCCAACGCTTTGGCAGCATTGCCTTGGCTGGCGGGCGACATTGAGGTGTTGGCCGAGGCGAGGATCCTGCTGGCGCAATTCCCCGAAGCACTGGCGGCGCTGGATGAGCTGGCGGTGCTGGCCGATGTGCTGGGTGCCCGTGGTGTCAAGCTGCACCTGGATTTGGGTGAGCTGCGTGGCTATCACTACCACACCGGTTGTGTCTTCGCGGCGTATTTGCCCGGCGAAAGCGAGCCGGTCGCCAAGGGTGGCCGTTACGATCATATCGGTGAGGTCTTCGGTCGGGCACGCCCGGCTACCGGTTTCAGCGCGGACCTGAAGATGCTGGCGGAGCGGGCAGAATCTGTCGCGCTCACCGGTATTCTGGCGGAAGGCTCCCTGCAGGATGCCGCTTTTGCGGATACCGTTGCGGCCTTGCGCGCTCAGGGTGAGCGCGTGGTGCTGGCCCTGCCCGGTGCAGACAATGATCCGGCGGAATTGGGGTGCCAGCGTCGTCTGGTGCCTGCTGATAACGGCTGGACCATTCAGGATTTATAGCATTTGTAGGGCGGAAATCGGCGTAAGCCAATGTCCGCCCTACAATGAAAATCGTGCGTGTCGCGTGAAGCGTGTCGCGTGCAAGCGTTAGTGATAACTCAACAGGCAGCAAGCAATCATGGGTAAGAACGTAGTCATTCTCGGCACCCAGTGGGGTGATGAAGGTAAAGGCAAGATCGTCGATCTGCTCACCGATCAGGCGTCACTGGTGGCCCGTTTTCAGGGCGGCCATAACGCCGGCCATACCCTGGTGATCGACGGACAGAAAACGGTTCTGCACCTGATCCCGTCGGGCATTCTTCGTGAAGACGTGCATTGCCTGATTGGTAACGGTGTGGTGCTGTCCCTGGACGCTTTGCTAACGGAAATCGGTGGCCTGGAAGAGCAGGGTGTGCCGGTACGTGAGCGCCTGCGTTTGTCTGCTGCCTGCCCGTTGATTCTGCCTGTGCACGTGGCATTGGATCAGGCCCGTGAAGCGGCCCGTGGCAACAAGAAAATTGGCACCACCGGCCGGGGTATCGGCCCGGCTTATGAAGACAAGGTGGCTCGTCGTGGCTTGCGCCTGGGCGATGTGTACCAGCGCGAACTGTTTGCAGCCAAGCTGGGCGAGGTGATGGATTACCATAACTTCGTACTGCGCAGTTACTACAATGCCGAGCCGGTGGATTTCCAGAAAACCCTGGATGAAACCCTGCAGTTGGGCGAAGACGTGCGCAGCATGGTCACAGATGTGACTGCCGTGCTGCACGGTGCCCGCGAGCGTGGCGAAAACATCATGTTCGAGGGTGCCCAAGGCACTCTGCTGGACATCGATCACGGTACCTACCCTTACGTGACCAGTTCTAACACCACTGCCGGAGGTACCGCCACTGGCACCGGCTTCGGTCCGCTGTATCTGGATTATGTGTTGGGTATCACCAAGGCCTACACCACCCGGGTGGGCAGTGGCCCGTTCCCCACCGAGCTGTTTGACGAGAATGGCCGTTACCTGGCCGAGAAAGGCCACGAGTTCGGCTCCACCACCGGCCGTGCGCGCCGTTGTGGTTGGTTCGATGCGGTGGCGCTGAAGCGCTCTATCCAGATCAACTCGATCACCGGGCTGTGCCTGACCAAGCTGGATGTGCTCGACGGTCTGGAAGAGATCAACATCTGCGTGGGCTATCAGGATGCGGTCGGCAACTCCCTGGAGTGTGCCTGGGATGCGGATAGCTACGAGGAAGTGAAGCCGGTGTACGAAAGCCTGCCGGGCTGGACGGAATCTACCCTGGGCGCCAAGTCCGAAGATGCCCTGCCGGCCAATGCCAAGGCGTATCTCAAACGCATCGAAGAAATCACCGGTGCGCCCATCGATATCATTTCTACTGGCCCGGACCGTGTAGAAACCATCATCAAGCGCCACCCGTTCTCCTGACCTTCTTTCCGTCACGCCATTGATACCCGCGCCCGTGGGTGTTGTTGGCGTGACGGTTTGCATTTTTTCCTTCCTGTTCTGCTCTGCTCGTTCCTCTTTTTCATTGTCTTTTGATAGACATATCCATGCATTGAAAGTGACATGGTCCGTACCCCTTTCTGTCATTCGTTCTGCCTAACCTCGTTTGCGTACTTTTACCGACTCAATGGCCGGTCTTCCGGCTGCAGGCAGGCAACGAAAATAGAAACAGGGAGAATAGAGATGGGGCACCATCCCGTAGAAGACAGTAACCGTTCAGACAATAATTCCATTTGCACGGTGCTGGATCAGCGCCTTTCCCGTCGTCAGATTCTGCGTGGCAGTGCGACGGCCGCTACCATGGTGGCGGGTGCCAGCCTGGTTGCTTGTGGTGGTGACAGCGATAGCGATAGCACTGCGGGAGCGGGGGGCAGTAATGGCCCGACGATTGCTCCTGAAGCGTTGGGGTTCAGTGCGGTGCCTCATTCTCTGGAAGATCGGGTTGTGGTGCCTGATGGGTACCAGGCAAGCGTATTGATTGCCAAGGGTGATCCGCTGTCATTAGGCCTTGCTGCGTTCAAGAATGATGGCACGGACGTGGATTATGATCAGCGCTCCGGGGATGAACATGATGCCATGGCATATTTTGGTTTGTCCGATAGCGGGATGCCTTCCGCCGCTTCTTCTTCCCGTGGCGTTCTCTGTATCAATCACGAAAACCTGGAAGATGCGACGTTGCATCAGAATGGTTCTACCGCGGCGGCTAGCAATGGCGGTGCTCGCCCTAAAACAGAAGTAGATCGTGAAATTCAGGCCCACGGCGTTGCTTGTGTGGAAGTCATCAAGGAAGGGAATCGGTGGCGCTACGTTCAAGGGTCTCCTTTCAATCGCCGTATTACTGCAGCGACAGAGCTTGCTATGACCGGTCCGGTGGCCGGCTCTGAGCTGGTGAAGACGCGTTTAAGCCCGGCCGGGATGACCCGTTTTGGTACGCTGAATAACTGTGGTCATGGTGAAACCCCTTGGCATACCTATATCAGCGGTGAAGAAAACTGGTTTTCATATTTCCGTCGCGACGACGACAGCGCGATGCGCACAAGTGCGGACAATGACCTGTTGACCCGCTATGGCCTAACGCCGGGCGGTCAGGGTTTCTCTTACCGGGAGTGGGATACTGTCGCGGCGGGGGATCTCTACGCGCGCTTCAATATTACCGTTAGCGGTGCAAGTGCCACTGAGGATTTCCGTAACGAGGCCAATCAACACGGTTTTGCTATCGAGGTTGATCCCTATCGTCCGACAGAAAAAGCCAAGGTGCGCACGGTGTTTGGTCGGTTTGCTCATGAGGGTGTCTGGTTTGCTCCCGCTGAGGCCGGCAAACCGGTGGTTGCCTATATGGGGGATGATGCCCGTAATGAATATATCTACAAATTCGTCAGTGCAGAGGGCTGGGATGAGGCTGATGAATACCTGGGCTTGTCCGCTGGTGATAAATACCTGAATGAAGGCACGCTTTACGTCGCAGTGTTTAATGCGGATGGAGGCGGTGAATGGAAGGCCCTGAAGTTTGGGCAAAACGGTCTGGATGCTGCTAACCCGATTTACCCATTTGCCGGTGAGGCTGATGTTCTGGTCGGGGCGCGTTTGGCTGCAGATCACGTCGGTGCCACTAAAATGGACCGCCCGGAATGGAGTGCGATCAATCCTCTCAATGGAGAAATTTATATCGCACTGACTAATAATCGGACGTCTAATCGCCCTGTTGATGATCTTGATGCGGCCAACCCGCGTGCCTATGAAGACCTGGTTGGTGATGCCAATGGCCGTGATGGTAACGCCAATGGCCATATCATTCGCTGGCGTGAAACCGGTGGCGAGCATGATGCTCTGACTTTCGATTGGGATATTTTCCTGTTCGGTGCTGAATCCGGTGCTGACAGTGCCAGTGTGAATCTTTCTGGTTTGACTGCGGACAATGATTTCTCCAGCCCCGACGGAATTTTCATCGATATGCGTGGGCTGATGTGGATTCAAACGGATGACGGTGCCTACACGGATACGGTGAATAACCAGATGTTGGTGGCGATCCCTGGTGAAGTTGGGGATGGCGGCATGCAGCAGGTTACGTCTTCTGTCGGTGCGGATGAAAAGACGGTGACGACCTTTGTGGGTAAGTCTGCATCCGACGTGGACTTGCGCCGCTTCCTGGTGGGGGTACCGGGTTGTGAAATTACCGGTATCGCTTTGACGCCGGATGCAAAATCCCTGTTTGTGAATATTCAACACCCAGGTGAGGGTGGTTCAGCGGCTAGCTTTAATGTTGATAAGAGCTCTTGGCCGAACACCAGTGGTGACGCCCAGGCGCTGGGTGATGGAAGCAGTCGCCCCCGCTCTGCCACTATCGTGATTACCCGTGAAGACGGTGGTGAAATCGCACTTTGAAGAGTGCTTGAAAAAAAGAGGCCGTCCTGAAAATGGGCGGCCTTTTTTGTGTCATTCAGGCTTCATCAATCGGGCAGATAATCATGCTCATAATTATTTTTCTAACAGCAGGTGGAAAACATGCTTTCCGGAATTAGCCTCTGGCAGCTTCTTATCGTTCTCGTCATCGTTGTTATGTTGTTTGGCACCAAACGCATTCGCAGTTTGGGTTCGGATTTGGGCGGGGCCTTTAAGGGGTTTCGTGATGCCGTAAAAGACGGAGAGAAAAGTCTTGAGGGCGATGAGCAAAACGTGACTCCACTGGTGTCCAGTGAATTTGAAAAAGGCAAAGACAGCGTTCGGAGCTGACTCTGATGTTCGATTTCGGTTTCATGGAGATAATGCTGATCTGTGTGATTGCACTGGTCGTGCTTGGCCCGGAAAAACTGCCCGCGCTGGTGCGTACGGTGGGGCAATGGATTGGGCGTGGGCGGGCTGTAATGAACCAGATGCAGCAGCAGCTGGAGTCGGAAGCGAGGAATCTGGATATGAAAGAGCGGCGTGAGAAAATCCAGCAGGAACTGGCGTTGCTTCCTCAAAAAAACAGCGCTAAAACTGGGCAAAATCAGTCTGGCACGGCGCAGAATGTTGAGTCGTGATGGGGGCCATGCCGCTGACTAAGCATTTGCTGGAACTGCGTCAGCGTTTATTGCGGTGCACGGTAGCGGTAGTGTTGCTTTTCGTTCCCTTGTTTATCTTTGCTGGTGAAATTTATACGCAGCTGGCTCAGCCATTGATGCAGGCTTTGCCTGAGGGTGGCAGCATGATCGCCACTGATGTAACCGGGCCCTTTCTGGTGCCATTCAAGCTGGTGTTGTATTTAAGTGTGTTGTTGGCCATGCCCTTCTTGCTACATCAATGCTGGAGCTTTGTCTCACCAGGGTTGTACCGACGCGAAAAACGTTTTGCGAGACCGCTATTTTTTTGCAGTGTGTTGCTGTTCTATCTTGGTGCGCTTTTTGCCTGGTTTGTGGTGATGCCTGTGTTGTTTGCTTTCTTTATTTCCGTGGCTCCTGAGGGGGTGGCGGTGATGACTGACATCGGCGCCTGGCTTGGGTTTACCATGACCTTCGTTATGGCGTTTGGTATGGCATTTGAGTTGCCGGTTATTGTCGTGCTCCTGGTGGCGTCCGGTATCACTACGCCGGCTGCGTTGTCAGGGGCTCGATCCTACATTGTGGTGGGCTGTTTTGTTGCCGGCATGCTGCTTACCCCACCGGATATTATCTCGCAGAGTTTATTGGCTCTGCCTATGTGGTTCCTTTTTGAGGTGGGCTTGCTCTGTTCTCGCTGGGTGCAGCCAATGACCAGTGATGGCGAGGCACTATCCTGATGTTTGTCGGCGCAGCAAGGGTGGCGAGTGCCATGCGTGGTGGATTGTTTTTGCTGACATGCAGCTTGCTGGGGGTGGGGGTTGCGGCATCCCTTCAGGCGAATTGTCTGCCCGGTGATGGTTCGGTGGTGCATGCCAGGTATCAGGTTAGTGCCGGGGAGGGTCGTTATCTGGTGCAGATGGCATTGCCCTCAGCGCGCCCGGATTGGTTGGTGTCGTTGCAGGGGAGTGAAGAGACCGTAGCGCCTCCTATGGTGGTATATCCTCAGCAAGAAGTGCCGCAGGCACCTGTGCTGTTCGCCCAGTTACTGGAAGCAAGGGGGCTGGGACGGGGCAGAGAGGTGCTTGAACGGGCCGGTTTCCAACTCAAAGAGGGTGCTGCGGGCGTTGTGTTGGGGTGTCAGGTGGAGGTCTTTGCCCACCCTTCGGGGGAAGATGTGCTGTGGGTGCCTGCTGCTGGCCTACCGGTTCGGGTGTCGAGCGGGCAGGCTGGAGGCGGGGATGTTCAATGGCAGCTATCGCATCTTGAGCGCCGCTCCGCACGGTGATGAGCGTGGGCCGCGGATGGTTGCCGGTTTTATTTGCGGCGGGTAATCACAATCAGTGCCACGGTGACGCCAACCACAGCGATGGGGAAGAAAAGCAGGTACTGTTTGCGGCGGGCTTCTTTTTCCCGGTGGGCATCGGCTTGCTGGATCGCAGGGTGGATGGATTCTGTGCTTTCCCCTGAATTGCCTTTGTCGGCATAGGTGGCCACGGGAGCCAGGGCCAGACCACAGGCCAGAAAAACTGCAGCGATCACGGGGCGAAGGAGTGTCATATGGACCTGCGCTATCAGTGATTGGGGGTTGGGCCGGGCCCGAAACGAAAAAGGGCCCCCGTTTGGGAGCCCTCTTTCTTAATTGGTGCCGAGGAGAGGACTTGAACCTCCACGCCCTTGCGAGCACTAGCACCTGAAGCTAGCGTGTCTACCAATTTCACCACCTCGGCTTCGCTATGCGTTGGCTAAATTTATTAGCCGTTCATCGCGAAAGCGGGTGCATTCTAGTATATGATGGGCCAATGTCAAATTCCTTTTCGAAAAAATCTTCGATGACCTCAAAAAAACGCTATAGCGATCCCCATGCCGACCGAGAGGCGGAAAAATACGAAAACCCTGTTCCCAGTCGGGAGCTGATTCTGGATGTGCTCAATGATCAGGGCAAACCCCTGTCGTTCGAGCTGCTGGCTCAGCTGCTGGAAGTGGACGAAGAGGGGGAAGTCGGGCTTGATCGCCGTATCAAGGCCATGCTCCGTGATGCCCAGCTGGTTCAGAACCGCAACGGCAACGTTGGCGTGGTGTCCAAGATGGACCTGATCGCCGGCCGGGTGCAGGGCCATAAAGATGGCTTTGGCTTCCTGATTCCGGACGACAAGACCCAGGGTGACCTGTTTCTCGCTCCCCGGCAGATGGAAAACGTCATGGACGGGGACCGGGTGCTGGTCAGCAATGCGGGCTACAACCGCTTTGGCAAGAAAGAAGCCCGGATCGTCGAAATCACCGAACGTGTTGCCACAGAAGTGGTGGGCCGCTATTCCCTGGAAGCGGGAATCAGCTTTATTGAGCCGGAAAACCGCCGTATCACCAAAGAAGTCCTGATTGAGGACACCAACGGCATCAAACCCAACCCCGGCGACCATGTCCGCGCCACCATTACCCAGTATCCCAGCCGTGACCATCATGTGCTGGTGCGCCTGGAAGAAATTATTGCCACTCCGGATGAGGCCGGCATGGAAGTGGAAGTGGCCCTGCGCCGTTTCGAGATTCCCCATGTCTGGCCGGAAGGGGTGGAGGCCGCCGCCGAAAAATTTGGCGAAAAGGTGCCCCATAAACCCAAGGCCCATCGGGTAGACCTGCGTGATTTGCCGCTGGTTACCATCGATGACGAGACCGCCCGGGATTTCGATGATGCGGTTTATGTTGAGCGTCGTCCCCGTGGTGGCTGGCGCTTGATCGTGGCCATCGCCGACGTGAGCCATTATGTGAATCCCGGCTCCGAGCTGGACCAGGAAGCGGCCACGCGTGGGAACTCTGTGTACTTCCCCAATCGGGTAATCCCGATGTTGCCGGAGGCGCTGTCCAACGGGTTGTGTTCCCTGAACCCCCATGTGGACCGCTTGTGCCTGTACTGCGACATGAAGATTTCCGCCAACGGCCGCCTGACCCGGTTTATTTTCCGGGAAGGGGTGATGCGCTCGCGGCACCGCCTGACATACAACAAGGTCGGCGCGATCATTGAAGAGCCTGAGTCCGAGCTGGCCCAGGACACCGTGGCCAGCCTGGACGATGAGTCCCTGGACATGATCTGGTCGTTCCACGAAATGTTCCTGGCTCTGCGTCGTCGTCGTGCAGAGCGTGGTGCCATCGATTTCGATAGCGATGACACCCGCATCATTTACGACGAAAACAAGAAGATCGAAGCCATCGTGCCGGTGCAGCGCAATGTGGCGCATATCATGATTGAGGAGGCCATGCTGGCCGCCAACATCTGTTCCGCTAAATTGCTGGAGAAAGCCGGGGTTCCGGCCCTGTACCGGAATCACGAGCCGCCCAAGGAAGAGCGCCTGAGCAAGTTGCAACAATTCCTGGGTGGGTTGGGCTTGAGTATCGCCTGGTCGGAAGGGGCGGCGCCAAAGCCGTATGTCTTCCAGGACCTGCGCGAAGAAATTCTGGAGCGGCCGGATCGCAATGTGATCCAGACCATGATGTTGCGCACCATGAGCCAAGCCAAGTACGAGGCCGAGAATAAGGGCCACTTCGGGTTGGCGTACAAGGCGTACACCCATTTCACTTCGCCGATCCGTCGTTATCCGGATCTGCTGGTGCACCGTGCCATCCGCTTCCTGATCCGCAGCAATGGTGAGCCGAATCACGTGGACAATCCGGGTAACTTGCCGGAGATCCCGCGTCAGAAAATTCTGCCTTATAACCAGGCGGACATGGTAGCTATCGGTGAGCAGTGTTCCATCACGGAACGTCGCGCCGACGAGGCCACCCGTGATGTGGTGTCCTGGCTGAAGTGCCAGTTCATGGAAGCGCATCTGGGGCAGGTGTTCGAGGGCACCATCAGTGGTGTGGCCAGCTTTGGGCTGTTTGTGCAGCTCAGCGAGCTGCACATTGATGGCCTGGTGCATGTGGCGAACCTGGACAGCGATTACTACCACTTCGATGAAGTGAGTCTGACCCTTACCGGCGAAAGCAGTGGTCGTCAGTTTGGGCTGGGTGATTCTGTCACGGTCTGCGTGGCCGCGGTGCACACCGAAGAGCGCAAGATCGACCTGCAGCTGGAGTCCTTTACGCCCAGCGGCAAAGGTCGCCCCAAGGCCGGCAGCAAGAAAAAGCCGTCCGGAGGTCGAGGCAGAGGGGGGCGTTCAGGAAAAGGTGCGAAGGCTGACTCGGGCTCGTCCGAGCGGGAAAAGCTGGCCAAGGGCGATATCCCCAAGCCCAAAGCTAAACGCAAAGGCCCACCCCGAGGCAAGAAGGCCGCGCGCCGTAGCAAGAAAAGCTAAAGGCCCGGGCCTTACTTCCCGTAGGAGCGGCGTTTGAGCCGCGAATATCTGGCGCATTCAGGGATATTTGCGGCCCAGGCGCCGCTCCTGCGTTTTGATTCCATCTCCACCGCGTATCACGTGCTTGCGTGGTGAGTGTAGTGTGCAGGCGTCGTTATGAATAAACCCCTGATGTATTCCGGCTTCCACGCGGTGGAAGCGCTGCTGCGGCATCGCCCGGAGGCGGTGCTGGAACTGTTTGTGCAGGATACCCGCGCAGACCGGGATGACCCGCGCCTTGCCGCCATGATTCAGGCGGCAAAGGATTTCGGTATTGCCGTGCAGCGCGCCCGCCGCGAAGTGCTGGAAAAGCATGCAGGCCCGCAGAATCAGGGCATCGTGGCGCGGGCCCGCCCACGCCGGCCGGCGGACGAAAGCGCCCTGCTGCAGTGGTTGGACGGCAAGCCGGCCAATCCGTTGCTGCTGATCCTGGAAAACGTCACCGACCCGCATAATCTGGGCGCCTGCCTGCGAAGTGCGGATGCGGCCGGCGTGCAGGGCGTGATCGTGCCGCGCCGCAATGCGGCTGGCCTGACCCCGGTGGCTTGTCGTACTGCAGTGGGTGCTGCCGAGAGTCTGGCGTATTACGAGGTGGGTAATCTGGCCAGCCTGCTGGACCAGCTACGTGACCGCGGAGTATGGGTGGTGGGTACGGCCCTGGAAGAGCGAAGTGAGTCCTTGTTTACCTTTGAGGCGCCGGAATCATTGGCCGTCGTGATGGGGGCAGAGGGTAGCGGCCTGAAACGTCTGACCCGTGAAAAGTGCGATCAGTTGCTGGAAATTCCCATGTCTGGTGAGGTGCAGAGCCTCAATGTGTCCGTGGCAACCGGGGTGGTGTTGTTCGCGGTGCGGGGAAAAACCTTTTCCTGTTGAGCGCGTAAGCACGAGAAGGTTGCGTTTGCGGGGGCAGCACAAGTCGCGAGGCTGCTGTGTCCGCCCCATTGTCTTCCTGCTGTTTTATCTCAGTTCAGAGTGGCTGACAAAGTGCTGTCGATTGAAGGTGGGTGCTGGCTGGTTCGCTTGGCTGGCGGCCATTTCCCGCTGCAGTCGGGTGTTGTCTTCAAGTAGCGTTTCCGGAATGTCTTCTTTGGCCGGATCGGTCGATACGGGTGGTTCGCCGGTTAGCGCCTTTTCTGACAGCTGTTGTTGCGGTAGCGGCGCCAGCGGGAAGCTCAGGTGGGTGGTGCGGTCATAGCGAATGGGGGTCTGGTAGTTCGGCTGTTTGTAGCCTTGCGCATTGTGCAGCGCGGTATCCAGGTCTTCCGGGCCGGTGACGTGATGCCAATTGGGCTGTGGAGCCGGTGTGGGGGGGGCAATGGATTCTCCCCGGGCCAGCTTGGCCTCCAATTCACTTTTGTGGCGTTGCCAGGCAAGAAGGTCCGTGACGAACCGGTCCTGGCGTGTGTAGTCGCGAATTTCCGGCCTTGGCCCCACAGCACGGGCCAGCGCATCTTGCGGTGATTCCACGTCCTGGGCGGCCAGCGCTTGCCCGCTCAGGGCTAGAGCCATGACACTAATCAGTATAATGGTGGTCTGTAGCGCGTGCCCGTTCATGGTTACTTCAGCCTCCCCTCCACTGTGCCCTCTATAAGGAAGGGCTCGCCGGCGTTGTCCAGATACAGAAGCAGGTTGCCACTTCTGTAAACGCCGCTGAACTGCTGCTGGCTGTCGGCAATAAACGCCGCGCGGCTGGCCTGGCGCTCCTGCTTGGGGAGCAACTCATAACTGAACTGCGCCTCCTGCTGCTGGGCTTCCCCGCCATCATTGATGCCCTCGAGCTGCATGCCAACAATGGTCATGGGTAGGAACAAGGGGGCGTCAGAGCCTGCGTTGGCCAGCAGGGTGCGGATGCGTTCGCTGGCCAGTGTGTCGCCGCCGAGGGGGGGTAGCACAAAGCTTTTTGAGGTGGAGCGGTTATACCAGGTGCGATTGCGCTGGTAATCGATCTGCTGCAATTTGCCGGTGCGCGCCAGGGCGCTGGAAAGGGTCTCCGGCTCGTCGATGACGGTCGGATCGCTGCTGGCCACGGAGTGGGGTAGATAATCGTCCGGGCAGGCATTGCGGTGGATTGCCCGATCGCGCTGGGCCTGCTTGTATTTCATGATCTGCAGCAGGAAATTGCTGTAGTCCGGGTAGTCCTCAAGCAACGGTTTGTCAGGCACGGCTACCGGGTTGCCACAGGGGGGGGCTGGCTCCTGGGCGTGAACCGGAGTCAGCAAGCAAAAACCACATAGGCCGGTAGCCAGGGCTCGGATGTGCATTGTCGTATCCCATTGTTGTTGTTTTCCCCTTTTTTTTCAGGGGCTTGGGGTTAACGACGCTTTTTGTAAGCGTTTGTAGCGTTTTGTTTTACTTGAGCATACGTCCGTCGCCGGCAGATGGCAATGGATATGCCTTGAGGTTGCCCCCTGCAATGGGATAGAATCGCGCGCTTCCTGCGTCTCCCTCCGGTTTTCCGGGACAGGGGTGCAGGTCTCCTTGCTTCACCGCTTGTTGATTGCGATCACGGCGGGAAGCTGAATTGGCGTCGTGAGGCGTCGCAACCGTAAGGAGCTAACATGCGTCATTACGAAGTTGTGTTCCTGGTTCACCCGGACCAGAGCGAACAGGTGTCTGCCATGGTCGAGCGTTATAGCGCGATCGTGACCGATGGCAAAGGCACTATCCACCGTGTTGAAGATTGGGGCCGTCGTCAGTTGGCATACCCGATCAACAAGATCCACAAAGCTCACTATGTGATGCTGAACATTGAATGTGACGGCGAGACCCTGGGCGAGCTGGAAAACACTTTCCGCTTTAACGATGCCGTAATCCGTCACCTCGTAATTCGTCGCGACAACGCTGTTACCGAGCCGTCCCCGCTGGCGAAGCATGACGAGAAGGAAGGGGCTGCCAGCTAATTTTGGAAAGCAACCACTGCGAACTCACTGGTGTGATCGTCACCTTGGAAAAGGTGGCCCTGACTCCAGCCGGAGTGCCCCGTCAGCGAGTCTGGCTGGAACATCGCTCCCGGCAATTGGAAGACGGACATCCCCGTGAAGTCCAGGCCCGCATCGCCGTTATTCTGGCGGGTGGGATGACCCAACAGGCCAAGGGCCTGAAAGAGGGTCAGCGAATCAAGGTAACCGGATGCCTCAGCCGCGCCGGATACAAAGGAGACGCCCGGGACCGTTTGCAACTGCTTGCCCAAACGCTGCAAAGCCTCAACTAAGGATTCGACAGGAGATTATCCAATGGCCCGTTTTTATCGCCGCCGCAAGTTCTGCCGCTTTACCGCGGAAGGTGTTGAGTACATCGATTACAAAGATCTCGACACCCTGAAAGCCTACATCACCGAGACTGGCAAGATCGTGCCCAGCCGTATCACCGGCACCAAGGCACGCTACCAGCGTCAGCTGGCCTCTGCTATCAAGCAGGCTCGCTTCCTGGCGCTGCTGCCGTACTCTGACAGCCACGACAATTAAGCCGAGGGGACCATCATGCAAGTGATCCTGCTGGAAACGATCAAGAACCTGGGCGATTTGGGCGCAGTGGTAGACGTACGTTCCGGTTACGGCCGTAACTTCCTGATCCCGCAAGGCAAAGCGCTGCCTGCCACCAAGACCAATCTGGCCGAAGTGGAACAGCGTCGTGCTGAGCTGGAGAAGCACGCTGCCGAGCAGCTGGGTGCTGCTCAGGAACGCGCCGAGAAGCTGAGCGAAGCCACGGTTTCCATCGCCGCCAAATCAGGCGACGAAGGCAAGCTGTTTGGTTCTGTGGGTACCCGCGACATCGCGGAAGCCATTTCTTCCTCCACTGGCGTGGATGTGGAAAAAGCAGAAGTGAAGCTGCCCCACGGTGCACTGCGCACCACTGGTGAGTTCGAAATCGACCTGGCGTTGCACGCCGAGGTCACTGTGACCATTAAGCTGGCTGTGGTTCCTGCCGAGTAATCGACAGAACTGACAACCGGTTTGCCCCTGCGGGGGCACGGTGACAGAATCAGGGCATTGTCTGAAAGGGCAGTGCCCTTTTTCGTTGAAGAGCAGTTCAAAGTTTAAAGTTGAAACGCGAGTGAAGCCGGTTTGCTCTTGGCGGTCGGAGGTCACGGGCACAATGGTGTCGCGGCTTATAGCCTCTACCGATTGGAGCATGCCTCAATCGCGTTTCCACTTTAAACCTTGGTCTTTTAACTCTATTTTCCCAACACGTTGGCCTACCCATGAATGAACCCATGTCGCTGGATAAACACCTGCCCGAAAATCTGCGTATTCCTCCTAATTCGGTGGAGGCGGAGCAGGCGGTGCTGGGTGGCCTTCTGCTCAATAACAGCGCCTGGGATGATGTGGCTGAGCGCGTTGGCTCGCGGGACTTCTATCGTAAGGAGCATCGCCAGATTTTCGAGGTGATCGCCCAGCTGGTGGAAGAAGAAAATCCCAGCGATCTGGTTACTGTCTCCCAGGCGCTCAATAACCTGGGGCAGCTCGAATCCATCGGTGGCATGAGCTACCTTTCCGAGCTGGCGCGTAACACCCCCAGTGCGGCCAATATTGCCGCCTATTCGGATATCGTCCGTGAGCGCAGCATCCTGCGACAGCTAATCAATGTGTCGCATAAGGTGGCGGATGGCGCCTTCAATACCGAAGGCCGTAAATCGTTGGAGATTCTCGATGAGGCGGAATCCGCCATTTTCGAGATTGCCGAGCAGCAGAAAAAGGGCGATGGGCCGCAGGCCATCAAATCGGTGTTGAAGAAGGCAGTGGACCGCATCGATGAGCTGTACAAAACCAAGAGTT
This sequence comes from Alcanivorax sp., assembly GCF_040118815.1. Lineage (GTDB taxonomy): Bacteria > Pseudomonadota > Gammaproteobacteria > Pseudomonadales > Alcanivoracaceae > Alcanivorax. The sequence continues at coordinate 710,530 of NZ_JBEDTC010000015.1, forward strand.
CGCTCACCGGCCTGACGTCCGGGTTTGAAGAATTGGACAAGATGACTGGCGGGCTCCAGCCTGCGGATATGATTGTCGTCGCGGGACGACCTTCCATGGGTAAAACCACCTTTGCCATGAACCTGTGCGAAAACGTGGCAATCAAGAGCAGCAAGCCTGTGCTGGTGTTCTCCATGGAAATGCCGGCGGAATCCATCGTCATGCGGATGCTTTCTTCATTGGGGCGGATCAATCAGGGCGCGATTCGCTCCGGTAATCTGGAAAAGGACGATTGGCCGCGTATTACCTCTGCGATTCATATGCTCAGCGAGCAGAAAATTTTTATCGATGATACGCCGGCCCTGAGCCCCCTGGAAATGCGCGCGCGGGCCCGCCGGGTAGCACGTGAATGCGGCGGCGAGCTGGGCTTGGTCATGGTCGATTACCTGCAGCTGATGCAGGTGCCAGGGGTGGAAAATCGGGTGAATGAAATCTCGGAAATTTCCCGCTCCCTAAAGGGGCTTGCCAAAGAGCTGAATTGCCCGGTGCTGGCGTTGTCCCAGTTGAACCGCTCCCTTGAGCAGCGGCCTAACAAGCGCCCGGTGATGTCGGATCTGCGTGAATCCGGGGCGATTGAGCAGGATGCGGATTTGATCGTATTCCTTTACCGGGACGAGGTGTACAACAAGGACAGCAACGAGCGCGGCGTGGCTGAAATCATTATCGGTAAACAGCGTAATGGTCCTATCGGTACCGTGCGGCTGGCCTTCCGCGGCGAGTTCACTCGCTTCGACGATCTGGCGCCGGAATACTATGCGCAACTGGCGGCCGGGGATGAATAAAACGCCGGATGCGAAATCCTGCTCTTTAAGTGTCAGGCGTCAGGCGTCAGGCATTTTACGGCACTTTTCATGAGAGGCACCCGAGTCGAAATTCGCCCTGCAGCGCTGGCTCATAATGCGCGTCTGGCCCGGCAGCTTGCTGATGGGGCTGAGGTGTTTGCCATGGTCAAGGCCAATGGTTACGGCCATGGTTTGTTGCTGGCGGCGGATGCCATGCATGGGAGCACCGCAGGGCTGGGGGTGGCGCTGGTGGAAGAGGCGCGCGCACTCCGGGAGCACGGCATGACCTTGCCGATTCTTGTTGCGGAAGGTTTCTTCGATGCCGAAGAACTGAAGGAGGCGGAGCGGCTTTCCCTTGAAGTGGTCGTGCACTCGCTATGGCAAGTGGATTTGCTGTTGGCGAACCCTTGCCCGGTTCGCATCTGGTTGAAAGTGAATACAGGCATGAACCGCCTTGGCTTTCGCCCGGATATCGCCCTGCAGGCAGCGGCGCAATTGCGGGCGGCGGACATGGCGCCGGTGGGTTTGATGAGCCATTTTGCCTGTGCGGATGTGGGGCAAGATGCCTATTCCGAGAAACAGTTGCTGGTCGCCGGTCAGGTGGCGGAGCAGCTGATGTTGCCGTTGTCGGCCTCGAACTCTGCGGCGCTGTTGCGCTACCCCCGGGCTCATGCACAGCGAGTGCGTCCGGGCATCATGCTGTACGGCTCCTCGCCCTTTGATTGGCAAACGGCCAGCGAATTGGGCCTGGCGGTCAGTCACCGGTTTACTGCCCGTTTGATTGCCATTAATGCCGTCGAGGCGGGCGAAAGCGTGGGCTACGGCGCGACCTGGACCGCAACCGAACCTCGCCAGGTTGGCGTGGTTGCGGTGGGCTACGGTGATGGCTATCCGCGTCATGCCTCCAGTGGTACTCCGGTGGCGGTGAACGGCGTCGTCACGGAGCTGGTTGGCCGCGTTTCCATGGATATGTTGACTATTGATGTGACTGGCCTGAGCGCTCAGGTTGGCGATGAGGTCGAGTTGTGGGGCGACGTCGTCGATGTGGATGACGTGGCCCGTGCCTGTGGCACCATCAGTTATGAATTATTCTGTCAGATCACCGATCGGCCAGAGCGAGTGGTTGTTTAGTTGAAAGTGCAAAGTTTAAAGTTGAAAGGCGCGAATGGTGGTTGGGTGCCAGATGATGAGCACTGGAGCCGCGCCGCAGCCTTTTGAAGTGCTTTTGTGCTTTGAACGCTTTCCTCAGTCAATCATGAATCGCGGGCATAGCCTGTCAGCTCAGAGCGGCCGGGCCTGTGTTTCAACTTTACACTTTCAACTTTGAACTGGGTTTTCATGGCCAAGAAAAAAACCGCCTTTGTGTGCACCGATTGTGGGGCTGACTTCCCGAAATGGCAGGGGCAGTGTCCGGCGTGCGGCGCCTGGAACAGCTTGCAGGAATTTGTCCATGATCCCGCTACGCCGTCGTCCAAAGGGGCGGGCAATCGAGGCGGTTTTTCCGGTCAGCTTTGCGAAGTGCAAAGTCTCAATGACATCGTGCTGGAAGAAATGCCGCGGATCAGTGCGGGTATGGGCGAACTGGACAGGGTGTTGGGCGGTGGCTTCGTGCCGGGTTCCGCGATCCTGATTGGTGGCCACCCGGGGGCAGGGAAATCGACCTTGCTATTGCAGACGCTATGCAAGCTGGCGGACCGCGAAACCTGCTTGTATGTCACCGGCGAAGAGTCGCCGGCCCAGGTGGCTCTACGCGCCGACCGGCTGAAGTTGCCCAAGGAAAAGCTGCGTCTGGCGGCGGAAACCGATGTGGAGCAAATTCTGGAGCTGGCGCGCAAGGAGCAGCCGCGTATTTTGGTGGTGGATTCTATTCAGGTGATGTTCCTCGCCGCGTTACAGTCGGCACCGGGAAGTGTGGCCCAGGTACGCGAATGCGCCGCCGCGTTGACCCGGTATGCCAAGCAGACCGGTACGGTGCTGTTGCTGGTCGGGCATGTCACCAAGGATGGCACCTTGGCGGGCCCCAAGGTGTTGGAGCACATGATCGACTGCTCGTTGATGCTGGAAGATTCCACGGATTCGCGTTTTCGCACCCTGCGGGGCTTGAAGAACCGGTTCGGCGCGGTCAACGAGCTGGGGGTTTTTGCGATGACAGGCGAAGGTCTGAAAGAAGTAAAAAATCCGTCTGCCATTTTCCTTAACCGGGCAGACGAGATTGCGTCGGGCTCGCTGGTCACCGTGGTCTGGGAAGGCACGCGACCATTGTTGGTGGAACTGCAGGCACTGGTCGATGCCTCTCATTTCGGCAACCCCCGGCGTATTTGTGTGGGGCTCGAAGGGAATCGCCTCGCCATGCTGCTGGCCGTGCTGCACCGTCATGGCGGCATTCAGGTGGGCGACCAGGATGTGTTCATGAATGTGGTCGGCGGGGTCAAAGTCACTGAAACCGCTGCCGACCTGGCCCAGGTGCTGGCCATTGTGTCCAGCTTCCGGGATCGGGCACTGGAGCGTGAACTGGTGGTGTTTGGCGAGGTGGGGTTATCCGGCGAAATTCGGCCCGTACCCCAAGGGCAGGAACGGCTCCATGAAGCAGTGAAGCACGGCTTCAAAAAAGCCATTGTGCCCAAGGCGAACCTGCCCAGAAAATTGCCCAGTGGAGTGGAGGTTATCGGCGTCAGTAATGTAGCTGAGGCGCTGGAATACCTTTAGTGAATGGTGAGTCGATTACTCGCACCGTTATTCATCATCCTGATTCAATGATCCACTGCCTCAGTAGGATGCAGCGTTCGACGGTCTCCCTGAGCCCAGCACCAGGCATCGGCCACGTCGAAGAACAGGCTGATGGCGTTGACCATGAATACCGCAAGGGTAAAACCCCACAGTGCCGGTGTCAGATGATCGTCGCCCCAGCGCCCGGCCAGCTGCCCAAGCAACGCGATTTCCAGTGGAATCCAGGCCAGCAGATGCACCAGAGACATATCCTTGTTCATGCCACGATGGTGCCACATCAGGGGCAGATTCACGCCGAGAACCACCAGCAGGGCCAGGCCAATAGCCTGACCAGAAAACGTCTCCAGCAAAAACAGGCTGGCCCCGTTGAGCGGCATCAGAATGAGGAGCGCCCAGCCCTGTAGCCAGCGAGGCAGATTGCGAAACGATAGCCAGATGCTGTGCAAACGATGGGTGGCCGTTGCGTAGTTGGCGTCCATGCCGTGTCCTCCTGGAGGGTGTAGGGTTACTGGGTGTTTAGTGACCAGTCATAGGGTAAAAACTGCACCTCCATGTTCCCGTCGTCCAGTGCCTTTTGGCGATTGGCGGGTATGCCCAGCGTGTCCGAGTATTGCAGAAGGTAATGGGACAGGCTCCCGGCGGCGCCTTCAAAATCCTCTTCGTACCAATCGAAAATCTTCGAGACTTCCAGGGCATCCTGTTCGCTGCTGTAGCGGTTGCGCTGTTTATCGCTGAGAAATTGCGTGGTGCTGTCCTCCAGCTGGGCTTCCAGCTGCTCACCGGTGTAGGCGGTGGCGCGCAGGGCAGGGCAGCCGATGGAGGCGCAGTTCACAGCGAAATGAATGCGCGGGTCCATCAGGTCTGGATTGCCACGAATCATTTCATGTTCCAGTTCATCCAGCGTCCGGGGCTCTCCCAGCAAGGAAAAGAATGCCTTGTCCCAAGGGCTGGAAAAGAGACTGCCAATATCACGGATGGAATCAGGCTGATTTTCACGAAGGATCAGTTCAACGGTAAAGGCGTTGTAGGCGTTGATCAGGAACGCCAGTTTTTCATCGCGGCTGAAGGCGTTGAACTCCCCTTGAGTGACCGCGGTTAGGCTGTCCAGATACGACTGCAGGGCCTCATGGTTCTCGGCGATCCCGTCATAATGGATAGCCGTAGCAACGCCCCCGCGCTGGGGTTGCACATGTTGCTGAAGCAATGTGTTCCAACGGCTGTGGTCAAACGCCATGACCTGGCTGCTTAGGGCAAGCAGGCTGATCACCAGTGCGGAAATCCATTGACGCATGTGAGGCTCCTTGTGGTATTCAGCTTGCAATTAAGCATGGAAGGGTGGCAACAGGGCGTCAACGTGCCTGTTGCCGTGCCAGCTTGCGGCGTTGTGCCTGCAGGCGAAGCTGGCGTTTTTGCCACCACATGTAGGTGCCGGTGATAAAGAACAGCAGGGGCGTCAGCCCGCTGATCAGGATGATGATGCGCCCCGGCATGCCCAGGGCATCACCATTGTGGAGCGGGAATTGCCAGGTCATGAACTGGCTTCCGGCCGCTACATTGGGGGCGTCCCATACCGCCAGTACTTCGCCGCTGTACTGGTCTACCCAGATACGGCTGGCGCCGTAATGCTGCCAGGGTTCTCCGTCCCGGTTGAACGCCAGCGAGTAGCTGCCGGTTTCACTGCGGGGAAAATCAAGGCGGATCAACGGTGCCTGTGGAAAAACGGTGCGGGCAATATCCAGTGATTGCTGCGGGGAAATGGAGGACGTGCCCGAGGCGTCCGGTAGCGTTGACGAAGGCGAGGGGCGTTTTTCCAACGGCAGCACGGTATTCACCAGTGCCGCGACCTGGGTCGGAAATATCAGGGTGACCCCGGAAAAGGCGACCACCAGCAGTACCGGGAGAAAATAGATGCCGATGACCTGATGCAGGTCAAAGTGTAATCGGTAGCTGCCGCCGCCCCGTTTAATGGTCAGGTTACGACGCCACTTTCCTTTGCGCTTGCCGGTGGGCCACCACAGGTAAACGCCGGTCAGACAGAAACCGAGCAAGCACAGGCCAAGCACGCCAACCACAATCTCGCCAATTTCGCCGGACAACAGGGTGTAATGCAGGCTGTAGATCCAGGTCATCAGGTAGTCGCCCCAGGTGCGAATCGCAAGGACCTCGCCGGTATAGGGGGAGACGCTGACCTGAATCGGGCCGGGTTCTCCCGGCGGTGCAAAGAAACGCAGGGTGTGCGGGCTGCCCGAATCCTGCGCCGGTTCGAGACGCAAGGCCTTTCGGCCCAGCTCCGCCTCAGCGCTGGCAACGATATCGTTGAAGGGAAGTGTCTTGCTCCCTTCGGTCATCAGTTGCGGATTGAGCGACTCATCCAGCCCTTCATGGAAGACCAGTAAGCTGCCGCTAAGGCCGATAACCACCAGCAGCAGCCCGGTAATCAGGCCGGTGTATTTGTGCAGGGTGAAAAGGGCGTTACGCATGTAAATGTGGGTCCTTAAACCAAACGGGCAGCCAGAGGCTGCCCGTCAGGAAACGACTGTCGAGTTTAGAAGTCCAGACTATACCCCAAGGTGTAGGTGCGACCTCGCCCTTTGAAGTTGTACTCGTCACTGTCACGGGCGGCCTGGGAGTAGTAGGTGAAGTAGTCTTCATCCGTCAGGTTCTCAATGCCCAGATCCAGTTTACCCGCGGGTAGTTTGTAGCTGACCATGGCGTCGATCAGGCTGTAACCGTCAAAGTCCAGATCCGGGTCATCAAAGCCGCGGCTGAAGAAGTGGCTGACTTGCAGGTAGGATGAGACGGTGCGGCTCCAGCCGGCATTCCAGCTCATCTGTACCGTGTCGGGTGCAATGGTCAGGCCGCTCAGTTCGGTATCGACAACGCCGTTGCCATCGGTGTCGGATTCGCCGTCCTCGTGGGAGTAGGAGAGTTTGACGCGGTGGGCGTCGTTAATCTGCATGTGCCCGGACAGTTCCACGCCCTGGATCTCGGTTTTCTCCCGGCTGCCTTCGAAGGTGCCCGTGGTACTGTTGAACGTGAGGCGCTCGCCCAGATCCGAGTTGGACTCGTAGTAGCTCACTTCAAACCCGTAGCGTTCCCAGTTGAAGCGCCCGCCGATTTCCCGGTTGTCGGTGACGATGGGCTGCAGCTGCAGGAGGGTGTCTACATCCTGGCCGGAGGTGTTGATGCCGCGCAAGACCCGGCCCACATCGGGCATACCAAACCCTTCCGAGTAGCTGGCGTAGAGCTGCGCCCAGTTGGTGAGCTGGTATACAAGACCGGCGTTGTAGAGTGTTTCGCTGAAGTCAGGGCTACCGCCTTCCACAACCACGTTGTCATTGACCACGTTGGTCCGGTCGATGGTGGAGTAAGTGTCCACTTTCAGTTTGGCTTTTTCATAGCGGGCACCGGCATTCAGGTTGAGCTTGTCGGTGAGCTTGAAGCGGCCTTGCAGGAAGGGGGCGTAATTGCGGTACTGGGTTTCCGGTACGTAGGTGCGACCGGTGTGCACCAGATCCTGATTGGTTTCATCTTGCAGCAGATCCAGGCCGGTGGTAATCCCCAGGCGGTTGTTGAGCAGGCCGTTACGGGTCAGGGTAAATTTGGCACCGACCTTGTCCGATTCGTTACGGGTCTGGTCGAGCTGATTATTACCGGCACTGTCCACGTAGGGGAAGAACGGGGTAGTGGCAAATTGGGCCCGGAATTGCTGGCCGTACACTTGTACGTCCGCCTTGTTGCCGAACCAGTCTGCATGGCTGTAGGAGAAGCTGGCGGTGGTGACCTTGTTGAAGCCCGGGTCGCCTACCGGGTCGCCCGGTCGCGCTCGGGTGGGGATGCCTTCATCCCGGTTGCCCAGCACAGGAACATAATCCCCTTCACCTTCCAGTTCGAAGTGGTTGAGCATCAGTTCGATGTTCTGGTTATCGTCGATCCAGTAGCCGACCCGGCCCATTACGTCATAGCTGGTAGAGTTCTGCAGTTCACCGGGGTAGGCGATGCCGACTAGCTGGTCATCACCGTCATAAAAAACGCCACGCTTTTGCTGGCTGATGGCGCCCAGATAATCCCAGTCGCCTTTCTGGCCACTGATGCTGTAGTCCACTTTGTGGCCTTGGCCATCGGAATCAAAATCGTCGTCGGAAGTCAGGCTGACGGAGGCTTCCTGATTGATGGTGCCGGTGTCGGCGCGGCGAGTAATGTAATTGATGATACCGCCGGTGGCGCCCAGCCCGTGCTCGGCACTGGCACCATAAATCACTTCGATACGTTCAACCATGGACAGGTCAATGGTATAGCTGTCCCGCGCGCTATCTCGTAGCGGGTTGCTCTGAGGAACGCCGTCAATCATGAATAGCGGCGAACGACCACGGAAGCTTTCGCCGGCATTGGAGAGCTTCTGGCGGCTGGGCGAATAAGAGGGAATCAGGTTGCTGAGCACCTGGCCGGGGTCATTGCTGATGGCCAGTTGTTCTTCAATTTCTTCGCGGCTGATGATAAGAACTTTCTGTGGAGTCTCATCAACGGTGGAGTGAGCACGGGTGGCAGAAACGGTAATCTGGCCCAGCTCATGGGCGCCAGCGGCTTCTTCGGCCAGGGCAAATGGGGAACACGCAAGGGACAATAACGATACAGGCAAGCCAAAACGGCAAAAGCGGAGCACGGCGCTCTCCTTATTAATATCTTCAAGGTAGGACGGCCGTGCACCGTAATGATAATGATAATAATTGTCAATTGTGGCTTTGTGATTAGCGCCGAATGTCGTGAAGCCGCTCCACCCAACGTAACAGCCCTTCAGGCTTGCGGGCTTTTTTCCACTCCCCGGCGGCAAATTTGTTGGCTTCGGCCATGGTTGGGTAGATATGGATGGTGCCGAGGATTTTGTTCAGGCCCAGCTTGTGTTTCATGGCCAGTACGTACTCGGCAATCAGCTCCCCGGCGTGCTGGCCGACAATGGTAACGCCGAGAATCCGGTCGCTACCTGTGGCAGTCAGAACTTTCACAAACCCCTGCTCGGCACTTTCGGCGATGGCCCGGTCCAGGTCGTCGATGCCATAGCGGGTGACCTCGTAATCGATACCCTGCTCGCGGGCTTCCTGTTCATTCAGCCCGACCCGGGCCACCTCGGGATCGGTAAAGGTGCACCAGGGGATCACCCGATAGTCCACTTTGAATTTTTTCGCAAAGCCGAATAGCGCATTGACCGAGGCATACCACGCTTGATGCGAGGCGGTATGGGTGAACTGATAGGGGCCAGCCACATCGCCGCAGGCATAAATATTGGGGAAGCGGCTTTGCAGATGGTCGTTTACGGTGATGGTGCCGTTGTCATCGGTGGGCAATTTTAGCGTCTCCAGCCCCAGCCCATTGGTGTTGGCCTTGCGACCTACAGCCAGTAACAGCGTATCGAATACGATGCGCTTTTCTTGTCCGTCACCGGTGAGATACAGCACTTTGTCACCGTCTTCGCGGGTGAAGCGGACGGTGGTGTGATCGACCAGCACGGTCACGCCACTCTCTTCCAGGGCCTGGGTGACCAGGGCGGCGGCGTCTTCATCTTCGCGGGGCATCAGGCGCGGCCCTTTCTGTATCTGCGTCACCTGGCTGCCCAGACGGGCAAACGTTTGCGACAGCTCACAGCCGATGGGGCCACCACCCAGTACCACAAGGCGGCGGGGTTGTTCTTCAATGTTCCACAGTGTGTCGGAGGTGAGGGCGTCCATGTCCTCGATACCGGGAACCGAGGGAATAAACGGTTGGGCGCCGGTGGCGATAATAATGCTGCGCGCGGTGAGCCGTTCGCAATGATCGCCGTTACGGATCTCTACTTCCCACGGTGAGATAAAAGTGGCTTCACCTTGCCGGCAGTCCACCCCCAGTTCGCTGTAACGCTCCACCGAATCATGTGGCTCAATTTTCTTGATGATGGTGTGGACACGTTCCATCAATGTACGGAAGCGGAAATCATTGCGAATGCTGTCGAAGCCGAATTTTTCCGCCTGCTTTTCATAGAAGGCCACGCGGGCACTCTTGATCAATGCCTTGGACGGCACGCACCCGGTATTCAGGCAGTCGCCACCCATTTTGTGTTTCTCGATCAGGGTCACTTTCGCTTTCACAGTGGCGGCAATGTAAGCGCTGACCAGTCCGCCGGAGCCGGCGCCGATCACAATCAAATTGCGGTCGAACTGTTTGGGCTTTTTCCAGCCTTTGTAGACTTTGCGGGCCTGCAGGCGGCTCATGATGGCCTTGGCGATCCAGGGGAATATGCCCAGCAACACAAAGGCGCCCAATAACTGAGGCGACAGCAAGCCGCCGAGGCTATCGATTTGACCGAGCTGAGTGCCCGCATTCACGTAGACCGCCGTGCCGGCCAGCATGCCCACCTGGCTAACCCAGTAAAAGGTGCGGCCCTTGATGGGGGTGAGGCCCATTACCAGGTTAATGATGAAAAACGGTACGACAGGCACCAGACGCAATGTGAAAAGATAAAACGCGCCTTCTTTTTTGACGCCTTCATTGAGTTTTTTAAGCCGCTCACCGAAACGGTTTTGTACCGCGTCGTGAAACAAAAAGCGGGAAGCCAGAAAGGCCAGGGTGGCACCCGCTGAGGATGCAAATGAGACCATTGCCAGGGCGATCCAGAAACCGAAAAGGGCGCCGGCGGCCAGTGTCATGATGGCGGCACCGGGCAGGCTGAGTGCGGTGACTATGACATAGAGCGTGAAAAACCCACCGAGGATCAGCGCGGGGTTGTCTTGATACAGGGCATCAAACGCGCTTTGTTGCTCCTTGATATAGTCCAGGCTGAAATACTGGCCAAGATCAAAAATAAAGTAGCTGGCAATCAGCGCGGCGAGGATAACAAGTAATAGCGCTTTTTTGATGTTCATTTGGCTTCCTTGATCAGTGTTACGGTGCTGGAGGATCTTGGCCAGAGATCATGCTCGTCGGGCGTTTGAGTTGCGAGTAACGAGTTTCGAAAGGCAAAAACCGGAAGGGTGATCTCGCTTTTGATCTTCGTTACTCGCTTCTCGCGACTTTCTCCTTGGTTTGCAAGAAAACGACTGCGGCTTCAGCAACAACTCGCTGCACTACCTTCCTGGTTGTCTTCGAAAGGCACGTTCAGCCCGCAGCCTTCGAAGATACCGTAGTGGATATCGAAGTTCCCGATAAAGGAAAAGTGCTCGGCAAAGCGACTTTTTTCCAGCATCAGCCAGGTGTTTCCGCACACCGGGAAGACTTTGCCAGCTTCAATAAAATGGTGATCGTCCAGAACAAAGGTGTTGGGGCTGTTTGTCAGGGTGCCTTTGTAGATGACGGCCTGGCCGTAGTCTTCGCAGGCTGGCTCAAGCGCATCGATATTGAACAGCCGGTAGGTGGCGGAATAGAAGCGGATGTTGCCCAGCGCGTTTTCGATGGTTGGGTTCTCGATAGTCAGTGGTCGGGATTCCACCAGACGAGGGTCGGAAAAGCCGCAGCGTTTGCTCAGGTTGATGAAATCATTCCAGTACAGGGCGCCGGACAGACATTCTCCATACAGCACCGGGTCGGTGGCCAGTGAGGCAGGAATGCGGCGGTCTGCATAAACATCGGAAAAAAAGAACTCGCCGCCGGGTTTTAGCAGGCGTTTTACGTCGCTGATGACCTTGGCCTTGTCGGTGCTCAGGTTGATGACACAGTTGGAAATGACGATGTCGAAATAGCCGTCCTGCAAGTCCAGCTGGTCGAGTTCTTCAATATACCCTTTCAGGAAACGCACATTGCTGTTGGCGTAACCAAAAGCGTCACGGTGATAGTCGAGGTGGCGATTGGCTACCGCTAATTGCTCGTCGGTCATGTCCACGCCGACCACTTCGCCGTGCTCCCCGACCAACGCTGACAGCAGATAAACGTCGCGCCCGGAGCCCGACCCGAGATCCAGAATGCGCATGCCTTCCAGTTGCTCCGGCGCGACCAGGCCGCAGCCATAATAGCGGCTGACCACTTCATCATGGAGTTGCGCAAGCAGAGGCTTCAGATGTTCCGGCGGAGCCTGATCACAGCAGGCATTGGTTTGCAGGTCTGCACTGGAATGCAGTTGTTTGCCGTAATAATCCTGCACGTCTTCACGCATTGCTGACTCTCCTGAGTATCAAGCTGTCCGGGTAAGGCTAATAGGATGCAGCAAATCGCTGCAGGTTACAGTGCTGATGGAATGTTTGTTGCGCTTGTGAGTAATGAGACGAATAAGACGCTCATCAATGTAATAGTTGCATGAGTGTTGCATCAAAGTGCCGCAGATAACGTGAAGAATGCGGGCAGCCAGGAAGGAGAAGGCAGTGCAGTTTGGATTGAGGTGGCTGGGAGGGGCTGTGATTGTGCTTTCTCTGGTAGGGTGCGGAGAGTCTGGCAGTACGTTAACCGTTACCGGTTCCAGCACGATTGCGCCGCTGATGGCGGAGTTGGCGGAACGCTATGAAACAGAAACCGGAATACAGGTGGATGTACAAAGTGGTGGGTCCGGGCGAGGCATGGGTGATGTGCGTCAGGGGTTGGCGGATCTAGGCATGGTGAGCCGGGCGCTGAAAGCGGATGAACAGGATCTGGATGGGCACCTGATCGGGCGCGATGGTATTGCGATTATCGTTCATCGCGACAATCCGGTTCGGGCTCTCAAGGATGACCAGATTCGTGCCATCTACACCGGCAAGATGCAGCGCTGGGGCGCTGGATCAATCGAAGGCAGGCCCATTACCGTTGTTCACAAGGCGCAGGGTCGATCCACCCAAGAGCTTTTCCTTGCCTACTTTCAACTGGAAAACAGCCAGGTCCAGCCGGATCGGGTGATTGGTGAAAATCAGCAAGGCATCACGGCGGTGGCGGGGGATCCTTTTGCCATTGGCTATGTGTCCATCGGCACCGCGATTTACGAAGCTGACAGTGGTACGGCTATCCGGTTGCTGCCTCTGGAAGGAAAGCCTGCGTCGTTGGCCGTACTGGCGCAGGGGGATTACCCCCTGGCCCGCGAGTTGAACCTGGTGACCCATGGTGAGATGTCGCAACCGGTGGCCGACTTTCTGGCATTTGTAACCCGTACAGACATGGCGGATGTCTACCATGATTACTACTTCCTCCCTGCCGCTGAGTGATCGCCTGCTGACGCTGGTGCTGCGCCTGTGTGGGTTGCTGGCGGCACTGGTGCTCGGCGGTATTGTGGCGGTGCTGCTGGTGCGGGCGCTGCCGTTTCTGATCAGTGAAGGCGCTGGCATCTGGCAAAGCACCTGGCAGCCGGGGCAGGGCGAATACGGGATGGCGCCGATGATCGCCGGGTCGCTCTTGGTCAGTGTGCTGGCATTGTTGCTGGCGGCTCCGGTGGCGGTCTTGCTGGCCGCCTGGTTGCGTTACTTTGCGCCAGGACTGCGCCGCCCGGTGTTGGTCGGCGTGGAGCTAATGGCGGGCATTCCTTCTGTGGTGTATGGGCTGTGGGGCATGCTGGTGCTGGTGCCCTGGATCAATCAGTGGGTGCCGCCGGGCGCCTCCTGGCTGGCCGGGTCACTGGTGCTGGCGCTGATGATTGTGCCGTTGGCGCTGCTGGTGACGGATGCGGCACTCGGACAGTTGCCGCTGCGTTATCAGCGTGCCGGTGAGGCGCTGGCTTTGTCCCGGGTGGGCATGTTGCGGCGGGTGCTGTTGCCCCGGGCGGCACCTGGGATTGTGGGCGGGGTGGTGTTGCAGTTCGGGCGGGCGTTGGGGGAAACCATGGCGGTGCTGATGGTATGCGGCAACGTGGTGCAATGGCCGGATTCGGTGTTTGCTCCGGTGCGCACGTTGACCGCTAATATCGCCTTGGAGATGGCCTATGCCACCGGTGACCACCGCGTGGCGTTGTTTGCCAGTGGGCTGCTGCTGATCGCCGTGACGGGGTTGTTGTTGATGGCCAGTTGGCGATTGCGAGGAGCATCCCATGACTGACCGCGTGGCCTGGCTGGCCGGGTTGATCCTGCTCGCCCTGGTGATGGTGCCGGTGGCGTTGATGGTGACGTCACTTTGGCTGCAGAGTGTCGACGTGTTGAGTCTGGGGTTTTTGTTGGAGGATCCGGGGCGGGCCGGTCGCAGTGGCGGTATTGCCGCGCTGTTGATCAGCACCGGGTGGATTCTGGGACTGTGCCTGCTGGTGGCGGTGCCGGTGGGGCTGGGCTGCGCGCTGTATCTGAGCGAATCATTGCCGGCGGATAGTCGCCGCGCCCATTGGTTGGGCGGGGTGCTGGACATGCTGGCGGCGGTGCCGTCGATTGTCTACGGATTGTTCGGCTACCAGTTTTTTGCCATCACGCTGGGGTTGGGGTTTTCCATCCTCAGTGGCGCGCTGGCTCTGTCGTTGATGGTCCTGCCGTTGATGATTCGTAGTGCCGAGCAAGCCATGCGAGCCGTGCCAATGGGCTACCGACAGGCGCGGGATGCGCTGGCGCTGAGTCGCTGGGGTTGGGTACGGCGGATCCTGTTGCCTTGCGCGGCGCCGGGTATCGCCGTGGGGATTATTCTTAGTGCCGGGCGGGCGCTTGCGGAAACCGCTGTGCTGCTGTTTACCGCCGGCTATGTGCTGCGCCGCCCCGATTCCGTGTTCGATTCCGGGCGCACCTTGAGTGTGCACATTTACGATTTGGCCATGAATGTGCCCGGTGGCATGCCGCGGGCTGCGGCCACGGCGGTTGTGCTGGTGGCCTTGTTGGTGGTGCTGAATCTGCTGGTGCGTCGCGTGCTGCGCCAGCCCATGACAGAGGCTTTGGTATGAGTGAGCGGCTATGAGTGAGCAACGAACGCACCGGGCGCCGTCGCTGGTGCTGGAATCCGTGTCTGTCAGTTATGGGGAGCAAGTGGCGATCAGTGATGCGTCCTTGCAGGTGAAACCGGGTGAGTTGATGGCGCTGGTGGGCCCTAGTGGCTGCGGCAAGAGCAGCCTGCTGGGAACCATTAATCGCATGAGCGACGGGATCAGCGGTTGCCGGGTGGGTGGCCGAATATGGCTCGATGAGGAGGATATCCGCCAGCGGCGGGATCTGGTGGCTCTGCGCCGGCAGGTGGGGATGGTCTTTCAGCAACCCAATCCGTTCCCGTTATCCATCATCGACAACTTGCTGTTCCCGCTGGCGGAGCACCGGGTTCCCCGAGGCCAGCGCCGTGCCCGTGCCGAACAGGCGCTGCACGATGTGGGCCTGTGGGAGGAAGTGAAAGAGCGTCTGTCACAACCGGCGCTGGGGTTGTCTGGTGGGCAGCAGCAGAGGTTATGCATCGCCCGGGCCCTGGTGCTGGAGCCACGGGTGTTGCTGCTGGATGAGCCTTGTTCCGCACTGGACCCGGTCTCTTCCAGGGTGGTCGAGGCGCTGATCCGCTCGCTGAAAGGGCGGTATACGATTCTGATGGTGACCCATAACCTGGCACAGGCACGGCGCCTGGCGGATAGCGTGACGGTCTGTTGGCTGGAGGGGCAGTGTGGTTGTGTGGTGGAGTCCAACGGCTGCGAACAGGTCTTCGAGAATCCCGCGCATCCGATC
This sequence comes from Alcanivorax sp., assembly GCF_040118815.1. Lineage (GTDB taxonomy): Bacteria > Pseudomonadota > Gammaproteobacteria > Pseudomonadales > Alcanivoracaceae > Alcanivorax. Next base: position 725,612 of record NZ_JBEDTC010000015.1, read on the forward strand.
ACCGCGGCTTATTGTGCGGGGGAGGCAGGCTAGCCTCTGAACCTAGCTTGCGGTAAAGGCTTTCGTCGCATATTGCCTCTGCGCAGTATTATCCTGCGCAGAGGGGCGTGCCTTTATGCTTTGCTTTTGCGGCCATCAATGCTGAGCAGGGTGTCCTGATCGCGCAGCACATAGAGGGCAACGCAGGCGGCCAGCATGGGCCAGGCGGCGAAGAACAGCAGGTGATTGAACGGGTCCAGGTATTGTTGCCAGGAAGAGAGCGTGGAGCCGGCATGCATGAGCAGGATGATGCCGTAGCTGTAGCGGCGCAGGGCGCCGGCAGCAAAGGCTAATACGACGATAAGCTGCAAGCAGGCCAGTACGGTGAGGACGGTGCCGCCGAGCCCTTCCAGACCATAGAATTTGGCGAAAACCTTGCTGGTGTGACCGGGGTTGATGAATTTGTCCAGAGTCCACATCAGCATCACGATGAAGACACCGAGTCGTAGCAAGAGCAATGAGAGAGCGAGTTTGCGTTCCATGGTCTGCCTTGGCGTTGGGAGGTAAGAAGCCGGAATGGCGATTTCAGGCGCGGCTACAGGGCCTTAGCGGTCCTGGGGGATGTTGAGTCTGTCGAGGACTTCCTGGGTACGGGCATCATCGAGGGCATCCGTCTCGCGGGGCAGAGTGCGCAGCAGTGCGCGTAACTGGCGCACATAGCGACGACAGTGGTGACACATTAGGAGGTGCATGCGCATCGCGAGGCGCTCGCGCATGGTCATGGGCGCGCCATCCACGAGGGCGTCCGCTTTTGCGACGAGGTCTTTACATTTCAACATTCGCCTGTCTCCTGAAAATGGTCCACCAACTCAAACAACCTTGCGCGGGCCCGGTGTAACAGCACACGGACGTTGGATGCACTCACATCGAGCATGTTACAGATATCATCGAAATCCATGCCTTGCAGGTCCCGCAACTCCAGCACCAGTCGCTGGTTGTCCGGCATTTTCCCCAGGGTCTTTTCCATGCAGTGGCGCAGTTCGTCGCGGGTGAGCAGGGCATCCGGGCCGCTCAGATCCCAGTGCTGTGGCGGGTGGTCCCAGTGCCCGCCGTCACGAAAACGGTGGGCAAGGGCATCCTGCTCATCGGTGGGATCAAACTGAATTTCCCTGCCGCCCTTGCGCAGCATCATGCGTGCCTGGTTGATGACGATACGAGTGAGCCAGGTGCGCAGCAGGCTGCGGCCTTCGAATTTGCTGATGGCGCGGTGTGCGGCAATCCAGCCATCCTGCACTGCTTCTTCGGCATCGGCGGATGACAGCATGCTGCGGGCCGTGGCCAGCAGCATGTTGTGGTGGGCTTTGACCAGTTGACCAAAGGCTGCCTGGTCTCCCTGGCGCAGGCGTTCAATGAATTCCGGGCTTTCCAGGGTTGGGTCCAAGGTGTCAGGCCTCCGGTGTCAGCAGGGTGGCGGGGTCATCTTCACCGTCGTCGCCCTGATGCAGCATGACAATGCGGCGTAAGTGCTGCATGTCATCCACGCAAGGGCGATCGAACATGATGCCGATATCCTGGTCTTGCTGGCGTTGCACTTTTGCCGGAAGGATCAGCGTGATATCGGAATCTTCCAGTGTAATGGTCAGGATGACCGGGGACCCAGCCGGCAGCGTGAGCGGTGGGCTGATGTTGAGTCGTGCGCCCATGACGGAAATGTCGTCCAGTGACACGGGGTGGTTATCCTGCTGGAAAACCAAGGTGGCTTCCCCGTCGAAGTCCACCCGATTGGCCCGCCGTCTTTCGTTCATGCTGTCGTCCCTGTTGCGTCCCCGTGCCGGCACGCCTTTCCTGTGCCGGCATTATCCTGCTCGAATCAGACTTCGATCCGCTTGTACTTCATGCGTTTGGGCTGCAGGGCTGCATCGCCCAACTGCTTGCGTTTGTATTCTTCGTACTCGGTGTAAGAGCCTTCGAACCACTCCACTCGGGCATCCCCTTCGAAAGAGAGGATGTGGGTGGCGACGCGGTCCAGGAACCAGCGATCGTGCGAAATCACGATGGCGCAGCCGGGGAAGGCCAATAGGGCTTCTTCCAATGCGCGCAGGGTTTCCACGTCCAGATCGTTGGTCGGTTCATCGAGCAGCAGCACGTTGGCGCCTTGCTTGAGCAGCTTGGCCAGGTGCAGACGGTTACGCTCACCGCCAGATAGGTCGCCGACGCGCTTCTGTTGGTCGCCACCCTTGAAGTTGAACCGGCCCAGATAGGCGCGGCTGGGAACTTCATAGTTGCCGATGCGCAGAATGTCGTTGCCGTCGGACACTTCTTCCCAGACGCTCTTGTTGCTGTCCAGGTCTTCGCGGCTCTGGTCCACGTAGGCCATCTGCACGGTGTCACCGGTGACAATTTCGCCGCTGTCCGGGGTTTCCTGGCCGGCCAGCATGCGGAACAGAGTGGTTTTACCCGCGCCGTTGGGGCCGATGATGCCGACGATGGCGCCACGGGGAATCTGGAAATCCAGATCTTCGTACAGAAGCTTGTGGTCGAATTGCTTGGCCACATTCTTGATTTCGAACACTTGCTCGCCCAGGCGCTCACCCGGTGGGATGTACAGTTCCTGGGTTTCGTTGCGCTTCTGGAACTCCTGGCTGGCCAGTTCTTCGAACGCTGATACACGGGCCTTGTTCTTGGCGCGGCGGCCTTTCGGGTTCTGGCGTACCCATTCCAGTTCTTTTTCCACCGTCTTGCGGTGGGCAGATTCGCTTTTCGCTTCCTGCTCCAGACGCTGTTCTTTCTGCTCCAGCCAAGACGAGTAGTTGCCCTGCCAGGGAATGCCTTCGCCGCGATCCAGTTCCAGAATCCACTCGCAGGAGTTGTCGAGGAAGTAGCGATCGTGGGTTACCGCCACTACGGTGCCGGGGAATTCGTGCAGGAAACGCTCCAGCCAGGCCACGGATTCTGCATCCAGATGGTTAGTGGGCTCATCCAACAGCAGCATGTCCGGCGCGCTCATTACCAGCCGGCACAGGGCCACACGGCGACGCTCACCCCCGGACAGAGTTTTCACGCTGGCCTCCCAGGGCGGCAGGCGCAGGGCGTCGGCGGCGATTTCCAGTTTGCGCTCAAGGTTGTGCGCATCGCTGGCTTCGATGATGTCTTCAAGCTTGGCCTGTTCGGCGGCCAGCTTGTCGAAATCCGCGTCTTCCGCCGCATAGGCTTCGTAGACTTCTTCCAGGCGCTGCTGGGCGTTACGGATATCCGCCACGGCTTCTTCGACGATCTCGCGGACATTCTTTTCCGGATCCAGCTCCGGCTCCTGGGGCAGGTAGCCGATATTGGTGCCCGGCTGCGGCCGTGCTTCACCTAAATAGTCGTTGTCCACGCCGGCCATGATGCGCAGCAGTGTGGATTTACCCGAGCCGTTCAGGCCCAGCACGCCGATCTTGGCGCCAGGGAAGAACGACAGGGAGATGTTCTTCAGGATGTGCTTCTTGGGCGGGACAACCTTGCCCACCTTATCCATGGTGAAAATGTACTGGCTCATAAACTCCGACCGCAGTCTGTATTAATGTGCGGGGCGCGCGGTGCAGGCTGGCTGCAGGCCCCGGCAGAGGGTTCTTTGATTGGCGCCTAAGCTAACGGAAAGCGGCCGTGAGTGAAAGTGCGGGCCCTTGATGGGGCGACTTGAGGCGCAATGAGGGCCAGAAAACCGGTGTCAGCAGCGATGAGACGACCGGCAGGTTTCCATGAGCGGACTTCAAGTGCCATTGGTGTCGGTTTTGGTTAGAATACGCGCCCCTGAATCCACCAATGACTCCGTAGGGTAGCCCATGTTCCCGAAATCCATGTCCATCGCCGAGTTTGACCCGGAAATCCAGGCCGCTATCAAGGCTGAGGAAGTCCGCCAGGAAGAGCACATCGAGCTGATCGCCTCTGAAAACTATGCCTCGCCAAGGGTCATGGAAGCCCAGGGCTCCGTGCTGACCAACAAGTACGCCGAAGGCTACCCCGGCAAGCGTTACTATGGTGGCTGCGAGAATGTGGACGTGGTCGAGCAGCTGGCCATCGATCGGGCCTGTGAACTGTTCGGTGCCGATTGGGCCAACGTGCAGCCGCATTCCGGTTCCCAGGCCAATGGTGCGGTTTACATGGCCATGCTGAAAGCCGGCGACACCGTGCTGGGCATGAGCCTGGACGCAGGGGGCCACCTGACCCACGGTGCCAAGCCGAACTTCTCCGGCAAGACCTACAACGCTATCCAGTATGGTCTGGACAACGAAACTGGCCTGATCGATTACGATCAGGTGGCGTCCCTGGCCCGTGAGCACAAGCCGAAAATGATCGTGGCGGGTTTCTCTGCCTACTCTCAAATTGTGGATTGGCAGCGTTTCCGTGACATCGCCGACGAAGTGGGCGCGATTCTGCTGGTAGACATGGCCCACGTTGCCGGTCTGGTTGCCGCAGGCGTTTACCCGAGCCCGGTGGGTATTGCCGACATCACTACCACCACCACCCACAAGACCCTGGGTGGCCCCCGTGGCGGCTTGATTATGGGCAAGGCCAGTGAAGAGATTCAGAAGAAGATTAATTCTGCCGTATTCCCCGGTGGCCAGGGTGGCCCGCTGGAGCACGTGATTGCCGCCAAGGCGATCTGCTTCAAAGAAGCCATGCAGGGTGACTTCAAAGGTTACCAGCAGCAGGTAGTGAAGAACGCCCAGGCCATGGCCGGTGTGTTCATTGAGCGCGGTTTTGATGTGGTGTCCAACGGTACTGAAAACCACCTGTTCCTGCTCAGCCTGATCAAGCAGGACATCACCGGTAAAGATGCCGACGCGGCCCTGGGCAGCGCCAATATCACCGTGAACAAGAACGCCGTGCCTAACGATCCGCGTTCTCCGTTCGTGACCTCCGGCCTGCGCATCGGCTCCCCCTCCATCACCCGTCGTGGCTTTGATGAAGCCGACGCCAAGGCGCTGGCGGGCTGGATCTGTGACATCCTCGACAACATGGGTGACGAGTCCGTGATCGAGAGCGTTAAAGGCAAGGTGAAGGAAATTTGTGCTCGCCTGCCGGTTTACGAGCGTTGAGCTGAAAGTGGCAAGTTGAAAGTTGCAACGCGGGTTATGCCGCAGTGAATTTCAGCCGGAGAAGCCGCGTACCCGAGAGGGGCGCGGCTTCGTCGTTTCCGTAGTCATGGCGTGTAGCCCTTTTCAACTTTACACTTTCAACGTGAAACTGATCTTCGGAGTTCCCCATGTACTGCCCATTTTGTTCCGCCCAGGACACCAAGGTGATCGACTCCCGTTTGGTTGCGGATGGGGTGCAGATTCGTCGCCGTCGTGAGTGTTTGAGTTGTACTGAGCGCTTTACCACTTTCGAGACGGCGGAACTGGTGATGCCGCGGCTGGTAAAGACCGACGGTACCCGCCAGCCATTCGATGAAGCGAAGCTACGCGCGGGCATGCTGCGGGCGCTGGAGAAGCGGCCAGTGAGCATGGAGGACCTTGAGGCAGCCATTAGTCGTATTTGTCACCGCCTGCGTGCCACCGGCGAGCGGGAGCTACCGGCCCGGGAGCTGGGTGAGTTCGTGATGGAAGAGCTGCAGCAGCTGGACGATGTGGCCTATGTGCGTTTTGCCTCGGTGTACCGAAGCTTCCAGGATATTTCTGAATTTTCTGCCGAAGTGGACCGCCTGAAGAAAGCCGGCGGCAAAGTGGATGACCTGAAAGAATCATGAGTTTTTCTGCCGCCGATCATCAATATATGAGCCGCGCGCTGCAATTGGCGCGCCATGGCCTGTACACCACGGATCCCAATCCGCGGGTGGGCTGTGTACTGGTGCGCGATGGCTCGGTGGTGGGCGAAGGGTTTCATGCCCGGGCCGGTGAGCCCCATGCCGAGCGCCATGCGTTGGCGGCGGCTGGCGATCAGGCCAAGGGGGCGACAGCCTATGTCACCCTGGAGCCTTGCTCCCATACTGGCCGTACCGGCCCTTGCGCCGATGCGCTGGTGGGTGCCGGGGTGGCGCGGGTGGTGGTTGCCATGGAAGACCCGAATCCGCAGGTAGCGGGGCAGGGGCTGCAACGGTTGTCGGAGGCCGGCATTGCGGTGGCGTCGGGGTTGCTGGAAACCCAGGCTCGTGCGCTGAATCCGGGGTTTATTGCCCGGATGACCCGTCAGCGGCCTTATATTCGTATCAAGATTGCCGCCAGTGTGGATGGCCGCACGGCCATGGCCAGCGGCGAATCCCAGTGGATCACGGGCCCTGCCGCGCGGGAAGACGTGCAGCGCCTGCGTGCGCGTAGCTCGGCGGTTATTACCGGCGTGGGGACGGTGCTGGCGGACCGGCCTTCCTATACGGTGCGCCCGGGACAGTGGGCCTTGGCGGATTATCACGGTAACCAGGATGATTGCAGCCAAGCGCGCCGCGATTGGGTGCGCCAGCCATTGCGGATAATTCTGGACAGAACCTTGCGTACGCCCCCGGATGTACCGGTGGTGAGTGCGCCGGGGCACTGCCTGCTGGTGGCGGGGGAGCAACATCCGGGGCGCCAGAATGCGCTGGAGTCAGCCGGGGCTGAGGTGATGCATCTGCCGGCCTCTGGCTCCGGGATCGACTTGCAGCAGTTGTTAATCGAATTGAACCGGCGCGAATGTAACGAAGTGCTGGTAGAATGTGGCGCCACGCTGGCCGGGGCCTTTGTCCGTGAGGGCCTGTTCGACGAAATTCTCGTCTATATGGCGCCAGCCCTGTTGGGGTCGTCAGCCCGCCCGCTATTGGGGCTGCCGCAGTTGGCCAGCATGAGCGAGAAAGTGGCGTTGAAATGGCAGGATGTGCGCCAAATTGGCGATGACCTGCGCCTGACGCTTACGCCAGCGTGATGGATTTTCACCGTAGGAGCGGCGCTTGAGCCGCGAAGCGCTTCGGTAAGGCTCTCCAGCCGGCTTCGCGGCTCAAGCGCCGCTCCTACGGTCTGAATAACGAGGTTTTCATGTTTACCGGCATTATCGAATCCATGGGCAAGGTGGCCGCCATGACGCCGAAAGGCGGCGATGTGACCTTGCTGATCAAGAGCGAAGGCCTGGATTTTACCGATGTGCAGCTGGGCGATTCCATTGCGGTGAACGGCGTCTGCCTCACCGCCACCGCGTTGCCCGGTGGCGCCTTTGAAGCGGATGTGTCCGGGGAAACCCTGTCGTTGACCTCGCTGGCGCAAATCAGTGTGGGCAGTACGGTAAACCTGGAAAAAGCCCTGACGCCGTCTTCCCGGCTGGGTGGCCATCTGGTCAGCGGCCATGTGGATGGGTTGGGTAAGATTGTCGAGATGAAGCAGGATGCCCGCTCGGTGCGTATCGATATCGAGGCGCCGGCGGAACTGGCCAAATATATTGCCCACAAGGGCTCAATCACCGTCGATGGCATCAGCCTGACGGTGAACAGTGTGGCCGGGGCGGTGTTTTCCCTGAACATTATTCCGCACACCCAGGAGGTGACCACCATCGGCCAGTGGAAGGTGGGGACGCCAGTGAACCTGGAAGTTGATATCATAGCCCGCTATCTGGAACGTCTACTCATGGGAGAGAAGGCCGCCGAGCCCACTTCCGAGGGTATTTCCATGGCGTTCCTGGCGGAAAACGGGTTTTTGAAAGGCAGTTGAAAGTTCAAAGTTTAAAGTTAAAACGCGAGACAGAATGAGTGCGTATGTCTGGCGTCGCAGTCGCGTATCAGGGTATGCGCGGGCATGGCACGGCTAAACAGTTGAGTTTATCCGCGCTTTTCAACTTTTCACTTTAAACTTTCAACTCCAACAGCGAGTGAAGTTATGCAGCTCAACACAATTGAAGAACTGATCGAAGACATCCGTCAGGGAAAGATGGTTATTCTGATGGACGATGAGGACCGGGAAAACGAAGGTGACCTGGTGATGGCGGCGGAGCATGTTACCGGCGAAGCCATCAACTTCATGGCCAAGTACGGCCGTGGCCTGATCTGTATGCCCATGTCCCGCGAGCGTTGCGAACTGCTGGATTTGCCCTTGATGGTGCAGAGCAATGGCAGCGGTTTTGGCACCAAGTTCACTGTGTCTATTGAGGCCCGCGAAGGGGTGACCACCGGGATTTCTGCCGCCGACCGTGCGCGTACCGTGCAGGCCGCCGTGGCCCGTAATGCCCGCGCCTATGACATCGTTCAACCGGGGCATATCTTCCCGCTGATGGCGGAGCCGGGTGGCGTGCTGCGCCGTGCCGGTCACACCGAAGCGTCCTGTGATCTGGCCGCGCTGGCTGGCTGCGAGGCCTCCGGAGTGATCTGCGAAGTCATGAATGAAGATGGTTCCATGGCGCGCCGTGAAGACCTGGAAGTCTTTGCCGCAGAGCACGATCTGAAGATCGGCACCATCGCTGACCTGATTCAGTACCGTGCCCTGAACGAACAGACCATCGAGCAAGTGTCTGACCACGAGCTGGATACCTGGTACGGCGATTTTCGCCTGGTGGCGTTCCGCGACACCGTGGACGGGCTGACTCACGTCGCACTGGTCAAAGGCGATATCAGCGAAGACGAAGAGGTGACGGTACGGGTGCATCAGGTAGACCCGTTGCGTGACCTGATGAGCGCCAAGATGAATGGCCGCACCGGGTGGAATATGCACCGGGTGCTGGAAACCGTTTCTCAGTCGGATGCCGGCGTGGTGATTATCCTGGGGCAGGATTACGCCTCCAACGATATCGTCGAGCGCCTTGATGCCTTTTTTGGTGGCACAGCCGGCAAGCCCAAGGGCGAATCCCGTGCCTACCGTAACATCGGCACCGGCTCCCAGATTCTCAAGGCGTTGGGCGTGCGCAAAATGCGCTTGCTCAGCTCGCCGATGAAGTTCAATGCGTTGAGTGGTTTCGATTTGGAAATCACCGAGTATGTCGACGCGGATAGTTAATAAGAGATGCTGCACGCTTCATGCACCACGCAACACGCGTGAGGCATGCCAGCGTGTTGCGTGTTAGCGAGGATTTAAAATGCAAAACATCAAGACTCTCGAAGGTACTCTGAGCAATGTTGGTGGCCGTTACGGCATCGTGGTGGCGCGCTTTAACAGCTTTGTGGTGGAAGCCCTGCTGGACGGTGCTGTCGATGCGTTGGTGCGTCATGGAGTGAACCGTGACGATATCGAAATTATCCGGGTGCCGGGTGCCTGGGAAATGCCGGTGGCGGTGAAAAAGGTCATCGAGAAGCGCAGCTACGACGCCGTCATTGCGTTGGGTGCGGTCATTCGCGGTGGCACCGCCCATTTCGAATTCGTAGCTGGTGAAGCGGCCAAAGGGATTGCCTCTGTTCAAAACAGCACCGGCATCCCGGTGGCGTTCGGCGTGCTGACGGTGGACACCATTGAGCAAGCCATCGAACGCTCCGGCACCAAGGCCGGCAACAAAGGGGCTGAAGCGGCCCTGTGCGCACTGGAAATGGTGTCGCTGTTTAACGCCCTGTAAGAGTACGCTTGAGGCACAACGCCTGACGCCGGACACGGTCCTCTCCCTGCCCTCTCCCATTGATTGGTAAAGGGCAGGCAGGGGGCAGCCTTTATTTGTAGAGAACACTATGAGCCAAACCAGCCCCAGTGCCCGTCGCAAGGCGCGGCGTTTCACTCTTCAGGCCCTGTACCAATGGCAGCTGGCCGGTGCGGCAGTGAGTGACATCGAAGCCCAGTTCTTGGCCAATCAGGACTTTGCCAAGGTGGACCGTGAGTACTTTCATGATCTGCTGCACGGGGCGCTGGGGCAGGTGAAAACCTTGGATGAGCTGCTCACCCCGTATCTTGATCGGCGGGTGGAGGAGCTGTCGCAGGTGGAAAAAGCGATTCTGCGACTCGGCGCCTTTGAGCTGAAAGAGCGTAAGGATGTGCCCTACCGGGTGGTGATCAATGAAGGGATCGAACTGGCCAAGGTGTTTGGCGCGGAAGATTCCTTCAAATACGTCAACGGGGTTCTCGACAAGCTCGCGCGCCAGCTGCGTTATGCAGAAGCGTCGGAACGCCGCTCCCGTGACTGATACCCACTGATAGCGTCGGCTTGCCGTGCGTTCTGCCGGCAAGCCGCGTTATGCTTCTGCCATGACCGATCCCACCGATTTTTCTCAATCGTCGCCGCAACCGCCAGTGGCAGCCTCCCTGGACGAATTCTCCCTCATTCGGCGTTATTTTCATCATCGTCAGGGCGAGTCCGTAGTGTTGGGGCCCGGAGATGATGGCGCCCTGTTGACGCCTCCTGCCGGGCAGCAACTGGTGATGACTCAGGACACCAGCTTGATGGGCCGGCATTTCCCGGCAGACATGGCGTCGGCCGATGTGGGTTATCGCTGCCTGGCGGTGAACCTCTCGGACCTGGCCGCCATGGGCGCCAATCCGCTTTGGTTCCTGCTGTCCCTGACTCTGCCGGACGTGAGCGAAGACTGGTTGGCCGGTTTTTCCCAAGGGCTGTTTGAATTGGCGGATCAGGCGGGAATCAGCTTGGTGGGTGGCGATATTACCCGTGGCCCGCTGGCTGTTTCTATTCAAGCTACCGGCTCCGTGCCACCCGGGCAGGCGCTGCGCCGTGATGGCGCCCGGGTGGGGGACCAGATTTGCCTGGGGGGCGTCACCGGAGCTGGCTTGCTGGGACTGGAACAGTGGCAGGCCGGGCAGCGCCACGGGCCTGCCATTGGCCATTTTCGACGCCCTCGCCCGCAGTGGGAGCTGGGCATGGCCCTGCGCGGCCAAGCCAGCGCCTGTATTGATATTTCCGATGGGGTGCTGGCGGATCTGAACCATATCCTGCAGGCATCCGGGCCGCTTGGAGCATGCCTGGATGAAGCGGCCCTGCCGGAGGATCCTCCCGTATTGGCCGGTTGCAGTGCCGATAAGCAGCAGGCCTTACAACTGCAGGGCGGCGATGACTATCTGTTATTGTTTACCTTGCCGCCATCACAGCCGGTTCCTCGAGGGTGTTATTGCCTGGGGCAGGTGGAAGCTCAGGTGGGTATTCGTTTGCGCCAGCGTGATGGAACGGTGGGTGCGCTGACGATAGCCGGCTGGCAGCATTTTTAACGAGAGACGCCTGCACGCAGCACGCAACAAGCGGCACGCTAACAAGACAAAAATCACAGAGATTGCCGAGACAGAGCCTGAGAGGAATACCATGGAATTTCAACGCCCCAGAATGCGTAACCCGGTGCACTTCCTGGCCTTTGGCTTCGGCTCCGGGCTGGCGCCCATTGCGCCGGGGACCTTCGGTACAGTGGCGGCCATGCCGATCTGGTGGCTGTGTGCACAGCTGCCCCTGTGGGGCTATTTGGCGGTGACAGCGGCGGTGATTGCGGTGGGGCCTTATCTGTGCGGCAAGACCTCTGACGATATGCATGTGCACGATCATCCCGGGATTGTTTGGGATGAGATCGCCGGCTTGCTGATTACCATGATTGCCGTGCCGGTTACGCTTTGGGGCGCGGTGGCCGGGTTTGTGGCGTTCCGGGTGTTCGACATCATCAAGCCCTGGCCCATTGGCTGGCTGGATCGGCGGGTGGCCGGTGGCCTGGGAATCATGGTTGATGACCTTCTGGCAGGGGTCTATGCCGCGGCGGTGGTGCAATTATTGATCTGGCAGTTTCCTGCCATCTTTACCTGATATCGTTTTGTCACTACCGCTGGCGCCAAAGGGATGGCGCACCTGACGGTTAACTTTTAACCTGCAGGAAGATTCATACGCAAAGGAATTGCAATGTCAGACACGGACCCGCGCTCAAGACGGGTGGTGGTGCCTGGAGTGCGCTGGCTGCGTTTTCCGCGGCGCCTGGAAGGCGAATACCGGGAGTATCAGTGCCAGGAAGCGGTGGAAAGCTTCCGGGTCAATGCCTTCTATATCCTGCTGCTTTACATGCTGTTGATTACCGGTATTTATGCTCTGGCGCCGGTGCAGGTTCGGGGCTGGTGGTTGTCCACCTATATCTGGGTGGGGGTCATTGTGCTGGTGGCGGGCCTGCTCGCCCAGGTTCGCGCGCTGGATCGTTATTTTCCTTTCTATGCCGGCATCGGCAGTTTTCTTGCCGTGGCGGTGTCCGTGGCCATTCCCGGTTTCATGCGTGACAGCGGCTCTATTCAATTGGCCCATGTTTCGGTGATTTATGCCCTGGTGATTATTTACGCCATGGTTGGCCTGCGCTTTACCGTGGCGGTACTGGCGGGTTGGGGCGGTGGGCTCCTCGGGGCGCTCATAGCGGAAAAACTGGGGCAGGGGCTGGACTGGCAGGTGCTGCACCGTACCTATACCGGGATCAGTCTGCTGGGGATGTTTTTGTGCTATTCCACGGAAGTGCGCGACCGGCTCCTTTTTTTCCACCAGCGTCAGCTGAAACGCCAGCAACGGCGCACCCAGGCATTGGCAGAGCGCCTGCATCGGCTGAGCCGGGAAGATAGCCTCACCGGATTGGCCAATCGGCGCTTTTTTGATGAAGCTTTCGACAGGGAGTGGCGTCGCTGCAAACGCAGCCGACAACCGCTGACGGTGATGTTGGTGGATGTGGACCGGTTCAAGGCCTACAACGATCTCTACGGACATCTGCAAGGGGATCTTTGCCTGCAGAAGCTGGCAGCGGAATTTCGCCGTTACAGCCGCCGCGGCGGTGACCTGGTGGCTCGCTTCGGCGGGGAGGAATTCGTGCTGTTGTACCCGGAAACCGATGAGGTGGAAGCGCAGCAGTTGGCATCCCGGCTGTGCCGTTCGGTTCGCTCGCTGGCCATTCCCCATGCGGACAATCCGGAGATGCAGGAGGTGACCGTCAGCGTTGGTGTCGCCATGATGGTACCCAGTGACCGCCACAGTGTGGGGGATTTGCTGGAAGCGGCGGATCGTGCTTTGTATCTGGCCAAGCAAGGAGGGCGGGACGACTGGCGGATGTACGAAGCGCCGCCGCCGGTGCGGCTGGTCAAGGAGCGAAAAAACGACGAAGGGGAGCGATGATCGCTCCCCTTTTTGTATCCACTTGAGCCTTTAAGTTGCTCTCTAGCGTTCCTGTGCTTCGCGCAGGGTCTGCTGGCGGCTCAGGCGTTCGCGGATCTGGCGTTCAATGCCGTCAGCATCCAGCCCTACTTCGGCCAGTAACACGTCCCGCTTGCCGTGGTGAATGAAATGGTCGGGCAACGCCAGGTTGAGTACATCCATCACTACGCCTTCCGCATGCAACAGTTCATTCACCGCAGAGCCGGCGCCGCCCATTTGTTGATGGTCTTCCGCGGTGACCAGTAGTGTGTGCCCGGCGGTGGCCTTGAGAATGGCGTCCCGGTCCAAGGGCTTCACCCAGCGCATGTCCAGTACGGTGGCATTGAGTGCGTTGGCCGCTTCAAGCGCGGCTGGCACCAGCGCCCCAAAGGCCAGAATGGCGACCTGCTGGCCGTCACGCAGGCTACGGGCCTGGCCGATGGGTAGCGCGTTCATCGTGTTTTCGATGGTGGCCCCAGTGCCAGTGCCCCGTGGATAGCGCACCGCGGCCGGCCCTTCGTGAAGGTAGGCCGAGTAGAGCAGTTGGCGACATTCGTTTTCATCCGAGGGGGCCGCGATGATCATGTTCGGGATGGTGCGCAGGTACGCCAGGTCAAACACGCCCCCATGCGTGGCGCCGTCTTCGCCGACCAGACCAGCCCGGTCCAGCCCGAAGGTTACGTCCAGTTCCTGCAGGGCCACATCGTGGATCAATTGATCATAGCCGCGCTGCAGGAAGGTGGAGTAAATCGCCACCACCGGTTTCTGATTCTCGCAGGCCAGGCCGCCGGCCAGGGTCACCGCGTGTTGTTCACAGATGGCGACATCGTGGTAGCGCTCGGGGAAGCGGCGGCTGAATTCCACCATGCCGGAGCCTTCGCACATGGCTGGTGTGATACCGACCAGACGTGGATCCTGCTCGGCCATGTCGCACAACCATTGGCCAAAAATATCCTGATACTTGGGCCGCTTCGGTTTGCTGGGAGCCGCCACCTGCACCTTGGGCTTGGGTTCTATCTTATTGATGGCGTGGTAGCCCACCGGGTCGGCTTCCGCCGGCGCAAAGCCTTTGCCCTTGGTGGTGTAGATATGCAGAAGCTGAGGGCCTTCCAGATCGCGCAGGTTGCCCAGTGTGCGGACCAGCTCGTCCACATTATGGCCGTCGATGGGGCCGATGTAGTTGAAGCCGATGGCTTCGAACAACATGTCCGGGCTGACCATGTTCTTCATGCTTTCTTCAGTCCGGCGAATAAAGTCCCAAGCCGCCGGCATGGTGGAAAGCACCTTTTTGCCGCCTTCACGCAGGGCGATGTAACTCTTGCTGGCCCAGATGCGGGCGAAATAATTGGAGAGCCCGCCCACATTGTGGGAAATCGACATGTTGTTGTCGTTGAGGATGACCAGCAAGTTGGAGCGCGTGTGCGCCGCGTGGCTCATGGCTTCGAATGCCTGGCCGGCGGTCATGGCGCCGTCACCGATAATGGCCACGGCACGGCGGTCACTGCCTGCCATTTCCGCGCCCAGCGCCATGCCCAGCGCAGCGCTGATGGAGGTGGAGGAGTGGCCCACGCCGAAGGTGTCGTATTCGGATTCACTGCGCTTGGGGAAACCGGACAGCCCGCCCGCCTGGCGAATGCTGGTGAGTGATTCCCGGCGCCCGGTGAGAATCTTGTGGGGGTAGCACTGGTGACCCACATCCCAGACCAGTTTGTCGTCCGGGGTGTGATAGAGGTAATGCAGGGCCACGGTCAGTTCGACCACGCCAAGGCCTGCGCCAAAATGCCCGCCACATTGGCCCACCGCGTAAAGCAGATATTCACGTAATTCGTCGACCACGCGCTCCAGTTGGGACGCCGGCAGCTGCCGCAGGTCTGCGGGGCTACTCAGGGTGTCCAGGAGCGGGGTGTCAGGTCGCGTCAGCGGAATTTGAGTAAACGTCTTGGGCATAAGGTCATGCAGCCTGATGAGTGCAAGCCAGATAATGGCCAGTGGTTCCGGTGGAAAGTGGAGGAATCAGGGCGTACCGCTTTCCACCTGAGGCGCTAGTATAACTGTCTGGAGGGGTGGTCGTCAGTGGTGGATCAGTGATTCCGGGTAATGATGTACTGCGCCAGTTGTTGCAGTGGCAATGCGCGTGGGCCGTAGCCGGTTAGCGCCTGTTGTGCCTGTTCGCAGAGTTGGCGAGCCCGTTGCTGACTTTGTTCCAGGCCGAGTAGCGCCGGGAAGGTGCTTTTTTGCAGCTTTTCGTCGGAGCCAGACGGCTTGCCGAGTTGTTCGGTGCCGGCGGTGATATCGAGGATGTCGTCCTGGATCTGGAATGCCAGGCCAATGGCATCGCCAAAGTCGGTGAGGTTATTGAGCAGGGTGGCGTCGTCGTTCTCAGCCGCAAAATAACCCAGTTGCAGGCTGGCCGTGATCAGACGGCCGGTTTTCAGGTAATGCATTTCTTCCAGTGCCGCCACGGTCTGTTGTTGGCCTTGGGCGAGCATGTCCTGCATTTGGCCAGCGGCCATGCCGTCTACGCCTGCTGCCTGGCAAAGGTGCTGAATCAGGGCGATACGCGTGTCGCTACGATAGTCACCGTGGCAGGCCAGTAGCTCGAAAGCGCGGGTGTGCAGGGTGTCCCCGGCAAGAATGGCGGTGGCTTCGTCGAAGGCCTTGTGGCAGGTGGCCTGGCCCCGGCGCAGGTCATCGTCGTCCATGGCGGGCAGGTCGTCGTGAACCAGGGAGTAGGCATGGATCAGTTCCACTGCCACGGCGGGCACATCCGCCTGGGCCGAGCTGGCGCCTGCCAGCTGAGCGGCGCCGTAAACCAGTAACGGGCGGATACGCTTACCGCCGCTGAGTGCGGCATAGCGCATGGCCTGGCTGAGTCGGGACGCGGCACTCTGGGCGGGAAGATAGTGGTCCAGGGCCTGTTCCAGGCGGGCCTTGGCTGTCTCGGTCAGCTGGTCAAGCGCGGCGAAGTCACTGGCCGCCGCCTTGCGGGTTGTGTCATTGGTCATTGTCACCACCGGTGAAGGGGGCCGGCTCGGCGTTGCTGTCTTGCTCCAGCAGTATGCGCACTTTCTGTTCCGCCTGTTGCAGAGCCTGTTGGCATTCCCGGGACAGGCGCACCCCTTCCTCAAAGGCTTTCAGGGAGTCTTCCAGAGTCAGCTCACCGGATTCCATCCGTTCCACCAGGGCTTCCAGGCTGTCCAGGGAGGTTTCCAGCGCGGGGGCTGCGTTTTTTGCCATGAGCGTCTCCTCGGATCCGCCACCGGGACCCCGTCTTTGCTGTGTCTGCCCCTGCAGGGCTGTGCTGGCGGCAACAGTAATGCAGCCGCTGTGGTGAATCAATTGCGGGTTGCGGGTCGGGCGCGGTGGCATAATTTGACTTGGGCAACCGTTCAACTGATTCGATCTATTCTAAGTGATTGATATAAAGAGGGTAAGGAGGGAAGCGGAAAGAGGGCGAGAGGTTTGATTCCAAATGGTTCTAACCAGGGACTTTCGCCTGCTGGCGGCGCCTGATTATATTGAAAGGCCCGCCGGAGCTCGCAGGCTGCTTCTTCCTCTGATCTCCTAAGCTATGGCGTTTCGCTTGCGTCAACCGGCGGGGATTCTGATTGAGCACGCCTCACGCCTCACGCCTCATGTCGTAAGGCGACATGCGAATATTTCCCAGGTAAAAACTAACAGGCCGCGCCCAAGTGTTGAGCGCGGCCTGTTGGCTTTCGGATCACATCACACTAAAGCGCGTTGTTGCGTGCAGCGTGATGCGTGCCAGCGGCTCTTAAAAATCAAACCGCATGCCGACCGTGAAGACCTGACCATCGCTTTCTGTTTGGTAGGGCGCGAGTGTGTAGGTGTTTGGAAATTCTTCCGCATTGGTGTTTGGAGTGTAGATGGCGTAGCTAAGTTCTTCGTAGAAGTATTCCGCAAAGAATTTAAGATTTTCGGTGTGACGGTAATCGAGCCCGACTTGTGCGGAGTCGCCTTGGAAGAAGGCATCCCCCTCGTCGGATTCCTCACCGTGGGCCACCATGGCGCGCAGAGTATATTGGGCCCAGCTGTAGGACCCCAGCAGGTTATAGGTCACCGGGTCATCGTCCTGGACGGTATCGTCGTTGGTCAGTAGCTGTTCTACCTTGGCCGCGAAACGCCAGTTGCCGGGGGCCCAAGAGGCTGAAATGCCAGCTTGGTCGGCCTTTTTGGCAGAGTCCTGCTCGCTATCCTGATAGCCAATCCCTACCGCTAGATCGTCGTTGATGGCGTAGGACAGCGCGTATTGCATTGTGTCCAAGTAGCTGGTTCCGCCTTCATTTGTCAGATCTACCGCAGACACGGTGGCGGTTAGGCCGCGCATGTTGGGGGTTTTATAGGTGAGAGCGTCACGTCGAAAGCTGGCCTGGGTGGCGTAGCCTGAGTAGAAGGAACTGAAAAAATCTAGCGGGTAGGCCACAGTGTTGTAGTAAGCCAGCCATTGGGTGCCGGCCCGCACGCTACCAAAGCGATCGTGGGCCACGGTAATGTCGGCAACCCGGGGCTTACTATTGCCTTGATAGCCTTTCTGGAAAAAGGTCGGATCTTCTGCGCGTAGCCGGGCGGAGTTAATCGGAAATTCCACCGTGGCAGAAATATCAAAATGTTCGAAATCATTATAGTTGGCGTTGACGCCCAGGCGGGAGTACGCGTCCCGTAGCCCTGTGTAGGAATCGTCTTCTCCGGGTTGTGCCTGATCGACAGAAACGGCTTCCGTCTGGATGCGCAGGGAGCCGTAGGGGGTGACTTCCAGATCCGCCTGGGCGGGCAGGGCGGCAAAGCCCGCCAGCAGAGCTGTCGATAATGGCAAGATACGTTGCTGTTTCATCGGTTTCTCCCTCATTTTTTATCGCAAAAAAACGTGCTGCCTGGCGCGGGCGAGGCGACAGGGCTATGAATTGTGGGGTGGTGTCAGGCGAAATATTGCGTATTCGCCTCTGGGTGTTAGCGGCTGGCCGCGCAGACGCAGAGCACGCGGTGCGCTAAAGGAAAGAAAAACGCACGCATAAAGCGGTGGATACGTGACGATAGAATACCCGGCAGCCCAGAAAAAAGATGGCAGGGTTTCTCGGTGATGTACCCTCATGCGCCTTCCCGATAAGGCGTTGGCAGCGTTAACCATGCAGGATAAAGCACAGTGCTGCCGTGTCGATGGCGCTCGCGAATGATGCTTTGCTCATTGCGTTCCCTCACGTTGTCAGGGTTGCCTGCTGCCGTTTTTTTGGCGTGCGGATGCCCCCCGTGTAGCGTCCATTCTTGCGCAAATTGTTATTTACCGTGGCAAATGAAAACCGGTTTTGCAAGAAAAGTTGAATGTTTGTGCTGTGGTCCGGTGTGTGAGGGGGCAATGTTGAGCGCATTTTTGTTTAGAGTTATTCGTATTCTGTGGCGCGGCAGTAGCCTAGAATGCGCACCATGAAATTGATTCTGGCCCCTATGGAGGGCCTGGCGGATTTTTGGGTTCGTCAGGCATTGACGGATGTGGGCGACTACGACTGGTGTGTCAGCGAGTTTGTTCGTGTCAGCGGGCTGCTGCTGCCGCCCAGGGTGTTTTATCGCTGGTGTCCCGAGTTAAAGCTCGGTGCTCGCACCCGGGCGGGCACGCCTGTGCACCTTCAGTTGCTGGGGTCCGAGCCTGCCTGCATGGCCGAAAATGCAGTTCGTGGGGTGGAGTTAGGCGCGCCTGCCATCGACTTGAATTTTGGGTGCCCGGCGAAAACCGTTAATCGCCATCGTGGCGGAGCGGTGTTGCTTGATGAGCCGGAGGTGGTGCACGCGGTGACGGCCGCGGTGCGGGATGCTGTGCCGCCCCATGTGCCGGTGTCTGTGAAAATGCGACTGGGCAATGAAGATGATGCCCGGGCGCTGGACAACGCTCGGGCAGTGGTGGACGCCGGCGCTGCCTGGTTGACGGTGCACGGGCGCACCAAGCGCCAGGGGTATAAGCCGCCGGCATTTTGGGACCGCATCGGGCACATCCGTGAGGTGGTGTCGATTCCGGTGATTGCCAATGGCGAGATCTGGACTGCGGACGATGCGGCCCGCGCCCGTCAGGAAAGTGGTTGCGATGATCTGATGCTCGGGCGTGGTGCCGTGGCCAACCCCCGACTGGTCTCCGTGTTACGTCACGGCGGAGAGCCAGGCTGGGATTCGATACTGCCGATTCTGCAACAGTTTTGGGTGGATGTGGCGGGTACCGGCACCGACGCTCAGTTGGCCGGGCGCATAAAACAGTGGTTGAGTTATTTGCGCCGGCGCTGGCCGCAGGCGGCGCAATTACTGGAGCAGCTGAAACGCGAATCCGAGCCTGAGGTTATTGCCCGGATCCTGACGGATTTTGTGCCCCGGGCGTTAACGTAAAGGGCTGAAACGGAGGCAGGACAAGGAAGTCGCCGTCGTGTCGATCCGCCAGTGCATGAAACGAGTTATGCATATTGTCCAGCCCCCAGGGGAGTGGCTTTACGTCAGGTGTCAGTTCACTGAAAAAATCATCCCAGTGCACCGGTATCACCGTGTGTGCGCCTACCGCTTTGGCGGTTTCCTCCATAAACGTCTGCTGATAATGATCCGACTGTTTGCCCAGGCTGGCGCTGGCCAGCAGGGCATAGTCTGCCCGGTAGTCATCCAGCTCTCCGGCGGCTGCTCCGGAGCTGCCCTGAACCAATAGTGACCCGGCGGGATGGGTAATCACCACGGCGTAGCTTTGCCCTTCTTCCCAGGCGCCTACCCGAGCGGGCGGCGTAACCGGCGTGGCGATGTCGCCCTTGCCGGTCATGGCTTCCACCGGCGGAGGCAGGGGGACATGGTCAGCCGGGACGAAGTGAACGGTAAATTGTCCGAACGAATAAGGCTGGTGGGGGGCAATGGTGGTGATGCGGGAATCCGGCAGGCCGCCGCCCTTGCCCACCATGGCAGTGGACGAGGAGCCCAGCAGTTGTGCCCCGGTACGTTTTGCTACTTCTGCCACATCCATGGCGTGATCGAAATGTGAGTGCAGTACCAGTTGGGCGTCCAGCGAGGTGATGTCGGCCTGCGTCAGGGCGTGCTCGATGCGCTGCGCGTTTGGCGCAATCCGGGTGAACAGCAATTGGGGAATGGACACCCGGGAAAAATAGCCGTCGGTGAGCAAGTGGGTGGTGCCGTCACTGATCAGGATGGTGCTGGTGCCCAAGTAGGTGAGCGTGACCGAGCCCTTCTCCGGAGTTGATTGCGTGGGCGCCACAGGCCAGCGCGCCAGGTCGGGAGAAAGTGTCAGGAGCAAGGCTCCGCCGAGAATGACAAGCAAAAACGCGGCCGAAAGCCATCGCGCTATTTTCATTATCTATCCATGAGTGTTTTTTTCGACTCGAAAATTCCCTGTGTGAGCCATGGGGCTCAACGAGCAGACCCGCGAGTTTAACGGAAAACCGGTGATATCACAGGCCGGCTGAGCGTTTTTCCGGCAGGCTCGTATTTTGCGCGAACTCAGGGTGCTTGCCATTCGCCGCCGCGCCGGCTCCGATCCCGGCTTCGACTAAAGTCATACTGTGCTGGCATGGCCCTTTGGCTAGTCTGGGTGTCGAGCCTATCCCTTGTCTGCCTGGAAAGGGGTGGCCTGATTTCCTGATGACGCAGAGGGACAAGTAATGAAAGAAGAAAACGCCCGCGCCTACTGGGCCGCTAACCTGCGATTGATTTTTACCTACGTTGCTATCTGGTTCGTTGTCTCCTATGGCTGCGGCATATTGCTAGTGGATGAACTCAATCAAATTCAATTCTTCGGTTTCAAGCTGGGTTTCTGGTTTGCGCAGCAAGGAGCCATTTATGTGTTCCTGGTGCTGATTATCAAGTACGCGCACTCCATGAATAAGCTGGACCGAAAATTTGACGTCCACGAAGACTAATCGCTGAAACAGTAGATAAAGAGAGACATCCTATGGATATTCAGACACTCACTTATCTCTTTGTAGGCGGTTCGTTTGCGCTCTACATCGGGATTGCGATCTGGTCACGAGCCGGGTCGACCAAAGATTTTTACGTGGCCGGTGGCGGGGTTTCTCCGATCGCTAACGGGGCCGCGACCGCTGCCGATTGGATGTCGGCGGCATCGTTTATTTCCATGGCAGGTATTATTGCCTATTCCGGTTACGATGCGTCGGTGTACCTGATGGGGTGGACCGGGGGCTATGTGCTGTTGGCCATGTTGTTGGCGCCCTACCTGCGCAAGTTCGGCAAGTTTACGGTGCCGGATTTCATCGGTGATCGTTACTACTCCAACGTGGCAAGAACGGTGGCGGTGGTCTGCGTGATCTTCGTATCCTTTACCTATGTAGCCGGCCAGATGCGCGGTACCGGTATCGTGTTCGCCCGTTTTCTGGAAGTGAATGTGAATACCGGTGTGGTAATCGGTATGGCTATCGTTTTCTTCTATGCCGTGCTTGGTGGCATGAAAGGGATTACTTATACCCAGGTCGCACAGTATTGCGTGCTAATTTTTGCCTTCCTGGTGCCGGCGGTTTTTCTGTCCATCATGATGACCGGCCACGTTTTGCCGCAGACTGGTTTCGGCGGCACGGTTCTGGATGCTGCCGGGGGGGATAGTGGTGTCTATTTGCTGCACAAGCTGGACCAGGTGGTGACCGATCTTGGTTTTACGGAATATACCGAAGGGTCCAAATCCACCATCGATGTGTTCTTTATCGCGGCGGCACTAATGTGCGGTACCGCCGGTTTGCCCCACGTGATCGTGCGTTTCTTTACCGTGCCACGTGTAAAAGATGCCCGTATCAGTGCTGGTTGGGCGTTGTTTTTTATCGCCTTGCTGTACACCTCTGCACCGGCGGTGGGCGCGTTCGCTCGGCTCAACCTGATCGACACCGTGAACGAAACCCAATACACCGAACTACCGGAATGGTTCTATAACTGGGAAAACTCCGGGTTGATCGGTTGGGTGGACAAGAATGGTGACGGTGCTGTGCAGATGCGCGCCGGAGCACCCTTCGAAGGCAAGCCGACCTATGCCGGCAGCCGTGAAGAAACCAAAGGCAGCTACGGGGAGCGTGTATTGACCAATGCCCCTACGGATAACTCCTCTGAAGTGTATATCGATCGCGACATTATCGTGCTGGCTAACCCGGAAATCGGCAACTTGCCTGGGTGGGTGATTGCGTTGGTGGCGGCCGGCGGTGTGGCTGCGGCATTGTCCACGGCAGCGGGGCTGTTGTTGGTGATATCCAGTGCCATCTCTCATGATTTGTTGAAGAAGACCCTGATGCCGGATATTAGTGAGAAACAGGAGCTGTTGGCTGCTCGGGGGGCTGCCGTGGTGGCGATCGTCATTGCTGGTTACTTCGGGATTAATCCGCCCGGATTTGTAGCGCAAGTGGTGGCCTTTGCCTTCGGTCTTGCCGCCGCCAGCTTCTTCCCAGTGATCCTCATGGGCATTTTCTACAAGCGCATGAATAAGGAAGGGGCCATTGCGGGCATGCTGGTCGGCTTGATCTTTACCTTCAGCTACATTGTGTTCTTCAAGTTCGTCTCGCCAGAGCTGAACAACGCGGAACACTGGTGGCTGGGCGTGTCCCCTGAAGGTATCGGTACTTTGGGCATGGTGCTTAACTTCGTGGTGGCCTTCACGGTATCCCGATTCACCGCGCCGCCTCCGGAGCATATCCAGCATATTGTGGAAGATATTCGTATTCCGCGAGGTGCCGGTGAAGCCTCCGCACACTAAAAACGGGAGGTGATAAAAGCCGGTGCGGAAGTCGTCATTCCGCACCGGCTTTGTGCTTTCTGGAACAAAAGAGGAGAGTTTAAAGTTGAAAGTTTAAACGAGGGATAGGTAGGCGTCTGTTGGTTGGCCTGTTTTCCGCGCTTCATGGAAAACCCAATGCGCAGGCAGAGAATGTTTGCCCCTGCCTCGTTAGTCACTCGCTTCTAAGCTTTCAACTTTGAACTAACCGGTCTTCTGTCATGATTGAGCAGGAATTGAATCAATACCCGTTCAGCCAGCTTGGCGAAGCCGGTCGTCGCCGTTTGCAGGAAGGAACGGATCTGGCCTATTACGAGCCAAATGACATCATTCTCGATGCGGCGAGTACCAGTGACTCTGTCTTTCTTGTGCACAAGGGCAGTGTGGCAGAGTTGGACATGAATGCGCCGGACAGCCGCCGCCAGGTGGGAGTGTATGCCGCCGGTGATTTGTTTGGAGCGATTAGTGTGCTGAACGGACAAAGTCGTTACCGGTTTCGTGCCGAGCAGCAGACTTTGTGTTACCTGATTCCTGCAGGGCTGTTTCGTGAGCTTTGCGCAAGCGAGGCCGAATTTGGCCGTTATTTCAGTCAGCGCCTGGCGGAGAAAAATCAGCGGTTAGCGGAGCGGCGAGAAGGGGGCGTTACCCTGGCCGGATTTATGTTGGCACGCGTGGATGAATGCATGCGTGATCCGTTGATCATGCCGGCGCAGGCTACTGTGCGGGATGCCGTGGCTGCCTTAAAACAGCACGGTGTGGACAGTGTGTTGATTGGCCTTAAGCAGCATTACGCCATTGTCACCAAAACCGATCTACTGACTGCTTTGGTGATGGGCAATCAATCGCCGGATGCCTGCTTGGCTGAGGTGGCGGAAACCGAGCTGGTCACTGCCTGCCCAGGGGATTACCTGTTCGCCGCCTTGACCCGGATGACCCGACACAAGGTGGCGCGGGTAGTGATCATGGAAAAGGGGGTTGCTGTGGGCGTAGTAGAGCTCACCGATGTGCTCAGCTTCTTTTCCAGTCGCTCCTATGTGGTAGGGCTGGAAATTGAAAAAGCGGACACGCTTGAGGCCTTGCAACTGGCCAGCGCTCGTTTGCCAGATCTGGTGGATACCCTGATGGCCCAAGGGGTGAAAATGCGGTTCGCCATGGACTTGTTGGCCGCTCTTAATGGCCGCTTGATGAGCAAGGCTTATGAAATGGTGGTGCCCGTCGATCAGCAGCGGGCTGGCCTGATAGTCATGGGCAGTGAAGGGCGCGGTGAGCAGATACTGAAAACGGATCAGGATAATGGTCTGATTCTAGGTGAGCACCAGCAGTGGTCAGGAAGTGAACGGGACATGCAGCGTTTTACCCACACACTGTTTTCACTGGGGTATCCGCCCTGTCCTGGCAATGTGATGGTCTCCAACCCGCAGTGGACCGGCCCGGTATCGCGATGGCAGCAGCGCGTTCATGACTGGGCCGGCGATCCGGGTGGAAAAGGCTTGTTGAATCTGACTATTCTCACCGATGCTCACACGGTGGCCGGTGATCCAGGGTTATTGGAAGCGGTACGCGATACCCTATTTTCCCGCTGCAGTGATGATCAGTTGTTAATGGCGCATTTTGCCCGCCCGGTCTTGCAGTACTCCACGCCGCTGAATCTGTTCGGCTCGCTGAAGAAGCCCCAGCATGGTATCGATATCAAAAAGGGTGCCCTGTTCCCATTAATTCATGGTGTGCGAGCCATGGCGCTACAGTGCCGGATTCGTGAAACCTCTACGCTGGCCCGGTTGGACAAGCTGGTGGCCGCCGGTGCCATGGAGCCCGGTTTTGCCGAAGACCTTGGCGAAGCCATGGAGTTGTTCAGTGAGCTGCGGCTTGCCCGGCAACTGGCTAAATTGCACGGCGAAGACGATACGGTGGAGAACAACCATATTGTGGTGCAACAGTTGTCTTCGCTGGAGAGAGATCTGTTGCGCGATGCGCTGCATCTGGTCAGCGATTTCAAGCAACGTTTGTCGCGCCGCTTCCATCTGGAATATTGAGCATGAACAGTGAGTCGTGGTGGAAAAACATGTTGCCGCAGTGGCCCAGGGCACAATGGCGCCGGTTCAGCGATCGCTATTGCCATGGGCAGGGACCCTATGCGCATCTGTTTGCTCCCTACGACGGGGATCAGGTGGTGGCGATTGATTGTGAGACCACGGGCCTGGATTGTCGCACTGCCGAACTGGTGTCTATTGCCGCAGTGGTGGTGAAGGGCGGGCGGGTGCTGAGCAGCCAGAGCCTGGATGTAAAGCTGGCTCCCCCGGACAGCCTGGATGAGGACTCAATCCGGATTCACCGCTTACGACCGGTGGATCTGGAAGGCGGTGAAAGTGTTCGCGATGCGCTGGACTCGCTGCTGACATTCATTGGTAATCGCCCGTTGGTGGGCTGGTGTGTGGCCTTCGATGTGGCCATGATCAATCGTTATCTGCGCCCGTTGATGGGCTTTGATTTGCCCAACGGCACCATCGAATTATCCGCGCTGTATCAGAAAAAAATGCGCTACTGGCAGCCGGATCTGACCCCGGACCTGCGCTTTGATGCCATGGCCGGCGCCTTGCAAGTGCCGGTGCTGGGGCGGCACACCGCCCGAGGAGATGCGGTCACCAGTGCGTTGATGTACCTGCAGTTGCAGAAACCCACCTTCGGTTGAGGAAAAGAGGAAAGCCATGCTGATGTTCTATGCGGAAAAAATAACGCTGATCGTGGGCCTCTGCCTGGTGTTATATGCCTATCTGCGCTACTGGCGCCGCACCGGCGATGGTCAGGGTCTGGTGATGTTCTGGCGCCGGGCCATGGCGCTTAATACCGTGGAATTCAAGCTGCAGCGTGGCGGTATTGCCCTGTTGCTGGTGGCGGTGGTGCTACGCTTTGCCCAGGCGCTGCTATAAGCTCGATAGGAGACGCAGCACGCTCCACGCAACAGGTGGAAACACGATAAACGACATCTGATTGCGAAGGGCTTCTTTAACCAACGGGGAGAGGCGGTGTTTTCACTGTGGCAATTGGGCGCGCTGGCGCTGGCCTATGTGCTGGTGTTGTTCGTTATCGCCTGGTGGGGCGACCGAGCCGCCAGAAAGGGGCGTAAAACATTCCACAATGCCTGGGTGTATAGCTTGGGGCTGGGCGTTTATTGCACCTCCTGGACCTTTTACGGTGCGGTGGGCGAAGCGGCCCAGAACGGCTGGAACTATCTACCTATTTATCTGGGGCCCATCATTACCGTGTTACTGGGCGGCTCTTTGATCTACAAGATGGTTTCAGTGGCCCAGCAGCAGCACATTACTTCCATTGCCGATTTCTTGGCCGCTCGTTACGGAAAATCCCGACGCCTTGCGGTACTGGTGACGTTGGTGGCGATTGTTGGGGTGCTGCCCTACATCGCCTTGCAGTTAAAAGCCGTTACCCTCTCATTTGATTATGTACTCAAGGATTCTGCGCCCGGCCAGGTGGATACGGCGCTGGTGGTGGCCGCCTTGATGGCGATCTTTACCTTGTTGTTCGGTACCCGGCATATTGATACCACCGAGCACCAGTCCGGTTTGATGCTGGCGGTGAGTTTTGAATCTTTCATCAAGGTTGTCGCATTTGTGGCTTTGGGGCTGTACTGCCTGTATGCCATTTTCGATGGCCCTATGGATTTGTGGCAGCAGCTGAGTGAGCGCAGCGACGTGATGCAGAGTTTCGAGCCGACCCTGTTTTCACAAAGTTTTGTCACTTCGTTATTGCTTTCCATGGTGGCCATTCTCTGCCTGCCCCGGCAGTTTCATGCCGGAGTGGTGGAAAATAATGACATCAGTCATTTGCGTACTACGCGTTGGTTGTTTCCTTTGTATTTGGCCCTTTTTGCCATTTTTGTGTTGCCTATCGTGGTTGCCGGGATGCTTACCCAGCCCTACCTGATTGGTCATGCGGATACCTACATGCTGTCGTTGCCTATGGCTCAAGGTAACTATGGCATGCTGATGTTGTCGTTTATCGGCGGTATCGCAGCGGCCACCGGTATGGTGATCGTCTCCACCATGGCGTTGGCGATCATGTTGACCAATGAAGTGCTGCTACCGATGTGGTTGCAGTCGCGTCTTAATGAAAAGGATCAGCTGTCCGATCTCAGCACCCAACTGCGCTTTCTTCGCCGGGCCAGCATCCTGGTGCTGCTGGGGTTGGCGTTTGCATTTCATACGCTGATTGACCGGTTCGATGGCCTTGCCAGTATCGGCCTGTTGTCGTTTGCAGCGGTGGCTCAGTTTGCGCCTTCACTGATCGGTGCGCTGTACTGGCGAAATGGCCATAAGCAGGGCGCGTTTATCGGCCTGGCGCTGGGGTTTGTGGTGTGGTTTTACTGCCTGCTGGCGCCGGTTATTTTGCCCATGGAGTGGGTGAATGTGCTCAATACGCAGGGCCTGTTCGGCCTGGGGTTATTGCGCCCCCATGCGATGTTCGGTATCGAGGGGCTGGAGCCTCTGACCCACGGTGTGTTCTGGTCGGTTTCCGTTAACCTGGCGGCCTTTATCTACTACTCACGCCGTGCCAACCATGATGCCTTGGACGAAGCTCAGGCGGCTCGTTTTGTGGATATGCCCACGGACTGGTGGCGCGAAGGTATGGGCCATCCCTCCATTACTACCATCGAATTGCTGGAAGTCTGCAAGCGCGGGCTGGGGCATCCACGGGCTGAGCCCTTGTTCTTTGATTACATGCGCCGGCGAGGGGTGTCTGAAGAGTTAGAGCTGCCTGCGCCCTTGCACCTGGTGCGCTACGTGGAGCGGTTGCTGGCGGGCACCATGGGGGCCTCAACCGCACGTATTGTGATGAGCTCGTTGCTGCGCAAGCAGAACGGCCGTCACGATGATGTGGTGCGAATGATGGATGAAGCCTCCGAGCTGATTCAGTTCAATCATCAGCTATTGCGCACCACCATTGAAACCATTAGCCAGGGCATCTGTGTGGTGGACAGGAACATGCAGGTGGTGGCCTGGAATCAGGCCTACGTGAAACTGTTCGATTATCCGGACGGGCTGATTCGTTTGGGGCGTTCCATTGCCGATGTGTACCGGTATAACGCTGAGCGGGGCTATTACGACGGCGAGAACCTGGAAGAAAACGTGGCCCGGCGAGTGCAATTGCTGCGCGAAGGCTATGCGCACCAGTTTGAGCGGGAGTTGCCCAACGGCATTGTGGTGGAAGTGCGTGGTACCCCCATGGTTGGGGGCGGCTTTGTCAGCACCTACATGGACATCACTGAGCGTAAAAACGATGAGAAAGCATTACGCCAGATTAATGAAAATTTGGAACAGATGGTCTCGGAGCGTACCCGGAAACTGTCGGAGCTGAATGCCAAGCTGGCGCAGGCCAATGAAGGGAAAACCCGGTTTCTGGCCGCCGCAGGTCATGATCTGATGCAGCCCATGAATGCTGCGCAACTGTTTGCTTCATCGCTGCGACAGCAGCTACGAAACCAGCAAGATGGCCGGTTCGACCATGAGGTTCAGGTGCTCGGGCATATCGACAGTTCCTTGCAAGCGGCCGAACAAATTATTTCTGCGTTGCTGGAAATCAGCAAGCTGGATACCGGCACCATGACGACGCATATTCATCCCTTGCGCTTGTCGTCGTTGATGGCAACGCTGGGTCAGGAGTTTTCTGCTCTGGCCAAGACACAGGGGCTGACGTTTCGAGAAGTACCTTGCAGTGCGGTGGTGGACAGTGACGAAGTGTTATTGCGCCGGGTGCTGCAAAACCTGCTGTCCAATGCGGTTAGGTATACGAACTCCGGCCGCATCCTGTTCGGTGCGCGCCGGCTGCACAATGCCGTACGCATTGATGTGTGGGATACCGGGCCCGGTATTCCGGATGATCAGCATGAGCAGATTTTTCGTGAATTTCAGCGTTTACCTCAGCTCAATAATCGTCAGGTGAAAGGGCTGGGTTTGGGGCTGGCCATCGCCGACCGGATTTGCCGTTTGTTGGGGCATGCGTTGACTGTGCGTTCCTGGCCAGACAAAGGCACGGTATTCAGTGTCACGTTGCCGTTATCGGCAGGGGACGTGCCGCCATTGCTACAGGACGAACCCTTGCGGGATCGGCGGGATGTTCGGGGCACACGGGTCTTTTGCGTGGACAATGATCCGGCATTACTGGCGAGTCTGGTAGCTGCGCTGCAAACTTTGGGTTGCGAGGTGGTGGCTGCCAGCGGCCTGCAGGAAGCTCAGGAAAAAGCGGCACAAAGCTGGGTGCCGGATGTGTTGCTGGTGGACTTTCAGCTGGACCATGAAGACGGGTTTGACGTGATTGCTGCGCTGGATCATTGCTGGGACGACGTTATCCCCGCCGTGCTGATGACCGCAGACCGACGCCCGGAAGTGCGCGCCAGAGCAGAAGAGCAAGGTGTAGGCTTTCTGCAAAAACCGATTTCCGAAGCCATATTGCAACGAACGCTGGAAGGGCTTCTGTAAGATTGATCGCGAAATTGAGTGATGAGCCGATTTCAGACGTTGTCTCTTTGTTTCGCTCTGGCAACCGCTGGACGCCGGATGCCCGACGAAGGGCGCTTGCATTCAAGACCTCAAATCGTGGCTTTTGTGCTTTCTTCGTAAAACGAATCACCCGATTATTCCCTGAATATCGGCCTTGGACATTCTTCAAAAAGGTGCAGCAATAGCGACAGCCGGTCAGGCTATGTGGTTTTTACGTCAGGCGTCTGGTCGAGCATTTTGCACAGTGTGGGTTAGTCCAGCCCGGGTGGCTCAATGGCGAGGTCTTTGAGGGCCAGTACCGCCTGGGTGCGATTGCGGACACCCAGCTTGCGAAAAATGGCGGTCATGTGGGCTTTGACGGTGGCTTCCGATACGTCCAGCTCGTAAGCAATCACCTTGTTCTGCATTCCTTCCATCAGCATCCCCATTACCCGAAATTGCTGTGGGGTGAGGCTGGTGATGCGCTCACTCATGGCGGAGTGGTCAGGCAGGGTTGGCGGCATGGCCCGGCGGGCCTTTTCCGGTAGCCAGCGTTCGCCGTCCATGATCTTGCGCATGGCATCGGTCATGGTGTCCACCGGTGCCGATTTGGGTATAAAGCCGTCGGCGCCAAAATGAATGGCGCGCTGGATCACATCCACGTCTTCCGTGGCTGAAATCACCACCACCGGCACTTTCCGGTATTGCTCACGCAGATACACCAGACCGGAAAAACCGTGGGTGCCGGGCATGTGTAGATCCAGAAGAATGACATCAAAGGGGATTGCTTGCTGGCCGAGCATTTCCAGGGTGGCGAGTGAGTCGGCTTCATGGATGGTGGCACCGGCAAAGCTGGCCTCTACGGCCTGTATCAGGGCCGCACGGAACAGGGGGTGATCATCGGCAATCAGTATGGTTGTCATGACTCTGATTTAAGCATGTTGCATGCAAAGAGCCCAAAAAAAGAGGGAAATAAAAAAAAGATGCTGCCCGGGGAGGGCAGCAAATGGAAAGGAAACACAGAAAACATCCATGTTTCATCAGCGTATGCGGTTTCAAGCGGCGTCTGTATCAACGGTTGAGCCGGGTTTCGACCAGGTTAGCGACCACTGCCGGGTCAGCCAATGTGGAAATGTCGCCCAGGCTGTCGTGTTCGTTGGCGGCCACCTTGCGCAGAATGCGGCGCATGATTTTGCCTGACCGGGTTTTGGGCAACCCGTGGGTGAAGTGAATCAGATCCGGGGTGGCAATGGGGCCGATTTCCCGGCGTACCCATTGACGTAATTCGTCGTGCAGGGCGTTACTGGTGTGTTCGCCGTCGTTCAGTGTCACATACACATAAATGCCTTGCCCCTTGATCGCGTGCGGGTAGCCCACCACGGCGGCTTCACATACCTGGGGGTGGGAGACCAGTGCGCTTTCCAC
Source organism: Alcanivorax sp. (assembly GCF_040118815.1). Taxonomy (GTDB): domain Bacteria; phylum Pseudomonadota; class Gammaproteobacteria; order Pseudomonadales; family Alcanivoracaceae; genus Alcanivorax. Next base: position 756,257 of record NZ_JBEDTC010000015.1, read on the forward strand.
TTCGGCGGTGCCCATGCGGTGGCCGGACACATTGATCACGTCGTCCACGCGGCCGGTAATCCAGTAGTCGTCGTCGGCGTCACGACGGGCCCCGTCGCCAGTGCAGTAATAACCGGGGAAGCTGGTGAAATAGGTTTGAACAAACCGTTCGTGGTCGCCCCACAGGGTGCGGGCCTGGCCGGGCCAGCTGTCGGCGATGACCAGGTTGCCTTCCGCCGTGCCGTGCAACAGGTTACCGTCGTTATCCACCAATGCCGGCTGGACACCAAAGAAGGGCAGCGTGGCGGCGCCGGGTTTGGCTTCAATGGCGCCGGGCAGAGGGCAGATCATGATGCCGCCGGTTTCTGTCTGCCACCAAGTGTCCACCACGGCGGCTTTGCTGTTGCCGAGTTGGTCGTGGAACCATTGCCAGGCGGCCGGGTTGATGGGCTCCCCGGCAGTGGCCAGGATGCGCAGGCTGTCGCGGCGGCTGTTGGCACAGCAATGCTCGCCGCCTGCCATCAGCGCACGGATGGCGGTGGGAGCGGTATAAAGGATATCGATGTTGTAGCGGTCAATAATGTCGCCGACACGTTGATCATCTGGGTAGTTGGGCACTCCTTCGAACATGACACAGGTGGCGCCGTTAGCCAGTGGACCATAGACCAGATAGGTGTGGCCGGTAATCCAGCCCACATCGGCGGTGCACCAGTACACCTGCCCCGGGTGGTAATCGAAGGCCAGCTGGTGGGTCAGTGAGGCATAGACCATGTAGCCACCGGTGGTGTGCAGCACGCCTTTTGGCTGGCCGGTGGAGCCGGACGTATAGAGGATGAATAGCGGGTCTTCTGCATTCATGGGTTCTGCCGGGCATTCGCCGTCACTGCGTGCCAGCTGCTCATGAAAATCCAAATCGCGTTGCGCAAACCATTGGCTGTCACAGCCCACATGGTTGACCACCAGCACCTTGTCGACGCTATCCGTACCGGCCTGCTCCAGTGCCGCATCCACGTTGTCTTTCAACGGTACGATCTTGCCACCGCGACGCCCGCCGTCTGCGGTGATCACCATTTTGGCACTGCAATCCGCGATGCGGCCCGCCAGTGCGTCCGGTGAAAAGCCGGCGAACACGACAGAATGAATGGCACCAATACGGGCGCAGGCAAGCATGGCGAACACCGCTTCGGGGATCATGGGCATGTAAATCATTACCCGATCGCCTTTGCCAATGCCTTGATGTTTGAGTGCGTTGGCGAGCTTGCCGACTTGCTGGTGTAACTGCTGGTAGGTGATCTGCCGGCGCTCCTGCTCCGGCGAATCAGGCTCCCACAGTAGCGCAATGCCGTCGCCGTTGGTGGCCAGGTGGCGGTCAATACAGTTTTCTGCGGCATTCAGCTCACCGTCATGAAACCAGCGAATGTGCAGGTCGTCGGGGCTGAAATTGGTGTCGCGAATCTGCTGAGGGAAGTGGTGCCAGTCGAGGCGTTGTGCCTGGCGGCGCCAGAAGCCGACGCTGTCGCTCAGGCTATGTTGATACAGCGCATGGTAGTCATTGCCGTCGATCCAGCAGCGGTCTTTCAATGCCTCTTTAACCGGCATGCGCAGGCCCGTTTCCATGGGACTTCCCTCACTCGAAAAAGTGCTCACAAGAAAAGTGGAGCAGAAATGAATGCCAAGAGTGTGCAAAACCCGGGAGCGGGGTTGAATTAGACTTTGGTCTTAATAACGCAACAGGTGGCACGCTTCAGGTAAAAAGGCAAACCGCCAAGGCTCGATTCCAGGTTTATCTGGTATCTGTGGGAAGCGATGCTTGCATCGCGAAGAGGTTGGCGGGGCGTGTTGTGTTCACGATGCAATCTTCGTTTCCCTCATGGTATTGAGTAGGCAGAAACCTTGTTGCCACTCACGTTTTCCTTGTCAGGCATTTTGTGTCGGGCCTCTGGCGTTTAATCACCTTCGACCTATGGCTAATAGTGTGTTCGAAGTGCGCTCAGCAAGCTGTCAATCGGAGTCACTTTCGTGTTGATGACAAAAAGAGGACAGGGCCATGACAGCAAGAAAAGCCACGTACCTATGCGGCGCCTTGGTGTTGGCGCAGGCAGGCATTGCCGGCGCAGATACCACGCTTGAGGAACGCATTATTGTGCTTGAAGAACGCATGGATGGGGTGAAAAGCGGTAATACCCAGATTGATTTCGGCGGTTTTATCAAAGCCGATACCATGATGAGTAAATACAGTGACGGTGACCTCGCAGCAGGTTCCATTGGGCGGGATTTCATGGTGCCGTCCACGATTCCCGTTGGGGGAGAGACAAGCTCGGAAGAGTTGGACTTTATCGCCAAGCAAAGCCGTTTCTGGCTCAAGAGTGAAACCATGACCTCTGCAGGGATGGTGAGAGGACACATAGAAATTGATTTTCAGACCAATGATATTGGTAATGAGCGCATCAGTAACAGTTACGCGCCGCGCATCCGTCATGCTTTTCTGACGTGGGACAAGTGGTTGTTCGGGCAGACTTGGTCTACTTTTTTCAATGTGAGCGCGTTGCCGGAAACACTGGATTTTGTCGGTTCAGCAGGCACGGTTTTTGAACGCCAGCCGCAGATTCGCTATACCAGTGGTGGCCTGATGCTAGCGGTTGAGAACCCCTCGACCACACTCTACGGCGGTGCGCAAAATCCCTATGACGACAATGCCATGCCCGATCTGGTGGCGAGGTATAACTTTTCCGGTGACTGGGGCAATGTCAGTCTCTCAGCCATGGGGCGTGAGTTGGCCTACCAGGATACCATCGGTGGTGTGGATCAGGATGAAAGCGAGTATGGCTACGGCCTATCGTTGGCGGGCCGCATGATGCTGGGCGCCATGGACGATATTCGTTTCCAGGCGAACTATGGTAATGCGCTCGGTCGCTACACCACACTCAATGCGTTTCGGTCAGGACAGATTGAGGCTGATGGCAGTATCGAGTTGATTGATCAGTGGAGCGGGGTGCTGGCGCTGCGTCATCATTGGAGTGATCGCTGGCGTTCTAACTTTGCGGTCTCGGTGAGCGAAGCGGATAACCCGGACACCGTAGCGGTTACCACCAGCAAGCGGGTGCAAAGCGCCCACGCCAACCTGATCTGGCAGGTGGCCAAACCGCTCTCGCTTGGTGGCGAACTGATCTATGGCGATCGAGAAATCGAGAATGGCGATGACGGTAACCTGAAGCGCGTGCAGTTCACCGCCAAGTATGCGTTCTGAATAAGAAGCGCTGCATACCACACGGAAAGCAAGGGGCGCTTCGGCGCTCCTTTTGATTGCGGGTTTGGCGTGTGGCCTGAAGCATGGTGGATGTTGCGGCCGCGAAGCGGCATAAAAAAGGACGCCGAAGCGTCCTTTTTCTTTAGGCGTGCAGCGTGCAGCGTGTTGCGTGCTGCATGAGGCGTCTCTTGAATCAATCCACATCCGCCGGGTATACGCCGTCCTTATCGTGCACTTCTTTGCCGCTCAGAGGCGGAGTGAAGGCACAGGCCACGACCATGTCTTCGTTCTCGCCGCCATACAGGTTGTGCTCATCGTGCTCGTCGAGCAGGTAGATGGTGCCTGGGGTCAGATCGTACACCTTGCCGTCGGCCAGGGTTTCGATCTTGCCGCTACCGGAGATCACGTACACGGATTCCCAGTGGTTGGCGTATTTGATATGGGTCTTGGTGCCTTTGAAGATGGTGGTGATGTTGAATGAGTGCCCCATCTTGTCTTCTTTCAGAGACAGGCGAACAGACTGCCAGTTGCCGTTTTCGGCTTTAACACAGCGGTCAGACTTCTCGGCTTCAGCCAGAGTGCGAACGATCATGGATAACTCCTGAGCTAAAAAATCGGGGGGGGAGAAGATAGCGCTCCCTTACTCTCCCGAAAAAGGAAGAGAGGGAGCGCAAACAGCCGTTTAGGCAGTGATGCTGGAGACGGCGTGTGCTTCGCCGCGCTTGATGCGGTCGGTCATCACTTCGTCCACGCTTTCCTTGACGATCTCAAGCGCGCGTACCAGATCTTCTTCGCTGATGGTCAGCGGGCACAGAGTTTTGATCACTTGGTCATCGGCACCGGAAGTTTCGATGACCAGCTGGCGCTTGAAGCAGGCCTTGGTGATCTCGCCAGCGACTTCGCCATCGCGGGCTACCAGGCCCTGCATCATGCCGCGGCCGTTTAGGTAGAACCAGTGATCATCGTAACTGGCAGCGATGGCGCGGAAGTGATCGGTAATGATGTCCGCTTTCTTCTGGATTTCTTTGGCGAATTTGTCATCGCGCCAGAAGTGGTTCAGCGCGGCGGCAGCGGTTACGAACGCCAGGTTGTGGCCACGGAAGGTGCCGTTGTGCTCACCGGGTTTCCACAGATCCAGTTCCGGCTTCATCAGTACCATGGCGAAAGGCAGGCCATAGCCGCTCAGAGACTTGGACAGGGTGATGATGTCAGGGCTGATGCCGATGTCATCAAAGCTGAAGAAGGAACCGGTACGGCCACAGCCGGCCTGGATGTCATCCAGAATCAGCAGCATGTCGTGTTTGCGGCACACTTTTTCCAGGTTGCGCAACCAGTCGAAGCTGGCTGCGTTGATGCCGCCTTCGCCCTGCACGGTTTCAACGATAACCGCTGCCGGGTGATCGACGCCGCTGGAGGAGTCGCCCAGCACCTTGTCCAGGTACTCGGTGGTGTCGAAGGCATCGCCCAGGTAGCCGTCGTACGGCATGGGAGTAACACCGCCCATGGTAACGCCAGCGACGCCACGGTGGTGGCTGTTACCGGTGGCGGCCAAGGCGCCCAGGCTTACGCCGTGGAAACCGTTGGTGAAGCTGATGATGTTCTCGCGGCCTTTGATATTACGGGCAATTTTCAGCGCCGCTTCTACCGCGTTGGTGCCGGTGGGGCCAGTGAACTGCATCACGTGGTCCATATCGCGGGGCTTCAGGATGGCTTCATAGAAGGCGTCCATGAATTCACGCTTGGCGGCGGTGTGCATGTCCAGGCCGTGAACAATGCCGTCACGCTGGATGTATTCCAGCAGCTTTTCTTTCAGGACCGGGTTGTTGTGGCCGTAGTTCAGGGTGCCTGCGCCGGCCAGGAAGTCGATGTACTCCTTGCCGTTTTCGTCGTACAGGTAGCTGCCTTTGGCCTGATCGAATACCACCGGAAAGCTACGTGCATAGCTCATGACTTCCGATTCGTGGCTTTCAAAAATGTCTGTATCCATGGTTTCTGTACTCATGATTCCTGGTCCTCGCTTGAATTAGGGTTGCTGGTTCGGGCTGCGTTTACGCGTCGTCGCGATTGAACGGGCCGATACGCAGCAGGTATTCGTCGTTATGTTCGCCGGCAAAGTGAATGCGCGAATCGAACAGAATAAATTCTTCCGTAGGCATGCTGCGCTGGTAGGCGAAGCTGCGGAACATGCCCCAAGAGGCTTCGTTGTCCGGGGTAATGGTGGTCTCGATAAACTGAACATCGGCGCTTTCTTCGCGCTCAATCAGTTCGGCTAGCATGCGCTTGGCCAGACCCTTGCCCCGGGCTTTTTCGTGCACTGCCACCTGCCAGACAAACAGCACATTTTGCTGCTTGGGCGGAATGTAGCCGGAAATAAAGCCGACCAGGTCGCCGTCCATCTCTGCTGCCACGGAGGTGTCGGCAAAGTGAGTGCATTGCAGCAAGTTGCAGTAGACGGAGTTCTCGTCCAACGGCTTACACTCGCTGATCAGTTTGTGAACCCGGCTGCCGTCCTGGCTTTCGGGTTTACGGAAGGTGATGTCATCCGATTTGCCGGTGGATGAGTCCGTTTTCTTCGCATCGTCTGCTGACATGGTTTCACTTATGGTCCGTTTTGGAGAAAGAGTGAGCGTCCCGGCGGCTGTTCATTTCTACTGCCGGTTGCGCGCGATCAATGGCACCCAGGTCCAGTACCGGCGAGGCGTCGATGTCGCCGGCATTCATCATTGCTGCAACCCGCTGCAGGGAGCTAAGGATTAAAGATTGCTCCCAATCTTCGAGGCGGTCAAAGCGTTCGATGAATTCGTCCTGGAGCGGGGTGGGGGCCTTCTCGATGATGTCCAAGCCGGCGGAAGTCAGGTGGGCATAAACACGGCGTTTATCCTGCTCGCCACGCTTGCGGCCCAGTAGCTCCCGCTTTTCCAGACGATCGAGAATGGTGGTGACGGTGGCTTGGCTCAGCGATACCTCGTTGGCCAGGTCCCCCATGGTCATCTCACCGTGCGCCGCAATCGCCTGCATGATCAGAAGCTGGGGCGATGTGAGGCCGGAAACCTTACTCAATTTTCGTGAGTAAAGGTCCGTGGCGCGAATAATTTGTCGTAATGCGATTAGCACGTCTTCGTGTCTGGCCATTGCCGTAAATTCTCTTGATAACAAAGTAATGTGACCGAAATTAGACATAGTTGTCTGCAATCACCTTTGAGATGTAAAGACTTCAATCTCCATCAAAACAGGGCAATGGCGAGTAATCCCTTGCGATAAGTGGTAGGCTATCTTAGAGATAAAACATTTAGATGTCAAAATAAATGCCGGAGAGTGACGGTGTCGTGACCGGCTCTGTAGTCTGCATTCCTTGCTGTACGGGGCTTTACGGCCCGCCTCGGAGGAAGGCGCGCGGTTTCGACAATCACACATGTTTTGTGTCACAAAGGACTTCTCAAGTTCCCGGAACCGGGGCCTGTTTTTCGTCGTCGTGTTTATAGGCGTTGCCATGATGATTGATTCCTTCCTTCTCGCACTTTCCTGGCTGGACCGCACCTTGGGTGTGATTGAGCGCGTCATTATCGGTGGCTGCATACTGGCCATGGCCCTGTTGATGAGTGGCCATGTGGTTGGGCAGACCCTGTTTGATGAAGGCATTCCCGGCACCTACGAGGTGGTGAAAATGCTGATTGTGGTGCTGACCTTCGTGGGGCTGGGCTACGCGGCTCGCCATGCTCGCCACATCCGCATGTCCGCCATCTATGAGCAGCTCAATGGCAAGGCCCGCAAGGGGCTGCAGATGCTGATCTGCCTGGGGACGGCGGTGTTGATGTTTTATTTTGCCTGGAAGTCTGGTCAGTACGTGTTTGATATTCAGGAGCGCGGCCGGGTGAGTGCGTCACTGCAGGTGCCCATGTGGTTGGTCTATCTGTCTCTGCCGGCGGGGTTCAGTATGGCGGGTATCCAGTACCTGCTGACCTTTACCCGCAATGCGGTATCGCCGGGTGTCTGGCGGTCGTTTAACGAAGAAGAAAGCTATGAAGCGGTGCCGCTGGAAGCGGCGGCTGCGGATGATCAGGATGGCCAGCGCTGATGCGTAGCCGGTTTTTTGCTGTGAGTGCTGCTGAATGAGGGGGTTGTCGCTGTGTTAATCATTCTGGCTGTGATCATGCTGGTGTTGCTCATGTTGGGGTACCCCATGATGGTGCCGCTGGCGGTGGGGACATTGTTCATGATGTTTACCGGGCTAACCTTCTTCGGCCCTGACCAGGCGATCACCTGGATGGTCAATGGGGTGGGTAGTTGGGTGCTGGCGGCGGTGCCCATGTTTATCTTCGCGGCGGACATTCTTACCAAGGGCCATACTGCCAATCGGTTGTTGGATGTGGTGGATGCCTTTACTCGGCATCTGCGGGGCGGTTTGCCCATTACCACTGCCATGTCGTGCGCGGTGTTTGGCGCGGTGTCGGGTTCTACCCAGGCCACGGTGGTGGCCATGGGCGGGCCCATGCGCCCTCGCTTGCTGGCCAAGGGGTATTCCGACAGCTTTGCATTGGCGCTGATTATCAATGCCAGTGATATCGCGCTACTGATACCTCCCAGTATTGGCTTTATCGTCTATGGCGTGGTGATGAAAGCCTCCATCGGTGACCTGTTTCTGGCGGGTATTATCCCCGGCCTGTTGGTGTTGCTGATGTTTTCGGTTTATTGCTGGATTGGCGCCGGGCTCAAAGGCATTGAGCCAGAAGAGCGAGCCTCTTGGGGAGAGCGGTTCAAGGCCATGCGAGGCGCTATATTGCCATTGGGTTTCCCGATTCTGGTGGTCGGTGGCATTTATGGCGGGTTGTTCAGTGCGGTGGAGGCATCGGCCATTGCGGTGGCGTATGCATTGCTGCTGGAAGTGGTGATTTTCCGCAAGGTCAGCGTGAAGGATCTGGGTAGCCTGGCGTTGTCTTCCGGGATGATCACCGCTGTGGTGTTTATTCTGGTGGCCATTGGTGCGGCGTTTTCCCACACCCTGGGTACGGCGGGTATTCCTGAAAAACTGCTTGGCCCGGCCATGGATGCCATTGGCCAGAATCAGGTGGCTGCCCTGGCGTTGATCGCCGTGGCTTTCTTTATTGGCTGCATGTTCGTGGATCCCATTGTGGTGATCCTGATCTTGGTGCCAATCTTTAAGCCGCTGATCGAATCCGCTAATTTGGATCCGATTCACGTGGGCGTGATTGTTACCTTGCAGGCCGCCATTGGCTCCGCGACACCGCCATTTGGCTGTGATATTTTCACCGCCATCGCGGTGTTCCGCCGTCCTTATCTGGATGTGATTCGGGGCACGCCGCCGTTTATCTTCATGCTGCTGATCGCCACTTTCGTGCTGATTCTGTTTCCGCAGTTGTCACTGTGGTTGCCGTCGCTGGGAGGGTGATCCGGGTCAGGAGTGAGCCGATTTTAGCTCGACGTAATCGGGAAAAGAGTAGGGGCAGTTGGTAGAGTTTTGCAGAGTGCGTTAATCGTGTCGCAGCCGCAGCTGGACACACAAAAAAGCCCGGCCAAATGGCCGGGCTTTTTTGTGCTCCGCTAGCGAGGGACGTTATTCCCCTTTGGCGGCCTTGTCGAAGGCTGAGAGCAGGGCGTTGAGTGATTGCTCACCGCGTGCACCGACTTCATCGATGTAGATCTGACGTACCGGCTTGGCCTTTTTGCGGAAGGCGTCGCGCTGTGCCTCGGTCAGCTCAACAATATTGATGTCGCTCTTTTCCTTAATGGTTTCCAGCCGCTCTTCGTTGTACTGGGTCTGGATGTCATGGCCTTCGCGCACCAGGGTCTTGGTGATGCTGTTGATCATTTTCTGCTGGTCCGCATCCAGGCCATCGTACCAGTCGGCGTTACCGATCAGGGTGGCCACGAACTGGGATTGCTGCGCAAAGATCATGTAGTCCTGCACTTCGTAGAACGCCATTTCTTCGTGAGCAAACACCGGCTGGATGTTGCCTTCCGCCTGGCCTTGCTGCAGCGCGCTGTACAGCTCGCCATAGGCAATAGAGGTGGGGGAGGCACCGTAGGCCTTGTAGGTGGCCCGCAACAGGCTGTTGTCCATCACGCGGATGCCCAGATTTTCGATGTCATCCGGGGTGTTGATGGCCTTGTTGGTGGTCCACACCTGATAGCCTTCCGGCAATGCCGCCAGCGGCACCAGGCTGCGCTTGCGGAACGAGTCCTGCCACGCCTTGCTCTTCAGGAAGGTGTCGCTGTTCAGGCCTTGGGCGGTTACCCATTGATCGCTGGGCATAATGTAGTTCAAGTTGAGCAGCTGGCTTTCCGGTACGGTGCCGCCCAGGGCGCCGGAACCGAAACCAAGCTGAATGGCGCCGCCCTGAATCGCGTCGTACAGCGCGGAATAGCTGGAGCCCCATTTGCCATAGGGGAGCAGCTGAACGTCAATCTCCCCGTCACTTTTTTCTTCCACCAGCGCTTTGAAACGTTCGGCGTAACTGTGCTGAACACTGCCTTCAATTTCCTCCAGGCCAAAACGCCAGGTGTCGGCGTTGACGGTGGTGGTCGTGGCGGCAAGAAAGCCAAAAGTAGCGGCGCAAATAAATCGATTAAGTCGCATGCCTTTACCTTGATATTGCTTGTGGGTGGCATTCACTACATTGCATCGGAGCAGGGCTGTCAAGGGAACAGCCTGCAACGCTGGCACCCCGGCAGGCTTGATGCGACCATAGGCAATGTTTCCTGGCGTGTTTCAGTCTGTGCGGAGTTCCTGACGGAAAACGCCCAGATAAAAGGTGATTGAGAGGGCAAAGCATTGATCAGACACATTCTGCGTACCGGTCTATTGGGCATGCTGCTGGCGCTGGCCGGCAGTCTCTGGGCGGAACAGGAGCCCGGCTCGCCTGAACAGGCGCCGAGAGTGGAGGCCCAGAGCGAGATCGAAAAAGGGCCGGTCATTTCCCAGTTCCGGGAAAACTGGATTCTCGGTGAGCTGCGTTCTCTGCGCCAGGACATGATGGAGTACCGCAATCAGATGAACCTGCTGGTTACCGACCGGGAGCTTGAGGTGGCCGACAAGGCCATGGGGTACGCCACCAACACCGTTACCTACTTTTTCTACCTGATTGCCGGTGCCGCCTCGATTCTCGCGTTGGTGGGGTGGTCTACCATCCGTGATTTGAAAGACAACGTGCGGGTGTATGCGGAAAAGGAAATGGCGCGGCTGACTAGCGAATACGAATCTCGTTTGGCGGATCTGGAGCGCGAGCTGCGCAGGAAATCCCTGTCTATCGCCGAGAACCAGGAAGAAATTGAGCGGACCAACGATATTCACAGTCTGTGGCTCAAAGCTACCAAAGAGCCTACAGCTCAGGCCAAAATCGAGCTCTACGACCGGATACTGGAATTACGTCCGGATGACCCGGAAGCGCTGGCCTGGAAAGCGGATGCGGCACTGGAGCTGGGCGAGCAGCGCTGGGCGCTGAGCCTGTGTGACCGAGTGCTGGAAGTGGATGAAGAAAACTCTCATGCGCTCTATCAGCGTGCCTGCGCTTGGTCCGGGTTGGGTGAAATCGAGAATGCTCTGACGGATCTGGCGGCGGCGATTCAGACCTCGGAAACCCTGCGCAGTCATGCTCGTAGCGAAGAGATGTTTACCCCCCTTCACGACTTGCCCCGTTTCCAGGAGTTGGTCGGAAGCGACGAAGACGCGGGCTTTTCCGCCTGATAGCCCCCTTCTGTTGCGGTCATAGCGAAACCTGCGCCCGTAAATGGTCAATTTGCGGGACAGTTTCTGCTAGACTTGCCCCCCTTGTATGAGCGGGCGATGACGAACGGATGACCGTTTCGTTCCCCTGGGCAGCCGTGTACAGGCTGTTTCCAGTGCCCCTATGGAGAATCCCATGACTCGTGACAACGGTGCCGGTAGCACCAAACAGATGCCGGATGTGGCGTCCAACTCCATGGTGGACCATATCCACACCACCCTGGACTGGGTCGGCATGAGTGAGATCCACCTGCCAGCCCGCGTTAGCGACACTCTGGCGGGCGAGCGCCCGGTGAGCACCTCTATTCAGGCCTATGTGAACCTGGCCAATGCGGATGCCAAGGGCATTCACATGTCGCGCCTGTTCCTGATGCTGGAAGAAACCTTTGGTGATCACTCGGTCAGTGCCGGTTCCATCGAGCAACTGCTGCGTAACTTCCTGCAGACCCATGAAGGTCTCAGTACTCGTGGCTTCGTGCAGCTCGACTTTGAATACTCCATGCGCCGTGCCGCGCTGAAGAGCAGCTATTCTGGTTGGAAGAGCTATCCAGTCAGCATCAAGGGTACCCTGTGCGAAGACGGCATGCGTATCGAGCTGTCGGTGGAAGTCCCGTACTCGTCTACTTGCCCCTGCTCGGCGGCGTTGTCTCGCCAGCTGATTCAGGAGCAGTTCCGCAAGGACTTCGCCGAAGGCAAAGTGGATGCAGACGCAGTGTTTGAATGGCTGGGCACCGAAGAGGGCGTACTGGCCACTCCGCACAGCCAGCGCTCCATTGCCCAGGTGCGCGTGTTGCTGGATCACACCGAAGGGGATGCCTTCCCGATCACGGCGTTGATTGATTCCATCGAAGGTGCCCTGAAAACTCCGGTGCAGACAGCGGTGAAGCGTGTGGACGAACAGGAGTTTGCTCTGTTGAACGGGCAAAATCTGATGTTCTGCGAAGACGCCGCTCGCCGGCTGAAAACCGCGCTGGACCCGCAGTCCTGCTACAAGGATTTTTGGTTGCGTGTGAACCACCTGGAAAGCCTGCACGCTCATAACGCGGTGGCGATTGTGACCAAGGAAGTGGATGGTGGTTACCTGCCGATTCCTTGATCAAGAGATGCAACACGTGACACGCTTCACGCAGCATGGAAAGAAAGCACTCGCGTAGCGATTACCATTATCGCGGGTGATAACAAAAAAGCCCTCTTCCCTTTGTCGGGAAGAGGGCTTTTTTTGTGTTGGTTGGTGATGGGCATGACGCCGGATGCCTCGAGCCTGACGCAATAGATACAATCTGGCTTCACGGCCTCTCTTTGTGGGAGCCCTGTTTCCGTTGTCTGGCTTCCTGCATTTTGTGTCGAGCTGCTGGGGCTTCTTTCTTCGCTACGTGCCTACGACATTGCACCTACGTCCAAGTGAAATGCGAACCCGGTACGTGTATGCCGTGCCGCTATCCGCTAAATTGCCTATTAAAGAAACACCTAGAGTGGGTGCGGGAATGCACTAACTTACTGAAAAATAATAAAAAACGCCAGGAAGCGATTGCTATGCCCAGCTCGGAGACGCCCCGGCCCCTGAGTGGCCGATTTTATCGTGCAGAACTTGTTACTCTTCTGAATGAGTCTAGTCGGGTGCCGTTAACGCTGTTGCTGGCCCCCGCCGGCGCCGGTAAATCCACCTTGCTGAATCAGTGGCAGGCTCAGCCCGGCGACCGCCATGTAGTGCAGATGGGCATGCAGCGCGCCGATGATGATCCGGTGCGGTTTTTGCGCCGTTTCGCCGAGAAAACCCGGGCGGCGGTGCCGGCCTTTGATACGTCCTGGTTTATGCCCTTCGATGTGTCCGAATTACCCCCGTCCTCCATTGCCGGCTCCCTCTATGACGCCTTGCAGCAGGTGACGCTGCCGCTGTTTATCGTGTTCGATGATTTTCAGCATATCCAGAGCACAGAAACCCTCAGTGTGATCGCCACCTTGCTGGCGGACCCGCCGGAGAACGTGCACCTGATTATTGCCAGCCGCATCCAGCCATCGTTCGATGTCAGCCGGCTACGACTGGATGACAAGGTGCTGGAGGTCGGCGCGGTTGATCTGAAAGTGCGGCGCAATGATGTGAGCGAATTGAACCAGCGCCTGGGTGGTGATGCCCTGGAAGAGCAGACCCTGGATCACCTGATGGCGATTACTGAAGGCTGGGTGGCCGGGGTGAAAATTGCCCTGCTGGCGGGGATTCGTTCGGGCATGCAGACACTGCAGGCATTCAACGCCAGCCAGCCGGAAATCATGGATTACTTTGGCCATGCGGTGCTCAAGGGGTTGCCGGACTCTGCCCGTACCTTGTTTCTGCAAAGTGCCTTGCTGGAAACCCTCAATGCGGAACTGGGCGACGAAATTCTGCAAACCCGTCAGTCTGCCCGGCTCATTGATGAGCTCACCAGCCGCGAGCTGTTCCTGATGCCGGTGCCTGGTAAGCCGGGTAGCTATCGTTACCACGCCCTGTTGCGGGATTTTTTGCAGGCCCGGCTGAAAATCGAAATGCCGGATTGCATTGTGCCTATCCATCGCCGTGCTACCCGCTATTTTATTAAAACCGGGAATTATGAGCAGGCGGTCTGGCACGCCTGGCGGTCGGGTGATGCGGCGTTGTTCGGTAATTGCCTGGAAAAAAGTTTCGAGTTCTGGCTGCAGGAAGGGTACTCCAGTCATATTCTCGAATGGGCGGAAGAACTGGAGGACGAGACTATTCTCGGGCGTCTGGAATTGGCGGCGCCATTGATCAGCACGCTGACCCTGTCGCGGCGTTTTTTTCGTGCCCGCTATTATCTGGATGCCCTGAAAGAACAGGCGTTTTCTGGCAAACAAGGCCGCTACCATCACGGCCAGACCGTGGACTTCCTTGAGCTGCACCTGCAGCTTTTCCAGCACGACACTGACTTTATGGAAGGCGCCAACCTGTCACTGCTCATGGAAAGCAGCGGGCACCGGGATATTCGTGCGTTCTCGCTGGCCATGGTGGCCTATTACCATCTGCAACATGGCCGCCTGGAGTCTGCGCTGGCTTTTTCCAGTCAGGCTCGGGAGGTGTTGCTGCGCCTGGGGCAACGCTTTACGGCCGGTTACGCCGGGCTGATCACTGCGTTGGCGAACCAGCAACTCGGGCACATCGGTGAAGCGGTGGCCTTTATTGTTGAAAACTTTAACAACACCCCGAAGGCTTGCCCTACCTGGTCGCTGTGGGCCACGGGCATGGTGGTGGTGTTATACGACCAGAACCGGCTGGATGAAGCTCAGCAGGTGTGTGAGGACTTGCTCCCGATGGTGTCGTCTGCCTCTGCCACAGAAGTGATTTCCACGGTCTACCTTACGTTGTCACGATTGCAGCATTTGCAGGGCAAGCAGAAAAGCGCCGAGCGTATGTTGGAGAAACTGCTGGGCATTTTGCAGCTGGGCAATTACGAACGCTTTGTCAGCATGGCGGTGCTGGAAATGACACGTCAGGCCTTGATCTCCGCTCATTGGCAGCGCCTGGATGTGGTGGTGGACCGGTTTTCGCTGGCAAGTTGGGTGGCGGAAAACCCGGAATCTGAAGCGGCCGTGTACAGCCAAAGCTGGGAGCGGCGGGGCTTGGCCGCGGTGTACTGGCTGATGGCCCATGGCCGTAACACGGAGGCAGAAACGCTGTTGCGCCGTTTGCTGGCGGTGGTAAAGGGGGCAGGCATAAAGACCCGTGCCTCTATCATTGAAGCGAACTTGCTGGTGCTCACCTCCAAAGCCGCCACCGCCACGGAGCAGAGTCGCAAGGTGGATGCGCTGATTACCCGCTATGGCTTGCTCAACATCAACCGCTCCGTGTTTGACGAAGCGCCAGGGTTGGCAGGGTTGATGAATCGGCTGTGGTCGGCAGGCCAGTTGCTGTTACCGGACTTCTATACTGGATTGTTCCCGGCTGTGTTCGACGCCAGCCCGGCCAGTGACCCGCTGGACGTGGATCCTGATTCGGTGCTCACGCCCAAGGAAAGCGAAATTTTCGACCTGCTGCAAAACGGCCTGACCAACGCCCAAATCAGCGAACGCACCGGTGTGTCTGTCACCACGACTAAATGGCACCTGAAAAATATCTACAGCAAGCTGGGTGTTTCCAACCGCACCGAAGCCGTATTGCGCGCCACGCCGAGATGAGTTGAAAACTCAAAGTTTAAAGTTGAAAAGGAAAGCTAAAACCCGTGCCTGTCTCTGCAGCGATCCTGCGAAACTGGGCTTCTGGACGTGGGCTCGACCCGGCAAACATTCCCCCGCCCCTCTCGCGCTTTTCAATTTTAAACTTTGAACTTGCAACTGCTCCACAAACCTTGAACCCGTTCGCGCTTTTTCGCTTTCCCCCTCCACCCCCTCCCGGGGGAGGGGGTGGAGGGGTTGGCCCGGTTGCTAGAGTGCCGTCGTTGTCATCAGACATACCCCGAGAATAAAAACGACGGAGGTTTATCATGGCTATGTCCCCCTGGGTTACCTGGCCAGCCCTGACCAAGTTCGGTTCACTTGGCGTAATGGGTGCCCTGCTGGTTCTTGCCGGTCAACGGGAAGATCTGCTCGAAAACAATATGTTCGACATGGAAAGCTGGGGTGAGAAAAACGCCAGCATCGTCTGCGATGAACGCAGCCATGTGGCCCGTACCGAAGACGGTACCTGTAATATTCTGGAAAACCCGGCGGAAGGCTCCGCCAATGTAAACTTCGGCCGTAACGTGGCCCCAGCCTCCTCCTTTGCGGAATCGGAAAGCGGCAATCTGCTGACGCCAAACCCGCGGGAAGTCAGTAACCTGGTCATGTCCCGGGGCGGCGATTTTAAACCCGCCACTACCCTGAACTTCATTGCCACGTCCTGGATCCAGTTCATGGTGCATGACTGGTTCGATCACGGCCCGCGCACCGACGCAAACCCGATCGAATTCCCGTTGCCCGCTGGCGATGTGCTGGGTTCCGGCACCATGTCCGTGCAGCGCACCCGCCCGGACCCGGATGTCACTGGCGATGAATCTCTGGTGACCTACGAGAACATCAACACCCACTGGTGGGATGGCTCGCAGCTTTACGGTAGCGATAAGGTAACCAACGACGAAGTGCGCTCCTTTGTCGACGGCAAACTGAAAGTGGACGGCAACGGTCGTTTGCCCACGGATTTCCTCAGCGGAAAACCTGTTACCGGTTTCAATGAAAACTGGTGGGTGGGCCTGAGCATGCTGCATCACCTGTTCACCCAGGAGCATAACGCCATTGCCGACATGCTCAAGGCGAACAACCCCGGTGCCACCGATCAATGGATTTACGACCATGCCCGGCTAATTAACGCTGCCTTGATGGCCAAAATTCACACCGTGGAATGGACCCCGGCGATTCTCGCCAACCCGGTGCTAGAGCGAGCTATGTACGCCAACTGGTGGGGCCTGGGTGGCGACCGCGACAAGCGCGACAAATTCCAGGATGACCTGAACGAGTTGAACAACAATCTGGGTGAGCTGGGTGGTATCTTCAACCTGCTCGGTATCGATAACGATTTGGGCCAAGGCGATACCAGCTCCATCGAGCATGCCCTGGCCGGCCTGGTGGGCTCACGTACCCCGAACAACTACGGCGTGCCTTATACCCTCACGGAAGAGTTTGTGTCTGTGTATCGCATGCACCCGCTGCTGCGTGACGAAATCAAGGTGTACGACATTGGCTCCAATGTGGTCGATGAAGAAATCCTGATTCAGGACACCCGTAACGGCGACGCGGAAGACTTGCTGTCCGACGTGGGCCAGGACCGTCTGTGGTACTCCTTCGGCATTACCCACCCGGGTGCGCTGACGCTGAACAACTATCCGGACTTTCTGCGCAACCTGTCCATGCCGCTGATTGGCGATATCGACATGGCCGCTATCGACGTACTGCGTGACCGTGAGCGTGGGGTGCCCCGTTATAATGAATTTCGCCGCCAAATCGGCCTCGAACCGCTTACCAGCTTCGAGCAAATATCTAGCGACCCCCAGCTGGTGGCCGACCTGAAATCACTGTACAACAACGATATCGAAATGATCGATACTCTGGTGGGGCAGCTGGCAGAAGAGACGCGCCCGGAAGGCTTCGGCTTCGGTGAAACCTCTTTCCAGATTTTCATTCTGAATGCGTCACGTCGCCTGATGACCGACCGCTTCTTCACTACTGATTACACCGACGAGGTTTATACCGCTGAAGGGATCGACTGGGTGGAAGAGAACACCATGGTCGACATCATCCGTCGCCACTACCCGAACCTAGCCAGCAGCCTGGTGGGCATGGATAACGCCTTCAAGCCTTGGGGCCTGAAAATTCCTGAGGACTACCAGGCCTGGTCTGCCCAGGCGAAACAGAACCACCTGTGGGTCAACGGCGCCCTGCGTACCAGCTACGAAGAGGGTGAAGTGCCTGCCATCGAACCCATTGATATCGGCGGTCTGATCAACTCCGTCCTGTGGAAGAAAGTGGAGGATGTCACCGACGTGACCCCGCCGGGTTACAGCAAACCGATTCACCCTCGTGGCGCCCTCGCCAAGGTGCAGTTCGTGCCGACGGCAGGTCATGGCTACACCGGCCTGTTCCAAGGGGCGGATCATGGCCTGCTGAGATTGTCTGTTACCGGTGATCCCTCTGACCGTGGCTTTGCCCCGGGGCTGGCGTTGAAATTGATGGTGGACGGCAAGCGTTCCGAAAACGTTTCCGCGCTCTATACCCTTAGTGGGCAGGGCGATAACCACAATATCTTTGCCAATGAACTGTCCAACTACGTTCAGGCGGAAGTGAATGAAACCCTGGGCACCACAACCTTGTTCTCACTGGTCACCAGAAAGCCGACGTTGCTAGTCATGAGTGACATGGCCAAGGTGAACCAGGACGGCTCAATAGTGAGCAATGCCAACACCCCGTCACAGGTTTACTTCGTGCCCAACGGTGATTTGAAGAACACTATTAGCACCGCCCCGCACGACTTCCGTGACGATCTGACCGCACTGAACCCGGGCACCAAGGTGTATGACGTTTACGCGACCTCCAAGTCCATCAGGACGTCCATCTGGCCCTGGGTCACCGCACGCTACGCTCGTGAACGCCGTAACAGCGCCACCAAGGTTGGTGAGCTGGTCATGGCGTCCCCGTTCACCCTGTCCCAGTTCGGTGATACCGGCATCTTCTTCAAGCACCAACGGTACGAAGATCGCTAAGGGAGAGCGATAACCAGGGTTACACCCCTCAAGCCCGGGCGACGTAAGTCCCCGGGCTTTTTTGTGTCTGTTCGGGCCTCAAGGCTGTATTGGCGCGTGAGAACAGATTATGGCGCTCTGTTTGAGCTGGGGGTTGGTTATCTGTATAAGTCGATCAGTGTCTTTGAATTCTTGTTCTGTTTTTTTGAACCTGACATAGGTGATTTGTGGTCAAGCTCTTCAATACTCGTCTTGCTGTATTCGCGATTTTTCTTGCGGCCGGTTCGGCGCCTGTTTTGGGCGCCAGTCTGCCCGATGGGGAGAGTCGCGGAACGGTCGAAGCACTGTGTTCTACATGTCACACAGTTGAGCGAATTTCTGAAAGCCTGGGGTACAGCCGCGGTGACTGGCTGGCGTTAACCGATACCATGATCGACCTGTCCGGCAATCCTGAGCGCCGGGATGGCATTGCGGATTACCTCGCGGAACATTTTCCTCCTAACCAACGCCGCACCCCAACGCTTGTCGATGGTGATGCGCGTATCGAGTTTCATGAATGGGTAGTGCCGACGCTTGGCCAGCGTTCGCGTGACCCGGTTGAGGCGCCAGATGGTTCCATATGGTGGGCGGGCCAATGGGGTAACTTGATCGGCCAGATTGACCCGGCAAGCGGAGAGATGCGTGAGTATGGGCTTCCAGATGGGGCAATGCCGCATTCCGTGACGGTGGGTGATGACGGTGACGTGTGGTTTATGGGCAACAAGAACGGGACAGTGGGTCGGCTCAATCCGGCCAGTGGGGATATCAAGATCTATGATATGCCCGATGCTGATGCTCGTGACCCACATACTGCGGTATTCGATGCCAACGGCCTGCTCTGGTTTACATTGCAGCATTCCAATCAGGTTGGCCGGCTTGATCCGCGTAATGGTGAGATTCGTCTGAAGACAATGCCGACGGCAGGTTCGCGGCCCTACGGTATTAAAATGGATGCGTCAGGCGCTCCCTGGGTTGCCTGTAATGGAAGTAACTGTCTGGTGAAACTCGAACCAGAGACGATGGAGATGACAGAAATTACACTGCCCCATGAAGAGACAACCGTGCGCAGGCTGGATATCGCTGAAAACGGCATGATCTGGTATGTGAATTCCGGGCGTGGGCGGCTGGGTCGTTATGATCCCGAGAACGGAGCAATCAAGGAGTGGCCGTCGCCGAGCGGTCCTGACTCTCATCCTTACGCAATCGCGATAGTGGATGGGATTGTCTGGTATAACGAGTCGGGAATGCGCCCCGATCCACTTGTGCGGTTTGATCCTGCCACTGAGACATTCCAGAGTTGGCCGATTCCATCCGGCGAGATTTTTTCCGGTATTGTGCGGCACATGCGCCCAACGCGTGACGGGGATTTGCTGATCCACCAGAGCGCAACGAACCGTATTATTCGGGTCGAGATCGACGACTGATATTAGCGGGAGTGGCCGTTTCTGTTACTGGCCAACGAGGGTGGCTGCCGGATTTCTTAATCGTGCTGCGGGGCTTAATCAGAGCCAGCGGCGAATAACAGGGGATAAATTAGACGGGGAGAAAGTGGCGTGTATGTTAGGATGAGAGGTATGATTTTATTTATTTAAATTTATGCGTGTTCCGGTTTTTCTTGTTGCGTTTAAAGGGGAAAGAGGGATTTATGAAAAAACTATTAGTTGTTGTTCTTGCGGCGATGTTCGTTTCCGGGTGTGCCGGAAAAGCTGCTTTGTCCCAGCCGCCTTCGACTGAGGAGATTCAGGCGGCTCAGAATGCAAACTCACCGCTTGCAGTTTCGGCGATTCATGGTGAAAGAAATAGCGCAAATGGTATAAATATTTCAATAACGTTTAAGAACATTGATGCAAAGCGAACTATTAAGTACGCAAACTTCAATGTTCAACTTATAAATGCGGTAAATGACCCTGTCGCTGATGAAATATCAGGAGAAAACCAGGTTTCTTTACAATATACGGGGCCTTTGGCGCCCGGGAAAATTAATTGGGGTGGCTTGGGTGGCTGGCCAACGGCTTTTTATCATCCAAATGCAGAGTCTCTTGTAATAACAGATATTTCTGTTGAATTTATGAACGGCGAGAAACTGAGTGTTGGGGGGGTTAAGAGTATTCCCGGCACCGCTGGTATCATTTCGCAGAAGCTGTATTAGGTCTTAAGGAGGCAGAGAGCAGTGGCCGTTCGGTGATTGCATGGGCTTGGCGGGGCGGTAAACGGTCGGTGTGCGGTGATCATCCAGTGGAAAACTCGCCATTCTCTCTTGGGTTCGCGCCTCGAGAGGTGCTCCTACATGGTGGGTCGGCTTCAGGTCTGTCAGCCCGTGATGAACTAACGAAAACGCCCACCTTCCGGTGGGCGTTTTGCGTTCAGCGTGATGCTTGAAGCGTGCTGCGTGTCCTAATCAGAACCGGCCGTTCAGGCCCAGCCCCAGATTGGTCACTTCGTCACCGCTGCGATCCACCACCCGCATGTATTCCAGGTTGATGAACAGGGTTTTGGTGATGGTGAAGTCCACACCCAAGCCCAGGGACAAATCTTTGTAGTTTTCCCCGTCAGAGCCGCCGAAGGCATTCTTCTCGGTGGTTTCCAAGTAGGTGACGCCGATCAGGCCGTAGGGGCGCACGGGCATGGTGTTGGGGAATTGGCCGCGGAAGTAGGCGCCGTAGTAACGGTCGATTTCCAGGTCCACGTTGTTGCTGAGTTTATCGTCATCGACGCCCAGGCCCAGGCGCACTTCGCCGCCGAGGGTTTCGTCGCGGTTGATCCAGCTGCCGAATTTGAATTGCAGGGCTTTGGGATCGGCGCTGGAGGTGGTGTTATCCGGTTCGATGTCGCTGCTGATGACATCGATGCCGGCAAAGCCGCCGGCATTGGCGAAAAGGGGCATTGCCAAAGCAGCGGCAAACAATACTTTTTTCATGGGTTCTCCACTGGGTGTTGTCTCGCGACGCAATAATAGAGTGATTGTAGTGAAAAGTAGCGGCCACGGCGACCGGGAGCGGTTTGAGGGGAGAGGAGGAGGCTGGGCGGAAGGTAGGACCGCCTGCAGAGGGCGAGAAGAATGTCCTCTGCAGGCGGCTGCCTATGGTTGGTTATCGCGCTTAGTGGTCGTGATCATGGTCATCGTCGTCATGATCGTCTTCGTCGCTATGCTCTTCTTCATGCTCGCTATCAAGGCCGGCCCAAGCCAGTGCCGCGGGCGGGAAGGTCAGGCTGAGTGGGGTTTCCAGGCTGCCTTCTTCAAGGTGCACGACAACGATGGCGTTGTTGCCGGTATCCGAAAGGAAGACATGCGCGGGCTCGCCGGCCACGGCCATCTGGGTATTGCCCGGTGCGATGGCATCTTCCACGTGGGCGTGCTCACTCCAGTCAGCGGTGTCGAAAATACGCAGGTCACCGGCATCATCCAGCAGCACAAGGTGTTCGCCGTGGGGATCCAGGCGGTGGCTTTCCAGTGACACGGCTGCGCCTTCGGTCCAGTCCAGTTCTTCGGCATCACCGTCTTCCGGGTGGATAATATAGATGCTGTCACCGGCATAGCCCACGAAGTGGCTCAGCTCGTGATGACTGTCGAAGCTGCCAATACGCTCGCCGGCGGCCAGGCCAAGGGTGGCGTTGGTGATTTTCTCAGCGGTGAAATCCTCTCCGTCCTGATGGACGATCAGGATGCCATCGCTACAGCCGAACACCGAGTAGTCTTCGTTGGAGCCGGCGCCATGAAGGTCCGGGCAGGTCGGGGCGAGGGTGTCTTCCTTGTGATAGTGATCGCCGTGCTGGTGGTAGACATCAACAGTTTCCGGGAGGCCGGAGGCGGCAGTGCGGAAGGTGGCCAGCAGTACATCGCCACGGGGTTCGGCCACGCCATGATGGGCGCTGGCGAGGGTCTGGCTGGCTACGCTGGAGGCGGTCTCCAGCGATTCATCCGTGAGCAACTCTACCTTGGCCATGACGGCGTTGGCGGCATCGCCATCATAGAACAGGGCGGCCTGTTCACCATGAACCCGGAAGTGGGTGGGCGCCGGGCCTGTGAGCGTGCCCGCAAAGGAGGGGATCACTTCGTCCACATGGTCGTCATGCAGATAGAGTCCGCCATCAACGATCTGTACCTGGTTGTCGTCTCGCTGTATGGCCAGAACAAAACGCTTGCCCGGGCTGGTGTAGAGCGCACTGGCGTCATGGTCCAGGGACAGGGTGCCGGGTAGCAGGGCGCCGGCCTCCAGGTCATACATATACAGCTGGGTGCCGTCGTCGTCAGCGGCAATAACCAGGCGGCCGGGATGGTCACTCTCGGCATGGTCGTGTTCGTCTTCACCGCTACCCAGCGAGCTGGTGCCGGTTTCGTTACAACCGGCCATGGTGAGGGCGGCAAGCAAGGACAGAGGCAGGGCTGCGTTTTGTTTCAGGTTTTTCATCATGCGTTGCATGGTGTTCTCCATATTCGTGTTGTTGTGTCCGGCGGAGTAAGGGCGCCGGCACAGATGCCGTTAACGTTGCGGCTTAAAATTCAATGCGGGTGCCCACGGTGACATTGCGACCCGGTTCCGGCACGGTGCTGGCCAGGAAGGAAGAGTGGTTGAATACCTCTTCGCCCAGCAGGTTGTTGCCGCGCACATAGAAGGTGTAGCGCTGGTCGCCACGCAGCCGGTAGCTGAGGGTCGCGTTGACCATGTCGTAGGACGCAGTGGTTTGCTCAAAGCCCGATATCTGGTCCTGCGCAAAGCTTCGGTAGAACTCCAGTTCTCCGTCGAAGTTGCCCAGGTAGCTGTTGAGGCGCGTCCCTAACCGTTTGGCGGGGATGCGAGGCAGGTAGCCGCCGTCGTCAAACGTGGCGCGGACCATGTCGCCAAAGACCGTGATGCCCACCGGCTCGATGCCGTAGTAGCTCAGTGATGCTTCGGCACCGGTGAAGGTGGCGTCGCGCTGGCTGTACTTGATCAGGCGGAAGTCTTCGATCTGGTCGAGGGTGCGCGCATAGATGTAGTTGTTGATGCGGTTTTCGAAGATGCCCAGATCAAACAGCCAGTCACCCTGAGTTTTGCGCAGGTTCAGGTTGGCGTTGAGGCTGACTTCGTCATCCAGATCGCGCTGCCCGCCACCGCAGTCGCTAAGCAGGCCACATTCGTAGGTGTTGGTGGCTAGGTGAACACCTTCTGCATAGAGCTCCTGGGCGCTGGGTGCGCGGCCAGAGTGACCCACAGACAATACCAACTCATAACCGGGCACAAAGGCCCAGTTGGCCGCGCCGGAGAAAGACGCATTGTCGGCGGTGACTTTGGCAAGAGCCTGCCCGTTGCGTTCGTCCGGTGTCTGAGTCAGGTGTTCCTGGCGGGCGCCCAGTTCGAAGGACCATTGCTCGTTGAGGACATATTCCTCTACTGCAAAGACGGCAAAGGATTCGGTCTCTGTCTTTGGTACGAAGGCTTCGCCACCCAGTGAGCTGAAGTCGAAGTGGGTGTACTGCAGGCCCACAACACCGCGCCAGTTACCCAGCGGTTTGTGTTCCACTTCCAGGCGCGCATCGCCGCCCTTGTTGGTGAAGGTGCTGCCGATGGTGCCTTCTTCGATTTCGTGGTGGCGGTAGTCGGTGTGGTTGCCACGGAAACGAATGGCCGTTACCCCGGCGAACGGTTCGCGGTATTCACCACGAGCATCCACGCGGCGGCTGGCCAGGTCCACATAGGGGACGATCTCGCCGTGATCGTGGTCATGGCCTCCAGTGGGGCAGTCCAGGCTGGTGCCGCTGGACTGGCACTCCTCGAACTCGTGGCTGTGACCGGGCAGACCGTAGTTGTCGCGACGATAGCTGTACGCCATGCCGAAGTAGCCTTGATCGCCAATCCAGGAAGCGCCGATGCTGGCATTGTCGCTTTCTGCATAGGTGCCGGGCACGGTGAGTTGCTCAAAGCCGTTCACTTCGTAGTCGTCCGCGTCGCGACGGCTGCCTTCCACCCGGAATACCAGATTGTCGGTGGCTGAGGCGGTGATGCCGGCGGCGGTGGCATTTTCATCCGCCACGGTATTGGCGCGGGCTGACACGAAACCTTCCACGTCTTCACGGGGACGCTCGGTGGGTATCCGGTTGTCCAGCACATTCACAACACCGCCGCTTGCGCCGCTGCCATAGAGCAGGGTGGACGGGCCGCGTAGCACCTCGATCTGGCGAGCCAGCATGGGGTCTACCGTGATGGCATGATCCGGGGAGATGCTGGAGGCGTCCAGCACTTGAGAGCCGTCATTGAGGACGCCGACGCGCGGGCCACCGAGGCCGCGAATGACGGGTCGGCTGGCGCCGCCACCAAAGGTGTCACTGTGGACGCCAGGCTGATCTTTCAGGGTTTCGCCCAGGGTGTCTTCGCTCTTTTGGATGAGGGTCTGTTGATCCATCACCGAATAGGGCGTGCTAGGGCTGGCACTGCCCAGGGGAAGGGCAGATACATTCACTTTTTTCAGCTCGTGAGCGTTGTCATCGGCCGCTTTCTCGTTTGCGGAGTCAGCCAATACTGCCGTGGGCGCCAACAGGGCCACGGTGACGCACCCGGTCAGGGTCAAGCGTCGAATTCTCATAATTACCTCTGTCTCTATCATTCATGCAAGGCATGAATGAGGGGGCGAGTAAAAAGGCGCAGCCGGATAAAAGCGGCTGGCCGGACTCGCGCCGGAAACACGTTTTCCCTGGTCACAGACAGGCGCAACAGGCCCGGTTCTCAAGGAGAGGGGCAAAGCGCAATGTCATGGCGATCAGGGATCAGTAACGGGAATCAGGCAGAGACAGGGGGCCCGCGGGGTGGGTAGGGATTGCGTTCGCTGCGATGCACCACGGTGGTGGTGAGGAGCAGTGGGGTGGGTTCCTCCCGTTGAATGACGGGGATGCTGTAGACGCTGGGCAGTGCCAGCATGCCATGGCCGTGGGTACACACCTGACAATCAGCGGAAGCCAGCAGCTCCTTGGTGGGGCTATGTTGGCCGGCTTCGATGTGGGCCGGGGCGTGCCATGCCAGCAGTAGCTGAGCACAGAACAAGCCGAGCACCAGGGACAGTGAAAGGCCGCGATGGTAGCGGTTCAGCATGGCGGGGATCACTGTGAGGGGCCCCCGCTGTGGTCACTGCATAGCGATGTGCATTGGTGCTGTTCCGGGTCGGGCTCGGTGCCGGGCACATAGTCAAAGCCGCCCGGGTGCCAAGGATGACACTTGCACAGTCGCTTCGCTGCCAGTGCGCTGCCGCGCAGGCTGCCATGGGCAACTACCGCCTGCCGGGCATATTCCGAGCAGGTGGGGTAGAAGCGGCATTGATTGCCTATCCAGGGGCTTAGCGCCTTCTGGTATAGCCAGATGGCGCCAAGCAGAAGCGATTTCACGTGAACAGCTCTGCCTGTCGCAAGTTGTAAAAAATGCATGATATAGCCATCGCGTGGGGAGATACCAGCGCTGTTACATGGTCGTAATCGGGAGCGTGATAAAAAAACGTTGCGATTTCATGACACTGCAACGGCAATGGAAGCCGCAAGGTAGCAAGGAGAGACCATGAAAAAAGCCACAGGATGGGCCCGCCCGGTACGCGTATCGGCACTGGCCGTGACGCTGATGTTGTCTGCCGGTTCCATGGCGGCAGACTGGGAAACCGTGAACGAAGGCAGCACCCGCACGGATATCAACACCTATGAAAAAGCCATGAAAGACAGCCCGGTAAAAGCGTTTCGGGGTGTCACTGAAGTACAAGCGCCGGTGCTGAGCGTATTGGCGGTGATGGCGGATGCCAGCGCCTGCCCGGAATGGTTGTATCAGTGCCAATCGATGGAACTGCGTGACAACGACCAGGCCTATATGCGTTTCAAGGGCATCTGGCCGGCCAAGGATCGCGATGCCCTGATCAAGACCCAGGCCACTCAGAATGAGGAAACCGGAGCCATTACCTTGGCCTCCCACGCGGTGGACGGCGAGCCGGAGCAAGAGGGGTATGTGCGCGTTGCCGCTCTGGAAGACCAGTTCATCCTGACGCCGCTGGACAATGGCTGGACCCGCATCGAATTTGAAACCTTTATCGATCCGGGCGGCAATGTGTCATCGGTGGCGAATGTGATTTCCCAAAAGGCGCCCCAGGAAACCCTGCAGGGGCTGCGTGAGATGGCCAGCAACGAAACCTATCAGAATGCCAAACTCGATAGCGTCCTGGAACGTTACCCGGAATTGAAAGGCATGGACCTGCCGCAGAGCCATGAGCAGGACTGAGAGCGGTTGTTGGCCTGCATAGCGAGTCGCGCCGGTAATTGGGGCCAATCCCCCGGCCGGCGCTTGTTTCCCTGTTCCCTGGCCGCATACTGCGGCCAGCATGCTGTTACCAAGCGTATTTTAGACAAGTGAGGAGAAAACCGTTGCGAGCATTGTTTGTGGCACTAATGCTGGCCCCCCTGATGCTGGCGAATCCGGCCTGGGCGGCGAACTGGAAAACCAACCACGAGGGCAAGGCCAGAGGCGAGGTCACTACCTATGTGCGCGATGTCTCTAGCAGCCCGGTAAAAGCTTTCAAGGGCATTGTCGAGGTGAAGGCGTCCGCCACGTCGGTGCTGGCGGTGATTACCGCCGTGGACACCTTCCCGGAATGGATCTTCCAGAACCAGGGCGCCAAGCGGCTTTCGGTAGAAGACCGTGAAGAAATTCATATGCGCTTTCATGGTATCTGGCCGGTATCGGACCGTGACGTGGTGCTGGCCAACACGCTGAGCCAGAATGAAGACACCGGTTCCATTACCTTGCACAGCGTGAACGCGGATGACGTGCTGGGAAAGCAGGATGGTTTCGTGCGCATTCCGGCGCTGGATAATCAGTTTGTTATTACCCCCATGAGCGATGGTTGGGTGCGGGTGCAGTTTGAAACCTTTGTCGACCCAGGCGGCAGCGTGCCGGTGTGGCTAGCGAACCTGGTGGCGACCAAGGCGCCGCTGGAAACCCTGCAGGGTTTGAAGGTCCAGTTGGAAAAACCGCGTTTCGCCAATGCCACCCGGAAAGATTTGCCGCCACTGCCAGGGATGGACACACTGTCCCTTGAGGACTGATTGCCCGGCACATCTGCCCGGGTGAGTTCATGGAGTAACGCACTCGGGTAATTCGCCCGGGCAAGGATGTGAGGGCGAGCCATGGTGCTGGCGCGGTTTCAGCAGTGGTATACCCAGTTACGTTCCAGTATGTGGTTGCTGCCGGCCTGTTTTCTGGTCGGCGCATCGCTGCTGGCCTTTATCATCACCGCCATCCCCGGTGAGTTGCCGAATGCCGAACAACACTGGTGGGCTCACCTGCTCGCGGTGAACCCGGAAGGCGCCAGCGCGGTGCTGACCACCATCGCCGGTTCCATG
The DNA here is from genome assembly GCF_040118815.1 of Alcanivorax sp. Classification (GTDB taxonomy): domain Bacteria; phylum Pseudomonadota; class Gammaproteobacteria; order Pseudomonadales; family Alcanivoracaceae; genus Alcanivorax. The sequence continues at coordinate 783,805 of NZ_JBEDTC010000015.1, forward strand.
ATTACCGTGGCCGGTGTGACCTTTTCCATCACCATGCTGGTGTTGGCCCAGGCAGCCAGCCAGTATTCCCCTCGCCTGCTTCGCGATTACATGGCTGACCGAATCAACCAGTTAACCCTGGCGGTGATTGTGGGCGTGTTCGCCTACTGTTTGTTGGTGCTGCGTAGCCTGCCTGCCGATTCCCTGCTGCTGGGACACGGTATTGCCGTGATGGTGGCGCTACTGGGCGCTTTCGTGGGCCTGGCGCTGTTGATCTACTTTATTCACCACATCGCCAGCTCGATCCAAGTGTCTCAGGTGGTGGCGAAAATCACTGAAGATACGCAGGCGGCGATCGCCCAGCGCTACGATCAGGCTTTTGGCAGGGTTGCCGAAAACCCGGCCGCGTTACGGGCTGAGACCGTGACGGTGGATAGCAATGATGACGGTTCAGGCCATAAGCCGTCGGGCCACACGCTGGCAGCGCCGCTCACCGGGTTTGTGCAGCAGGTGTATCTGAACGGCCTAATCAAGGAGGCGGATGCCCAGGGGCAGGTCATTACCATGCGTGTGGCGGTGGGCGAGTTCGTGGTTCAGGGGCAGCCGTTGCTGTACCTGCATGGGCCGGGCTGGGGTGAGGAGCGCTGTGCGGCGTTGTTGCGTTGCTATGTGATCAACCGTCATCGCACCATCGAGCAGGATCCGGCCTTCGGCATTCGTCAGCTAGTGGATATTGCGATTAAGGCCCTGTCACCGGGGATCAACGATTCCACCACCGCTGAGCAATGCGTGCTGTATCTGGGCGCGGTGATTGCGGACCTGTCCGGACGCCATATGCCGGAACCCTTTCGGCGGGTGAACGGGCAGCTGCGGCTGCAATGTCAGCAGCGGGATTTTGCCGATTATGTGGACGCCGCCTTTGCACAGATCGCCCGCAATGCCCGGGGCAACCTGGCGGTGCTGGCCACGCTGGGCAGCTCGCTGGCCATGCTGGAACGCACTGTGCCGGCAGAACGGCTGGCGCCCATACTGCAGCAGCGGCGCCACTGGGCCACGCAGGTGCGTGGCAGTCTGTCACGGCAAGACCAGCTGATCTTGATGGGCTGAAAAACTTCGTTGCGCAGTTTAGGGGCTGAGCGTCTTGTCTGACGAACTCGCCGTGGTGAGTTCGTCAGTCGCGTGGTGTTTAGGCAAATAACCGAAAAGCCTTGCGGGAATTCTCCGACTTAAACCGCGTTGTTGCGTGAAAGCTTGTTGCGTGCCGCGTCTCTTTTACCGACTCCAGCGGGTGCCTTCGCGGGTGTCTTCCAGTTGAATGCCGGCGTCGGTGAGTTGCTGGCGGATTTCATCGGCGCGGGCGAAGTTCTTGTCTTTCTTGGCCTGGGTGCGCTCGGCGACCAGCGCGTCGATATCGTCGTTGCTGAGGCCGTCTTCGCTCACGTTCTTGTTCTGGAACCAGGCGGTGGGTTCCACAGTGAGGATGCCGAGCAGGTCGGCGGCGGCGAGTAATTCGGCTTTCAGCTTGGGCTTGTCGCCCAGTTCGGCCTTGTTCAGTTCGCCGGCGATGGCGTGCAGGGCGCTGACCGCTTCGGAGGTGTTCAGGTCGTCCTTGAGTGCTTCCAATACCGGGTGGTTGTCCGGCAGTTGGTAGCCTGCTTCCGGGTCCACGGATTCGCCGCGACCGAGCAGGGCGTAGTAAAGCGTATCCAGCCCTTTCTCTGCGTTATCGAGCACATCGGCGGAGAAATTCAGCGGTGAGCGGTAGTGGCTGGAGAGTAGGGCGAAACGCAGAATTTCACCGTGGTAGTGGGTGAGCAGATCACGCACCAGTCGGAAGTTGCCCAAAGACTTGGACATCTTCTCGCCATCAATATTGATATAGCCGTTGTGCAGCCAGTAGCGCACGTAGTCGGTGCCGTGGGCGCAGCAGCCTTGGGCGATTTCGTTTTCGTGGTGCGGGAAAATCAGGTCCTGTCCGCCGCCATGGATATCAATCACATCCCCCAGATGCTTGTGAATCATGGCCGAACACTCTATGTGCCAGCCCGGGCGACCACGGCCCCACGGAGAGTCCCAGCCGGGCTGTTCATCGGTGGAAGGCTTCCACAGAATAAAGTCGCCGGGGTGGCGTTTGTAATCGGCCACTTCCACCCGGGCACCGGCGAGCATGTCTTCCAGTTTGCGACCGGAGAGCTTGCCGTAGTCGGGCATGGATTCCACCGCGAACAGCACCTGGCCGTCGGCCTCGTAGGCGTGGCCTTTTTCCACCAGGGTGGCGATCATCTGGATCATCTCGGGAATGTGATCGGTGGCCTTGGGGATGATGTTCGGGGTTTTCGCGTTGAGCGATGCCATGTCTTCGGCAAACGCCGCGGTGAAGCGTTCGGTGAGGGCACTGATGTCCTCGCCGTTCTCCGCCGCCGCCTTGATGATCTTGTCATCAATGTCGGTGATGTTGCGGGCGTAAACCACGTTCGGATAAAGCCGTTGCAGCAATCGGTACAGAACATCGAAAACCACCACCGGGCGGGCGTTGCCAATGTGGACGAAGTTGTAAACCGTGGGGCCACACACGTAGAGGGTGATGCGGTTGGGGTCCAGCGGAATGAAGTCGTCCTTTGTGCCGGTGAGGGTGTTCTGCAATCGTAAGGTCATTTGCCGTACAACTCTTTGGGGTCTTTGATGGGGGCTTTGTCGATGGTCACGTTGTCCGCGTCGGCTTTCCAATAGAAGCAATCACGGCGGCCGGTGTGACAAGCGGAACCAGTCTGGTCGACTTTTACCAACAGGGCGTCGCCGTCGCAGTCGATGCGCAGTTCCTTGAGGCGCTGCACCTGACCGGATGATTCGCCTTTGCGCCATAATTTTCCGCGCGAGCGGGAAAAGTAGCAGACTTGCCCGGTGCTTAGGGTCTCTTCGATGGCCTCGCGGTTCATCCACGCCATCATCAGCACTTCGCCACTGTCGTGTTGTTGAGCAATGGCGGCCACCAGCCCGGCATCGTTGTACTTGAGATTGTCCAGGGCTTCCTTGAGGGAGGCCTGAAAACCTTCTGCCTGGTGTTCGTTATTTTTGAACATGAGTGCTCCGCTGCTGCACGCTGCACGCAACACGCAGGCACGCAGAAGGTTTCAGCGTGTTGCGTGACGCGTGCCCGCGTGTGGCGTCTCTTAAATCGGCAAGCGAGTCGCTGCGGCCAGAGCCGCCACGGCTTCGTCCAGATCCACGGTTTCAGTCGCCTGAGACCCCAGGGTGCGAATCGCCACCTGGTTCTGTTGAGCTTCCTGTTCGCCAATAACCCAGATACGTGGGGTCTTGGCGCGGGAATGTTCGCGGACCTTGAAGCCAATCTTCTCGTTACGGATATCCAGCTCAGCCGGTACGCCGGCGGCAACCAGTTTCTGTTGCACGGCGGTGGCGTATTCGTCGGCGGAATTGGTAATGGTACAAACCGCTACCGGACGGGGCGCCAGCCACAGGGGCAGGTGGCCGGCGGTGGATTCGATCAGAATACCCAGGAAGCGCTCCAGGGAACCCAGCACCGCACGGTGCAGCATCACCGGGCGCTGACGGGAGCCGTCTTCGGCTACGTATTCCGCATCCAGACGATCGGGCAGCACGAAGTCCACCTGCAGGGTCCCGCACTGCCAGTCACGGCCAATGGCGTCACGCAGTACGAATTCCAGTTTCGGGCCGTAGAAGGCCCCTTCGCCCGGGTTCAGTTCGCATTCCAGCCCTAAGGATTCCACCGCCGAGCGCAGCGCGCCTTCGGCTTTGTCCCAAGTTTCATCGGAACCGGCGCGGTTGTCCGGGCGGTCCGAGAACTTGATACGGAAGGAATCGAAGCCGAAGTCGGCATAGACCTCGCGCAGCATCTTGATAAAGCCGGCGGTTTCTTCGTTAACCTGTTCTTCGGTACAGAAGATGTGGGCATCGTCCTGGCTGAACGAGCGGGCCCGCATCAGGCCATGCAGGGCGCCGTGGGCTTCGTTACGAAACAGGGTGGTGAACTCGCCCAGGCGAATGGGCAGGTCACGGTAGCTGGTGATGCCTTGCTTGAAAATCTGCACGTGGCCCGGGCAGTTCATCGGCTTCACGGCCATTTCTCTGTGGTCGTGAGTGCAGACGGTAAACATGTCTTCGCCGTACTTGTCCCAGTGGCCGGACTGTTCCCAGAGGATGCGGTCCATCATCTGCGGGGTGGAGACTTCTTGATAGCCGCCTTTTTCCATCTTGCCGCGGATGTAATTTTCCAGGTTCTGGCGCATGCGCCAGCCTTTCGGGTGCCAGAACATGCTGCCCACCGCTTCCTGCTGGATATGGAACAGGCCCATTTCCTTGGCGAGTTTGCGGTGGTCACGTTTTTCCGCTTCCTCTATTTGCTTGAGGTGAGCATTCAATTCTTTTTTGTCGCGCCAGGCGGTGCCGTAAATGCGTTGTAGCTGGGCCTTGTTGGCATCACCACGCCAGTAGGCGCCGGCGACCTTCATTAGCTTGAAGCCGTCGCCCAGCTTGCTGGTGCTGGGCAGGTGCGGGCCCCGGCACAGGTCGATGAACTCGCCCTGGCGGTAGAGGCTCACTTCCTGGTCGGCGGGCAGCTCGCGGATGATTTCGGCCTTGAATTCCTCGCCTTTCTCAAGGAAAAATGCCACCGCTTCATCGCGATCCCAGACTTCACGTCGTATTTCCTCATTGCGGCGCACAATATCCTGCATGCGCTTTTCAATGGTTTTCAGGTCATCCGGTGTGAACGGGGTGTCCCGGTGGAAGTCATAGTAGAAGCCGTTGGTAATGGTCGGGCCAATGGTCACCTGGGTATCCGGGAACAACTCTTGTACGGCTTCGGCCATGACGTGCGCGGCATCGTGACGAATCAGTTCCAGGGCCTCGTCGGTCTCCCGGGTGATGATTTCCACCGTGGCGCCGTCGTCGATGGGCAGATAGACGTCGATCAGATTGCCGTTGGCCTTGGCGGCCAGGGCTTGCTTGGCGAGTTTTTTGCTGATGCGCCCGGCGATCTCGAAGGCGGAGGCCGGTTGCTCAAACTCCATGCTTGCCCCATCGGGCAGTTGATAGCTCACACTCATGAGTGACAAGGGATCCAGGTGATTGACTCAGAACCGGAAGATGGTAGGGAATCAGGCCCACGGCTTCAAGGTGCGGGGGCTGTAAAGCGTGCTTTGTGCCGGCTTTATTGCGCCTGTCCCAGATTAACCGACGTATGGCACAGAATTTTGCCTGTTTCCGGGCGCCCGCCTATGCTTGGGGCGGGGATGCAGGGACAGATGGCAATGAGAACCCAAGGATGAACCCGATGGAGCGGGATAGCCCATGATTACACCCTCACAGACGCAACAAATGGCCGATAACGCGCAGTTGCCGAGATTGTTGCGAGCGGCGCAACACCTGAGCGAACAAAAGGATGTGCCGCGCTTAATGAGCGCGTTCCTCAAGGAGGTGCTTTACCTGTGCAATGCGGACACAGGCTGGGTATGGCTGTATACCGATGGCCGGCCCCGGGCCGGGTTGAATTGCCTGTGTCGTGATGGAGCCGGTGAAAGCGGTGCCGTCAAGGACGCGCCGCAGTGGTTTCGCCCATTAACCGATGAGAGCGATGGCACAGGAGGGATCGTAGAGCAGTGTTTTGTCACCGGTGAGCCTCTCACCGTGGCATTGACGCAAACATCCCTCAATGAGGCAGATCAGGCATTACTGGCAGCGCTGGCCCCGCAGGCCAAAGGGATACAGCTATGGCCGCTGTATAACCATGAAGGTTTGGTCACTGGTGTGCTGCAACTGGCTTATGACAAACCAGTGCCCCGCAATCTGCAACGTCTGGGTGAGCATGGACACCTGATTTTCCAGTCCTTGCTGACCTACGGGGGGATTGCCCTGAGCAATCTCAGCCAGGTGCAGGAACTGAAGGACTTGCTGGACGCGTTTATCAAGGTGCTGGCCCAGGCCATCGATGCGAAAAGCCCCCATACCAGTGCCCACTGTCAGCGGGTGCCGGTGATCACCGAAATGTTGGCTCAGGCTACTTGTGATGATCAGGCGCTGTTTCCGGATTTTTCATTGGATGAAGACGGTTGGTACGAGCTGCACGTGGCCGCCTGGTTGCACGATTGCGGGAAGTTGGCGACCCCGGATTCGGTGCTGGATAAATCCACCAAGTTACATACCCTGCACGATCGAATTGACGAAGTGGCCAGCCGTTTTGCCACCCTGCGGGCAGAAATTCAGTTTCGTTATGAAAAAGACTGCTTGCTGAAACCGGAAGATGAACCGGCTCATCGGCAGCGCATGGAAGCGGCCATTGGCGCCTTGAAAGAAGAACTGGCGTTTCTGGAGCGCATTAACCGGGGTGGAGAAGCCATGGCCGAAGTCGACCAGCAGCGGGTGAAAGACATTGCCGCGCGCAGCTGGACCGACGCCTGGGGCCAGAAAAAGCCGCTGCTCAGCGAGGACGAGGTGTACAACCTGTGCATTCCACGCGGCACCTTGACGCCGGAGGAGCGCAAAATCATCAACGGCCATATGGATGTGACCCTGGATATGCTGGGTTCATTGCCGTTCCCGCGGAAATTGCAGCGGGTGCCGGAATACGCCGGCGGCCACCATGAAAAAATGAATGGCACTGGCTTCCCGCTGGGGCTGACTCGAGAGCAAATGTCGGTTCCCGCCCGAATTATGGCCATCGCCGATGTGTTCGAAGCCCTGACCTCCAAGGAACGGCCCTATAAAATGCCGCTCAAACTCAGTGAAGCGCTGGCTATCATGCAGCGTATGCGCGATAACGACCATCTGGACCCGGACTTGTATCAATTGTTCATTCGTTCGCGGGTGTGGCGCCAGTATGGCGAGAAGCACCTGGATCCAGTGCAGCTGGATGTGGATGATGGCAGTGAGTTCCTATAAATAGCTCTCTGTTGTGCGTCGCTGACGGCGCGATAAAAGACCCGGGTCAGATTTTTTTTCACCACAGAGGGCACAGAAGAACACACAGAGAAAACCTGTTTTTTTATTCAGTGATCTCTGTGGCGGCCTCAGTGGTAAATCGTTTTCAGGTTTTGGGTTTAGCATCCTGCGGGCCGTCCTGAAGGGCGTTATCTGCACTTCGTTCCGGTTCGCGCCGCCAGCGCCGCTCCTACATAAAAAAACCACATCAGTCATTGAGGTTTATTGTGCGTATTCCTTTTCTTGTATTGCTTTGTTTTTTGTCTTCTTGGTCCATGGCCAGTGACTGGTTGTTGTCACTGGAAGGGCAGCGTTCTCAGGGTTCCTTACTGCGTGGGCAGGTGGAAGATGGCGTGCTTGTCAAGCTGGGCGACCGGGCAGTGCGTACCACCGATGCGGGTTTTTTTGTTGTGGGTGTAGGCCGTGACGCCGACTTGCAGCAGACACTGGTGCTGGAAAAAAACGGTGAACAGCAACAGGTTTCTGTGACGCTGGATAAGCGTGAGTATGCGATTCAGCGCATTGAAGGCGTGCCCAAGCGTACCGTGGAGCCCCCGCCGGAAGCGGTACTGAAACGCATTCGCCGTGAAGTGGCTGAGATCAAGACGGCGCGGGATACCGATTCAGGACTACAGGCTTTCCTCAGCGATTTTCAATGGCCGCTCACCGGGCGCATCAGTGGCGTCTATGGCAGTCAGCGAGTCTATAACGGTAAGCCAGGGCGGCCGCACTACGGTGTGGACGTGGCACGGCCCACGGGCACCGTCGTCGTGGCACCGGCGGATGCGGTGGTCACGCTGGTACAGCAGGACAATTATTATTCCGGTGGCACCCTGATCATGGATCACGGTTATGGCGTGTCATCCACCATGATCCACCTTAGCGAGGTGCTGGTGAAAGACGGGCAGACCGTGAAGCAGGGCGACCCGGTGGCGAAGGTGGGCGCTTCTGGCCGTGCAACCGGGCCACACCTTGATTGGCGTCTGAACTGGTTCGAGGTCAAGCTGGACCCGGTCACCGTGGTGCCGCCGATGAAATAATGAAGGGTGCGTTGTTGTAGCCCCAGGGTGACCAAACGCTCAAGGTAAAGGCCCCGCCGGGGGTGGCCTTGCTATATTTATTATTCCGGCTATGGTGGATTCCTTATTAACGTAGGAATGCCACTGTGTTTTATCTTTTCTCCCTCTGGATGGATTTTCTCCCCACCTTTCCGGTTTAAGCCGGGCGGAACCCGTCCGGCTTATTTCCCGTTGTCGACATCGTTCGACACTCCTTTTTTATATCAATTTGGTGAACGGTTATGGCTGCGCTTATAGAGCGTTTGTCGTTGTGTCGCTATGGCTATGGAAAACGTTATTTAGCAAAAAAACCTCTGTTTTTCCTTTCGCCGGCCCGGCTAATGGTTGTGATGGAGAAAATAGAAATGTTGCGTGGAGTGGAGTGTGAGCTTGCTGCGGCAGCAGTGGGCGATCGTGTTTCCTTGTTCAGTTTTGAAGATGAAGAGCAGATGTCTTTCACTTTGGCAGAAGCGGGAAAGCGATCTCTGGGGGATAAGGATATTTCTGTGCTTTCTCCATTGGGCGCTGCTTTGCTGGGAGCCTTGCCTGGAGCCGTAGTCAATGTGAATTTCCTGGGTCATGGGCACCGATATCTGTTGCTGAAGGTGAACAAAACAGCAGGAAAATGAGTGTTTCCAATAATGAGGGAGGGGCATGCCTTGCATGTTTTACCGTAAGACGAGACGGAGAATATGAAACCTGTTTGAAAGGAAAGCGTTATGAGTAAGGAAAAAGTGAAGAAAAAGCCGCAAAAAACCCTGAAAGAGAAACGACGGGAAAAAAGAGCCAGTAAATAATAGCGACAGGGCGCGTTGCGCGCCCTGGTTTATGCCCGCTTGAGAGTCGGCCAAGCACTACCAGTGTGCGCCGAATAGAAGCCGTGCTGTCGTTGTCCGCCAACAGCGAATAGAACAGGCATTCAGCGGTCAGGTTCAACCACCCACTAACTCAGCATCTCCACCGCACCCTGATTGCTCATTAATGCCACCCGGTTTCGGCCAGCGCCTTTGGCCTGGTAGAGCGCTTCGTCTGCCATCTTCAAAAGCTGCGCACCGTCTTCGGCGCCGCTGTCCGTGCAGGCAACACCGACACTGATGGTGACTACCTGGCTGACCCGGGAGCCGCTGTGGGGCAGGCCCAGTTGCTCAACCCGGTTGCGCATCCGTTCGGCAAAGACCAGGGCATCGTTAAAGCTGGACCCTGTCAGGGTAATCACGAACTCTTCTCCGCCGTATCGGGCCACGAAATCGGTGTCGCTCTGCACCATGGTCAGTGGGACGCCGGCGATTTTCTTCAGGCATTCGTCACCGGCCGGGTGGCCGTAGGTGTCGTTGTACTGTTTGAAGAAGTCGATATCGAAGAGCATCAGTGTGATGCGCTCCGGGGCATCCGGGCTGCTCTGGTTGAGCAGATGGTAGAGGTGGTTGAGGCGGCTCTCCATGCCGCGACGGTTGATGCAGCCTGTCATGCCATCCACGGTGGCCTGATTTTCCAGCACCAGGTTGGCGGAGTGCAGCTCGTTCCGGTGCTGAAATAGCACATGCTCAGAGAGAAAGTGTTGTCGTAGCAGGCGCTCGTACACGTATTGGCCAAACAGGCTCATGCTGGTGAATGCCAGAGTCACCAGTACCAGTGTCACGGCTTCAAAGGGGTGGCGGCCGGGACTGATTTGCAGGCTGAGAATCATGCAGCCGATCATGATGACTGAGCTTGTCAGCGCAGCGTAAAAAGGGACCCGGATCAAAATGCAGATCAGCAGAATGGCCAGCGGCGTATGGAAGAAAAAAGTGTAGGCCAGCGGATGGTCGACGATGGCGCCAAGGTAGTTGCCGGTGAGAGCAATGGCAAAGGCCAGCACCAGAGTGGCTTCGTGCAGCCAGTTGCGCCACTGGGGTTTGCGGATCAGGACCAGACAACCGCCAGTGAGCATCAAGGTGAAAAGCCGCGGACGCCAGGACATGTTCAGTACATCGGCGGAAATCCGTGACTCGATGAACATGGCGGAGACAATCAGAAAGGCCACCAGTGCCAGTGCCCAGGGCATGACTTTGGCTACGCTTGCCCGGAAATAGAGGCGAAAATCCTTTTCCAGCGGTTTAGGCAGGCGAAGGTGCCACGGTAACGTGATGTCGTTGCCGGTTGGCAGTGGGGTGTGGTTCTGGTTTGCGGTCACGGCCGTGAAGGCTCCTTTCAGTCCATGAATCGGTGACGGCGTGCTTTGAGCATCATGCACTACATCATAGTGCAAAGTGCTGTCGGATCGATAATGGGCACGTGGCCAGCGGTGTATTGTAAGGACAAAAGGGGATTGTCGTTAGTCCGGCAGAGACAACTTAATCCAAAAGCGCTAACAGTGCCTGTTGTTTCCCCAGGGGTAGCTGACGAAAACGTTCCAACAGGAAGGCCTCTTCGTTACCTTGCGGTACGGCGGCTTCTCGGTGAGGCAGGGTTTGCGGCCAGTTCTTCAGGCTATGTTCCAGCCGGGCAATAATTTCCGCGTTCATGCTGCGATGGCTGTGGTTGGCCGCTTCCGCGACTTCGCTTCGCATGCCGCAGGGAAAACGAACCACGAACTTCTCGGTTCGCGTGGTTGCGTTGCTTGTCATAGTAACCTCTGAATCACGCCTGCTTACATGAGGCTGGCGAGCAAAACTGGCCGGCCTATGACAACAGAGCAGGCTGTGCTGTTATCAGGACACAAGCGTTAGACCTTACGCATTTTTTTGCCTCCAGGCGATACTGGCAGCATGCCAGTAAGGGCGAAATAGCGACACGGTTAACACTCGAACGCGTAAAAGTTTTTTTTACACGGATAATCCCCTTGTCGGTGTGACCAGCGGCACGGTGCGAGTGCGTATCAGGTAGTGCTAGAATTGATCATATTGATGTAGAAATGAGTGGCTATTCACAAAATGAATATTGGTGCGGCAGATCTGAACCTGCTCAAGTATCTTGATGTGCTCCTGCGTGAGCAGAATGTGACCCGGGCCGCGGAGCAGCTGGGGATTACCCAGCCGGCCATGAGTAATTCCCTGAAGCGGTTGCGCGAATTGTTTGGCGATCCGCTATTGATTCGTACCAGCGATGGCATGACGGCCACTGAGCGTGCCCAGGAATTACGTCCGTTGGTCCGGCAAATTCTTTCCCAGGCGGAGCAGCTGTTTACCCCTGAGGACGTTTTTCAGCCTGCTGACAGTCGCCGGGTGTTCCGGATCATGACCAGTGATTACGCGGAAGCCACACTGGTGCCGCATATCGTCCGCCGTCTGCGTGCCGAGGCGCCTCACGTGGTGCTGGATTTCCTGACGCCATCAGATGTGAGTTACCAGGATATGGAGCAGGGCCGGGTGGATATGGCGGTGAATCGCTTCAACGAAATTCCCGGCTCGTTCCACCAGGTGAGCTTGTGGAAGGATTCCTTTTCCTGCTTGCTCAACCGGGATAACCCCATCGCCAAGGGGTTTGACCTGGACAGCTATCTGTCCGCCCAACATATCTGGGTATCCAAAACCGGCTTCGGGGTGGGCTTCGGCATGAACCCGGAGAAACTGGGGGGCTTGGGCTGGATCGACCATGCTCTGGAGCAACTGGGCAAGAGCCGCAAGATCAGTATCTTCACCCGCCACTATCAAATGCCCGCCCTGCTGGCCATGAATAACGACCTGGTGGCCACGCTGCCTAGCCGGGTAGCGCGCATGCAGGCCCAGAACGAACGCCTGCTGATCAAGCAGCCGCCGTTCGATATTCCCGAGTTTGAACTGAAAATGGCTTGGTCATCGCTGCTGCATCACAACGTGGCCCATCGCTGGTTGCGGCGACTAATTCAGGAAGAGGCGGAGCGGATTCTGGCGGAGGAGTAGCTACAAGCTTGGATGGGGAAGCGGGGAAGGTTCCCCGGTTTTCCTTTTCAACTTTTCACTTTGAACTTTCAACTGATCTTTCGCGGGCAGAGTGGTCAACGTGTGGCAGCGCCCCCAACCCGCGTTGCAGCTTGAAGCTTGTTGCTTGCAGCATCCTATCAAATTACTGAGGCGCCGCTGAGCCAGCTGCTGTGGGCCTTGCCGGGCAGGTTTTCGCCAGCTTCGGCGATAGCGCCTTTGCCGACACCTTCGAAAGCGCGGACTCGAAAATGTTTGCCGGGGGCTTCGTTGGCCAGCTGCGCGGCAATGTGAGCGGCCAGCTGCTCTACGGTGGTGTCGGTGTCGACCATGTAGCAATGGTCTTCCGGGATGACCAGTTCGAAATGTCCCTGTTCCGCATCGTACCGGAACCGGTGGTGGGGAATTTCGTCGATGTAGTAAGTGCCCTCCAGATCTTCTTCCGTGCCCAGGTAGATGTCTTCCCAGCGATCCGCCCAGAGTTTTTCCCAGTAACGGCTGCGACGGCCATTCTCGAAAATATGAATGCTGGAACGGTGGCCATGGGCGATGCGCTGGCAATTGCCGTCGTGTTTTTTCAGGCCGTGAGAATAGTGATAGAAGGGCGCGGTGCCAGTATCCTCTTCGCGTAGTACCACGCGTACTTCCGCCACATTCTCCGGTACCACGGTCTGGATCAGATCCATCAGGTGCAAGGTCAGGCTGGCCTTGGATACTTCCGGGCCGGGCATCAGCAACAGGCTCTGGCTGGGGGCGACCATGCGGATGGTGCCGCCCCGGTACGCCCATTCCAGGCTGGTGTCGCTATCGCGTTCGGCGATTTTGGCTTGGTCATTGTCAACGGGTACCAGCAGGCGGTGATCGACGCTGTCATCAATGATCTGCTTGATCCGTTTCTTAATGTGACCAAAATCGAAGACCATGCCCTGATCATCCAGGTCGCCACTCAGTTCCAGGTCCACCAGCCACGACTCCCCCACCATGCCGCGCTTGGGGTGCAGGTAGGAAAAATCGGCGACGGTTAAATTTTCGACAAAAAGAGTGGCCATGCTGATCCGGTTGATAATGATGGGTTTGGACAGGTGCTATAATGCCATTATTCTGGGCTGCCGCTAAGGTGCAGACCGCCTACAGTGGATATTTTACGCGCAGTTATCGTACTAGCTGTGAACCGGGGCACACAGGATGCACACTAAAGTGCACATATTGTCCGATGCCCGGTGGCTTGTTCCTTTGTAGCCACGTTCATGCACTCCGACCGAGACCTGTTATGGCTGAAACGCTTTTCTCCAAGATTATCGACCGGGAAATTCCCGCCGACATCATCTTTGAAGATGATCAGTGCCTGGCTTTTCGCGACATCAACCCCCAGGCGCCCACTCACTTTCTGGTGATACCGAAAAAACCGATCCCGAAACTGTCGGATGCTGACAGCGGTGATCAGGCATTGTTGGGACACCTGTTGCTGGTGGCCAGTCAGGTCGCCAAAGAGCAGGGCCTGGAAGACTTTCGTCTGAACGTGAATAACGGTGCCGGCGCCAGCCAGACGGTGTTCCACCTGCATGTGCATGTGCTGGGCGGCCGTTCGTTCAGCTGGCCGCCGGGCTGACAGCCGTTCCGGCTGGAGGCGGTAATAATGAATTACCTGGCGCACTTGTCCCTGGCGCAATCGTCGGTGCCGTCCAAGGTGGGCAATGTGCTGGGGGATTTTATGCGCGGTGCGGTGGTCAGCGAGCTCAGTGAGCCGCTGCGCCGGGGGTTGGATAACCACCGGCTGGTGGACCGGTTTACCGATCATCATCCCTGGGTCATCGCGCAGCGTCGCGGGTTTTCACCGGCCCGTCGCCGTTTTGCCGGGGTGGCGTTGGATGTGCTGTTTGACCATTTTCTCTGGCGGCACTGGGCCACGTTTTACGGCGCGCCCCGAGCGCAGACCATCTTCAGTCACTACCGCGATCTGGAGCAGGGTTTGCCGCTGATGCACGCGCCCATGCGCCAGCGGGTGGAGCGCTTGATCGCGTTCGATCTGCTCAATCAGTACGGCGAGTTGGCCGGAGTGGGGGAGGCGCTGGATGTGATCGCCGGGCGGATTCGGTTTGCCAATGCGTTTGGCGGCATCATCGAGGAAATAGAGCCGCGTTATCGCGAGCTGGAGGACGGGTTTCTGCTTTTTTATCCCCAGCTACAGGCGAAGGTCAGGGAGGCTGGGCTGGAGTGAGGGCTTAGACGCAAGCCACAAGCTACAACGCGTCATGGGGCGTGGCATTTTCTAACGGCGAGCCACGGCCTGGTGCCGGGCGCGGCTCCGCCGGTTCAAGAGCTACCTTTCTTTCCGGCGTGTTGCAGCTGTCCTCTCCTCACAATGCCGGCATATTCAATTCCGCCATGGTGTCTTCGTACAACTCCTGGGCGCGCTTGTCGTTGCGGGCGCGGGGGGAGCGTAGCGCGGGTTTGTGATTGGCGAAGTACTCACCGGTGATATCCGCATACTGCTCATCCAGCGCCAGGCTTACGGGCAGGGTGGCCGCTTTTTCCGGGGTGGTGAGTGTGGGCCGGATCAGGGCCATGACGGCGCTGGGCACATGACGGAAAATTGGGGTGTCCACGCCGCCGGGGTGCAGGGCGTTGCTGGTAATGCCAGTCTCTTCCAGGCGCTCTGCCAGTACATTGCTGAACAGGATATTGGCGAGCTTGGATTGGCCGTAGGCATCCATGACCAGATAGGGCTTGCGACCCTTCCAGGTCTTGTTGTTGATGCGTCCCAGCCAGTGAGCCACCGAGGCAAGGTGCAGGATGCGGGGCTGAGTGCCTTTCTGCAGCAGCGGTAACATCAGGTGGGTGAACAGCACCGGGGCCAGGTAGTTGACGCCGAACTGCATTTCATAGCCGTCTTTGGTGAACTCCTGCTGGGTGGGCACTACGCCGGCATTGTTGATCAGCACATCAATATAGCCGAGCTCTTGATAGAGTTCGGCGGCGCAATCGCGGACTTGTTCAAGGTCTGCCAGATCCAGAGCAAACAGACGCACCTTGGCCTGCGGATGCGCATTCTTGATTTTGGCCACTGCAGCCTGACCCTTGGTCTGGTCACGGCAGGCGAGAATGACCTCGGCGCCGCGGCCGGCCAGCTGCTCGGCGGTACAAAAGCCAATGCCGGAATTACCGCCGGTAATCAGTACGCGTTTGCTCATGGTTGTGTTGCCCTTCTTCCCTGTTGATGTGTGGTTAGCTTAACAGGCCTGGCAGGATGGGGAGGGGCTGGTGAGGCCATTTTCGGTGTTTTTCTGTGCCAGGGCGAGCCACTGAAGGATGTCCTTGCTCACCTGTTGCCACTCCCTGCTTTGTAGTAGCAAGTGTGGGCCTTGCGGGTAGAAACGGTAATTGCCTTGCGCAGACAGATGGTCGCGCAAGTGGCGAATGCCGGTGTTAGGGACAGAGTGATCCTTGCCCCCGTACAGTAGCAGGCTGGGCACGTTAAGCTGGCTGGCCGAGTTGCTGGCGCTGTCCGCCAACTTGATCAAACCCCAGTACGCATCCATGCGCACCTCTCGCATGACACGGGGATCATTGGCCAGGCGCTGGGCGCTGGTGGGCGACAGGGTCGGGTCGTCGGCGCTGCGCTCCACGGTGAGGTGGTAGCCAGGGGCCAGGGTGGCGGCGGTGGCGATGGCCGTGTTCCAGCCGTAGCGAAAGCGAATCCCTTCGCGCACCGCCGGCCCGGCCAATACCAGCCCGGCCACTTTATCCGGTTCCTGCTGTGCCGCCAGCATGGCCACAGCACCACCCAGGCTTTCGCCAAGCACGAACAGGGGCTGCGGGTGGTCCTGGTGCAGGCGGCGGATTTGTATCACGGCGTCCTGTACCAGCGCCGCCTCGCCGGCCCAGCGCCCCTGTTCTTGCCGGTCGCCGAAGCCGGCCTGGTCATAGGCCACAAATATATAGCCGGCATCGGCGAACCAGGGGCCAAGCTGGTCGAACGCGGCGCCGAAATCCCCGAAACTGTGCAGGCCAAGGATGACACCTTGTGGGGTGCCGTCAGGCGTCCACTGCCGCACAGTGCTGGGGAGGGGCTCGGGTATACTGGTGGCCTCGGATTGTTTGCCGGAAAACGGGCTGCACGCGGTCATCAGAACCCCGGTAAAGAGAATAAGAACACAGCGAAAAAATCGGAGATTGTGGAGAGTCATGCCATGAGCGTAGCAGTGCCGTTGCAACGGCGAGTGAATGCGGGATTCTTTTCCCTGGTGTTGGTGATTGCCGCCGGGTTGGTGTCTCGCTGCGAGGCGCAAAAAACGCCAACGGTGGCGATGATGGAATTGGCCGTCACGGCGTCAGCTTATAACTCGTTGCACGGGCAGGGGGCGGGCCGCGACCATGCGCTGGCGGCCTGGGGGGATCGGCTTGAACCGGGGATGCAGGCCATCGCAGTGTCCCGCGATCTGATCCGCATGGGGCTAACGCACAATACCGAAGTTACGGTGGAGGGCTTGCCCGGCATCTGGGTGGTAAAAGACAAGATGCATCGGCGCTGGAAGCGAAAAATTGATATCTATATGGGCGAAGACCTGCAGGCTGCCCGTGAATGGGGTCGCCGTAAAATCAAAATCCGCTTTCCCCGCCCGCCGGAGAAACCCTGACTCTTCTGCCAAGGGCGCTCCGTCGGGCGCCCTTATTCCCGGCTAAGAAAGGTCATGGTCATGCGTGTGGAGCCGCTGGGCAGTACCTTGTCCATCAACTTGATGAACTTGAAGACGCCACCGACTGGGTTGTGCACGGGGACGTTTTCATTAGCGGCTTTCCATGCTTTGGCGGCGATGTCTTCGGCGGTCAGGTTGACCCCTAAGCGGTTCACTACCGGGGGGACAAAATCCGCATTGTCCAGCATGGGCGTTTTCACGAACGGCGGCATGATATCTACCACTCGAATGCCCTGGCGGGCCCACTCAATATTCAGGGCTTCGGTGAGCGCGCGCACGGCAAACTTGCTGGCGGAATAAGAGGCAAGGTGCGGTACCCCGTAGAGCGCCGATGCCGAACTCATGTTGATGACAGCGGGCTCTGTGCTCATTTGCAGATGCGATTGGGCCGCCAGGGTCATGTTGATTAGCCCAGTGACATTAATATCAATGATCTGCTTGTGCTGTGCGGCGCTGATGTCTTCGAAGTGCCCCATGCGCAGAATGCCGGCGCAGTTGAACAGCACGTCGAAGCCGGTGCCCTGGGAAAATGCCTCGCAGGCTTGCTGGCAGGCGTTGGCATCGGTCACGTCCAGCCGCTGATACCAGCTGCCGCCCAGTTCTTTGGCCAGCTTGGCGAGTGCGGTTTCGTTGATGTCGGTCAGGCCGACTTGCCAGCCCTTGTTGTGAAAAAGGGAGGCGGTGGCCAGCCCAATGCCGCTGGCGGCGCCGGTGATCAGGATGCGTTTCATGCGTTGGCACCTTTTTCTTCTTGATGGTTAGTGTGTTGGTGGATAAAACGGGCGCAGGTCATCAGTGCCTGGTCTGAATCTGCCAGGACGCCGGCATGCAGTTGAAAGTCGTGCCACCGCTGGGGGTGAACGTGTAGCCGTGTGGCGGTGCCGGCTTCGTTTAATGCGGCGCACAGGCGGTGGCTGTCATTGAGCAGAATTTCATCGCCGCCGACCTGAATCAGGGTGGGAGGCAAGTCACTCAAATCACCGAACAGCGGGGAGCATTGTGGGTTGCGAGTATCTTCGCCGGCGTAAGCTGCGGCGCCGCTGTCCAGCCAGGCATGGCTGAGCATGATGTCCCGGTCGGTGTCGAACAGTTGACCCAGCGTGAGGTCGACCCAGGGAGAAAACAGGATTGTCGCACTGGGCAGTGGTGTGCCGGCGGCTTTCAGGGCCTGCAGTGTGGCCAGCGCCAGCCCGCCTCCGGCGGAGTCGCCCATTAGCGTCAGTGACGCAGGGCTGACACCGTTTTCGAGCAGGGCCTGATAAACCGCCACGGCATCCTCGATGGCGGCAGGGCAGGGGTGCTCCGGGGCCAGCCGGTAGTCCGGCACCACCACATGGGCATTGGCAAACTTGGCCAGGTGCGAGGTGATTGCCTTGTGACTGTCAGGGTTGCCGGCCACGTAGCCACCGCCATGCAGGTAGAGCACGGTGCTCTGGGCGTGCAGCGGCTGATAGTGGCGGCAGGGCACATCGCCCACCGGGCTGTCGTGGCTGCCAATGCCGCGGGCCTTGAGTGTGCTCAGTGCAACGATACCCATCCAGCGACGTTGCAACGCAAAGCTGAAACGAGGGTTGGCGACGGGTTTGAATAGCAGGGCCAGGGACTGGCGCAGCACGCCTGCCAGCAGCTGTTGGAGTGTCGACTGGCTACGACTGATGCGATCTACAAACAGGCTCATAGGGTTTTGTACTCGTAGTCACTGAGTTCCAGGTGCTGGGTCTGCCGGCGGTAATCAAAGGTGAAGCCGGGCCAATTATTGGTGTTCTTGCCGCTTTCCGTCTTGTACCAGCTGTGGCAGCCTTTGTCCCACACGGTGTTACTGATTTTCCGTTGCACGTTGTCGTTGAAGCGTGCCTGCACGCTTTCGCGCACTTCCAGGGAATGAAGTTGCTGTTCTTCCATTTCCGCCAGGCATTGCTGCACGTAATGAATCTGGCTTTCCAGCATGTAGATAATGGAGTTGTGGCCCAGGTTGGTGTTGGGGCCATATAGCATGAACAGGTTGGGGAAGCCGCGCACGGTGATGCCCAGATAGGCTTCGGCGCCGTCCTGCCAGGTGCTATTCAGGTCCACGCCATTGCGCCCGGTGATGGTCATGGGCGTAAGGAAATCAGTGGCCTTGAAGCCCGTACCATAGATGATCACGTCCACATCGTGGTGGGTGCCGCTGCTGTCGGTGAGTCCGTTCTTGTCCACCGCATCAATACCGTAATTGATCACTTCCGCGTTCGGCTGAGAGAGCGCCGGGTAGTAATCGTTGGACATCAAAATACGCTTGCAGCCCATGGGGTAATCCGGGGTCAGCTTCTCACGCAGCGCAGGGTCGCTAATCTGTTTGTTCAGGTGCCGAGCAAACAGCCATTCGTAGACGGCCATGGCTTTCTGAAAAGAGGTGAAGCCAAGTGCCCGGGATTCATTGGTCGCGTAAATGCGCAGGCGATCCAGCGTCTGGGTCAGCGGCAGCTTCTTCAGCATCCAGTGTTCTGCTTTCTTGTAGGCGCGGTCTGGTTTGGCTATCACGTGCGCGGCGGAGCGTTGGAACAGCTTTACCTTGCCGGCTACCTTGGCCACTTCCGGCACAAACTGAATGGCACTGGCGCCGGTGCCGACTACGGCTACGGTTTTGCCGGTCAGATCTGCATCGTGATTCCAGCGGGCGCTGTGGAAGTGTGGCCCCTGGAAATCTTCGATCCCGGAAAGTGGCGGGTAGGCGGGCTGGTTGAGCTGGCCGGTGGCCGTGATCAGGGCGCGGCAGGTAATGACCTCGCCGTTGGTCAGGGTGACTTCCCACAGGCCGGCGTCGTCCAGAAAACGGGCTTCGCCCACTTCGGTGTTGAAGCGAATATGCCGATACAGATCGTACTTGCGTGCGCAGTATTGCTGGTAGGCAAAGATTTCTTTCTGCGGCGCGAAACGGCGACTCCACGGGTAATGCAGTTCAAAGGAGAACGAATACAGGTGAGACGGCACATCACAGGCGGCACCGGGGTAGGTGTTATCGCGCCAGCAGCCGCCCACATCACTCCCTTTTTCGATCAGCAGCAAATCGTCCTGCCCCTGGGCTTTCAGGCGAATGGCCATGCCCAGTCCGCCGAAGCCGGCGCCAATAATGACTACGTTGTGCGTTGCTTGCATGGGAAACAATCCGGTTAATAACGTTAGGTTCCACTCTAGCGATACATAAACGCCTTGTTTATGGCATTCTGGGACAGAAAATTGTGGAATACGGACATTGTCAGTGACAGTACAGCGAGCCATTACCAGCGTGCGTATGCAGGTGGCCTTTGCCGAAGAGCGAGGGCTGCCGGTAGCGGCGTGTCTGCAGGGGTCGGGTATTAACCCGGAGATGCTGGGCCAGGCCGACTGCACCATTGATGCGGAGCAGGAGCTCACCGTGGTGCGCAACCTGTGCCGGGGGCTGGGCAACCAGGCAGAGTTGGGCCTGGCCATGGGGCAGCGTTATCACCTGAGCAGCTATGGAGCTTGGGGGTTTGCGTTGTTGAGTAGCCCCACTTTCCGTCAGGCGGTGGAGCTGGGGGTACGTTACCTGGACCTGACCTTTGCGTTCCTGGATATCTCCCTGCAGAAAGAAGGCGATGATGCCCTGTTAATTCTGGATGACAGTGGTGTGCCAGAAGAGGTTCGCGAGTATTTGCTGGCCCGGGATACCAGTGCGGTGATGATGATCCAGGAAGAGCTGTTTGCCGGGCGGATTCCCCTTTTTTCGCTGGAAATGCGACTGCCGCCGCGGCCGGTTGCGCCTTTCGAGGCCATTTTCGGGCTGGCGCCGCAGTTTGATCGCCCCCGCAGCCAGGCAAGTTTTGCGATGGGCCTGTTGGATATGCCGCTACCCCAGGCCAACCCGGTGACCGCACGTTTGTGTGAAGAGCAGTGCTATCAATTATTAGTGCAACGCTACCGCAAGGGCGGTGTGGCAGCGCGGGTGCGTCGGCGGTTATTGCAGCAGCCGGGACGTTTTCCGGATATGGAGGCCATGGCGGCGGAACTGGCGATTACCAGCCGCACCCTGCGCCGACAGTTGCAGGCTGAGGGCACCGGCTACCGCGCTCTGCTGGATGAGGTGAGGCGGATGCTGGCGGAGCAGTGGTTGTTGCTGGGTATTCTCAGCCTTGCCGAAATCAGTGAGCGGCTGGGGTTTTCCGAAATTGCCAACTTTAACCACGCCTTCCGGCGCTGGACCGGGCAAACCCCCGGTCGCTTCCGGCGTGAACGGTAGGGTTGGACGCCTAACGCCTGATGCCTGACGGAATAACCCGGAACCGAAATCATCGGTACTCTTGCCGGTTGTTTTCAGTATGCCCTTGCGCCGAGTAAGCTGAACCGCGCTAATGGGGCGGTTTTCGCTTTTAGGCGTTGGGCATCAGGCTCCTGACAGTCAAGGCATTACCGGTAGTGTCATTTCGCCTTCCTTGTCGAAGGACAATGGAATCGGCACACCGGCAACTCTTGCCTTGCCGACCAGGCGGTATTGCAGTGGCTGGTCCTGGTTCTGCTGGATTTTCTGTAGCTGCTGCAGGCTGCTTAACAGGCTGGTGGTAATGGTGGTGGTGACCTGGGCATCGCCCATGGCAGGCAGGGTGATGCGTTTGTTGGTCAGTCCACGGGCAAATTTCTCCCCATTGACGTAGATCTCGTAATCCAGGCTGTTGAGGGTGAGTTCCCGGTCGTTGGGGTTGCGGGCCCGCAGGGTCAGCCCCCATTCCTGCTCGAACAGGTTGAAACTGTTCAGGTTAATGCCGGATACGCTGACTTCCGGGGACTCCAGGCCAGCCAGGCTCTGGCAGCCGCTCAGTATCAGCAAGCCCATGAACATCCACAGGGAAACCATTTTTTTCATCTGCTCACTCCATCCATAAGGCACAGGGGGCTACGGCGTGCCGGTTAGAAGCCAGCATAACGGGAAAGTTGCGAGTGTGAAGCAGAAGAGTGAGGAGGGAAATTAATGCGTGCCGAACGGCCCGATCGCCAGCCACACCACCGCGCCCCTTGCGGGGCGCCTGTGGTGCGGCATCCTGACCGGGCCGCCGGCACGAGGGCCGAATCACAGAATAATTCGGCTTTTTTGATAATCGCGTGATCGTCGGGGCAAAGGCAAGTACCAGATGTCGTAAATTTGTATCCGGCAGGCTGTGACAATCACAACAGTCAAAGCCGACAAGCTATGGTAGATTTCCTGAAAAGAACGTATCTGAAAACAATGTAGATAAACGCTAACACTGGGGGAGCGCACATGCGCCGCGCATTCATTTTGTTGTTGATGCTGGTCGCAGCCCAGCTGCACGGGGCCGAGTTGGACAAGGATCTGGCCGATTTCAAACGTGACGTGCTGGAAGTCAATAAACGCCTGCTATTACTGGAAGAAGAGCTGCTGTTCCCTGCTGATACCCAGGTCGGGATTTATGTGTCACTGGATGTGGGGCACTTTTTCCAGCCGGACAGCATCACACTGGAGCTGGATGGCGAAGTGCTGACCAGCCACCTCTACACGGAAAAGGAAATCCGTGCCCTGATGAGCGGGGCGGTGCAGCGCTTGGCGCTGGCCAACGTGAAGAACGGTGACCACGAACTCACGGCCTTCATTACCGGTACCGGGCCGTCCGGGCGGGAAATGCGCCAAGGGGTCACCGGCCACTTTGACAAAAACCACGGCCGGCATTTCGTGCAACTGCATATCGAGGACGATACCGCCAAGCAGCAGCCGCGTTTCCGTTTTCGCGATTGGCGCTGAGAGCGGTCTATGAGAATGCGCGGATGCTTGAAAGGACTGGCGGTGGGGCTGCTGTTTGTCAGTTCCTTGAGCTGGGCCCGGTTGGATGAACCTCACCAGGTGCAGGAGCTGGCCTACGGTGAGGTGGCCTATCTGTACCTTAAAGGAGATTACTTCGCCGCCCTGACCCGTGCGCAAATGGCACTGGAACGGGGGGAAGTGGATATTCACAAGGCGGACATGGAAGTGCTGCTGGGCGCCATGTACAGCGCCTACGGCATGCCCGAAGATGCCGAGAAGGTATTTAACCAGTTGCTCGGTACCCAGGTCAGCGGCGAAGTCGCCCATCGGGCCTGGATTCACCTGGCTGGGCTGTATTACCGCCAGCAGAAATACAGCAAGGCGTTGGCCATGCTGGATCAGCAGGTCGGCGAGCCGCCGGCAAAACTAGAAGAAGTGTATTTCAGTTTGCGGGCACGGCTGCTGATGCGCCTGCAGCGTTATGAAGACGCCGCTGAGCTGCTCGATGCGTTTTCCGAAGACCATCCGCTCAATGCCTACCTGCGCTACAACCTGGCGATCAGCTGGATCAATGGTAAGCACCCCGGGCTGGGACAGGAGTGGCTCTGGCAGCTGGCGAATTTGCCGCCCGGGAATGCCCAGGTAAATGCCATCAAGGAAAAGGCCATGCTGGCGCTGGCGATCTATATGTTGCGCAGCGACCAGGAAGACCGAGCCCTGGCCTTGTTGAAGGACGCTCGCCTGGAAGGTCCGTTTGCGGATATTTCTCTGCTGCTCTATGCCCGTGCGTTGCTGATCGAAAATCAGCCCCGCAAGGCATTGCCGGTGTTGCAGCAGCTGGATAAGAAATCGATTCAGCGGCTGCCGGTGCAGGAAGCCCAATTGGCGATTCCCTATTTGTATGAACAAATGGGCGATCAACGCTCTGCCAGGCAGGCCTTCGACACCGCGCTGGATCGCTTTGCGGGTTTGCAGCAATACCTGCTGGAAGTAGAAGCGGATATTGCCAGTGGTGAATGGTTCACGGCCATGGTGGGCGAGCCCCGTTGGTCCACCGCCATGGACCCGGTGCCGCCGTTCCTGCCGCGCCGGGTGGAAAGCTTTCCCACCTTTTATGAATGGTTCGCCACCACTGAATTTCAGCTGGGCTGGAATAATTACCATGAGCTATTACGCCAGACTAACCTGCTGACTCAATGGCAGGAGAAGCTGCCGGCCTTCGAGACATTGATGGCTGCCCATCGGCGCAAGCAGAACGAAACCCGGCCTGCGGCCAAGGCGTTACTGGACGATTTGTCGCAGCAGGATTTCCAGGGCCGCATGACCCGGCTGCAGCGCCGTTATGATGAGGCCGTGGCCAAACAGGACCCGTTACCCTTCGCCACGGACAAGGAGCGCAAGCTCTGGGAGGCGCAGCAGAATGCCCAGCAGCGCACCGATGGCTGGGGCAAGCGAAAGCGTCCGGATGTGACCGCCAAGCTGGATTTCTACAAAGGCTTGCTGCTGTGGGAAATGCAGGAAGATATCGTGCCACGCCAGTGGGAACGCCAGCATCAACTTAATGACATTGATGGGTTGCTGGAGCAGACCCGTGTGCTGCGCAGCCGTGTGCTGTTTGCCACATACCGTTCTGCGCGGTTGGAGGACTTCACCCAAGAACTGAATGAATTGACCGGCGAGCTGGAACGTTTGCAGCGGCGTGGCGCGCTCTTGATGCGTCGCCAGCAGTACGGGTTGCAGGCGTCCGCCTACCAACAGGTCACCGAAACCCGCAATCGTTTGAAGCGTTTCAGTGCCTCGGCCCATGAAGGCCTGGCCGATCTCTATCACCGCGCGTTGCGTCGCAGTCGCGAGCGAGAGCAGGCGCCGGACGATGCAGCGCCCCAATCACCAGACTTTCCCTTGCAGCCGCCCATGGGCTCGTCCCAGTGACGGCGCAATTGTTGGACTCCTTGCGCCACCGGGGCGAGGGGTTCGACCTGATCAGTGGCGCGACGTTTGCGCCGGCGGATTGGGACCTTTACCCCGATGGTGAGAGTTCCGATTGTTGGCGAGGTTACGTGTGTCATTACGCGATGGAGGATGGCGGCCTGTACCTGGCAGAGCTGGCCCTGTGCGCGCCACCGAGCGGGTTGCTCGGTGTGGATGAGCAGGGTGAGATAATCACCGTCCCGGCGCGCTGGCCCGCGCTCAACGGGGTGGCGGCGGAACGGGTCAGCGGCGGCATGCTGCCCTGGCGCTACCCGGCGTTGCACCTTTTCCTTGGTTTTACCGGCACGTTGTTGCTGGGCCAAACCCTGCGGGAAGACAGCCTCTACCTGGCCGGTGCGGCGGATTTCCCGCAGGAGGAGGATTACCACGAGGTCTGGCGTCTGCAGTTGGAACAGGGCCGGTTGTGTGGCGAGGAGCGGGTCGGGAGTGATGTTGGATTACGCCTTTCAGGCTAATTCAACCTACAAAACATTATTGCGTCAGGTTCCAGGCGTCAGGCGTGTACGCTTTCAGCCACCGGTCAGGTCATCGGAGTAAGTCACGTTACCCTTCCGGTCAATGATGATGGCCGAGGTGCCGGGCAGGCGGTTGATTAGCGCCAGGCCTTTTTCAACGCCCAGCACAAAGACGCTGGTGGACAGGGCGTCGGCATCAATACTGTTGGCGCACAACACGGTGACGCTGGCCAGGCCATCGATGCTTTTGCCGGTCTTCGGCGACAGGATGTGATGAATGCGGCGGCCATCCTGAATGAAGTAACGCTGGTAATCCCCCGACGTGGACATGGCCAGATCTTCTATGGGCAGTTTCATGGCAATGTCCTGCTTGCTGCGCGGATGTTGAATGCCCACTTCCCAGGGGCGGCCGCGGTGATCGCCCAGCACATAGCTGTCCCCGCCTAGTGACAGGTAGGCGTGTTCGACGCCGGCCTTCTTCAACAGAGCAATACCCTGATCAATCGCGTACCCCTTGGCGATACCGCCCAGATCGATACGGGTGCCGGGGTCACGGAAACGCACCTTGTCCGGCGCGGTCAGCTCAATGCGGTCGGCGCCGATATGCTGGTTCGCAGCGGCCAGTTCGGTATCGTTCGGCGCCTTGCCTTCGCGGTAATCGTAAAGGTGGCCGGCACTGGCAAAGGTAATGTCGAAGGCGCCGTCAGTGAGCCGGTAGTAATCCAGTGAGCGCGCCAGCAGCTGATAAAACTCTACGCTGATGGTTTGTGTCTTCTCGGCCGCATGGGCGTTGACCCGGGCCAGTTCACTGGTCTCGACCCAGGGGGACAGCAAGACGTTCAGGCGCGCCATTTCCTCTTTCAGTGCGTCGAACAAGGGCGCTGCATCCTGCTCTGACCATAGTGTGACGCTGGCTCGGGTGCCCATCACATCCCAGTCCTGTTGTTGCCACTGTGCCTGGGCCGGCACGGCCAGTAGCAGTAGCAAGGGCGCAATTATCAGCGCGTTCAGGCGCAGAGAAAACGGGAATAAAACCATGTCTATCGTCTTTGGGTTATCAGCAGCTGTGCGGTAGAGCAGTGTACCTGCCGGGACGGTTCTGTGCTGCCCCGGCAGGTTTGGTCAGGAGGAGGAAGGAAAGATGGGGCCGCTGACGATGGGGTTGAAGGCGGCCAGTTTATCCAGCGAGGCGGCGTTGCCCAGGCTGTGGTTGGGGAAACGGGCGCTGAAGTTGCCCAGCTCACCGTGCAGGGCCATGTAGTTCAGCCACACGGTTTCTGCCAGCAGGTTCACGTTATTGGCGGCCGGGGTCCCGGCGGTTTCCACCGAGGCGTCGCTGCGCATCCAGCCCAGTTGCTGATGGTTTTCGGCGCTGCCACCGTTGGTGTTCAGGGTCGGGCGGCCGTTGGGGTTGTAGACCAGGAAGAACGAGGCGGCGGTAGAGGAATTGTCGCCGGTCCATTCGCCTTTGCCGCGGCCATTGGTGGAATCATCGATGCGCCCGTTGCTGGACACGGAGCCGTCGCTGAACACATATATCATCAATGGCATGTTGCGGCGACGGGCGTATTCCAGGCAGGCGCCCATGCAGCGCCCGGCGCGCAGGTCGCGTTGTTCGCCTGTGCCTCGCTCACCGGTGTGGTAGTCGAAACCGCCCATGGATACACAGCCTGCGCCGGCGTAACCGTTAACCACCAGTTTCATGATGGACGCCGTTTTCTGAAATTCCCGATCATTCAATTCCGCTTCGGAGAAAATGCTGAGGATGTCTGTGTCCTGGCTAATGTTCAGGGCGGAGGGGTCGCCATAGCGGTCGGTAATATCCGCGGCCTCTACATAACCGCAACGCAGCAGATCGCGAAGGTTGGCACGCCGATTGGCCTCGGTGAGGCCACTGTCGATACGGTCGATGCGCTTGTGGCTGATGCGGGCAATGGATTCCATCACTGACACGGCATCGTCCTTGGAGAGCAGGCCCACCAGCTTGCCGGTGTCCACCAGGCCGGTTACGTCGGTGCCGCGGTCCACCTTGGTGGGGCGCGCGGAGGCAATGATGGAGCCGTCCGGGGACATGGAGTTACCGCCTGAGAGCGAGCTGCGTGAGCCGATCAGGGACAGCAGTTCGCCGTCAGCGCCGGCATTGAAGATGCCGTACATGGGGTTGTGAGGGTTATTGGCAGTATCGTTTTCGGAGCGCGCAGGAATGACGCAGCCATTCACGTTGCCCATGGCGCCGGGGGCTCTTTCCTGGATGCCGCGCAGAAAGGGTGAGTCACTGTGGAACGCCAGCCCCAGGTCGGTGTTGACCACGCCGGGGTTGTTGTTGGGCGCTATGTCGCCTGGCAGGCCCAGTTTGGAGTAGCCGGCACTGCTGAGAAAATCCAGCTGGCCTCCCTGGCCGCCCACCAGCACATTGGAGCCGGCGATATTGGCGCCGCCGGCCAGGTCGAAACAAATAAACGGAATCTTGCCGGCACCGGCACCGAGGATGCCGCAATCGGATTTGATGGTTTCCAGGTCGCCCTGCAGGGCCGCCATGGCCTCGCGGGGGTTACTGAACAAGCCGAACAGGCCCACGCTGCCGAAGGCCGCGCCGGATACCAGCCCGCGCCCGAGCATATCGCGACGGCTGATGGGTTTGCCGTGGCCCAGATTCAGCAGTGGGGCGTCGGGGTGCAAGGCCTGTGGTTTTTTCATCATTCTTTTCATGGTCGAGCCCCTTATTGAAACAGCATGGTGGCGCTGCCCAGCATGGCGGCACAGGCCGCCTTAGTGGCGGTGGCAGTGCGTTCCACACAGCCGCTGCTGCATTGGGTCAGGTTGGTATTAAACAGCAGGTCTTCCAGTTCGCTTTCGACGCCGTTGCGGTCTGGCTGGCTGTCCTGGCCGTTCCCGACCATGCGCTCAAACAGCGGTGAGATGACCCAGTCTTTCCAGTTCTGCTGGCTGAGCGTGTCGGCGCCGGCGTTATAGTTCATCCCCACGAATAGCGGTTCGATGCTGGTGTCATTGTTGCGCTCTGCTTCCACCAGTGCGTTGCAGTATTCGATGGCCAGCTGGGCTACCCCCACTTGATGTGCAGTCAGGAAGGCTTCGATATTTTCCTCGCTGGGCAATTGGGCGCGCAGGCGTTGGTAGGTGTCCGGCACCTCGCCGTAGCCTTCAGGTACGCCGGTGAGCTGGCTCATGGTGGCGTTGATTTCGGCAAAGTTACGCAGCCCGGGCATCGGTTGCTCTCCGTACTGGTTCGGTGTCAGCGGTAGGGGCTGCGGCTCGGTATGCACATTGGTGTGGCCTCCCAGACGCTCAAAGGTGAGGAAAAACTCATCGTTTTCCTGGCCTTGTTCTACCGGCAGCAGGGTGCCCAGACGAGACAGGGTTTCGCCCTGTTCGCTATAGCCCTCGCCGCCAACCAGGGTGTCCACCATGGCAAAGGACTGGGCCACGTCCGGGACGCGGCCGTTAACGCCCAGGCGCAGGCCCTGCAGGGCCACTTCCGTGTCCACGATGTCCTGCTCCAGGTTGATGAAGTAGGGGGCGGCGAACAGATAGCTGTAATTATCAAAGCGGGAAACTTCGAACACCAGGTAGGCACCGGGCTGGTCAATCAGATGGCCGATGTAGAAGGGCAAGAAGTAGCGTTCGCCCACCCCGGCGGCAAAGTTGGTGCGGATCTGTTCGCCAGTGAGCGCGCGATTATGGATGGCGGCAAAACGGATCACCCCTTCCCAGGGGCGATCACTGGAGGCTTCGTTGCCGAGTACCAGGGCGAAGGTGTCGTCCCAGGTGTTGAGCAGGCCCGGGGTAACTGGATCGGTGGCAGCATTCAATTCGCCATTGATGTAGATCTGGCGACCGTTCACCGGGTCGAAGGTCATCGCCACATGTTGCAGGCTGGCTTGCAGCGGATCGTCAGCGGTGGCCAGTACCGGCTCGCCGTTACTGTCGGTGGCTTCACCGATGCGCTGGTAGGCCAGGTAATTGCTGCCGCTCTGCGCCAGTGTCAGGTTGCGGGCCATGGTGCCGGCAGAGTAGCTGATGATATGAGCATCGTCCTGGCCGGTGCTGGCGGGAACCAACCAGGTTTCCAGGGTCAGCTCGCCGGTGGCGGCAATCAGGTCGGTGAGTTTTTTGCTGGTCTGGGTGCTGCCCTGGGCCTTGCCGCCGTTAAGACGGATACCCCAGCCGCCTTCCCAGGCGACGTCGCCACTGAATTGCAGGTGGATCGTCGGGTCCACGCCGGAGGAGTCGTAGGCGGTAAGGCCTTCGCCGGTTTTGAATTCATAGCGGGCGACCACGTTGCTTTCGTAGCGTCCGCCACCGGCGGCCAGAGTGCCGTCGTCCACGGTCAGTGCCTTGCTCAGCACCAGGTCGCCATCCGGGGCGGTAGCGGTAATGTTATTGGCCATGGCGCGAATGGCGTCTTCCATGGCGTCCGCATCGCTGCTGCAGCTGTCGCTCCAGCAGTTGTGGTTATCTTCGCGCAGACGCTCCACCAGGCGGCTGAGTGCCGGCTGATTCAGGTCAATCTTGCTTTGCGCGGCACTGTAAGCCTCGCCCACATCGTCGGAGGCCAGATAAGGCGCCTGCGGGGTGGCAGCATCGCTTTGGTGGCACTCGCTGCAGTGCGGTTCCAGTAGCGGGTAAACGGTGGTTTCGAACAGCCCGCTGTCCTCCGGGAAGTTTTTACTGTCGCCGGGGTCGTAAAGCGGTGGCTTGTCCAGTTCGGTAGTGCCGCCACCCAGGCCGAGAGTTTCCCCGGCCCAGGCGCTAATCCAGGTGCTGATCTGGTCGGCACAGACCTGTGGGTCCGCTTCCCAGCAGTTATGACCGCCGGCCACTTTCTGCACCATGCGGGACGCGGCTGGCTGGTTCAGGTTGATCAGCGGGTTGGCGGCGGCGTAGGCGTCGTTGATGTTGCCGGTCTGCACAAAGGCTGGCTGCTGGTTACGGTGGCAGGCGCCGCAGCGTTGTTCACTGACCAGGTTGTTCCAGATATAAATTTTGAACGCGGAGATGTCGGCGTTGCGTGGTGCGGGCCCTTTGTAGTTTACGCCGCTATTGCTGCCGCCGGTGTCCACGTTCGGTTGCGTATCCGCGCCACTGCCACTGCCGCCACAGCCACTGAGAAGAGTAACAATCAGGCTGAGCAGCAGGGCCGCTGTGCGAGGGTGAGTAAGCTGAAGGTAAGACATGCGTTACTCCCCCATGCAATAGATGGCCGCATCGGAAAACAGAGTTTTCATGCGGTAGTTATCGTTTTTGAAGTGGCTGGTCATGCTGGCCAGCTCGGCGGTGTCGGCACCGTCGGCGGGCTTGCGCAGGCACACGGCCTGGAACACTTTTTCGGTCTGGCAGGTGGCGAACACTTCACTGTGGGCCAGTTCCTTACCCATGCTGGCGGCGCCTTCGCCGCTGCCGGAAAGACTCGGGTCCCAGCCCAGGTTGGCATTAGGCCCCTTGCGCCAGTAGTTGTCCCAGCTGTTGTCGGGGGTGATGTAGCCCCAGGGGAAGTTGTTGCCGTTGATCAGGTATTTTCCCTGCACCCGGGTACCGGTCTCGGCGTCGTTGCCGCTGTTGTAAACCATACGGCCGCCATTACCTTCCTGTTCGCCTTCCCAGTCGTAGTAGGCAAAGGCCTGGGCCAATGGGTCCATGCCGCTGTGGCAGCCGATACAGCTGTTGCGGAAGATGCGGCTATCGCCACCGGGGCTGCGGCTCACGTCCTGGCGGATGCGGTCGGAGGGGCGGGTGGTGTCCTTGACCTGTTCCAGGTCCCGGCACATGTGGTTCATCATCGTGAAACGCAGCATGGCCCGGTTGGTACCGGCATAGAAAAAGGCGTTGGCGGCGGCGCGGGAGGTAAGTACACCCGCCACGGCTTCGGCAGGCGTGCCGTACTGGCTGGCCTGGCTGCTTTCGGTAAGCACCGTGCTCAGGTCGGCGTGCTGATCTTCCAGCGCCTGGTAATGGGCGTTGCTGGAGGGGGACGCCGCCGGGTTGGTGTTGCCCACATAGAGCAGGTCGCTGTAGAGGATACGACGGAAGTCCACGTCGTCACGGACCACGCCGATGATGGTGGCGGTGTAGTCGTTGAGCGGGGCGAACACATCCTGGGCTTCGTTGGTCCAGGGGGTGGCGAACTGCTTGATGGTGACGTTGTAGAAGGCCGGATTGTCCATGGCCAACTCGGCGGCGTCGGCTGCCTGGTTATTATCGATCAGGTTTGCCATTTCGGTCAGCGTTGCGGCATCGGCCGGTACGCCGGCAAGTCGATTGTGAATGCGCTGAGCCTGATCCCGGCTGTTTGCCGTTGCGGTGGCAGGCACCGCCATGACAAGCGCGATCAGTATGATCCCCCGGTAGCCTTTCATGGGCTTGGTCCTTGTTGTTCTCTATGAGCACCGCGCCCGCATTATGCGTTCGCCGGCAAGCCAGTAGTGATAATGATATTACCGTTTAACAGATTTCCCGTATCCCGTGAGTATTCTGTATGACATTCTGCGTCACTCTCTGTGATGTGACGCCCAGAAATTTAAGAAGATATTCGTGATACTGATGTAAACCTACGAAATACGGATGAACGGGTGAAAATAATAAAGCGTATTGGGGGGCTTGGCCTACTGGGGTTGCTGGCAACGCTGGTTGGCTGTGGAGGCCTGGATGGAAGCGAGCAGACGCAGGACCCGACCGTGACCGCGATCCCGGTGGCCTACGTGCAGCGTACTCCGCCCCAGTCTGACATGGACGAGATGGCACAGGAGACCCTGGAAGACCCGGCGGTGTTCCAGGCCGGTGCCCGCTTGATGGTGCGCGACAGCGCATCGTCCCGAGCCGAGGCCCGGGATGTGACCACGGCGCGGCTGGGTGTTGGCCACGATGTCCGTGATCTCAGTGTCAGCCCGGATGGGACGCGACTGCTTTTTGCTGCCCGCGCCCCGGAGATTCCTGATGCGGATGACGACGAACAACCTACCTGGAATGTTTGGGAATACGATTTCCAGAGCGGGGCGATCCACCGCCTGATCAGCAGCGACCTGCTGGCTGAAGAGGGCCAGGACCGTTACCCCGCCTATCTGCCCGATGGGCGCATTGTCTTCTCTTCTACTCGCCAGCGTCAGGCCCGGGCGCGCCTGCTGGATGAAGGCAAGCCTCAGTTTTACCCTCTGGAAGAAGGGCGTGACGTGAGTGCCTTTGCGCTGCACGTGATGCAGCCGGATGGTTCCGATATTCAGCAGATTACCTTCAATATGAGCCACGATGTGGCGCCGCTGGTGAAGGCGGATGGCCGGGTGGTCTTTCTGCGCTGGGACAACAAGGACAATGAAGACCGTTTTGACCTGTACCGGGTGAACCCGGACGGAACCGCGCTGACACCTCTGTATGGGGCTGAGAGCCATGAGCTTACCGGTAACACCCGTCGTGAGTTCCTGCCGTTATCCTTCATGGGCGATGGTCGTTTGCTCACGGCTATTCGGTTGCGTGAAACCGCCGCCGGGCAAATGGAACCGGTGGCGATTGATATCGATAACTTCGTTAACCGGGACGGCCCCTTGTTCGGCCGGGTGGCAGGGCAGGCGGAGCAGTCTCTGCCTGGCCCGGATGCCACGCTGACCGGCGACATTTCGGTGACCGGACGTACGGCGGACCTGGTCAGCCTGAATGATGGCACCGGGCGTTACCTGATGGCCTGGTCGCCATGTCGCCTGCTGGACGGCGCGGTGTTGCGCCCTTGTACCGACGAGTACCTGCAGCAAGGCCTGCCGGAAGCCGAGCCGGCGTTCGGGCTGTGGATTCTGAATCCATCAGAAGGGACGCAGTTGCCGGTGGTGCAGCCCCAGCAGGGGTTGTGGATCACCGAACTGGCGGTGGCCACCCCCGGTAACTTGTCGGCGGTGGTGCCGGCCTCGGATCGGGACGAGGATCTGGCCGATGCCAATATGGCGCGTATCGACATCCGCAGCGTTTACGATCTGGATGGTGGTTTCTCCAGTTTCATGAACCCGGGCCTGCCGGGAATCAATTCGATTGCCGATTTCAGTGACCCGGCCCAGGTAACGCCGGACGAGCGGCGGGTGCGCTTCCTGCGTATTACCAAAGGTGTGCTGATCCCCAACGAAGACGTGCGTGATATCAGTGGCGCCCAGTTTGGCCGGACGGCCAATTTTGGCATGCGCGAGATTGTCGGCTATGTGCCAGTGGAGCCGGATGGCTCCGTGCGTGCCAGGGTGCCGGCGGATGCGCCGCTGGGACTGCAACTGGTGGATGCAGAGGGCAAAGCCGTGTTCAGCCGTCATGGCGCCTGGTTGAACCTGCGTCCCGGAGAAACGCTGCAATGCCAGGGTTGTCATCTGACCAATAACCCCCAGCCCCATGGCCGCACCGATGGCATGGCGCCGTCGATCCATGCTGGCGCGCCCTTTACGGGGCAGCCGTTCCCCAATAGCCGGGCGGATGTGGTGCCGTTTGCCGATGCCGGGGAAACCATGGCCCAGGCTCTGGCCCGTTTCCTGCCAGACAGTGAATGGCCGGACACCAATATGCAGGCCTTTGACGCCTGGAGTGATCCGGCGCCGGACCCGGCGGATGAGCTGCGGCTAAGCTATGACGATCTGGAAACCGCTGCCCCCGCCACGTCGGCCTGCCAGACCCAGTGGCAGCCGGAATGCCGGACCGTGATTCATTATGAAGACCATATTCAGCCGATCTGGGATCTGCCACGGGTGGTGGATGTGGGGGGGGTGATGGACGATCGCACCTGTTCGTCGTGCCATAACCGTCGCGATGCCATGAATGCCCTGCAAGTGCCACCTGCCCAGCTTGAGCTCACTGGTGAGGCGTCACCTGCCCAGCAAGAGCAGCCCACCAGTTACCGGGAATTGTTGTTCAACGACAATGAACTGGTGCTGGAAGACGGCGCTTTGGTGGACAACCTGGTCATCCTCACCGATGGTGAAGGCAATGTCGTTTACCAAACCGATGAAGACGGGGAGTTGATTCTGGATAACAATAGTAATCCGATTCCCGTCACGGAGACGGTGGCTGTGTCTGCGACCCTCCGGGCCGGGCAGGCACGCAACTCCGGCGCCTTTTTTGATCGGTTCGCCACTGGTGGCGTTCATGAAGGCTGGCTGAGTGCGACGGAGCAGCGCCTGATTGCCGAATGGATCGACCTGGGGGCGCAGCTGTATAACGACCCCTTCCGGGTGCCGGAAAACTGAGCGGGCTTTCCCGCACTTTGAAATGTATTGGAAAGGAGACGCACCCGGTGCGCCTTGTTGTAGTTTTTTTATCACTGATTGCGGTACTGCCGGCCTGGGCTGAGCCAGAGACCAGACCAGAAGACGCCAAAGCAGATACCGCGCCGGTGCGCGTAAAGGTGTCGGAGCCCTTTGTGGAGATCCACACTGGTCCGGGCCGCGGCTATCCGGTGTTTCATGTTGTGGAGCGCGATGCCCCGCTGACCCTGGAATATCGCCGTGCCGGCTGGATCAAAGTCAACACCGTGCGTGGTCGGGTAGGCTGGGTGCCCCGTGAGGCCCTGCTGGCGACCCTGGATGGCAGCGAACAAACCCCCGAGATGAAAAATCTGGGCCAGGAAGCATTCCAGTCCGGTCACTGGCAGGCATCGGTGCTGATGGGCGAGCTGGATGAAGTGACCTCACTGGCGTTTGCGCTAGGTTACCGGATGACGGAAAACCTGTCCGCCGAAGCCATGTTTACCCAGGCCAGTGGCCCTTTCGCCAATAACAAACTGATCGACATTAACTTGCAGCACGAGATGTTCCCGCGCTGGCGGGTCTCTCCCTATGTCATGCTGGGCACCGGGCGCGCCAAAATTGAGCCCCGGGCCACGGTGGTGACACCGGAAAACCGTGATGAGGATTTTGCTTTCGCAGGGGCGGGCCTGAAGGCCTACCTATCGCGAGGGTTTGTTCTTCGCGGCGAATACCGAAGCTACGTGCTGTTCACCCAGGAAGACGACAACCGGAATTTAGAAGAATGGAAACTCGGTTTCTCTGTACTGTTTTAACGGCGTCCCTGTTGCTGCCGCTACAAAGCCTGGCGGCAGAACAAGGTGACGATAACAAGACCACCGTCCGGGATGCGGATGCGGAATCCGTGCTCGATCCGCGCATCGAACGCCGCCATATCAAAGAGGCGGACATCGACGCGGAAAATTTTGAAATTGGCCTCTACACCGGCATCCTCTCCATTGAGGATTTCGGCAGTGACCCGGTGCTGGGCCTGCGACTGGATTATCACTTGTCTGAGGATGTGTTCCTGGAAGGTAGTCTGGGCCGCTCCAAGGCCGGGGAAACCAGTTTTGAAACACTGAATGCGGGTGTGAAGCTGCTCACTGATGATGAGCGAGAATACTCCTATTACCAGGTGGGTGTGGGTTACAACCTGCTCCCGGGTGAGGCGTTCCTTTCGGAAAATCGGGCCTACAACAATGCCTTGTATTTACTGGGCGGTGCCGGCATGACGGATTTTGCCGGTGACGACCAGTTCACCTTGAGCCTTGGCGTGGGCTACCGCTTGTTGATTAATGACTGGATGGCGGTGCGCGTGGACATGAAAGATCACATCTTCAATCTAGACGTGCTGGGTGAAGACAAAACCACCCATAATCTGGAATTAACCGCAGGTATCGGTGTGTTTTTCTGATCACGCAGAACGAACGCACGCGGAATAAAAAAAGCAGGCAAATACAGTGAGGGGAAGCACAATGAAGAAATGGCTATCGGGGGTGCTGTGTGGCGCGCTGTGCGTGTGGAGCCTGGGGGCGAACGCGGATGTCACCGGCCCGGCTCCGGACTTTACCCTGAAATCCAGCAGTGGCGAGAACGTCAAGCTTAGCGAGTTGCGCGGCACGGTAGTGCTGCTGAACTTCTGGGCGTCTTGGTGCGGCCCATGCCGGACGGAAATGCCCTTGTTGGATGAGCTCTATCAGGAATACCGGGATTACGGCTTCACTATATTGGGTGTGAATCTGGACGAAAATCGTGATCAAGCGAACCTGCTGCTAGACAAAATTCCGGTGGCCTTTCCGGTGCTATTTGATCCGACTAATAGCACCAGTGAGATCTACCAAGTGGATGCCATGCCGACCACGGTCCTGATTGATCGCAACGGCAAGGTGCGCTATCACCACCGTGGCTACAAGGACGGCTATATGGATCACTACCGGACCGAGGTGAAGGAACTGGTGCTCGAATAATGCGACAGACCGCGCTGATTTCCCTGTTGATTGCTGCTGCTCTGAGCAGTGGCTGTTCATCCGTGCAGCCCTGGCTTAAGCCTTACGAGCGTGCCCGGCTGGCCGACCCCGTGATGAATCCTGCGGCTAACCCTGCATCGGATAACTACATGCACCACGTACATCAGGCCCGTGAAGCCATGCGAGGAGCAGAAGGTAGTGCCGGCGGAGGCTGCGGATGCAATTGATGTGGGGGCTGCGAGTCGGGGTACTGTGGTTGCTGACCGCCAGTGCGTTCGCGGCGGTATTGCCGGAAGATCGCTTGGACGTGTTGCGCCATGCTTACGATGGCGGCGGTATGGATATCAAAGGCCCGTCGGTGTTAGTGCGCAAGTCTTTTGCTGACAAATTGTCGGTGCGTGCCAATTACTATGTGGATAAGGTGTCGGCGGCCTCCATTGATGTGGTGACCAGTGCCAGCCCGTATTCAGAAGAGCGTACCGAGAAAAGTGTCGGCATCGATTACCTGGCGGGCAAAGCCATTTATTCACTGAGCTACGGCAACAGTGAGGAAAGTGACTTTGAAGCCAACTCGGTGCACTTTGACATGAGCCAGGATTTTTTTGGTGACCTGACCACCCTGAGTCTGGGGTATTCAAAAGGATGGGATGAAGTATTTCGTACCGGCGACAACAGCTTTGCTGAAGAAGCCGATCGACAGCACTTTCGCATTGGTTTGAGTCAGGTTCTTACCAAAAACCTGATCGGCAGTATTGGCCATGAATTGATCACCGATGAGGGCTACCTGAATAACCCCTATCGGTCGGTGCGCTACCTGACCTCACCGAACAGCTATAGCTTTGAGCCAGAGCGCTACCCAAATACCCGCACCAGTGAAGCCACTGCTATCCGGTTGTCCTATTACCTGCCGTGGCGCGCCGGTTTGCACGGCGAGTACCGGGTTTACAGTGATTCCTGGGGGGTCGATGCGAATAGCTGGCAGCTACAGCTAATCCAGCCTATTGGCCAGCGCTGGACCGTGGAAACTCGTTACCGGAGCTATCAACAGGGCGATGCGGATTTCTATGCGGACTTGTTTCCGTTCCAAAATTCCCAGAACTTTCTGGCCCGCGACAAGGAGCTGAGTGAGTTCTCGTCCACGGTGCTTGGTGTGGGTGTGGGGTTCCAGTTCAGCAAACCCAATTGGGGCACCATCGATAAAGCCGGCCTACACCTGTGGGTGGATAAATTCAGCTTTGACTATGACAACTTCCGCGACATCCGCGTGCAAACCACGCCGGGCACAGAGCCGCTGTACAACTTCGATGCCACGGTAACGCGATTACTGTTTACGTTGTGGTATTAGGTTCGCACCACGCACCATGCTGGCACCTCCGTGTTGCATGATGCGTGCAGCGTGCTGCGTCTCTATAAGCAGCGTCTCTTATAACGAATCCGTCAACAAAATCCCGAAGCTGTAGCGGTTTTCATAATTGTCGTAGTTAATTAGCGAATCTCCGTAACCGGTAAATACCTGCACCAAGCCCTTGAAACGTTTGCTGAGCGGGAAGGAATAGTTGATGCGGGCGGCGCCCTTGTTTTCGGAGCGCAGATTATTGCGCAGCATCAGTTCCACCACGTGGTTGCCGAACGGGCGTGCGACTTCCAGTTCAAAGTTACCCATGTACTTTTCAATATCCGGGTTGTCGTCACCACGAGGATCTAGCGGCTCGTCTTTTTCATCTTCAGGTATGCGATACCAGGGTTTGAAGGACCAGTAATAATCGTTGGTCTTGAAAATATAGTTCAGGAATACCCGGTTCCAGCTGCGCGATACCGGTACATCCTGGCCGTTGGATTCATGCGCCACACCCACGGCGAGCAACTCCGAATCCAGCGGGCCGAACTGCCAGTCGATGGGCTTGGTAATGAACAGCTCGGGCTCGTAATTGGCTTCGCGGAACGGAGCGGACAGGTCACTGTTGTAAGCCTGCCAGTAGAAGGTGCCGGTGAAGGCCATCCACAAGGTAATGTCATCAACGATCTTTTCCTTGATCGGCGCTTTTAGTGAAAGTTGAAACTTGACCTCGGTGGGCTGCAGGTCACTGTCGTTCTTGGTGGGATCGTTCCACTGCCGGTTGGACCAGTAACTGTAGGGCAAGAGGTAGTTGCGCCGATGAGGCGTGATGACAAACGGATTGCCCTGGGTGGTGTTTTCCAGCGCCAGCCTGGCCCGTAACGCGTCTTCATGGGCGCTGATTTTTTCCTGTTCTTCGCCGTTGGTGCACCAGCCCCGCATTTCCTGCAATGTTACTTTGCCGTTGGCGGTTTGGGCGCTGCGCAGCAGACAGTTATTGAGCTTTTGCTCTTCGGTCATGCTGGTGGGGGCGGTATCCGGAACTGGAGTGTCGTTGCTGGCGGCTTCTTGCGCGGACAGCGGCGAACTGGCCAAAGCCAGGGCGAAACAAAGCCGTTTATGCATACAGGCCTTCCTGTGGCGAATTGTTATGTGGCGAGGTGCGATTTATGGGGCCAAGTATTACAGCGATTGTGCTTCTTCATCACTCATGGAGCGAGCTTGCTCTTCCAGCATGACAGGGATGCCATCGCGCACCGGGTAGGCCAGGCCGCTGGCCTTGCACTTCAGTTCGGCGGCTTTTTCGTCGTAGATCAGCGGCGCTTTGCTCACCGGGCAGACCAGGATGTCCAACAGATTCGGGTCAATCATTTCGCTATTCCTTAACAGGCGGTTAAACCGTAATCCCGCGAGTATACCGAAACCCGAGGGGCTTGAGAGGCCACCGGAGGCAGACCGACGCTTTTTTACGGTTGCCGGGTAAATGCCTTTTAAATCAGCGCAGTTAGCTGGCAAACGGTAGTTTCAAACGCTTGTTTGACTTGCGGGTCACAAATAGGGGTGGAGACGTGCCGGAGGCCTGACCTAAGATTAGCGTCCCAAGGAGTACTACAGAGACTCCCCCAACACTGGCGAGCCGCGGCCCGCCTCATTGTCACCGGTTATTTAGGGAGATTTGAGATGCCGGATTACAAGGCTCCCCTGCGCGATATGCGCTTTGTCCTGAATGAAGTACTGGATCTGGATGGCCACTACGCCAGCCTGGGTCTGGAAGAAATCAACAGCGAACTGCTGAATGCTTTCCTGGAAGAGGGCTCTAAATTCTCAGAAAACGAGCTGGCTCCCCTGAACCGTTCCGGTGATGAGGAAGGCTGTGGTTTCGATAACGGTGTGGTAACTACGCCGAAAGGCTTTAAAGAAGCCTACGCTAAATACGTGGAAGGTGGATGGCCGGCCATGGGTGGCGACCCGGAATTCGGCGGACAAGGCCTGCCCGGTTCTGCCAGCATCGCGATTTCCGAAATGACCGGTTCCGCCAACTGGTCCTGGAGCATGTACCCGGGCTTGTCCCACGGTGCGGTTGCGACCATTGAAGAGCACGGTACCGACGAGCAGAAAAACGGCTACCTGCCCAAGCTGACCAGCGGTGAGTGGACCGGCACCATGTGCCTGACCGAGCCGAGCTGTGGTTCCGACCTGGGTATCCTCAAGTCCAAGGCCGAGCCTAACGACGACGGTTCTTACAGCATCACCGGCACCAAGATCTTCATCTCCGCCGGTGAGCACGATATGGCTGAGAACATCGTTCACATCGTGCTGGCGCGCCTGCCGGGTGCGCCGAAAGGCACCAAGGGTATCTCCCTGTTCATCGTGCCCAAGTTCATGACCGACGGTAACGGCGGTGTGGGCGAGCGTAATGCGGTGACCTGTGGTTCCATCGAACACAAGATGGGCATCAAGGCGTCCGCCACCTGTGTAATGAACTTCGACGGCGCCACCGGCTACCTGATCGGCCCGGAGAACAAAGGCCTGAACTGTATGTTCACCTTTATGAACTTCGCCCGTCTCGGCACCGCTATCCAGGGTGTTGCGCATGCTGAAATCGGTTTCCAGGGCGGCCTGACCTACGCCAAGGACCGTCTGGCCATGCGTAGCTTGTCCGGCCCGAAAAACCCGGAAGGCCCGGCGGACCCGATCATCGTTCATCCGGACGTGCGTCGCATGCTGCTGACGTCCAAGGCGTTTGCCGAAGGCGGTCGTGCGCTGGTTTACCTGTGTGCCCAGCTGGGTGACAAGGTGAAGCTGGAGAAAGACGAAGCGGCTCGTAAGGAAGCTGACGACCTGATGGCGCTGCTGACACCGATCGCCAAAGCGTTCGTGACAGAAGCCGGTCTGGAAGCGGCCAACCACGGTGTGCAGATCTATGGTGGTCACGGCTTTATTCGCGAGTGGGGCATGGAACAGAACGTGCGTGATGCGCGTATCTCTACCCTGTACGAAGGCACCACTGGCATCCAGGCGCTGGATCTGCTGGGCCGCAAAGTGATGATGACTCAGGGTCAGGCCCTGCGTAACTTCACCAAAATTGTGCACCAGTTCTGTGAAGCCCATGCAGACAATGCCGACCTGAAAGAGTTGCTGGAGCCGCTGGCTGCCTACAACAAGGAATGGGGCGAAGTGACCCAGGCCATTGGTATGGAAGCCATGAAGAGCCCGGAATACGTGGGCGCCGCCTCCGTGGACTACCTGATGTACTCCGGTTACGTCACCTTGGCTTATCTGTGGGCGCGTATGGCGTCTGTGGCTCACGCTGCACTGGAATCCGGTGCCGGTGACGAGGACTTCTACAAGGCCAAGATCAGCACTGCACGCTTCTACTTCAAGCGTATCCTGCCACGCGTGGCTGGCCATAAAGGCGCCATCGAAGGTGGTCTGGACTGCATGATGGATCTGGATGCAGAACACTTTGCATTCTGATTTTTCCTGTAGATAAAAAAGCCCGCCTTTCATGGCGGGCTTTTTTTTGGTTTTTTTTTGGGTTCAAGATAACGCCAGCCGGGTGAGGAACAACGCCCGGCTGGCGAGAGATGACGCGCCTGTGGTTGTTGGCGGGCTGATCGTTACTCCCGGTGTTTTTCCGCTATAGTGATGCACTTCAAAAAACGGGGTAACAAGGACGAAGGGGAAATACCCATGAAAAAAGGATTCGCGCTGTTTGTGGTGCTAGTTGTATTGCCGGTAGTGGCATGGCTGGCGGCTACCTTTTATGTGGGCCTGCGTGTTGAGCAGGTGGTTCGCGATGAAGTCGCGAAAATGGAAATTCTGCCGGGCGAGGACGATGTTCTGCTGGATGTGGTGCGTTATGAGCGGGGGCTGTTTTCCTCCACCGCACATACCTGCCTGATAATTCAGGGTGAGCTGGCTGCCATGCCGGAGGCCGCAGCGCTGTCTGGTCAGGTGTGTTCGCTAAGCACGATTCATCATGGCCCGCTGGCATTCACCGATGAGGGGCTGCGAGTCGGGCTGGCAAGCACTCGTGAAGTGCTGGATCTGTCAGCGTTGCCGGCCGAAGGGAAGGGGCTGATCGAGCAGCTGTTTCAGGGTAAGGCGCCTGTGGTCGGGCACACATTCTATGGCTTTGATGGCAGCGTCCGCATTCGGGTGGCGTTTTCCCCGGTGAATCTGGATTCCCCCATGGGCACGGTTGCGTTGGACCAATTGCAGTTGGACGTGTACCGCCCTGATATTCAAGGCTATCCGGTCAATAGTTTTGTGACCCTTAAAGGGCTGGATATCAACGCACCGCAAGGGCAAGTGGCAATTGAATCGCTGACTGGATCTGTGGATGTGGTGGCTATGTTGGGGGGCACGTTACCGTTAACTGACGTGAACCTTAACGGAGAGGGGCTGCGGTATGCGCAGCATGATCTGTCGTTGCTGGAATTCGATTTTACCCTGCAGGGCAGTAGCCAGAATAAGGGCGATACTCTGGCAGGGAAAAGCGGCCTGTGGTTGGAGGGCGTTGCCGGCGCGATGGTGCCGTTACTCATGGATAGCGCCTACCTGGGCGTGGAATATGGCGGCCTCGACAAGCAGGCGCTGATCAAGGTCAACGCGCTCAACAATGAACTGGACCAGCTGCAAACCAACCTACTGCTGGGGGCCATGGCGAACAATGAGCCTGCTGATCCGCAGGAAACGGTTGTCAGAATAAAGACCCTGATCGACGAGATGATGACCGTGATCGGTGAGCAGTTGCTGCACCCGGGGGAGAGCCAGTTGGCCATGACGTTGCTGGTGGATAATGCCGATGAGCGTCAGCTCAGCCTGGATGCCCGTACCCGCTATCTCGGGATTGAAGGGCGTAACTTGCCTCTGCAAGAGTTGCAGGCGCTCACCGAGCAGCAAATGAGCGAGATGCTGGATATCACTCTGCAAGTAGAGATGGACGAAGCGATTATTCCGCCGCCTCTCGCCATGCAATTGCCCGGCTTGGCATCCCAAGGCGTGGTCGTTCAGGACGGGAGTCGCTGGCGCTCTGTGTTGAATGCCAGCGGTGATGATGTGGTGCTTAATGGAGAGACGATCTCGGTTGCGGTGCTCAAGCAACGCCTTGAAGCGGCCGCCGGGCCTATGGTTGACGTTACGTTGCCAAATGGTGAGGGGGGCGTTCAGGTTGCCCCTCAGAAAGAGGGTCAGCCGGCAGAAAAGGGTTTCGCGGCTCACTAGCCCTCATCGGTCACGTCGTTGCTTTTTGTTGACGTCAGACATCAAGCCTTTGGCTCCTGTTGCCTTTTTCAATTCAGGCGTACTGGTGCATGCTGTAGTGACGCTTCAGGAGTGTGAGCAATGATTAGAGTTGTGGCCTGGCGATTACTGGCGGTGTTTTGCGTGGCTTTGGGGATGATCGGCGTGGTGATTCCCGGCCTGCCCACGGTGCCGTTTTTGTTGCTGGCCGCTTGGGCGGGGACACACGGCTGGCCGCGGCTGGAGGCCTGGCTGCTGGGGCACCCCAGATATGGCTCCAGCATTCGTGACTGGCGCGAACACGGGGCGGTCTCACGTCGGGCTAAAATTGCCGCCTCAGTGATGATGCTGCTTAGTGTGATGATTATTAGTTTTTCCGGTGCTCATGTGGCTGTGAAGCTGGGGGTTCCGTTGATATTGGCGGTGACAGTGGTTTGGCTGTGGGCACGGCCGGAGCCTTGGGGCGCGAATACCGAGCAGGAAAACAAACAGGCGGACCGGTAGTCTTGGTCGGCCTGTTTGTTGTGCCGGGGTCGGTTTCTACACCACGCCCTGTGCCAGCATGGCATCAGCCACTTTGACAAAACCGGCGATATTCGCACCTCGGACATAGTCGGTGGTGCCGTCGATTTTTCCGTACTCGAGGCAGGAGTGGTGGATACGCTGCATAATTGAATGCAATCGCTCGTCCACTTCACCGGACGTCCAGTTTAACCGCAAGCTGTTCTGACTCATTTCCAGCCCGGATACCGTAACACCGCCAGCATTGGCCGCTTTTCCCGGTGCAAACAGGGTGTCGGCGTCGCGGAAGATATCCATGGCTTCAAGGGTGCAAGGCATGTTTGCGCCTTCGGCAACAACCTGGCAATTATTCCTGATCAGGGTGCGGGCATTCTCGCCGTCCAGCTCATTCTGAGTAGCACATGGCAGAGCGATATCGCAGGGAATGTGCCAGGGGCGCTGACCTTCCAGGTACTCCGCATCCAGTTCCTGGGTGGCTTCGCTGAGCCGTGCCCGGCTTTCATTCTTCAGCTCGGTAATATAAAGCAAAGCTTCTTCTGTCATTCCCTGTGGGAAAAACAGCGTGCCACTGGAGTCGGAAAGCGTGAGCACCTTGCCACCCAGATCCAGTACCTTTCTGGCGGCAAACTGGGCGACATTGCCAGAGCCGGAAATCACGGTCGCTTTTCCTTCCAGTCCGCTATGGCGGGTTTTCATCATTTCTTCAACGAAATAAACGCAACCATAACCAGTGGCTTCCGGCCGGATACGTGAGCCGCCGAAGGAGAAACCTTTTCCGGTAAAGGTGCCGGTAAATTCGTTGGTGAGCTTCTTATACATGCCAAACATGTAGCCCACTTCCCGGGCGCCAACGCCGATATCACCCGCAGGAATATCCAGGTTCGGGCCAATGTGGCGATACAGTTCGGCAATGAACGCCTGGCAGAACCGCATGATCTCGGCATCGGACTTCCCTTTTGGGTCAAAATCCGCGCCGCCCTTGCCGGAGCCCATGGGCAGGGATGTTAGCGAGTTTTTAAAGGTCTGTTCGAAGGCGAGGAATTTGAGAATGCCCAGGTTAACGGAAGGATGGAAACGCAGCCCGCCTTTGTAGGGGCCGATGGCGCTATTCATCTGCACACGGTAGCCACGGTTGACATGAACCTGACCATTATCATCCTGCCATGCCACCCTGAATTGAATGACCCGTTCAGGCTCAACAAGCCTTTCCAGCAGCCCCATGGACCGATATTTCGGGTTTTGTTCCAGAAAAGGCCAGAGAGAGCGCAAGACTTCTTCGCTTGCCTGATGGAAAGCGGTTTGTTCCGGGTCTCGCTGTTTTATGTGCTGAAGAAAGTCCTGTAACCCTGGTGGCATAAGGGAGTCCTGAGCTTTGGGAGAATGATGTTGCATTAATTTGGTGCACCATAGTGCACCAAATTGACTCGTTACGGGAGTCCTGTTTCTATTCGGGGGGTCTGGGGTATTGGCTGCCCGTGTCGTGCTTCGCTCCTGCAGGGTGGGTGGGCGGCTGAAAGCGCCATAAAATGGCGAAATA
Source organism: Alcanivorax sp. (assembly GCF_040118815.1). Taxonomy (GTDB): domain Bacteria; phylum Pseudomonadota; class Gammaproteobacteria; order Pseudomonadales; family Alcanivoracaceae; genus Alcanivorax. The sequence goes on from NZ_JBEDTC010000015.1 coordinate 828,436, forward strand.
CGTGGTATGAACGCCGGGTCACAAATAAGCCTGTAACCCGGCCGCCGGGCTGCCTAAAATTCGCACCCTGCCAACTTTCGGGAGATGTGCAAATGGCGACCTATAAAGCCCCCCTCGAGGACATGCGTTTTGTTCTCAACGATGTGTTCAAAGCGGATCAGCTCTGGGCCTCCATGCCGGCCACCGCAGAGGTGACTCAGGACTTGTCCGATGCCATTCTGGAAGAAGCGGGCAAAATGACCGAAGGCCTGCTCTTCCCGCTGAATCGTAACAGCGATGAGCAGGGCTGCACCTGGAATGACGGGGCGGTGACCACCCCGGACGGTTTCAAGGATGCATTCAAGACGTTCGCCGAAAACGGCTGGAGCGCATTTTCCGGTAACCCGGAATTCGGTGGCCAGGGCATGCCTAAATCCCTGGCGGTGCTGTTCGAAGAAATGATGCATAGCGCCTGTTCTTCGTTTGCCCTGTACCCGGCGCTGACCAGTGGTGCCTGCCTGGCGGTCGACGCCCACGCCTCTGAAGAGCTGAAGGGCCAGTATCTGCCCAAGCTGTACAGTGGTGAGTGGAGCGGCACCATGTGCCTCACCGAGCCGCATTCTGGCACCGACCTGGGCATTCTGCGCACTAAGGCCGTGCCCAACGATGATGGCTCCTTCAACATCACCGGCACCAAAATTTTCATTACCGGCGGCGAGCATGACCTGACCGGTAACCATATCCACCTGGTGCTGGCCAAGCTGCCGGACGCGCCTGCCGGTTCCAAAGGCATTTCCCTGTTCCTGGTGCCCAAGTTCCTGCCCGACGCGGACAACAACCCGGGCGACGCCAATGGCGCCACCTGTGGTTCCATCGAACACAAGATGGGTATCAAGGGGTCCGCCACCTGCGTGATGAACTTCGACGATGCCAAAGGCTGGATTATCGGTGAGCCGAACCAGGGTCTGGCGTGCATGTTCACCATGATGAACTACGAGCGTCTGTCCATTGGTCTGCAAGGCCTGGGCCTGGGTGAAGCCAGCTACCAGAGCGCGGTGGAATACGCCCGCGAACGCCTTCAGGGCCGCAGCGCCACCGGTGCGAAGAACCCGGATGGCCCGGCGGATCCGATCATCGTGCATGGTGATGTCCGCCGCATGCTGATGAACATGCGTGCCATTAACGAAGGGGGCCGCGCCCTGGCCGCCTACGTGGGCATGCAGCTGGATACCTCCAAGTTTAGCGAAGACGCAGACGCCAAGAAAAAAGCGGAAGATCGCGTGGCGCTGTTGACCCCGATTGCCAAGGCTTTCTTCACCGACCGTGGTCTGGATACCACCATTACTGGTCAGCAGGTCTTTGGTGGCCACGGTTATATCCGGGAATGGGGCATGGAGCAGTTCGTTCGTGATTGCCGTATTTCCCAGATCTATGAAGGCACCAACGGCATTCAGGCACTGGATCTGGCCGGCCGTAAAGTAGCCCGTAATGGCGGCAAATCCGTGGACGCTTTCCTGGCCGATGCCCAGGCCTGGGTTGACGCCAACGCTGATAACGCCCAGCTGGCTGTGGTGAAAGACGATCTGCAATCCGCGCTGGCGCTGCTGAAAACCGCCACCGATGCGCTACTGGCACAGGCCGGCGATAACCCGGATGCGATCAGCGCCGGTGCGGTGGAATATCTGGATGTCTTTGGTTATGTGCTCTACGCATGGCTGTGGGCCCAGATGTTGGCGGCCACCGACGGTCGCGATGATGACTTCGTGAAAGCCAAGCGCGTCACCGGTCAGTACTACTTTCAGCGTGTCCTGCCAAAAGCCCAGTCACTGGTTGCCCAGCTGAACAGCGGTGCGGGTACCATGATGAGCCTGGACGCGGCGCAATTCTAAAGGCCGCTGCATGCGGCACGCACTACGCTGCACGCAATAAAAAAAACCGCACCTCTCGGGGTGCGGTTTTTTTATGTCTGTAAATTTTTCAGCGCGGAGGAAAGAGAAACACGATCCGTACGGCCTTGTTTCGTGTTGTCGCTTGCTGCGTCTCTTCTAGGGAAACTGCATATTCAGCGGCGAGCTGCCTTGCAGGCTTTGCGCGCGGTCCGGCTCGTCGATGAACGCATTGCGATTGCCCTGGAGCTGTTCGATAACGTTATTGCGGCGGCGCTCCTCGTCGGTGACCGGGTCTCCCCGATTCCAGCGCTGGTACATGTCCAAGGTGCCAAGCAAGGGCAGCTCATACCGTTCGTGGAGATATAGCATGGCTCTGGCCACATCCCCTTTGGCATTCACCGGGGGCTCAAACACCTGGAAAGACTGCTTGTAGCCGCATTTATCATCCTTGTCTGTGGTGTCGGGCAGATCACCAAACAGCGTTCGGCGGCGGTCCAGCTCCGCGCGGCGGGTGACAGGGAAGAGCGCGTGGCGATCTTTGCGAATATCAGAGAACTGCGTATTGCTTTCACAAAGGCGGCTACTCCGGCAGCCAAAGTGTTGCGCCAGACGGCGTTCATCGTAAATCTGCTCGACCGAAATGCGATCACCCGGCTGGAAGGCTTCCTGGCAATAAAGCGTTGAACCTCCGCCGGAGTACACCTGTTTGAGGAACAGTGAATCCATTCCGTCGGCATAGCTGGCCGCTATCGGCAAAAAACTTGCCAGACAGGCCAGTGTAATTTTATGCATATTGTGAATCCTGTCACATTTCCAATATTGCCATCTTAGCCCCCAAGGCCAGGGTGACAGATATCTACAATGTATACCGAGCAGACAGGCGGTGCCAATGGCGGGCTTAGCGGTTTTCCAACAAAAGCGTCACGCAGCTGCGAATGTGTTCGGTGATTGCTGCTGCGTTTGGAAGTTGTGTGGGGGCCAGTAGAGCGCAGAGCTGAAAATCGGCTTTTATCATGCCAAAAAACTGGCGGGCTGCATGGGGATCTGGCTGAGCGCCGGGGAGCTGTCCGCGGTCATGCAGGCATTGCAGGTATAGCTGTAATTGTTCCAGCAGTAAGTGCGGGCCTGCCTCATAGACGGTTTGTCCCAGATCGGCAAAAGCGGAGCCTTCAGCGATCAGCAGCCGATACAGTTCCAGATTGACCGGATCGGTTAAGGCCTTGAAGAAAGCATGTCCCAGTAACTCCAGGCCTTCCCGTGCGGGCAGATCCTCTACGTCCAGATTGCTTATGTCATGAACCATCTTCTGTGCGTGATGGGTGATGACCGCACTGAACAACCCTCGCTTGTCGCCAAAATACTCATACAGACTGCGCCGCGAACCGCCCGCTTCAGCAATGATCATGTCCAGTGTGGTGCGTTCGTAACCGTGCTGGAGGAATGTGTGGGTGGCGGCATCAAGCAGTGCCTGCCGTCGGCGCTGGCCGCGCTCGCTGAGCTGTTGGGTCATGAGGAAAGTCCTGTTCTATCACTGAATGGTATTGAGCGGGACACTTCTCGGCAATGGCGGGGCGCATCAATGTGTGGAGCAAAGCGGTAACGCGAAGCCATAGAGCAGAAAAAACACCGGTGAAGCAAAAACGGGATTAGGGGCACGAAAATAAGGTTGATATATAAATAAGAATCAATATCATTGCGATTCTCTTTATTGGCTCTTCTCTGTCCAAGGAGGCGGACACCCATCATGACCCTTATGGGCCTGTTATTTTCCCGTAGAAAGAAAGCCTTCGCGGCGGTGGCCGTGCTCAGTGTGGTGAGTGCGGTATTGAGTGTGGCGGTACTGGCCTTTATCAGTCAGCGGTTGCTTGCCGGTGGTGCGAATTTGCCGGTGGTGCTTCTCCAGTTCGCTCTGTTGTTGGTGGCGCTGTTGGCCACCGCCACCGCTGCCCAGGTCACCTTGCATGTGTTGGGACACCGGATGGTGTACGGCTTGCGCCGGGATCTGGTGCGCCGGGTGTTGGCTACAGACATCGAGCAACTGGAAAAGGTTGGCGGGCCGCACCTGCTGGCGGCGCTGAGCACCGATCTGCGTAACCTGACGATTGCCTTTGTGCACTTGCCGGAGCTGGTTTACGGCGCGGCACTCAGCGTGGCGGCCCTGGGTTGGCTGGCCTGGCTGGCACCGGGGCTGTTCGTTGTCACGGTGGCCTGGTTGCTGGGGACTGCGGTCATGGGCATCTGGCTGGTGGGGCGTATCAATTTCCATGTGGGCAAGGTGCGTGAAGGCGATGACCATCTTTATCAGGACTATCAATCCATGATTGATGGTCGCAAGGAGTTGGCACTGAACCGGCCCCGTGCGGCGCGTTTCTTCGATGAAGAATTTGATGGCCATGCCCGGGGTTATCGCGACCATGTGACCCGCGCTGACATTTGCAACGGACTGGCCGGCAACCTGGCCAACGTCTTGATGCTGGCACTGATCGGGGTGCTGTTCTATCTGGCTACCGGGCGGGGTTGGGCGGACGCCAATACCGCCTCCATTTTTGCACTGACCATTTTGTTATTGCGCACGCCTTTGATTGGTGCGGTGGCGGCATTGCCAACCTTACTGGCTGCGCGGGTGTCGTTGCGCAAACTGACCGGGCTTGAATTGGCCGATGAAACGGCGGACCTGCAGGCCGGCGGCGACACGCTGGCCGGCTTCAGCTCACTCAGCCTCCACGGCGTGCGGTACCACTATCCGGATCTGGACGGTGCGCCGGGTTTTGCCGTAGGGCCGCTGGACCTCACCATCCGCCGTGGCGAATTGATTTTTGTGCAAGGTGGCAATGGTAGCGGCAAGAGCACGTTTGCCCGCTTGCTCACTGGGCTGTATCGGCCTCAGCAGGGCGAGCTGCGAGTGGATGGTGAGCTTGTCACCGAAGCAAACCGGGTGGCTTTTCGGCAGCTTTTTTCGTCGGTGTTTACGGATTTCCATCTATTCAGCCGGTTGCTGAAAGGTGATGGTGCGGAAGTGGCGAGTGCAGACGTGGATGCCTGGCTGGCGACGCTGGGTATGCAGCACAAAGTGCGCCAGCAAGATGGCCGCCTCAGCGATATTCGTTTTTCCCAGGGGCAGCGCAAACGCCTGGCTTTGTTGATGGCGGTGATGGAAAGCCGGGACTGCTTGTTGCTGGACGAGTGGGCGGCAGATCAGGACCCGCAATTCCGGCAATTCTTTTATCTCGAGCTGTTGCCACGCCTGCAAGCCACCGGCAAAACCATTATTGCCATTACCCACGATGATCATTATTTCGATCGCGCTGATCGCCTGCTGAAAATGGAAAGCGGTGAGCTGGAAGAAATGGATGATCTGGCCGCTCGCGAGAGCGTCCAGGTGCTGCGCGAAGCGGGCATTTAGGGCGTCGATTAATAGCGCGTTGTGCGCTCCGGCTGTCTGCTCCGGCGCACTTTTCCCTCAGTTTTTTCTCTCAATCCTGTCAACGGCGAGGAAGCCATGAGTATTGATAATCCCGAAACGGAATTCACTGTCGTCATGAATGATCAGGAGCAGTACAGCATCTGGCCGACCTACCGTCCTGTCCCGGCGGGCTGGCAAGCCGTCGGTGTGACCGGCAACAAGAGCGAATGCCTTGAGCATATCAATCAGACCTGGACAGACCAGCGTCCACGCCGCCTGCGGGATGCGCAAGCGTCCTGATTCTTTCTCTTGCGTCTGCATTAACGGCAAGGAGCTGACATGACCGGGTCTGCCATCGAGAACGCACGCCCGGGGTCCGAGTGGACCCCGCTTTCTTCCTCCCAGCAGCGCCTGTGGCTATTTACGCGGCTTTCACCCCAGAGCACGGCGTATAACCTGGGTGGAATGCTGTGGCTGGACGGTGAGCTGAATCCTGAAGCGCTTGAGAAAACCATGAATTACGTGGTGGCACGTCAGGATATTGTGCGTGTGCAATTTGCCGAACGAGAGGGGCAGGGTTGGCAGCGCATCGCGCCGCACGTGGACAGGGCGTTGCAGGTTGAGGATGTCAGCAACACGGCAGACCCGGAAGCAGTAGCCTACCGGTTGGGCCGCGAGCACAATGCGGAACCGTTTGATCTGGAGGCAGACCCGCTATTGCGTTACCGGCTGGTCAAACTGGGTGGGCAGCGGCATGTGCTGTTGATCTCGTTGCATCATATTGTCGGCGACGCCTGGTCGTTGGGTGTGTTTATGCAGGAGTTTCTGTTTGCCTACAGTGCCTTGCGTGACGGGCTGACACCGAACCTGCCGCAGCTGCAAAATACCTATCTGGATCTGGTCAAAACAGAGGCTGAATGGCTCGCCAGTGACGATGCACGTGCGCAGCGAAATTATTGGGCCGATACACTGCAGCATGAGGGTGAGCCCCTGGCGTTACCTCGCCTGTCGCAACCGTCCAGCGCCACCAGCGGCGCCCGTTTTCAGGACTTCTCCCTGTCTGCAAAGCAGACGCTAACGCTAAAAAACTTTGCCATGGCGCAGGGCGTCAGCCGTTTTACTGTATTGCTTTCTGTGCTGCAGTACCTGTTGTTCCGGGTGTCGGGGCAGCCACAGATTCGCGTTGGCGTACCTAGCGCCAACCGTAAAGGCAGCAACCAGTTCCTGGTGGGATTTTTTGTTAACAATCTGGTGGTGCAGGGTCGTGTTTCCCCTGGATTGTCTATCAGCGATTGGATTTCACAGATTCACAGTGCCTTGACCGACGCCAAAAAAAATCGCGATATTCCCTTTGAAAAAATTGTCGATGCCTTGAGCGATTCCCGAAGTTCGGGCAGTCATCCCTTGTTCCAGGTGGCGTTCAATTATCGCCAACAGGGAAAAGGATTAAGTCTGAATCTGGGTGACCTGATGGCTCGGATGGAAGACCTGCCCGTAACGGAAACCCCGTTTGATTTGGTGTTGGATGCCTGGCCGGATGAGCATGGCGGCTTGGGGTTGCGACTGGTTCACGGTGAGGGCGTTCTTGATGATGCCTTTGCGAATCGCTTTGTAGCGTCGTTTGAGCAGGTTCTGAATCAATGGATGCAGTCACCGAGTTTGCCGCTCACGGAAAGTGCCGCGTTAACACAGGGTGACAACGCCTTGTTGCAAGAATGGGGGCAGGGCGAAGGCGATTGGCAGTCGGCCAGTTTCGTCTCCCTTTTTTCTCAGCAGGCCGCGGAGCGGGGCGATGCGATTGCACTCGTCCATGGCGAGACTCGCGTGTCGTTTGCTGAACTCGAGGCACGCTCCAACCAGCTGGCTCGTTATCTGATTGGGAAAGGGGTGCAATCAGATGAAGTGGTTGGCGTGTCTTTTGAGCGTGGCACCGCCATGGTGGAAGCGTTTCTTGCGGTGATGAAAGCCGGTGGTGCTTTTTTGCCACTGGATCCGGGATACCCCGCTGACCGTTTACACTACATGCTGCAAGACAGCGGCGCTCGCTTGCTGCTTACCTCGTCGGGTCTTGTGGATGCTCTGCCGGCGCTGGAAACCGTTCAACCGATTGCTGTCGATTCACTTTCCCTGGACGGTTTTGCTTACGGGATCCTCAACCAAGAACCGCACCCGGATCAGCTTGCCTATGTGATTTACACCTCCGGTTCCACCGGCAAACCCAAAGGCGTCTCACTGACCCATGCCGGCCTCACCATGCATGTACAAACTATCGGCGAGCGCTACGGCATGACCCCGGATGATGTGGAGCTGCAGTTCGCCTCCATCAGTTTCGATGGTGCGGTGGAGCGCTGGACGGTGCCACTGGCCTTTGGTTCGCGTGTGGTGATCCGTGACCAGCAACTGTGGAGCGCAGAGCAATGCTGTGAGGTGCTGAAAAACGAAGGCGTCACCGTGGCCTGTTTTCCCCCCAGCTATATGGGGCCGCTGCTGGACTGGATCGAACAGGACAAACCGGAACTGAAAGTACGTTCCTGGACCCTGGGTGGCGAAGCCTTTACCCGGGAAACGTTCGAGCGCATGCAGTCTGTGCTCAAGCCCAAACGTATTCTTAACGGTTACGGCCCCACCGAAACAGTCGTCACGCCGATGCTGTGGGCGGCCTATGAAGGCGACACCCTCACCAGTGCGTACGCGCCAATCGGTACCGCCGTGGGGCCACGAAAGCTGTATGTGCTGGATCAGGATCTTAACCGTGTTCCGGTTGGCGTTGCGGGTGAGCTTTATATCGGTAACGAAGTGGGGTTGGCCCGTGGCTACCATCAGCGTCCGGGTTTGACTGCTGAGCGTTTTCTCCCCGACCCGTTTGGCGCACCCGGTGAGCGCATGTACCGCACTGGGGATCTGGTGAAGTACCGCGATGACGGCGTGATGGAATACCTGGGCCGGGTGGATCAGCAGGTGAAGATCCGCGGCTTCCGTATAGAGCTGGGGGAAATTGAGAGTCGGCTGCTGGCGAATCCGCAGATTCGCGAGGCAGCGGTTGTGGCGCAGCCATCCCCGAGGGGTGATCGATTGGTCGGCTACATTGTCGCGCGCAGCGCTGTAGGAGCGACGGTTCCGTCGCGAACCGTGCGAAGCGAGGCGCCATTGCTGGACGTTACCGCTGTCCTCGATGACCTTTCCAAATCCCTGCCCGACTACATGGTGCCCAGCCAGCTAATCACGCTGGAAGCCATGCCGTTGACGCCGGCAGGCAAAGTGGATCGCAAGGCGCTGCCAACGCCGCAATGGCAAACCGCCAGTGCAGGCGATGCGCCGCAAACCGACAACGAGCACACGCTGGCATCCATCTGGCAGCAACTGCTGGGCCGGGAATCGGTGAGCCGCGATGATAATTTCTTTGCCCTGGGCGGCGATTCCATTCTTGCCTTGCAGGTGGTCAGCCGTGCCCGCCAGCAAGGGCTGGCGTTAACCCCCAAGGATTTGTTCGAACAGCCGGTGTTGAGTCAACAGGCGGCTGTGGCTCAGCCGGTGACCGTGAATGCCGCCAGCCAGGAGCCACTGGCCGGTTTGCTGCCCCTGTTGCCAATTCAGCAGCGCTTTATTGAGAAAAGAGGGCTGTCTGCCTGTAACCAGTATCTGCGTTTTTCCCTACAGAAACCGTTTGATGTGGCCGTTGTGGAGCAGGCTTTGCAGTTGCTGGTCGACCAGCACGATGCTCTTAGGCTGCAGTTCAATGTGAATGACGCGGCCAGCGCACATTGTGTGGCCACTGCCAGGGCGACAGTGCTGCAGACACTGGAAAGTAACGATAGCGCAGCTATTGAAGCACAGATGCTTGCTGTGCAGCGCAGCCTGAATCCGGCACAAGGCCGGTTGCTGGGGGCGTTGTATGTTACCGGCGGCACGACCCAGCGAGACAATCCGCAGCTGTTACTCACCATCCACCATCTGGCCGTGGACGGCGTGTCCTGGCGAATCTTGCTGGAAGATTTTTTTACCGCCTGCGAACAGATTGAGCAGGGTGGCAAGGCATCGCTACCACGTAAGACCCACAACCTGCGTGACTGGCGCGAAGCGCTGGATCAGCATTTTTTACCACCGGCGGATCTGGCGCTACCTTACTGGCAGGCTGCCTGCGAAGCGATGCCACCGTTGTTCACCGGGTTGCAGTCCGGCCTGCCGGGTCGCTTCGAACGTGAAACGGATGCGGATACCTTGCGCCGTTGGCAGCACAGTGCAGACCGATACGGCTCTCTGAATTTGGAAGAGTTTCTCCTTATCGGACTGTCGCAAGCCCTGGCGGAATATTGCGACCGCCGTGTGGTGCGCATTCATCGAGAAAGCCATGGCCGTGCGGGCAGCGAAACCGCACTGGATCTGAGTCGGACTGTGGGCTGGTTGACCAGCCTGTACCCGCAGCGTCTGGATAGCGCAGATGACCTGACGGCGACGATTAAGCAGCAGAAGGAACAACTGCGAGAGCCTGCTCATGGTGGGCTGGAGTACGGGTTGTTGGTCCAGCAGGGCAAGCTTGCGAGCGGGGAGCATCGCCTGGATGTGTTGTTCAATTATCTTGGGCAGTTCCGTCACGATGACCTGCCGGGAGTGTCGGTCATGGACGCGGGCCTGTGGCAGGAAACGGATGCGCCGGCGGATGCGCCGCTGGTGATTAACGCGGATCAGCAGAACGGAAAATTACGTATTCGCGTGGATGTGGATGGCGTTTCCCTGTCTCACGAGCAGGGCGCTGTGCTGGTGGGGCAGTGGCTGGAGCAGTGTGAGCGGTTGGCGCAACATTGTGCCTCCCAGGCGCCGATACTGACCCCGGCGGATGTGCCGCTAGCATCGTTGAAACAGGCTCAACTGGATTCGCTTGCACAACATCCCGAACAGATTCTGCCGTTGTCGCCCTTGCAGGCGGGGTTGCTTTTTCATTCGCAGCTAAGTGATAACAACAGCACTTATGTGAATCAGCTGGTGTTGCCGCTCACTGGGGTGCAACCAGCGCGGATGCGACAGGCGTGGCAGGCGCTGCTGGAACGTCATGGTGTGTTGCGTAACAGTCTGTTGCCAGCGGCACTGTCTGAAACGCGTCATCAGGTGGTTTGGTCCCTTGAGCAGGTGTCCTTGCCGTGGTCGGAGCAGGACCTGCGAGCTGACGGTGCGCCTGATCTGGAGACGTGGTGTCAGCAGCGCTTGAAGACAGGATTCGATTTACACTCAGCGCCCCTGTGGCGAGTGGACCTGTTGCGTACCAGTGAAAAAACATACCAGTGCGTGCTCACCCTCCATCACATCCTGATGGATGGGTGGAGCACCGGGGTATTGCTCACCGAATTGATGGCGCTGTATCACGGCAAGACACTGCCGGCGGCGCCAAAAAGTTATGCGGATTATCTGGGCTGGTTGCAGCAACAGGACCGCGGTGTTACCCGGGAATTCTGGCAGCAATACCTCTCCCCTGTGCAGGTGCCAACGCGTCTTGTGGAAGCTGTCGGTACGCCGGACAAAGGTGCATTCCGCCGTCACCCGATTGAATTTGATATCGCTACCAGCGATGCCCTACGCCAGGCGGCTCGCGACAAAGGGTTGACCATCAATACCCTGGTGCAAGCCGCCTGGGCACGAGTGTTAGGCCGTTTCACCGGTCAGCAACGGGTGGTGTTTGGCAACACCGTCGCCGGTCGACCGGCGGAACTGGTGGGCAGCGACAGCATGCTGGGCCTGTTCATTAATACCTTGCCCATGACTGTGCCTCTGAACGGTGAGCAACCTGTCGCCGACTGGCTGGATCAGTTGCAGGCTGATAATGCTGCGCTGCGCGAACAGGGCCATGCGCCGTTGTTTGATGTGCAGCAGGACGCTGGCTGGGGCGGCGAAGGCTTGTTCGATACCTTGTTGGTTTTTGAAAACTACCCGCTGGATGAATCCCTGTTGGGCAGCGAACAAAGTGAATTGCAGCTGGGCACGCCCACCAGTCATGAGTTCACCCATTACCCGCTGACTGTAGCAGTGTTGCCCGGTGAACATTTGCAAATGCTGTTCGCCCATGACAGCGGTGCCTTGCCAGTGGCGCTGGTGGAGCGCATGGCCAGTGCGTTTAAACGCACCTTGCTGGCATTGTCTCAACAGGACGACTTGCTGCTGGCCGAGCTGGATGCCCTGGGCGACGATGAGGCGGTATTGCAGCGGTGGGGGCAGGGTGAAGGCCGGTGGCGTGCAGACAGTTTTGTTTCCCTGTTTTCCCGGCAGGCTGCTGAGCAAGTCAATGCGATTGCACTGGTGCACGGTAATGCCTGGGTGTCATTTGCCGAGCTGGAAGCGCGTTCCAATCAACTGGCCCGCTACCTGATCGAGCAGGGTGTGCAATCCGACGATGTGGTCGGTGTGTCTTTCGAGCGTGGTGTCACCATGATCGAAGCCTTCCTTGCCGTGATGAAAGCCGGCGGTGCGTTTTTGCCGCTGGATCCGGGTTATCCTTCTGATCGTTTGCACTACATGCTGGAAGACAGCGGCGCGAAACTGTTGCTGACCTCTTCAGATCTGATGGAAACCTTGTCCCGTGTTGATGCCGTTAAACCGATTGCGGTGAATGAACTGTCGCTTGATGTTTTCTCTGTGCAGTCTCTCGACAGCGAACCGCACCCGGATCAGCTCGCTTATGTGATCTACACCTCCGGTTCCACCGGCAAGCCCAAGGGCGTCTCGTTAACCCATGCCGGTCTCACCATGCATGTGCAAACCATCGGTGAGCGATACGGCATGACCCCGGACGATGTGGAGCTTCAGTTCGCCTCCATCAGTTTCGATGGGGCGGTGGAACGCTGGACGGTGCCACTGGCCTTTGGTTCCCGTGTGGTGATCCGGGATCAGCAATTGTGGAGTGCGGAGCAAACCTGTGAGGCCCTGCAAAAAGAAGGCGTCACCATCGCCTGCATTCCCCCTAGCTACATGGGCCCGTTGCTGGACTGGATCGAACAGGAGCAGCCAGCGTTAACGGTGCGTTCCTGGACCTTGGGCGGCGAAGCCTTTACCCGGGAAACGTTCGAGCGCATGCAAACCGTGCTCAAACCCAAGCGCATCTTAAACGGTTATGGCCCCACGGAAACCGTGGTCACCCCAATGCTGTGGGCGGCATACGAAGGCGATACGTTGACCAGCGCCTATGCTCCCATCGGTACCGCCGTGGGCCCGAGGGCGCTTTATGTGCTGGATCAGGATCTCAATCGGGTGCCGGTCGGTGTGGCAGGCGAGCTGTATATCGGTAACGAAGTGGGGCTGGCTCGTGGCTATCACGGCCGTCCTGATCTAACGGCCGAACGTTTTTTGCCCGACCCATTCGGTAAGTCAGGCGAACGCATGTACCGCACCGGGGATCTGGTGAAGTACCGCGATGACGGCGTGATGGAATACCTGGGCCGGGTGGATCAGCAGGTGAAGATCCGCGGTTTCCGCATCGAACTGGGTGAAATCGAAAGCCAGCTGCTCGCCCATCCCCAGGTGCGTGAAGCCGTGGTGCTGGCGCAGCCGTCGCCGGGTGGCGATCGTTTGGTGGGGTATGTCGTCGTGCGCAACGCTGTAGGAGCGACGGCTCCGTCGCGAACCGAGTGTAGCGAGGCTCCATTGCTAGACGTTACCGCCATCCTCTCTAACCTGGCCACTGTCCTGCCTGACTACATGGTGCCCAGTCAGTTGATGACACTGGAAGCGATGCCGTTAACCCCGGCGGGCAAGGTAAATCGCAAGGCGTTGCCGCAGCCCCAGTGGCAGACTGGCCGCGACGGTGAGGCGCCGCAAACAGACAATGAAAAGATTCTCGCGGTGATCTGGCAATCCTTGTTGGGGCTTGAGGACGTGAGCCGCGATGATCACTTCTTCAATCTGGGCGGCCATTCGTTATTGGCGGTGCAGATGGTTAATCGGCTGCGTCACCAGCATCAGTTGGACCTGCCGCTGAACCGGATTTTCGAACAACCGGTGCTAAAACAGTGCGCGTTGCTGTGTCAGCCGGTGGATGCCATGCCGGCGATTCAATCTGTGCCGCGCCACGGCGACTTACCGTGTTCTGCCGCCCAGCGTCGACTCTGGTTCGTGCAGCAGCTGGAACCGCAGAACGGCGCCTACCATATGCCGTTGGGATTGGAGGTGCGTGGTGAGCTACATCATGGTGCCTTGCAACAGGCAATGCATATTCTGGTTGCCAACCATGAAAGTCTGCGCACCCGTTTTGTGGAGGTGGGGGGCGAGCCGCGTCAGCGGATTCTCGATACTGGCCATGTCGATATTCAGTGGCAGGATTTGTCCCAGCAAAATGATCCGGAGCAGGCCGCCAAAAAAGCACAAAAAGCGCTGCTGACAGCGCCTTTCGATCTTGCCCACGATAACTTGCTACGGGTGTTGGCCATCAAACTGGCCAACCATCGCTATCACCTGTTGCTGGTGCAGCATCACATCATCGGTGATGGCGTTTCCATGCAGTTGCTTCTCACGGAACTGAGCGAACTGTATCAGCGTGCCCACCAGGGCGACGCGATGGGGGCGACACCGGCGGCAATCCAGTACGCAGACTATGCTGCGTGGCAGCAGCAGTGGCTGGACAGCGACGATGCCGTGGAGCAGACCCGCTGGTGGGTGGAGCAGTTGGGTGAGGGCGGCGAGCCGCTGGCACTACCCACGGATTTCCCCCGTGGCGGACGGTCTGGTGAGCCGACGGGGGGCGCTCGCCTGTCCATCCCGTTCACTGATGAACAGCTGGCTGCGCTTAAGCAGCGGGCCAGCGAGCTGGGCTCCACTGTCTCGACGCTGCTGCTCAGTGTCTGGCAGACCCTGATGCATCGCTACAGTGGTCAGTCACAGGTGCGGGTCGGGGTGCCGGTGGCGGGGCGGTTGCTGGCTGAAACGGAAAATCTGCAGGGCTGTTTCATCAATACCTTGGTGATTCCCGCGTCTTACGAGCAGCCGCAGACGTTTGCGCATCAGGTGGCCGCTACCCAGCAGTTTATTGGTGAAGCCCAGGGGCGTCAGGCGCTGCCCTTCGAGATACTGGTGGATGCCCTCGGGGTAGATCGTAATTTGGATCGCCACCCGTTGTTCCAGGTGGTGTTTAACCACCAGAGGTTAAGCCAGACGTTTGCACCGCAGTGGCCGCAAGCCCTGGTGACACCGTTTGATCCCGGAGCCGCCGGCGCCCAGTTCGAGCTGGCGCTGGATATTCTGGAAGACGATGAGCAGTTACAGGGCTATATCGGTTACGCCACCGCCCTGTTCAAGCCAAACACCATTGCGCGGCTGCGTGACCACTTCGTCATCTTGCTGAAGGCACTGCTTGATGAACCGCAACAGCGGTTGGCGGATGTAAATCTGTTGAGCGATGAAGAAGTGGTGGCGCAACAGCATTTCAACGCGACCGAAAAAAACTGGGGGCCGTTTGTTGCGGTGCCCGAGCGTCTTAGTTTGCAGGCCCAGGCCACCCCGGATGCCATTGCCCTGAGTATGGGCGATGAACAACTCAGTTATGGACAGCTTGATCGCAAGGTGAATCAGCTGGCGAATCGCTTGCGCAGTGCCGGCGTCCGTGAAGAGGTGCGCGTGGCCATTGGCTTGCCGCGCTCGCTGGAACTGGTCATCGGTATTCTCGCGATCACTCGGGCCGGCGGTGCGTATGTGCCGCTGGACCCGAGCTACCCGCAGGATCGGCTCGCTTACATCCTGGAAGCGTCGTCTCCGGCCTTGTTGCTGACGCACAGTGAGTTGTTGGCAAGCTGGCCGCAAGCCGTGCCCATGTGGTGCCTGGATGAACTGGATGTGAGCGACCAGGGCGACACGCCGCCGGCGGTGCAGTGGCACCCGGATCAGGCCGCTTATGTGATCTACACCTCCGGTTCTACCGGCAAGCCCAAAGGGGTGTTGAACACCCAGGCGGCTCTGGAAAACCGGCTGCAGTGGATGCAGGACGCTTACCCGTTGGATGACAGTGACTGTGTACTGCAAAAGACCCCGTTCAGTTTTGATGTGTCGGTGTGGGAATTTTTCTGGCCGCTGATGGTGGGCGCTCGCTTGGCGGTGGCTCCGACGCAAGCCCATGGTGACCCGCAATGGTTGCAGCAGGTGATGGTGCAAGAGCGGGTGACCACGTCGCACTTCGTGCCGTCCATGCTTAATGCGTTTGTGTCGGCCACCGGCCTACAGAGTTTGCCGCAACTGAAGCGTTTGATCTGTAGTGGTGAAGCGTTGGACATGGCGTTGCAGAAAGCGGTTTTCGCCGTCCGCGACGATATCGAACTGCATAACCTTTATGGCCCAACCGAAGCCGCCATTGATGTGAGTTTTTGGCAGTGCCTTTCTTTAGAGAGGCACGAAAACGAAGAGCCGGAAGGTGGCCACACGATCCCCATTGGTGCACCGATCAGCAATATCCAGCTCCATGTGTTGGATACGGATCTGAATCCGGTGCCTCGGGGTGTGCCTGGTGAGCTGTACCTGGCGGGCGCGGGCCTGGCCCGTGGTTACTACGGTCGCCCAGACCTGAGTGCAGAACGGTTTGTGCCCAATCCTTTCGGCGAGCCGGGATCGCGCATGTACCGCACAGGGGACCAGGTGGTGCAGCGCGCCGATGGTGTCGTCGATTACTTGGGGCGTCTTGATCATCAGGTGAAGATTCGTGGCCTGCGCATTGAATTGGGCGAAATTGAGCAGCAGCTGAAGCAATTGCCGGAGATAGGTGATGCGGTGGTGGTCGCTCATCACAGCGAGGCTGGCGACCAGTTGGTGGCCTATGTGGTGGCCGCAACGGATAACCGTGATAGCTGGCAGCAGGCGCTGTCTTCGGCGTTGCCGGACTACATGGTGCCCGCCTTGATCATGGTACTGGAACAGATGCCGTTATCCCCTAACGGTAAGCTGGACCGCAAGGCGCTGCCGGCCCCGCAATGGCAAGCGCGGGAATATCGCGTCCCGCAAAGCGACACCGAACAGCAGCTGGCGAGCCTGTGGCAAGAGTTGCTTGGGCTCGATCAGGTTGGGCTGGACGATAACTTCTTTGCTCTGGGTGGGCATTCGCTATTAGCCACACGCGTGGTGGCGGCCCTGCGGGATCGCTGGGGCATGGATGTGCCCCTGCGTGCGCTGTTTGAGGCCGACACCTTGCAGGCGCTGGCGGCTTTAGTGGATGAGCATAATGGCGACGCCAAACAGCAGGAGCAGGAGGATCTGTCCGCTATGGCAGACCTGCTCGATGACCTGGAAGATTTATGATCCGGAGTGAAGGATGAGTCTGGACAAGGCGGCACTGGCCCAGCGCTTTATGGCGTTGGAAGAAAGCAAGCAGGCACTGTTTCTGCAAAAACTCGGCGACAAAGGGATTCCTTTCGAGCGTTTACCTATCGTTGCCGGTCATCGGCCAAGTGTTATTCCTCTGGCGCCGGCCCAGCAGCGGTTGTGGACGATTCATCAACTGGAACCGGATAACACGGCCTACCATCTGACGGCCGCTTTTGCATTGAGCGGGCCGCTGGATGTGTCGCGTTTGTTGCGTGCCATGGAGGCGGTAGTGCATCGGCACGAAAGCCTGCGCACCCGTTTCGTGGAGGTAGACGGTGAGGGGCAGCAGCGCATTGATGATGATCCGCTGACGATGACCGGCACCATTGAGCAGCGCGATGTCCGTGCGTTAGATGACAATGCCCGACAAACCTTGGCGGATGAGCATGCCCGTCGGTTTTTTGCACTGGACAGTGATTCGCCCTTGCGCGTGCAGCTGCTGCAATTGTCTGAACAGCGCTGGCGGTTGCAGCTGGTCATGCACCATCTGGTGTCCGATGGTTGGTCCATGGACGTGTTCTTTGCGGATCTGGCTCGAGCCTATCATAGCGATATGCCGCTGCCTGAGTTGGCGATTCAGTATGCCGATTACGCACTGTGGCAGAAGGCCTGGCTGGATGCAGGAGAGCGTGATCGCCAGTTGGCTTATTGGCGCGAACAGCTGGGTCATGATCAACAGGAGAAGGTGCAGCCACCGTTGCTGATTGCCCACGATCGGGTCCCGGCGCAGGCTGCCTTGCGTTCTGCTGCCAGCGTGCAGTGGACTGTGCCTGTTCATTTGCAAGTGCCGTTGCAAGCACTGGCGCGGGATAACGACACCACCCTGTTCACTGTGGTGCTGGCGGCATGGCAGTGGGCGCTGGCTGCTGTTGGCGGTCGCCGTGATATCGCGGTGGGGGTCCCGGTCGCCAATCGTGAGCGTAGCGAAGTGGAAGCGCTGGTGGGCTTTTTCGTGAACACTCTGGTGGTGCGCGGTCAGCCGCAGGCGGCGCTGACGGTAAACCAGTGGGTGGCTCAATTGCACCAGACCATGCTGGATGCCCAAGCGCATCAGGCGCTGCCGTTTGATCAGCTGGTGGCGGCGTTGTCGCCACGGCGTGAGCCGGGTGAAACCCCGTTATTCCAGGTGCTGTTTAACTATCAACGACGCGATAGCGCGGCAAGAAATCTTGACGATAGCGTCACCATTACACCGTTGGCCCAGGGCGTGCCCCATGCCCTGTTTGACCTGGCTCTGGATGCCCATGAAGGGGACAGCGGGTCGTTATTGTTGACGCTGACCTATGCGGCAGACCGCTTTCATTCGGACACGGCCGTGCGATTAAAGCAGGCCATGGGCCAGGTGTTGGCCGCATTTAGCCAGGGGGCTCGTGCGCTTGGCACCATCGATGTCACGGAATCTGACCTGCCCCGGCTGGAACGCTGGGGGCAGGGTGATGGCCAGTGGCGCGCGGACAGTTTCGTGTCCTTGTTTTCCCAACAGGCCGCTGAGCGGGGCGATGCGATTGCGCTGGTGCACGGAGATACCCGCGTGTCTTTTGCCGAGCTGGAGGCGCGTTCCAATCAATTGGCCCGTTACCTGATCGAGCAGGGTGTGCAGGCGGACGAGGTGGTCGGTGTTTCTTTTGAGCGCGGCGTTACCATGGTGGAAGCGTTCCTTGCGGTGATGAAAGCCGGCGGTGCGTTTTTGCCTCTGGACCCAGGTTATCCTTCTGATCGTTTGCACTACATGTTGCAAGACAGCGGTGCAAAAGTTCTGCTCACGTCTTCTGATCTGGTTGAAACCTTACCGAGCATTGATGCGGTTACACCGATTGCTGTTGATGCGTTGTCCTTGGATATCTTTTCTGCGGGTTCTTTGGGCAACGAACCGCACCCGGATCAGCTTGCCTATGTGATCTACACCTCCGGTTCCACCGGCAAACCCAAAGGCGTCTCACTGACCCATGCCGGCCTCACCATGCATGTACAAACTATCGGCGAGCGCTACGGCATGACCCCGGATGATGTGGAGCTGCAGTTCGCCTCCATCAGTTTCGATGGTGCGGTGGAGCGCTGGACGGTGCCACTGGCCTTTGGTTCGCGTGTGGTGATCCGTGACCAGCAACTGTGGAGCGCAGAGCAATGCTGTGAGGTGCTGAAAAACGAAGGCGTCACCGTGGCCTGTTTTCCCCCCAGCTATATGGGGCCGCTGCTGGACTGGATCGAACAGGACAAACCGGAACTGAAAGTACGTTCCTGGACCCTGGGTGGCGAAGCCTTTACCCGGGAAACGTTCGAGCGCATGCAGTCTGTGCTCAAGCCCAAACGTATTCTTAACGGTTACGGCCCCACCGAAACAGTCGTCACGCCGATGCTGTGGGCGGCCTATGAAGGCGACACCCTCACCAGTGCGTACGCGCCAATCGGTACCGCCGTGGGGCCACGAAAGCTGTATGTGCTGGATCAGGATCTTAACCGTGTTCCGGTTGGCGTTGCGGGTGAGCTTTATATCGGTAACGAAGTGGGGTTGGCCCGTGGCTACCATCAGCGTCCGGGTTTGACTGCTGAGCGTTTTCTCCCCGACCCGTTTGGCGCACCCGGTGAGCGCATGTACCGCACTGGGGATCTGGTGAAGTACCGCGATGACGGCGTGATGGAATACCTGGGCCGGGTGGATCAGCAGGTGAAGATCCGCGGCTTCCGTATAGAGCTGGGGGAAATTGAGAGTCGGCTGCTGGCGAATCCGCAGATTCGCGAGGCAGCGGTTGTGGCGCAGCCATCCCCGAGGGGTGATCGATTGGTCGGCTACATTGTCGCGCGCAGCGCTGTAGGAGCGACGGTTCCGTCGCGAACCGTGCGAAGCGAGGCGCCATTGCTGGACGTTACCGCTGTCCTCGATGACCTTTCCAAATCCCTGCCCGACTACATGGTGCCCAGCCAGCTAATCACGCTGGAAGCCATGCCGTTGACGCCGGCAGGCAAAGTGGATCGCAAGGCGCTGCCAACGCCGCAATGGCAAACCGCCAGTGCAGGCGATGCGCCGCAAACCGACAACGAGCACACGCTGGCGTCCATCTGGCAGCAACTGCTGGGCCGGGAATCGGTGAGCCGCGATGATAATTTCTTTGCCCTGGGCGGCGATTCGATTCTGGCCTTGCAGGTGGTTAGCCGAGCGCGCCAGCAAGGCTTGGCGTTAACGCCCAAGGATCTGTTTGAGCAACCGCTGTTGAGGGGGCTGGCGGAGCAGGCAGTGAGTGCCCAGGCGTCGGTGATTTCACAGCAGCCTTTGCAGGGAGCGGTGCCGTTGTTGCCGATTCAGCAGCATTTTTTTTCCCTGAATCCACCCAGCCCCAGCCACTGGAATCAGCATCTGTGGTTGGCGCTGGATGCGCCAATGGATCGAGAGGCGTTGAATGCCACTTTGCAGGCCTTGTATCAACAGCATGATGCTCTGCGGTTGCAATTCGTGCGCGAGAAAAATGGCTGGTCGCAAACCTGTTTGCCGGCTGATGCGCCGAGCGGTGAACTGTTGTGGTGGCGACAGGCGGACAGTGAATCGGCGGTAGCCGAACTGTGTGAACAAGCCCAGCGAAGCCTGAATATCGAAAATGGCGAGTTGCTGCGTGCGTTGTATGTGCAAAGCCCGGGAGAGCCGGACCGGTTGCTGCTGGTGATCCATCACCTGGCGGTGGATGGGGTGTCCTGGCGTATTTTGCTGGACGATTTGCTTGGTGCGTATGGGCAAGCTTTGGCGGGGCAGGCGATTACCCTGCCCGAGCGCACTCATACGCTGAGTGATTGGCACCACGCGCTGGAGCAATGGGTGGATGCTAACAGCGAAGAGCGTTTGCCATTTTGGCAGGCGCAACAACCCGGAAAGACACAAAATATTCGGCCTGCTTATGCCGAAAAGCAAAGCATTTCCCTGGCGCTTAACAAGGAAGACACCCGCCGGCTGTTACAGGATACGCCCACCAAACTGGGGGTCAGTGTGCCGGTTTTGCTGCTCACTGCGCTGACACGCACCTTGCAGAACTCTTCCGTAGGAGCGGCGCTTGAGCCGCGAACCGGCTTGCGAGAAACCGACCCAAATGCCATTCGCGGCTCAAGCGCCGCTCCTGCAGAAGATAAAAATCTGGTTATCAATTTGGAGGGCCACGGCCGTGAAACCCGTCTGGCGCCGGGCATGGACTTGAGCCGAACGCTGGGTTGGTTCACCAGTCTGTATCCGGTATCGCTCCCTTTCTCTGACGACCCTCGCGAAAATTTGTTTGCGGTGTCGCAGCAGTTACAACACACCGAACCGGATGGTGGTGTGGGTTACGGTGCCCTGCGTTTTCTTCGCGACGCGCCATTATACGGCTGCCCAGACGCCCCCGTTACGTTTAACTATCTGGGGCAGTATCACGACGAGGCATTGATTCAGGGCTTTACGCCACTGCAAGGCGGCGGCACGGCACAAGCGGGCGATAACCCCATGGCCGCGCCATTGGCGATCAACGGGCAAGTCGTTGCTGGGCAGCTGGAGTTAGTCTGGGATTTTGCACGCAGTGTTTATAACGAGCAGCAAATCGCGCATTTGTGCGGTCGTTACCGGCAGGCATTGCTGGCGTTGTTGGCCCTGGCGGATGCCCCCCGTGAAGCGTGCGCGGACCTGGCACTGGTAACGCCTTTGAACCGGGGGGCGGATCTGCCCGTGTTGTGGTGTCCGCATCCCGTCACCGGGCGCACCACTGGTTACCAGGCCATGGCGGCACGCCTTGAAGGGCAGTGGCAGGTGCGCGGTCTGCAATCACGCAGTTTTCTGGAGCCGGGTTGGTTTGATCCGTCGCTGGAAGAAATGGCGGAGCGTTATTACCGCACCGTGCGCCAGGCGCAACCTGAAGGTCCGTATTTTTTGTTGGGCTGGTCGTTGGGTGGAGCCTTGTCCATGGCGCTGGCCCATCGACTGGAAGAGGCCGGTGAAAGGGTGGCCTTTGTGGGGCTGCTGGATACCTATGTACCGGGCAACGAAGTGGCAGAAGATCAATGGTCGTCGCCACAGGCGCAGCAGACGTTGCGGGAACATCTGGGCATGTTGCTGGTATCCGCGTCCCCCACGGCGCTGGACAACTGTATTGCCCGCTTGCGTGACAGCAAACCCGCGCAGTGGCCGCAACAGTTTTCGCAATGGCTGGCAACACAGTCTGTCGAAGGGGCAGTGGCAGACAGCGCTGCGCAGTTGTTGCACGCCTGGGCCGTTGAGCAGCATCTGCGCGAGCTGTGCTGGGGTTACCAGCTGCCGGCGCTGCATGTGCCGGTGCATAGTTGGTGGGCCAGCGAGCCGGCAGGGCGCGCTCAGGCCCTTGAGAGCGGGTTGGCCGCGTGCGTTGAATTCGCCCACAGCGAGACCCTGGCGGCGGACCATTTGACGATTGTGCGAGAGCCCTCCTTTTTGCAGAGACTGCCTGCCTTACTCGGGCGGAGAAAGGCTCGCGACTGATTGACTGAAATGCCCGGCTGAGCATTTTTTTTGTGCACTAGTCGTAAGGTTCGTAATCTGTATAATGCAGTTGCGAATCATTCCTATTACTATAGTTTTTACGATTGCTAGGAGAACGACCATGGGGAATCGGACCGAGAGCGGGCTGATCCGGGGGCTGAAGTGGGGCCGTAATCCGCTGGCGCTGGCAATAGCCGCGACATTGGCGGCGTCACCTGTTTGGGCAAAAGAGCAGCAAGACGAAAGCGAACTGCAGACTATTGAAGTAAATGCCAAGCAGTCAGAAGACGTGTATGGCGGGGACGACTTCGGTTATGTGGGACAGAGAAGCTTGACAGCTACCAAGACCGATACGCCAGTGAGCGAAACCCCTCGTTCTGTGTCGATCGTAACCCGTGAGCAGATGGATGACCGGGCTGCCGTCAGTATTAGTGATGCTTTGCGTTATACCCCCGGTATGCAGGCTGGCTTTTACGGGGAAGATAACAAGCAAGACTGGTTTATTGTTCGTGGTTTTAAGCAAGCGAACAATGGCTTGTACCGGGACGGAACCCGCACTTATTCCGATGGTTTCTACAGCTGGCAGCTTGATCCTGCTAATCTTGAGAGAGTTGAAATTCTCCGTGGCCCTGCTTCTGTGCTGTATGGACAGACTCCCCCTGGTGGCGTGATTAATGTAATCAGCAAGCGCCCTAAAGATTATTCTTTCGGCTCTGTTACTGCTGAGTACGGCACTTGGGATAGAAAGCAGCTGACGGTAGATGTTGGTGCTCCCATCGGTGATGGTCATGCTTTTCGCGTTGTGGCCCTTGGTCGTGAAAATGGCACTCAGGTCGATGACCTTGAAGCTAAAAGAACGCTCTTTGCTCCCTCTCTGAAACTGAATCTTGGCGAAGCGACAGACCTCACATTGTTGGCCACCTATCAAAAAGATGATTCCGACCCTTACCTTCAGTTCTTGCCATCCGAAGGGACGCTGACTGCCAACAAGAATGGCTACATTCAGGATGATGTGGCCGTGGGTAATCCTGATTATGAATATTTCAAGCGTACCCAATATATCTTTGGGTACCAGCTTGAGCATGAAATCAATGATAGCACCCGTTTTGATCAGAGCGTCCGGTATGGGCATATCGATATTGATCTGAAGCAGATGTACTCACTTGGGTATGTGCGGGATCTTTCGCCAGCGGCTCTCCCTGCCGCAGGACAAATTCTTGATCCGACCAATGCGCGTCGAGATATTTATCGTGGTATTTCCACCGAAGATGGTTCAGCAAGCACCTGGACGGCGGATAACCGGTTGACACATAAATGGACGTTTAACAACATTGAGCACACCTTGTTGGCTGGGGTGGATTACCAAAATCTGTCGATTGAGAGCAAGGACTTTGCTAATGATCCTCTGGTGGCGGATGGGAATACTCTCAATGGTTTGGGAACGCCGGACATCAATTTTGATATTTATAGTCCTTCGTACACAAATAACGTCGTGCTTTTTGATATTAATACCTTTTCTGTAGTTGATGACTCAGATCGTCAAAAGGAAACCACGGATAGCTACCAAGTTGGCGGTTACCTTCAGGATCAAATGAAAATTGGTGAAAACCTTGTTGTCATGCTCGGTGGTCGTTTTGATAAAACCCGGACCGAGTTTGATAACAAGGCGACCAATGTTGAGCGGAAAATAGACAATGAAGAATGGACAGCCAATACCGGTGCTGCCTGGTTGTTTGGTAATGGTGTAACGGCTTACGCAAGCTATGCCCAGTTCTTCCAGCCGATCCTTCAGCTTGACGACGACAATAATCCGGCTAAACCTGAGCAAGGTGACCAGTTTGAAGTGGGTATGAAGTATCAGCCGGAAGGGTTTGATGGTTACTTCAATGTCGCTGTTTTTGACATTACTCAAGAAAATTTGAGTCGCAGGGATCCGGCTACGCAGGATTTCAAACAGATTGGCGAGGTTGAAAATCAGGGTGTTGAACTTGAATTTGTTTCCAATATCACTACGTCGTTCAGCCTGATCGCAAATGCCAGCTTCATGGACCCTGAAATCAAGAATGACGTTCGAGGAAGTGCCGTTGAAGGGAATCGCCCGAACCAGGTTGCTGACACAACCGCTTCCGTATGGGGTAAGTACGCCTTTCTTCAGGGGCCGTTGGGCGGATTCTCTGTGGGAACAGGTCTGAGTTATACAGGCGAAACATTCGGTGATGATACCGAAACCCTGGAAGTGCCCTCGTACACTCTCTGGGATGCGACGGTGAGTTATCGCTGGCAAGACTTTAAGTTCCAAGTTGCTGCCAAGAATCTAGCAGACAAGGAGTATGTCGCTACTTGCAACTACTACTGCTGGTACGGCAATGGCCGCAACGTTATCGGCAGCGTGACCTATGCTTGGTAGGAGTCATCATCAATCCATTCCGCTGCCTTCCGGGCAGCGGCTGGATGTCTTCGAGCAGGCACTGGCAACGCAGTGGCGGTGCCAGTGGGATGATCAGGACTTGCTCACGGTAGAGCTGATCGGCGGCACCGCCCGCGCGGTGCAGTTTTGTCAGGAGCCGGCACAGCTGCTTCGTGCTGCCTGGGCGTTCTTTGTGTCGAAGCCTGATGAGAAAACCCTGCATTTTGAGGGCGGATTTAATGCCGACTTCATGATTCAGGGAGAGAATCAGATGGCACGACTGGAACGCGACATGTTCTGGCAGTTGCCGTGGGGCTGGATAAGGCAGGGCGATCCCTTGCCGTACCCGGTCACCATGGTCATGGATGAATCCGGCCGGCGTCACCCTCGACGCCGCGCCAAGCCGGTGGGGGAAGTGTACCGCCGTTTTGACACAGGTATTCAGGCGTGGGTGTCCCTGCGCACGCTGAATATCGAGGAAGATCTGCACCGTTTCATGCGCTGGCAGAACAGCGAGCGTGTGGCCGCCTTCTGGGAACAGAGCGGCACACTGGAAGAGCACCGCACCTACCTGGAAAGCCAGGCGAAGGATCCACGGGTACTCAATCTGATCGGTTGTATTGATGATGAGCCATTCGCGTATTTTGAAGCGTACTGGGCAAAGGAAGACCGCATCGCTCCCTATTACGATGCACAGAATTTTGATCGCGGGATTCATATGTTGGTGGGCGAAGCCCATCACCGTGGCCCGCACAAGGTAAAGGCATGGCTGAACGCGCTTTGCCACTACCTGTTTCTCGATGATTGCCGCACTACGCGGATCGTATCCGAGCCCCGTTCGGATAACGACAGGATGATTCAACACCTTCAAGCCAGGCGATTTGCCAAGCCAAAGGAGTTTGATTTTCCGCACAAGCGCGCAGCACTGATGATGCTGCATCGCGATGCTTTTTTTGAGCGTTGCGAGCTGAGCTGAAAATCACGGTTCGGGTTTTTTCACTCTGAACCGCCATGGCGCGCTGCCCACCACTATCCGGCAGCAAGGGAGACTCAGGACAACTCCTTGCATGCTCAGGCTTTCAGGCTGGTTCACAATCTAGGCGCAATTTTTAAGGTGTGTGTCCACCCATCAAAAAATTGCAACGACGAGTGTGGGCCAGCATGGCAGCCCCGTAGGGCGTGTCCTGAAGGGCACACCTGCTGCGTTTGATCGCTAGGAAAGGGAACCACCCTGCCCGTCGCGATAAAACACAACAGCTGCACCCTTCAGGACACGCTGAGTATGCAAGGAGTTGTCCGGAGGCTCCCTGGTGGCTGACCTTCCGATTCCTTCGGCGGTCGGTGTATGGATAACCCGGAAGCCAGGACCGGCTTCCGCCACATTGAGGACACATCCCCATGAGCGTTCATTCCCAGGAATACGATGTTGTTGGTATCGGCTTTGGGCCGGCTAACCTGGCTATTGCTATCGCACTGGAAGAGCAGAGTGACCTGCAAGGGCTGCGTTACTGCTTTCTCGAAAAGCAGTCCCGCTTTGAATGGCACGGTGGCATGTTGCTGGAAGGTACCCGCATGCAGGTGTCGTTTCTGAAAGACCTGGCGACGCTGCGTAATCCGGCCAGCCGTTTCACTTTTGTTAACTACCTGCATGACAATCATCGGCTGGATTCCTTTATTAACATGGGCACTTTTTTTCCCACCCGTGTGGAGTACAACGACTACATGCGCTGGTCTGCCGATCAGTTTCAGGAGCGGGTTCACTACGGTCAGGAAGTGATTGCCATCGAGCCGGTGGAGCAGGGTGGCGAAGTGGAATGGGTACGTATCCGATCGCGTGATGCCGATGGCAGCGAAAAGGAAATTTTCACCCGTAACCTGGTCATCGGCATTGGGGGTTACCCGAAAATCCCTGCTGTTTTCGCCGGTAAGATGGGCGATAACATGGTTCACTCCTCCCGTTACAAGCACGAGTATGAGCGGTTTGGTCGCCATGAAACGCCACGTATTGCAGTGATTGGCGCGGGTCAGAGTGCTGCAGAAATTTATCTGGATCTTATGGATCAGTATCCGGATGGCAAGATGGATCTGGTCAGCCGAAGCCGTGCTCTGCATCCGGCTGATGACAGTGCCTTTGTAAACGAAATTTTTGATCCTGCGTTTACCGATACGATTTACTCGCGCCCCGAATCTGAGCGACAGGATTTCCTTCAGCGTTTCAGCCAGACCAATTATGCAGTGGTCGACCTGGCGGAAATCGAACAGATCTACGAACGGCTTTATTTGCAGAAAGTCACCGGCAAGGTACAGCACCGGTTCCTGTCCAATCGCGATATCGTGGGTGTGCAGAACGATGGCACCCGTGTGCTGCTGACATTGCGCAACAAGGATACGGGTGTGGAGCAGACCGAAGTCTACGACGGCGTGGTGTTGGCCACCGGTTACAACCGTAACGGGCATGAAGAATTGTTGTCGCCGATGGCAGACTGGATGTCCGAGCAAGGTGTGGAGCGCTGTTACCGTTTGCCCATGGCGCCAGGCTGCCACGCCAATGTCTTCCTGCAGGGCTGCTGCGAAGAAACCCACGGCCTCAGTGATACCTTATTGTCTATCCTGGCAGTGCGTTCACAGGAAGTGGTCGATGCCCTGATAGAACGGCAACGCCGCCCCGCTGCCACGGCCTGCGCGAGCTGATGATTCCGGCTCTGGCCCCCTTGTTTCAAGGGGGATTTGCTTCCTATGGGCACTTGCTGCGTCTGGCAGAACCTGACGATACAGCAATCCCGTTGAGCGACCTGTTTGATGCACAGCGGTTGCGGCAGTGCCTGTGGCAGTTTCGTCCCGATCTGGTGGGCGAGGATGAACGGGCGCTGCTGTCGATCTGGAGCAAATACTATTTTTTACGCCTGATCCCTCCGGTGCTGGCCGCCAACCTGATTCTCCAGCGTGAGTTGCCGGTATCGGTGGATACATTGGCAGTGGAACTGGATGCGGACGGTCTGCCTTGCGTCTTTGTGTTGCCGGATGATGGGCTGCCGCTGGCGACACCCTCAGAGTCCTCGCCATCTTCAAATGTGTCGTTGCATCCGCTGACGCGTTTTGAACGGTTAATGCTGGAAAACCTGCAACCGGTCATTGGCGCCTGGCAGCAGGCACTGGGGTTGTCACCTCGGGTGCTGTGGAGTAATGCCAGTCGTTATATTTACTGGTTTATGGGGGAGCTGAAAAATACGGGGTTGCCCGAGATGTTCTGGGCACCGGGCCAGGCATTGCTTGAGCAGCCCACCTTCGCAAGCGGAGATAAAAATCCGTTATTTGGGGCCTATCAGGAACGTTTGAATGCCAATACGGGAAAAAGGCTGACCGTGCGTCGCACTTGCTGTATCCGTTTTCGGTTGCCTGATACGGCGCTTTGCGAAGACTGCCCCAGGTTGTGCCGCAAGGGCATGGCCGCGTAACGGTTTAACGGGGCAGGGCAATCCAGCTGAGCACGCCTTGTTGCCGTTCGCGCCAGCGAAAGGGGATTGTGGCGCCTTGCTTCCAGTCTGCTGACAAGGTTTTTAGCAGGGTCAGCGAACGCGTGTCCCGTCGTTCTGCATCGTGGAAATAAAAGCGCTTGCCGGTTAGTGGGTAGAGTGCCTTGAACAGACTCTCCTTGGCGGAAAAAATCAGCGTGATGCGGTTGGCGCGTTGAATGTCTGACAGCCCTTCCAGTTGTTGTCTTTCTTCAGGGGTCAGTAATTCCCGGCACAGGCGCGCCGCTCGCTCTGCGCTGAGCCAGCGTTCAGTGTCCAGCCCCACGGCCAACCAATGGCGTGCGTCGGCCACCATCACCTCGGCGATGCCCTGGCTATGGGTGATGCTGCCCAGGGTGCCACCAGGCCATTGCGGTGCTCGGTCCCGGCCCAGGGTAGGCAGGCCGGGGATGCCCAGCATGGCGAGGGCTTCACGGGCACACCAGCGGCCTGCCAGATATTCGCTCCGGCGTTTGGCCACGGCGGTGGTCAGTGAGGGCGGCAGGGGGATCGCTGCTTGGTCAAAGCTGTCGTCGCAAAGGCGCTCGGGGGCATAGTGACAGCCCACGCGGATCAGTCCGGTGGCGAGCTCTTCGCGGTGCAGGTGAGACAGGCATGCAGGGCGGTGGAATAATGACATGATCAGCAGATTTCCCGGTTGCCGGTACTATAGCAGAGGAGCTAACCCCGGAGGAGCTAACCGCCGCGTAATTTGATCCTCATGGGAATGTGACAACTGCTACACTGGGCGCATGCATTTCCTTGCCACCTTTGCCACAGGCTGCCCCCGTGACTGACTCTTCCTTTGCTTCCTTGCCGCTGACTGCGGAACTGCTCGCCAACCTGGAGACGCTGGGCTACACGAACATGACCCCGGTGCAGGCGCAAAGCCTGCCGCTATTGCTCAAAGGGCATGACGTGATTGCCCAGGCCAGCACGGGCAGTGGCAAGACCGCGGCGTTTGGCCTTGGCCTGCTGCACCCCCTCAACCCGCGTTATTACGGTTGCCAGGCGCTGGTGCTGTGTCCGACCCGGGAGCTGGCCGATCAGGTGGCCGGGGAGATACGCCGGCTGGCCCGTGGCCCCGGCAATATCAAGGTGCTGACGTTGTGCGGCGGGCAGCCCATTGGTCCACAGATCGGCTCCTTGGAGCACGGTGCCCAGATCGTCGTGGGCACGCCGGGCCGGGTACTCAAACATTTGAGCAAGGGCACGCTGAGCCTGGAGGGCTTGAACACGCTGGTGCTGGATGAGGCGGACCGCATGCTCGACATGGGGTTCTATGACAGCATTGCCGAGGTGATCCGGCAGACGCCAGCACGTCGCCAGACCCTGCTGTTTTCGGCTACCTATCCGGCAGGCATCAAACAGCTGGCGGAAACCTTCATGAATAATCCGCAGCATGTGGAAGTGGAAACGCTCCACGATAACAGCCAGATCGAACAGCGCTACTACGAAGTGGCGCCCGCTGAGCGAGAAGAGGCGGTGGCCCGTGCTATTGCCTGTTTCCGGCCGGTGTCCTGTGTGGTGTTCTGTGTCACCAAGCAACAGTGCCAAGGGGTAGTGAATCAGCTTTACCGTCAGGGACTGTCAGCAATGGTGCTCAACAGTGATCTGGAACAGCGTGAGCGCGATGAGGTGCTGACGTTGTTCGCCAACCGCAGCCTGTCGGTGCTGGTTGCCACGGATGTGGCAGCGCGCGGGTTGGATATTGATAGCCTGGATATGGTTATCAACGCGGAACTGTCCCATGAAGCGCAAACCCATATCCACCGGGTAGGCCGCACCGGCCGTGCCGGCGAAAAAGGCTTGGCCATCAACTTTGTCGCCCCCCGCGAATCCCGCCGGGCCATGGCCATCGAGGAACTGCAGGGCGAACCGTTGAACTGGCACCCGCTCAATAGTTTGAAGCCCCGTGAGGGCGAGCCGCTGCAACCGCCCACCGTCACCTTGTGCATTGGTGCGGGCCGAAAAGATAAACTGCGCCCCGGTGATATCCTGGGTGCACTCACTGGTGATGCGGGGATTGCCGGTAACAAGGTGGGGAAAATTTCTGTCACGGATTATCAGGCCTATGTGGCGATTGAGCGTGACAGTGCCGATCTGGCGCTAGAGCGGTTGTTGAAAGGAAAGATTAAAGGCAAAAACCGGCGGGTGAAAAAGCTTTAAGCCTCTTCCAGGGCTTGTGGTCGGAGCGTCACTTCGGCCTATTCCTTCACGCCTGTCATTTTCTCCCTTTATTCACGTTGATTACGCCTAACGCGTCTGCGTGAACTACGGCATGCTGGCCTAGAAGGACATCATGGCCCCGGAATGGATGCTCCGCCGCGGTATATTGATGTTAAGCGTGGCCTCTGGGTGCCTGCGGGTCATGTTCCACTCGAGAGCATGTATTACCCGCCGGCACGGTCCGCCTGTGGGCTTTGCCGGACACGAGGAGCTGGCCCGTCGCAGGTGGTCGATTCGCACCTGTTTGAGTCTGGTAATCGTATTCTGGATGCCTGCGCTATTTATCTGTTGGTTGAACAGAGACGGTCTGGTCTGCTGCTCACTACATGGGGCCACCCATGCCGAGCTACACATCCAAAATAAAAGCTTCGGTCAGTCAGGGGGTTATGAGCGAGACCGTGGCTACTGCCAATCAAATAAATATAGTTGCATATAGATGGCGGCAAGCCAAGGCCTAAACTTGGAATAAATCGATTGGGGTTTTGCTCCTAATGAAATGCTTAATCTGTTGATCTGACGGGATTTTTCATCTTTGGTGTATTTAACAAATCTTGCCTTGTAGAAAGGCCTTTCATTGATATTATTGACTTGAGGCCTTGTTTTTGAAAAGGGCGAATTTACCTGACGAAACCAGCGTCACTCCTTATCGGAAGTCTGGTTTTGATGGCTCTTTTCGAAAGCGCTATCGACTCACTGATTAAGCTCGGTTTGTTAAGGGTGCGATATGGTCTCTTGTCCTGAAAACAGTTTTGGCACGGAAGTCATAATTAATTGTTTTCTAAGGTCTATCATACGAGGTAATCATGTTTCCCTGTCTTATAGGGGTATATACAATGGCTTTACTGCGTTTTAGACATCAAAACGTTGTCGGCACATCTACCGTATGCGCTAGATGTGTAAGACGTGCACGGATTCCTATGAGGGTATTATGGGCAGAACCATTAGCGTCGCCAAACTCGCCTTGGCTTTTTCCTTAACCGTTGGTGCGGATTTCGTCATCGCTGCGCCGCAAGATGATTTGCTAAGCGTGGTTCAGGAATCGCTTGAAAAAAATCCGGAAATTCAAGTTCGTTTACATGCTTTTCAGGCGGCGACTTATGACCAGCGTGAGGCTTTCGGTGGCTATTTGCCGTCTCTTGATCTGAGCGCATCGCTTGGCACGGGCGATCGAGATTACGATGCTCGCGGTAGTTATAGCCGAAATTACGGAGAGGTTTCTCTCACGCAGATGCTGTTCGATGGTTTCCGTGTGCGTAATGCTGTCGCAAGAACGGAACATAGTAGCCGTGCTCGTTATTATGAGCTTCTGGATGAGGCAGAGCGTAAAGCTCTGGAGGTTTCTGAGGCTTACCTGAGCGTAATGAAACTGCGAGAACAGGTTACCCTTGCCCAGGAAAACGTTGCTAACCACCAGCGTGTTCAGCGCCACGTCAGTGAGCGTGCTGGTCGAGGGGTTAGTAATCGCGCTGACCTTAAACAGATTGATGGTCGCCTTTCGTTGGCTCGGTCCAATCTGCTGACAGAGGTCGCTAACCTGCAAACGGTTACCGCCAGGTTTCAACGCTTAGTAGGGCGTTTTCCCGCTGAAGATCTATCTCCCTATGAGGTGCAAGCTGATGTTGTACCTGATGATTTGTGGAAGGTGCTAAA
The DNA here is from genome assembly GCF_040118815.1 of Alcanivorax sp. GTDB lineage: Bacteria > Pseudomonadota > Gammaproteobacteria > Pseudomonadales > Alcanivoracaceae > Alcanivorax. Next base: position 860,291 of record NZ_JBEDTC010000015.1, read on the forward strand.
CAGTGCATATAAAAATAATCCTGCATTGTTTGCTGCTTTTGAAGAAATTCAAGCTGCTGAGGCTTCCTACGGTGAAGCCAAAGCTGGCCGCTATCCCACTTTTGAGTTTGGGGCCAGTCATGGTGCCTATAGGAACAATAACAGTTTTGACAATCGCACAGATCCGCACTCGTATGGCGATGAAACAGTGGTTGAGCTGCGCATGCGATACAACCTGTACCGTGGTGGCAGTGATCTTGCAGCAGAGCGAGCGGCAGATCGTCGGATCAGTCAGGCTGAAAGTCTGCGTGATAAAGCCTGTGTTGACCTTCGACAGACGGCCACCGTTGCTCATGGCGATGCTTTAAATTTGCAGGAGAAACTTGAGCCTCTTGCAGCTCATCGTGATCGTGCCGAGGGTGTATTGATCGCTTACCGGGAGCAATTTGATATTGGTCGCCGCTCTTTGTTGGATGTTCTCGACTCTGAGAATGAATTCTTTCAAGCGCGGCGCGCCTATGTTAGCGGCTTCTATGATCTGCACATTAATCGTTTACAGACGCTGCAAAGCATGGGGAGGCTACTAGAAACCCTGTCGGTTACTAATGAAGCATTCCCGGATTTGGGTGACATTAATGATGACGTGGACCCGGGCAACAGTCGTTATTGCACACTGCCGGATGAAGGGGACGGGAGCTTTGACCGTTACCTCCAAAGCGCTGAACCTGAACAGGTCATGAGTTTGGGTAGTGATACCTTGTTTGACATTGGTAGTGCTGAATTCAAACCCGAAGCGGAGGCGCGCCTTCAGCAGCTCGCTTTACGCTTGGCGGAACAAGGGACGCCGAAATCCATTGTTATCGTGGGGCATACAGACAGTACTGGATCCGATGCGCTTAATCGTGAATTGTCACTTTCACGAGCCATTGCGATACGAGATGCTCTAATTAGCTATGGCGTTGATGATACGGTCATGAGGGTGTTTGGCGCCGGGTCGTATCAGCCAAATGCAACTAATGACACCTCAGAGGGGCGTGCACTAAATCGCCGCGTTGAGGTTCGCGTGATCCATTCCGGAAAATAATGGTGAAAGGGTCTTATGGATTTGACCAATGACCCCTTAAGCGCCTGCCTGCTTTGGTTGGCTGCTGAAAATGGGGCGGCAACCAGTCGTGATGCACTAGTCTCGGGCTTGCCGTTGGTCGATGGCTGTCTAACGCCATCGGTCTTCTCGCGAGCGGCTGAGCGGGTTGATCTGAAAGTGAAGCTGGTGCGTCAGCCTCTGGCGCGCCTTAATGGATTGCTATTTCCTTGTGTTGTATTGCTGGAAGGAAATCGCGCTTGTTTGTTGCAGGGCATCGATTTTTATAGGCAGAAGGTCCAAGTTCAGTTGCCTGAGTTGGACATGCAGGCTGAAGAACTGGATTTGGCCAGTTTTCAGGAAAGTTATAGCGGTATTGCATTGTATTGCCGCCCTGATTTTCGCCTGAATCGACGCAAAACCGGTACTCACTCCACCGCAGATCAAGGCCATTGGTTCTGGAGTGTGATTAAAGCTAACCGGCCGGTATATCGAGATATTCTGGTTGCCGCTTTCTTTATTAACCTGTTCGCGTTGGCCATGCCGCTGTTCGTCATGAATGTATACGATCGCGTGGTCCCTAATCATGCCACCGAGACGTTGTGGGTATTGGCCATAGGTGCCGTGGCAATTATCTGTGCTGATTTGGCGCTACGCTTATTGCGTAGTTGGTTTGTGGAGTTGGCGGCAAACCGGGCCAACATCACTATATCTGCTCGCATCATGGAGCGCATCTTGGGCGCCCGTCTGGAGCATGCTCCTCAGTCTGTGGGTTCATTCTCAGCCAATGTTCAATCTTTTGAATCAGTGCGCTCTTTTATCGGCTCCATGACGGTCACCGCGTTAATAGACTTGCCGTTTTTCTTGTTGTTTGTCGTGATCATTACACTGATCTCGCCGCTGATGGTTATTCCTGTTTTGCTGGGGGCTGCGCTGATTATTCTGTACGCAGTGTCGGTTCAGGCCACTATGCGTCAACTTTCAGACACTGTGAGCCAGGCTAGTGCACAGAGAAACTCAGGCTTAGTGGAAAGTTTGGTGGCGGCTCCGACGTTAAAGAGTTTTAACGGCGCCAGCCGCATGCAAACCGCTTGGGAGCAATCTACTCGCTTTATATCGGGCTGTTCGGGAAAGCAGAGAATGTTGGGCATGTCGGTCGGCGCAGGGGCTTCTTGGGTCCAGCAAGTCGTGGCCGTGGCAATGATTATTATTGGTGTGTATTTGGTTATTAATGGTGACATGAGTCAAGGCGGATTAATCGCTGCTTACATGTTGTCATCTAGAGCTATGGCTCCTGTTTCACAAACAGCCTCCTTGCTTAGCCAATACTACCAAGCGGCTACCGCTCTTGAATCAGTGGAACAAATGATGGGCGCGGAGCAGGATCGAGCTCCGGGAAAACAGTTTATAAGCAGGGGGAAGTTACGAGGTGAAATTGAGCTTCGAGATGTCTCTTTTAAATACCCGGATGAAGATAGGAATGCTCTAGCCGGAGTGTCTTTACATATTCGAGCTGGAGAAAGGGTGGGGATTCTTGGTCCTGTAGGCTCGGGAAAAAGCACCTTGGAAAAGCTGGTTCTTGGTTTGTATCGGCCTACTTCCGGCAATCTTCTGGTGGATGGGGTGAATATTAACCAAATAGATCCCGCCGAATTACGCCGCAATATTGGCTATATCCCACAAGATGTTCAGCTGCTCAGCGGTACGGTCTATGACAATATCACTCTTGGTATAGACCACCCAAGCAACGAGCGGTTGATGCAGGCGATTAATGTTTCCGGTCTGAAAACGATGGTGGGCGAGCATGCGGATGGTTTGTCCATGCAGGTTGGCGAAGGTGGAAATCGTTTGTCTGGCGGCCAGCGTCAAACTATCGCTGTCGCCCGCGCAGTAATGTCTGATAGCAGTATTCTTCTTCTTGATGAGCCCACCAGTGCTATGGATAGCATGCTGGAGCAGCATGTTAGCAAAGGGCTGGCTCAGCTTGCTCAAGGTAAAAGCATGGTGCTAGTCACGCACCGAACGAGTTTACTGGATCTTGTCGATCGTTTGATTGTAATGGATGGAGGGCAGGTCGTAGCTGATGGTCCGAAACAGCAAGTGCTACAGGCGTTACAGCAAGGGCGCATCCAGCGGGGGGCAAAATGAGTAGTGACTCAAAGCTCGCTGATAAAGCCGCCAGGAAGCAGCTTGAGCAGCAAGCTTTTGAGCGTTTGAGTATGGCTGATTCCGTGGGAGCTAGAGGAAAGAGGCTGGTTGATCGCCTTTTTAGACCTTTTTTCTCTGCGTTTAGTAGCTTATCCCGGCAATGGTCTGTGGATGCCGATCAATCGATAGAAGAGCAAAAGACTCTTCGCGCCCGCAGCCTAATCTATGGCATCGCGTTAACCTTTATTGTTTTGATTATCTGGGCTGGGCTTTCTCCGATTGATGAAGTGACTCGCGGTGAAGGAAAAGTGATTCCTTCTCGACACCTTCAGGTCATACAGTCGGCAGACGGCGGCGTTATTGAGGCCGTCTTTGTAAAAGAGGGGGAAGAGGTCAACAAGGGCGATTTGTTGGTCCGAATAGATCCAACGCGTTTTGAGGCGAATTTTCAGGAAGGAAACGTTCGCGCGTTGTCGCTTTCTGCAAAAGTAAAGCGACTACGTGCGCAGATCAATAATGAGCCTCTGTATTTGAATATTGGTGCTGCTGAGACGCCGGATCAAGCCGAAATATTATTACAAGAGAAAGCCTATTATCAGGCAAGCCTGAAAGAGTTGGGTGAGCGTGTCTCTGTTGCCCGGGAGCAGCTGGAGCAAAGAGAGCAGGAGCTTGGGGAGGTTCAGGCCAGGCTTTCTGCGGCTGTAAAAGCCTATCGCATGTCAAGTCAAGAGTTGCAGGCGACTGAGCCATTGTTGTCGTCAGGGGCTGTTTCGGAAATAGAAATTCTTCGGTTGAGACGCGATCAGGCTGCGGCTGACGGTGAGCGCTTGCAGGCCGCTGCTCGTGTCCGTCAAGTCAAATCGAGTATTCAGGAGGCTGAATCCAGGCAGTCAGAGGTTGCCTCTTCTATGCGCAACCAGTGGCGAGCTGAACTCAGCGAAGCCAGTTCTCAGCTGAATAGCTTGGAAAAAAGTGTTGCCGGTTTGGCCGACAAGGTCAGGCTTTCAGAAATTCGTTCCCCGGTAAACGGAACGGTGCAGCGTGTGTTGTTGAATACTATCGGTGGGGTTGTGCAGCCAGGTAATGCCATTGTTGAAATTGTCCCTAGTGACGATCGTCTCTTGGTTGAAGCCAAGATAGCGCCCAAAGATATAGCGTTTTTGCGCCCTGGATTGCCTGCTACGATCAAGCTTCACGCCTATGATTTCTCTATTTATGGTGGCCTTTCCGCAACCATTCAGCATATTAGCGCCGATACAATTACCGACGATAGAGATAACACATTTTATTTAGTGCGAGCCGTAACAACTGAAAATGACTCAACACACAATCTATCCGTTATACCTGGCATGACGGCTCAGCTCGATATCATGACGGGAAAGAAAAGTATTTTGTCGTACTTGCTCAAACCACTACTGCGTGCAAAAGCAAATGCTTTGAGTGAGCGGTAATGATTGATTAATCAAATGTGTGTATCACGCATTGATAACCATTTTGTGAGGCTTTTATGAACGCCCTGGCAATCGTTGTATATCTAGTCGGTCAAGCTTGGGCCGTTAATGCCAACGGTGAGCGTCGCGCACTTAAAGTTGGAGATCAGCTCGGCTCTGACGAAACCTTAGTTGTGGCTGATGGTGCTCGTATTGATCTCGATTTTGGTGACAATCAGCGGTTGACGTTCCTTGGGGATCAACAGGTTTCTGCGCAACAGCTTGAAGATCTTGCTGTCGATGAAAATGCGCCTACTCCTATTGAGAGAGAAGAGAAACCAGAGGCGGATAATTCTTTCTCTGATCCAAGCTCTGCTGGCTCTTCGGGAGGTCATGGTTTTGTTCAGCTGGTGCGTATCGGCGAAATCATTGAGGCGAATGGTTATACGCCGGTTACCGTTGCTCGTATTAAAGAAGTACTTAGTCCTTTCGGATTGAGCCTGCCGCAAATCGACTTTTTTAATGATGATCCGCGTTATAGCGACCCTTATCTTGATCGTGATGAAGGCAATAACGGTCAGCCTGATTCCGGTTCTAAGCTTGTTGATGTCAGCATTTCAATTGATGTCATTGCTGGCAACGATATTGTGGATGCGACAGAAGCAGCGCAGGACATCACAGTCTCGGGTACCGTCGGTGACGGGGTGAGCTCCGGGGATTTGGTCACCGTTATGGTGAACGGAAGCGCTTATGAAACAGTAGTAAATGCTGACGGCAAGACCTGGCAAGTGGATGTGCCGGGAAGTGAATTGGCACAAGACAATAGCGTCTCTGCAACCGTTGACAGTGTGCAGCCGAACGGTACGCCTGTTTCAGGTAACACAGAGCGGTCTTACACAGCTGATGCTATTGCCCCTACGGTAGAAGTCGAATTAGAGACCGGTTCCGGTCCTAACGGTGATTATAATGATGCCGACACAAACGATGGCAATGTCACTGGTATCGTAACTTTTGACCCCGCGACCACCGAACCTGGCGACCTCGTTAAGATTACTGACAAAGATGGCAGTGTACTCATCGAGCGACCCATTACCGATGATGATATTGCTAACGGTATTACACTCAATGTACCTGTCAGTACGGGGCAAACAAACGTTGAGTTGAATGCAGAAGTTACTGATCCTGTGGGCAACACAGGGTCAGGGTCGGATGCAAAACCAGTAGATAATTTGACTCCGGACGTTGATGTTGAGCTTGAGCCTGGCTCCGGTAGTAATGGCAAATACAATGCGGCAGACACCAGTGATGGTGAGGTTGAAGGCACCATTACCTTTGACCCTGGCACCACTTTTCCCGGGGATAAGCTCACCGTCACTGATAAAGACGGGAATCCCATCAATGACGGTAATGGTGTCCCTATTACCGATTATGAACTAACCCAAGATGATATCGACAATGGCTTGGTTGTGGGCGTGCCGGTGGCAGACGGCCAAACCGAAGTGGAGATTAACGTTGATGTTACGGATTCGGCAGGAAATGCCAGCAGCGATTCGGCATCGAATCCTGTAGATAACGTTGTTGTTGTCGCTGAGCTTTCTGTTGACGAAACGAATGTTTTCGAGGGCGCTCCTGATCTTGAGTACACGGTTACTCTTAAAGACAGTGATGGAAACATTGTTACCTCTAATAACGATATTACCGTTACCACTACTTTGGGTAGCGTGACGATCACTGCGGGCAATTCCAGCGGAAGTTTTAGTCTCCCCGTTCAGGGTGATGATGCTTACGTTGATGGTGAGACCATCACTAATCAAATTCTCAATGCTGTTGAAGATAGTTTGGGTGGATCAGGCGTATTTGAGAATCTGACGATTGATGGTGCGCCTATAGCCACGGTGGTGAGCGACACGGACGACACCAGCACGGTGAGCCTGGACAACCCGACGGTGGCGGAAGGGTCTGACATTACGCTGACGGCGACGGTGGACAACGCGCCGCGCAACAGCGATCTGGTGCTGACG